>CAVQPT010000012.1:0-70026 GCA_963714855.1 uncultured Bacteroidota bacterium | reverse complement strand
GAAGCTGCGCAGAGGTCCCGCTTGTCTGCGCCGACCAGAGGTTCCCTGCGTCTGCAGTGTGCACAATGGCTCCCATGTTGCCCACGGCAAACCCGGACTGCGGGGTGGAGAACGCAACCGAGCGCAAATACTGCGAGCTCGGGTTGGACTGCCCTGTCCAGTTGTAGCTGTTTGTGACTCTCAAGATTGTGTACCCCACCACCGTTGCGGAGGTAGCAGTGTGCATTGCCACACTTTCGAAATGCCACCCTGGGACAATTCCCTCCGCAGAGGCGAATTGCCACGTCGTTCCGCCATCGGTGGTCAGCATGCTATTACGGTCCCAACCCACCGCCCGGCCATGCAACGGATCGGCATAGTCTACGCTCAGGAGCCCAAAGCCGTTGCCGATGTTTGCAACCGACCATTGGCTCGATGCAGGCGGAGTCTCGAAGGTCATGTCATCGCTATAGACTGCTCCCAGTGCGTTCTCGGCCACCACTCTGCAATGATAGACGGTACCCGGACTCAACGGCGACAGCACCAGCTGGGCGCCCTCATCCCAGAGCCCGTTCACGGGGCTCCCAGCAGCCACGACAGTCGACCCATACGCCGTCGTCGTCCCGAACTCCGCGCTGACAGCCGTCGGGAGACCGTTGGGAAAGAAACGCACGATGAGAAGGGCCTCGGTGGCACATACAGTGGTGATGCCGGGTGGATTCGATATGAGGTGCGGAAGGCGTGAACCTGCGCACCCATAGGCGGTATGACCAGATGCCCGCGGCCGGCGACTGAAGGCGGTCCGCGGATCGTGCGATGATTTCATCACCAGAGCCCGTTCCGGCTCTGTTGGGGAAATCCCCCGGCCTGTTGTAGTACGCACACCGGACGTAGTACGTCCCTCCCAGTCCGACGACGTAGATGAGACGGCACTGCGTGTTCGTCAAGTAGTCGTCATTATTGGCAACCAGATCACCGTTCCCGTTGTAGAGCCAGAGCTGAATGTCCACCGGCGAATCGGTGTTCACGGCAAAAAGCTCAACAGTGTCGCCGGCGGATGCGGTGAAGGAGAAGTAGTCGACATCAGTCGGAGGGTCAATGATCGCATCGATGGAGTCACCGTACGCAAGCATGTGTGCCTGACTTGCGGTGTTGTTCGGTTCCACCTCCTGGGGAGGTCCCGTGATGGAGATTGTGAACGATTCATCGCTTGCGTCGGTCCGTGAACCCTGCGCCGCATCCGTTACCCGGACGAGGCATTCTGTCGACGGGACAGCTGGCACAATCCAGGAATAGCTTCCGACTGCGGCCGGACTGGAAGGCGTGATTGTGGTCCAGCTTGCCCCATTGTTCACGGAGTACTCAATTGCCACGTTGGCAACCAGGTTTGATGTCCACCGGATGGCGTGCGTGCTTCCCGCCAGCCATGTTTCTTCGCCGTTGGGTGATTCGAGAGAGACAAACGCAACTGACGGATTGCAATACATCCGTACCGAGATGATCTGACCGGATCCATAGACCCCGACGTACGCTGTGTCACCTCCAGGGCTGAAGGCGATCGCCCGCGGCCGCTCCCAGACGTTTTCGGGAAATGTGAACTGCCACAACAAACTGTCTTTGATGGTCCCCGTCATCGTGTCGTAAGCATACCAGCTGCCGGGGGTGAACGACGTTGTCAACTCTGGGTATCTATTCGGAAGATCGGTGTATGATCCGGCGCTGGCCCAGAGATGTCCTGTCTTCGGGTTCCAGCAGAATGACTCGGCGTCGAAGCCCTTCAGGACTGTGTCCTGCAGTGCGTACGGCCCCAGGGTCCCGTTGTCGCTGTGGTATTTGTATACGCAGTGGTTGGGATAACCGCCCCAGTAGACGTCGTTACCCTCCTTGGTCACCTCCATCGAGCGCGCATAGACATTTGTCGGGCCGAACGCGGACCTGAGAAACGTGAGGTCCTCGTCCAGAATGACGACATTGGTGCCGAAAGCTACATTGCCAACGATGACCTCGCCTGTACCCGTCACGCACGGGGCGGTGAGCGACATGCCCGGCGAAACGACTGCTCTGTTCATGCCCGTGCCGTTGAGGTAGTTGACTCTGTACAGTCTGCCGTTTTGGGTGGCGATGAGGACATTCCCCTCGTGGTCGGTCCGCAACCCGCGGGCATCCGAGAAGAGTGTATCCGTGTCAGGTCCGACCGCGATCGTGGAGAACCCGGAGAAAGGCGCGGGTGTCCCGTCGGGATTGAAGACGAATATCTGACGTACAGGCCGGTCGGTAGTTCCATCAAAAATTGTTCCCGTGTAGCCGAACGGCTGCACCCAGACTTTGCCGTCGGGATCGACAGCGAGTCCATGGACACCTGAGCCGGGTCGGAAATCCGTCGAAGGAAATGCACGCACGTGCTTCCATTGCGACGGGGACTGGACGGCAGAAAAGAGCACAAGCACAAAGCAGAAGAGCAAGGTGGGGCGGTTCATGGCGAACCTCACTGGCATGAAGGGTCGACAGCTACGTACAGCATAAGGGAAAGGAGTGCTGGAACACGGGGAGACCGATCGAAAAGGAGGCTGGTATGGAAGTCCCCCTGCGCCGCAATACTATGAAACGGCGAGACAAATGTCAAGTTGTGGCGGAGGTGGTAACATTTGCAAACAGGTGCGAACAGGGAAGCGTGTCAACACTCCAGCATGTAAACACGAAGAAGTGGCGCTCCCGTTGTGCACCCGTCACCGCATCAACACCATCTTCTTCGCCCCCGAAAAATTCCGCCCCGGATCACTCCGCGGCGTGGCAAGGAGGCGGAAATAATACACCCCCGATCCCACGTCCGCTGTCCAGCTCACGTTCTGATACCCGACATCCTCATATGCATCCACAAGCACCGCCCCGGGCCTCGTGCCGTCACCCATGAGTGGTATACACGGATGGAGATCCGCGCCGCCGCAGAATCGGGAAGCAAAAGAAGCGTAAATGCCTGCCGCTCCATCAGCGAATCAGCAAAGGGAAGGGATTCCTGCGCAGTGAGGGGCGCTGCAAAAGCGGCAACAGCGAGAGACAACAGCAACATCTTCATAGCAACTGCGGGGCCGGACTGTTTGTATTCTCTATAATATGGGAACGGGAATTGAAGAGTCAAGTGCCGGCCCGTACATCGGCGGAAGGTCCCACAGAAACGTCGTGAAGGGGTCTGCATAAAACTTGAGAAAATCGGGGACGGACGCGTGGCCGGGATACGGTGCGTAATGATGCTTCACGTCGGCGTTTCTCCAGACCATGGCGTACGACAGATGCCGGTTGACGGCGTCATCCGCGATCGGGCGGAGGAGCGCCTCCGTGAACCAGCTTCTCCATCGGGATCCCCTCCTGCCCCACCTCCGTCAATGCAGCCAGCTTCCCACGCTCCCGCGCGAACGCCACGATCAGCCGTAGACGATTCTGAAATGTTTCGATCTGTCCGGGCGCTACCGCCTTGTCGAAGTATGTGTCGGCCCCGACAACATCGACATACTGATCCCCCGGGTACGCCGGACAGTAGTCGCCCTCTGCCAGGACGTCGGAAAATGCCGGAGAGATCGCCCAGAGCAGGTTGTGGACGTTCAGGTCGTCGTGCAGATACTTGAATGTGAATTCCCAGAGCGCACGATACTCTTCCGGATCTGTGCAAGAGCACTCCCCCACCAGAACCAGTTGCCGGTGTGCTCATGAAACGGACGGAAGATCACCGGAATGGCCTCGCCGTGCAGGCCGCGGAGGGATAGACAGAAAGTCCGCAATCCGCCCGAGCTTCGCCCTGTACTCTTCATGCCGGGCGCCGCCGGGAAGTATTGACGCCACAATCCGCTCCCCCCGACACTCTTCGCTTCGTACCCCCGGTTCAATGGATCGTGCATGTGCCATGAGAGCGTGACGACAGCGCCGCGGAGATACGCCCACCGTATCCGTTCGCTAATGCCCTCAACATCCTCCCCCAGCTCCACCCTGCGGAGGTCCTCACCGAAGAGCGCCGGATAGTCGCCGCACACGTCCCGTACGTCCGACCGCTCATTGTCTCCGGTCCACCCCACGCCGTATCCGGTCGTATCCTGCATGCCGAACAGGAGTGCATGCGAGGAGAGGCGGTGCAGGTTCCGCAAAAGGCTCCGGGTCTCCCGGCTCGCGTACCGGTCAACCGGCTCAGCCGACAAAGGTGAGATACGCCGCAATAATGAGCAGGACGACGATGACCGACGCGATCACGTCGCCACCTTTCCAGCTGGAGCGCGAAGTCTTCCGGTCTGCCTCGGACAACGTACCGTACGTAAGCCCGCCAATGTGCTCGTATGTGGGCGGTGCCGTCATCATGCTCACCACTACCATCACCAGCGCGCTGATGACCAGGATTACGATACTGTAGTACTGGAAGTAGACGTTGTTCATGATCCAGAGGAACGATCCGTTGTCATACGCGAATCCCTGTTGCAGCTTCACGGGCGTATCGATGGCAAGCCGTAGGAGCCCGAGGACAAAACCCGTAACCAATGCCGCAAGCGCGCCTTTTGCATTGAGCCGCTTGAAGAACACTCCGAAGAAGAAGACCACGAAAATCGGCGGCGCAAGGTAGGCCTGCACTCCCTGCAGATAATCGTACAACCCTTTCCCACCCTGAATCACAGGGATCCATGCCAGACCGATCAGCACCATAACACCAGTGGCAACCCGCCCCATCCAGACCAGTTGATGCTGGCTCACATTCGGACGGAGGCGAGAATAGAAGTCCATGGTGAACAGCGTGGACGAGGCATTAAACACACCGGCCAGCGAGCTCATCAGCGCGGCCAGCAACCCCGCCACCACCAGTCCCCGCACGCCGATGGGGAGCACATGTGCCACCATCAGCGGGAATGCCTTCTGGGCGTTGTCCCTGATCACCAGTCCGTCCGGACCGATCAACTGCTCCTGCAGCGCCGGAATGTTCCCCGACTTCGCAAGCGCGAAGGCAATGATACCCGGGATAATAAAGATGAACACGGGGAGAAGTTTGAGGAACGACGCTGCAATGGACCCGCGCCGTGCCTGGGTCTCATCCGGCGCACCCAGCGCGCGCTGGACGATGTACTGGTCGGTGCACCAGTACCAGAGCCCGATCACCGGCGCGCAGAAGAGCATTCCCAGCCAGGGGTAGTTGTCGTTGAAATACCATGCCATCCGCCCGGCTTCCCGTACCGGAGCCCAGGTCCCTTCCATGCCCGCCGGGACGAGGGGCTTCCAGAGGTTGAACATCTCCGGATCGACCGCCGCCCGCAGCCCCGACCATCCTCCGATCGCCTGCAGTCCGAAAATGGTCACCAGCAGCGAACCGATGATGAGGATAACCGTCTGCAGCGTCTCGGTGTACGCCACGGCCCGCATACCGCCGAGCACTGGTGTAGATGCCGGTGATAACCACCACCAGAATCGACCCGATCCAGAAACTGTCCATTCCCCAGAGGTACATTTCCGGGAGGAGGACGGAGAACACCATCCCCCCGGCGAAAATGCCGACGGCGATTTTCGTGAGGACATAGGCCACGAGCGAGATCACCGACAGGACGGTCCGCGCCATGGGCGAGTACCGCCGCTCGAGGAACTCCGGCACTGGTGAACACTTTCGACCGCATGTAGAACGGCACCATCACCCACCCCAGCACCAGGAGGCACCAGGCGTGCAGCTCGTAGTGGGCCATGGCCACGCCGTCCGTCGCCCCCGACCCGGCCAGCCCCACGAGGTGCTCGGAGCCGATGTTCGAGGCGAAGATCGATGCGCCGACGATGAACCACCCGAGGTGCCGCCCGGCCAGAAAGTAATCGGTCGAGGTATCCTGCCGCTTCCGGATCACCCACCAGGCAAGGCCGAGGATGATGCCGAAGTAGGCGGCGATCACCAGCCAGTCGATGCCACTGAGAATGGACACAGCGAGACCTCCTTAGGAGTGAATGTGTCAGAGTTCGAGTCGATTTCGATTGTATGCGGCGCCACGACGCCGGCACCGGGAACCTCCATCGTCAGGAGAGACGCCGAACAGGACATACGACGCCTCTTTGCCGTCGATGCGCACTGCGCGCGGACGCTTCTTCACCGCCGCTGCAAACGCTCCCCCTTCCCGCACTTCGCCCCTTATCGCACCGGGAGCCACAACTTCTTTCAGCACCGTCCCCGGCGCATTGTACTTGTCGATCAGGCCGAGCAGCGCGCCCCGTGCCGCAGGGGTGCGATTTCATACAGCCCGTACCCCAGCCGACCGAGCTGCACGGGAATGGACTCGTCGCTGCGCATGATCCTGAGCGTTTTTCCGAAATGATCGTACACCGCAAACTCATCCCCTTGGAGCCCTTCCACATCCCGTGGCGAAACGGTTCCCTCCACGCTCTCGGCGTCGGCGCAATTGAAAAGGGCAAGGAGTCCTTTACCCCCGCTCCGCGAAAACGCCTTGAAGAGCGCTGGATCCTGGATCTGAAAGAGGCAATCGCGCGTGGGGAGAAGGGGCTCATCGGTGCGTATGAGGAGGCCGTCAGCGTAATGCAGCGGCCGGAGGATCTCCGGCTGTGATTCGCCGACCCTGTCGGAAATGTAGACGGGTCCCCCCGAGAGCGCCCTCGCCAGCGCATGAAACACGGCGTTCGGGTTGTGCGTCTGGAACATGTCGAGGTCGGTGTAGACCATCTGCGAAAAATAGAGCGAGTTGTAGACCCCCTGCATCACATGGGCCGCGGCGTTTCCCCGCTGCAGGTTGTACCCTTCCTCTGGATGATACTCGAAGTAGTCTTCGGAAGTCCGTGCGACGGCCGTCCTGCCGAAATGATAAAAGGCCTCCGGGCTCATGGCCATGCAGTTGATCAATGCCCCGGCGAATGAGCCGAGCGCGGCGTTGTTGATTTCGTCGTGGAGGGCGCGCGCAAGGTCGTCCAGCGGAATCCGGCCCGCGGTCATCCGCTCGGTCACCGACTGGTTGTCGACCTTGATGAACGTAATTCCTTCTTCCCGGAAGAACCGGTTCCATGCGGTATAGAAGCTGTGGAGTCCGGGTGAGGAGGGCAACAGGAACCGGTTGGTCTGCATCGGGGAAGCCGGCATATCCTGCCGCTCGCGCTGCTGCCAGAGGTAGAGGTCGCTCCTGTATTCGCGCCCCAGCGGTGAATCGGGGTTGATGCCGTTCCAGTGCCCGTTCGCCGCGTACCAGATTCCTACATCCTGAATCCCGAACCGTTCCCGCAACTCGCGTACCACCGGTTTGAACCCGCGCGGGAAGCGCGAGGAGTGCGGGAGCGAGCGCGTTGAGCCGTCCGTTGTCGCTGTCCATCCATCCGTCGTCGATCAGGAGCCAGCGGACAGGGATATGTTTCTCCGCGAGAGAGCCGGCCATCTCCACGAGAAAATCCTCGCGCAGGAGTTTTCCCGTGTCGCTCGCATTCCAGGAGCACGCACCGAGATAGTCGAACGCCGGAGGGAATTTCTTCCGCTCGCGGAGGTTTTCGTCCAGCCCCATCTGCCGCAACCCTTCGGCGTAGAGGTCGTGGAAGAGCTGGTATGGATCGCTCCCCCACCCCACGCTCATCAGCGGGATCTCCTGCGTGTTCACGCCATCGGCAAATGCACGGGCCTTCGCACCGAACAGGTTGCCGGCACGGCCGAGTGTTGAGCGGTATCCTTTCCCGCAGAGCGGGATCGCGGCCCCGTACATGCCGTCGGCGTGCTGCCAGTAGAAGAACTGGATGTCGTCTTCCTCCATCTCCCCGGGCGATGTCACGCGGAGCGGTTTGGTCCAGCATTTCCATGGTGCGTAACGCCAGAGGGTGACGCCGGTGCGCAGGTCGGTAATGGTCTCGAAGAAGAGACCCAGGAAATGATCGCCCGTGTGTGAATGGGCGCCGCCGGGTGAAAGAGTGAATGTGACGATTTCGGCATCGGAAGCCCCGGCCATCCCGACCGCCACGTCGTGTCCTTCAGCGGGAAACTTTGCGACCGTGCCGCCGAGCGAGGCCGGCCCGGTGATCGCCGCGCCTTCTTCAAAGATGGGGATGCCGCCGCGGAGGCGGTTCCTGCCGCCGGCATGCACAGAGAGCCGGTCCCCGTCGAGACTAACGTTCATGCATCACCTGAAAAAACTTCTTCATTCCGCCGGGTCCCGGTGTTGCAGAGTGGAGAGGTCACGCATCAATCGTGCGTGATGCTGTATCAGGCGTAATGTAGTGGAATCGGCATTGAAAATCGAGTTCCACCCCTGCGGCTCCTGGGGCGGATCGCCCGTGTACGGGTCGCCGGGGCGCCAGAGCCAGTCGGCCTGCCGGGCTCTTCCCTCCCCTCCCCATCCCCAGAAATTCGATCCGGCCAACGGGGCACCTGCACGGGCGGAGTCGCATACGGCGGCAAGGACGGCCCCGAAGAACTCATCCCTTGCCCGCGTGGCCGTACCGGGCTGCATCACGTCCCCGTCCCGCCCCATCCCGAACTCTTCGAGAATAATCGGCTTCCCGAGCCGCCGGGCAAGCTCCACATGCCGGGCGATGTAGACGAGCGAACTGTCGATCGCCGCGGGGAGGGTTTCGCCGGAACGGAGCGGGTCGTACCAGGTCCAGATGGAGGGCCAGAGATGGAATGTCAGATAATCGATATGGGGCGACGCATGCGCACGGAGAAAGTTGTCGTCGGAAAGGAGGCACCCTGTCGTTCCCTCGCTCCCCGAGGAAACCAGGTGCACCGAATCGAGTCCGTGAATGAACGCCGCAGTTTCATCGATCCACCGGATGAATGCGGGGAGGTTCTTTTCTCCCTCTGGACCGACCGTCCCGGGGCGGGGTTCGTTTGCGAGCTGCCACGCCATGATGGTTGGATCGCCCGCATAAAGCCGGCCGTTCACCGTGTTCTTCCGCGTCACCAGGCGTCGGATGTACTCCCGGTAGATGTCGTTGGCTGCCCGGTTTTCATAGAACGATGCGGCGAAGTTCATGTAGGCCGGCCACCCACCCTGGTCCGGGGCGGCGGGATCGACACCTCCTCCTCCATTTGCCCAGACGGCATACTGCGCCATGCCGCCCGACCACTCCCAGTAGTTGGTGAGATAGAGGACAGCGTGCATTCTGCGCGCCGCCATTTCGGCGAGGAGACGGTCGAGCCCGCGCAAGAGCTCTTCGTTCACTTCGCCGGGGCGTCTCTGAAAGGCCGGGGAGATGCACCTGCCGACAGCCGAGCTCTCAGATCCGGCGAGGACACGGAGGTTCGTGATGCCGAGGGCGGCGAGCCGGTCGAGCTCCCGGCCAAGCCGCTCATGGTTGCCCGTCGTATCCGTTACACCGAGGTATGCGCCGTACCATAAGTTTGTCCCGGCCACATAATACGGAGCGCCGTTCTTCTCGAAGTGCGATCCCCGCACCGTGACGGGGTACTCCCTCTCTCCGATCGTGCCGATGCCGGAGCAGGCGATGAACGAGAGGGGGAGAGCTGAGCACAGAACGAAGAGCCGGAGCTTCATGGACAGTCCGGGAAGAGCGTTGGGCGGAGTGGCCGCTTTATGCGACGGCGTGGACTCTCATACAGATAAAGTGTATAATGCAAAAAAGCAATCCCTCCCGGCCGGTGGCGCTTCCCATGTCGCTCTATGCGTTGCGGCCCATAGAAATCTACTCCACCCTCTTCATCGCCGCATCGTTCCTTTTTCTCTTCGGTGCAGGATGGATACGGCGGAAAGAAATCCCGGCCAACGTTCTCCTTCTCCTCATTGCGGCCTCCGCCCTCCTCCGCCTGGCGCTCCTCCCGCTCGACCCGATCGGGTCGGACGATATGTACCGCTATATCTGGGACGGGAAAGTGCAGGATGCCGGCATCAATCCGTACAGCCTCGCACCCGACGACCCCGAGCTCGCCCCCCTTCACTCCGACCGCTTGCCGGAGCGGGTGAACCACCCCACCATGAAAACAGTCTACTTTCCCCTGACGCAGTGGGTCTTCTACCTTTGCTATCAGGTGAGTGGAGAGGAAGTGTGGGCAATCAAGGCCGTTCTGGTCCTGGCGGAGGGGGCGCTGGTGTGGATCCTCTGGGTGTCGGCGGGAGCGCTGGGAATCTCAAGAACCTCCCTTCTCCTCTTCGCACTCTCGCCGCTTGCCATCCTGCAATTTTCGCTGGACGGACACGTCGACGCCCTCGGCCTCCCGTTGTTCGTCGGCGGGTTGATCCTGTATATCCGCGACCGGAAAGTTCCCGGTCTTCTCCTTCTCGGTCTTTCCCTTGCCGTGAAGCCGGTTGCCCTTGTGGTCCTCCCCATCCTGTTCGTCGCGGAGAAGTCGGCCGGTGCACGATTGCGGGTCCTTCTCCTCCCCCTCCTTCCGCTTGTGCTGCAGTTTCTTCCGTACGTTTTCACATCGAACCCGTTCGAATCGTTGTTCATTTACACGCGCGACTGGACATTCAACGGCCTGGTGTTCGAGTCCATCAACGCCGTCGTCCACGAGAACCAGATCTCGCGGGCTATCTGCGCGCTCCTCTTGCTGATTTCGGTTGGTGTCCTCTCCTTCGGAAAGCAGCCGATTCTCCAGAAGTGCTACTATGCCGTATTGCTCCTCCTTCTCTTCTCGCCTGTCGTGCAGCCCTGGTATGTGATCTGGCTGGCCGCACTCCTTCCTCTTGTCCCGCGCTGGTCGGGGATCATCTTCACCGCGGCGGTGAGTCTGACGGTGCTGACGGCGGTGGAGTATCAGATGACGGGAGTGTGGGAGCAGTCGGCGGTGGTGCTGTGGCTGGAGTATGCGGGTGTGATCGGGGCGCTGGGGGTGGAGGTCTGGCGGGGGATCAAGGGATAGCTGCGGCTCTGCAATCATGTCCACGTTGTGGACATGTCAGGAAAACGTGTACATAAAATGAGCAAATGTGGACACGTCCGAATTGGGAATCTGAGGACGTCACGTCCGGCAGGATCTCCGGTGCGGTGAAAGACGATGCCGGTTGCGTGCGACAAGGTTGTACACAGCGTCGCGGACGGGACGGGGGACGATGCGGGCCGCGGCTGCGAGCCGCCACAAGCCGCCGAGTGAAACCAGGGCGCGTATCACCGCCTCCGAATGGGTCGAAGCACGCGCGGTGCTATTCCCTTCTACACCTCCGACCCAGACAACCGAATCGACATCCTGACACTCCGGGTACCGGGAGAGTGCGTCGATCCCTTCCGGGCTCTCCGCCGGGACGAATGCTATGCGCCCTTTCCGGTCACGGCGCCTGATCCATCCCACCATTCCGCTGCAGAAGCCGCACCGGCCATCGTAGAGGAGCAGGGATCCTCGAAGAGGGCTCACTGCTTCCTGTCCCGATTCGCCTCTGCCAGGATTCGCCTGCATCGGTTCCTCAGCCGGTCTGCTTATGCCGGGTGTCACCGTTTCCGATTCTCTGAATGCGGAGTTATCCACGGATCACGCAACCTCGGAAGCATACAGTCACCTCAGCTCCGGAAGTAATGCAAGAACTTCTATCCCGGGCGGGGACGCCGGAGGCCGCGTCTCCCCGAGGCAGAACAACCCTGTGGAAAGCGCATCCGCGGCTATGGCCTCGTCTGCGATCACGGTCACACTCAGCGCCGCGCCGGAAGGGCGCGCTGTCGCAACATCCATCAGGTGCCCGCAGCGGACTCCACCGAGCATCCGGAACTGTGTGCTGTCGGCCGATGTGGCAACCGCCATGTCCCTGAGCGTCCGCTCGAAGGCGGGCTCGCGCCTCCCGGACGGATGAGGGACCATCACCGGCCATCCATCGCTCCCCGGAGGGGCGCCGAGCGCGTAGGCGTCGCCGCCGTGGTTGATAAAGGCACACAGGATCCCCTCACGCTTCAACACACGCACCGCACAATCTACGGCGTACCCCACCGCCACACCTCCCAGATCGATTGCGCACCCTGTTCGGTTTAGCCCCGCGGTGGATTCCTCCGGATGCAGTTCAAGGTGCCGCGCTCCGACGGCATCGAGTGTCCGGGCAATCTCCCGATCGGAGGGATACTGTCGTGTATCGGCGTCGTCCCGGAACCCCCAGAGACGCATGCACGGCTCGACTGTCACGTCGAATGCGCCGCGTGTGAGCACTGTCCACTCTCCCGCCCGTTCGAGCATCGTGATCGTTTCCGGATCGACGCGGACCGGATTCATCCCGGCCGCACGGTTGATGCGGCTGATGTCGCTCGACGGATCGAACACCGAAAAAAGACGCTCGAGACGCGCGATCTCTTCAAACGCCTGGTTGATGGCATGGTGTCCGTGCCGTTGCGAAGAAGCATAGACCGTGATCCGCACCACCGTCCCCATCAGGACCCGGGCACGTTCAACCACAACGCTCCCGTCTGCTCCCACACCGGTGTGCCCGCTCCCGCCCGCGGCGGCATTCCGGGAAAACGACTCCGCATACTGCGCGGAGAGGCCGATGAGAAGTGATCCGCGCACCAGCGCCGACTCCAGGAACCTGCGCCTGTCCATTACCGTTTCTCCTCCTCCCCGCCGTTCTGCCCGCGCCAGAGGAAGTGCGCCAGAATCAGGATGGTCACGATCAGGCCCGTTTGCAGGACAACGAACGACGCCACCTTCAGCAGGGCGAATCCTTCGTCCACAAAACGCACCAGCCACCCTGCGACTTCACCCAGCAGAGCGGCCGAGAAAACCCCGACGATCAGCACCATCCGAATCCGCTTTGCCAGCGGCGCGAAGATCACAAGGTGTGTCAGGAGGAGAAGCACAACCGCCATCATGGCGAAGTGACCGTGGCTGACTTCCAGCATCGACTGATACGACCGCGCAGGCCGGTACTCCGCCTCCGACCCGTTGTAGTACTGCACGACGGAAGCCGGGGTGAGATCCATCCGGGCAAAATACAGGAAGAAATTCGTGACGACGAACGCAGCGAGGAGGACCAGCGTCAATCCAAGCGTGAGCCGCATAACCGGATGGGATTGGAACCCGCCGTTCTGCATGTATTTCATGGCCCGGACTTTCGAGGAAGAACCGAGATCAGCGCAAGGGCCCTCCGCGCCCCGCCTGTCAGGACATGCGCCGAGAGGGTCGCTCCGACCATATTCTGGATCCCCCGCTTCATCCATAGTTCGTCGGTAAGCGGCATCCCCCTGAACTGGTCCAGCCACCGGACCGACGGCCGGTAGTCATCGGGTTCTGTGAAGGCAACGAGTTCGATGGCACGGATCGTCGTGTCCGGGCCGATGATCACCATGTACGTCGCGGGCATGGTGCGAACGACGGCCGATTCCAGCACGCCATATCCTATCAAACTGTCCCCCACCGTGACGCGGAAATAGGTGATGATCGTGGAGGGAAGGGCGGTCCGTGAGCGCTGTGCGATGTGCTGCCGCTGTTCTCCGGAAAGGAAGAGGCGTTCCCGTATGATCGCGGCCTTCGGGCCGAAGTACTGCCGCAGAACGGTTTCCGGACCGGGCTTCTCCTGGGCCGGCAGCCAGGAAGGCACAAGAACCAGAAACAGGAGGTAGAGTGTAAAATGTGTCATGTCGTATCAGAAGAGATAGTTCAATGCAACGTTCCACTGGTTGGCGGCCGTGCCTGCCGCGCTCCAGTTGTCGCGGTAGTCCCACTTGAACGCGACGCGGGGATCCGGACGGTACATGATCCCGAGGGCAAGAGTGCGCCTGTCATACGCCGGGTTCGCGGAGAACCCCGCCGGAACGGCGGCGTGCGTATTGTACCGCTCGAATACCGCGTAGGGAATGAGCGCATGTGTTGTTGTCGGAAGCATGTGCGGCAGCACGTCATACCCTGCCGACAGATACCACCCTTCCATACGCGAACCGATCGTCCCGCCGTTCGCGGCACTGATCCGCGCCGCGTCGCTCACATGGTTGAAAGCATAGAGCCCCCGGAGTTCGAGTCCCCGCCAGGAGAGTTCTCCGTGCACGCTGCCCACGGTCGTCATCGCGGCAATCGTGCCGAGACTGTCGGTCATCCCCTGCCCCGCATTGCCGACGAAGATGTCGGCTCCGATGGTTGTGCCGACGGAGGGAGAGAACTCCAGACGACCGGTGACGGCGAAGTTCTCGGCAACCGCCTGGGCCCCGTGCTGCCGTCCGCCGCGGATGCCGTTCGCTCCTGAATAGCCGTCAGCTTTCAGGCCCTCGACCACGAACAGCCGGTAGGAAAGTGCCTGCATGATCTCGCCAAGGGCACCCGTTCCGACCGCCCTCCAGGTCGCGGGAAGAATCAGCCGCTCCACCAGCGGGCGCGAGGTGCCGAAGAACGTGGAGGGCTCATGTTTCTCGTTGACGATTCCGACCGGGACGAGGACCAGCCCGGAGCGGACGGTGAGCCACGGGGAGAGCACAAGGTCGATGTAGCCGAACTCGACCGAGACTTCCCCCCCTTTGCCCGTGCTCCCGTGCTCAAATTCGATCTCAGAATTGAACAGGATCCAGTCGTTGAACCGGTAGCCTGCATACAGTACCGCACGGAGGAAGTCGATCCGGTCTTTCAACCCGGATGCAGTCCCGTTGTCGCGCGCCGTCGCGAAGTTCTCATATAGGGCTTCGCCGTACCCCGCGAACGAGACGCCCGCTTTCTGCATCGTGTAGACGCGCCCCGCTCCCGGGCTGAGTCCCTGGACCGGGAGCGGCTGAAGCTCCGCAGCTCCACCGGCCCTCAACCGGTCCAGCTCTTCTGCAAGGATGTCGATCTTCCTGCTGAGTTCTGCCAGGGAATCCGGCTCGCCGCCAGCCGTGGTCGCAGATGTCCCTAGCAAACAGCAGAACATCAGAAGAATTCCACACCGGATTGTGGTCATGTGACTCTCTCACCATACTTAAGGAAATAGGAGTCAGCCGGGGAAGGAGGTTCAACTGCACGGGATCATCGCCGCCGACAGGGAATTCAGAAACAGGACTAAATTAGTCGTATATGGAGTAAGATGCAAGCCGGAAGAAGCCGCAAGCAGAGAACGAAAAAGGGGGGATATCGAGGTCCCCGGAATGTGACCCCTGAGGCACCGGTGCAATTAGAGCATGAGCCGCACACCCAGACTCGCCGTAAACACCCTCTTCAGCCCATCGATATTGATCTCCCGCTGGAGAAGAGGCAACGCACCGGCCGCCTGAATATGAAGAACGTCGGACAGCGCCCAGCCCGGCGCAATCACGATGTTGACCTGCCCCTGATCGCTCCCCGCAACATCCACGAACCGTTCTGTCTGCACGGCGGTATCGCGCACACTCGACAGCCCGAACCGCTTGATGCCGATCACTTCGGCATTCAGGCTGAACGGTCCGAATGCCTGCGTGTACCCCGCACGGAGCATCACATCCTGCCCCCGCTTCAAACGGTCGAACGGATTCTCCGACCGGCCAAAGGGCACCTGGACACCGGCCCCAGCCGACCATGGTCCGCTGGTCAGGTTGACGCCTACGAGAAGATCGGTGGTCCCGAGTCCGTTCTGATACCGCTGCGGCAACCCGCTGTTGTCCACTTTCCCGGTGGGAAGCCGCGCACCGATCTGCCCCTCCACGATCACTCCCTTGCCGTCGGTGAACCGCTGGTTCCACGCAACGATGAGATCGCCGATCCCGCTCGTGGTGCCGGCAGGGCCCGACTGCCGGGTGAACGGAACGGCAATGGTAAGCCGCGACTTTTCCAGAATCTGGATGTCGCCGGTGACCTTCACCGCCAGAAACGAGATGTCATCCACTTTGTCGCTCTTCCCCGTTCCGAAATCGAACGAGAGCTGATGCGAAGGCGTGTCATGACCTCCCCCGAAACTGCAGACACCGGCATCTGAACACTGGGCCAGACCTGACCCTGTCAGGGCTACGGCGAGGATGACAAGACTGAAAAGCTTCACGATTTCTCCTTGAACGGGTCACGTTGCAATCAGAGTCGGACGTACTGGTCCCTTTATAACTCCCCCAGCTTCCGCATGGTTCCCACAGTCGTATTGCGCGCAGAGATCCATCGGGCCCGAGGTCATATCAGGGAGAGTACGGGTTTAGGAAAGGATCGGTTCGAGGAACCGTTGTAAGGGGGGAGATTCGGGACAACAGATCGAGACGGTGTAGCCTGCGTCAATGCAGGGCAAGGATCGCCCTCAATCCCCTGTCGATCTTCTGCATCGCTTCTCTGTTCAGGCTGCCGCGCTTTTCGACAATCCGCAGCTGGTCAATGGCCTTGACCTGGTCACACAGAACGATGGAGTCTTTCGTCGTACCCCCCTCTCCCTTTGCGATGGCAATGTGGATGAGATCCGCTGTCAGATGCATTCCCTCGGTCAGCGGACAGACAACAACGAGCCCCGCGTTGTCATTGAACGTCTCCGTCGACACCACGACGCACGGCTTCTTCTTCTGGATTTCTTTCCCGACGGACGGATCAGGAACCACATCGTATACGTCTCCCCGGTGGATTGCCATCAGTCAATCCTCGTTTCGAAGTGCGACCATTCGCCGGAAAACTTCTTGTTGAAGTCCGTGTACTTTTTGCAGGCGTCCGCCAGTTCCTTCTCCAGAGCGGCCTTCTCTTCTCTCTCGACCATCTGGAGGATCGCTTCGCGCGCGAGCTGACTGAAGTCAACCCCCATTGCATGGGCAATAACTTCCGCCCGTCGTTCAAGTTCTGACGGCATGTAGAAATTCTTCCGTCTCATCTCTCGTTTCAGTGTTGGAGTTGCCACAGGTTTCTCCGCAAAATACCCACATTGTATATGTACGTAATATACGTAGACTATTACTCACACAATATATGTATGTGAACCTCCTTTGTCAATAGCTTTCCCTCCTAATCTGTCTGAAAACGCAGCGCATGTTGACTCTGCTCAAAGCGCTGAGTAAATTTACTCAACACATTGAGGAAATTAACTCAGTGTGTTGAGTAATTCCGGGGTGTGCGTCGCAACTCCCCTCTCCCCCCATGTTTTACGGCTTCACCGTATCGACAGGCCTTCATTGCTCCGCCGGCTGTTCTACATCGGGTGCTCATACCCGGTTCGATTCACAGTTCTCCTGAAAGATCCCTATGGCTCTCCACCCGATCGACTTCGCGATCGTTATTGCCTTTCTCACTGTTAACGCTCTCATAGGATTCTATGTCCAGAAAAAGGCCACCGCCAATGTCGGCGCTTACTTCCTCGCCGACCGGAATGTCCCCTGGTGGATGCTCGGGCTCTCGGGATGCTCGAGCTATATCGACATCGGCGGCACCATGGCGCTCGTGGGCGCGCTGTTCTACCTCGGACTGAAGAGCATCTGGATGACACATATCTTCTGGGGATGGCTCATCATCTGCTTCTATATGGCCTTCCAGGCAAAGTATATCCGCCGCTCCGGCGTCATGACGTTCGCCGAGTGGAACGTCACACGGTTCGGCGACACCAAAGACACGGAACACGCCCGCCTCGCAGCCGCGCTCTTCCTCCTCCTCCTGATGGTCTTCAACCTGATGTTCATGGCCGTCGGCACAGGGAAGTTCGCCGAGGAGTTCCTCCCCTTCACACGCTGGCAATCAGCCCTCATCGTCTTTGGCGTCGTCGGGATCTATGTGACACTCGGCGGCTTCAAAGGGGTGATCATCTCGGACGTCTTTCAGACCATGCTCATCGCGGTCGGCGCGGTCGTCCTCGGCTCCATGGCCCTGCAATGTCGACGCCACCCCCCTGTTTGCAGCAAAAGACCCCGCCTGGAGTTCGCTGGTACCGACCTGGAACCTCTGGCCCTCGTACCTCAGCGACACTCCGGCCGCATATGCGCACTATGACGCCTTCGGCACTATGATCCTGGCAGGATTCGGCTGGCTGATCTTCAGGGTGCTCGCGGGACCGAATGTCTGGGACTTCCAGTTCTTTCTCACCGTCAAATCCCCGCGCGCGGCGTCCCTCGCCGCCGGGACGTGGACCGTGGGGTACACTCTCCGGTGGATCATCGCCTGCTCGTTCCTCACACTCGGCATGGCCTACCTCGGCACGGAAGCGGGGTTCGATGCGGAGAAGATCATGCCACTCGTCCTGAAGCGCCTCCCGATCGGGCTTCAGGGGATCTTCATGGCGATCCTCCTTGCGGCCCTCATGTCCACACTCAGCGCCATGGTGAACGTCACGAGCTCGGTCGTGACCAACGACTTCCTCGCCCGGTACGTGCGCCACAATTTCACCCCGAAGCAGCTCGTGCGCGCAGGTCAATTCGCTTCCCTCGGCGCAATCACACTCGGTTTCGTTTTCAGTCTGGCCTTCAACGATATCGTGTCCGCCTGGGAAACGATGATCTTCATCGTGGTGACGATGATCCTGGTCCCCGCCACCTGCCGGTGGCACTGGTGGAAGTTCAGCGCAAAGGCGTTCGTCTGGAGCATGTCCCTGACCGCGGCATTCATTCTCGCCCAGAAAGTACTCTTTCCGGAATGGGGCGTCGTGCTCACGCTTGGCGTCGACACGATGGCCTCCCTGATCCTCACCATCGGCATTGGCATGATGACCGACCCCGCACCCATGGATGCCCTCGTTGCGTTCTACGCAAAGGTCCGCCCCTTCGGCTTCTGGGGCCCCGTCCGTCGGGAAGCCGAACGGCGCGGTCTCGTCCCGGTGGGCGACCGGATGCCCATGATCGATCTGATGAACGGCGGTATCACGGTCGTCTTCCAGATCTGCCTCGCCCTCACGCCGTTCTACCTCTTTCTGCGGCAGTGGGACAAGATGATCATGATGCTGGCCCTGACGCTCGCCATCGGCGTTGTGCTCTACTTCACCTGGTACAAGAATCTCCCCTCGCCGGATGAGGTGTGACACTCATGAAAAAACCGACAGTCCATCTGATCTGCAATGCCCACCTCGACCCCGTCTGGCAGTGGCGGTGGGAAGAGGGGTGCGGTGAAACGCTTTCCACATTCGGCAACGCTGTCCGGATGCTTTCCGAACACCCGGCGCTGATCTTCAACCACAACGAGGCGGTCCTCTACCAGTGGGTGCAGCGGTACGATCCGGCGCTGTTTAAAGCCATCCAGCGCCTGGCATGGAACGGACGGTGGTGTATCAGCGGAGGGTGGTTCATCCAGCCCGACGTGAACATCCCCGACATCGAAGCGATCTATCGCCACGTCACCGAAGGGCGCCGCTTTTTCACCCGCCACTTCAACGCCCGGCCTGTGGTGGCATACAACTTCGACTCATTCGGACATGGCGCCGGCCTCCCGCAGGTGCTCCGGCAGACCGGCTACAAGATGTACATCCATATGCGTCCGCAGGAAGCGGAACTCCACATCCCGTCAGACCTCTACCGCTGGCGCGGAGCGGACGGCTCGGAGATTCTCACATACCGGATCGCTGTCGGACTCTATCATACGGAGCGGGATAACATCCGGCAGAGGCTCGAGGAGGCGACCACGCTCGCCCTCCGGCTCGAGCGCGACGTCCCGGTCTTCTGGGGAATCGGCAACCACGGCGGCGGTGCGACCCGGGAGGACCTTGCGGTCATCGATGAAGTGATGCGCACGGAGAAACGGGTCCGGTTCAGCCACAGCACACCGGAACGCCTCTTCCTCGCCCTCCGCGGCCATGCCCGCACGGCACCCGTGGTTCAGGGTGATATCCAGCGGGTGTTCACAGGGTGCTATACATCCCTCTCCCGTCTCAAACGGCGGGCCCTGACGACGCGCGCAGGTCTCCTGCAGGCCGAGGCCCTCGCCACATCGGCATGGTGGCTTCGCAACACACCATACCCGGAATCGGACCTCCGTGATGCGTGGGAGGGCGCGCTCTTCAACGATTTCCACGACATCCTCCCGGGATCGTGTACGGAACCTGCCGAGCAGGACGCACTGGACCTGTACGGTTCCGTGGACCATGCGACGCAACAGCTCCGGATGCGTGCGGCGTCTGCACTCAACAGCGGAACATACGTTCCGCTCTATGTGCCGGTCACGCTCCTCAACACCAACCCCTCCCTGACCCGTGTGCCAGTGGAGGTGGAATGCATGCTCGACCTCCGCCCGAAGTGGACGGGCACGTGGCATCTGCGGCTGACGGACCTCGAGGGGAACGACATCCCGTGCCAGGAGGAGCAGCCGGAATCCCTCCTTCCGTTCAATGGCTGGAGGCGGAAGGTGAGCTTCATGGCCGATCTCCCGCACGTGGGAGCGGCGCGGTACGCTCTGCAGATCCACGAAGGAACGCCGTCCGTCCCACCCTGCACGCCGCTTCTCCACTGTGCCACAGACCCGTCCTCCGGCCTCATCCGCTCACTCGATGCGGGGGACGGCCGCGAGTGCCTTGCCGGACCGATGCCCGCACTCCTGGTGGTGGAAGACAACGGTGATGCGTGGGGAGCAGATTGCTGGCAGTACAGAAATGTGCTCGGCACATTCACGCCGGATGGAGAACCCGACCGGGTGCTCTACGATGGCCCTGTCCGCAGGCTCACCGAATCCTCCTTCTCCTTTGGTTCGAGTACGGCGGTTCTGCGGACGATCGTTTACCCCGATTGGCCGGTCGTGGAATTTCACTGGCGCCTGCACTGGCACGAGCAACGGAAACGGCTCAAGGTTTCTTTTCCCACCGTGTTTGATACCCCGACACTTCTGTGCGAAGTGCCCGGAGGCATCGTGACGCGTCCGGCCGACGGCGAAGAGCATGTGCACGGACGGTGGTGCATGGCAAACGGGTTCCTCGGGGGAAATGAGACCGCAATCGGCATCGTGAACAGCGGACAGCACGGGCTGGATTTCGCAAAGGGCGAGATACGCCTCTCCGTCCTCCGTAGTGCCGCTTACTGCCACGAGAAAGGTTTTCCGCTGACGGACCCTCCCGCGCGGAAATACATGGACCAGGGGGTCCATGAGTTCCGGCTCCTCGTTACTGCGGGTGATGCAACGGCCGTTCGCGCCGCACTTCCCGGACTTGCCGATTGGCTTTCTGCACCGCCACCCGTCTTTGCGCATCTCCCTGTCGGATCGCCGGCACGGGGCACGGGCTCGCGTGGGACGGTCCCGGCACAGGAGGACCTGCTCTCGCTCACACCCTCCACCATCCGGCTGTCCGCCATGAAGCGGACCGAAGATGGCAAGGCGCTTCTGATCCGCCTGCAGGAAACGACCGGGACGGCAACGAAGGCAAGCATGACGCTGACGACGCCGGCAATGAAACTCTCGCTCCGTTTCCGTCCACTCGAGATCAAGACCCTGCGTATTACACGCCGGGGTATCTGCAAAACGGTCGATCCTCTGAAGGAAGCATGACATGAATCAGACGCCACACCCACGCAGACGGACGGAAGTGACGACGTGCACAATGCTAAGAAGCTCCAAGAGTGCATTCACGAGCATCTCGGCGAACACCGTGAGGAGCACAATTATCTATGTCATCATGGTTGCCCTCCCATGTGCCGGGGCCACCGCACAGCAGCGCGACCTCAAGGCCACATACCTGAATCCTAAGGCGTCGATCTCCGAACGGACCGCGGACCTTCTTGCGCGCATGACGCTCACAGAAAAAATCGCACAGCTCCGGTGCACCACGCGCAAAGTGGTCTGGGACCAGAACCTGACCGTCGAGGGGATCGGCGGCGTCGGCCCGATTTTCCGCTCCTGGACCGCCGGCGAGGCCGCCGCCAGGATCAACGAGGTCCAGAAGCTCGCCGTCGAGAAGACGCGCCTGGGCATCCCGGTCATCTTCCACGACGAAGCGCTTCACGGACTGATCGCCAACAAGGCGACCAGCTTCCCGCAGGCGATCGGACTGGCGGCCACATGGGACCCTGCCCTGATGCAGCGTGTGGGCACCGCCATCGGTAAAGAATCGCGCGCCCGGGGTATCCGGCAGGTCCTTTCGCCCGTCGTCAATATCGCGCGCGATGTGCGCTGGGGACGCGTGGGCGAGACCTACGGCGAAGACCCTCTCCTCCAATCGGCCATGGGCACGGCGTTCTGCTCCGGCATCGAACAGGAAGGGGTGATCACCACACCGAAACATTTCGTGGCCAACTACGGGGACGGAGGTCGGGACAGCTATCCGGTGTTTCTGTCGGAACGGGAGCTGCGCGAAGTCTACTTCCCCCCGTTCAAAGCGTGCATTCAAAACGGCGGCGCACGGTCAGTGATGGCCTCCTACAATGCCCTCAATGATGTCCCCTGCTCCGCCGACCCCTGGCTCCTCACCGATATCCTCCGCAAGGAGTGGGGCTTCAGGGGTTTCGTCGTCTCCGACTATGGCTCCGTCGCAGGAATCCGGGAGAAGCATGGCGTCACCGCCACGATGCGGGAAACCGCTGCGAAGGCGGTGGAAGCCGGCATGGATATGGAGCTGCCGGACATCAGGTACTACGGAGATCCCCTGGTCGAAGCAGCGAAGGAGGGGAGCGTCTCCGCGGAGGCGGTCAACCGTGCAACCGCCAGCATCCTCCGGGCGAAATTCGAACTCGGGCTTTTTGAACGGCCATATGCCGACACCACACGCGCCGATGCAATCAATGACGCCCCCGCACACCGCGCACTCGCCCGTGAGGCCGCGCAGCGCGCAATCGTCCTTCTCAAAAACGATCCGCAGGTGCTGCCGCTCCGGAAAGACATCGCCCGCATCGCCGTTATCGGCCCGTGCGCGGATTCCGTCCTCCTCGGCGACTACAGCGGCTTCGGGATGGATGTGGTCACGCTGCGCCAGGGCATTGCAGCCGCCCTTCCCAAATCCGCAACGGTCGTCTATGAAAAGGGGTGCGATGTCGGTTTCAATGCGCTCCCCATGATCCCCGCCGAAAACCTTGTGCCGGCAGGCGGACCTCCCGGCGCGAAGGGTCTGCGCGGTGAGTACTATCGACAACATGACCTTCTCCGGCGCACCCCGCCTCGTCCGGATCGATCCCGGCATACAGTACACCTGGGCCATGGGGTCCCCCGATTCAACGATTCCGAAAGAGCAGTTCTCCATCCGCTGGACCGGTTCGCTCGTCCCCTCCACGTCCGGCGTGTACCGCCTCGGCGCAAGCACCGACGACGGTGTGCGGCTCTGGCTGGACGGCAAACTCCTGATCGAGCGGTGGTTCGACCGCGGCGCCACGCTCGATGCGGTCGACATCCGTCTCGAAGCCGGACATGCCTATGACATACGCATCGACTATTATGAGAACACCGGCTGGAGCCATGCCGCTCTGGTCTGGCAGCTCATGAGCGGCGACGATCCGCGGCAGCAGGCGGCGGTCCGTGCTGCGAAGGGCGCGGACGCAGCCATCGTGGCGGTCGGCATCGTGGAAGGGGAAGGATATGACCGCACGCGTCTGGAACTTCCCGGCGCGCAGGAGGACCTGATCCGGGCCGTCGCGGCCACGGGCACACCGACCGTCGTGGTCCTCTACAACGGCAATGCCGTTGCAATGGCGGGATGGATTGACAGCGTTGCTGCAATCGTGGAAGCGTGGTACCCCGGCGAAGAAGGAGGCACGGCGCTTGCCGGCGTCCTCTTCGGCGACGTGAACCCGGGCGGCAAACTCCCCCTCACCTTTCCGCAACACGTCGGACAGGTCCCTCTCTATTATAACCACAAACCGACCGGGCGGGGAGATGACTACACGGACCTGAGCGGGAAACCCCTCTTCCCGTTCGGGCATGGCCTGAGCTACACCTCGTTCGCCTACAGCAACCTCGTGATCTCGCCCGCCGCAATGCCAACGGACGGGAGCGTGGAGGTGCGGGTGGACATCACGAACAGCGGCGCCCGTGCCGGCGACGAAGTGGTGCAGCTCTACGTGCACGACCCGGTTGCATCGTTCACGCGCCCGGTGAAGGAGCTGAAAGCATTCAAACGGATCTCGCTTGCAGCCGGAGCTCAGCAGACCGTCGTCTTCACGCTGAAAGCATCGGACCTCGCCTTCCCCGGAGCCGACATGAAGCCACTGGTTGAGCCGGGCATGATCGACGTGATGGTCGGCAGTTCATCCGACGACATACGCCGCACAGGTTCGTTCGCCATAACGGCTCCGGTCCGATGACCTCCCGCCAGCGCATACGGAACATCATCGCACGCCGCCCTTCAGACCGGTGCGGGTTCTGGCTGGGGAATCCCCATCCGGACACGCTGCCGATCTACTACCGCTACTTCGGCGTTTCGTCGCTCGAAGGGCTCCATACGGTTCTGGGGAGCGACTTCCGGTGGATCACTCCGCAGTTCTTCGACTCCACGTACCGCCACCCCGAAGGGCTCGGGATGTTCGATGTCTGGAAGGGCAAAAAATCCCTCGGCGAACCGGGTCCGCTGGCACCATGCGAAACCCTTGAGGAGTGCGACCGGGCCTATGCATGGCCCTCACACGACTATCTGCACTTCGATGAGACGCTCGAAGCACTCCGCACGGCGGGCGACGTCTATCGTGCGAGCGGTTTCTGGGCCCCCTTCTTTCACGACGTCAGCGATCTGTTCGGGATGGAAGAACTGCTGATCAAGATGCATACCCATCCGTCCCTTGTCGAGGGTGTGTTCGATCGGGTATGCAGCTTCTACCTCGAAGCGAACCGGCGGTTCTATGCTCTGGCGGGAGACTCGGTTGAGGCGTTCTTCTTCGGCAATGATCTGGGCACGCAGCGCGACCTGCTGGTGGGACCGGACAATCTCGACCGATTTATCATCCCCTGGGTCCACCGTTTTGCGGAACAGGCCCATGACCACGGCTACCAGGTGATCCTGCACTCCTGCGGGTCGGTGTACAGAGTCATCGGACGCTTCATCGATGCGGGTGTGGAATGCCTTCATCCGCTGCAGTCACGGGCCGACAGGATGGATGCCATCACGCTCGGACGCGATTTCAAAGGGTCGATTGCGTTTCTCGGGGGGGTCGACACGCAGGAACTTCTCGTGCACGGAGCACCGGATGACGTCCGGGTGGCAGTGCGCCGGCTGAAGGAGCTGCTCGGGCCGCATCTCATCGTCAGCCCGAGCCACGAAGCCCTCCTCCCGAACGTGCCGCCGGAAAACGTGGCGGCGATGGCGGAGGAGGCACAGAGGCAGTAGTCGGGCAATCGGGATCCGAGGCAATCTCTGCTTTAGAAGATCACTCCCGCCACCAGAACAACGTTCGAGAACGGCGTCGCCTCCCCCGTCCGCACGAAGTTCACGTTCGGTTCCGTGCGGCAATAGCTCTTGAACTTCTCGTGGGGGACCAGCCGCAACGGAACGCCTGCAAGGACTTTCCTGATCTCCTTCAGCATCGCCGGGCTCCGCTTCCCCGCCTCCTTCGCCATCATCGCCCCTTCGATGTGCAGCTCCTGCAGTACGACGTTCAGCGTCTGGAGAAGTCCGGGGACGCCCACGGTGAGGACCACATCCGCCACCGGACGTCCGTGCGGGATCGGATAGCCGCTGTCGCAGATCACCAGCTTGTCGCCATGCCCCATGCCCGCAACGATCCGGGCCAGCTCAGAATGAAGGATGCCTGCTTTCTTCATATGGAGGAGCTCCTGTTCTCACAGTCTACCATCATCGCCGACAAACAATCCAAGTATTCATGGAATGTGAATACTCTGTTTCGTTTTCTCCCTGTCGTTTCCCGGAGGATCCCCAGCTTTACAAAATCCCGGATGAACGCATTCGCGGTTGCAGGAGTTACCTCCAGCATACTGCCAACGTCGGCAGCAGTGAGCTTGGGTGTTTTATACAGATGGGGCAGACTAAAATAAGAAAATCCATGTTTTAGTCAAGTCCGACGCTTCGGTTTCCCGTTCCTCGTATTCATGAGGACCCTTTCCCGGGGCGTGCAGGCGAAGAATGAACTTCCGCCTGACGGTTCCGTCCCACCGTACCATGATCCGCCCGTCTTCACGGACAACCGACACAACCGTCGCTCCTCCCTCTTCGTGAAACCGGTACGATGACGAGGTGGCGGACGGATACAGATCGAGAACCAGCGGATCGATCGTTTTCTGTGGAATCCTCATCACCGGCCGCATGGCGGGTATGATCGCCCCTTCGCGCACGAAGAGCGGCAGCATCGCAAGAGGCACCTGAAGATGGAGCGTGCACGGCCCGGAGAGACGTTCCCCGGTCCAGTAGTCGATCCAATCCCCTTCGGGAAGATAGACGGATTTCTCTCCCGAGCGGTGCACCACCGGCGCGACCATCAGCCAGGGCCCGAGCATGTACTGCTGGTCTTTGTCGAGCGCGTTCGGGTCGTGGGGCCACATGAGTGCGAGTGCGCGCATGACGGGCATGCTGGTAAGACGCGCTTCCACGGCTGTCGAGTACAAATACGGAAATAAGCGGTACCGCAGGTCGACATAGGTCCGTACAATCCGGAGGGCTTCGTCGCCGAAGACCCACGGCTCCCGCGGACTGTCGCCGTGCATGCGGCTGTGCGAACAGAAGAGACCGAACTGCGCCCACCGGACATACAGGACAGGGTCGGGGGATCCCCGGTATCCTCCGATGTCATTGCTCCAGAACGGCACGCCCGACATCCCCATCGAGAGTCCGCCGCGGATGGTGCAGGCAAGACTGTCGAAATCGGCTGCCGGGTCGCCGGACCAGCAGATCGGCGTGCGCTGGCTTCCGCCGGTCGCCGCACGACCCCACACCGTCCCATGTCCCCGCTCTTCCCTGGTCACCTGAGCCACTGCTTCATTGTAGAGAAGCGGATAGAGGTTGTGCATCGTGCGCCCGGTCTGCCCGTTGTGGAAGAGAGCATCCGCAGGGATATCCTCGCCGAAGTCGGTCTTGAACACATCGACCCCCATGTGTCAGCACAGGGCGGTGCATCTCCTGAAACCACCGGACGGCATCGGGATTGGTGAGATCGATGATGGCCACCCGCGCATTCCACGATGTTTCCGGCGTCGCCTCGCGTACGATTCCGTCCGGACGGGGAGCGAGCGAGAGTCCGTAGTCGATCACGTACGCCTCACCATCCGGCCTCTTCAGGAAATATCCCTTCTCCTTCCCGGTGCCGAACAGGTCGCTTTCCACGGAGATGTACGGATGTTCCCACAGGCAGAGCCGCAGGCCCCGGGCATGGAGTTCTTTGATGAACCCCGCGGGATCCGGAAAGGCCTCCGTGTTCCAGCGGAAGTCACAGTATTTCCTCCAGGTCATCCACCAGGGATCCAGGTAAATGACATCGGCCGGTATCTGATGCCGGTCCAGCCCCTCAACCAGTTTCTCCATTGCTCCCCTGTCGCGGTATGTTCCGCCTGACGAAACCCAGAGGCCGAACGTCCACGGAGGCGGGACCGGCGCAACGCCGGTGAGCGTGGTATACCGCTTCAGTATCTCCGCCGGAGTCCTCCCGGCAATGAGGAAAAGTCTGAGTGACGATGCCTCCGCCGTCACGGTGCAGGATTGACACGACGTGGTGCCGAGGTCCCACCTGACGCGTGCGCCGGTGTCCAGAAAGAGACCGTACCCGCGCGTACTGAGAAGAAAGGGGATGTTTTTGTGCGAGCGCTCGCTCGTAGAACCGAACGCGTCCTGTGTCCATCCCACGATCCTCTGCCCCCGACGGTTGAGCGGGAGGAACTTCTCGCCCAGGCCGTACAGGTGTTCGTCAGAATCGAGATGGAACGAAAACGAGATGCTCCGGACATCCGAGCCCTCCCTGACGAAGCCGAAGGGGAGGACAAAGGGTCTGCCAAGACCGTCCACATCGGCAGGGTTCTCCCGGAAGCAGACTTCGCCTGCATCGTCTTCGCAGCCGCACGTACCAGGGGTCAGGATCGATGCGGATTTTACTCTCGGCGTCGGTCAGGAGAATCGCTCCGGGGGGAGCCGCTTCCAGGTGAGGTGGACGATGTGAACCGGACGTCGGGGCGATTGGCCGTATCCCAAGGAGGTTGTATCCCGGTCCACATTGCGGCCGGAGATCCGGCACCAGCATCCCTGTCGCGGGCGGCTCGGACTCTCCGTGCGGGATGATCGTCCATTGCCAGATCCCCTCTCCATACGACGTGAAGAGATTCCGCACGGTCTCCCCGGCGCTCGTTTCCGCTTCGATCATCATCGACCCGGGAGTTGCGGAATGACGCACGGCGCGCGTGATCCACTGGAACCCCCGGGGCATGGAATGCGGTTCAGGTCTCATGGCTTGGGGTCTGACGGTAGTGCTTCGATGCGCCGCGCAATTGCGGCAATGTCGGTTTCAGGCCAGCTCTCGTCGACGATGCCGTTCGTGACGTCCACATTGATGAACAGCCCTCTGTAGGTGGGCGCTGCCTTCAGAATCTTGTCGACATAGTCCGGCATGCCGTCGAACTTCACGTCCCTGTGCAATCCAACCCTGCAGGCCAGGACCTTCCGTCCGCCGTAGCGGCCGAGCACTTTTTCATAATGGGCTTCGGTGGCGCCGAATTCGAGCCCGCGGAGATTGTGCACCCTGTCGAGACTGCTGAACTGGTGGGTCCAGTCGCCGCAGGAGTGCATAAACACCCCGCCGAACTCTTCGGAGAGCATGTTCATATACGGTACGCTGAACGTATCGTGGTGCTCCGGAGAGAGCATCACGCATTCATCGTTGGCAATGGAAACCCCCTCCCCGTCCGGGAGCCATGGCTGGAACATACTGGGGACGAACTCCACGCCGCCGTCTTTCACAATACTCCGCTGGGCTTTCACCAGGGCGATGATGAAATCCGTGACCTGCTGCAGCAGGTGGTGGGCGGCTTCGGGATCGGTCTTGATCAGCGAAAGGAATTCTGTGTGTCCGGCAATCAGCGCAGCGGCATCGAGGGGGCCCTGCACGTCGGTCAAACGGATCGGCACACGGCCGCGGGTCTGTTCGATGTAGTAGCGGGTATGGGCCAGGATCCTGGGAATCTCGCCGCTGTCGAGCGAGGGATCGGGGAGCGCGAGAACCGATTCCGGTTCGCCGTCACACGCCGGTTTCGCCGCGGGAAGATTGTCGTCCCACCAGATCACTTCGCTGCCGAAAGCCGACGGGATGGACACGACACCAAACGCGGGACAGAGAGAGGGGATGACATCACCGGGCAAGGCCAGCGTGGCCGCAAGTTCCGTGAGCTGCGCATCCAGGAATTTCGCCGGGTCCTGCAGCCGCTCGCGCACCGTCCCTACACCGTCCACCGAGAAGAGCGCGCTCCTGACCGGCTCTCCGCCCCTGACCCGTGGGCCGACGTACCCGAACATGTATCCCGGCCGTTCGGCGTTTTCGAGATGCCACATCCGCTCCAGGAAAGCCCGGTGCCCGCCGACGGAAGCGTCCATCACCCGCCGGAGGTTATTCTGCGCGTCCATACTGCTCCGCCGCCTCCATCATCGCATTGATATTTTCCAGGGGACTTCCGGGGGGAACATTGCTCCCGTCCGACACGATCAGCCCCCGGTGCGGGCCGAGCACCTCGATGACCGTGCGCGTGGCCTCGCGGACCTCGGCAGGCGTACCCGAATGGATCAGCATCGGACTCACGTTCCCGACCAGGACCGCTCGCCCTCCCATCACGCGCGCGACACGGTGCAGATCCACCTGATAGCCGAAACCCAGAAAATCGTGAATGGCCAGATCGTCGATGAAGATCTCAAGCAGGTGGTTGGATGCTCCGCACATATGAAAACTCAGGCGGCCGTCGAAATGAAACCTGATCTGCTGGTTGAACGGCAGCACGATATCACGAAATGCCTGCGCCGAGAGATTTACCGCAAGATCGTCAGACCAGGCAAAGTCGCGCGGAGACGGGAGCTTCTCCTCTTCCCAGCAGAAGTCGAGGTAAGCGATCATCTTTTCTGTGACGATGCGGAGGAGTTCGCAGACGAACTCCGGACGTTCTTTCACGGCAATGAAGAGCTCGGTCTGTCCCATCAGATCGCCGGCAATGCCGAACGGGCCGTCGCACGTATGGGTGAGGGAGGGCTGAAGACCGGGGTAGGACACCGGACCCCCCTGAAAGCGGACGGGGTACTTCTCCGCCACCTCGATCATCCGCTTGCGGTAGGCGATCTGGCGTGCGTTGATCCCGGAATGGATGAAGTCCATCGCCTCCAGCGTCCGGAGGTCCTGGTCGGTGGACACCCATCCGGGCCCCACCCACGGGATATCGTCATCCGGAAAAATCACATCGCAGCCCAGACTGCCGGCTTCAAACGTGTTCTGGAAATCCGTCCATGCCCCGACCCAGGGCCCGGTTATGGAGTATGCATCGGTGCGGATGTGCTCCATGAGCCACTTCTGGGCAAGGAGCTGCGTCCGGAGCATGGTTTCCGGATCGCTGTAGTAGTCTTTGAACGATGTCCCGGTCATCGGCACGAGGAAGCGATGGGCGATGGCAGGGATGACAGGTATCCGGTCCGGCACTTCGAACCTCCTCACCTGCTCGATCCGGCGGCGGCGTGCCTCGATTTCCTCGAGCTGCACACCGATTTCGATCATCCGGTTCATCGTTGCCATCCCATCGGACGTTCAGGCGATAACTTCGTCGCATCCGCACGACTTCCGGATGACGAGGGAGGTCTGGATGATCACATCTTCGGTGACGGCGACGTTCCTGTGATCGTCGCCAGCAGCCGTTCGGTGGCCGCTTTGCCGATATCGAAGGCCGGCTGCCGCATCGTGGTGAGCGGGACCGAGACCAGGGACGCGCGGATATCGTCGGAGAATCCGACGATGGCGACGTCGGCAGGGACGGTCAGGCCCCGGTCCTGGACCGCTTTGATCGCGCCGAATGCCGCGGGGTCGTTGATCACCACGACGGCCTCCGGGCGCTGGCTTTCCGGCAGATCCAGCAGCTCTATCATGGCCGCGTAGCCGTCCGATTCACGGAAACCTGCTTTCACGACAAGGGTGCTGTCGTACGGGATACTCCCCTCCTCAAGTGCCCGCTTGAATCCGGCCAGGCGATCCCGTCCGATGGAGAGATGCTGCGGGCCCGCAATGTGCGCGATACGTTTGTAGCCGTGGCCTATCATGTGGTGCGTGAGCACGCGGGCCGTCTCTTCGTCGTCGATGGTTACACAGGACGCTCCGATGCCCCGTATGCAACGGTCGAAAAACACCAGCGGGACCCCGATGTCCATCACCTGTTTGTACATGGCGGTGTCGCGCACACCCTGTGCGACAGAGAGGAGGATCCCGTCCACGCGTTTGGATTCAAGCGTCTGTATGGCATCCCGTTCCCTCTCCGCACTTTCCGCCGAGTGCGTCAGGATAAGATGGTAGCCCGCTTTGTACGTCACCTCTTCGATCCCCGAGATTGCTTCGGCGAAAAACGAGTGCGCGATTTCGGGGACGACCACGCCGATCGTAAACGTCTTGTTCAGCACCAGACTCTTCGCAATTGCGTTCGGACGATATCCGAGGCGCTTGGCGGTTTTCACGACCAGAGCCCGTGTTTTCTCGTCGACATTGGGCTTCTGGTTGAGCGCACGCGATACGGTCATGGTGGAGAGACCGAGTGCATTCGCAATGTCGCGCTCGGTCACGCGGACTCCGGGACGCTGCCGCCCTTTTGCTGTCGTGCGTTTTCGTTTTGCCATAGGTTCCCCTACCAACCTGAGTCAAGCACGTGCGAAATACATCTCGTTGCCCGCCGGCCATCGGCGTGGGCACTTCACCGACTCTATCGAAGCGACACGGCAACCGTCGTTGTCGTGAATGCTGTCCCGGAGGGATCAAATACCACATGGAGCTCCCATTCGTCGGGCCGGATGCTCCGGCGGATTTCAGCGCCGGACGCGACCGGTGTTCCCTGTCCGAACACGCGGAACGGGAAGACGCCGGTTGTCCCACCCCGCCCTTCCACCTCAACGACAAGCGCGCCGTTGTTCCAGCCGCTCGCGAGCAGCCGGTGCCACCGCGTGCTGTCGCCCGGAAGCGGGTGCGGGATGACGGGCAGCATCGCGATGCCGCCGGTCTGTTCGAGCGTTATGGTCACCTGGCCCGCTACCTCTGCCTGTATCGCTTTCTTCAGAACCCCGCGCTCCGTGTCGGGGCTCCAGCTATACGCCACGCTGTCGATCAGCACACGGTCAACAGGTCATTCCCGGAAGGATTTCCGGTGTGAATGTTACGGCACACGGAGGGCCCGCATCACGCTGAATCGTGTACACCGTCCGTCCGGGAAGGCGCTTCATCGTGAGGCTCAACTGCGTTGCACCCGACCGCAGGCGATCCACACGCACGCTGTCCCAATTGGCCGGGAACCGGGGCGAAAGCGAAGCCGACATTGACAGAGCGTCCGGTTTCCATCCCACGAGCCCTTCAATCACGGGGTGGAGGATATTCGTCTCGGACCAGCACTGATGGAAGCAGACACCGCTCGGGCGGAAGACAGCGCCGTTCATGACTTCCTCCACAAACCCGAGAGCCCAGAAATTCTTAATGGCCATCAATTCCCTGATATGCGTGAAGCCCTGCACGGAGTTGCCGTACGCGAATTCACCGAGGGCAGTCCACCCCGTGAACAACGGCCATGCGGCTCCTTCCTGATAGCTCCGGGGTTTGAAAAACTTCGAGGCGCCCGACAGTCCGCGCACTCCCCAGTCCGTCGAGAAATCGCTGCTTGCGTACTCCCTCAGGAGGTATGGCGCTTTGTCGTCGTCCACCATCCCCCAGATCAATCCCACCGCCGGAAAGGCCGTGTGCTCGGCGGCAAAGGACCCGTCTTTCATTTTGCCGTGGCTGAAGAATCGAGTGGACGGGATCCAGAAATCGGTGTTGAGGATCCGCCGGACACGTTCTGCGTGTTTGCTGTACCGGTCGCGCAGCGCTGTATCGTTCACCAGACCGGCCATGGCTGCCGCTCCTTCGAGCGCTTTCGTCCAGAGAACGGACAGATAGTACTCGCTGTGCGTCCCGAAGAGTTCGCCTCCGGGTTCAACCCACCCATGCCCCACATCGGTGTTCTCGATCAGCCCGTCGCCGTCGGTATCCGTTGAAAAGAGAAACTCCATCGCTTTACGAACATGCGGCCAGCTTGCGCGGATGAATGCCGTGTCGCCGGAAGCGCGCATGTAGTGCTCTGCAAGCATGACGTACATCGGCGTTGCATCGGATGCATCGAAATGGACCACGCCGCTTGTGGACAGCTCATGGAAGATCTTCCCGGTCCTGTCCTGGAGCGACTGGTAGAGTTCCAGTTGCTGCTTCACGGTTGCGAGATCGCCATAGTCGTCGATGGCGAAACAGGACCATGCGGCGTCACGGCCGAAGTACCAGGCATATCCGGGCCTGCCGCTTATTTTCTGGGCGCCGTTCCATCCGCGGGCCACGGTTCCGAAGCCGGCCAGGAGTCCTGTCCCCACACCGGGAGTTCGCGCAACAAACCTGTCCGTCCCGACGATCGCCCATTGATAGAGTCCATTGAACTCCGTGTCCGGGGACGTGATGCCGACACTCCGCGCGAGGAGCGACCGGTAGTGATCGGCGAGTGCACGGTGGACCGCAGCGGGATCGCCGGCAAGCGCCCTGTAGTCCCCCTCGCACACAACGGAGCCTTCGTTCGTGCCGGCAAACGCAAAGGTCAGTGACTCTCGTCCCTGGCTCCCCACTTCGTACTCGGCTCCGAACGCCACTTCCATATCGCCGGTGGGCGTTCCCGCAAGAACGCCTCCGGTCCAGCTCACGCGGGCGAAGTGCCCGGCGAGGACCGTCCGTGGTGTCTGATCCGCACCGAACAGACAGGCGAAGTCCCCCGACCGGTCGCTGACGTGCAGCGCCTGGAGCCCGGCATCCATGCCGTATGTCAACGCGCCCAGCGCCCTGGCATCATACGGCCACATCCACCGGAGATCGGACCGGAAGCGGATGACAAGGCGGACAGGACGGTCACAGCCGTAGCGCGCAACGCCACCGGCCCGGCCGAGGGATGGAAACAACGTCTCGGTCAAAGTCAGAGGTCCGATAGCATACCGCCGCGTGAACGATGCCGGACGGACTTCAATGGCCGGCGACAGGGTGCTCAGCCAGAGCACGGTATCGCCGGAGACGATCCCGGCTTCATAGTCACGCAGGATACGGATCGGATGGACCCACACTTCATCGATCCCGCCGCGCTCTTTCCCCATGATCAGCGCCCGTCGCCCTGCCAGGTCGAACATCTCCGTCCCGGCGGAATCCCGTTTGAGGAGGAGGTCTCCCGTACGGGGGGAATCGAGAATGCGGAGGGGTGCGCGGACCAGGGGTCGGGATGCGAACCGCGCCTGCACCGGTACTGCGCCGGCCGGCTCCCAGAAGGTCACGGGTTCCGCGAGATGGACGCCGGCTGCGTAGCAGCAGCGCGTTCTCCATGAACTGCTCGAGATTCCCGCGGAGGTGGTTCTCTTTCGAGAAATAGATCATCCCTCCCAGCGAAAGGATCCGCCCTGTCCCGGCATTGTGTTCGATGGCGATCTTCCGTTCCCCGTGGAGGAACACATACGACTTTTCGACCGCCACCACACGTCCCCTGGCGGGCCACACATCACCGAAATAGCCGACGATGGGAAGGATCTGATCGACCGTGGCATCCCACACATAGTCGCCGCCGAACAGTCCGTTGAAGAGAGGATGCCCCCGGAAACTGTTATACCCCTTCTTGTCCCACAACCAGTCGTTCTGCAGGGTGTCATATCTCACCACGGGGCGGACAGGTTCGATGCCCAGGTCCGCAGGAAGGAAGGCGGCGTAGTCCGTGGCAACGATTTTTCCCGATCGGGCAAGCGCCGTGCGGAGCGCCTGCATGAAGGCAGGGCGCGCTTGCATCGCACGATATTCTCCGGCATCCGGACAATGCAGCCACAGCACGTCACAGACGGGGAGTTTCCAGGAGGGGCGGGAGGCGTACGACACGCTCACGCTGAACCGCCGGTTGGCGGTAAGCCAGTCGATGGCGGCCTGGTCTTCCGCGCTAATCCGCGCGGCTGTCACGATATATCCCACGCGGATCTGTGCCGGCGGCTGCGCGTGCGTAACCGGGACCGCGGCGGTCAGAAGAAGCACCATCGCCACACAGCACCCCGCCAGCAGATTGAGGTGGAACTGGAGACATCGTTGCATGCGCATACCAGACTTCCCATAAGTGGACAAGCGAATCACCGGAGAACAGGTCAATACTGCCCGGACAAACAGTCGATGGCTTTCCAGGACACGTATCCGATCACTTCATGAGAATCATTTTATGGGTCCGGATATCTGCGCCGGCCGTCATGCGGTACAGATAGACTCCGCTCGAGAGACCGGCGCCGTTAAAACTGACGGCATACTCCCCCGGTGCCTGCGGTTCATTCACCAGCACGGCCACTTCGCGCCCCAGGATATCGTACACAGCAAGCCGCACCCAGCCGGCCCCCGCGCCATACCCTGTACTCGACCCGCCGGCACTTCCGCTCGCGCCTCCGCCGACACGGTATCGTATCGTGGTGCCCGGATTGAACGGATTGGGAAAGTTCTGCTCCAGCAAGAACCCTTCAGGTTTTCCCGCCCCGGATGTGCGCCGCTCGTCCACGGATGTCGCCTGCGCAAGAGCAACCGCGCCTTCATAGTCCACGATATAGTGCCACCAGTTGTTGAGCACGCCGTCGGTGACACCGACATACCGCGGCAGGTGACCGTACCACCAGCGGAGATACCCCAGGTGATCATTCCCCTCGGCAAGCGGCTCGCCCGGCGTGTAAAGCCAAGTCGAGACGTTCACCTGGCTGCTCATATTGAAAAGAATGGGGTACCGGTACCAGTTTTCCGCGAACGACGTGACCAGCGTGGTGTTGCCATAGTTATAGTCGTGCGTGCCATTCGGGGGGAAGTGGATGTTCCCGACGTGCGCCAGGCCGGGGAGGTCTTTGTTGACCCTCGTGAAGAGGTCCCACGGTGTCGGGTTGGGAGATGTCGGGTTCCAGGGCCTGCCCTGAGCGTCCTGGTAGGCCTTGATGATGGCGCTCTCGGAGCGATGGCCGAAGCTGTGGAATGCCTGGTCCACACCGCGCTCATAGTTGAGTCCCATGACCGAGAGGAGCCGTGTCAGCGCGGTTCCGTCTTTGATCGGTGGGGAATTCCACCAGAACGCGTTCGGGCCCATCAGCTGCGACTCGTACATCCCGAGGAAGGGAGCCGCAAAAACCCACACTTCGTCGATTTCACCGCGGTTGCGCTTTTCGTCGAACTGATAGAACTTCACGAACTCCCGGTAATCCAGGCCGATCAGCCCTGAATCCGAGGCCGCGCGGAGCGTGGGCCACCCCGGTTCCTTGAGCAGAGCGACGTATTGCGGAACTGTCATGTAGACTCCCCGCAGACGTGTAAACAGCTGTGTTGCTTCGACCACTTCCGTGAGCTGGAAATTGACAACACTGTCGGTGGCTTCGCGGAAATGCCGGATCAGCGACTGAGCAAGGACACGGGGGTCGCGCCAGTTGAACTCTTCATGAATCCTGTTGGTGGACGGGAGCATGGGATCCTGGTAGACCACCGCCACCTTGATGGTCATGGGAGCCACCTTCTGCGACCGGAAGTCATCGACCACCGAAACGGGAGCCGAACCCGAAAGCGTGTTCCCGTCCGTGCGCACGGTGACCGTCGTATTTCCCAGCGCCACCCCTGCGATGGTCCCATCCTGCTCCACGCGCGCGATCGACGGATTGGCCGTGCCGTAATCGAGTGGTTCGGTAAGGAAGTTCGGCGACACCTTGCCGCGGTCGTCCCTGACCTTGATCGTCAGTTTCGTGCTCGCGCCCGGGACGAGCAACAGGGGCGACGGATAGATCACGAAGTTCGTATAGGTCACGTTCCCTTCGATCGTCCACTCCCCCAGGTACACACCCGGCCCGCCGGGGTTGAACGCCCGCATCCGCAGAAACCGGACATCCTGTGCGGGGAATGCCAGCGAATCCCAGGCAAAGAAGGAGTAGGGGCGATCGTTGACGAGAAGAGCGTACGAGCCCGTCTTCCCGTTCAGATCGGCCAGAGACGTGGCCCCCTCGAGCCGCCACGTCCCGCCGTTCCAGAGGAACACCTTGCTCTTCACGATGGACACGACGGAGTCGAATGCCACCGTGAAGACCAGCGAGTCGGAGGAATTCTGGGCGTACTCGGTGAATTGATTGCCGTCGAAGGGCTTGGTCGAATCGCTGCCGGTTGACGGGACCACGCTCACGGTGGCTTTGCCGAGCTGGATCTGATCGTTGATATCAAACGGAAGGACACGGGTGATCTGTGCCGTCACGTGCGATCCCACGATTGCGGTCATCACCACTGCGGCCAGAGCAACCTTTCTGCACACCTCACAGGCGCGTTCATGTGAAAGTACCTCCACGATACCACATTATTGTGCATACATCTCCAGCAGGACGTTTGCCATGATGGAGTCCCAGATATAATTCGACGGGCTTTCCTGAACGGGGAAGTCCGGACTGTACGATTCCCAGAACCGGTGATTGATCGAGAGCTGGAGCGTCACGGCGTCCAGCACCTTCCTGCTCACATCGTTGGCGAGGGCGTGGTAGCCGTAGTTCCGCAATCCTCTGATCACCATGTAGTCCCAGAGGAGCCATACGGGGCCGTTCCAGCGGCAGCACCCGTCGACGAAGGGCGTATAGTGCGGATCGTCGGCCGCGAGCGTCGGGACACCGAACCGGCGCCAGAACGAGGCCGGGTTGGTCAGGTGTTTCACCAGCTCCCGGGCCTGGTCCTTCGTGGCCACGTGCGCCCAGAGCGGGAGAAATCCGATCAGTTCTTTCCGCTTGAGACTGGCCCCCTCGAACATGAAGGAGTTGTCTGCCATGCTCACGTTGTAGTAGAACGTGTCTTTCGGGTCCCACATGTACCGGTTGATCAACCCCGCGGTCCGGTCGAACTTCTCTGACCACTCGCGGACTCCGGCCGTATCCCCGAGTTCGCGCGCCATCTCCCGGAGTGAGTACATTTCATTGGCCATTTCCGCAGTCAGGTCGAGCACATCCAGCTCGTGCGAAATGTCGCGCCCTTCGTCCTCCCCTTCGGAAAAGAGCTGGAAGACCACGTTCCATCCGTCGCGCACGTTCTCGATGATGCCATAGGGACCCCACTCATACATGCCGTCGCCGTCCTGGTCCCGGGCGGTTTCCATGTACCGTATGTACCGCGCACCCGCATCGTATGCTTCCTTCAGGAAGGCCCTGTTCTTCGTGACGCCGTACATCTCCCAGTTCGTCCATGAGAAGAACGGCGCGGAGGTGGTCGGGACCCCTTCGTGGGGATAGACCTGCGGGCCCCGGGGACCGTGCCGGTAGGCGATCAGGCCGTCGTCGTATTGCTGGTCCATATACACGCGCTGCGATTCTTCGGCCGACCGTGCATCGAGACGGACATACGGGATCATGGAGAGCGACTCGTGCATGACCTGATGCCCGTGCCCCCAGCCCCAGACGGGGTTGCGGGAGAACACGTAGAAATTGTGGGGTGTCTGTCCTGAGGCCGGCAGCATGCACTGGCGCACAAGGTTGTAGGCGCCCAGGTACACCAGCTTTTCCGCATGGGTTTTGAACCTGACGCGCGGCACGCTGCGGAAGAGCTCCACGTTGCCGTTGCAGGCCTGCTGGAGGTCGGCTTTCTGTGCCGCACGGGCATCCGTGAGCAGGTCCGCCTCCGGCTCACGCACGTCCTGCACCGACCGCACGAAGCGCACCGTGGCCTTCGCCCCGGGCTGAAGCGTGATGTTCTTCTGCAGTGAGACGATTTCCGCCGGACCATCCTGCAGGAGGTTGAGCGCGGCGACATTCTCGTGGACCTTGCTCAGGCGCTTGATGGCAAAATAGTACTCATCCAGCGAACAACCGTCGTACGCGCCGTAACTGTCGGGCCCCGGAACGGCGGTGAGCAGGTTCCGGAAATCCGTCGGATACCCCCGGTCCTTGTACAGATTGCTGTGGAGCCGGACGAGTGGTTCGTGGTGGGTGAACAGATACCCTCCGGCCTGCGCATCGTACCGCACGACACGCATTGAGTCGTTCGGCAGATGCACGAGCGGATAGACCATCAGCGACAGCGGCACAGGGCCGGTATTCTCCATGTGCAATTCAATGATGGCCGACCCTGAACTGTAGACACAGAACGTCTCCTGCACCTTCACCCGTGAGAACGGCTCGTATTCCAGGATGGCCATGTCCGGAAATGAAGCGACAACGACGGGCGGTCGCGCGAACTCGCGCGTCTTGCTTATCACGACGTTGTTGAACTTCCAGACCACGGTCAGGTCGCCGGCATACTGGCTGCTGTAGGTGATCGGCCTGTCGGGCGTGAAATAGTCCATGAAATACGCCTTGTCGGCAAAGAACCGGGAGCGCTCGAGCGAGGCCGCATACGTCGTGAACAACGGATCATTCGCCCCGGCCTTCAGCCGCAGGTATTCATCCCTGACCGTGACCTGCCCGTGCAGCGGCTGGCTCGGGCAAAGGGGGAGGAGCAGCATCAACAACTTCCAAAACCGCATCGAACAGATTCCTTTCATTCTGAACGGGTCGGGCTGAACTTCAGCGTATGCCCGGGATCGAGGACGCGCGCATAGAAGTTGTACCCGCCGTAGTTGTTCTCGATTTTCAGCATCAACGTGTTCCACCCCTTCTTCAGCGCCAGCGGCACGCGGTCCTGGTCCACACGGACAACACGCACGGCAAGGACGCGGTGAATGGGCTGGTTATTCAGAAAGACCTTCACCCCGTCGTCCGTTCCGAGCAACAGCGGAAGCGTCTGATCCTTCGGTGAATAGATGTAGGTGAGCGCATACACCACCACCATTTCATACGGATCAAACTGATAGAGATCCACACGCCCCCTTGGCGGGGTCTTTGTCAGGGTCCAGCGTACGGGTTGATTGCCTGCCCCGGAATACGTTTTGCTCAGGTCGATTTCCTTCTCCGGCGGATAGGCGATATCCAGTCCGAGCCGCCGCAGTTGCGCGTCGCGGGGGTTGTCGAATGGCCCGATCAGCTGCCAGGCGGGAACAAACGAGCGGTGGGGTTCAGGCAGGAACGCATCGATCCCTGCCGCGTAGCCGCTTGCCTTCCCGTTCTTTCCGTCAGACGCGATCCCGATCCGGATCAGTCCGTTGTCTGCCTTCACATTCTTCAGCATCACCTTGCCGCCGGGAAGCGTTTCTTCGGCATACCCGTCGTACGAAGCGATCATCCGGTCGCCCTGGGTGACCCGGACGACCCCGTACTCCGGGCCGTGCGTGACATACATCGCGACATCATACTCTTCTTCTTCGACATTCATCGAGAGATCCACGCCGTCACCCGGTTTTGCCAGAAGGACCTTGAGTTGCTTCATGCCGCTCCATTCGGCACCGAAGGGAGTCATGTCTTCAACCATGGTCTTCCGATCGGTACTCTTCGGCACGAGCCCTTCCGCTTCGATTCCTCTGTTCGGGACGACCACGCGCAGCGGTATCCGTGTAGCCGGAGGAAGCATGGCCGGGAACGGGGCGTGCGGTTCCGTCTGGTACCAGTACGCGGTGCTGCTGTAGTCTGCCACCTCCGAATTCCGGTCCCCGTGTTCGATGGTAAATTTCAGAGACGAGGCAAACGAAATCGCGTCGGGGATGTGGAACCGGTACGCAGCGATCCGCGCGAGCGTATCGTCCTTGAGAATCAGGCCGTGGTACGGGGCAGCGAATTCCCCCTTGTTGAAGTACCACCCGCCGTTGAAGTAGTCCTCCGTGCCGGTCCCCATGAGCGACGGCGTCGTTTCTCCGTCCACATACACGAGCTCGTCACCCTCGAGGTACTGCATGCCGTTGTCGTAGCCCTGCATGCTCATGTTCACACCCACCAGATGGCCCCGCCCTTTTGCGTCGAGCACGAGATAGGGCTGATGAAGCGGTGTGCGCGGCTCGCGGCGCCAGAACGCATGGAAATATGCGATATCGGGGGCGGGCGGCTGGGGAAGCTGGCGGTAGTTGATATGATAGTAGAACGACTGGACTTCCTGTCCGGTCTCGTTCACGATTTCCAGCCGCGCCGCTTTCGCGAACGGCATGGGAAAGTAACAGTAGTACCCCCCGCTCGACATGCCCAGGAACGGGGTGAGGTAATGTTTGTACCCGAATCCGGTCCCGAAGAAATCGCCGACGGGGACTTCCACGGAGGGGTCCTTTTCATTGTCCCAGTATGCGCGCAACACAATACGCCGGAGGAAGTGCTTGTCGGACGACATGATCGTGAACCACATCCCGACGATGATTCCCGGCCCCTGGATGGAGGCGATGACCGCCGACCGGCCCGGAGGGATGGCAATAAAGTCGCTGTTGCCTCCCGTCGTGTCGGCGCTCGAGAGCTGCATCAGCCGTCCCTCTTTCAGACGGGGGAGGTCGGCGGGAGAGAGGAGATTGTCGAGCGACGGCTGTGCCTGTGCTATCAGTGCACCGCCCATCACACACAGAAATGCAAGAAGGATACGCCGCTTCATATGCTGCACCTCGATCGTCATGGTCTTAACGGGAAACATCGTTCACACACCTGAATCCCACTGTCGAACACCGGTCGAAACCGGGCGAGACCAGGAGAAGAATTTGCGGATTGTCGACCGGTTGCGGTCCGCCCTGCACGTACCACCAGCTCGAGGTGGGATTGTAGTAGCTGCCGCCGCGGAGCATCGTAAACGTGAAGGTTCCGTTGTTGTACAGGTCGGCTGTGAGCTGCCAGACATTGCCCACGAGATCCATCACCCCGAACGGGCTTGCCCCGGTGGGGTACGCGTTGACCGGCGTCGTGCTGTTGACCCTGGTGTTGCAGCGGGTCGAATCGAATTCCTGTCCCCACGGATACTTCCGGCCGTCCGTTCCCTGCGCGGCATACTGCCACTCCACTTCCGTCGGCAGCCGCTTTCCGGCCCATCGCGCATACGCCGCGGCATCGCCGCGGTCGATGTAGACAACGGGATGCTGTTCCGTCCCGCGTGCCGGACCTCCGCCTGCCCAGTGCTTCAGGAAGTTTGTGGGATCGGGCGGGGCGTATTTGGTCGCCACCATGAACTCCTTGAACTGCGCGTTCGTGACGGGGAATGTGTCCATGAACAACGCCGGCATTGTATACGTCCGCGGCTCGGCACCGCCCGGATACGGTATCACCTCGTTTGGACTCAGGAAGCTCCGTGTGGAGCGGTAGGTAAACTGACCTGCTGGGATCAGGACCATATTCTCGGGCGTAACGCGCGCGGGCTCCGTGCGCTCATGGCGGGAGAGCAGGCGCGGCGTGGCAAGCGCAACGGAGACGACGCGCTCATCCATCAACTCCGTCTCGTTCATGAGCTGCACAACCACCTTCTCCTCGTGCCTGCCCAGTTTCTCGAGCAGAGAGATCGTCTGTCTGCGAACGGGCAGAACCACCGATCGGGTGCTGTAGGAGGGTTCCCCGGCCCAGACCACGATCTTCGTACCGGCGGTCGCGCCGACGCTCAGGGAGTCCTGATCCAGCGCAACCGTCAGCAGACGCGGCAGCATGGCGATGCAGTCAACGCTCCCCTCCCTGCGGGTCCCGAGCCATGCTCTGGAAAAGCCGTCGGCTGACACGGGAATCATGATGCTGTCGCCCACCGTTTCGGTCTGGAGCTCTGTGTGATGCCAGAGGTCAACCGCATGCATCGTGGAGTCCGCCCTGATACGGAAGAGCGGTCCGCTCCATCCTTCGGGACGGAGGTTGTAGATAGTATAGAGCGTCTTGTCCGGTGCCGGCCACGCGTTCACCCAGATGCTGTCCGCTGCACTCTTCACGAGAGGGGTCCAGGCCTGGCTCAGGAACGCATCGCTGTTCTCGCGCAGGATTTTCGTTGTCCGCCCGAGGTATGCGAGCTCTTCGTCGATCCAGTCCGGCCGCCCCGGACGCATGATATTGAGTTCGGACCCATATCCGTTGAAGAACGACACGGCAATCTCGCGGTGGATCCTCCCTTCCGCGACCTGGATCACACGGAAGATGGCGAAATCCGGCTTGATGAGCTTGTTCAGGTTCAGCGGTGGGGGCATGAAGATGGCGTCGTGCACCCGGCCGGCAACGATGCCGGGCATGTCTCCGGGCACGGCCATTCCCTCGCTGTACATGATGATCCCGGGTTTCACACGGTCTGCAGCCTTCTGAAATTCCATGCTGGACTGGCCCCATGTATCGAGCACCACGCCGTCCGCATCCAGCGAGCGCAGCATCTCTTCCATGCCCGCGAGGTGGTCTTCACGTCGCGTACTTTCGTCCCACGGGTTATACGAAATGAAATACCGAGTGCCCATGGCCCGGGCAAACCGCACCTGCCGGCGGATTTCTTCGACCCCTCCGGGGAGGTCTCGGTACATGTCCCACTGATTGCGCTCGTCCAGTCCAAGCCGCGGCCACGTGGGCCACAGCATGAATGCCTCAAAGCTGCCGAGGAGCTTGTCCCAGTGCGTGAGGAATGTGTCGAATTTGTACTGCCCGGCCTGGGCATCGTAGTAATCCTGATCCCAGGCAAACTGCAGAAGAAGGAGGTAACTCCGGCGAATCCACGAGAGGTCCGGCCGGGTGAAGAGCGTGTTGTCGAATGTGTCGAGATCGTACAGATGCCGTTCCTGGAACATCATGCGGAGGCCATCATGCCAGTCGCCCGAATGGTCGTCCAGAGTGATCTGATAGGTGACCCATCCCTGTGGGGGAATGGTCGCTTTGAACCGGCGGAGACTGGCCGAGGCGGAATCCGCCCTGCGGGCAATAGCGGTCAGCGACCGGTCGCGCGAGACGGCGACGTCGCAGAATCCCATCTCCCACGCATTATCGGGAAGAACGACGCCGATCGGACCCCGCCCCGGGATGAACAGCGCCGAGCGGCTCAACCGCAGTTCGTACGTCTCCGGCCCGTTCGCCCTGATGTAGACCCGGTCGGACCCTTCACCCAGGGGGACCAGGTTGGACAGGGTCACGGTGTCGCGGGACGCATTGCGAAGGGTGATGTCCGCGCGGACCCCCCGCGGACCGGGAGGGTGGAAACGCACCGTCCCGTTGAACGAGAAGGGGGCGCGCCAGGCGATGCTGTCCCCTTCCTTCTTCGACGAGAAGGACGCAGAAGAGACAAGGGAGTCGTTCAGCCAGAAGCTCAGCAGGGGAACAGGGCGCGAAACGGCGCGCGCGCGGCCGTCCGCACCGGTGTAGCCGGTGATCATCAGCCCGCGTCCCGTCGACAGGTCCACCGAGCGGATATGCTGCGCCCCGGCCATCGTCACGCCGAGGATGACCGGCAGAAGCATTCGCACATACCGTTGAGTACTGATCATGACATTCTCCTTTTATTCCGCAACGTCCCGCATCATCCGCGCGATCATGCCCGCCCAGATATAGGTTTTGTGGTAGCCCGCCCAGGGTTCGTCCGGACTGTAGAACTCCCACAGATTATGGTCCTGCTTGAGCTGGAGAATCATCGTGGAAGCGACGCGGCGCACCAGTTCCCGCGCTTCGTTCTTGTAGCCGTAGTTCAGCAAACCCCGTTCGATGAGGTACATCCACTCCACCCAGACCGGTCCGTTCCAGTACCCTTTCGGGTTGTAATAGGAATCATCGGCAGCGAGGGATGGGACGCCGAAGGGTCGCCAGAATTTGGCCGGGTCGGTGAGTTTCCGCACCAGCCGCGCCGCGCGGGCCGAGTCGGCAATACCCGCCCAGAGGGGGAGGAAGCCGATCATCTCCTCCCGTTTCAAATCGTCCGGTTTCTTGTAGGTAAAGTCGTTGTCTTTTCTGTCGACGTGGAAATAGAACCCCTTTTCCTCGTCCCAGAACGTCGCATTCACACGTTGCGCCCGTGCATCCGCTTCCTGTTGCCACTCCCGGGCCTCGGCGGTCTTGCCAAGTTCCCGCGCCATAGCAGCAAGCGACTTCGCTTCCATCACCAGCATCGTGTTCCCGTCCATCGCTTCGAATTCCGACGGCCAGCCGACTTCATCCCATATTGCCACGCGCGCATCGCGCACCGACTCGAGCACGGCTTCCCCGCCCCATTCACAGAGACCGTCACCGTCGGCATCCCTGTTGGCAACGTAATAGCGATAGAACCGCGCACTGGACGCATACATCTCTCCGAGAAACGCCCTGTCTTTCGTCAGCAGATACACTTCCCAGTTCTGCCATGCGTACCACGGAGCAGATGTGGTCAGCTGATTGTTGTGCGGGATGGTCTCGTCCAGGTACGGCCCGGTGCGGTAGTTGATGTAGCCGTCGGCGTGCTGCCGTTCGCGGTACACCCGCTGCGACTGCATGGCGCTGACAGGATCCATCAGCGCATAGGCCAGCATGGTCAGACTTTCGTGGAAGACCTGACCGCCATGTCCCCATCCCCACTGCGGCTCGCGGGAGAACACGTAGTAATTGAATCCGCATTTCCCTTCCGGCGGGAGCATCACCTGCCGCATCAGGGAGAAGACGCTCCAGTAGAGCATCTCATCGTCCGGTCCTGAAAACCGTGCGGGCGGGATCCGGCTGTAGAGCGTTTCGTTCGCCTTCAGGAATGGTGCGAGGTCCATCGACATGAGGCGGCCGGCGGCTGCGAGGACAGAGTCCCGGTTCTCGTCCGGACGGTACACCGCGCGGACAACACGCATCCGTTCCGTGGCGCCGGCGTCGAGCGTGATCCGCTTCCACGCACACACAACGCGTGCAAGGTCTTTCGCATCTCCTTTGACCTGTCCTGGATACTTCGTGTCTGTGAGGAAGTCGCTCCCTTCGATATTGTTCACCTCACCCGACGGGATGCTCATCGCGCCCGCGGCATTCACGGCAGTCACGACATAACCGTAGATCTTGTCGTCTCCGATATTCTTGTCGGTGAAGAAGGTCTGCTGTGTCTCAAATGCCACACATTCATACACACCGCCGGCGCGGTAATCGCGTCTGTACACATTGTACCTGGTCCCCGCTGCGCCCGGCTTCCAGTAGAGGCGGAGTTCCGTGCCGCTCCCCCAGATGTCCCGCTTCACTCCTGCCGGCGGCTCCGGCAGTGCCGATGGCGCAAGGCGGAGGTCGACACGCCGGTCATGTGACGATACCGTGTCACCCACGGTTGTGGTGATCACGCCGGTTTCTCCCGTGTCCCCGCAGCCGATCATGACGCTGACGGAATCGCCCTTTGAGACAGTACCGAAATTGCCTGTCTCGATGGCGTAGTATCCGTAGGAGCGGATGTTCGGATCAGCCGCACCCCAGCGGGGGGCATTATCGATCAGCATCCGCCTGCGGTTGCCGTTCAGGAGAACAGCCATGCGCACCGGCGCCTTCCTGTGAAGGCAGCGCTCATTGTTCGTGTGCGTCATCGAGCCCCACAGCACGAAGACCGGCTTCCGCTCCAGGTCAACCTCCTGCGGGATCTCCACACTCCCCCACCGGTAGCTTCTGAAACTCGCTATCCGGTCCGGTCTGGTAGAAAACACCAGAAGGTCCCTGACCCTGTCCACAAACGGGACGCCGTGGTCGAGAACCCAGCTGTCGGGGAACTCCTCGTGCCCGAATGCAACCGCGTTCTGGTTGTGTAAGGGCGTGACATCCGAGAATGCCCGTCCGGTATTCTGGACAAGGGGAATGACATCCAGCGAAAGGGGAGAGCCGCCCGTATTCGTGATCGCAAGCTCCTGCACCGCCAGATGGGAGCTGTAGACCAGCACCGTGGCATTCACCTGCACGTCGGCAAACGGCGCAAAGCGGTACGAGACCATGTCGGAGTACGAAGCAGTAATGACCGGCGGTTGTGCCATGGAGCGGACATCATGCACGAACCGTGTCCCTTTCCGGAACCCTGTCGACCAGTTGCCGGCATTGTCGGTTGTGAACTCCGCTCCCCTCGTAGAATCGTAAAAGAGGAAGTGGTATCCTTCATCGAGCGTGAACTCGGACCGTTCCAGCGCAGCGGCATATGTTGTATACAGCGGGCTCTCTCTGGTGGCCTGCAGGTTGGACAGGTACGGCTGCTGCGCGTATGCATGGAGGCCCAATGCCGCACAGGCAACTGTCAGAACGATTCTACCGGCTTTCACGGTTGTTGACGTCCTTTCTGAAGTTCGCACTATCTCCCTACGGGTGCCGACTGTAGGAACCGGATTCAGAGAGATAGGTTACCGTTGTTCTGAATTCAGAATCCTCCTTGTCCCGTTTCCGGATGCAGGAGGCCGGATTAACACAGATGCTGTGCTACCGTTCCGAAACGTGGACCTCGTACACGTCGCCGTTGGCGCCCTTGAAGTCCACCGATCCCGCGCGCTGGAGGGGAGACGTGATGATCTCCTGCCGCGTGGATTCGGCGAGGTTCTCGCCCGACACCCTGCGAACGATTCTGAGGGCGATGGGTTCCCCGGCGGTGTACGTGAGTCTGGTACTGACCCCCGCCGGTCCATCAGCCTGCATCGTCAGGGAGAAGGTGAGCGACCGGAAGTGCAGGCGTGCGATCGTGTACTCTCCCTTCGCACTCATGAACCGCGACGGAATGGTCGGAGCGAGGAGGAACGCACTGGCAGAGGGATCTTCCATTTCCCGGAAACCGGCAATGCTGCGGATGATAAACATCGGGAGTGTCGCTCCCCAGCCATAGTGTTCTCCCCCCGGCGGTACATCGCGCACGGGCCAGTATTCGTTCGCAACGCCGGGCACACGATAGGCATATGCGTCCTTCCCCGGCGTGATCTCGCGGGCATCGGTCCGGCTGTAGACCCGATCGGCGGTTGCGGCCACCAGTTCTGCTGCGCTTTGCCGTTCATCGGCGATCCATGCGGCATCCACATACGTGGCAAGGGAGGGAGGCCACTGCAGGGCCGGGATCGGGTCCGTCGCGAACCGGCGGATGACAGGCCTGATCGCCGCGATATGCGAAGGAGCTGCCACGCCGCAGGTCAACGGCGCCAGCATCATGATGTCATAGTACCCTTCATGCCGGATCGGCCGGCCGTTCCGACCGTCCACGTCGTAATACCGGTCGTCGAAAAACATCGCGCGCGTGTTGGCCACGCGCCGCCCGGCGAGCGCTTTCCAGCGTTCTGCATCCGCAGGCAGACCGAGCAGGAGCGCGCTCCGTTCGAGCACGCGCAACGCCTCGGCCATGCTTGCCTCCACATCCACCGTGCGCACAAAGTCCGCAACAGCTCCTTCGTTGTGTTCCGCCACGAGGAAGCGCCGGGAGCCATCCTGCCCGGATTCCCAGCTGTTGTTGCAGTGCAGCCATCCCTCCGCATCGGTCCTGTGTTCAAGCCACCAGAGGGCATAGGCCTTCAGCGGAGGATAGATGCGTCTGAGCCAGGCTGTGTCCGCGGACATCGCATGGAGGGCAGCGACCGTCTTGAAGGGGTATCCCCACATCGGCGCGGTGCCGCATTCCGACCCGTCGGCGGAGATCATGTTCACGCTTCCGTCCTCCCGCGCGCAGGGGACATTCGGCGCGAGTGCGTCGGCAAACGTCCCCTCCACGACACGGCGCGCAAGCGCCGGGTCCGCATAGTTCAGCGTCAGCATGTCCAGCGCGGTTTCACCCAGGACGAGCCGGGGAGCGTGAATCTGCATGCCGTCCCATGGATGACGGAAGATTCCCAGGGGGGGACGCACCGTCATCCTGATGGTTTCAAAGTCATACACCCAGCCCCGTTTCCAGGCACCGGGCCAATCGCCGGTGAGAACAGGGCAGGCGCGCCAGAAATGCCCGTCATCCTCGAGCTGTTTCCGGAGTGAATCGATGGCGGACGGAAGAATGTGCTGGAGTGTCCGGCGCGCCTGTGGTTCGTTTTTCCCCCTGGCCAGACAGAAGATCTCCGTCCGGCGGCTCCGGGGCGGGAGTGTGATCGTACCCTCGAGCGCAGCGAGAATCGGTCCCCGGCCCTGGACCGAGGCACTCCGGTCGCCGGCATAAGACGGATCGCGCATCCATCGCCCGACAGTGTCCTGCTCGGTGGTAATGCAGAATCGTTGCGGCATCACGGAAGTCCCGAGCGCGAAAACATCGCCGTAAGCCCAGATCTTGCTGACAACGATTCCCGGTTCCGGGTCGGCCCGGGCGGTAAGACCGTCGCTCCCCCACCACCGCGTGGCACCGATCAGGTACTGATGCAGACCCACCAGGCCGACTGTCTTCGGATCGGCTCCGGTGTTGTGCAGTTCGGCGACACAGACGAGGGCATGCTCGGCGGCGAGGAAGAAGAGGAGGCGCACGGTGACACCGTGAAACCCCCAGTCGAAGCTCATGACCGATTTTGAATGGTAGGCGGAGGAGAGCTCCGCTTGCTGTGCCGCGAAGTCCGCCGCCGTGAAGAACGGGACGCCATCGATGGTGACCCCCATGCGAAGGAGCGAGATGTAGTTCACATGGTCTTTATCGCCGAGGGCATACCCTCCTGCATGAAAATCCGTCCGCCACCACCCGAACCCGAGGGGCGGGAAGGAACGGATCACGCCGCTCCGGTTGGTGACCAGACTGTGGAAAGGGTTGTCAAGGTAACCGTGCGGAGTGTACCGGTCGCGGGGAAACGCATCGGGAAGAAGGACGGGGGCGGAGACGTTCTCCTGTGCCGAGAGCTGGGGAGTTGCTGCTGCCGGCACCACGAGCCATACCGCCAGAAGAAAACGACATCGTCGTGCGAGCATGTCACCTTCGATCAATCACACACGCCGGATCAGCAGCGGAGGAGGAGAAACGGCAGCGTCTGCGTGTGTCAGAACGACACACCGACGCCGATTCTATGGCTTCCGCCCAGGGTCCGGTAGTTGCTGTAGGAGTAGTCGGCCCGTAAGCCGATTCCCTCGAGCGTAAACGCGGCACCCGCACCAGCAGACCAGGTGGCGGTGGAGTAGTTGAGCCGGTATCCCCCGCGCAGGAAGAACATCTTCTGATAGTTCCACTCCCCTCCGACCTGTGCCTGCGGCTCGCCTTCGTTGGGCTTGATTGCAGCGAAGCTGACGAGGAACTTCTGGTCGTCCCCGTCGATCGCATTCATTGCCATCCCGAACTGGAAGTAAGTGGGGAGCGGATAGGATTCGTTCACGTACTGGATGTTTGAACCGAAATTTGCGATCTCGAGGGCGAAGCGGAACCCCCGGAAGTCGGACACATACATCACTGCAATGTCGAGAGAAAACGCATCGGCGGAAAATTCCCGGTAGAGCTTCATGTTCAGATAACTGAAGGTCAGACCGAATGTCACACGGTCGGTGAGGAACCGCGCATAGGAGAGGCCGAACCTGTAATTGCCGGCGTAGAACGTCTCCCCCGTTCCCTCCGGCTGGAGCGGGGTTCGTACTTTCATTTCGTCCGTGGTGAGGGCGGTCACGGAGAGACCGAACGTCCCGATGTCCTCCAGATTCTGCGAGGCGGCAACGAACTCGTGGTTGATTCCTGCAAACCAGGACGTATGGGTAAACACCACGTCCCTGTTCGGAACCCAGGGGAGGGCAGCGACATTATAGAAGGTCGCATCCGCGCCATCCACGGCGGCCATATAGGCGTCCGCCATTCCCGTGCCCCTCGCACTGACGCCGATTTTCAGGAACTGCGCGTCCGTGCTCCCCGGACGGTTATACTGCCCGAAGAGGAGCCCGGGCAGGAGCACCATCAAACCGATCACTGTATGTTTCATCGTCTTCACTCTCGGTGGCACGGAGAAACCTTATTTGATGATCACGAATTTGCCTACCTGGACCTTTGCGTTGTTCAGGTCCTCCACGGTAAACAGGTAGATGCCGCTGGCGATGGCCTGGCCGATGGAGGAGGTCAGGTTCCAGTCTTCGTATCCTCTCTCGGCATCATGATGGATCAGGGTGTTGACCAGATCGCCGGCCAGCGTGTAGATCTTGATCTGGCAGGAAGCGGGAAGATTGATGAACTGGATTCTCCGGTCCTGTTCCATCCACCACGGCCGGTTCCCCTGCGGTCGTTCCCAGGGTGGGCTGTACGAGTTGTAGGCGATGTCGCCGCGGTACGGGTTCGGAACGGCCGCCACTTCCCCCACGGTCGCCGGCGGCGCCGTGCCCGGCACGACGGTGACGGCGCTGGCCGAGATACTGGTCTCTTGCGACGGGAAGTTAATCACCTTATCGGGTTTGGAAAAGGCAGTGAGGCCATAGTAGTATTCGATGTTGTTCAGCAGACCGACGTCCCGGTAGGTGTACTGCAGGCCGGTATTGTGACCGTCCTCGTTGATCACATCGTACTCTGCCAGGAGTGTCCACGGTCCGTCAGGGCCCTTGGTGCTCTTATACAGCCGGTATCCTTCGAACGGATGGATGACGGAATCGCCGCGATTCGGGTCGGTGTACAGCTCCGGATTCACCCGCCCCGGCTGCGGCGTCCAATCGAGGCTTACTTCGTGGTTCGTCGTAGTGACGCGCAGCTTCGGTTTCGGCGGGGGAGAGGGAACGTGAAAGTCCTTGCTCTTCAGAAACTTGAGATAGGCCGCGTTTTTCAATGCGCCGGCGACGCCCGTGCCGAAAATCTCCGCCATCTCCACTTTGATCGTGTCGCCCACGTTCGCCTGAAACGGACCGAACCCGAGGATGATATGGGCCCGGGCACGTTCAATCCGGTCCGGCATGATCCTGCCGCTCGCCATCTCCTTGTAGCAGTCGGGATCCTTGAGTGGGAGCTCCTCGTGTTCATAGTAGTTGAAACTGTAGCTCTGCGCGTCGGTGGGCGCCATGACGCTGAACCCGATGGGGCTGATGGCAGCCCCGTCCGTGCCCCCCGGCGAATCTTCGGCCATCGCCATTTTGAAGTCCGCGAACCAGTGCGTGTACTCATCGATGAAGTTGTCACCGGCGCCGATGTCCCCGATGGCGCTGTGCATCCAGAATGCGATATAGACGTTCTTCAGAGGAATCTTCTTGGGGACGATATAGTATTTGTACAGGAGGAATTCGCTCAGCTGACCGGAGCTCCAGGAGTACGTCGTCTGCACGATGTCGAGATTGAGCGGCGTGTGGTTGTCGACGTTCAGGATATTGTCGTCGCTGTACCGGCAGACGAAGTCCTGGTCGGAGACACAGACATAGTTCTGCCAGTAGGGGATCTGGAGCGTGTCCCCCTTCAACCCCGTCCAGATCGAGTCCCACGGGTTCTTCGTTGGATAGAACTCGTGGGGGGAAAAGTGGGCCTCGGACATTGACACAAGGGTGTCGCCGGTGGGCGTAATGGCGCCGACCCAGATGCCTCCCTGAAACAGATGCTCTTCGTTGGATCCGGCGGGGAACTCCGCATTGATGAGCCCGGGGAACCGCGTCCGGCCTTTGTCGAACGTCCCCATGTTGGTGATCACCTGGCGCATCTTTCCGGTCGTGGTCACACGGTAGTCCAGTTTGGCATCGATGAACTGGGCGAACACAACGGCACCGGGCACCAGCGCAACGGCGCACGCCACAGCAAGAAATCGTCTCAACACACGCATGGAATCCATCTCACGGCTGTGATCACAGTTAGAAATCGATGCGAAGACCGATCTTCGTCGTGCGCCCGGTGGAGAAGACACGCGGGTCGCGAAGGCTGAGCATCGTATAGTAGTCGTACAGATTGGTCTGGGGCTTTTCCACGTCGCCGAACTTGTACGGCTCGCCGGTCCACTTGTTGAACCCCAGATCGGACCGCACGGTCTGCACATTGCGCTGATCGAACAGGTTGAACACGTCGAACGTCACGGCAACCCTGAGACCCCCGATCGTGAAGCCCTTCTCGAATTTCAGGTCCGTGCTGCTGGTGTACGGCCCGTAGGCGGTATTCTCCTGTTTCTGTGCTTCCACCGGGTTCAACGTGGCCTGACCGGGTGTGTACGGAGTGCCCGTCGAAAGGCGATACAGCAGGGTGAGGTTCCAATCATCCGAAAGCTCCAGACCGAATACATTCGGATGCTGTCCCTTCCCTGCTGCCAGCGTTGCCTGGACAATGACCTGATGGCGGACATCCCATTCCAGCGCCCGTTCGCGGATCGGGTACGGGAAGTTGTTCGTGGACCGGATATAGTCGTCGAACGCCGACGAGGAGTAGCCGTTGGCCCACTGGATCGTATACGTGGCGCGGCCCGCGATAAAGTCCGACGGATTCTTCACGAATTCGAATTCCAGACCGCGGGTCCGGCCGTATCCCTTGTTGTCGTACAAATCGATGGGGGTTCCCTGGGAGCTGAACACGCGCGTCGTCCCGATCTGCTTCGAGATGTCCTTCCCGTAACTCTTGATGTCGACGGCCCAGTAGTCGGTCAGCTGATGCGTGAAACCAAATTCATACAGGATCGTCTGCTCGTAATCCAGGCCGGGATTCCCGGTGAACCCGCTGCTGTAGGGATCGCGATAGAAGTACTGCAGCTCCGGCAATTGATTGAAATGCCCGTATGAGAAGAAGACAACCGTGTTTTCGGAGATGGGAAACGACACGCCGAACCGCGGACTGATCTTAAAAATCGACCGCTTCCAGTCCGCCGTTCACCCCGGTGGCGCGTTCCCATGCAGCGACCCAGCCACCCTGCATCACACTGCTGCCGAGATTGAAGTAGTCGATGCGGACACCGGCATTGATCACAAGGTATTCCAGTTCAAACTTGTCCTGGAATTATCCGGATGCAATGACCGGCTTGACGTTAAACACCCACCGGTTCTGCCCGAACATCGGGAATGGTCCGGGAGGAGCGATCGAGTCGATCCCCTGCCCGTAGGGGGAGAGCTTCGTCCCGCCGTCCTGGATGTCGATGTAGCTGATGGTGTTAGCCTGCATCTCAAGGCCGACTTTGATCAGATGCGCGGGATGCACCTGGGATGTGAGGTCGCCTTTGAACGTGTACGTCTTTGTGTGGTCGTCGCGCCAGATCGATTCCACCCCCTGCGGGTCAAAGAAACCGGTGCTGGGATTGATGGTGGGGGAGTTGTAGAGTGAAATGTACCGTCCCGTGGTGTCCTGCCTCCAGAACTCCGCCGGTGTCCGCCCGCCGAGCGATCCCTGGTAGACGACATCCAGGTAGCCGGCCATGAGCGTGTAGTAGGTCGATTTGGAAAGGACGTGACTGAAGGCACCCGTCAACGTATAGTTGTTGCGCCTGTAGTCTGCCGTGTTGTCGGGCGTATACTTCCACAGATACTCGAACGAGCTCCACTGTTTCCGCGAGCCGTGATAGCTGAGTGCGAACTTGTGCGAGCCACTGATGTCCCAGTTCACCTTGGCGTTCAGGTTCACGGAGTTATCCTGGCGTTCGCGGACGGTGAAGCCGAACAGATCGAGGTCTCTCCTCTTTCGTTTGTTGTCGTATTCGGTATTGGAAAGTGTGGTGTTTCCCGAGAGGAAGAACGTCAGGCCGTCGATCGGATGGAGCCCCAGGGCCGGGAGCAGGGTTTGCGTGATCGGTTCCGGGCCGCCAAGATAGAGGGAAACATAGTCTGTGGTGTACGATTCCCCGAAGACCCCGGCCTGATCGGTCTTGTACTCCACGCCACCTTTGTAGGTGTCTCCGCCGCTCTTGGTGATGATGTTCACGACGCCGGACTGCGCCTGGCCGTATTCGGCGTTGAACGCACCGGTGAGGAGTTCGACGCTTTCAACATCCACCAGGTTGAGGTCCATGACGCTGCGCCCGCCGTAGATCGGATGGGTGACGGGCATGCCATCGACCATATACAGGATTTCCCCCCCCCGACCGCCGCGGATATGCACATCCTGGAGGCTCTCGTCGCGAACCTGAAGCTGCGTGCCGTCGGCCAGCCTCAGGGTGGGCGGCGCGGAGGTCACGACCGTCCCGGCCTGGAGTTTGAAAATGTCCGTCGTGGCATCGAGACCGGGAGTCCGCTGGATCGTCTCCTGCGAAACGGTGCGGCGCGTGGAGGTGACATCCTTTTGGACCATTTTCTGTTCCGCCATTACGGTGACACCTTCCACCTCGATGGCGGTCTGCTCGAGCTTCACCTGCACTTCTGCCGTGAGATCCACTTTTACCGCCACACCCTTCAGGGTGATGCCCTGATACCCGACGCTGGAGATAGCGAGGTCGTGGGCACCGGGAGGGACACGGAGGATGAAGAAGTGGCCGTCGACGTCCGTCGACGCGCCGAGCTGGGTCCCTTTCACCGAAACGTTGGCACCGATGAGCGGTTCTCCGGTTGCCTTGTCTTTCACGGTGCCTGCAATCTTGCCCGTGTTCTGCGCCGTCGCCGCCGTGACACCCAGCAGCAGAACCATCAACACGGTCAGCGGACGAATGCGAGCATGCATTTGAACAGAGCGCCCCATCGTAACTATCTCCTTACTGGACATGCAGACTCTGGAGAATTTCTTGAGCCATCACCTGCGCATCAGCTTTCTTGATGAAGTACATCGGGAATCCGAGCACCACCGCATCGTACACGGTCCCGTAGTATCGTAACGCCACTGCGCGGCCGCGATACGTGACATTCGGGCTGCTGGGCAGGTTTTCGTATGAATAGAGAACATCGGTGAAGCCGGCCATGGTGGTGATCAGGTTCACCTGCGACAGTTTTCCGTCGTATGGGAAGTTGGCGAGACGTGCGGAGTCCACCTCGATGCTCGTGAACGAGCCCGTTTTCCCCTTGGCTCCGGTCATGTCCCCCAGGATGTCGGTCTCCGTCACGGTCCGGATGTGCAGGTAGTCGTAGACAAACGTCCCCTGGGTGAAGTTGAAGGGGAAGTTATTATAGTATGCGAAGGACTTGAGGATGCGCCATCCGCTCATCAGGAACTTGCCCCCCACCTTGAGGTAGTCCGTGAAGACCTCGATGTTTGCCGGATCCGAAATCTTGTGCGGCCTGCTTGTGGGCACGTCGTCGGCGTGCCACACGATCAGCTTGTACTCGGCCAGAACCTCCCGCGGGGGCATACCCTTCGACTTGAAATCCCACTGGGTGGCTCCCGGGAAAACATCGGAGTAGAAGCGGTCTACAACACTGTCCGGAATACTCCAGGTGAGGAAGGGGTTATTGAATTCGTCGGTCTCATCGATGATGATCACCCCTTTGGAGAAGGACGGAATGATCAGCCTGACCGTTACGGAGTCGCCGATGGGGTCGATGAGATTGGTGTTGTTGCGCGAGATCACCTTGATCGTGTGCAGGCCGTCCAGGGATCCCGGGATCTTGTCGGGTGTGATGAAGACGGACGTATCCGTCTGCCATGTCCAGGGTCCGCCATCGACGGACCAGGCATATTGCACAATCTGGCCGCGCCCCGTGGGGTCGACCGCTTTGAAGGTCACAAGAACACCCTGCCACCAATCGGTCACCTGGTCATCGACCAGCAGACTGCCGTTGTTCTTTGGTGAGAGGATGGTCGTGACGGGGGATACCGTCCGGAGCGTAAAGAGCGTGCGTTCGGCGGGGGTGGGGTCCACATTCTTGTCGTTATCGATCGCCCGGACCAGGAAGCGCTGCATGTTCAACGCTTCGGTGGAGTTAAACGCGATGATGGCGCTCGTCCCTGTGGTATCGTGCCAGGCGGTGGAGTCGAACAATTCCCACTGTGTGGTCGATCCTGGAGCGAGGTGGTATGTGAAGTACCTGTACTGGTACCCGGTCACAAAGCCGTCATTGTCGCCGCCGGTCCAGCTCAGGTCCACCAGGGCGAAGACGGTGTCCTTCTCCTTTGGCACGTTGGCGAGACGCGTGTCGGGTGCCCCGTTGGGGTTCTCCGGAGCAGTCGGCCGCTCGCAGGAGAACCAGAGGGCGGAACATGCTGCGGCCAGCAGCAGGACGTACAGGGAACGAGGTTTCATAGGAGCACCTGCCATCTCATCACTTCTCGTGTGTGTCTTCATGTGTGCAACCCCGGGCTACAGCGTCTCCACTTTTGAAACAACGACCTGACGTTCAAAATAGAACTGGTCCTGGTACCGGCGGAGCGACTTGTAGGGAGCGATTTCGAGTGTCACTTCCGTGACACCGCCTTCATTCACAGAGATGGCCGTCTCAAAGTCCATGGACGGCTTGGTCCCGGGCGGCAGGCCGACAGGGTTAAGATAGTGCTTGGGAATAAAGATCTCGAGTTCCGACGCGGTGAGCGCGAAGGAGAATTTCGAGTATGATCCCGGCGGTATGTAGGACTCGAATATCAGGTATTTCCGGAACCGGCTGTTGGCCGGAGTGATCTGTGCAGTGTCCTGCAGGGTAATCGGAACACCGGTGAGCCATTCGCGGGCAAGGACATTGACGGTATCGCTGGACTTCCGGTCATTGGACGGGTTGTTGTAAATGTATGCGTAATTGTCACCCTGGTACATACGTCCCTGCGAGACGATCGCATTGAAATTGTCCCACCGGGAGAAGCGCGACGTATCATTCTGAATGATGATCGTCGTGTCGGTATCCGCGCCTTTCAGGAAAATGCGGATGGTACCCGGCTCGGGAGACGGTTCGACGGCGGTCGTACATCCGACCATCCCCCAGAGGAGACCTCCCGCCGCAATCAGCACAATCCATCTGTTACGCATGAGCAACCCTTTGCATTCGAAGAAAGACAGAGAGACCATCAGGGAGTAGGAAGCAGGCGGAGTCCATGAGCGCAATCGCTCCGCCTGCTCCCTGCTGGATACCGATTATGCACAGCGGGCCAAAACCCACTCCTGATTCACTGATAAAACCACAGCGACTCCGGTCGTACAGCCCGGACTACTTCATCAACATCATCTTCATCGTCTTCTGGAAATCGCCGGCGGTCATGCGGACAAAATAGGTTCCGCTGGAAACCGGGATCCCGAAGGAATTCGTGCCGTCCCACTGGACAAAATGTTCGCCGGCATGCTGCACCTCGTTGACGAGGGTCCTCACCTGGCGGCCGAGAATGTCATACACGATCAGCTCTGTCTGCATCGCGAGCGGAAGCGTGAAGCTGATTCTCGTCGTCGGGTTGAAGGGGTTCGGATAGTTCTGCGCAAGCTCGAACGTCAACGGCGTCCCTTGCTCACTCTCCACGCCGGTGGTGATACCGGCCGCTGGGTAGTTGTAGACCTTGACGTTGTCGATCTTTCCGCGGAACGGTCCGACATAGTAGGGATCGTTTTCAAGGAACCACGACCGTCCTATGCGCATCGGTCCACCGGCCATGACCGGCGGTTTTGGAGCCGCAACGACTTTCTTGAACATCAGGACATCGTTCTCGTCCTTGATGGCCATCGCGAACTCCAGCGATGTGCTGTTCCTTTCGAGAATGACATGCCGCCATTTCCCGACGTGGGCAGTTGTCGCCGAGAGCGTATCCTGGACCGCAGGTGCTCCGGAGAGGTCGTTGTACCAGTACCGCGCCGTGAAGACGGGTGTGCCCGGCGCGCCGTTCCGGAAGCTGAGCTCGAAGTTGGCGTTATTCCAATCCTGCTCACCGGAGGGGTTGATGATAATGCGGACAGCATGGCGATCAGCGGAATCCGCCTTGATCCAGCAGTCGAGCGTGAATTCTTCGGCCGCAAGGAACGGGGAGACAGCCTCGACCCAGTTGGAATCGACGATGACTCCGGCATGAGGCTTCAGGTCCCACGAATACGTTCCGCCGCCCATCGGGACACTCGTCGAATAATCTTTCTGGACGCGTGTGACGATTGCGCAGTTGTTCGGGGAATGGTCGACCGGGGTTCCGGACGGGCCTTCTTCGAACGTCAGGTGAAGCGTCATCGAGTTCGGCTGAAACACCCCGAAGACTGAGCCGGGTTGGATTGACAGCCGCTTCTGCATCCGATGGAAACATCGACGTAGAGGGCGTTATTATCGGTGACCTTGTAGTAGTACTGGATCGTCGTGCCGAACGGCTGGGCGGGAATCGCCCCGGTATAGGTGTCGCTCGGGCCCGCACTCAGCGTCACGGTGCTGAACGCACTCGACGGTGTCTGTCCGGTATTTCAGCGACACGTTCGTGATGCTTCCGCCTGCATTCAACGGGAACGCAGTGATGCTCACGGGATACGACGACGCGGTCGCAGGCTGGTTCGAGAGGATGGTCTTGTCTCCGATCACGGGCGGCCCGGCAAAATTGCGGACCACCTTGCTGACGCGGACTTCATCGACAAAGCCGTCGAGCCAGGAATCGCCGCTGGGGTTCGTGATCCCCTTCGCGCCCGCCCATCCGATATGCATCGGCTGGTTGTTCGTGTGCGGCGGATCTCCTTTGGTGAAGCCCTTCGTGAGGAAGGATTTCAGGTTCTTGTCCTTGTCGTGCACCATGCACGCGATGAACGCGCGCGCTGTATCGCGGATGAATGTCAGGTGGACCCATTCGCCCGGCACGAACATATTGTTGGGAGAGGTCAGGCTGACGTACGACCCCGCTTCTGAGTGATAGCCGGCATGGAACAGCCGGTTGTCGCCCCACATTTCGACCCAGTAGTTGACGTTGACATAGAACGTCTCGTCGCCGGGTTTCATGACGACGCGGGGGACCCACCGGTAGTCGGAGGAGTTGTCGCCAAATGTAAAGATATTCGCCCAGGCTTCGATGGTCCAGGAGCCTGTCAGGTCGAGCGCCGCGGTATCGGCAACCGTCAGGTAGGTCGAATCGGTTTGCGCGCTGTTGTCGAGCCGCACGCACTGACCCATGCCGGTGACGCCCGTATTGTTCAGGAAGTAGATTTTTGAGGGAACGGTTGTATGCCGGACAGCGGCGGTATCGGTCTTTCCGACTGTCGCAGCGGCATTTGCCATATTGCCGTCGAAGTGGAGCAGGACGACTGTATTGCTGTCGACGGTATAGGGGCCGCCGACCGGCTCGAGGGCCTGCCCATACGCCCCGACCGCACACGCCACCGTCAGGACGACGATGGGTAAGAAGTAGAACCGGGAATTCATTGGAACCCTCCTTGATTAAATGGAGCCACGCAAAGCGTGTACTGCCGCGCGCATGACGAGCCGCACGTACTGAAGAATGAGAACACTACGTTGAACGGGTCGCTGCAGCACCTCCCTTCTTGTGAGCGATGTTTATGGTGAGGGTGGATTAGGGATGTTAGCGTTAACATAACCGAGCAGGAATTTCCCCAGGCAGCACTCACTGTGCAAAACAGCCATGGAACAGGGGATCACTCCAAGTCTACACGATGTATCGCAAAAAGTCAATAGAAAACGTGCCGGATAAACACTCTCTCCTTCTGCTGGTCGAATCACCCCCCACGAGAAATCTGACACGCACACTGATCACCCGCGGGTTCAGTCCCGTAGCCTGAACACAGCCGTCCCTGTCGACCGGAGATCGAGCAGGACGACGCTTCCCTCTCCGAAGACCCGTTCCATCACCTCGCGGTACCGTTCGATGATGCTCTCCGGAAGAATCGCAAGCATGGATCCGGCAAACCCACCTCCGTGTACGCGGCAGGCTCCCCGTCCGGCCGTCTCCAGGAATCTCTCCGTCAGCGCGAGACCGAGCGGTATTCCCTGTTCCTCCGGAGAAGAAATCGCGTACGAGTTCTGGAGCCACAGCGCCGATGATCGTCCTGACGCCATCACAAGCGCGAGAAAATCGTCAACTCTTCCCTCTTCCAGCGCGCGGACCTGTTCCGGCACGCGGCTGCTGTCCCGGATGAAGTGCAGTGCACGGAGGACTGCGCGATCGCCCACAGCACGCCGCAGGTCCGGCATGGCGTTCAGAATTTCCGATTCATCCTGGATATCGCGGGCGCTTTTCTTTCCGAGGGTAGCTGCGACCGACCGCATCTCTGACGGGATCGCGGCGTAGTCGCCCGTGAGGTCGGCGTGACTTCCGCCGGTATGCACGACAGCAAAACGCAGTCCGGACGCATCCAGCGTATGCTGGATCCGGTGGATCGCAGGACGCCCCGGCTCCTCGAAGTCGATGGCAATCATCCCGCCGACCCCGCAGGTCAGTTGGTCCATCAGCCCGCACGGCTTGCCGAAGTAGACATTCTCTGCGTACTGGCAGATCGCCGCAAGTTCTTCGATGGGTATACGCCCGTCGTTGAAGAGCGTATTGAGGATCGTCCCGATGGTCATTTCGATGGATGCCGACGAGCTGAGTCCGGCACCGGGTTGTATCCGGCTGTCGAGGTAGGCCCGGAACCCGCCGACCGCATAACCTGCTTCGGCGCAGCGCGCAACGATTCCGCGGATGAGCGCGGGTGTTGATCCCAGCTCTTCCTGGATTGGCCGGGTAGCATCCAGAGCAACTTCAAAGGGGGACGGATATCCCTCCGAGACGATCGTGATGGAGTGTTCGGACGACTCTCCGGCGGCGGCCACGGAATCGAGGGTGATGCCTGCCGCAATGACGCGGCCGTTGTTATGGTCGGTATGGTTACCGCCGATTTCGACGCGGCCGGGGGTACTGACGAGGATAGGGGGCTCGTCACCAAAAAGAGAGGTGTACCGTTCTTCGATCGCATGATAGCGGTCGAGTGCGGCAGGCGCCTGCGCACCATAGAGGCGGTTCAGGAATTCCTGTATTTCGGACCCGTTGCCGTTCCGCGGTGAGGGTGAAGATTTCACGCGGTGGCCGGTTCCGGCGGGCATTGTCATCCAGCGTATCCTGTGCAAGAGGCCGATCGGGGGCTTACAACAATGTTAACGCTAACACGACGGCACGATAAAAAACCCCTCTGTATGACGGGGCTTCATGGCACTATCATACAAAGGGGAACAACAAATGTCAAGCGCAAAATTCACCTGATGATGGTCATCAGTGCCGGTGCGCCTTGAGCCAGTTCAGGAGCGGGTGCCAGGCCAGGACCGGAGCCTCAGGCGCGGCGAAGAGATCGATGTGTCCGAACTCCATCGCGAGATCCGGTTCGGGAATTCCGACGACAAGACTGGTAGCGTCCGTGCTGCCGAGGCACGCACATGCCGCAGAGACGGAGGACACTGTGTCTCATCATTGAGCATGGCTACGGTCGTCGACACGCCGCTGGTCTACCTACACAGGACCACGGTGGCATACCCTGAACCGGTGAGCAGTCGCGTCACACGCGCAACCGAAACCGCGAGTTTGAGGTCATCGACGTTCTTGCGCAGTCCCCAGTTCTTCATGAAGCCGAAATATGTCACTTCGGCAGGAACCATATTCCATGCCTGATCGACTCCCCAGACATCGATCCCGGGCCTTCTTGTTCCCTTATTGAACATGTCCAAATTACTTCAAGAGGATGAACCTGCGAACTTGTACAAACTCCCCTGACTGGAGTCTGTAGATGTAGACACCACTGGCAAGATTCGCTGCATTGAACTGGGGTCGTATACCTCCCGGGTTGCTTCTCCCCGCTGGTCAATGTCGCCACCTCCTTGCCAAGGTAGTCATACACCTTCAGCGTTACGTACCCAGCCTTGGGCAAATCGTATTGGATGGTTGTCGTCGGATTGAATGGATTCGGATAGTTCTGCTCCAATGCGTATACTGTCGGAGTCCCGAAGCCCCACTCGATTGATTGTTGACCACCCTTGTATAGGACCGACCCCGCCGGTACTTCGCCCGCCATGATTTTCTGATTGTCTCCATGATTTGCCTTGGCTGCCAGCTTCTTCGCATCCTCGAGTTCCTGATCCGTCGACATCGGATTGGCTATCACACTCGAGACATACGTCAGCACGTCGCCGGCTGTCCGGCCGTCTTCCGTTATGACCATATACTGCCCCAGTTTCAATGAACCGAAGTTGAGTACCAGGGCTGCCACTTCAGCCAGTGCCTCGTCCCGTTTCGTGGGATGCGTTGGTTTGCTCAGCACCTCTTGCCACTCGTCGAAACTCATGAATGCATACAAATCGAAATGTGGAGTGTAGTGCTGCTGGATTGTCACAATGTACGATGTCAGGTTTTCTGGGGTCTCGTCGGTTCTCTTACCCTTCAACACCTTATCGAATTGGTTCTTCCAATAACTCCATTTCTCTGCTACATCACTCAGAACCGTCCAGCTGAGCGTGAAATCCACCACGCTTGTCGCGATTGCAGCCACAGTCACCGCCTTAGGGTTCTGATCCGCGGCGTAACCCAGCGGTTCGACGATCATCACCTGATAGTCATCCGTAGGTACTTCATCGAATTGGTAGTGCCCAATGGCGTCTGTCAATTGCGGCTCGAAGCCGGGTGCGGGAAGACCGTCCGTGTTCAGTAGGGTCACAGGAATACCGCGTAAACCAGCACCATTTGCAAGGACAGTCCCTGCCACTGTTCCCTTCAGCCTTACAAGTTGGAAGTCTACTGTCGCCGTGCCGCCTGAGGTCACTGTCGCTGATTTAGGATTCTGATCCGCAGCGTATCCTGGCGGTTCAAGGATCAGAATGTGATATGTCCCCTCGAGAACATCAATGAAGGAGTATTCTCCGGAAATATCCGTCCAAACAGGCGGAAAGGCTTCAAGAGGCTCGTCATTCTCATCGAGGAGGCGTACCTCAACATCTTGTACACCATCTCCTGAAGAGGAGACGGCACCAGAGATGATTCCTGTGAAGGGGCCGAAGGAGTAGACATAGGCGCGGCCGGCAAAGGTGCCCCCTTCGTTGTTGTAGGCCGCACCGACGATTACTGCAGAGCGACCATTTCCGTTAATGTCTCCAGCATCACCTACGGCGTATCCAAAGTAGTCTCCGCTGGATTCGCCAGTCAGCCCATAGAGAACAACGCCATCCCGCCCTGATATCAAGTATGCTTTGCCTAAGGTGCCGCGGTGTGCACCAACAACCAGATCGGAACAGCTGTCTCCGTTGATGTCGCCTAGACCATCAAAGTCAAATCCAAAGTGTTCTCCTGCGCTCGGTCCGACAAGAACCCGCAGGACCGTCCCATCAAATCCGGAGAAGATGTACACTTTCCCCGCATCTGCGCCTCCAGCATCGTCTCGATCGGCCCCAACCAAAACCTCGTCACACCCGTCAGCATCGAGGTCCCCCACAAAGGACACATTCCGTCCGAAGTTGTCCGATGAGTTTCCGACAAACGTCTTGAGTAGAGAAGCGTCTCTGCCAGAATAAACGAAGACGTGACCTTCAGCTCCAACTACAAAATCTAGAAATCCATCATTGTTAGCATCTCCACCGCCGGCAACAGACTGTCCAAAATACAGATTGCCAGGAGGCGGCGTCAGGGTGAATAGAAGCGATCCATGCTGGCCGGAGTACACATACGCGCGACCGGCGTCCCCACCGGCAGCATCATTGGTGAAGGCACCGACAATTACATCTGCGAACCCATCTTTGTCAACATCGCCAACCCCAGCGACGTCAAACCCAAAATTGTCACCACCACCAGATCCAGCAAGAGCATAAAGTAGCGACCCGTCTTGACCCGAATACACATAAGCGCGGCCTGGGTCCGAGCTGAACACCGTGTAGAAGGTGCCAATAATCACATCGTCAAATCCGTCGTTGTTCACGTCTCCTGCGCCAGCGACACTCGCGCCAAAAGCGTCACCAGCTATCCCCGCTCTCAAGTGATATAGCAAAGAACCGTCGCGTCCCGAGAAGACGTTTGCATACCCTGATGCGGCGGATGGAGATGAGTAAGCGTATGCACCAACAACAAGGTCCGCCATACCATCGTTGTCAATGTCACCTGCCCCTGCAACGGCGACACCGAATTGGCCTTGAGTCTCCGATCCAGTAAAAACGTATGTCTGCCGGGCTTGGGCCTGGAGGGATTGAAAACCAAACAAAACTACGAGCATCAATACACTGAACGGAAGAAATCGTGCGTGTTTCATGGCAAGCACCTCCTGAACTGGTATGACATGTGTAGATGCTGTCCGTGATGCCGTCCCGGCTCAATTCCGTTACGGCCGATCAAAACGTCGTGTGCAATTTGAAGGCATGCCACCATTACCACTCCGTCTTGGTTCTCAACGCTCCGACATGTCACAGCTACTGACAATGAACCAGGCCCCGTCTCCCCCAAACGAAGCCCGGTGTTGCCTCCTTGTGAGCTGGATGTCACAGACACCCTCATTTCTTTCCGCCCGGGGTATACACGATATTGAACACATAGTTGAAGTGGCCATCCTTGCCGTTTGTACCCCACATGATCTTGGCGATGAAATTAAGAGTGTGTGTTTTGCCGTCCACGCCCGACAAGACCCCGTTCCCCTTCCAGCCAAACACGTCGGTATTATGGTGTGGTTGGACATCAGCCAGAAAGTCGGTGTCAGACCACGTCAGTTTCCCTACACCCGTGGCTTTGGGTGGGTAGGTTGTAAAGAGCTGGCACCAATCGCCTGCCCAAAGTGAGTAATCCCAGACAAGAATTGAGGATTCCTTGTTTACAGCCCGTTCAATTAGTCGTCTGAACGCCGGATCAGCATTCGGAAGAAAGATATCCTTTACGTCGGCCATTTCTATCCCTTCCGTCCGCCCAGAGTTGCAAAATGCCGTGACGTCGCTGACCCCCATGAGAAACACAATACCAGATTGGGCATCTACCCAGCCCTGCACGAGTTGGTCCTGGTACCTGAAAACCCAGGCGCCGGGTCCTGACTCCTTAGCCAGAGGGGTCGCGACGCTATGGGTCGAGACAACGGGGGTCGCCGTAGGTGCCGGATTGTCCGAACAACCCAGCAACATGGACGACAGAATCGCGGACGACACGAGCGAAAACGACAAAGTTTTCATGACTTGCCCTTTCTGATGATGAGTGGAATAGATTGATGAGGATGTTTCGGATGAGCCCCCCTACAAGTGATACAACGGGAGTTTGATACACTGTATTCCACCATCGGCCGTCGGTCCATCCCTCCCGAATACTTGCTGAAGGCATCGCTGCTACAGATGCTGTATTCGATTCGCAGCGAGCGTCTCTTGGTGGAAGAGATCGACTACAATCTGTTGTTTCGCTGGTTCATCGGCTTGAAGATGGATGATGACCTGTGGGATCACTCCACGTTCGCCAAGAACCGCGATCGCTTGCTCCATGGCGATATCTCACGAAAACTCCTGAATCATGTCCTGGGTCTTGCCCGGGAACATCACCTGTTGTCCGATGATCACTTCACCGTTGACGGCACCCTTGTCGAAGCGTGGGCGAGCCAAAAGAGCTTCCAACAAAAGAAGAAAGTGGAGGAATCCTCTTGGCCGCCTAATAACCGATTTTCAACGGCCTGCTAGTGTCGATGCGCTTTGAGCCAGTTCAGGAGCGGGCGCCAAGCAAGAACGGGAGCCTCGGGCGCGGCAAAGAGATCGATGTGCCCGAATTCCGTCAGGACATTGCCGGTCCCAATCTCGACCAGTTTGCTTGTAATATCCGCGCTTCCCAGGAGAGTCAACCCGTACAGTGTGTACGGCCCGAGTCCACCTTTGGCAGCAAGATTGAAAACTGGCACACGAATTTCACCCAAGTGGTCATCGAACGGGCTGTCGATGAGCTCTCCGAGCATCTGATCGTAGTCGATAATGAACTTGTTCGCTTCGTACGGGACACCGGCTTCAAGAAAATCCAACCACTGTGGCACGGTAATCAACCGCAACCCGGTCGGAAATCCTGTAGCGTCGAATATGCCTGCAAGGTAGTGCGTGCTCACATCATCACCGAAAACCTGTCCCGCACCAAAGTAGAGAGCAACTTGCATGTTGGTAAATCCCGTGAACATTGACGAAGCGCCATCTGGGTCGGTCCGCGCCAGATATCCGACTGGTTGAAACGGAATGTCTGCCTGATACACACCGCCTTCGTACGGCGGAAGATACAGGGAGAGGTCATTAACGAAGGATTGGCGCATTGCCGGATCGTCGAGCTTCAGGGGCATGTCCGCGGATACGAAACCCTTGATCTGACGGGCGTGCATCGGTACCTGGGTCTCCTGGCCCAGCGCTGTGTATCCTGTCACTCCTCCACTGCTGTATCCGAGCAGGATCATCTTATCAAACCCGTTCCCTGTCAGGAAACGCAATGACCGAGCCACTTTCATCCCCGAAAGAAGGTCATCAATGTTCCTCTGCAAGCCCCAGTCCTTCATGAACGAAAAATCCACAGTGCCGGTCGGTACAATTGCCCATCCCTGATCAATTCCCCATACATCGACATTGTTATCGGCGAGGTAAAACGCGAGACCGAATTGATCAGATGTGTTGTCGGAGCGCGTTCCGAGCAGAAACATTCCCTCGAAATCCTTCGCGTCGCCATGAAGCAGGAAAATGGCATCCTGAGCCTTGTTCGGACGATGGAGAATCGACTCTTTGATGACGCGGTGCAGCCCGATTTTGTCATGCTTCCCCGGCCCTACACGAACCTGGAATCTGTAGTGCACTATCCCCTTCCCGAGAGGTATACGATCAAAACCAATCACAAATTTGCCGCATGTAGTTTTGCCCAGCGATGAGGTGATCGCGGTTCCGGCTATCTGGTCCATCTCCCATCCACTGAGCTCCATCACCTCAAGCGCGATGGGTTCGGCCTCCGCCTGTGGCGCAACAAGCTGTTCCTGCACCGCGTCAGTCGCAACCGGCGGCTGTTTCTCGCATCCCCAGAATACGAGTAGAGCGATCAGAATGACCGGAATGACGACACGTACGAGTCGCATGGCTCCCTCCCTGGTAGGTTGTGTTGTGTGGGTCCCCTCTTGATGATTAGTCCCAGGTCCGAGCGGACCCAGAAAACAACGAAAGAAGTGTGGTGTGCCGCAGTGTACTCTTTCGTCGCCAGATTATCCAGCGCAAAAATGCACCTTTCCTTGTTGGCATTCCTTGTAGCGAGGAACCCCAGCCAACAGGCAGTTCCTACAGACGCTTTGAGGGTGGAGCCAGTTACGTGAGGGAATTGTTCCCCGCCGTGATCGCGAGTTTTCTGACAGAATTGGAAGCGTCCCGTCTCAGTTGCGCGAACGGGACACCAAACGCCCGCTTTGCCCATCGATAGAACGACCAGTCGTTCACGAAACCCAGCTCAGCCCCAATCTCGTAGCCGAACGCCCGGCCATCCTGTAGTCGCTGGATGACATACTCTTTCCGTTTATGGCTTACAAATGCACTCACAGTCATCCCGTGACGCTTTCTGAAGAGCCTGTCCAGATTTCCGGGATCGACATCAAACTCGGCGGCAACGCTCTTGAGCGTCCGTCCGTTCTTCCAGGAAACCAGGATATGGGCAATCGCCCTGTCGTATCGGGTGGTGGGCAAGGGGAGTACTCTTTGCAGATAGTCGAGAGACAGAAGGAAAGGTTACAGAAAGACGAAGTTGATATCGCGGATTAGCGCCTGGGTGATCCCTGACGGATGTGCCAGTCCCCCGTTACGATAAACCCTCCCCACGACAGTGGATGGGTCGGACGCCCCCGACGGCGAGAGTTCAGCCAGACGACGCAATGCGGCAGCCCGCGCAGCACACCGGGAAAGGTAGATTGGGGATCCTTGCTTCGTTCCATCGAAAACATCGCGGCATAGAGATCCTTCATGAAGAGCATTGTTCCGCGATCGGGGACTTGCCAGAGTGTACTGAGCACCGTTCGTGCACCTGCCATCTGGAATGCACGACGCAGCCCGTAAACACCTTCACCCTGGTGCACACTCCCGAGGCCTGTCTCACACGCGGACAACACGACCAGATCGGTGCCCTGGAGATTGCTTGCTGACACCTCAAGGGCGGTCAGATCCCGTCCTCTGATCCCGCGTCACGTGCATCCTGGCCGTGGAGATTCGCTCCGGCCAGCAAGAGCCCCGATCGCAACAACGGATTCTCCCCGAGGTCGGATTCTCCGCTCCCCTGCACACGGCACTCTGTCTGCATGAAAAAGCCGTGGGTCGCCAGATGAACAACCCGGCTCCCTCGGGAATATTCTTTGAACGCTTCTTCGCTTGCCATCGGACCGACGAGCGCGTAAGCAGTCTCGTGCCGATTGTAGGCCCGCCAGTAGCGGGCGACTTCGTTCACTTCTTCCACGGTGTTGTAGAGCCGGGGAACCGTGAGGTTCCTGAGCTGTTCACAACCAGACCGCATGTTCCGCAACGTGGGTGCGTACGCTCCTGGATTCCGAGGGGTTTGCCTGGCAGCATGCGACCGTCATACCGCGGCCGGTGCGGAGGTTTGGATGTCCCGAAGGCAAGGAGCCCGGCCTCCCGCTGTTGCAGAAGGATGCGCGCCGCCACAGAGTGGACGTACACCGCGGCCTGCTGAAGAAGCAGAGTGCATGCATGTCGTTGAAGGGGATATATACACACCGTCCCGGCCTTCAGACCGGTGAAGGAAACCAAGTTCAGCCCTGCATCGGGGGCGATCAACACCGTTGTGTACCCTTGCATCAACGCTTCACAGGGATGCCAGACGAGGCGGGAGAGATCGCCAGCAATCTTCCCGTACGCTCGTTCTTCCCGGTTGTCAAGCGGCCGCTTCTGTTGAGCGACCCTCGTCAGATGATCACGGTACCGTTCGATTGAACTGTCGATCCTGCCGCCGGACCGAGATCGAGAATGGAGCATGAGCCGTCAGCACCGAGAACAACGGCGATGTACAACGGGATCGTTGTGTCGGGGTTCATGCGGGACGCATTGACCTTGAGATATTCCACAAGAGCTGCATCAGGAGGGAGGGAGGAGGCCACGGCAATGGGCGACACGTTCCTCTCGACAGCTGTCTCCGCAAACCGGGCGCTGTGCCTTGCCAGGGAATCCTCGAGTGCAAGCACCACAGCCCCCAGCGAGTCGATGTCGGCTCCGCACACCGACTCGTCGGTCCCTTGAAGCACATCCACATACCGTTTCGCAAGCCGGTACCCCGCTGAACGGTACGCATCGGCGAGTGCAACGGTGAGTGAGTCCGCTTCACCGACAAGACTCCGCCGGCGCAGCAGCGCCTGCTCGGTCGTCAATCCCTTCGAGGACAAAACGATCCTGGGCAGCTCGAACACAGTAGCGGAGTCGACTGCATGTGCGTCCAGAAGCGTCGACACATACCCGTCAACGGAACGACGGAGGAATGCGGAATACACATGCGCGTCCCGTTCGGACATCAGGCGGGCGTTACGGAGGAAGTTCTTCAGCCGGATTGTAACGGCCCGTTCAGCGGTCTCCAGCGCCAGCGGGATGTTCCCGGATCTGCGATAGTACTCGGTGTAAGCCTCGGTGACGTCAGCAGATGTAGGGGTGTCGGAACCCCTACGGTCGTCCTGCGTGGCAAGGGCGAGTTGAAGAAGCGAGTCCACGGTCTCGAAGTGCCCCATGCGCATCCGTGCACGCGCCAGTCCCAGCCACGCCGCCAAGTTCCGGGACGTCCCATAACCCCAGAGCGTGTCCGCCAGCGTGATCGATTTGCGATCCACGATCGGCCTCAGAGTGTAACCGTTGTTCAAGAAAGCACTCGCCA
>CAVQPT010000011.1:0-26985 GCA_963714855.1 uncultured Bacteroidota bacterium | reverse complement strand
CGGGCGATCCGCCCCAGGAGCCGCAGGGGTGGAACTCGATTTTCAATGCCGATTCCACTACATTACGCCTGATACAGCATCACGCACGATTGATGCGTGAACTCTCCACTCTGCAACACCGGGACCCGGCGGAATGAAGAAGTTTTTTCAGGTGATGCATGAACGTTAGTCTCGACGGGGACCGGCTCTCTGTGCATGCCGGCGGCAGGAACCGCCTCCGCGGCGGCATCCCCATCTTTGAAGAAGGCGCGGCGATCACCGGGCCGGCCTCGCTCGGCGGCACGGTCGCAAAGTTTCCCGCTGAAGGACACGACGTGGCGGTCGGGATGGCCGGGGCTTCCGATGCCGAAATCGTCACATTCACTCTTTCACCCGGCGGCGCCCATTCACACTCGGGCGATCATTTCCTCGGCCTCTTCTTCGACACCATTACCGACCTGCGCACCGGCGTCACCCTCTGGCGTTACGCACCATGGAAATGCTGGACCAAACCGCTCCGCGTGACATCGCCCGGGGAGATGGAGGAAGACGACATCCAGTTCTTCTACTGGCAGCACGCCGACGGCATGTACGGGGCCGCGATCCCGCTCTGCGGGAAAGGATACCGCTCAACACTCGGCCGTGCCGGCAACCTGTTCGGCGCGAAGGCCCGTGCATTTGCCGATGGCGTGAACACGCAGGAGATCCCGCTGATGAGCGTGGGGTGGGGGAGCGATCCATACCAGCTCTTCCACGACCTCTACGCCGAAGGGTTGCGGCAGATGGGGCTGGACGAAAACCTCCGCGAGCGGAAGAAATTCCCTCCGGCGTTCGACTATCTCGGTGCGTGCTCCTGGAATGCGAGCGACACGGGAAAACTCCTGCGCGAAGATTTTCTCGTGGAGATGGCCGCTCTCTCGCGGAGAAACATATCCCTGTCCGCTGGCTCCTGATCGATGACGGATGGATGGACAGCGACAACGGACGGCTCAACGCGCTCGCTCCCAACTCCTCGCGCTTCCCGCGCGGGTTCAAACCGGTGGTACGCGAGCTGCGGGAACGATTCGGGATTCAGGATGTAGGAATCTGGTACACCGCGAACGGGCACTGGAACGGCATCAACCCCGATTCACCGCTGGGGCGCGAATACAGGAGCGACCTCTACCTCTGGCAGCAGCGCGAACGGCAGGATATGCCGGCTTCCCCGATGCAGACCAACCGGTTCCTGTTGCCCTCCTCATCCGGACTCCACCGATTCTATACCGCATGGAACCGGTTCTTCCGGGAAGAAGGAACTACGTTCATCAACGTCGACAACCAGTCGGTGACCGAGCGGATGACCGCGGGCCGGATTCCGCTGGACGACCTTGCGCATGCCCTCCACGACGAAATCAACAACGCCGCGCTCGGCTCATTCGCCGGGGCGTTGATCAACTGCATGGCCATGAGCGCGGAGGCCTTTTATCATTTCGGCAGGACGGCCGTCGCACGGACTTCCGAAGACTACTTCGAGTATCATCCCGAGGAAGGGTACAACCTGCAGCGTGGGAACGCCGCGGCCCATGTGATGCAGGGGGTCTACAACTCGCTCTATTTTTCGCAGATGGTCTACACCGACCTCGACATGTTCCAGACGCACAACCCGAACGCAGTGTTCCATGCGCTGGCGAGGGCGCTCTCGGGGGACCCGTCTACATTTCCGACCGGGTCGGCGAATCACAGCCGGAGGTCCTCCGGCCGCTCCACTATGCCGACGGCCTCCTCATCAGGACCGATGAGCCCCTTCTTCCCACGCGCGATTGCCTCTTTCAGATCCAGGATCCTGCGCTCTTCAAGGCGTTTTCGCTGAGCGGCGGTAAAGGACTCCTTGCCCTTTTCAATTGCGCCGACGCCGAGAGCGTGGAGGGGACCGTTTCGCCACGGGATGTGGAAGGGCTCCAAGGGGATGAGTTTGCGGTGTACGATCATTTCGGAAAAACGCTCAGGATCATGCGCAGCGACGAGTCCATTCCCGTCCAGCTCGGTCGGCTCGGGTACGGGCTGTTTGTGATCGCACCGTTGCAGCATGGAGTCGCGCTACTCGGACTGACGGACAAGTACAATGCGCCGGGTACGGTGCTGAAAGAAGCCGTGGCTCCCGGTGCGATAAAGGGCGAAGTGCGGGAAGGGGGGGCGTTTGCAGCGGCGGTGAAGAAGCGTCCGCGCGCAGTGCGCATCGACGGCAAAGAGGCGTCGTACGTCCTATTCGGCTCTCTCCTGACGATGGAGGTTCCCGGCGCCGGCGTCGTGGCGCCGCATACAATCGAAATCGAACTCGAACTCTGACACATTCACTCCTAAGGAGGTCTCGCTGTGTCCATTCTCAGTGGCATCGACTGGCTGGTGATTGCCGCCTACTTCGGCGTCATCCTCGGCCTGGCCTGGTGGGTGATCCGGAAGAGCAAGGACACGGCCGACGACTACTTTCTGGCCGGGCGGCAACCTGGGCTGGTTCATCGTCGGCGCATCGATCTTCGCCTCGAACATCGGCTCGGAGCACCTGGTCGGGCTGGCCGGCTCGGGCGCGACCGACGGCGTGGCCATGGCGCACTACGAGCTGCACGCCTGGTGCCTGCTGGTGCTGGGCTGGGTGATGGTGCCGTTCTACATGCGCTCGAAGGTCTTCACCATGCCGGAGTTCCTCGAACGGCGATTCTCGCCCACCGCCCGGTACGTGCTGTCGATCATCTCGCTGGTCGCCTACGTGCTCACCAAGATCGCGGTCGGCATTTTCGCCGGCGGGATCGTGTTCTCGCGTCGCTGCTGCCGGAGATGCACTCATCTGGCGGTGACTGGACAGCTTCTGGATCGGGTCGATTCTGGTGATCGTGCTCACCGGGGTCTACACGGTGCTGGGCGGCCTGCGGGCCGTGGCCTACACCGAGGCGCTGCAGACGGTTGTCCTGGTGATCGGCTCGCTGCTGGTGACGATCTTCGGACTGCAGGCATCTGGGCGGCTGGGCAGGAGCTGCGGGCGATCTGTCGGATCCGGAGATGTTCAACCTCTGGAAACCGCTCGTCCCGGCGGGGATGGAGGGGACCTGGGCGCCGGTGCAGGGAAGCCGGGCCGGATGGCACTGGTATTTCAACGACAACTATCCCTGGCTGGGCATGCTCTTCTGCGCGCCGATTATCGGCCTCTGGTACTGGTGCACCGACCAGTACATCGTCCAGCGCGCCCTGGGTGCGCCGAACGAGACAGAGGCCCGGCGCGGGTCCATTTCGCCGTCGTTCCTCAAGCTGCTGCCGGTCTTCATCTTCATCATCCCGGGCATGATCTGCTTCGCCCTGGCCGAAGTCGGCGAACTTCCGGCCCTCGAGCAGCTTGATCGGGCCGGACGGACGGTGATCACGGGACAACGCCCAGAAGGCCTTTCCGCTGATGGTGGCACATGTGCTCCCCATCGGCGTGCGGGGGATTGTGGTGGCCGGGCTGCTCGCCGCGCTGATGAGCTCGCTGGCCGGTGTGTTCAACGCCTCATCGACGCTGTTCACGATGGACTTCTATTCGCGCCTGCGCCCGAAGCGTCAGCCAGCACCAGCTGGTCTGGATCGGACGGGTCGCCACGGGCGTCATGGTGGTGATCGGTCTGGCCTGGATCCCGGTGATCCAGGGGGGAAGGGGCTCTACGACTATCTGCAGGGCGTTCAGGCCTATCTCGCGCCCGCCGATCTTCGTGGTGTTCTTCTTCGGGCGTGTTCATGAAGCGGCTCAATGCGAAGGGCGCCCTTGCGGCACTGATCACGGGTTTCGTCCTGGGCTCGTTCGGCTTGCCATCGATACGCCGGTGAAGCTGCCACAGGGGTTCGCCTACGACCAGGGATCGTTCCTCTGGGTGGTCAACAACATCTACTTCCAGTACTACAGTCTCCTGATCCTGGTCATCAGCGCGCTGGTGATGGTTGTGGTGAGCATGATGACGGCACCGCCCACATACGAGCACATTGGCGGGCTCACGTACGGTACGTTGTCCGATACAGACCGGAAGAGCTCGCGGTCCAGCTGGAAAGGCGGCGACGTGATTGCGTCGGTGATCGTGGTCCTGCTCATTATTGCGGCGTACCTTACCTTTGTCGGCTGAGCCGGTTGACCGGTACGCGAGCCGGGAGACCCGGAACCTCTTGCGGAACCTGCACCGTCTCTCCTCGCATGCCCTCCTGTTCGGCATGCAGGATACGACCGGGTACGGCGTAGGGTGGACCGGAGACAATGAGCGGTCGGACGTACGGGACGTGTGCGGCGACTATCCGGCGCTCTTCGGTGAGGACCTCCGCAGGGTGGAGCTGGGGGAGGATGTTGAGGGCGTCAGGGAACGAATACGGTGGGCGTATCTACGCGGTGCTGTCGTCACCCTCTCCTGGCACATGCACGATCCATTGAACCGGGGGTACGAAGCGAAGAGTGTCGGGGGGGAGCGGATTGTGGCGTCCATACTTCCCGGCGGCGGCCCGGCATGAAGAGTACAGGGCGAAGCTCGGGCGGATTGCGGACTTTCTGCTATCCCTCCGCGGCCTGCACGGCGAGGCCATTCCGGTGATATTCCGTCCGTTCCATGAGCACACCGGCAACTGGTTCTGGTGGGGGAGTGCACTCGCAGATCCGGAAGAGTACCGCGCGCTCTGGGAATTCACATTCAAGTATCTGCACGACAACCTGAACGTCCACAACCTGCTCTGGGCGATCTCTCCGGCATTTTCCGACGTCCTGGCAGAGGGAGACTACTGTCCGGCGTACCCGGGGGATCAGTACGTCGATATTGTCGGGGCCGACACATACTTCGACAAGGCGATAGCGCCCGGACAGATCGAAACATTTCAGAATCGTCTACGGCTGCTCGTGGCGTTCGCGCGGGAGCGCGGGAAGCTGGCTGCATTGACGGAGGTCGGGCAGGAGGGGATCCCGATGGAGAACTGGTTCACGGAGGCGCTCCTCCGCCCGATCGCGGATGACGCCGTCAACCGGCATCTGTCGTACGCCATGGTCTGGAGAAACGCCGACGAGAAGCATCACTACGCACCGTATCCCGGCCACGCGTCAGTCCCCGATTTTCTCAAGTTCTATGCAGACCCCTTCACGATGTTTCTGTGGGACCTTCCGCCGATGTACGGGCCGGCACTTGACTCTTCAATTCCCGTTCCCATATTATAAAGAATACAAACAGTCCGGCCCCGCAGTTGCTATGAAGATGTTGCTGTTGTCTCTCGCTGTTGCCGCTTTTGCAGCGCCCCTCACTGCGCAGGAATCCCTTCCCTTTGCTGATTCGCTGATGGAGCGGCAGGCATTTACGCTTCTTTTGCTTCCCGATTCTGCGGCGGCGCGGATCTCCATCCGTGTATCCACTCATGGGTGACGGCACGAGGCCCGGGGCGGTGCTTGTGGATGCATATGAGGATGTCGGGTATCAGAACGTGAGCTGGACAGCGGACGTGGGATCGGGGGTGTATTATTTCCGCCTCCTTGCCACGCCGAGGAGTGATCCGGGGAGGAATTTTTCGGGGGCGAAGAAGATGGTGTTGATGCGGTGACGGATGTCCTCCCACGGTTGCCTACTTCGTGTCGGCTTTGCATGCTGGAGTGTTGGCAACACTTCCCTGTTCGCACAAGTTTTGCACCTGTTTGCACCTGCACCACAACTTGACATTTGTCTCGCCGTTTCATAGCATTGCGGCGCAGGGGGACTTCCATACCAGCCTCCTTTTCGATCGGTCTCCCCGTGTTCCAGCGCTCCTTTCCCTAATGCTGTGCGTAGCTGTCGACCCTTCATGCCAGTGAGGTTCGCCATGAACCGCCCCACCTTGCTCTTCTGCTTTGTGCTTGTGCTCTTTTCTGCCGTCCAGTCCCCGTCGCAATGGAAGCACGTGCGTGCATTTCCTTCGACGGATTTCCGGCCCGGCTCAGGTGTCCATGGACTCGCTGTCGATCCCGACGGCAAAGTCTGGGTGCAGCCGTTCGGCTACACGGGAACAATTTTTGATGGAACATACCGACCGGCCTGTACGTCAGATATTCGTCTTCAATCCCGACGGGACACCCGCGCCTTTCTCCGGGTTCTCCACGATCGCGGTCGGACCTGACACGGATACACTCTTCTCGGATGCCCGCGGGTTGCGGACCGACCACGAGGGGAATGTCCTCATCGCCACCCAAAACGGCAGACTGTACAGAGTCAACTACCTCAACGGCACGGGCATGAACAGAGCAGTCGTTTCGCCGGGCATGTCGCTCACCGCCCCGTGCGTGACGAGTACAGGCGAGGTCATCGTTGGCAATGTAGCTTTCGGCACCAATGTCGTCATTCTGGACGAGGACCTCACGTTTCTCAGGTCCGCGTTCGGCCCGACAAATGTCGTATGCGCGCTCGATGGAGGTAACCAAGGAGGGTAACGACATCTACTGGGGCGGTTATCCCAACCACTGCGTATACAAATACCACAGCGACAACGGGACCCTGGGGCCGTACGCACTGCAGGACACAGTCCTGAAGGGCTTCGACGCCGAGTCATTCTGCTGGAACCCGAAGACAGGACATCTCTGGGCCAGCGCCGGATCATACAACGATCTTCCGAATAGATACCCAGAGTTGACAACGTCGTTCACCCCCGGCAGCTGGTATGCTTACGACACGATGACGGGGACCATCAAAGACAGTTTGTTGTGGCAGTTCACATTTCCCGAAAACGTCTGGGAGCGGCCGCGGGCGATCGCCTTCAGCCCTGGAGGTGACACAGCGTACGTCGGGGTCTATGGATCCGGTCAGATCATCTCGGTACGGATGTACTGCAATCCGTCGGTTGCGTTTGTCTCTCTCGAATCACCCAACGGCGAAGAAACATGGCTGGCCGGCAGCACGCACTCCATCCGGTGGACATCAAACCTGGTTGCCAACGTGGCAATTGAGTACTCCGTGAACAATGGGGCAAGCTGGACCACAATCACGCCTTCCAGTCCGGCCGCAGTCGGAAGCTATTCCTGGATTGTGCCAGCTGTCCCGTCGACAGAATGCCTCGTCCGGGTAACGGATGCGGCGCAGGGTTCCCGGACCGACGCAAGCGATGAACCGTTCACAATCTCCATGACGGGACCTCCCCAGGAGGTGGAACCGAACAACACCGCAAGCCAGGCACACATGCTTGCGTACGGTGACTCCATCGATGCGATCATTGACCCTCCGACTGATGTCGACTACTTCTCCTTCACCGCATCCGCCGGTGACACTGTCGAGCTCTTTGCTGCGAACACCGACTCACCGGTGGACATTCAGCTCTGGCTCTACAACCGGAACGGTGAACTGGTTGCCAACAATGACGACTACATAACGAACATGCAGTGCCGTCTCGTCTACGTTGTCGGACTTGGAGGGACGTACTACGTCCGGTGTGCGTACTACAACAGGCCGGGGGAATTCCCCAACAGAGCCGGGACGGGCTCCGGTGATGAAGTCCTCGCACGATCCGTGGATCGCCTTCAGTCGCCGGCCGCAGGCATCTGGTCATACCGCCTTTGGGTGCGCAGGTTCTCGCCATCCGCGCCGATTGTCGATCCACATGGAATTACCACGGTATGCGCTACCCAAGCCCTTCTCATGGTGCGTTTCTTTCCCAACGGTCTCCCGACGGTTGTCAGCGCGGAGTTCGGGACGACGACGGCGTATGGGTCGACTGTCGTGGCTGCTGGGAGCCCCGTGAATGGGCTCTGGGAAGAGGGCGCCCAGCTGGTGCTGTCGCCGTTGAGTCCGGGTACCGTCTATCATTGCAGAGTGGTGGGCGAGAACGCGCTGGGAGCAGTCTATAGCGATGACATGACCTTCGAGACTCCGCCTGCATCGAGCCAATGGTCGGTTGCAAACATCGGCAACGGCTTTGGGCTCCTGAGCGTAGACTATGCCGATCCGTTGCATGGCCGGGCGGTGGGTTGGGACCGTAATAGCATGCTGACCACCGATGGCGGAACGACATGGCAATTCGCCTCTGCGGAGGGAATTGTCCCAGGGTGGCATTTCGAAAGTGTGGCAATGCACACTGCTACCTCCGCAACGGTGGTGGGGTACACCATCTTGAGAGTCACAAACAGCTATAACTGGACAGAGCAGTCCAACCCGAGCTCGCAGTATTTGCGCTCGGTTGCGTTCTCCACCCCGCAGTCCGGGTTTGCCGTGGGCAACATGGGAGCCATTGTGCACACTGCAGACGCAGGGAACCTCTGGTCGGCGCAGACAAGCGGGACCTCTGCGCAGCTTCGCGGTGTCGCATGTGTCGGAGACCAGATGGCCTGGGCGGTCGGCGGTTCAGGAGCGATAGTGCACACAACCGACGGCGGGGCGTCTTGGGCAAGCCAGGCCAGCGGAACGACCGTTCAACTAAATAGCGTTCGTTTCATCAACTCCACGACGGGAGTTGTCGTCGGGAATTCCGGCACCATAGTGCGCACGACCGATGGGGGTGCGACCTGGAGTCCACAGTCAAGCGGGACAACGGTGCAACTGAACTCTGTCTGCTTCACTGACGGGAACCGCGGTCTTGCGGTGGGGAATGCAGGCACGGTTCTCCGCACGACGGACGGAGGGTTCACCTGGACCCAGGAAGCGAGCGGGACAACCGCCACGCTGCTCTCTGTGGACGTTCTGGAGGGGAACTACGCCACCATCGTCGGGGCCGCGGGCATCATCCTGAATTCATCAGGGTCCGTCGCACTCCTCATCCCAAACGGTTCAGAAGTATGGAACGCCGGGTCTTCCAGGACGATCCACTGGGTCAGCCGGGGTGTGACAAATGTCGGTCTCGACTACTCGACAGACGGCGGTGCCACGTGGGCCACGATCGTTGCCAGCACTCCTGCGGCAGATCAGGCGTACATCTGGACCGTTCCCGGCTCGGTCTCGGCCGTCTGCAAAGTGCGGATCAGGGACGCCTCCGACGCGGCCCTTTTTGACGTCAGCAACGAGACTTTTGCCATCGTTGCTGCGGCGGCAACATCGGAGAGTGAGCCGAACAATACGGCGCCGCAGGCAAACTTCTTCAGCTACGGCGACTCGTTGGATGCGTCCATCGCGCCTGCCGGGGATGTCGACTACTACATGTTCACCGGCGTCGCAGGGGACACGGTGGACATTTACGCGGCCAACCGGAACGAAGGCAATGTCGACGGGCAGATCTGGCTCTACGACGCCAATGGCGATGAGCTCGCCACGCAACACAACTACGGCAACACGAACGCCGAACACAGGATCGTCCACATCCTGCCGGCAACCGGGCTGTACTACGTCCGCTTCAGCTTCTATCAAACGGCCGGGGCGTTTCCGAACAGTTCCCGCGATGGAGAACCCGGCCCGATCGAACAGCACCAGGTATCCGTGCCCGGCGGGGGCGCGTTCATGTCCGCCACCTCGCCCACAGACCCCGTCGGCGAGGGAGAATACCGGATCCGGCTCAGGCGTTTTGCACCGGGGCCGCCGGCTGCCATTTCATCGCTTGGAGCAGTCGGTATGTGGTGGGACGCATGCCGGCTCACCGGTAGAGTGGACCCCAACGGGCTCCTCACCACTGTCACGTTTGAATATGGCCTTACGACGGGTTACGGAAATTCAACAGGCATACCGACCTCGACGATCGACGGGCTCTCAATACAGGATGTCGTCAGCGTAGAAGCCGGAGGACTCTCTCCGGCGACGACATACCACTGCCGGATGGTCGCATCAAACAGCGAGGGAACGACGACGAGCGAGGATTTCACGTTCGCGACGGCCGATGGGCCACCAACGGCATGGGAGCGAAAGGACGACGGTTCCCACCAATTACTGTACAGCGTGTCGTTCAGTAGCTACGGTCACGGCATTGCTGTCGGTATCGGTGGGGTCGGGCTGATCACGACAGATTACGGTCTTCACTGGACAACGGGCGGTGCACTGGGAGGATCCGACATCTACAGTGTGGCGACTCCTTCCGCCGGGCTCGCCTATGCCGTCGGTGCGGGAGGAGCCATCCTGAAGACGAGTAACGGGGGCACAACCTGGGACTTCCAACCCAGCGGGACCGGTGCTCCACTGTTTTCGGTCTCGTTCACCCAGAACAGTGTGGGGACCGCAGTCGGAGACTACGGAACAATCGTGCGGACGACAGACGGCGGGCTCACCTGGGTGCAACAATCGAGCGGTGTGGGAGATTTGCTGCGGGGCGTGCACTTTTCCAACACTGATTGCGGCACCGCAGTAGGACGGAACGGCCGGATCCTGCGGACGACGGATGGCGGCGCATCGTGGACTGTGCAGACGAGTGGAACGGCCAACTTCCTCCGCGCCGTCTCGTTTTTGGATGCAAACACCGGCATGTGTGTTGGCGCGAATGGAACAATCCTCAAGACGACAGACGGCGGGACGACTTGGACGCCGTTATCCGGGGGAACCACCGTCCGGCTCAGCGCAGTGTGTCTGACCTCGACCTCACACGCCTGGATTGCCGGGGACGGAGGGACAATCCTTTCGACTGAGGACGGCGGGACAACCTGGTCGGCCGAACAAAGTGGCACCACTTCCGGTCTTTTCGGGATGTCGTTCCCCATGCATGGTCAGGGTACGATAGTCGGCAACTGGGGTGCAATTATCCGCAGAGTGTCAAACACGCCTGTGTGGTCCGGGGAGATCACGGTGAACGATGCCGGTCCGGGGTCCGGCACCATCGTGTGTGGGCAGGCAGGATCGGCCACAGATGGCATTGATGCTTCGCTTGGTGAAGCAGAGCTGCCCCCTGTTCCGCCCGTTGGCACCTTCGATGCACGATTCATTATTCCGGCGGGGCCGGGGGTGGGATCCCTCAAGGACTACCGGAAGGACACGTGCACCGCTGCAACGTGGCGATTCGCGTTCCAGCCGGGGAGCGCGGGGTATCCGATGACAGTCACGTGGGATGCCTCCGGCCTACCGGCCGGCTCGTTCTTCTTGAAGGATGAGTTCGGCGGCGCCGTCGTGAACGTGAACATGAAGATGCAGAACAGCTGTACGGTGGTAAACACCGGGGTGGTGGCACTCAGGATTGAATACACCGCAACGATCACCACCAGCGTGACCGTGCTGGAGGGGTGGAACATGGTGTCCATTCCGGTTGTGGCGCCGGACATGTCGCCGGGAGCGCTATTTCCCGACGCGACATCGACTGCCTTTGGCTATTCAGGAGGGTATGCTCCGGCAGCCGTTCTGGTTCCCGGCCGCGGCTACTGGCTCAAGTTCGGCGATGCGCACACCATCGCCCTCAGCGGTCTCGAGCAAGGCACGCGGGACGTCATTGTCGGGACCGGTTGGAACCTGATAGGCACGTTCGAATTCGACGCGCCTGTTGCCTCGATAACGAGTACGCCGGCGGACATCGTCACGTCCACCTACTACGCATTCACCTCAGGGTACACTGCATCCTCGGTTCTCAGCCCCGGAAAGGCGTACTGGGTCAAGACGTCGGGGAGCGGCACTCTTCACATGCCGGCGGGGATACTCAAGATTGCCGAAGATCCCGTCAAGGCGCCCTCGTGGGTGTGTCTGGAATTTGAAGACAGCCGTGGCATGCGCCGGGCGGTGTATCTTGCTCCGCCGGGTGAAGTCCGGCCCGGCGTCGAGCTTCCTCCGCTTCCGCCCCAGGGGATCTTCGATGTCCGTTTCGGCAGCAACGCGAGTGCCGAATGCATCGGACAGGTCAGGCATGAGATTCTGCTCCACAGCGCAGAGTATCCGGTGACGCTGCTGGCAAAGAACCTCGGCGGCGCAGGTTTGGTCGTGCAGGATGCCGTCGACGGCTCACTTGTCAGAGAGGCGCTGTGTGAAGGAAAGGCCGTCACGCTGACGCGCCCTCTCGACAGGCTTTTGCTGCTCGAAACGAATCCCGGGAGCGAATTGCCGACGGAATTTGCGCTCCATCAGAATTACCCGAACCCTTTCAACCCGGGGACGACGATTCGCTTTGATCTGCCGCAGTGCTGTCACGTCGTGATCTCGGTGTACAATACTCTCGGCCAGGCCGTCCGGGAGCTTGTCGGCGGCGACTTGGAGGCGGGGTATCATTCGGTCGACTTTGATGCGGCAGGATTGGCCAGTGGCGTCTATTTCTACAGGATACAGGTCCGTCCGGCGGATTCCCCGGTTGGGGGTGCGGCTGGAACGGGTGTCGGAGGATTCACGGCGCTGAAGAAGCTGATCGTGTTGCGGTAGGTCGGCTTCGGGACGCTGTGTTTACCTTATCGTCATGCGGCGCTAATGCCGGGGCTGTTGGCGAAAGTTCTTTTTGCTTTTCTGCTCAGCGGGTTGTACATTCCGGTCACGCAGTAGCGCAACGCGCTCGAATCAGCCGTACGCGCGATTCAGGGGGAGTTCTGCATCCACAACCAGCTTGCCACCGGGGGACTGCCTGAAATACCATGTCGAAGTCCGCAACGGTGATCTATTTCATGCGGACGCTGGCATCTCCTGCCCAGAGGACACATCTCTCCCCGCGTCACACCTGTCTCACATTTGAAGAACATCCATGAAGACTCAACTGCTTGAGAAGATCCAGAAGAAAGAAGCGGTGGTTGGTGTTGTCGGGTTGGGGTATGTCGGACTTCCGCTCCTTCTCACATTCATTGAAAAGGGATTCAAGACGGTCGGCCTCGATATCGATGAGAAGAAGACCGCCGCATTGATGAATGGGGAGACCTACATCAAGCACATCCCCGCATCGCGGATTGCAGCCGCGGTGAAAACGGGGAGACTGCGCGCAACCACCGACTTTGCCGCAGCCCGGGAGTGTGATGCACTTGCTGATCGCCGTCCCGACGCCCTTGAACAAGAACCGGGAACCGGATGTGTCGTATATTGTCGCCACCTGCGAGAGTCTTGCACCGCATGTGCGAGCCGGGCAGTTGTACGTACTCGAGTCGTCGACCTACCCGGGAACGACTGATGAAGTGATGGTACCGATCCTCGAAAAGAACGGGCTGAAGGTCGACAAAGATTTCTATGTCGGATTTTCTCCCGAGCGGGAGGATCCGAGCCGGACAGACTACACGACCGAGACCATTCCCAAGGTTGTCGGTGCGACCTCGCCCGACGGATTGGCTGTCGCAGATGCTCTGTACAAACAGGTCATCGTTACGACCGTTCCGGTCTCCTCCGCCCGCACGGCCGAGGCCACGAAGCTGGTGGAAAACACATTCCGGGCAGTGAATATTGCTCTGGTCAACGAGCTCAAAATGACGTTCATGCGGATGGGGATCGATGTGTGGGAGGTGATTGAAGCGGCAAAGACCAAGCCGTTCGGGTACATGCCCTTCTATCCCGGTCCGGGTCTCGGCGGACACTGTATTCCCATCGATCCGTTCTACCTCACGTGGAAAGCCAGGGAATACGGGCTGAACACCAAGTTTATTGAGCTTGCGGGCGAAATCAATACGTCGATGCCCGATTTTGTTGTTCTACGGGTCATGGAAGTTCTGAACGAACACAGGAAGACGCTGAAGGGAGCGAAGATCCTCATTGCCGGACTTGCCTACAAACCGAACGTCGATGACGACCGGGAATCTCCGTCATACCATCTGATGGAGAAGCTCGAGGCCCACGGTGCTGTTGTGGCGTACAACGATCCCCATGTGCCGGTCATCCGGCCATCGAGGGAGTTTTCCCATTATGCCGGCATGGCGTCTGTTCCGCTTTCAGGGGACCACGACCTGATCCTGATTTCCACGGCGCATGACGAGTACAAGAAGATCGACTTCACGGCGTTCAAGACGCTGATAGTCGACACGCGCCATATCGTGCGGCAGAAGCATCCCCTGGTCTTCCAGGCATGAAGTCGGGCGGGCTCTCCGGCTGCTGGTGAACTGGTGGCAAGGCCGGCGGTTCCGGGATCCGTCATAAGAGAGGTGAGAGAGAATGTCAACATACATGGTCACGGGGGCAGCCGGATTTATCGCATCGAAGGTGTGCGAGCAGCTGCTTGAGAAGGGGCACACGGTCATAGGCGTCGACAACATGAACGACGCCTATGACGTGCGGCTGAAAGAGTGGCGGCTGGAGCGGTTGATGAAGCTCGACAGGTTCGAGTTCGTCCGGTGCGACATCAACGACCGGGACCGCCTCCGTCCGCTCTTTGCCCGTGGTCTCGAGGCCGTTGTGAATCTTGCCGCGCGTGCGGGTGTACGGCAGTCGGTGGAGAACCCCTGGGTGTACATGGAGACCAACGTCACGGGGACGGTCACGCTGCTTGAACTGTGCAGGGAGTATCGGTGTGCGCAGGTTTCTTGCTGGCCTCCACGTCGAGTCTGTACGGAGCGCACAACCCGCGCCCGTTCAGGGAAGATGCGGACACGAACCGTCCTCTTTCCCCGTACGCAGCTTCTAAAAAGGGGGCCGAAGCGGTCTGCCACTCCTATCATCATCTGTATGGGATCAACATCGCAATCCCACGCTATTTTACAGTCTACGGCCCTGCCGGACGTCCCGACATGAGTCTCTTCCGGTTTGTGCAGTGGATCAGTGAAGGGCGGCCTGTGACGGTGTACGGTGATGGTTCGCAGTCGCGGGACTTCACGTATGTCGAAGACATTGCGCGGGGCACGATCGCCTGTCTTGGTCTTGACGGATACAATGTTGTCAACCTCGGCTCTGATGGGCCGGTGGTGTTGATGGATGCGATCCGGCTGATCGAGCGGCTGACGGGGAAAAGTGCAGACCTCCGGTACGTTCCCCTGCACGCGGCGGATGTGATGGCGACGTGGGCTGACATCTCCGTTGCGCGCGAGAAGCTCAGATGGTCTCCTCAGACACCGTTCGAGGATGGTGTCGGTGCGCTGGTTGAGTGGTACAACAGGAATCGCACATGGGCAAAGGCGGTCCACACCGGGTAGCACACCTCGCAGCACCTGCTGCCCCATTCGTCATCAGTTAACTCCGGTTTTCCCCATGTAAACCATAGTTTCCTTTTTCTTCTCTTTCCTTTTCACAATCCCCCCATACGGTTCACATTACGCCCTCCCGCCGTGGCACACTATTGGCACTGCTTGTTGACACGGGGAGAGGAGTGTCGTTTCCGACAAGCAGAATCCTCGCCGTATTCTGCGGTTATTCGCATCATTGATGCAAGAGTTCTGCTGTCAGATTCAGTCATCGTTGTTCCACTCATGTGAGGACACCTTGGGGGGCATGAACCTGTCTGGCGGATTTCCGCCGGTCCTTCGGGACCTGCCGACGTGGGTATATGTGGTTCCTTCCTTGCACGTCCACGACCGCACACGGAGGTGCGACCCGCGTCCGCGATCTTTCCACACGCTCTCTAATCCTCCCCGGGGGATTTCTGATGACGCCACTCCTCTCGTGAGGGGAATTCAAACGCCATGAAGAATCAGCTCCGCGCGCTGACACACCTTCGGAACCGATACCTGATCAGCATCGATACGATCGGGCTGCTCGTCATTCCATCACTTGCCTACCTGCTCCGCACGGAATCACTCGATTCATCTGGCGCACTTCTGGGAGATCCTGGCGGCCTATACGATCGCGTTCATCCTGATCAAATGGGTAGTGTTCTACACGACCGGACTGTACAGCGAGCTCTGGGCGTATGCCAGTGTCCATGAACTGCTGACGGTGATACGGGCTGTGGGTTCTTCAGCTTTTGCGGAAGTGTTCCTCTGCCTCTTCGTTGTGCTCCCTCTGGGGTTGTGGCCCGACGGCTTTCCGCGGTCCCTCCCTCTCCTCAGCGCACTCCTGACGGCATTCTACGTTACCGGCATCCGCTTCTTCATTCGAGTCCTCTATGCCATTGCGAGCCGCCGGGAACAGGCGGACCGCACAAAGCCAGTGCTCATTGCCGGAGCCGGTGCGGCCGGCATCATGGTGGCCCGCGAACTGCAGACCAACCTTCAGTTCGGCCTGGATCCTGTGGGCTTTGTGGACGACGACCCCAAGAAAGTCAGCAAGCGGGTCTGCGGTATACCGGTGTTCGGTCCGATTTCGGAGATTCCCTGGGTGGTTCCGCATAACGGCATCAAAGAAGTGATCATTGCCATGCCGGCTGCTTCCGGCAGTGTCGTGCGGAAGGTCGTGCAGCTCTGCAAAGAGCAGGGAGTCCCGAGCAAGATCACGCCGGGACTCTTCGATATCCTGCGCGGTGCAGCACGCGTCGTCAGTGTGCGGGAACCGCAACTTGAAGATCTCCTCCGCCGCGAGGTGATAGAGTCGGACCCTGAAGGAGTGCGATCACTGCTGACGGGAACAACCGTGCTCATTACCGGAGCAGGGGGTTCCATAGGGAGTGAGATTGTGCGTCAGGTGAGGACGTTTCTACCCGCACAAGATCGTTGTCCTCGGGCATGGCGAGACCTCGGTATTCCACATCATGAAAGAGCTCGAAGAGCATCCGCATCCAGGGGGTGTCGATCGTCCCCGTGGTTGCCGATGTCCGGGACTTCGAGCGGATGGAGCAGGTCTTTTCGCAGCACAAACCCCAGGTGGTATTCCACGCGGCCGCGCATAAGCATGTCTGGTTAATGGAACAGAACATGCCTGATGCAATCACCAACAATGTGCTCGGCACACGCACGCTCGTTGACCTTTCCGACCGCTACGATGTCCGCCGGTTTGTGATGATTTCGAGCGACAAAGCCGTCAATCCAACCAGTGTCATGGGTGTGACCAAAAGGATTGCCGAGTTAATCGTGCAAGACGCCGCCAACCGCACGGGCAAAGGGTTTGTGACCGTCAGGTTCGGAAACGTGCTGGGGAGCCGTGGGAGCGTGGTGCCGATTTTCAAGCATCAGATCGAGATGAAGGGGCCTGTGACGGTGACGCATCCGGAGGCCAGGCGCTACTTCATGACCATACCGGAGGCCGTCCATCTGGTGCTCCAGGCGGGGTCCATGGGATCAGGGGGAGAGATTTTCGTTCTGGATATGGGCGAACAGTTGAAGGTGATCGATGTCGCGCGCGACATGATCCGGCTGAGTGGCTACTCCGAAGAAGATATCGGGATCATGATCACCGGACTGAAGCCGGGAGAAAAGTTGTACGAGGAGCTCTTCTACTGTGCCGATGATATCGAGCAGACTCAGCACCCCAAGGTACAGGTTACGCATCACAACTACGCTCAGGAGTATGAGGAGCGCCGCCCCGGACAGGACCGGAGAAGCGCACGGTTGTACGAAACGCGTCTGCGCATGGATGTGAACGCCTTGATCGAGGCGGCGCACGAGGGGAATACGGCCACCATGGCGGGGATCATCCGCAAGATCGTGCCTCAGTACACCCCTGCCGGCGAGTATGTCGCCGTGCAGGAACCCGTCGAGCAATCTTCTTCGGTTGTGGAGTCGATCAGAAGTGAAACGCCCGTGGTGAGGATTTGATGCTAGATTGCGGACGCGAGCCGGTCGGCGAGGAACGGGGGAAGTCCAGCCTCGCGGATGGCGCGGGCTGTTGCAGCAATGTCGTAAGGAACACGGACAATAGTAGCAGAACTCCGGCCGGTATCCAGCAGCGCAAAAGAAGCGCGGGGGTTGCCATCGCGCGGTTGGCCGACACTCCCGGGATTGATGATGTGCCGCTGACCCGGCCGGAAGTTATTCACGCTCCCATCCGCTCCGATAATGGCGGGGATATGCGTATGACCGATGCAGCAGACGGTGGTGATGAAATACCCGAACTGTTCCTGGACCTGAGGCCAGGTCGAGCATGTAGTTCCACTCTCCCGGGTCTTTTGGGGAGGCATGGACAAGCGTGATCTCGTTCTCGCTGACGGACAGGGGGAGTTCCCGGACGTAGGCAAGGTGTTCGTCGGTCAGCCGGTCGCGTGTCCAGGCCAGGGCCGCTCTGCCGTACTGCTCGAAGTGTTCCGGCGGGAGGAGTCCCGCAACGCCGGCCTCATGGTTGCCGCGAACAACGGTCGTGCAGTTGGCGCGCACAAGGGAGAGGCATTCATTGGGGTAAGCGCCGTATCCCACGATGTCGCCCAGGCAGACGATCCTGTCCGCGCCCAGGGCATAGACCTGTTCGAGGACACGCGTCAGGGCGTCGAGGTTTCCGTGGATGTCGGCGAGTATGGCGATGCGCATGGGGGGCAATATACAAAAGAAATAGGACATTCTTCACTGCACCGTCTTGAAGAAGGACCTCGTGATGGAACCATATGATCAGGACGATCAGGGAACGCCGGAATCGCAGGCCCCGCGTTTCCGCGAGTTTCTTGCATTGATGCTGCGCAACAAGTGGCTGATTCTTCTCACAGCACTCTCGGTGATGTTTCTCGTCGGGATCTACACGCTCCAGAAGGCCCCGACGTTCGAAGGGACGGCGATGGTGCTCATCAACATGAAGGCCGGGCAGCAGGCAAACCCGTTTGCCGACATGGTGGAAGGAAACCTCGAGCAAACTCGCCAATGAGGTGTCCATCCTCAAGACCCGCTCTCTCGCCAGGAAGGTGGCCGAGCAACTCCTGGCGAATCCCTACCTGGACTCCACGAGGAAGCAGACAGCGTTCATCGTACGCCGGGATCCTGACGATCTCTCCGTTTCGGGATTCACGTCTGTGGACACAATTGTTGCCCGCTTGCAACTCGCGGTAAGCTTCATCCCTGAGAAAGAGTCGGACATCATCAAGATTGCCGCAACAAGTGAAGACCCCCGTGAGGCAGCGTTGCTCGCAAACACCTATGCGTACGCCTATCGCGATCAGGCCATGCAGCAGAGCCGATCGCAGTCCCGGTCGGTGACGGGAGTTTCTGGAAGGGAGGTTGACCGAACAGCGGAAGCAGCTCCAGGAGGCAGAGGGGGCCATGAAGGTTTTCATGGAATCGAGCGGCATGGTCTCTCTCGACGGTGAATCGAACAGGGTGATTCAGGAACTGTCCCAGCTCGAGGCGACGAGAAACGGTGTCAGCATCGAAATCGAGAGTCTGAACAAGAAGTTTCTGTCGATTCAGTCGGAGCTACCGCAACAGGAAGCTTCCGTGCTGAACTCCATAAGCCAGGCCAGCGATCCGTACATACGAAGACTCGGCGAAAGAATCGCAGCGCTGGAGGTGGACCGGGACATTACGCTCGCAACGAATGATCCCGCGGTGCTCAGTCAGGGTGCGAACCAGACCCGGCTCAGAGAGATCGAAACACAGCTGACACAACTGCGGGACCAGTTGCGTAAGCGGACCGATGAGTTCATGCGAAGCTATGTCGCTGCAGAACCCGGAACTGAAGGCGGCAACCCTCTCGGATATCTCCAGACGATGAAACAGCAGTTGATCGAGACCCGGTTCCAGCTCGATGCGTTACGTTCACGCCGGACAGCTCTCGACGTCATTATCAGGGATTATGAGTCAAAATTCAAGATGATCCCCCGGCAGAATGTGGAGTTTGCCCGGTTGCAGCGTGAGCGGCTGAGCACGGAAAAGTTGTACGGCCTCGTGGAGGAGAAGTACAATGAAGCGGCCATTACGGAAAAGTCGGAATACGGTTATGTCGAGATCATCGATCTCGAGACACCGGCGACAGTCAAAGGCCGGATGAATCTTCTTCTCAACATGGTCCTGGGGCTCCTCATCGGTCTTGCGTTAGCGGTTGGCGGTGTTGTCTTGAAAGAGACCCTTGACGTCCGCATTCGCACTCCCGAGCAGTTGCAGCGCAGTGGTTTCCCCACGTTGACGGAAATCCCCATTCTCGACAGAGAGCTGAAATCCCTCAAGGGAAACGGCGCCATTCCTGCGGAAGCACGGTACTTTGACCGGCGGCTGCAGCTTATCTACAACCCCATATCGTTTACCGCCGAGAGTTTCAGGCGGTTGAGAACGAGCCTCTTACGGATGCAGTTGGAGCGGCCAATGAAAGTGATTCTCTTCACCAGTCCCAATCCGGGTGAGGGGAAGACCACGACACTTCTCAATCTGGCGCTCTCGCTTGCAGAAACCGAGCAGCGGACTCTGGTCATCGATGCCGATCTCCGCCGGCCCAGGGTACATACACTTCTGGGGTTGAAGCGTGCACCGGGGTTGTCCGATGTTGTTGCGGGTGTTGCGAAAGGGGATACTGCCATAACGAGGGATGTTGTTCCATACCTTGACGTCCTTACCTGCGGGAGGGTTATCCATCATCCCTCACAGGTATTCGGGAGCAAACCGACTCTATCGCTCCTCGCGAAGTTGCGAGAAGAGTATGCATGGGTGCTGCTCGATTCACCGCCGGTGCTCATCGTGAACGATGCCGCTGTTCTCTCATCGCTTGCCGATGCCTCGATTCTGATGGTCACCGCCGGTCATACCCGGCTTGCTGCGCTCGAGAGGGCTGCCGGCCTTCTTGAGAAGGCCAGCAAGAACCCGATGGGTGTGATCCTGAGCCGGTTTGATCCGAAGTCTGCCTACGGGGCGTACTATGGCGGGGCCCGTTACGGGCACTACGACAACCGCAACCACTACTACCAGTCGCTGCCTGAAGATGAAGTCAATACATAGGACCACGATCATGCGAGTATTTCTTTCTGCGTCGTTGTGTTCTTGACTCTGAGCTCCTCACTGCTGCTTGGGTCAGGTCGACCGGCTCAGGCTCAGGAGTTGTCCCGCCCGGCGCGACCGCAAACTACAGGTTTGCCGATCCGAACGAACTGCCGATCACGGTAACGCTTCTGGGCGCGGTCAGAAACCCCGGACGGTATGAGATCTCACGGAGGATCGATCTCATCAACCTGATTGCCCTTGCGGGAGGGCTGGTTGGAGAACGCCGATCTGGGCGACGTGCACATCAGCCGTTTGCGAATGCTGGGTGACCGGGCGGACCGCTTTGATATCCGGCTTGATCTCGAGGACATGACAGACCTTTCCCAGACTTCTGTGCAGCTTCAGGATGCTGACTGCATCAACGTGGGTGTATCTCGCGGGTTGAGCCTTCCGCTATTTCTCTCCATTGTATCGGCAACCGCATCGGTCGCCGTGGCCATATTCTACGTTACGCAGATCAAGAACTGAGTCATTCCGTCGGAGAGCTGAGCGTGCAGGACACGGCTACAGGGAGGGCAGGTGCCAGAGATCCGCGGTGGTATGCGCTCTATCTCAGGAGCCGGTTTGAGAAGAAAGTTGATCAACGGCTCCGTGAGAACGGTGTACGCACCTTCCTGCCGTTGATCGAAGAGGTTCATGTCTGGAGTGACAGAAAGCGGAAAGTGCTGGAGCCTCTTTTTCGGGGGTATCTTTTTGTGAGGACCGACCTGAGGGACAGAGTGGCGATTCTGGAGACGGACGGTGTCGTCCGGTTTGTAGGAATTGGTCACACACCCTCGGCCATTCCTGATGTGGAGATTGAGGGGATCAGGATTGCGGCTGGTCAGCCGGCGAAGATTCGCCGTGAGGAGTACCTTCCGAAGGGTCAGCGAGTGAAGGTGAGTCTCCGGCCCATTCGAGGGGATTGAGGGAATTGTGGTGAGATTGAACGGTCAGTCCAGGGTGGTACTTTCGGTGGAGACGATCGCGCAGTCTGTCTCTGTTGCCGTGCCAGGAGGAGAACTTGCGGAAGATGTGATCCTTCTGACCACATCCCGTACGGTGCAGACGGAGGACTGGAGGGGAGGGCAGACAGATTCTGGAGTCAGCTACATGCCCTGTAGGTCGCGCATGTGACTGAAAGGGCGGAGCGTGACCACATGGAGCGCGCCCATTATGCGTGGGTGACAAGGACCTTTGCTTTTCGAAAATTGTAGATAACACAGGCCTGAAAAGACAATATATCGCGTAGAACTGGACCAATGCAAGATAATGTCGCTATTTCGAGCAGAATTTCAAGCAGTCTGCTCCTTATGCCTCGACCCTTTCTCTGGTATGATTGTTGCGGTTTCACGACATGCGGAGAGAATTGCAAAAATATAGGTTTTGTGCAAAAAGAACATGGAGGTGCGCCGGGCGAAGTGGTGATCAAATAAGCGTGCACGGAGACAATTGGGGATTTCCTTTTGTCGATAGGAATGTGTATATTGCTCAGGTTTTGTAAGAATTGTGCGCGCAAAACGGACCCATGACATTCAATGGCTTGGTAGCTGCTCTTAGTCGACCATCAACCCGGAGTCGCATGATGAGAGGATTCGCCCTTTGTTTGCTCCTTCTTGTTGTCGTGCAGCTCCCGCATGCTCAAGCCATTTACTACGTAGATCCCTCAGGGTCGGATGGGAACAACGGCCTCTCACCAAGTAGCGCATGGAAGACAATTCGAAAAGTGAACCTGCGGACCTTCAGTCCCGGGGATCGAATTCTCTTCAAACGTGGCGGTACCTGGCGGGAACAACTCTTTGTGCCTTCTTCAGGGAGAGCAGGAAATCCCATTACCTTTGATGCATATGATAGCGGTGATAAGCCAATAATCAATGGCGCGGATGTGATTACGGCTTGGAAGAGGTTCGCGGCCCTAATAAGTACGTTGTGTATGCATTGGAGGCAAGGAGCCTTCTCAGGAATGAAAGCCTCTGCAAGAAGGAATCTGCTCTCCAACAATCTTGACCAGGACTATGAATGGTATTATCATTCCGGCATCGACTCTCTCTATCTATACAGCAGCTCAGATCCCACTATGGCAACCTGGCAGAAGTCGGTTCGTTACAGTTGCATAGAGATCAATGGCCAGAGCTTCGTCACTCTAAAGAATCTTCGTTTGCAATACGCACAGGACAATTTTCGTGCGCACGCAGGCAATGGGATTAACCTCTCGAACTTTGTCCTCAGGGTGTTGATAGTGAGCGGGGGGCTGACAACGGTTTCATATTCAAACGAACGGGAACCGGGACGATTGTAGGTGTTACTTTTTCCGGTTGTACAGATACACATTCGGGGACTAGAGGGAACGGGGGAGGTATGGTTGTTGGGCTTGACCAAAACGACGGATTTAGGGATTTTGCGTTTTCAGATTGCATTGTTAGTTATGCTGGAATCTCAGATGACGCTACTGTTGTGGCACCCCTTCTTCGTGTACGGCCTTAATCTGTGCGGACTCAAGAATGGAACGGTTACGAATTGTACCGTTTCGTATTCTGCGGGATCAGGGCTGTATATTCAGCAGGGCGACAGTGGGATTACTGTGACTGGTGGAATATACCATCATAACGGTAGGGCTGCCAGCGGCGACAGGGACGGGATCTCTATCGGCGGGTTGGGACATAGGTCCACTTACGTAATCATTGACGGTGTGGAGTCCTTCGCAAACAAGGAAACCAATCTTCAAATGGCAGCGACCGATCTCTCAGAATACTCAGATCACGTCACGATCCGGAATAGCTATTTCCATGAAGGTGCGGGTATCAGTGTTCAGGTCGGAGGGCCACACACGAATGTGCTTCTTCATCACAATGTGATTGTGAATTCGTCGAACTATGGGGTTTTACTCGGTGCACCTAGAACGTTGTCTATCACAACACTCTTTGGGCGAACACTCTGCAAAACATCGCTATTCTCGCGGACGGTGTTGTGGTGAAGAACAATATTATCGGTGAGGCTAAAGGCAGAGAGATCCTGGTAGCAACGCCCTATGCGGTGGTCAGCGATTACAACTGCATCTATCATTCCGCCGGCGGCACATTCATGAGCTATCATGGTGTCATGAGAACCCTTCCTGAATGGAAGATAGCTTCAGGTCAGGATGCAAATTCGATAAACTCCGATCCATTGATCGTCAATGTACAAACAGCGGATTTCAGCCTGCAGGCAGGGTCGCCATGTATCAACGCTGGTACATCAGTCGGGTTGACCATGGATCGGCTACGCCATCCAATCGTTGGTCCCCCGGATTTTGGGGCATACGAGTGGCAGGGGACAGTCGACAAGAGCCAACTGCAGCCCCCCACGCCGATCTCCCCACCCATGGGGGCAGTGAATCAACCAACAACAACGATATTGCAGTGGAGTCCAGTCACCAATGCAACAGGATATGATGTCTTCCTCGCGACGGATCCGCAGTTCGTTGTTCCCGTCGTGCAAGATTTGGGCCTGAACGAGACGTCTCGGACGGCCACACTGGCCGCAGGTTCGGTTTACTATTGGCGGGTTAGAGGGCGCAACGAGGCTGGGCCCGGATTCGTTTTCAAACGTGTACGTTTTTACTGTCGACAAAGAGCTTGGGGTGGACCCATTGCAGATCCCGAATAGCTTTGATCTCGCCCAGAACTATCCGAACCCCTTCAATCCGTCGACAAGGATCGCATTCAGCCTTCCGAGAACCGCGTATGTGGTATTAGGGGTGTGTGACCTGCTGGGGCAAGAAGTCGTCCGCCTCGTCGATGGCACGAGGGAGGCTGGCTTTCATTCCGTCGTTTTCTCTTCGTCAAATCTTGCCAGTGGCGTGTACTTGTGTTTCATGCGGGCGGGAGATTTCGCTGCTGTGAGAAAAATTGCATTGGTCAAATGACTACCCACCCACCTGAAATGCGCCTCCTGTCCTAAAGGATGTCGGAACTCCACATCGGATTCGGCCGCTCAGCAACAAAGTGGCTTTGGTGGCTTTTTGGAGCATAGCGTAAGCCCATGCGGCGAAGAGTTCGTGATCCTCTATCGCCGCTTCGGTCTGTCCACATTTCCGCCCAGACGCATCCATCGGTCGGCACGTTACTTCCCGCATCGAATCCCTTGAGCCTTCAGAACCAGTAAAATCTGCGGACTCCCATAGGTTTCGAGGAACTCACAGGGCGAAACACGACCTAGCTTTAGAAGCTCGCCCTTGGATCTTCTCCCGAAACTGCCTCTTTCACCGTTGTAGCCGGGTGCGGCCGACTCTTGGATCTCGAAACGCTGTGGCAACATGTGCCCACCCTCCGAGTGAACATGCAGAAACCCGACGAAGCGTCTTTGGAAAATGGGACTAACAAGTTCGCTGCAGTGCTCGGCGCACTAGGAAGGGGGACTCTATGGATTTGGCTGGATCGTGGTTTGATGCCGCTGGGCACCTCGATTCTGGGACTTTTCCTGATCAGGTATCTGGGCCCCGCGGACTTTGGCCTTTACAGTGCAGCTGTGTCAACGGGCATCGTTGCCGCAATTATGATGGACCTCGGTATGATACGGTATGCCGCTCGGGAGGTTGCGTTCGCACCTTCAAGTGGCGCCGTGATTCTCAAAATCGGCATCTCAATTACATTTGTCGCTGCTGCGGGAGAAGTGTGTATGCTAGGGCTGGCGATACTATCCAACAGCCCGTATTCTCTTGCATTGGCGCTTGGCTTGCTTCTTGGAAGTCTGGATAGATTCAACGATCTCACATCTGCCGTTCTGCGGGCTGAGCTTCGCAACCGTGAAATGTTCACGGGCTCCTTTGTTGGTCGTTCATCAAGAATTGTCATAATGAGTGTGGCCATATGGCATCAGATCCCGGTTTCGCTCCTTCTCTTAGGTATGGCTGCCACAACATTGCCTGTCATGGGAATCCGTCTGAGGCAGCTCAGGCATTATGACTTCCTTCATAAGTGGAAAAGGTCGGATTGGCCAGTGTTCACGAAAAGTCTTAGGTCAGCATGGCCATTCTTCTCTTATTCAATTGCTGAGACAGCGAGTTCGTACTTACAGATACCACTATTAATGCTGATATCAGGTTCGGTTGAAACGGGCCTGTTTGCTAGTGCGTTTGTGATAGCCATTGTGTTTCCAGTGGGTATACACTGCCATGGATGCCATGCTTCCATTGATGACACATCTATACAGGGACGGCAGTACTCTAATGCTCATCCAAGTTCGAGAGAGATTGATGCATGTCTTGGTTATTATCGCCTTTGCCGCGGCAGGGAGCTTGTTCGTACTTGCTCCTGACATCTGTGCATTATTGGGAGAGAAGTACACGCTTGTTTCACCGGCGCTGCGAATCCTTTCGGTGAATATGATACTGTGGGTGCTTGAGAGCCACATCGGGAGCGCATTCCTGACCGCATGCAGCTATGTCAAGGGCCGCAGGAACACCATTATTATGTCAGTAGGCGTTCGAGTGATTTTGACGCTAGCCTTTTGTCCCAAATTCGGTGCTTCCGTGCCGCTGCGGCGTCCCTTATTGCCAGCGCATGCACGCTCCTCGGTTATGTTGAGGGCGTGTGGGAAGCCGGGCATGCCGGTACGACTCGAGGCAACAACAGCAAAATCTATCGCCGCTGGCCTAGCTGCAGTGTCAGTTGCGTTCTTTTTCAGGTCCGATCTTGGAATATGGGCAACTCTTATCACACTCCAGATCACCTATGTGACCATTCTGATCCTATTCGCACGGCGTGAGACCACTGCCGCCGTAGCGACAGTACGTCAGATCATGACCGGACGATGATACCAACGCCTACTTCATTGACCCGTGGCGTTGTGCTCGCTGGCTTTGCCGTGGCAGCGGCGAGCATAATATCATGTGCTATTTGGGGCTTTGCGGCTCTGCTGTCCCTGAACACACTGGGCATCGGTGTTGGGATAATTTCAGCCTGGCTCCTTATTCGCCGACCAGAAATTGCATTGGCGCTCTTTGTTCAGGTAGGCTCATTCAAAGGAAATCCACTTTTAAAAGGAATTGCTCCCGTCGATCTGACGGTGCTCATGGCAATTCTTTTGGTCATTGGGCTAGTTCGCGGTTGGATGCGCGATACACGATACATATCGATTCCCATGTCATTTGCCTTGTACATTCCCATAGTGTTCATGATTCTAATAAGCCTCATGTATACACCAGATCTGGAATTAGGAATCAACAAAGCGAGTCGCTTCCTGACACTTACGTGTTTGGCTATTCTTGCGCCATTCGCGGTCCTCACAACAGTAGAGAAATTCAGGTCGTTCTTGACGACCTTACTGGTGCTGAGTCTAGCCTTAGCCGTAAACGCACTCACAAATCTTGGGGGAACTGAACGCTTAGGATCGGTCAGTGATCCTGAACTTACAATTCAACTCGGAGTTGCATCAACACAAGGATTACTGATACTGCTGGTTCTGTTCCTCCCCCAGCCAGCGTTCGGAGGCGACTCTCGATCTATGTACTGGCTTTGGTATTG
>CAVQPT010000010.1:0-120286 GCA_963714855.1 uncultured Bacteroidota bacterium | reverse complement strand
CCCGTGGCAATGAATGCCCCCCAGGAGTAGGGATGATCGGTTCTACCGCGAAGCCGTGCCTCGCGGATCTGCTGCAGGGCTACCGTTTGCAGGAGTTCAGGGTACGATTCGGCTTTTGTGGAATACAGGGCTTTCATGAATTTCACGGTTTCCGCGTCCGGAATTTCCCACAGGGAGCTGATCACTGTCTTTGCGCCGGCCATCTGAAACGCGCGGCACAGGCCATACACGCCTTCTCCCTCCTCCACCTTTCCGAGGCCTGTCTCGCACGCTGAGAGCACGACGAGATCGGTCCCCGTGAGATTCATCGACGACACTTCGAGGGCGGTGAGAATGCCATCCTCCGCCCCGGCGGAATCACAGTCAACCCCTTTGAGGTTCGCTCCGGCGAGAAGAAGGCCGGAGTGCAACAGAGGATTCTCGAGGGAGTACCAGTCTGCATATTCGCCGGCTCTTGCGTGCGCCCATCCGACTGAGTATGCGTGTGTTGCCAGATGGATTCGCCTCTTGTCCTGCGCACGAGTCTTGAAATTCTCCTCGCTGGCCGCAACACCTCTGAACAGTTCGGCTGCGGGGTACATTCGGCCGATAGCTTCAATTTCAGATCGAGTTCCCGGAAGCCGTTGTACGTTCAGCCCATTCAGTCCCGGATATCCCGATCGCAGGTTGCGTACGAAGCTTCCCATATCGGCCGTGGGATCATGCGCACTGGGCGCCGATCCAGCGAGACGTTCCGCCATCGAAGCATTGTAGTCAGGGTCTCCGAGCACGAGGACCCCTTTCCCTCTCGATCCTGCTTCCCGGTGCGGTCGCACCAGGTCGCGGCTGGCTGTCAGGAAATGGATGCGATGTCGTTCGATGAGATACCGGCCTCGTTCATCGACAAGTCCCGGGAACGCCAGAAAGTTCAACCCACTTTCCGGCGAAACAAACACCGTCGTTTTCGTCCGCACGACATCGGCCACTGGCAACCAGATCAGAGAGTGAAGCTTCCGTGCCAGCGATCCATAGGAGGGAAGTTTCTTCGATCCACGGTCGGGTCCGCCACGACTGATCCGCTGCATATGCCCGCGCAGTTCCAGAACGAGAGCATCGACACTATCGGCTGTCGCTAAATCGCGAAGACCGGCATGCCGGCATCATCATAGAACAACACGGCGTATCTGGAGACCTGCCGAACGATGGATCTGAGGACGGCACATACTTCACAAAGTCCAGCACCGCGGAGCCGGCCGGTAGACATGCCGCAAGTCCCCCGATGGTCACGATGCGACCCACGGTGATGTCGGTCGTATTCAGCCGCGCTATGACCGACTCCAGACTGTCGACCGCCCTGGAGAGTGAATCCGTTCGGCTCCCGCTCAGCGTGCCTTCAAAGCCCTCAGCCCTGACATACGCTCGCGCAAGACTCGACTTGAGTTCACGCAGTACTGCCATTTGTGTGCCGGCGACGGTCTGATCCTCCCCTTGCGCGAGCCGGGCCCGCGCAGCAAACGCACCGGATACCATCCCTTTCGTCGAAGCAATGATGTCCAGCACTTCATGGGCGAGGACCCGTACCGGTTCGGCCAGAGGCCACGGCACTCGCCAGAAGAACGTCGAGAGTGCTTCGGAACGTGCCGATGAACTTGAGCGCCTCTCCTTCGGTCATCGCGGTGATTCCTCGGTAGAACACTCGGACCGCCAGCCGAGCAGCGAGAAGCGCGACTCTGAGGGCTTCGTCGTGGTTCTGGCGGAGAGCGTGATACCGACTAACGAGACAGGAGGGTCTGCATCATTTCGGGATGTTCCGCTCCCAGGGTGGTCACCGTCTCATCATGAAGAACCTTCAACCACTCCGCCGCCTTTGGAGTACTGCCCGGTCTCCACATACAGATCCGCCAGAGATCGTGCACCCCGGAGCCCGTTCATGACGTTCATCCGACCCGATCGTCCAAGGATCTCCATCGCCTCAACCAGGGTCGACTCCGCTTCCGCGTATCTGTCCTCTTGCCGGAACAGCTCCCCCAGGACGATCCTGAAATAGCCACGATGAGCATTATCGGGGTTGTCCGTGCCGTCGACCTCATCGAAGACTAGCTATCGATCGCTTGATTGCGCGCTCGGCTTCCGTCATACGTCCGGTCTCCTGATACGAGCAGACCAAGGCTCGTGAGAATGAACGGTGAGGCGGATTCCGGCCCGTATGGTTTCAACGACTCCACAAGGACCGACTCCGCCTCTGCGTACCGGCCGAGGGCCGTGTAGAAACTTCCCAGGTTGTTTGCCGACTACCACCCCGATTGAAACTCCCTGACGTTTGCACAATGAAAGGAGTCGAGAATACAGACGTTCCGCTTCGACGATCTTCCCTTCTTCTTGCAGCAAACCGGCGAGGTTGACCAGTGAACGCTGCGTCGCCCCGCCATCAGGCCCGGAGGTCCTTTCGTGCACTCCTACTGCTTTGCGCAGACACTGCTCCGCCTCCGGCATATCTCGCCATATCCCAGAGACATGTCCCTTTTCGATGGAGGGCTTCTGCAACTTTCGGGTGTTCAGACCCCGAAGGCTCTCTCGTAGATGGGGAGCGCCCTGTCCACGGCTGCAAACGCGGCGTCGGTCCACCCTTCGCACCAGTTATACCATGCAAGGGACGAAAGGATGTCGGCAACGATCGTGTCCTGATCACCAGGAGCGCACGTTGCTATCGACAATGCATCGGAGGCATAACCCACAGCACGCCTATTGTTGTTCTCCGCATGACACTGCCATGAGGAGTCGACATACGGTTTCCATGGCTGTGCTATCCCGCAGGCTGGACCCAGAAGGAGGAGGAACACAGCGGACACTGTGCCAGACGTACCAAAACGGTTACGGTTGCGATCGGCATACGTTCAGATCTGTGGCCGGGCTAAGAGGTTTACGTGGCAAAGATACAATCTGATCAGGTGTGTGTCAACTCGATTGGAAACGGTGGGTGGCGTCCGGACTACAGACTGAAACGGTCCGTCGCCGGTGCGAGGGATGCTCTGATGGCCACAGGCGATGGGAACGATGGCGCAGGGACACCCTCATGGGCCGGTGTCCCTGCGAACATCCGATCGGAATTGCCAGGATACGCTGATCGAATCCGTGGAGTACGGAGGATCGGTGACCCCTGATTCTCCACGGTGCGAAACGACTTCCTCCACTTAGTGCCGGTGCGCCTTGAGCCAGGTCAGGATCGGCATCCAGACTTTTGGTGGCGCATCAGCGCTGGTGAAGAGATCAATGTGCCCGTACTCGCCATCGATGTCAGGATCTGGGATCCTCCAAATGTGATTGGATGTCGCCACTGCCGACAAGACAAGAGCTCGAGACCGAGAGAGTCAAGTCTCCGATGCCGCCCTTTGCGGCAATGTTGAACACCGGAACGGTGATCTCCGAGAAGTGATTGCTGAATTCCGAACCGCCTATACCGGTGAGCATTGCTTCAAACTCCGCAATGAACGACCGAGCTCATCGAAGAGCGCCAAGCAGAGAATCGAGCGCTAGTGGAAGCGTGGTGAGCCTGAACGCCGCTGGGGTCTCCTCACTATTAGAACCCCTGAAGAATAGTGATACGAGGCTGTTCCGTATGCCGGACCGCAGCAAAATGGCAGCCGCCTGGAGATTTGTGAATCCCGGAATGATGGGCAAATTGTGACAAAGTAGAGTTTCCTCGCCAACCCGCCGAGCAACCTGAAAGGGATATCCACCTGGTACTGGCCACCGTCGTACATTGCCTGCGTGGCCTGTGATTCAGCTATGAAACCATCGCGCAGGTCCGAGTCCGGAAGGCGAATCGCGCAATCAACCAGATAACCCGCTTACCTGACGCCGGGCCGGAGCAATCTGGTCTCATCGTTAGAAGCAACCGTTGGTAACACGCCGCTACTGTACCCCGAAAGAACCACCTTGGCAAACCCGGCGCCTGTAAAAGAGCACCGAACCGACCGTGCCACGCCGATTGCCAGAGAGATCATCAACAATCTTCCTAAGCCCCCACCCCTCAGTGAAATTGAAATTCGTCGTCCCCTGCCGAACCAAGTACCCCACTGATGGATACCCCAAACATCGATGCCGCTGTCTGCAGAAACCGCGAACCCAAAATCTCTTGGAGCTCTGTCGCCCCCGACGCCCGGCAGACCCCCTCAAAGTCCACCGCATCACCGTGCTGAAGAAAACATTGCAGCTTATCGGTATGAAAGGGGTTTTCTTTCACTACCCTGTCGATTCAATCCTGTCAAAACGGCCGGGGCCCACTCTTCACAGAGAATTTGTAGTGCGCCACACCCCGGGCAATCGGTTGCCGATCAGAAATCGAGAGCGTATTTGCAGCCCGGTACGCTTCGCGAGAGCCGCACCAGCGCGTGCGCCGGCTTCTCCCTAAAACCCCCACCCGCTCAGGCCGACCGCTTCAAGCGCGATAGGCTCGGCCTCCGCCTGCAGCACGACAAGCTGTTCCTGCACTGCGTCGGTCGCCGGAGACCGGCGGCTGTTTCTGGCGTCCCAGAATACGAGTAGAGCGATCAGAATGACCGGAATGACGACACGTACGAGTCGCATGGCTCCCTCCCTGGTAGGTTGTGTTGTGTGGGTCCCCTCTTGATGATTAGTCCCAGGTCCAGCAAGTTTACGAGAAAACCAACGAAAGAAGTGTGGTGTGTCGCAGTGTGCTCGTCGCCGAATTATCAGCGCAAATTGCACCTTTATTTTGTGGCATTCCTTCTGACGAGGAACCCATCCAACACGCAGTTCCCTACGGACGCTTTGAGGTCGGCCAGTTCCGTGAGAGTGCCCCGCCGTGATCGCGAGTCTTTCTGACAGAACTGGAAGCTCCGTCTCAGTTGCGCGAACGGGACACCGAACGCCCGCTTTACCCATCGATAAACGACCAGTCGTTTACGCGAACCCCAGCTCGGCCCCATTTCGCCAAACGCCCGACCATCCTGTAATCGCTCGATGACATACTTCTTCCGTTGATGGCTTACAAATACGCTCACGGTCATTCCCTGACGCTGTCTGAAGAGCCTGTCCAGATTTCCGGGATCGACATCAAACTCGGCCGCAACGTTTCGGCGTCCGTCCGTTCTTCCAGGAAACACGGATATTGGCAATCGCCCTGTCGTACCGGGTGGTGGGCAAGGGGAGTACTCTTTGCAGATAGTCGGAGAGACAAACGGAAAGGTTACAGAAGGAGCGAAGTTGATATCAGGATCGCCTGGGTGATCCCTGACGGATGTGCCGGTCCCCGTTGGATGAAACCCTCCCACGACAGTGGATGGGTCGGACGCCCCGACGGCGGAGTTCAGCCAGACGACGCAATGAGGCAGCGCGCAGCACACCGGGAAAGGTAGATTGGGGATCCTACTTTCCGTTTCCATCGAAAACATCGCGGCATGAGATCCTTCATGAAGAGAATGTTCGCGATCAGCGCCTTCCCGGAGTATTGAGCACCGTTCGTGCGCCTGCCATCTGGAATGCACGACGCAACCCGTAAAACACTTCACCCTGGTGCACACTCCCGAGGCCTGTCTCACACGCGGACAACACGACCAGATCGGTGCCCTGGAGATTGCTTGCTGACACCTCAGAGGGCGGTCAGTTCGTCCTCTGATCCCGCGTCACGTGCATCCTGGCCGTGGAGATTCGCTCCGGCCAGCAAGAGCCCCGATCGCAACAACGGATTCTCCCCGAGGTCGGATTCTCCACTCCCTGCACACGGCATCTGTCATGAAGGGCCGGTGGGTCGCCAGATGAACAACCCGGCTCCTCGGAATATTGTTGAACGCTTCTTCGCTTGCCATGGACCGACGAGCGCGTAAGCGAGTATCGTGCCGTTGTGGCCCGCCAGTAGCGGGCGACTCGTCACTTCTTCGGCCAGGTGTTGTCGGCGCAGAATGGTGCGGTTCCTGAGCTGTTCACAACCAGACCGCATGTTCCGCAACGTGGGTGCCTGCTCCTGGACTCCGAGGGGCTTTGCCTTCGCCAGTCGTCCGACCGTCGTACCGCCAGCGGTGCCGGAGAAATGGATATGCCCGACAAGGGGCCAGGCTGGCGTCGGGAACGGCAGTGGCCCGCGCGACAGCTTGGCGGCCCGCCGAGAGGATGGTGCACGGCATATCATTCAGATACATACCGTCCCAGCCTTCAGACCGGCGAAGGAAACCGGTACGCCCTGCATGGGGGCAATCAACACGGTTGTCTACCCTCATACAACGCTTCACAGGGATGCCAGACGAGGCGGGAGGAGTCGGCAATTTTCCGTACGCTGCGTTCTTCCCGGTGGTCAAGCGGCCGCTTCTGTCGAGCGACCCTCGTCAGATGATCACGGTACCGTTCGATTCAACTCTAGATCCTGCCACCAGACCGAGTCGAGAATGGAGCATGAGCCGTCAGCACCGAGAACAACGGCGATGTACAGGAACAAGGGATCGTTGTGTCGGGGTTGATGCGGGAACGCTCGCCTTGAGATATTCCACAAGAGCTGCATCAGGAGAGAGGGCAGGAGGCCACGGCAATGGGCGACACGTTCCTCTCGACAGCTGTCTCCAGCAAACCGGGCGCTGTGCCTTGCCAGGGAATCCTCGAGTGCAAGCACCACAGCCCCCAGCGAGTCGATGTCGGCTCCGGACACCGACTCGTCGGTCCCTTGAAGCACATCCACATACCGTTTCGCAAGCCGGTAGCCCCGCTCGAACGGCTACGCGTCGGCGAGTGCAACGGTGGAGTGGAGTCCGCTTCCCGGCGAGGACTCCGCCAGCCGCAGCAGCTCCTGCCTCGGTCGTCGATCCCTTCGAGGACGATCCGATCTGGGCAGCTCTGAACACGGTGGCGGAGCTCGACTGCATGTGCGTCCAGAAGCGTCGACACATACCCGTCAAACGGAACGACGGAGGAATGCGAATACACGTGCGCGTCCCGTTCGGACATCAGGCAGGCGTTACGGAGGAAGTTCTTCAGCCGGGATTGTACGGCCCGTTCAGCGGTCTCCAGCGCCAGCGAGATGTTCCCGGATCTGCGATCCGTACTCGGTGTAAGCCTCGGTGACGTCAGCAGATGTAGGGGCTGTCGGAACCCCTACGGTCGTCCTGCGTGGCAAGGGCGAGTTGAAGAAGCGAGTCCACGGTCTCGAAGTGCCCCATGCGCATCCGTGCACGCGCCAGTCCCAGCCACGCCGCCAAGTTCCGGGACGTCCCATAACCCCAGAGCGTGTCCGCCAGCGTGATCGATTTGCTGATCCACGATTCGGCCTCAGAGTGTAACCGTTGTTCAAGAAAGCACTCGCCAATACAACGCACTTGATGTCGGCGTGCGCGGATCGAATTGGGGTACGACCTCGCCAGATTGCGATAGCCTTGGAGAATTGCGCGAACGGCTTCCGCATACCTCCCCCTCGCAAGGAACGCATATCCCCTTGCCAGCAGTGCCCTGGCAAACATCGGATCATCAGGCGGGAGTTCACGCTCCATGATCGACGTACTGCGCTGTGCGAGCATTTCGGCTTCCTCGAGTCGCCCCTGATGCAGATAGTGTACCTCGAGGTTGCCGAGACGGTCGCTGCACGCTGACACGGAGTTCGACCCGTAGTGCTCTTCCCAGTTGCTCCGGGCCTCTTTCAGAAAGCCGGTTCTGCTTCGGCAAACCGTCCCAGGGACCAGAAGTTGACCGCCCCGCATCATCGTTCGGCCTCGCGAGGGCCGGGTCGTCGGGTGGCAGGGCACGGCGGAAGGCTTCCAGGGTTTTTCCGTCGAGTTTCGCCGCCGGCACATAGTCCCCGCGTGCCTGATAGCAGTCGCAGGTCGTGAAGGCTGGAGCACGTAGTGGGGGAAGAGGTTGGTGGCGCCTGCCTCCTCGTCGAGCTGCCGGAGGTGCCTGTTCGACGAGCCGCCGTCTCCCCTCCTCGTTTCGACGGAGGCATGAAGTGGACGACGCAGTCTCTCGATCCTCAGCCGCTTTCGGGTCGCGGGGGCCGTACAACCACCGCTCCTTGATGCTGAGTGACCGTTCCGCACACACAAGCGCTTCATCGCCGAGGCAGTCGATACACTCGTGAGTATGTTGTGAGGAGATCGAGAACCGCGGCGACGGCTGCGTCTCCATCACCGGGGGAGTTCTCGAGCCGGCCAGCGAGGCTCTACTTCCAGGGCCCTGTGCATTGGCGGGCCGAAAACCAATGGCGGAGAGTGAGTCGGCCTCATGATGAGGTCGCGCCACGACTGCGCAATCACGGGCTGCCAGACCAGAAGAACAAGGAAGAGCCCTAACCAAATAACCGTTGCCCGGACCAAGAGACCCCCGCGGCCGAAGAAGGAAGGATGCTGCAAAGATACCATTCCAGAGTGCCTCGTCAACTGCTGCCGCAACAACGATCCAGAATTTGCCATCGACCGGCAACCGACTTTGATTTGTGCCGCCGGTGCTGTACATTTATCAGGCTGGGATGTTGCATCCCGCACGAATGGACAACAACAGTACAACGATTGGCACGTGACGGATAAGGAGCGCATCAGGGGTTTTCTTGAGGGATCCACGCAGGAATACCGGGAAATCCTCGGCTGGATCACGACCGTCGTCAGGTCCCGTCTCTGGGAGGACCGCGTTGCCCCGGACGATGTCATCGGGGATACGCTCATGAAGCTGCTGCTCACATTTAGAGAAGATTCCTTCAGGCTCGAATCATCGCTCAAGACTCACGTCCAACGGATTACGCTGTACACACTTATTGATGCGGCCCGGCGACAGAAGCGGTTTGTCGCGGATGGAGGCGCATGCGGATCCTCCCGATGCCGCCACACCACTCTCCCGTATGGAACACGATGAGGAATCTGCCCTCCTGGAGCGCGTTCTCAGCATGCTGCCCGACGGCTGCAAAACGCTGTTCAGTATGGTCCTCGAAGAAAAAGCGACCTGCAAAGAAATAGCACGGAGACAGGGAACGACGGAGGGAGCAATCAAAACCCGGCTTTCGCGCTGCAGAGACAAGGCACATGAGATACTACAACGGATACAGTGAAACTTTGCCGACCGTCAAACGACTATTCTAAGGGACCATGGTACACGATCCGCAACGCCACACGAAGAGGCCCTGAAACGGTGATGACTATCCAGGAAATTCGAGAGTCTCATCCCGTTCTACATCGCGGGAACACTGAATGCGGACGAACGGAAACGTGTGGAAGAGGCCCTCAAGACCTCTGATGAGCTGCGTAGGGAGGCCGCGTTCTGGGAAGGCGCACGAGAGATCCTCTCCGCCCATGCGCGGTTCACGGGGGCAGGCCACCTCGCTCCATCAGTCCTTGTCGACCGCGCGAGCGGGCAGCTGACAGGCGATGTGCTCCTCGCTGCAGACAACCATCTCCAATCCTGTCCCGACTGCTCGGACCTCCTCCATCGGATAGAAAATTCTCCGGGGGTGCGTGATGCCTCGCCTATCAGTGCACCGGCAGGCCTGCAACGATGGTTCCCGAAGCGGCGCCTTGTCTACGGGCTTTCGATCGCAGCAGTACTCGCGGCCATAGTGTTCTATCTTGTGGGTGATCAAAGAAAAGAGCCCGCTCCTTCACTCGCCACTGAAACGCCCCCATCGACCGCCCACGATACTGCTGCGGCCGCCGAGAGAAAGCTCACCCTGGTACTCACCTATCGGCCGCTCACACGCTCAACCGAGCCGGCCCGGATTCCAGCATTCGCCCTGGGAGGGAAAAACCAGCGTGTTACTGTCGTCCTCGCCATTCCCCGGAATGTGGCCAAAGAGATCCGCTATTCCATCACGGCAGAATACGAATCCGCTCAGCCTCTCCTGATCGAACAACAGATCCGCCCATTTGGGTACGGCGCGACGTATGATTCGCTCCTCGTTGTGGTCTCGCGCGTGGTGCTCCCTCCTCCCGGCAAGACGGTCACGTTTGTCGTCAGGGAGCATCCACCCCGGGACTCAGCGGCCTCACACCGGAGGAATACAGGTTTGATGTGATGGTACAGGAGAGGGTCCCCTCACCCTAGTGGACGACCACCACGCTGTCAGCCCCGTTCCTGAACACGTGGATTTCCATCGTCACAAGTTCGAGGCATCGGCGTATTCCGTACCGACACCCCGGATCACCACACCCGTCGCCGTTCCCGCAGACTGAATCGAGTAGGTGCCGTTGGCATTCGACGGTGCATTGGTGAGCTTGCGGAGACCGGCTGCGTCTGCACTCAATCCCACAAAGGAATTGCCGCCCCCTCCGAGTGTGGTGGGCCGCCGGGAAAACTGATGGGCGCGAGACGCAAGATTGACGAGGTCGTTCGTCAGGGAATCACGGTTCGCGCTCACGGCGCTGTCGGTAAACATCACTGATCCCGACCGCCACAGCGATACCCACTACGATCACACCCAGAATGACGAGAAGAAGCTGCTGCTGTCCCATGGTGCTGGCCCTTCAATTGAATCCCTACGATGCCGAGACGCGCGGCCTCTCTCGTGCGCTCCCAACCCTTCAGGAACACGCGGCGTGCCACGGCCACTCCGGAGTTGACCGCACAATGTGATTCGGAAACCTGAAGTTGTGAGTGCACATCATTGACAACACCGTACCATCTCTTCTTCTCTTGTAGAACCTGCCTCCCACCATGTGTGACCCATCACACGCACACCGTGCTGTAAATACCCGGGTGACACATGCCTTGCTACCGGCGCTCACTCCTCCCGTACGTTTTTTATCCGTATATTACCTGCACATCGATTGCCTGAGCACCCTTTGCCCCGACCATGAGACCCCGCATGCACATACTCATCGTTCTTGTTCTTGCCATCCTCGGGACTGCAACAGCGTACGGCCAGTCCCTCGCAATCGCATCCCCGGACTCTCATCTTGTCTTCACGTTTTCCGTCGGTGAGAATGCGGACACCGGGGGACGACTCTCGTACACCCTTTCGTACAACAACCGGCCGGTTGTGCTGCCGTCACGACTGGGATTGATTACCGTCGACCGTCCATCCTGGACCGAAGGCTTTTCACTCGCCCGGCATGCGCGCCGCTCTGTTGACGAATCATGGAAGCCGGTGTACGGCGAACGGAGCACTATCCGGAACCGATTCAACGAGTGCACAATCGTCCTTGTGAAAGACAGGGACACGAACCTGACGCTGCAGGTGACTGTGAGGGTCTACAACGAAGGTGCCGCATTCTGCTACACCTTTCCGGAAAACCTCGCAACATCGATCGTGCATATCCGCGACGAACAGACGGAGTTCAGCTTTCCGGAAGGGACCATGGCGTATGTCACTCCGTTCGCCCAGGAGCTGTATTACCTGCGCCCGTTGAGGGATTGGGCGTACGGGACCGACTATCCCCTGCCGCGATGGTCCCCCCCGACACCGGACTACGAAAGCGAGCGTCCCCTCACTCTTGTGCTGCCGGACGGACTGTATGCGGCGATCGGAGAAGCACATCTCGTCGACTATGCACGCATGAAGTTCGTCCTTTCACGGGAGAAGAAGAACACTGTTGCGGCACGGCTGTTCGGACCCGTGACGGAATCCTCGCCGTTCTCATCCCCCTGGCGCTTCATCATGGTTGCGGAACGGCCCGGGGCATTGCTCGAGAACAATGACATCGTCCTCAATCTCAATCCGCCATGCGCGATTCAGAAGACGGACTGGATCAAACCGGGCACGGTGATGCGGGAGGTCACCCTTTCGACCGCCGGCGCCATTGCGTGCATCGATTTCTGCGCGAAACACTCCATCGACTATATCGAGTTTGATGCGGGATGGTACGGGTATGAGTATTCCAAAGCGTCAGACGCCTCGCGCGTCGATGTCGACCCGCGGCGGAATCCACAGAAAGACCTCGATCTGCCGGGGATCCTGGCCTATGCAAACAGCGGAACGTCGGGGTGTGGCTCTATGTCAATCACCGGGCGCTGGAAAAACAGATGGACGAAATCTTTCCCCTCTTCCAGCAGTGGGGCGTTGCGGGTGTGAAGTTCGGCTTTGTCCATGTCGGTTCGCACCGCTGGACTTCCTGGGTGCATGAGGCAGTCCGGAAGGCAGCACGGTACCATCTGATGGTCGACATCCATGACGAGTACAGGCCGACGGGATACAGCCGGACCTATCCGAACCTGCTCACGCAGGAGGGGGTCTATGGAAACGAGTGCATGCCCGAAGCGGATCACAACACCATCCTCCCCTTCACACGGTTCCTCGCAGGTCCCGCCGACTATACCATCTGCTACTACCACCAGGCCGGCATCAAGGACGTCAAGGGGATCAGAACCACGTCGGCACACCAGCTGGCTCTTGCGGTCATTTTCTACAGCCCCCTTCAGTTCGTCTTCTGGTATGACAAACCATCAGACTATCAGGACGAACCGGAGATCTCGTTCTTCGAGCATCTCCCGACGGTGTGGGATGATACAAGAGTTGTACTCGGTGAGATCGGCACATACGCGGCCGTGGCCCGGAGAGGCGGGACCGGCTGGTTCGTGGGAGCGATAACGAACAACCAGGGGAGGGTGCTGGACATCCCGCTCACGTTCCTGGAGCCGGGCAGGTCCTACGTGGCTACACTCTACACAGATGGCGGGGACCAGGTGCACACAAGGACGCACGTACGGATCGAACGGTCACTGGTCACCGCGCAGACCGTGGTCAATGCCCACCTGAAACCGTCAGGGGGAATGGCAATCGAATTGCGGCCCGCACGGGCGGAGGATATGCAGTTCCTGCGCCCGTACTAGGGCAGCGTCATATCAAACAGACAGGGCAACCTCTCGCTGCCGCTCTCAGCACCTTCCCGCTGCAGCACTCGCATTCGATGCCCGGTCACCACATGTGAACCAGGACTATCCCGTTGTCGGAGATTACCTGAGAACGATCATCTTCTTCACGTCCACGAAAACTCCACTCTCGCTTTTCGCCTCGAGGCGGTAGAGATACATTCCACTCGAAAGCCGGGATGCATCAAACGGAAACGTATACTGCCCCGGCTGGAAACGGCCAGTCACAACGGTCGCGATCTCCCGTCCGAGGAGATCGATGATCGTGAGCGTCACGTCGCTGACCGCAGGCCACTGCACACTCAGCACCGTTCCGGGGTTGAAGGGGTTCGGGTAGTTCTGATCAAGCCGGAAGACCTTTGGCGTTTCTTCTGCCACATCGGTCACTGTTACGTGTACGACCACGCTCTGCGAATAGTGGACGGTCCCATCCAGGTCCAACTGCTTCAACCGGTAGTACCAGGTGCCGTGCGTTGTCGTTAAGTCTCCATAGGAGTATTCCTGCCGAGTCGTCGTCGTTCCGTGCCCCGGCACAAAGCTGTCAGCAATCGTCTTATATCCTGAGAGGGGCTCGGTCGATTTCTGCACTTCGAAGCCGAAGTTGTTGATCTCCGATATTGTTTCCCAGCGGAGCAGCGCATACCTGTTGTCTTCAACCGTACCGATGAACGATGCAATCTGGATGGGGAGCGCCGTTGCGGGGAGATATCCAAACGCCGTGCCCCATCGTCCATCTTCACCGCCGATTACGGTGCCTCGCTCAATCGCATACTCATTGAAGAACCAGAAGGCGTCATCCGACGGATCGACGCATGTCCCGCTGTAATCTCCCCAGCGGTTCCTGCCGGCTCCAAAGGTTCTCTCATAGTAGTCAAGTCCCGCACGGAGGACTCCCGAGCCCCGGTTTGTGCCGGCTGGATCGCCGGCTTTTTTCCCGCTGAAATAGGCTCCGGGAAATATGGTTGATGCCGAAGCCGCAAAGCCAATCCCGAGGTTCCCCGCCGCATCGGCAGCAATCGACGGGTAGAACGTGTACGTTCCTGTCGCAATATCTTCCCCCCCGAGATTCCCCTGGTCTGCGAGGGTCAGTCCCGGGGTGCTGACGTCGAACCAGTGCGCTGTCGCCTGGCCTGCATCTACTCCCGATGGAGGGACGAGCGTTGCAGCAACGTACAGGTGATTGTCGCGCCAGACGGCGTTGAGACTGCGCCGGTCTCCTGTATCGATCAGAACCCCCGTCCCCGACTGGGGTGCGTTGGGCATTGCGGCGCCGGTGTTGTCGATGTCTCCGCACGGCACGAACGTGTGCGTGAATGTCGGCGCCGTCAGCGGATTGTCAACCTGGATAATGCTTAGAGCTTCATCCCCCGCGGCGGTGAATCCTGAATAGCGCACCAGATAGGTCCCCAGTCCGGACGGCACGGCCCCGAACATGTGCGCCGGCTGCATGGTGGTTGCAGAAACCAACGTGCTTGTCGGCGGATCGTGGAGAGTCACCAGGGCGGTTCCATCGGCATAGAATCCACCTGCGAGACCTTTGTCGATGATCCACAGCCTCGCACCCGCATACACCCCCCCGCTCGCCGCGAACCCGAACATGTTTCCTGTTATGTACACAGCTTTGTCATCGACAGCGAATCCCGGATAGTCGATCCAACGATTCACGCCGCCGATGTTCAGCTTCGCATTGATCGCATGATAGTACCAGGCGCCGGACGGGTCACTGGTCGCCGACACTGCAACGAGGATCCGCGAGGTGTCATCGGGATCGCCGTCTGATGTGTCGGTCTGTTCCAGAGTAACCACGAGAAACCGTGATGCATACTGATCGTAGATCACTTTGGGATCAAACGTACCGTTCAGGGGTGAGAGGCTTTCAAAGAAACTCCCGGTCACAGTGGTCGCATTCTTTCCAAGTCTTTTTCCTCCTGCCAGGACTCCCGCCTTCGTATACCACTCTATTGAAGTGTTTACCACGCAAACGACATGCGACGGCCCCGCAGCACCGATCGGATCGGGCGGGATGTGATAGTACCCGCCGTTGTATGACCCGTCAGCAACGAAATCCAGCGCGTCAAAACTCACACCCAGGACCGGTCCGGCGGCCAGCTTCGCGGAAGGTCTGAAATGCGGCGCGGATGATTTCTCAGCGGCCGGCTGCATTCCCCTGTTCCGGAGCATGTTCATCTCTCCGCCGCCCGAGATTTGCGGGACTTCACCGGAGCGAATCGCTTCGTGGTACCCCTCGGCCCGTTGAGCGAGCGACACCTGTGGCGCGAGGAAAGAAAGCGACAGGGATACAACTGTCGCGACCGGGATACATCGGAATGGATTCATGCTTCCTCCTGCACGGTGAGTGTTCGTGTCCCCCCCCCTTCCGGAACGGTCGCTGAAGGCCACAATGTGGTCTGTGGACCAAAAAACTTTACTTTGTTGAAAGAATCAACAGGTTCGATCGAAATTCTCTATTGCGGGCGTTATTGTGCGATCGTGCAGCATATCTCGCTGGAAAAGATGCTGGGACAGAGGCACACGAGCGAAATGATGTTTGAGAAAGGTTTTGATTCTTTCTATATTTGATCAGGAACGACATCGTCATCAGCTGTCTCGTGAGAAGATACGTTCGCCCCACCCGAGCTGTTAACCAAGGAACGGCTCCGTGAATACCACCACTCCAGCGGAACGTGCACCAGGACAACTTCGCGATCCTCAGATTGTCACGCGAAGTGCCATGATATTGAAGATCCTGGAGCAGCTAAGGGCGGCGGCACTGACCTGTAACACAGTCTTGTTGATCGGAGAGACAGGCGTCGGCAAGGAGCGGTTGGCCGAGTTTCTTCATCAGAAGAGTGTGCGCCAGTTCAAGCCCATGGTCAAAGTGAATATCTCCTCGCTGCCGAGAGAATTAATCGAGAGCGAGCTGTTCGGACACGAGCGGGGGGCATTCACCAGCGCCATCGCCGAGAAGCACGGGTTCTTCGAGGTTGCAGACGGCGGGAGCTTGTTCCTCGATGATATTGATGATCTTCCGCTCGAGGCACAGGGAAAGCTGCTGCGGGCAGTAGAAACCCGCACCATCCAACGGGTCGGAAGCACGCGGCCGATCCCGGTCGACGTGCGGTTCATCGTTGCATCGAAGGCAAGCCTGCGGCACCTTGTCGACCAGGGCCTCTTCAGAGCAGACCTCTTCTATCGCCTCAACGTCGTTCCGATTGAAGTTCCCCCTCTCCGCGAACGGAGAGAAGACATTCCGTTGCTCATCGGACATTTTCTCAGGGAGTTCCTTCCGGACCATGAAGTGCAGGTCTCCAAGGACGCCCTTCGTATCATGGTAAACTACTCCTGGCCGGGCAATGTCCGCGAACTCATCAACGTCCTCCTCCGGATTACGCTCTCGGTAAACGGGGAAATAACCCTCGAAGATCTTCCGCCCGAAGTCCGGGGAGAAGACCCCGTCCAGCTTCTCATGAAGAGCTGCGCCCGCTGTTTCTCCGAAAAATCGATGCACTATGATGATGTTGTGACATGCCTTGAATCCACGCTGCTCCGGCATGCGCTCATTCGCCACAACGGCAACAAATCCGAAGCCGCCAGATTCCTGGGACTGAGTTTGTCCACGTTTCGTGACAAGCTCACCAAATACGGACTAACGGAAGTCCGTTAAGTTCTAACGGTTTTCCGCTCCTCAGCCAATCCCCCTCCCGATTCCTTCCCGTTTTTACCATTTTCACAAGGCACGATATTTGCACAAGGGTAAGGAACAGCATGCGATATTGCTGGGCCTCTCTTTCCCATCTGTGCCTGTTCACTTCATGCGGGAGACTCCTCCATGATGACTCTTGCCGATGCGGGGCTTGTGCGCGACGTCCGACGATACGGCACGTTCGATGCGAATGCGTGTCTGAACTGCGGTACCTGTACGATCGTCTGCGACCTCTCCAATGGCCATGCCTCTTTCCCCCGCCGGCCACTCCAGCGCGTCATTCTTGGCCTGAAAAGTTCTGTCCACAAGAGTCTTGAACCCTGGCTCTGCCATGATTGCGGGGATTGCTCAATAGCCTGTCCCCGCAAGACGGAACCCCGGGACTCGATCATGACGCTCAGGCGCTATCTCGTGTCGCAGTATGATTTCACAGGAATTTCTTCGAAGATCCTCCTTTCAAAGGCCTGGGAAATAGCGGCATTAATCATCACGGGCCTGCTGGTGCTGGCTCTGGCAGCCCTGTACCATATCTATGAGGTTGACGTGTACAGGGAGATGCCGCTGGCCGACTTTCTCTCTACGGGAATGGGTCTGGGGCATATGTTTGACACGATTATCTATTTCACGGTCGCGGTCTACGCCATCCCGCTGCTCATCATGGCTACGAACGCTTATCGCATGTACCGGTTCACGATGTGTGCGGAGGGGGATCCCAGGCCTCCACTGCGTCTCTACCTTGCGGAGTTCTGGACGATCATCGAGCACATGGTCACCCACAAGAACATCGGGAAATGTGTGCAGTCGGCCCACAAGCCGCGCTGGATAAAACACTGGTGGCTCGGGTTCGGTTTTGTGCTGATCTCCGTGATTCTCGTCTTCTTCCTTCAGTGGTTTCAAACGGATGAGATCTACCCGCTCTATCACCCGCAGCGCTGGCTGGGGTATCTTGCCACGATCGGCCTCTCGGTCGGATCCATCGACATCCTCATCGGCAGGGCAAGGAAGAAGAAGGAGATCCACAAATCGTCTGAATTCAGCGACTGGATCCTGCCTATTCTGCTCCTGGCCACTGCAGTGAGCGGCATTGCGGTGCACATTTTCAGATACATGGATTTGCCTTTGCTCTGTCATTACACATACGCCATCCATCTGGCTATCGCGACCCCGATGCTTGTTATCGAGTTGCCGTTCGGCAAATTGGCCCACGCAGTGTACCGGCCGATGGCTCTCTACTTCCAGGCCGTTCGGGAGAGGGCCCTCGCGGAAGAACGTGTACCGCATCAGCCTATTTCCAAGGAACCAGTCCTCGCATGAATACCAACGGACACAAAGACAAGATCGGTTCCGCCCTGGTTGTCGGCGGCGGCATCGGCGGAATGCAGGCCGCGCTGGACCTGGCGGAGTCGGGCATCAAGGTATATCTCGTCGATAACAAGCCTTCCATTGGCGGAGTCATGTCTCAACTCGACAAGACATTTCCGACCAATGATTGCGCGATGTGCACGATCGCACCGCGATTGGTCGGGATTGACCGGCACAAAGACATTCAAACGCTGGCATTGTCGGACGTCGAGCTGGTGGAAGGCACAGCGGGAAATTTCAAAGTCACCCTCAAACGGAAAGCCCGCTACGTCGACGAAGACAAGTGCACGGGATGCGGCGCATGCGTCAGAAATTGCCCGACGAAGAGTATTGTTCAGCCCCCGGTTCGGACAAAAACAGAGGTCCGGCCCGAACACAGGGACGCGGTCATTGAGACCGTGATGCGGAACAAGAAGCGGGACGGCCCCCTGATGCCGATCCTCCAGGAAATCAACGCGCGGTTCAACTACCTGCCCGAAGATGCGCTCAGATACGTCTCTGACGAAACGGGATACCCGTTGTCGCACATTCTGAAGGTGGTGACATTTTACAGCTCGTTCAGCATCGTTCCCAGAGGAAAACACATTGTCAGTGTCTGTATGGGAACGACGTGCTATGTGCGGGGGAGTGAACGGCTGATGGAGAAATTCGGCGATGAGCTTGGCATCAAGCCGGACGAAACGACAGCGGACATGAACTTCACCTTGAAGAGCGTGCGGTGCATCGGGTGCTGCGGGCTGGCGCCCGCCGTCATGGTTGGCGAAGACGTGTACGGCAAACTGTCCTACAAACAGGTCCCAGAAGTCATCGACAGGTACATACCGAGGCAGAGTTATGTCAAAGCTCACAATTGACGATCTCAGGAAACGGAGAGACGACGCCCGGAAGGGCATCTATCTGCGCGAGGGCGCATTCACCGGCAGGATCATCGTTCACATGGGAACGTGCGGCATTGCGGCCGGGGCACGCGACATCGTGACGACCTTTCTGGACGAACTGGAGCAGAGCGGGCGCAAAGACCTTATGGTAACCACGACCGGGTGCGCAGGACTCTGTTCAAGGGAACCCATGGCCACCATCGAGCTGGTGGATGCCACACCGGTGAAGTACGGCGACCTTACGCCCGACAAGGCACGGCAGATCTTCAAAGACCACGTCCTCGGGGGAAATGCAGCCGTGGAATATGCCATCGGCGCAGGATCGGAGAAAGGAGGTTGATCCATGGCTGCCTCACGAATTGAAATAATGCTCTGTAGCGGAACTGCCTGCGTGGCCGGGGGCGCCTTCAGACTCAAAGAGGCGTTCGAGAAAGAGCTCGCGGCCCGCGATCTTCACAATGAGGTCCGTATCGTGCCAACAGGGTGCAACGGTTTTTGCGGACAGGGCCCCCTGGTGGTCATCGCTCCCGAGCGGATCTTCTACGGCTGGCTGAAACCCGACGATATCCCCTTCCTCGTCGAGGAACACTTCCTGAAGGGGAGGCCGGTGAAGAGACTGATGTTCACTCCCCCGGAGAAGAAAGAGCCGATTCCGATTCTGGGAGACATCCCGTTCTTCAAGAAGCAGATGCTCCTCGTGTTGCGCAACAAGGGGATCATTGACCCGGAAAAAATCGACGACTACATCGCACGGGACGGATACGTCGCCCTCGAAAAGGTTCTGAGCCCGATTCCACCCGAGGAAGTCATCGACACAATCATCAAAGCCGGCCTTCGCGGACGCGGGGGCGCGGGCTTCCCGACAGGCGTCAAGTGGAAGGTGTGCCGGAACGAACCGAAGACCCCGAAATATATCATCTGCAACTGCGACGAAGGCGACCCCGGTGCATTTATGGACCGGAGTGTGTTCGAATCCGACCCCCATGCAATTATCGAAGGTCAGACCATCGCCGCCTATGCGATCGGAGCAACGCACGGATATATCTACGTCAGAACGGAGTATCCCCTTGCGATCTCGCGCATGCGCATCGCCCTTCAGCAGGCGCGGGAGTGCGGGTTGCTGGGGGAAAACATCCTCGGATCGGGGTTCTCCTTCGACCTGGAGATGAGGGAGGGGTCGGGTGCGTTCGTCTGCGGGGAAGAAACGTCACTCATCCACTCGATCGAGGGGAACAGCCCTGAGCCGCGCCAACGGCCGCCGTTCCCGGCACAGTCGGGCATCTGGGGGTGTCCGACCGTCATCAACAACGTCGAAACGCTCGCAACGGTGCCCCTCATCATCAACAGAGGCGCAGAGTGGTTCTCCGGCATCGGAACCGAGACAAGCAAGGGGACGAAGATCTTCTCGCTGGTCGGGAAGATCAATAACTCGGGGCTCATCGAGGTCCCCATGGGAATCACCCTTCGCGAGATCGTCTATGAGATCGGCGGAGGGATTCCGGGAAATCGCGCGTTCAAGGCCGTCCAGACCGGAGGCCCCTCGGGCGGGTGCATTCCGGCTGCCCTCATCGACACGCCGATCGACTACGAACATCTCGTGGCGGCAGGGTCGATGATGGGTTCCGGCGGTATGATCATCATGGATGAAGATACCTGCATGGTCGATGTCGCGCATTTCTTCGTCCAATTCACCAACGACGAATCCTGCGGCAAATGCACGACGTGCCGGGATGGCAGCGAAGCGCTGCTGGAAGTCCTCGGCAGGATCAAAAGGGGTGAGGGCAGAGAAGGCGATATTGAATTCCTCCAGGAACTCGGAGAGGCCATCAAGGATGCGTCGATGTGCGGGCTTGGCACCACCCTTCCGAACCCGGTCCTTTCCACCATCCGCTATTTCAGAGAGGAGTACGAGGCGCACATCCGGGACAAACGCTGTCCGGCGAAGGCGTGCAAAGAACTGATGGCGTACTTCATCGACCCGGACGACTGCCAGGCATGTCTCCTCTGCCTCAAGGACTGTTCCGTTCAGGCAATCTATGGCCAGAAACATACAGTTCATGTCATCGACCAGGCCGTGTGTACAAAATGCGGGACGTGCTTCGATGTCTGTCCACCGAAGTTCAACGCGGTGAAGAAGATTTCCGGAGAGCCGATCCCGTTCGTGGAACGGGGAAGGCCCGTCGAGCGAAAGAAGAAACGCCCGGCGACAGTTCAACAGGAGTAACCTGACACCAGACCGGATGCGGATGAAACACATGACCGTGGGCGAGATCATTCAGACTCTCCAGGCCACAGTGGTCTGCGGCGGCGACAACGCCGATACGCCCGTGTTGACGGCATGTGCCGCCGACCTCATGAGCGATGTCCTGACAATGTCAAAGGCGCGCGCGATCCTTCTCACGGGACTCTCCACTATCCAGGTGGTGTATACGGCGGAAATGTCGGACATCAGCATCGTCTGCTTTGTCCGTGGGAAGAAGCCTCATCAGGAAACCATCGCGCTGGCACGCGCGCGAAACATGACTCTCCTGACCACGGATCTGCCGATGTTCGAGAGTTGCGGACGATTGTACAAGAACGGACTCAAGGGGTGTTCAGAGCAATGAAAAGCGATGAAGCATCCCAGATCTACACACTCGGAAGAGCGCAGGAGCTCATCTACGAGCTCAAAGTCAAAGAGGCCATGAGAGCGGAGGTCCTCACGGTCGGGCCCGACAACACCATGATGGATGTGGGGACCATTCTGCGGGAACATAAGATCTCCGGCACTCCCGTGATCGAAGACGACGCGCTGGTCGGAATCGTCAGCATTGAAGACCTGTTCAAGTCTCTCCGAGCCGGGGAGATGGAGGCACCGGTACGAGAGAAGATGTCACCGGACATCGTGGCGCTGTATTCCGACGAGCCTCTCATCTTTGCACTCAATCAGTTCGCACGGCACGGATACGGCAGGTTTCCGGTGATAGACCGCACGAGCAAGAAGCTCGTCGGCATTCTTACCAAGGGGGACATTGTTCTCTGCCTGCTCAAGAGACTTGAGATGAACCACGTCAACGAGGAAATACGGAAGTACAGACCGGGACATCTCTTCGAGGATATCGGGTCGGACAGATCTGTGCTGATGATGAAGTTCTGCATCGAGGGCGCGAATTTCCAGAAAGCCGGGCAGGCAAGCAGCAGGCTCAAGAACAATTTGTTGAGGATCGGGCTCCCGCCGGATACTGCGCGGCGGATCACCATCGCGTCCTACGAAGCCGAGATGAACATCGTTGTGTTCACTCCGGGCGGAGAACTCCGGGCTTCCATCGAACCGACGTGTGTGACCGTCAACGCGGTCGATACGGGCCCGGGGATCCCCGACGTGGATGTTGCCATGCAGCCCGGCTACTCTACCGCCCCCGACTGGGTCCGGGAACTCGGGTTCGGGGCAGGCATGGGACTGCCAAACATCAAAAGTTGCTCCGACGAACTGAAGGTGGAATCCTGCGTCGGCAAAGGAACAAACGTACAGTTCACGGTCCATACATGACTATGACACTTCACGACATCGTGGCTGCTCTCGGTCTCACCGTGCATTCGGCGCCGGACCTGCTGGACAGGACTGTCGCCGGCGGGTATGCCGGAGACCTGCTGAGCGATGTTCTCGCGAATGCCCGAAAGGGCGATGTGTGGATCACGCTCCACACGCATCCAAACATCGTTGCCGTGGCAAGCGCGCGGGAACTCGCCGGGATTCTGATCGTGCACGGAAGAACGCCGGAGGAGGCGACGCTGGCAAAGGCACGGGAAGAGAAGATTCCCATTCTGATCAGCACTTCATCCACCTATGCCGTGATCTCCAGATTATGCCAACTGGGGGTTCAATGACGTGCGAACGTACAGGGCTGACCTCCATATACACACGTGTCTCTCCCCGTGCGCCGACCTTGAGATGTCTCCGCTGCGCGTGGTACGGGAAGCAAAGAGACAGGGACTGCACCTGATCGGGATATGCGATCACAACACGGCACAAAACGTCCCGGCAGTGATGCGGTGCGCGGCGAAGGAGGGCATCAGCGTGCTCGGGGGAATGGAAATCACGTCGCAAGAGGAAGTCCACATCCTGGCATTATTCGACGACATGGACAGACTCTTCTCGCTGCAGGAAATCGTGCAGGCGCATCTACCCGACACAGACGATGAGACGATGCAGGAAGAGCAGGTCATTGCAAACGAGGACGATGAAGTGCTGGGGTTCAGCACGAAGCTGCTCATCGGAGCGAGCGGGATTACCATCGACAGGCTTGTCGACATGATCCACGAGCATACGGGATTGGCCATCGCAGCCCATGTCGACAGAGAAGCCTTCGGTATCATCGGACAGCTCGGATTCATCCCAACGGGGTTGCCCCTTGACGCACTTGAGATCCGCGATCCGCGTCACCGGGAGGACATCCCGCATGCGGACTCCTTCGCGTTCATCACTTCGTCGGATGCGCACTCTCCGGGCGATATCGGGAGCCGGTCGTCGCTCTTTCAGATGGAACATCCGAGCATCGATGAACTGGCGAGGTGTTTCCGGGCAGAACACGGACGCTCTGTCAGGCTGTAAACCGTGGAAGACCTGTCTCTCCATATTCTGGATATTGTGGAAAATTCCTTGAGAGCAAATGCACAGCACATTGCCATCCGGCTGACAGAGAGTCACACATCGGATCTCCTCGTCCTCGAAGTGGCAGACGATGGAGACGGGATGGATGAGCAGTCGGTGGGGCAAGCCCGCGACCCCTTCTTCAGCACGAAGGACGGTAAGAGGATCGGGCTTGGCTTGTCGTTCCTCGCCCAGGCGGCGGAGGAAACGGGGGGTGCGATGCAGATCGAGAGCAGGAAGGGCGCGGGGACCACGATTACAGCGCGGTTCGGACTGCGTCATATCGACAGAAAACCATTTGGCAACCTCGAACAAACGCTTCGGTGCGTGAAAGCCACCCACCCCGAAGTCACATTCAGCTTTATACACGAATGCAGCTGACGGACGAGCGATGATCCATCTGACGATCAACAATCAGGCAACGGAAGTGAAGGAGGGCACAACTCTCCTCACGGCCATTGCGAATCTCGGGATCCGGGTCCCGACACTCTGTCATCACAAGGCACTCACACCATACGGAGCGTGCAGGCTCTGCGTCGTGGAGGTCGAGATGCCGGGAAGACCGTCCAGGGTTCAGGCTTCCTGTTCCTATCCCGCCCTTGAGGGAATGTGTGTCCTCACGGATACCGAGCGGATCAAGAGAGACCGGAAAATCGTCGCCGAACTTCTCCTTGCCCGATGTCCGGATTCCGATGTCATCAGGCGCGTCGCTGCCGAACAGGGTGTCTACGAAACACGCATCACGAAAAAGAACGACGACTGCATCTACTGCGGCCTCTGCGTCCGGGTGTGTGAAGAACGCATGGGACGGAGCGCCATCGGGTTCACCGGGAGAGGCCCGAAGAAGAAGCTTGAGCCCCCGTATGGCAAGCATAATGACATGTGCTGGGCGTGCGGAGCCTGCGATTTCATCTGTCCCGTGGGGAAGAAGGTGCGGAGCTCTGTCACCGCGATTGTCCCGCAACCGATCCCCAATCCGTACAACATCAATCTGGATGGTATGTCCGCCGTTTCAATATACTATCCGCAGGCAATTCCCAACAAACCGATCATCGACGAGCAGTACTGCTTACACAAGACCCACGATGCGTGCGGCATATGCGAGGCGGTATGCGGATCGAATGCCATTGCGTATGATCAACAGGACCGTACCGAGACGCTGGAAGTCGGAGCGATCGTGCTGGCCCCCGGGTTCGAAGTGTCCGACGCACGGCTGAAAAAGGAGCTGGGGTACGGGAGTTCTCCCAATGTGATCGACGCACTGCAATTCGAGCGAATCCTCTCGCCGTCCGGTCCCTACGGCGGCCACGTCCTCCGGCCATCCGACCAGACAGTGCCGAAACGTCTCGCCTTCATCCAATGTGTCGGTTCGCGCGACGCGGAGCACGATTACTGTTCCTCGGTTTGCTGTATGTACGCAACGAAAGAGGCCATCATCGCCAAAGAACATGCCGGTGCGGATCTCCAGTGTGACATCTACTTCATGGACATCCGTGCGTACAGCAAAGGATTTGAGCCATATTTTGAGAGCGCCCGGAAGCTCGGGGTGAACTACATCCGATGCCGGGTCCCGACCATACAGGAAGTGTCCGACTCCCGGAATCTCACGATTACCTATCTCACCGAAGGCGACAAAAAGGAGCTGAAAGAATACGACCTCGTCGTGCTGTCGGTCGGCATGAATCCTCCGAAGAACAGTGAGAGTCTTGCACGGACATTTGGCATAGAAACGAACGAGTTCGGTTTCTGCAAGTCGTCCCCCTTCGCACCCGTGGAATCGTCCCGGGAGGGTATCTACGCAGCCGGGCCGTTTCTGGAACCGAAGGATATTCCCGAAAGTGTCGTGCAGTCCTCCGGCGCCGCAGCAAAGGTCATGGCACTCCTGCATGATGTACGCGGGAGTCTCATCCGGCCAAAGCCATTTCCGGAGGAGATCGATGTGCGGGGACAGGAGCCGCGGGTCGGCGTGTTTGTGTGCCATTGCGGAACGAATATTGCCGGCGTAGTGAACGTTGCAGAAGTCGTGGAATATACGCGGACACTCCCGAATGTGGTCTATGTGGAGAGTAATCTGTACACGTGCTCCAACGACACGCAGGAGCGGATCTCGACGGTCATCGCCGAGCAGAAGCTGAACCGCGTGGTGGTTGCATCCTGCACGCCGCGAACGCATGAGAACCTCTTCCGGAATACTCTCCGCGAGGCGGGATTAAACCCGTATCTTTTCGAAATGGCAAACATCCGCGACCAGTGCTCGTGGGTGCACATGCATGAGCCCGAGAAGGCAACGCGAAAGGCGTCTGATCTGGTCCGCATTGCGATCGCCAAAGCGAGGCTCAACGAACAACTGTACACGCACCCGCTGGAAGTCAACCATGACGCGCTCGTGATTGGCGGCGGGGTCGCCGGCATGACCGCGGCACTCGCCCTGGCCGAGCAGGGTTTTGGTGTCCACCTCGTCGAACGGGAGAGCACGCTCGGCGGATACATGAAGCAGGTCCACTACTTGCTGACGGAAGACCACACGCAGGAGCGCGTGCGCGATCTGGTCCGGCGCGTGGAGGAACACCCCAACATTCATACGTATACCAACGTCGAGCTGAAGGAAGTGGGCGGATCGCTTGGTAACTTCCGGTCAACGGTAGCCGTCGGCGGCAATGGATCGACGTTTGAAGTGAACCATGGGGTGATCATCGTTGCCACCGGCGCCGAGACCTACAAACCCACCGAGCACCTGTACGAGAAGGATCCCCGGGTGCTGCTCCTCGGGGAGCTCGAGGAACAGATCGCCTCCGACCGGTTCCACGGACAGTCGGTGGCATTTGTTCAGTGCGTCGGGTCCCGGAACGAGACACGCCCGTACTGCAGCCGCACCTGCTGTTCGGAGACCCTGAAACAAGCGTTGAAGCTCAAGGAACGTGATCCCGACGTGAATGTGTATGTCCTGTACAGGGAAATGCGCGCATACGGGTTCCGTGAGTCCTATTATTCGAAGGCGAGAAAACTTGGCGTCACGTTTATCCGTTTTGCCGATGATGCTCCCCCGGTGGTAACCGGACAGAACGGAAAGCTCGCTGTCACCGTCCGGGCCGAGACCGTGGATGAGACCGTGCAGCTCCTGGTGGACAACGTCGTGCTGGCCGCGGCAACCATTCCGCGCGAGAGCAACAAGACGCTGGCACAGATCCTCAGGGTACCGCTGGGCGACGACAATTTCTTCCTTGAGGCACATCGCAAGCTGCGTCCGATTGATTTTGCAACCGACGGCATCTTCCTGTGCGGGAATGCCCACTCCCCGCTGGGTCTTGATGAAACGATCTCTCAGGCATTCGGGGTGGCAGGCCGCGCCGGGACCATTCTCTCGAAGGACCAGATCGACCTGGAACCGATCATTTCGCACGTGGTCGAAGAGAATTGTGATGGGTGTGCGTATTGTATCGATCCCTGCCCGTACAAAGCCATCGCGTTGATTGAATATCAAGAGAACGGAGAAGTCAAGAAGCGGGTGGAAGTCAATGAGTCGCTCTGCAAAGGGTGCGGAACATGCATGGCGACCTGCCCGAAAGCCGCGATCTTCGTCTGGCATTTCCGTCCCGAGATGCTCTCCGCCGAAGTGAAGGCCGCCCTCGGTACAGGATGAATCAGCAAGGTCCCGGTTCAGGTCGGGACAGTTCACAGCACATTGTGTATGGATGGAGAAGACCTCATGGGATCTGCCGATGACTCGTTTGAACCGTTAATTGTCATGCTCTGCTGTTACTGGTGCTCCTACACGGGCGCCGATCTCGCAGGCACGTCACGCATTCAGTATCCGACGAACGTCCGCATTGTCCGTGTCCAGTGTACGGGGATGATCCATCCGAACCTTGTGATCGAGGCACTCACCGGAGGCGCCGACGGTGTACTGGTCTGCGGCTGCCATCCCGGCGACTGTCATTATCTCGAAGGAAACCTCCGTGCCAAGTCCCGCGCAGACGCCATTGAGCTGATGCTGGAGGATTTCGGACTCGAGCCGGAGCGGTTCCGGCTTGAGTGGGTTTCCGCATCCGAAGGACCGCGCTTCGCCGAGGTTGTCAGAGAAATGGTCGAACAGGTAAAACGGATCGGCCCGAGTCCGTACAAAGTGGCAGTGTAGTCGTAGATCCCCTGCGGAGCTCACACCGGGCGTCCGCGGTTGAACACCATCATCTGTGTGCGTGTGATCACTCACACACCACATCGGAAGGAGGACGTACATGGGAATTCGATTGGCCCAAGAATGGTTCACCATCTGCGGCGGATGTGAAGTGTCCATCCTCGATGTTGGAGAACCACTCATCGACATCCTCTCCAAACTGGAAATTGTCCACATGCCTGTGCTTATGGATCACAAGGTGTATGGACAGACCGGAGAGAAGACCGAAATAGAAATCCCTCCTGCAGACGTGGGCATTATTACCGGAGGCATCCGTACGGAAGAACACAAGCTGCTCGCCCAGGAAATGCGAAAGAAATGCACCACGCTTGTGGCGATGGGGTCGTGTGCGTGTAACGGCGGTATCCCGGCCCTCGCGAATCTCTCGACGACACAGGACATGCTTGAAAAAATCTACCGCGGCTCTGTGACCACCGAATCCAATGGTCTCCCCACCGAGCAGGTACCCGCGCTGACCGACCGGCTGTATGCCATCAGCGAGGTGGTGAAAGTCGATGTGAAGCTCCCCGGATGTCCCACGACGCCCGAACTGTTTGTCGAAGCAGTCACCGCCCTGCTCGAGGGAAAGCCATTCGTGTTGACCGGCAAGAGTGTGTGTGATGAATGCCCCTTTGTACGGGAGAAAAAGGCCGTGTCGACGTTGAAACGCCCTCTGGAGGCGATAGAGTTCGAACCGGGTGGGGACATGAAAGCCGTTCGGTGCGTCATGGAACAGGGGTTCCTCTGCCTCGGCCCCGCAACAAAATCAGGATGCGGCGGCGAAGAAGGCACGCCGCGGTGCATCAAGGCGTATATGCCCTGTCGTGGGTGCTTCGGACCGCTTGCCGACACCGCCAACCCGATGGTCGACATGATGGGAGCTCTGGCCTCCATCGGTCTGGATGCCAAACAGATTCCGGACCGGGCGGCCACGTTTAACAGATTCGCCGGCGCGCAGGGACGGCTGAGACCCACGCCCGCGAAAGGAGGAAAACCGTCATGACGAAGACTCTTGTGATTCAACCCGTGAGCCGTATCGAAGGACACGCGAAAGTCACGATTCAGCTTGACGACAAGGGCGACGTTCAGGACACCAGGGTCAACGTCATCGAATTGCGCGGGTTCGAGAAGTTCTGCATGGGAAGGCCTGTGGAGGAATTGCCCCGCATCATGACCCGTATCTGCGGCGTCTGTCCCTGGTCGCACCACCTCGCGTCAAGCAAGGCATGCGACGCGGTCTTCGGCGTCACGCCCCCGCCCGCCGGAAGGAAACTCCGGGAGCTGTGCAACAGCATCGCATACATGGAAGAGCACATCCTTCATTTCTACATCCTTGCGGGCGCAGATTTTGTAATGGGGCCGGATGCTGATCCTTCCGTGCGCAACGTCATCGGTATTATTTCCAAGGCTCCGGATCTGGCGACAAAGGTTGTCCGCGTGCGGCAGATGTGCGCAAAGATGCTCGAAATAGTCGCGGGCAAATCCATTCACCCCGACTCCTCCGTCCCGGGAGGATTCAGCAAGCCGTTGCTCCCTGCTGAACGCGACCAGGTGCGGCGCATGGCAGACGACTGCCTTGACCTCGCCCGGTTCTCCATCGCCTATGCGAAGGACAACGTCTTTCCGCAGTACTTCGATCTCGTGAAGTCGCTCGGCGTGATCGAGACGGGGTTCCTCGGCACCGTTAATGAGAAGGGAAATCTCAGTCTGTACGATGGCACGTTGCGCCTCATGACAAAAGACGGCACATACGTCGATTTCCCCTACGACAAATACACGGACTACATCAGCGAGCACCTGGAATCCTGGACCTACCTGAAGTTCCCCTACGACAAGAGGGCCGGGGCTTTCTCGATGGACCTCGACAAGCCAAACGGGATTTACCGCACGAACACGCTTGCCAGGATCAATGTGTGCGATGGGATCGATACGCCGCTGGCACAGGCGGAGCTTGAGGAGTTCCGCAGCAAGTTCGGACGGCCGGCCCAGCTCACACTGCTGTATCACTGGGCGCGTCTGATCGAGCTGCTCTTCAACGCCGAAAATGCCATCCGGCTGCTGGATGATCCGGAGATCACAAGTCCGGAGACGCGCACGAAGGTCGTGCCGCGTGCCGCCCGCGGTATCGGCTGTGTCGAGGCACCGCGCGGCACGCTCATCCACGACTATACAACCGACGAGAACGCCATGGTAACGAACGTCAACCTGATCGTCGGGACCACACACAACAACGCGCCGATCAACATGTCGGTGAAACAGGCAGCAAAGTCGTTGATCAAGGAGGGACGGTACGATCAGGGAATCATGAACCGGATCGAGATGGCCATTCGAGCGTACGACCCGTGCCTGTCCTGCGCAACCCACCGGTTTGATGGGAGCGTGGGCGTGACAATCAACATCTACAACGCCGGCGGGGAACTGATCGATACCCTGGCGAACTAGCGGCCGGCGTCTGACAGCACTGGAGCCGTCCGGGTTCGCCGGACGGCTCCGCCGTTTGCACGGGACCCATGTATCGAGAGAGAGGGAGAACCTGTGAATCCACACGACGATCTGCCCGACTTCTGCGCCAGGCCCAGACTCATTCTGGGGTGCGGCAACCGTCTCCTGGGCGACGACGGTTTTGGCCCGTGTGTGATAGACGATCTGCTCTCCCGCTACGACATCCCGGATGACCTTTATGTTATGGATGCGGGCACCGGCGTCCGGCGAATCCTCTTCACGTTGTGTCTCTCCCCCTCGTTGCCGCAGGAGGTTGTCATCGTCGATGCGATAGACGGCGGCAGGAGAACCGGAGATATCTTCCAGGTTACGCTGAATGACGTACCAGCCGACAAAGCCGACGACTTTTCCCTTCACCAGGCACCGACATCGAACCTGGCGAAAGATCTGGAATCCCTCGGTGTCAGCGTATCGGTGCTTGCGTGCCAGGTCAGGAACATTCCCGACTCGGTAGAGGTCGGCCTCACAAAGCCGGTTGCGCGGGCGGTTGCGCGCATGAGCTCGCACATAGCGAAGCGGTACTCTCTCGCCCGCAAGTCACACCCCGATCCTGTCCCCCACACCGGGCTCTAGCAGAAGGATCAATCCGTGTCACGCTGTGGGAGTTGGACAAGTGTGAGGGTGTTGTCTGGCGAGAGCGCTTCAATTCTCTCCTCTCAGATATCTCTGGACTTCAGAATCTCTTCGGCGGCGCCAGCGTCTTCTTCTTGAACCTGAAGGAACACCCCGATCTGAAACTGAAGAACGGGTTGCATGCCGCCATAGTCATCCTTTCTCACGAAAGCAGAAATGCCCGCTGATTCCAGGTGTTGCCTGGCAATATCGGCGTCGACCTCGGTCGTAAAGGTGCGCAGTGTGACAAGACGGGATGTGTCCATGGAGGTACCCTATCGGTGGATACACCAAAATACGACTTGCTGCTGTTCGGAGCAAGGAAGAGGCGACCGGGAGGAAAAGGACAAACGGTGCCACCATCACTGATGACACCGTCTGCAACGATACGATTCCTGCTGCGCAGGACACGCCGGGAAGTTACTTTAGCAACACGAGGCTGCGGGTCTGAACGAACGTCTGCCCTGAGCCACTCACGTCCGGGCCTGCCGGGGAGTTTGCCGAAGAAGCCACCGCCTGAAGCCGGTAGAAATACACTCCCGATGGCAACGCGATAGCATTGAATTTCACCTGATACGATCCGGGGGGTTCCTGCTCATTCACGAGCGTCGCCACTTCCTGGCCGAGCGGGTTGTAGACCGAGAGCCGGACAAATGCGGCCTCCGGCAGCTCATACCGGATCGATGTCTCCGGGTTGAATGGATTCGGATAGTTCTGCTGCAGCGCGAAGCTCTCCGGTTTGATCGGCCCATCACCTACCGCAGTCGCTGTTCCCTCGAACGCGAGATCGTCCATGAGGAAGACCGTCCCGACATGCAGCGAGTCGTCCAGTCCGTTCTCGATGATGGTCCAGAACCAGACCGAATCCGGGCTCTCAGCATTGTAGTAATCCAGGGGCATACTGAATTTCGTGTACGACGTAACGTTCGTCGCTGTTCCGAATTCACCCGATGCGACCGGCACCATGAGCGATGACTTAAAAAGCTCCACAAACATGACCAGTGAATCCTTTGAAGCCGACGTAAATTTGTAATATCCTGTCAGCGCGCCCGGACGTTGCGTGTACGGGAACAATGCCCACAGGTAGGGCGGCCATAATCCGAATCCGGGAACGTCCACAACTTCCCCTTTCGCGGCAAAGGAGCCTGATCGGGCATCAATCGACTTGGAGATCGGAGTGACTAATCCGGGTATATTGCCCGTGATCCAGCCGATGGGAACATCATTCGAAGGCGTGCCTGTCCAGGTCTCGAAACCCGGATTCGGTATCTGGGCGTTTGCGGATCCCCAGAAGAATGTCAGAATCAGAAACACCAACGTCGGACCAACGATTCGTTTCATACATCCTCCTGTGGTAAGAAAGAACAAGAATGCCTCCGGCTTACGGTCCAAAACACCTGGATCCACGCGGGGGTTCCCGTCCCTCGAATATATCAGAGTCTATTATCTGAATATAAGTACTCCCGTGAGGTTTGTCAAGGGGAAATACAGATTGGTGGACAGGAGGGGGGACGACCGTCAGCGGTGCAGCATACGGCCGTCTTTCCATGTTCATCCCTTCGAAAGAACCTCAGCGACCCGTTATTCTGCGCACACGAGCCCACCTCGTGGCCGGCGTTGCTCCGGCGGTTGCCATAGTGGAGCTCGGCCGATCGCTGTCAGTACCCCCTTCCTGATAAGAGCACTGCACCCAGGAAGGAGATCACTGCCGCGACAAGTCCGTACATGAACGTATTGTAGCTGAGACGCAGGTATCGGTACTTCACAGCCAGAACCTTTCCCATTTCGTAGAACGTGGCAAGCATGCTCGAGTAGAGGTACTCCCTGTCCACCATCATCTCGCGCATCCCCCAGGAAAAATCTTCAAAGGATGAATTGTGGTAGCTTCCGAAGAACAGCAGGTTCACTTTTTTCTTCAGAAGATCCTCCCTGGTGAATACTCCGCTGGTGATTCTCGGGCGCGTTGACAGAATTGCGAACACCAGGGAAGAGAGGGCGGCAACCAGCAGGACAAGGGTGGGTAGAATGAGGAACGGATATGCCGTCAGTTTTCCAAGTAACAGGCCAACCATCAGCGACAACACGATCGAATTGGTTGTGATCATGATGCTCGCCTTCTGATCCGCCATCGCCGTCAGAGACATGTGGTTCCGGGCGTTGACGGTCATCATGGTCTCAAGGCCTTTTTCCGTGAGCGGTGCACGGCTGCCGAGAGGTGCGGTCCGACTCGCATCCGGTTCCGATGATGCTCCCGCAGGTGGAGTGACGGGGGACGGGGTTGCAGGATTGTCCCGTTTTCTCCCCTTCGCGTGTTTCACTCGCCGTTCCAACATCAATAGAACCTCGCTGATTTATGAATAGTGGCAATATGGGGATGGTTCAGTGCCGCTGCGGCCTTCGCTTCAGTTTTGAAGCGATTGCGATCGTCAACATTCGCAGCAATGTGACGTGGAAGGAATTTGACGGCAACAATGCGTTCGAGCGTTGAGCAGCGAATCGACAGTCCAGGAAACCTCGTTTGTCACCCCATGAACGAGGAAGACAAGGGAGGCCTCAGGGTGCGTGTTGGAATATAGCAAACAGTGGGACAACAACAAGGGCAAAGGCAGCTCGCCGGCTCAAACCTGCCTGATTTGACCCATCAGATATCTCTTCCAGCTCACGACGTTAACCGACATCAGGAGAGTGACGGACAGAAGGACACAGTGGATCCTTAACTGAGATATTCAAGCGGGCGCCCAGCCAGTGCCCGGATCAATGTCCAGCACTCATCGCACGAGCAGGAGTTGCTTCGTCTCGACATACGACCCCGCTTGAAGTCTGTACAGATACACTCCGCTTGCCAGCCCACTCGCGTCAAACCTGACCTCGTGGTACCCTGCCATCTGGTCTCCTTGAACGAGGGTCGCAACCTGCTGTCCGAGCGTGTTGAAGACTGTCAGCCGGACATCTGAATTGTGGGGCAGCCCGTATCGGATCGTCGTGGAAGGGTTGAAAGGGTTGGGGTAGTTTTGTCCAAGCACAACAACTGTCGGAAGCCCGGTGAGGTCGGAGACTGAGGAGACCACCACCTGGAATTGGTAGTTCTTCTCGAACCTCGGGTGACCAAAAGCAGATATGGGCTCCACAATAACCTGGGCATAATAATACATGGGGGAAGCGGTCCGGGGCGAATCCTGAACGTGACGCTTCGGGAATCGCCAGGAGCAAGGGCAAACAGTGTCGGAAATGCGGAGACAGCCGTATCAGGCACCACATTCACGGGATCGAGAGACACCCTCACAGAATCAGCGCTGTAACCGGTATTCCGTACAATAAAACCTGTATCGAGGTGCGACGTGGCTAAACTGATGGCGCCAAGATCGACGGCACGTGTGTCAATGCTGATCATGGCTCCCCGTGTGAACAGCATTGTCACAGCATCGTGGAGCGTTCGCGATGTTCCATCTGTTCGATCATCAGCGCGAATGGTAACGGTAATCGTGTCGTCCTTTTCTGGAACATACAAATACCCCCAGAGGCCGTCGGCAGAGGAGCTATCTCCATGAACGCCGTCGTCCTTCAGCAATAGAGTGTCGATGAGCGATCCCGAACCTGAAGTAAGAATGCCCACAACACTGAGAGTGTGTGCCAGGGGATTCTCGACCCGTGTCGTGATCCCCACCGTGTCCCGCCCATGACGCGAGAGCCGAGCATCATATGGATACGCCAGGCCGGCCGCTCTTTCAAATTCATAGATTCCAGAAGTGCCAATATTGGGATGTGTCGTACGCGCTCCCCCATATACATATATTTTACCATCAACAACAGTACTGGCAACGACTGCACGGGCAACTGGCATTGGGGTTTCTGTAAACCACATGTCCTTGTCGGGATTATACACTTCAACGTTATCGTATACGGGACCATCACTACTGTGTTTCCATCCTCCAATTGTATATATGCTGCCCTCCAATGAACAGGCAGTGAGGCAATATCGTGCAGTGGGCATGTTCGAAATAGCAGTCCAGGTATTCGTCTGAGGATTGTAGACTTCGGACGAATAGACGTTCCAGCCTCCCAACGCTGATGCCCCTCCAAAAACGTATATCATGCCATTCACAGCAGCGGCTGAATGACCCCATCTTCCTGTCGGCATATCTGCTAAATGCGTCCAGGTGCCACTGTTTGTATCATAAACTTCAACTGTCCTTAATCCATTGAAATCATAATTGATTCCTTGAAACCGCATCCCACCTATTACAAAAATCTTATCTGCGATTGACACGCAGGCAGCTAGCCCTCTGTCAGTGGACATAGAGTTTTGTGACACCCATTGACTCGATGCAGGGTCAAACATATCCATAGTCGATACTGTCCTGCTGCTGTCATTACCTCCCATAACATACAGTCTACCGCCAACAACACAACTGCTATGCGCTGCCCTGATCGTGTTATTGCAGAGAGGAATCTGTGTCCATGTTCCTGAAGAGGTGTCATACACCAGGATTGTTCTTGGATAAACACTCGTTTCAGTATTCATCCCACCAACCACATATATCTTTCCATTGAGCTCATTCACAGTGTGCGCATAACGGATTTCAGGCATATCACCGATGTGATTCCACTGCCCTTGCGCACAACATGTTTGCGCCATTACGAGAAGCACACACACACGTGATATGCGCGTGATCATAGCATCCTCCACAAAGATAGTACCCTGCTTCAATCTCACTTCAACAGAACCAGCGTTTTCGAATCAACAAAAACACCGACTTGAATGCGATAGAAGTACACACCACTTGCGAGACCGGACCCATCAAATGTTACCTCCTGGACTCCAGCATCCCTTCTCTCGTCCACCAGTACTGACACCTCACGACCGAGCAAATCGAACACACTCAATCTGACTTCACACGACGTGAGCAACTCGTACCTGATGGTCGTGCTCGGGTTGAAGGGGTTGGGGTAGTTCTGGCCAAGGTGAGACTGAAGTGGCATTCCCTCCGTGACAGGATCCACCAATGTCGTCAACTCCGACAGCGGACATCTCCAGACACCACTGCCATATGTGCCCGCGAAGAGATTTGTCCCGCTGACCGCGAGAGACCGAATATCCGGGTTCGACAGACCGGCATTGACAGGCGTCCAGCGTGCTCCGTTGTTCGCCGTATGATAGATGCCTTTGGCAATATTCAGTCCGAAAACATTTCCATATGTGCCGGCAAAGAGATCTGTTCCGCTCGAAGCAAAGCATCCAACAGGAACGTAATTTGTGCTATCGAAAGGAGACGCCGGCAGTCCTTCGTTCACTGCGGTCCAGCTCACCCCGCTATCTGCAGAGAGACACACACCGCCGCGAAACGTTCCGGCAAAGACGCTCGTGCCATGCACCGCAAGAGACGAAATGTCCATGTCTGTCAGCCCCGAGTTGACCGCAACCCAACTTGTCCCGTCGTCTGTGGAACGAAAGACCCCACCCCATGTCCCTGCAAACAGATGCGCGCCGCTCACGGCAAACGCAAAGACACTCATGTTCACGAGACCCGCGTTGACTGAAGTCCAACGTATGCCCTGGTTGCTGGAACGAAACACGCCGCCCCCTGATGTTCCCGCAAAGATGTTGGTCCCGCTGATAGCGAGAGACTGGATGTCAGGCCACGTCAGACCCGAGTTGACAGGAGTCCAACTTGTCCCGCTGTTGGTGGAGAGAAAGACTCCGCCGGGAGTTCCTGCAAAGACATTCGTCCCGCTTACGGCAACCGCACGTATATCTGCATACGTCAGGCCGGCGTTAACTTCAGTCCATGTCATGCCATTATCCGTCGAACGATGGACCCCACCTGGGGCCGAGACCGCTGCGCCTCACCCCGCCCCCGTGCATAATTCCCCTGCAAACAGCATCGAGCCTGACACTGCAAGCGCGGCAACAAACGTCCTGGTGAGGCCATAACTGACCTCATGCCAGTTTGTCCCCATGGTGGAGGAGAGAAACACCCCGTCGTCTGTGCCGGCAAACACATTCGTCCCGGACACGAGAAGCGCATTTGCATAGGGTCTCGGTAAACCGGTGTTGACTTCCGACCACGTTGTGCCGTGATTGGTGGAAAGAAAGACTCCGGCTTCAGTCCCGACGAAGAGATTTGTACCGCTCGACGCAAAACAGTTGATGGAAACAACTTTCATAGGGTCGTACGCAGCTCTTGGCAATCCTTCATTGACTGCGCTCCAGCTTCCCCCGTTGTCCGTCGAACGATACACGCCCCCGGTAGTCCCTGCGAAGAGATCCATTCCGTTCACAGCAAGCGCATAGGTAAAGAGATCGAGATTAGCGGCACTCCAACTCGCGCCGCTATTTGTAGAAAGAAATACTCCCCCAGAAGTCCCCGCGAAAACATTCGTCCCACTAACAGCGAGAGAGAAGACAGCCTTTCCTATCAGACCGTCGTTAGCCGGCCTAACCCAAGCTGCTCCGCCGTTTGTGGAAAGCACAATCCCCATTTCGTGAATCCCTGCAAAGATCTTCGTTTCACTTGAAGCAAGACAGATTACTGTTGTCCACCTCGTGCTGTCCCAGGACGTTCTTGGAAGTCCGTCGTTGGCTGGCATCCATGTTGTTCCATTATCGGTGGAAAGAAAGAGACCGTCATATGCAGTCCCAGCCAGAACATTCGTTCCTGCAACGGAAAGCTCCATCACTAAGCGGCCCGTTAGCCCGACATCAGTCCAGCGTTGACCGTTGTTTGTGGAACGTAACACTCCGCTCCTGGTTCCGGCAAAGAGGCTTGTTCCACTGATCGCGAGACGGCGCACCGGACCACCGTATGGTCCGTCTGTTTGTACCCATTGTGACCGCGCATGGCCAGAAAGCAGACTGATGCCGAGCGCGAGACAGATGGATTGGGTTCTCATCTTCTCCTCCTTGAAAGGCGGCGCTGGTTGAGCTTCTCTTTGCCCGCGAGTAGGTGTTGGTGGGTCGTCGGGTAGGACGGTGGAGCAGAAACTCTCGGCGGCGGACCGACTCCTCGGTCGAGTCAGGGCGCACAAATGTGTGTCGCGGGAATATAACTCCCCTCTCAACGGGAGTCAAGCGGAATCGGAAAAGAACGCGCGATTGTACCGTATTCTCAACCGTTCCACTGCATGTCCCAACAACGAAGCTCACCGTCTGCTGGAAGTAGGTCGCACATTCATCGGGGTGAGTCGCCCTCACTACCCGACGAAGAAGAATTCTACAGTCTTCATTCGAACGCCCCGTAAAAGGCGGGGCGTTCGCAGTGGACGGGGAGGGAAAAGTCTCGAGGATTACCTGAGCACCATCAACGTACGCGTCTGCACGTACGATCCCGCTTCTATCCTGTAGAAGTACACGCCGCTGGAGAGCCCGCTTCCATCGAACCTCACCTCATGGTATCCTGCTTCCTGTTCTCCGTTCTGGAGAACCACGACTTGCTGGCCAAGTGTGGTATAGACCGTGAGGAGGACATGCGATGGATTGGGAAGGTCGTAGCGGATCGTCGCCGCCGGATTGAATGGGTTCGGGTAGTTCTGAAACAGGGCGAAGCCCTCGAGAGGAATATGTCTCCCACCCCGGACGGCAAGCGGACCTGTGGCCGTGAACCGGAGAACTCTGTTGTTCTCGGTATCAGTTACCCAGAGTGTGTTGTGGACGATGTCCACCTCTACTCCCCATGGATACCGCAAACTCCCTTGCGTCGTCGCGCTGGTCGACGAGGTAAAATCGGGCTGGCCCAGCACGCCGTCAGCAGCCGCGCCGTTTGGCTTGCCTGCAGCGTCATTGAACCAAAGAACGCGGTTGTTGGTGTCATCGACTACATAGAGGCGCCCGGATGGATCCACTGCCACCCCTATGGGTTCCCGCATTCCGCTTGCCGTGGTCGCCGCAAGAGCGGTGGTGAAATCGGGCTGCCCGAGGACGCCATCAGCATTGGCACCGTTCGGCTTCAACGCGGCGTCGTCAAAGCGGAGAACACGATTATTCCAGCTGTTGGCAACCCACAGACGTCCCTGTTGGTCAACAGCCAGACCGCGAGGGACGCTCATGCCGTTCCTCGAGGTGTCACTTCTGTGAGATGTGAAATCGATTTGTCCTAGAACACCGTCGGCCTCTGCTCCGTTCTGCTTGGCTGCGGCACTATCAAAACGAAGGACACGGTCATTTGACTGGTCGGAGACCCACAGATGACCTGCCTGGTCCACCGCCACACCTCGGACATAGTTCATGCCTCTGCGGCTGAGCGCGATGATTTTTGAAATGAAATCCGGCTGGCCGAGGACCCCGTCAGCATGTGCGCCGCTTGGCTTCGTGGACGCGCTGTCGAACCGAAGAACCCGGTTGTTCAGTGCGTCGGCCACAAACAGTCGACCCTGTGCATCGATGGCAACATCCGTCGGGAAATCCATACCATCGGACGCTGCTTGTTTCGCCTTGGTCGTGAAGTCGGGTTGGCCAAAAACAGCTTCCGCCGGCATGCCGCTGACGAGGGAAGTCACTGCCCCCCATCGCAGCACCCTGTGGTTGGCGATGTCAGAAATAAACAACTTTCCGCTGACCGGGTCGATGGCAATTCCCGTTGGAGCCAGGAGGGAATCAGCAGCAAGGCCGGGCGTGTTCGTACTGAATGACTTCTGCCCGAGGACCAGATCGGCGCTCTGTCCATTCGCCCACTGCCCGGAGGCGGTCAAATGCGCCGTCAGGCAGAAGAGAGCAATCCAGGCTGAGAATTTCAGAGGTGATCTCATGGCATTCCTCCACGGAATATGAGGCGGATATTCCCTGAGTGATCAACGTACGGAATGCCGTGCGTCGGGACAGACGGTTGGCAGAGACGCTCAACAGGCCCCACATTGAGCAATTGGGGAAGACATGATGCTGGAAGATACCCGACACGCACTTGAATGTCAATCGAAAGTTCGGGGGTCAACAGGGGCACACAGCGGCGGATACCAGTAGGACGGAGAACGACCTTTGGGGAGGATAGCGCCAGTGATACAGGACGTACCTACGGCAAAACAAGGAAGAAATTGAATAGGACAACTAAAAACGACGCTGTGAGCATATATGCTGATCGCATTCTGTAATTCCTTTCAGGATTCAATCGCGTTACTCTATTTCAACTTCTTGACGCAATTCACACGCCATGGCTCGCCAGTGCTCCTTTCTGCCTCGTTTCGATGTGAAAGAGGGGATGTCTCCAATTGCGTTCAAGAACTGTAGCACAGAAGTCCCACAAAAGATTCCGATTGACATTCTTACTGTAACGCCGGCGCCACATACTTCTTTTCTCGAGGGGCAGAAACGAGGTAGGTTGACGAGTAACTGGATTCCAGGCATGCTCAGGCTGGAAGGACAATGGACTACGCTGTAGACAGAATTGCGTACACGGGGATGGAAACGGAGGAAGAACAAACGGTGCCATCATCACTGATGACACCGTTTTCGTGGACGGGGAGGGAATTGAACCCCCGACACAAGGATTTTCAGTCCTTTGCTCTACCAACTGAGCTACCCGTCCGACAATTTCCAGACTTAGCGAGGGACGCGCAGCGGACCGAAACTAAGTCTGTGAAATTCTCAGGATCCCGCCGCTTTCCGGCGGGATCCGAAATCGTTGCAAATCTGAACTGTTAATATACGAACTCCCTCAAAAAAACGCAATCCCCCGCCCCTACATCACCGGCAGCACCCCGGCATACGCCGCAAGAAACAACAGAACCGACACGAGCAAAGCAAGCAGGAAAATATCCTGACTGATCCGTACCTTTCGCTGCTTCGCCCCCAGCGACTTCTTCACGTCATCCATCGCCACACCGCCACTCCCGGTAAATGTCTTGCTCTCCCCCGGCGGGCGTAGCGACAGGACCGCATAGAACAGCGATCCGGAGAAGACCACCACTCCGAATACCCCCGCAACCGCATACGAAGGGTACATCCCCCACCTGGCCACCAGAAGGAACCCCATGGCTATCAACAACAGGGCGCTCGAGCCGGCCATCCTGGCCCCCCTCTTCTCCGCAAGTGCGAGCAACGAAAGAGCCCTTGGCACACCCTCAGCAGAAAGTGTGTGCCGCCGGCGTTTCTGGCTCTTCTCAACACCGGCTCCGGGATCAGATTCTTTCTGCACTCCGGAGACAGAATCCCCGGCCCCGCTCGCCTCCTCGATGTTCTCCAAACGGGCCTGCAACTTGGCGAGATTTTTCGCCCTGCGCGGACCGTATCCTTTGCGCGCATGCTTCGTGTGAAAGGTACAGCGATTGATAAACTCGATATTCTTCCGGACCCACTCTGCATCCGTGAACGACTTCCCCGTGCGCAACTCCAACTCCATCCGGAGCGAGTCCCCCCGTGCCCGGAATCGCTTCTTCCCCATATGGAAGACGTCCCCGTCACAGACGATTTCCTGCAACAGCGTCTGCGGGCGCTGCGGTATTGTCGTGGCCCGGATGCAGCCTATGACCTCGGCCGTGCGTGCTGCGTCGTACCGCTCGGCGCTGAGAAACTGTTCGGCACGTCGCGCACTTCGCTCCTCATGCTCTTCCGCCCCTTCCACATAGCCCACGTCATGAAACCAGGCGGCAAGCAAAACCACTTCCATCTGGTTCCTGTCCAGCTTCATCGCTGCCCCGATCTCACTGCAGGCTTCGACCACTTCCAGGGTGTGCGTCAGGTTGTGGTACAGGGCCCACGAAGGTAACTTCTCCCTGAAGAGAGCCGAAATCAGTTCACCGGCCTTCTCAAGTATCGGACTCGAGAGTGTCGTCGTCATCCATACCTCGCGTACATCAGAGTGGGAACCAGACGGAGGAGCGTTCTCCGGACATCAAAAATCGAAACCAACACTGAAGGAGATGAGTGTGCTTTCATCAGACAGCGCGATCCAGCCGCTGACCGTCGTCTCGCGATTCCAGGGAGCGGCCCATAACCCTCCACCTACCCCGGGGTGCCATAACCGGGAACTTCCCCCAAGGGCATACACCCGGCCGGTCTCGGCAAACGCCAGCATGCCCACCGTCGTGGGCACCACGACGCCGACCTTCCCCAGCCGGACCCGGGCCTCGACGCTTGCCAGGAGAGAAGCATCCCCGGCAAACCGGGCCTGCTGATACCCGCGTAGACTCCCCACCCCACCCAGGAGCGCCGCTTCGAAGTAGGGATACTTCCCCCAGACCCGCTCACCGGCACAACGTAGGGAAATGGTGAGAACATTGTCTGTGTCCGCCGTCACAAACCAGCGGATTTCTCCCCGGATTTTGCCGAACGATTCCCCGAGACTCAAGGCTTTCGGCGAAAACGCTCCCCCCACCTCAAGCAGGATGCCCCCCAGCGGGTGTACTGCCAGGTCGCGCGTGTCCACACGAACACCGGCGCTGACAGTGGCAAAGGCAAGGTCCTCCGACCCGAATGGACGGGTGATGCTGACAAACCTCTCCCCATCGGGCCGGGTCCGCACATACCTGTAGGCCGCGCCCCCGGACAAAGAAAATGCCCCTGACGCCGGAACCCGGATGCCCACATCGACTCTGGTCTGAATCTGCCGCAGCCTGTAGTAATCGCCGTTCGGGTCCCGGTCGAGCCGGCGTTCGTTCCCGGGGCCATAGTAACTCACCAGTTCGTACCCCGACACAAGACCCGCGACCGTTACCGAGGTGCCCCTGATGAGAGATCGAAAATCCGACGTAAAGGCCAGCTTGCCGACATTGGCAACGGGAGCGTATCCTCCAACGAGCGACAGCCTGCATGCGTAGGGTTCTGAACGGAACCCGTACTTCGTATAGACCGGCCCGGCCCCGGCAATCGGCCCGAGCTGCGGGAGCCAATCGACAATCGCTTCAAGGCCCCACGACGCGCCCCGATCTTCGACCGTCGAGCCGTAGGTTTTCTCTGTCCCGGCAAGGGGCCCGGACACCACGCGGACGGGTATGGAGGAATCCGCTTCACGCATAATCTCAATGCTATCGACGCCGCTTCCGGTGTACACCCTCACCTCGTCTGTCTCATCCGGCGAGATTACCCTCCGGAAGAGCTGCCGCTCAAGAGAAGGTGTTCCTGTACCATCGCGCGCATGGGCCTCCACAACAAGAGCGGAACCTTTGCCCGGCCCGATAGTAGCTGTTTCGGATCCGTCGCTCAGCCAGAGGTCGACGACCTCCGAGAGTTCACGGTGATACTCATCGACTGCATCCCGCAATCCGTCCCTGCGGCATCCGAGAAGACGACGGAACCCTTCACTGTCGCCTGTTCCATCTGCGTACGGGAGGCGGCGCACGGCATCATCGAGAACGGAATCGGTCAGCTGCGAGACGACAAATGCCGCAAGCGAATCCCACACCGGTCTATTGATCGGAGCGAGAAACCGCCGGTCAAGGTGCCGACCTTCCCACATGAGATTCGCAATCGAAGGATACTCCTCCGTACACCCGACCAGATGAGGAATCACTACCTCCGTAGCCGAAAGGGCAACACCGTCATAACGGGGGAAAGCGCCAGGGCGGCCTGTTGCCACCGGCCTCCATAATGAAGAGGGCCCATCGGCGGATCGCAACCAGGCCCATCGGTCGGGACCGCGATCCCAGTCGCCAAGATAGAGGTCCATGATACGGGTCTTCAGGTACTCCACAACGTCCACCTGGTTTCGATTGTCGCTGTCGAGTATCGACAACAATTCGGGGGTCTTGAGACGCCCGGAATCCGGGGTCGCCTCTTCCAGAAACCCCGGGCGACCGGCAAACGCAGGTCCAAATCGGTCATGCTGCGTGCGATCCCCGAGAACGACCAGACGCGGAAACGGAGCGGCAAGACCCACACTCCTCATGAGCGGTGCGGCAACAAGGGAGGCAAAGGGATGAACAGAAGCAACGAGGTCTCTGGCCACCTTTTCTACGAAGGTGCGCCGTAGTTCAACCGGAAGAATGCTGTTGGGGTCTTTCGTGAGCGGATGAAATTTGTACACGATGCCGTTCACACCGCGAAGGAGCAGCGCGGATGAATCCTGCGGGTGTGTGGATGGTACGAGACCTCCCGCCAGCGAATCGGGGTTGATGATCTCTGCTCCGGCCTCCGCAGTCCATGCATCGCGCCAGAGATCGCCGAAGAGAAACCTGTGCAGGGAGCCTGCAGCGAATTCCTGGCCGGGCACAAAATGGAATACATGAGATGAACTGTCGGGCGCTGAAAAGGAAGGGACACATCCGCATATGATGAGAACAAGGACCAGGATACGGTATGACCAAGAGTGCACAACAGCCCCGGGCCAGGTTCCGGATGTTCGGTGTGGGGATGAGGTTGCGCGCATGCGCTCACACAGAGGTAGCGGTACACCCCTCACGTCATCGTTCTCTTGTTTGTATTCTCCTACTCCGATACCATCGCCTTCACGACAGCGTCATGTACTGCCGGCCGGACTTTCGAAATCTTGAGGTTGGCCCGCGTGGGGTGCACTCTATTGGTGAGGAGAATCACGCCGAGCTTCCGTTCCGGATCCACCCACACCGAGGTGCCTGTGAACCCGGTATGCCCGAATGACGATGGTGAAAAGTATGATCCGGCGGATGACCCGACCGCCGACTTCATGTCCCAGCCGAGGTAGCGATCCTGGCCGGGCACATACTTGCGCGTGAATTCCACCACCGTACTCTCCTGAAGGTACCGTTTCCCGCCGTAGGTTCCTCTGTTCAGAAGCATCTGCACGAGGACTGCCACGTCGGAGGCAGTGGAGAACAGCCCCGCATGGCCGGCGACCCCTCCCAGCAGAGCGGCGTTTTCATCATGCACCTGTCCGCGAACAAGGGTCTTCCGCCAGAGTGTATCGATCTCCGTCGGAGCAATCTGCTCCAGCAGCTCTGCCGGAGGATTATACATCGTGTGCGTCATCCCCAGCGGTTCGAAGAACTCTCTCTGAAGATAGTCCGACTGCGACATCCCCGTTACGGCTTCGACGACCTTCCCCAGCGAGATCATGCCAATGTCGCTGTAGATGGTCGTGTCGCCGGGGCGCGCCACAAGCTCTGTGGCATAGACCGAGTCGAGTGCCTCCGCAGCGCTCGAGCACATCAGGAAGAACCTGCGGAACGGCGGAAAACCGGCACGGTGTGTTATGAGGTGACGGATGGTGATAGCGCTTTTCGGTCCCACCGAAAATTGAGGGAGGAATTTCGACACCGAATCATCGAGACGAATACTCCCCTGGTCGAACAGTTTCATCACCGCTGTCGTCGTCCCGATCACTTTGCTCACGGATGCCAGATCAAATATGGTCTCATCGTCTATCGGCCGCGCGGACGGATCGTAGGTGTACATGCCGAACGCTTCGCGGTAGGCAAGGATGCCGTCTTTGATGACGGCGATCTGGGCGGCGGGAAACGCCCTGTTTCCGATGGCCTGCTGGAGGATCTCGCGGAGACTGTCGAGCCGTTCTGGGCTGAAGCCGGCCGCACGCGGGTCATCGCAGCGGAGCCGGTCTTTTGGACAGGTCACCCCGCTTCCTGCCGGGAAGAGACCGGCAATGGAGACGGGCAACTTGCCGCAGACGTCGATTTCGCCATAGAGCGCTTCGACCGAAGCTTCTACCAGCGGTTCACTATCGCCATACGCACAGAGGATCGCCTTCGCCCCCGGCACCGATGATGCAAGATAGGGGCTGCCGAACAGAACCGCGATGGTCGGCACCTGCAGCTGTTGTGCCTGATCGAGAAACTTCTTCAGGCTTCCCGCAAGATCGATGCTACCGGATGAAGTGCGGACCTTCACATAGAGCTGCAGCAGTACCTGGTCGGCCCGCCGCATCCGTGAGAGGGCCGCATCGATATCGTTCTGGCTGCTCCCAGGATGCAGGCGATAGCTCTCCACTCTCCCGTTCCGCCTCTGAAGCAGCTGTTGGAAATACGCGCCCGGCGGCTCGCTGGTGTTGATGTTCGTGGGACGATTGATTTCAACCCGGTTATCCTCCGTGTCACTCAGGACAATCGACACCACCTGCCGTCGTTTCCCGGGCTGGAAGGGGACGAGATTTTCATCATTCTTGACAAGAGTCATCGCCCGCCGGGCAATCTCGCGGGCGAGCATCCAATGGTCCGGTGTACCGACCCGTTCGGGGATCTTCTCAGGGTCGACCGTGCGGAGCGTATCAAGTCCCAGGCCCCACTTCGCATCCAGAATCTTCCGGACCGAACTGTTCAGGCGTTCTTCCGTAATTTCCCCGGCTGCGCACAGCATCCAGCAGGGCCGTGAAGGCAGCTTCCTCGCTGGGAGGCATGAGGACGATGTCCACCCCTGCTTTGACCGCAAGCACGCTGGACATTCCGGAGGAATAGTCGCGCGTCACTCCACGCATATCCATTGCGTCAGTCACGACCAGTCCCCGGAACCCCAGTTCGCGCTGCAGAACCCCGGCAATGATGCCGGGAGAGAGCGAAGCGGGAATGGTGCGGGCGGCATCGAGGGCCGGGACAGCCAGGTGGGCGATCATGACGGATTGAACACCGGCAGCAATCGCAGCGCGGAACGGAGCCAGCTCAAGAGAGTCCATTCGCTCTCGCGTGAGCGTGATGATGGGGAGATCGAGGTGGGAATCCACCCCCGTCTCTCCATGACCCGGGAAGTGCTTGATGGTCGCGATCACTCCCCCGTCCTGCGTCCCGCGGATGAAGGCCGCCGCCATTGCCTCGACGAGCGACGGGTCATCTCCAAACGCTCGTGTATTGATCACCGGGTTCAGGGGATTGGTATTCACATCCCCCACGGGTGCGTAGTTCTGATGAACCCCGATCGCGCGCGCTTCAGTTGCAATCGCATACCCGGCGGCATAGGCATAGTTGGGGTTGCGGGTTGCACCGATGGCCATTGCATCGGGAAAGGGGGTCGACCTGCGGATGCGCATCGCCATCCCCCGCTCAAAATCAGCACTTACCAGCAATGGTACGCGGGCAAGTCCCTGCAGTCTATTCAATTGAACAGCCGACTCGAACACGTCACCCCGCCAGAGGATGATTCCTCCGAGATGCCGTTCGCGGATCAAACGCGCCACGCGCTGGTACAGGTCAGACCCGGAGCTGACATAGTACCCGGGCATGCCAATCATCACCATCTGGCCGATCTTTTCCTCAACAGAGAGCGATGCGAGGACTGAGTCCACCCATGCGTCGCGCGATGGCATTGCATGCGAAGCCGGAGAAGGAGCGGGCGTCGCCGTTGCGCGGGGAGCAGGAGCGGTTGAGGCACACGAAAGGGAAAGAAGAGCCCCCGCAAGAATGCAGGAAAAAGCCGAAGCAAGAACCCGGTGAGACATCTACCTCCTCGATTGAATGTGTTTGGCCAGAATCAGCGCCCCGCGCGCAGGCGGATAGAGAGCCGGCCGGACTTCGGCTATGGGAACCCGGGCACCAATGGTCTCAAGCAGAATACGCGCATACACGGTGTCGTGGTCGATGAGCCCTCCGACGAACACGACACCAACGGCCTCGTCGGACTTCATGCGACGGACGAGCGACGCAAGTGCGTCGGCGATCTCCCGGGCACCGTGCTCCAGGATCGTGCGCGATGTCGCGTCCCCTTCCGCTGCGGCTTCAATGACCACGGGCGCCAGGGATGCGAGATCGAATTTTTCCTGGTAGACCGCGGCAATGATGCGGTCACGCGTCTCCCACCCGAAACGGTCCTTCAACAGCGCATGGAACGCAGCCGCGTGTCCCCGTCCATCGATCTCCCGGACAACCGCTTTCGCGGCTTCCAGACCCAGGAAATACCCGCTCCCCTCGTCACCCAGCACCCGGCCCCATCCGCCCACCGAGGCGAGCGTGCCGTCGGGCAGTTTGCCGATAAACATCGAGCCGGTACCTGCGATGATCACAACGCCGGGGCCGCCGCCGAACGCCCCTTCCACGGCGATCCGTGCATCGGTGTCAATGGTGGTGGGGAAATCGGACCATCCCCGCCTGACGCACTGGTCGTGTACCGCGTCGAGGAGTTTTTGCCGCACGGAGAGGCTGCCGACACCTGCCAGGCCGAAAACTGCGGCACCGATATCGCGAGGGAAACACCGGGCGATTTCACAGCAGCCGGCAACGAGGTCCAGAAGATTCGTCGCGGCCGCGTCCACCCCTGCAACGTTCGGGTTACCCGGCCCGACCTGCATCCGGGCACGTTCGGTCCCGGACTCATCGGCAAGAATGCCCAGCGTTTTTGTGCCTCCACCGTCGGCGCCAAAAATCAGCGTTCGATCATGCATGGAATACTGTCCGGTGGAATGATTGGAAACAGGAGAAAACCAGGTGCAATGTACCGAATGGTGGTCTGACAATCAAGAAAACGAATGACGTGGACTCCTCGGTGACACGACGGGAGAAGGATATTTGCATCTCAGCAGGCGGGTGAGTAGTTTATCGGAACGCGTTCCACCATCCCGGAGTCCGCCCATGCCATGCCGCCACCTGGTCTTCGTGTTCCTCGTCCTGGCTCCATCACTCGCCCTTGGATCCGCGCCGCGTGTTCTCCCCGGCATCGATGTCCTGCGGGACCGCGGGTTCGACATCCTGAAAGGGAAACGTGTTGGTCTGATCACAAATGCAACCGGCGTGGACGCCGGTCTCCGGTCAACGATCGACGTCCTGTTTGAAGCGCCGGGTGTGACGCTTGCCGCCCTCTACGGCCCGGAACATGGCGTCAGGGGAGACTATGCGGCGGGCGATCTGGTCGGAACGTATACCGACCCGTCGACAGGCCTCACGGTCTATTCCCTGTATGGACGGACCCGCAAGCCAACTCCCGACATGCTCAAGGGGATTGACGTCCTGGTGTATGACATCCAGGACATCGGGTGCAGGTCATACACCTACATCAGCACCATGGGACTCGCGATGGAAGCGGCTGCCGAACAGCACATCCCTTTTGTCGTCCTGGACCGTCCCAATCCGCTTGGCGGTGTGCGGATCGAAGGGAACATCGTGGAGCAGGGGTTTTTCTCGTTCGTGAGCCAGTTCCCCATCCCCTACGTCTACGGCCTCACATGCGGTGAACTTGCGCGCCTTCTCAACGAACAGGGGATGCTTGCGGGCAGCGCCCGGTGCTCGCTCACCGTCGTTCCGATGAAAGGATGGAAGCGGGAGATGACCTTCGAGGACACCGGCTTGTTCTGGGTCCCCACGTCTCCCCATATCCCACAGGCCGTAACTCCGGAATACTATGTGAGCACGGGGGTGATCGGCGAACTCGGAGTCACCTCCGAGGGTGTCGGCTACACGCTCCCCTTCGAAGTCTATGCCGCGGAGTGGATCGATCCGGCCGAACTCAGCAAGCGAATGAACGACCTCCGCCTGCCGGGAGTGCTGTTCCGGCCCATATCATTCAAGCCTTTTTACGGAAGGGATAAGGACAAGCCTCTGCACGGCGTTCAAATCCACTTCGTCGATGCCGCGAACGCCAACCTGCTCCGGCTGCAGTTCTTCTTTCTTCAGGTGCACCACGAACTGTACCCGAACAAAAACCCCTTCTCCCTCGCAGGATCTTCGCGGATCACGATGTTCGACAAGGTTGCGGGCACGGACCAGGTCCGCATCCGTTTTCAGAAGAGGATGAAGGTGGAAGACGTGGCTCCCCTGCTGGACCGCGACGTGGAATCGTTCCGCACGGTCGCCTCACAGTACCTCCTCTACTGAGGAGTACCTTCAGCGCCGGCGGAAGGACTCAAGACTGAGGCGGAAGAGGTCGCGGGACAGAGAGACTTCCGTGTACATCGTTTGCAGGTGTTCTGCGCTCACTTTGTGAAAATCCTGCTCCAGAGGAGTGATCGTAACTCCGCCCATGTCAACCGCAGCCGGGCTGATCAACAGCCGCGCATCCCCCTCCGCCGAGAAGAACGAGGGGCGGTGCAGGGCGCGGGGAAACACCAGAACCACCCACCCGCCATCCTCCCACCATGCCAGTATGTTGACCATCGGCTCTTCCGGTTCCCCCACCGCTTCTTTCAACGACACCAGATACGCCTCGATCGCCTCCACGAGCTTCTCCGGACGTCTCCCCGTGAGCAGGACACTGCGGCGGTAACAGTCGTCGAGCGCGTAGACGGTGAGAGAGTTCGACCCGTATACGCGGTCCCCGTCCGAACGAAGAGTCCTGAGTTCCTCCTCGATGGGCATGAACCCGCGCGAGCCTGCCTGAAAGTGCATATGGTCCGGTGCCGACGCTCCGCACCGCGGACCGTTGTAAAAGACGGTATAGCGCGGCGCAAGGTCCTTCGCAAGAGCGAGGAGGACCCCGATGTCGCCCGCAATCTGCTGCGGAACATGCTCGACGCGCGGGATCGTGAAGTGTTCGGGGAAAATTGGAAACGGATTACAGAGGATCACGTAACCCTGGCCAAACGCAAGTCCGCGCTGCTCGGGAGGGAGGTGCTCGAGGCAGAGAAAGCACGTGCGCTCACGGATCGATTTCTCATCCACCTTTGCTGCCGATGATGTCAGGCGGCCGGGGTTGAACTCCACGCGGACCTGACAGGGATCGAACCGGAAGTGGCGGGTTTGAACGGTGCCGAGACTGTTGTATCCCCTGAGCAGCGCGGGCCAGACCGTCTTCTGTTGCTCAAGAAGAGCATGCGCCCGGTCGGCCCACAGCGGGGGGGATCCCTCCGGTACCCCGAGCGAGGCCGGGTCGAGAAGCACACGCTGAAGCGCCGCGGAATCGGACATCATCGTTTCCGCCGGCTCCCGGGCCTGGATTTCTGTACGCGTTTCGCGTCTGCCGCGACCTTTCTGATCCGCGCCATGAGTTCTATCGTCCGGATCTTATCTTTGTAGAAGTTAAAGGCGTTGAGCTTCGCGATATCGAGGTCCGCATCCGAGTTCCCCTCCCAGCGCCGGCAGAGATAGATCGGTTCGTAAATCCTGCCGATCTGATAGTCGCGCGAGATCGCCAGCCCGAGCGCATAGTCTTCGCCATAACTCACATTGGGAATTTTCAGGGAGCGAATGACCGGCGTGAAGAAGGCCCGCGGAGCACCGAGTCCGTTGATGCGCAGGGCGTTGTTGCGGCCGTTCGCGGGAGTCCACTCGCGGTGATCGATGATCCCCGGAGGGATCGGCTCAAGCTGGAAATTGGTCATCTGATAACTGCCGATCACCATGGCACACCGTTCGCGGCGGAATGCGTCGACGATCCGGCTGATCGTGGTGGCATCGCGGTAAAGATCGTCGCTGTCGAGTTGCAGTGCAAACCGCCCGCACCGTTCGTCGTGGACGGCCTCGTTCCAGCACCCGCCGATTCCGAGGTCCCGGCGCTCAGGAATAATATGAACTATCCGGTTGTCGCGGGCGGCAAGCGACCGGAGCAGGTCGGTGGTTCCGTCCGTTGAATGGTTGTCCACGATGATAACATTGAAGGGAAAATCCGTTTCCTGTTTGAGGACTGACTCGACCGCGTCGCCGACAGTCCGGACGCGGTTCCGGACCGGGATGACGACGGACGCCTCGACCGGAAATGCCCCTTCGGTGAGCTTCGGTTTCCTGAACCTCGGGGCGAGGTACGCTCCGACAGTCTTGAGGTGGGCGGTGGCGGCGTGTTCCATCTCGATCTGAACCTGCCGGTTCTTCGGGTCGACATAGTCGAAGAGCTTCTCCCCCGATTTCCTGACATCGCTTTCGACCATGCTGTAGAGGAACTCTCCCACACGCACACACGGAGCAACGCGGGAGAGCGAGAGCCGCAGGGCATACCAGCCTGCATAGGAGAACTTGTGGCGGCCGGCGTTGCGTAGGGCGCGACGGAGTGCATTGCGTTCCAGAAGGACCACGGATCCGAAGGTGAAGTCGTCACGCAGACTCCCCGCCTGGTATTCGATAACGGGGTGGGGTGTGCGTACGTCCCCCTTCATGTCGTAATAGTCCGAGAAGACCAGCCCCGCACCGGTCTGTGCAGCCACGCTCCAGAGCCGCTCGATGCCGAACTGGCCGAACGTGATTTGCGTGTCGTGCAAAAGGAAGAGAGCGTAGGGCGTGCGCAGCTCTTTCCCGATGAGCACCATGGTCCGGGTACTGTGCAGCGAATCCACCGTCAGGAGCGTGCACCCCTCGACAGGCCCGGCAGTGTCTCCGGTCGTCAGGAGAACGACGCGCTCAACGTAGCCGGAAGCCAGAAGTTCGGCAACGGTCTGCCGGGTGTAGGCCATGCCGGTGTAGGGGAGAAAGGCGGTGATGGGTGTCATGTCGTGAGCCTCGAGCTGTGTCAAAACTGCTTCTTGCCGAATCCCTCCGGTATTTTCACCAGTGCGGGGACCAGAAAGCCGGGAATAGTCGAAATAATGACCCAGATGAAGAACCCCTGGTATCCCAACCATTCCTGCACCGCACCGCTGAACATCCCCGGGATCATCATGCCGAGGGCCATGAATCCCGTGCAGATGGCATAGTGGGCGGTCTTGTGCTCCCCCTCCGACACAAGAATCATGAACATCAGGTAGGCCGTGAATCCGAACCCGTAGCCGAACTGTTCGATGGCAACGGCCGCATTGATCAGCAGGAAGCTGTGCGGCAGCACCTGAGAGAGGTAGACGAACGTCAGGTCGGGCGAGTGAATTATGAAGACCATCGGCCAGAGCCAGAATCTGAGGCCGTGCCGTGATACCACATAGCCCCCCAGCAGACCGCCGAGGGTCAGGGCGATAATGCCGATGGTCCCGTACACAATGCCCACCTCGCTGGTGGTCAGACCGAGCCCCCCCAGCTCGCGCCCGTCCAGGAGGAACGGTGAAACCAGTTTCACGAGCTGCGCTTCAGCGAAACGGTAGAGGAGGAGAAAGGCAATAATGGCCACAATGCCCTTCTTCTTGAAGAAGAGCAGAAAGATGTTGAGAAACTCCCTCACCGGGTTCTGGGTCGGGTCGCGCAGCGCCGGTTTGTCAACCGCCGGATACGGAAGAATAAACTTGTGATAGATGAAGAAGAGCAGGAAGAGTGCGGCGAGGATGCCGAAGGTGATCGACCACGCCGCTGCGATGTTCCCCTCCAGCCCCGTCTCGAGCGTGCCGGCGACCACGACCAGAATGCCCTGGCCGGTGATCATCGCGATCCTGTAGAACGTACTCCGAACACCGACGAAGGCGGCCTGCTGGTGCTCGGGCAATGCGAGCATGTAGAAACCATCCGCGGCGATATCATGGGTCGCTGAGCTGAACGCCATGAGCCAGAATACCGCAAGGGTATACTGGAAGAAGCCGGGAAGCGGGAGGGTCAGGGCGACCGCAGCGAGCGAGGCCCCGATGATCAGCTGCATACCGATGATCCAGAGCCGCTTGGTGCGGAACAGCTCGACCACAGGGCTCCAGAGAGGCTTGAGCACCCAGGGAAGATACAGCCAGCTCGTGTAGAGAGCGATATCCGTGTTCGAGATCCCGAGCCGCTTGTACATGATCACCGACACGGTCATCACGACCACGTAGGGGATACCCTGCGCAAGGTAGAGCGAGGTCACCCACGCCCATGGATTACGTGTTTCCGGTTTGGTGTTAGCCATCGGCGTTCCCTGGGATCATGCCCTTATGGTGAATGGATCGATACCCGACCAGATGCGGAACCGTCGTCCCTCCCATTGTAAACGGCAGCTCCTCGACAAACTGGAACCCCACACGGCGGTACCAGGCGAGCGCCTGGGTGTTCTGTACCATCACGCCGAGCCAGAGTTCGGCAACGCCGAAGTCCGAGGCGAGTCGCTCGGCATGATCGAGAAGCGAACGCCCGACTCCTTCCCCCTGAAATACGGGAAGAACATAGAGCGACGAGACGTAGCAGCGCTTTTCGGCGGGCACGAATTGCACCTTTGCGTACCCCGCCGGAACGCCGCCGACCTCTGCAAGCACCCCCCGGAAATCCGGGGATGCAAGGAGGTGCTTCAGCTCGTGGAGCGCATATGCCTTGTCAAAATACGTCCGGAGATCCTGTTTGGGAATGAAGGACCCGTACGCATCGACCCAGGTGATCCAGGTAATGTGCCGGACCGTTTCAAGGTCGGCCTTCGTCCATCCCCGCACGTCAACAGTATTTTTCATTCCGACACCGGCATCAGCATGCTCACTGTTCCTCGCACTCCTCCAGAAACTGTTCCAGCCCGTCCTTGATTTTCTCGGCAAGCGTCTTCCGGAACTGCGCGTCGAGCAGCAGCATCTCATCGGCGGGATGTGACATGAAGGCGAGCTCAACCAGGGCATTCGGAAACTCGGTTGGAGCGTTCAGCGAGAAATTGAATCCTCCGACGTTGCCAAACGGCACAAGCCCGGTCGTCAGCAACGGAGCGTACAACGCCCGGGATAGTGGCCGGTAGCAGAGATACCGGTAGTACGTGCTCGTCCCCCGGACGGCTTCCGGGTCCGTTGTGGACCCGATGGAGTTCGCATGGACGCTGATCAGGAGATCTGCCTTTGCATCGATCGCTGTCCGGTAGCGGTCGGCCATAGACACGGAGGAATCGCTCTGCCGCGTGAGCACGACCCTGGCGCCGTCGTCTTCAAGCAGGAGCTGGAGGTCGCGCACGGTCGCAAGCGTAATTTCCTTTTCTTTCGTTCCTGTACCCCCGACGGCTCCGTCAGCCACGCCGCCATGGCCTGCGTCAAGGGCGATCGTCAGGGCATCGAGCCGGAGCAGGGCAGGCTGGCGGCGTACGGCGATGACAAGCGTCCGCCCGCGGTAGGTGACACTGTACCCCCAGACCTGCCGGTGGCGGAGCTCGATGACAACACGCACCACGTTCTTGCCGGTCTGTCGGTAGTCGACATTCTTGATCTCCTGCGTTGTCAGGTGCTGGGTGATCCAGTTGGAGTTCGAAACCGCGCCGTACAGGTCGACACAGATCCGGGTCGGGTCCGCCTCTGCGGAGACGGCAAAGGGGATGCGGTCGGCCAGAGAGACGGTCACGTAGTCGTAGCGGTCATCGCCATACACATTCCACGATCCGGTGAGCGTAAACGGCGGCGGGGTACCTGCGGGCTGAAGCTGGACAAAGTCCTCCGGAATCCAGGCCTCTTCATTGTCAGCAAGAGCGACCCGGTACTGCCCGCCCGTTTTGCCGCTGATGGAAAGCCGTACGCCGGGAACGAGAAATCCCATCTTGGCACCGCCGAGCCGGTCGTCACCGAGACCGTAGTTCAGAAAGGGGCGTTCGCCCACCGTCACGCCGACAAGAGGCATCAGGGCGGAGAGGAGTTTGACCGTTCCTGGCGCGGAGCGCCTCACGCTGGCTCCCGACGAGTCCTTCAGCTGCATCGGCATACCCGATGTCTCCAGGCGGAGGGCCTGCGTTACAACACACGCACCGCGGTAGATTCCCCGGATGCCGCCCGTCGCACTATCCGGAATTTCCACCATCGGAAAACCGTCGAGAAATGTGGCAGTGCACCCCGGCGTTCCTTTCATCTGCACACGAAGGAGATCACCCTCCCGAACCCACTGATCGGCAGAGGGTTCCAGCATCACCTCTTCGATGGCCAGTGTATCCATACGGGTGGACTGAAGCGGCGGTGTACGGACAATACGAAACGTGAGAGAATCCCGCCGCCCCTTGCCGTCATCCGCCGAAAGTACGAACGGATTCTCACCCACCTGGAGGCGGAGGAGCGCGGCAAATGCGCCCGTCGGGTAGATCTTCATGGGAGACCCGTTTATGCGCGCAGTGCAGCCCGGCAGGGTGCTTCCCGACAGCCGGTAGGTCGCACTCGCGGTGGCCGTCGTATCGTCTTCGGGCACAACCCGCAGGAGCAGGCCCCGCTCCTGAGCCAGCACGGATCCGCCCGTTACAAGCATGAGGACAAGAAAAACGGCCGGCACGCGCCGCCGGATCGGTGTCATATCCCGCATGCTATTTCACCAGAAGAAGTTTGATGGATCCTGCAAACAGAGGATTTCCCTGTTCGCCGGCCGCCGTCAGCCGCGCAACATAGACCCCGCTCGCCCTGGAGACCGACGATCCGGGTGTCCATGTGAATGCGTGCCTTCCGGCCGGCTGATAGTCGTTCACGAGCTGTTCCACTTCGCGGCCGAGAAGATCGTACACGACCAGCCGAACGGTTCCCCCGGACGCAAGGTCATACGTGAACCGCGTCGAGGGGTTGAAGGGGTTCGGTGAATTCTGATACAGCGCAAATGCGGCCGGTACACCCGGTGGAGAATCATCCACCCCTGTGACTGTCCGGTCGATGAGTTGGAGATGGTCCACGAAGAGTGTTGCCGAGGGTGCGGACAGACCCTGCACATACCTGAATTCGACTGCGTCGAACCGCAGAGTCCCTTCAAGAACGCCGTTTCCCGTTCCGGCTCCCAGCGTGTCTGTACCGAGGTCCCACGTTACATCCCGCCACCCCACCCAGTCTATGGTAAGCCAGGGGGTGACCTCCCGGTGTTCGGGCGGTCCGGCGGGGAACAGATCGACGTTGTCCGCAATCACGAGCCGCATCTGGGAATGGCTCCCATCCCCATACACATAGGCACGGAGGATTGTTCCCTGGCTCGTGAAACGCGCGCGGGCTGCGGAGCTTGCTGTGTCTGATGGAACGCGGAGAAACCACTGCCCTGCAGTCGTGTCCCAGACGACATGTACCATTGCGGAACCGTAGTTCGGGGACACCAGGCCGACCAGCCGGGCCGTCGATCCTTCCACGCGGACGCTGTCGGTCCCGATCCTGTCGGAGGGTGCCGTGGGCAGAACCAGTCCCGAGGATCCGGCATCAAGCGAATCGAGCACAGAGAATACATACCCCCCGGGTCGAACCGAGAAATCGTAGATGTCAAAGACGGTTGTCGATGTGGAGTTGCCGAGAAGGTCAACTACGCCTTTGTACCCAAAACGGTATCCGGCGCCGGGATCAACCCCATTGGGGAGGTGGATCATCACAGCTCCCCTGCCGTTTTCCTCTGCATAACTGAGTGTCCGTACCTGGGACGCCCCGCCGACTTTCTGCACGACGAAATTCGTAACCGTAATGGCGGATTGTTGCAGCGGCTCATCGAACGTGATGTTGATGAGGCCTGACGGCGCTGCCTGCGTGGTATTTGCCGCAGGCCAGATCGAGGTCATCACCGGCGGGAAAACATCGATATACTTCGTTCGGAATGAGAGCACGAGGGGATCACCCGGCGTACCGTCACCATTTGCGTCGAGTGTCTGGCCGCTCGCCGAGCGGGCTGTTGTGTCAACACGCACCGTATAGTCCACCCAGAAATCGAGAAGCCCGACCGGATCGAATGTCATCCGCGTGTTGTTCGTCGCCCATGAAAATATCCCCGGCGCGCCAGGCGTGATGCTGAACGCAGCCCGGACGGAGGCGGTGTCCATGGGTTTCGAGAAGGCGATCTCGATGGAGCTTGCTCCGGAAAACGCCGTGTCGTTGTTGACCGGTGTGGTGGTCAGCACGCTCGGATACGCAAACGAGACCAGGGACCTGTCCACGAAGACCGTCGCCCCCGTACCGACGTTCACCTGAACCGAGTCAGGGGTGTACCCCGGCGTCTCGAACCTCAGCGTATAGGCGCCGGAGGGGAGGTTGTCGAACGCATAGAATCCGTTGTTGTAGGCATCGCCGTTGACGACGCGGTCACCCGGGAGCAGACGCACGCGCGTGAGGTTCACCGGCATCCCCGTCGCCACGTTCGTCTGAATGCCGGCGATAATGCCGAAGGTGTCCGCCGGCACGCCGAAGTACTGCATGAACGCGTTCCGCAGGGCATATGCTTCCATCTTCAGGTAGTTGTTGTTCATCAGCCTGCGGGTTTCCGGGAAGTTGTCATGGAACGACCCCTCCGAGAGCTCTCCCGGCATGGCAAGCCCGTTGAGCACACCCAGATTGAAGCCGCCGTTCGGTCCGCCGTAAAACGTGTAGTCGAGATAGGTCCATGTCGTTCGCGGGGAATTCCGGAGCTTGGACTGGATGGAGGGCCCGATAATGTTCGACATCGTGACCGCCTGAGGCCAGACCGCCTGGCGCGTGGCGATATCCTCCTTCACCAGCACAAGCGTGTAGTTCACCGTGGTGTTGACGGCCCACCCGGTGGCATTGCTGTGAATGGAGTGGAACCAGTGAACATTGTTGGCGTTGGCAAGGGCCCAGCGTGCAGACAGCGAGGGGTCGTTATCCGACGGATAGTCGTTGGTATACCGCGTGAGAATCACCCAGGCCCCCCGTGCCTGCAGGAGAGTATCCAGTCGCAGTGCCTTCTGGAAGTTGCTTTCTGATTCCCAGAAGTCGGTGCCGGGATCCGGAATAAGATGCCGGTCGTTCGCGGCATTGTGGCCGCCGTGTCCCGGGTCGATGCAGAACTTCAGTCCGGTCAGATCCTGTGCACGGACAGAGACGGTCGAGGCGGGAACAAGGAGCGCAGAGGAGAGCAGCACGGGAAATGCCAGCCTGGCAAGGGACACCGGCAGGCCGGCACGGAATAAACGGAACACGGTACGCAGACTCGAATGGCGATTCCTCATCGTCCTTCCTCCTCATAGGTCAACAGATAGACCTCACCGGTCGGAGTAGAACAGACGATGCTGTTGGAACTCGGCGAACAGGCAGGCATCAATTCGATCGCGGGAGTGTCTGTGAGACGAACCGTCGTCGCACCGTCCACAGACACCGCATACAGATCGGAGGAGAGAATCGCTTCGCCGTCGTCCTTCTGATCCATGAAGACGATCCATTTCCCGCTGCGCGTCCAGGCCGGCGCATCGCGACGGCCGTAGGTTGCAAGCACATTCCCCTGCACGTCACAGACAAATGTCCCACGCGACATTTCATAGGCGAGAAGTCGCGTCCCGTCGGGGGAGAGCGAGGGCCAGATGTAGCTGCCACCGCCATAGGGATCGAGGAGGACCTTCATCCCGTCACGGACCATGGCGATCTTCGTCCCCTCGATGCCCAGAACCACATTCCGGGCCGCCGGCTCCTGCGGGGCGGGAAGCGAGCCGATCCCTTCACTCTGTTGATGAATCACACGCTCCCCGTACCAGGCCGGAACGGACACGTCTCTTCCCCGCGCCACGGAGGACGATAGGGCGGACCTGAGGTCGACCTCCACGATCTCCTGGGTGCGGTCAAACGCATTGACGCCGAGGGTCGTTTTCCGGTAGGCAAGACGGGCGCCATCCGGAGAGACGGAAAACCCGAACCCGGCCCCGGCATCGTCGGTAATCTGACGGAGGATTCCGCCCGCAGGCCGGTACTCCCAGATGCCGCGGTATCCGGAGCTCGACAGAAAGATTGTGGTACCGCCGGGGGCAAACTGGGGAGCGCTCCACGTCATCCCGGACGGAAGCGGAAGCTGCTCAACGGACAGAACACGGACCTGGCTGACGGCGGCCGTGGCGGCAACGCTCATCAGCAGCAAACAGATTGCACTGCGCATGATCACTCCTTCGCTTCGGTGAGTTTCTTCAGCTCGCGGACCTTTTCATAGAACTCAGCGAGGTCCATCTCCTTCAGGAAGATCATCCCCCGTGCAGCTCGCATCCGCGGATGGGTGTGTTTCTGGAAGAAATCGTGGCCCAGGCAGGTCTTGAGCATGTCGTATTGCCCCACCTGGATCTGCTGTGCCAGCTCGGAGAACGGACCGTCGTGCTCATAACTCGGGAACGACGCCGCACTCTGCGAGCCGAAACAGTTCATAAATGCCGTATGGAGCAGCGAGAGGGAGTTCAGAGAAACTGGAACCATCAGGTCGGCTTCTGATGGGCGGAAGCGGTACCAGACATTCCGGTACCCCCAGACGCGGATTTCATCGTCGCCGCTGTCTTTCTCGTACATCCTGAGCGCTTCGGCCACCGCCTGCAACGCCTTATAGTGCGTGTCCGGGCCGCTCCCCTCCGGATCAAACGCCACCGACAACACGTTCGGTTTTACTTTCTTGATGAGCTGATAGATGGGGATGACGTCGCGGTCGACTTCCGGCTCTTCCGAGAAGATGTCCCCCGTGTAGAACCCGAGGCGGAGAGCGGAAATGGCGGAGGTGTCGATGCCGAAGTACGCCCACAGCAGCTCCACTTCCCACTCCCGGATGGTCCCCTTGAACACCTGGACGTCCGGTGGGTCTTTGGCCCCGGGATATTGCGTCTGGAAATATTCCGCCAGCTCCTTGACGCGGAGGCGCAGCACGCGGAGATCGCTTGAATTGTACACCTCGATCAGGTTGCGGAGCATCCGCCGCGCTTCACCCTCGTTCTTCTTTTCGATGCTGTTTCCGGCCACGCCGTCCAGATACATAAACACGTCTTCCATCCGCCGTCCGGAGTGTTTCGGACTGAAATACCCGTCCTTGATCAGCCGCTGGAACGCCGGCGTCTCGATATACGGTTGAAGGTTGGTGACGATGGAGTGGCAGAACGGATTCGAGACCGCCGTGAATCCCGACGTCAGGTTGGCAAAGTAGTGTTTGTTGCTGGGATCGCGCACCAGATGGTAGATGTGGGCCAGGTAGCCCAGCATGATATCGTCATGATGCGGTTCGGTATGCAGAAAAACCGTCTTCGTGACCTGTGCAAGTCCGCATTCAATCTTCGTGTTGATCCGGGATAGGACGCCGTCTGTCAGGTCACGCACCTGCGCGCCGGTCTTCTTGAGGAGCTCCGCGCCGAAGCGATCGGCAGATACATCGTCCGCCTGCAGGGCGCTGATGGGCTTGTGCTTTCTGAGCGAAAGCGAGATAATCACATGATCGATGTCGGTGGGGTTGTATTCGGCCTTGTTGCGGAACGTCTCGAAACGCCGTTCGACAAGCTGGCTCGCAGCGCCTTTGGAAAGATACATACGCGCGCTTTCCAGGTCCTGGAGAACCGATGCCGGATATTGCGGGCTCTTTTCGTTCTGGATGGCCAGTGCTACAATGTTGGCCTTGGCATCTCCGGCGGCGATGATGATGGCGGTGGCCGTGGGGTTGTATGTGATCGTGGCCAGGCCGATCGTAATGACCAGACGGCTCCGCGACACTTCGATGCCGCCGAGGTCCGTAGCCGCCGCCGCCTGCGTTTCATAATTCGTGCCGGTCAGCCGCGTCACCGAATAGACGCTCGAGCCACGAACGTTGAAGGCAATGTGACCGTCCGGACCGATCCCTCCAAGGAAAAAACCGATCCCTCCCATCTCACGGACCTTGCGCTCGTATTCCATGCAGAACTCGTCCACACGGTTGATCGCATCCTTCTGGCGGCGTTCCAGATCCGTTCGCGTCTGCCGCACGCGCAGCGAGAGGTCCACGATGTTGTTCGGGAACACCTCCTGCATGCTGACGCCGGGGGGCATACCGAGCATGGTTGCATCGATGAGGAGGGCGTTTTCGGGCTTCAGGCCGAAGCCCTTCAGATAGAACTCGTTGACATACCAGTTGAAGCTGTTCTGCTGCGTTGCGTCCATCGGATAGAATTCATCGATCTGGACGAAGGACAGAGATTCCATCTCCGGACGCCGTCCGGTATCGATCCCGTACTCCTCGCACAGGGAGCGGATCTCCGGCTTGTCCCAGCGTTCAAGAATGCGCGTCACCCATTTGATAAAGTGCTCGGGGGTCTTGCCGGTCGGCAGCGATACAACCCCTCCGCGATTCTTCAGAACCCATTCGATGAAACGAAAGGCAGTGAGCTTTCCGAGCAGCGGGAACGTCTCGATTTCGATGACGTTGATCTTTTCGGTCGGAAGATACCGGAACGCCCTCCCGCTTTTCTTCAGCTCAAATGCTTCGACTGTCGACGTCGTGTCATAGGTACGCAGATTCATGCTGTTTCAGACATTCGTTATGGTTGAACTGTTTTCCATACATCGGGGAGATGTGACAGCCACGAGTGCAGGAATGTCTGCACGACCCGATCATGTTCGACCGTGGTTGCTGTCGCCCTGAACCGTGCAGCCGCTCCGGAGTCGAGCCCCGCGGCGAATTGCGTGTGCTCCTGCGCGAGGTGTTCGGTGTAGGCAGCTTCGATGATCCCGGTACCGCCGGTCAGCCAGGCCTTGTAGAAATCCGCATTGCCGTAGAAGGCATCGAAGAGGAACAGCCGCTCAATGTTCGGGTTGAGGCCTCCGCGGTCCAGGCAGAAGGCCACCGGGCGGTACCCGCCGCTGTGTGCGGAAAGTATCAGCCGGCTGAGGCGCGGTTCATCAAGGACCTTTTCCCGGACCATCGTGGAAAGCACATCATCCACAAGCCGCCGGAGTCCGTCCGCGTCTTCCATCGTGCCCCCGAACGAGTCGCGGGCGCGGTACGGGCCCTGAGCAAGGACCAGAATCGCATTCGTCCGTTCGTCCGCCATCGCAGAGGTCATGCCGTACCGTTCCAGAACGCCCATATTGTCATTCATGTGCCCGTGGAAATGCACGATGACGTTGGCCCCCTCCGGTGTCGGCGTGAATCCCTCAGGCACAAACACCACGACGCTGCTGTCACAGTACTGCGGGAAGTACGGGTACCGTGTCCCGTCGCTACGCGTGAACCCCTCGGCGCGCAGGGGATGTGGAAACGGAGCTGCGGGCGACCGCCAGATCCCCCACTTCCCGCCGGGGATCATGTTCCAGTCGACATGGTCGGTGCGCACCGGTCCTGCGTCGTACCCCCGGTCCCCGGTGAAGTGGTTCCAGACCGCCCGCGCGACATGGGCGCCAAGGAGCAACGCCCCGTTGTTTGATCCCTCGCTGTGGTCCGGGTGCTTGTCGACAAAGACCGCAATCGCCATGTCCAGCCGGTCGCTGAGCACGAGGCCTGCATCGGTCTTCGTTTCCTGCACACCGCCGGTCTTGTGGGCCACCGAGAAGGTTGCACACGTCGACGCCGGCAGCAGACGCGGCATCGCGTCGTCGTAGAACTGCTCCTTCAGAATTGCCAGCATGGCCTCAGACGACGCGCTATCGACACAGGTCCTGCGATAGATTGCTTCGCTCAGGGTCACCATGTCCTCCGGCGTCGACACTCCGATGCCGTACCTGATCCCTTCCGGGGTACGCTGTTTTGTTTCCCATGTATACAGCCGGTTCAACAGGCGGGTGTTCTTCAGGCCGATCTGGAGCATGAAATCGTTCACCGTCGCCAGCCTGGCTTCGTGGGTCGCAGCCAGGCGATCGAGCACGAGATTTGTCCCGGCATTGTCACTCAGAACGATCATCAGCTTCACGGCATCGAGAAGCGAAATGTTCGCGCCGTCGTCAAGCATCTGCAGGACCCCCGACCCGGGTTTCTTGTCTTCCGCCGTGAGTACAATGCGGGTGGCCCCGTCAACGCGCCCCTCCCTGACCTCATGGAAAAACGCCGCCATCACGGGGTATTTGATCAGGCTCGCCGTGGGAAACCGTTCCATAGCATTGTAGCTCACGGTTTCGCCGGTCCGGAGATTCTTCGCCATCACGCCGAGATGCCCCCCGTACAGCTGTTCCAGACGCTGCAGCTCGGCCCGGATGGTGATCGTGTCAGGTTGTGCGTCTGTGGTGGCGGCCATGGCAGTTGCACACAAGAGGAGCATGATGAAACGTCTCATACTTTCAGGAACCATTTCTTTTTCCACATGAACCAGACGACAAGATACATCACGGTAATGAAGCTGATGGCGAACAGCAGCGATGCGTTCACCGGGCTTGCGAGCGGGACGAACACCGTCTGATAGAGGAAGATCTTCAGATCGATCATTGTCCCTTCCGCCGTGGTCCACTGGATCAGCCCCATCGTCCGGCCGACAATGCCCGAGAGGACGAACACCGTGATGGCGTTCATACCGTAAATCACGAATGGCGTCGCCCACTTCGTGTGCCCCTGTACGTCGATCAGCCAGTAGAACATTGCCAGGCAGACGTTTGCCCATCCCGCCATGAAGATGACGTAGCTGGTTGTCCAGAGGTTCTTGTTGATCGGCATCCACATATCCAGGATGGCGCCGAGCAGGAGGAGGAAGTTGCCCGCAACGAACATCCAGGCCGTCTTTTCCTCGCGGGAACGTTCGGATCGGATGAAATGCCCCGTCAGGGCTCCCAGAAGTGTCGTCGCGATCGCAGGGATCGTGCTCAGGATCCCCTCCGGATCGAAACCCGGCACCGGCGCCCCGCGCCAGGTGTGGCCGGCCAGCAGGTGGGAATCGACAAAGCGACAGAGGTTCCCTTCCATATCGAGGCCGCCAGCCCCGAAGCCCGGCACCGGTACGAGCTTCAGGACGAGCCAGTACGATGCCAGAAGTCCGACGATCCAGAAGACCTGCGCGCGCACCCCCGAATACAGGAAGATCGTGCTCGCAAGGAGATAACAGACCGCGATGCGCTGGAGGACGCCGGGAATACGGATCGTCGCCCAGGAGAACTCGTGCGTGGAGACCAGCCCGAAGGGAAACCCGTTCAGAAAGAGTCCGAGCCCGAAAATAATCAGCGCGCGCCGGAAGACGTGCATGAGCAGATGTGTTTTGTCGGCGCCCTGCTGGACACGCTTCGCAAACGACAGCGTCATCGCGACACCGACAATCCAGAGGAAGAAGGGAAAGATGAAGTCGGTAAACGTCCATCCGTCCCACGCCGCATGACGGAGCTGGGGATAGATGGCGCTCCACGTACCGGGGTTGTTCACCAGAATCATGCCGGCGATTGTTGCGCCCCGGAAAGCGTCAAGCGAAAGCAGCCGCTGCTGTGGTGAGACCATGGAGCTCCTGCGGATGTTCTGGGGGATGAAAGAGCAAAACCGGAGAGCCGTAGAGATCGACGCGGGGGAGCACCCCGCTTCTACCGCGTTCTCCATCGGTGATTATCGCCTTTTGATAACTCCGATCCCCGGTCTGTCGGGCAATGTCACTCTGCCGTCTACGATTGTTGCGCCGTCGAACAGATCATTCTTGATCAGCACCGCCCCGTCCAGGTCGGCCCAGTCGACGAGCGGAGAGAGATGGGCGGCGGCGGAGATCGCACAGGAAGTCTCGGTCATGCAGCCGAGCATCACTTTCATGTCGAGCGCCCGGGCGAGTGTGATCATGGCGTGCGCTTCGCGCATGCCGGTACACTTCATCAGCTTGATGTTGACTCCGTCGTACACACCCCACGCTTTGCGCACGTCCGGCAGCCGCTGCACGCTTTCGTCGCCGATGATGGGTAGCGGGCTCCGTTCCCGGAGCCAGGCGATATCCTCAATCTGCTCCTTCGGCATTGGTTGTTCCACAAAAAGAAGGTTCTTTGTCGCCAGCCACTCGATCATCTTCAGCGCTTCGTTCCGGTCCTTCCACCCCTGGTTGACGTCCACGCAGAGGGGCGTATCGGTCACCTCCCGGATGGTGTCGATCATCATCCTGTCCGTCTCACGGCCGAGCTTGATCTTCAGCACTTTGTAGATGCTCGCTTCTCTGGTCTTCTCCCGGACGATCTCTTTCGTGTCGATCCCGATGGTGAAGGAGGTCACAGGAGTTCTGGTCGGATTGAGTCCCCAGATCCGGAACCACGGCTGTCCCATTTTCTTGCCGATCCAGTCATGGAGCGCGATGTCCACTGCTGCCTTCGCGGCCGGATTGCCGGGAGCGATGGAATCGACGACGGGAAGCACATCCTGAAGCTGAAACGGATCGGCCCAGGTCATGGGATCCACCTGCTGCAGAAACCGGGCTGCCGTCTCCTGGCTTTCACCGAGATAGGGAGGCATGGATGCCTCGCCGTAGCCGGTGATGCCGTCCTTCTCGACTTCCACCAACATGGTGGGAGTCGTGGTCCGTGAACTCGTCGCGATCGTAAAAGTGTGCTTGAGTTCGAGGGTGTAGGGATAGAAGCGGAGTTTCATGTCGTTGACCGAAAAAGTGATTGGGAACGCAGCGGCACGGTGACCGAGAGCCACCCCGGCTCCGGTGAGCGCCACCATGCGAAGGAAGTCGCGGCGCGACGCACCGGTTCCTCCTTCTGAGCGCGCATGGCGTTTACTCATGGCCCGCTCCATAGTATGGTTCGTGCGTCAGCGGGCGCACGCCGGTGTCCGCTCCCGCACCGATGATCCTCTTCGCACGGAGAAACATCTGCTCGCGGTACCGGCTGTAGTCGCTGTCGGCCGGGTCGAGACTGTTGATCCGCACGTCGCTGGAGGCGTGGATGAACCGTTTCCCTCCGAGGGATATGGCCACATGGGTTACCCGCTCCTTGCGTTCGGCTGTGGCACGGAACCCGAAAAAGAGAAGGTCGCCGGGACGCAGGTCGAGACCGCCGGACGTATCCAGAAGTTCGCCGACATGGACCTGTTGACTGGCATCACGCGGCAGGAGGATGCCGTTGAGGAAGTAGACGGTCTTGGTGTACCCGGAACAATCCATCCCTTTCGCCGATGTGCCCCCCCAGAGATAAGGGATACCGAAGAAACGCCTCGCGGTTGCCACGATGGTCTCCGGAGTTGCGCCAGCGTGCGCGAGCCACTCCGCGTATGGCTGACCCTCCTCTTTGCGGAGAAAAGCGGTCCGCCCATCCGGGTATTCCACTTCATACGCGGTCCGCGTTGCGCCGCGCAGAGCAAGAATGCTCCCGGCGACGACATCACTGACCACTTGCGAAGTCCGGTCATCCACGGTTCGCGTGAAAGAGAATTCTGCAGTCACAATCACGCGGGATCGCGCATTCCAGGCGGCAAACTGCTCGGCCGTCATCAGGACGATCCGGTCGTCCGTCCACCCGAGATATCCGTCCGGGGTCTGCACATAGTACCAGCCATGTTCCTTCTTCAAAATGCGAAGGGGAGTCCCCAAAATCGCCTGGGTCCCCATCTCGGCCGGGTGGTCGGGGCGTGTGCGGACATTGGCCACACTCACGGAAACCACTGCGAATGTCTGTTCACCGACTGACGGTTGCGGGAGGGCCATCAGGCTATCTTCAAGTGTCATCGTCGTCCGTTCCCTGATGTAGGCCAGCAGTTCCTCTTTCATGCTTGCAGAGTGGATCTCCCCTTTCACCACGGCAAACGTGTCGTGGGGTTCGATCTGCACGTCGAACACGGCAGTCCGGCGATCCGGGGCGAACTTCTGCCGGGCTTCTTTCAGAAGGTCGGAGAGCATGGGTGTTCCATCGGGCTGTGCGACAGATGGGAGCGGGATGACTGCGGCAGCCGCCAGAGCACCTGCGCAGGCGAGCACGAGTCGGGATAGTCTGTGCATGGCATGGTCTCTTTGTGTGAAGAACTTCGCAGGGGTACGAGTCGTACCGAACGCCGCTTACCGAACCAGCAACATCCTCTTTGTGGCAACAAAATCGCCGGATCGCATCCGGTAGAAATACATCCCACTCGCCATCCGCGTCGCATCCCAGGTGACGGTGTACGTGCCGACGGGCATGTCACTGTCGACAAGCGTGGTCTCTTCCCTCCCGAGCAGGTCGAACACCGTGATGACCACCCGGCCGGCCTGTGGCACGGCAAACCGGATGCTCGTGCTCGGGTTGAAGGGATTCGGAAAATTCTGACTGAGCGAATACGCTGTTGGAAGCTCGTCACCCTCGGCCACATCGGTGACCTGAACTGTCCGGAAGCGGAAATACGCGGTCCACTCGGACTCCCCGATGGCGTTGACGGCTTTCACACGCCAGAAGTAGATCTTATAATACTCGAGCGGGGGTGTTGCAACTGTCGTATCGCCCGCCACCGTCGTGTCCATGATCGCGGGGCTGAACGATGCGTTGACCGCCAGCTGTACGCGGTACGAGGTGGCTGCCTGGGCGTGGCTCCACATCAGGGGTAACGTCACCGGCTGGTCCACCGTCACATTGGGCGGAAAGAGAAGCGTCGCAAGAGCCGGCACACCGGAAACGAATGAGAAAGCATCTGAGAACGCGGAGCTGCCTGACCCATTCAGCGACCGGACGCGCCAGTATGCGCGGACCTGCCCCTGGTATCCGCGGACGATTGCCGAAGTATCCGTCAGCGTCGAATCGTTCGCAAAGAATACTCCCGCGAACGCCGAGTCACCTGACCCCTGCAGGTGGTACAGGGAGGCCAGCGGTTCGCCCTTCCAAACAACTTTCACACTTTCGGGAACTGCAGTCGCCCCGTCCGCAGGAAACGCGAGAACAGGAACGCCGGGAGTGCTCACCGGAACAACATCGCTCGGTATGCTCTCATTCTGGTTCCGGTCAAGGGCGGTGACCACAAAGGAGTATGGCCCCCCGGTCGTCGGAATGGGGGGGACAAACTGCCGGGAGCCGGAGACCGCGATCATATTCCGCGGGTCCGCGAGGTCACCGGGGAGGGAGGGAGTGTGATCGAATCGGTAGACTGCATACCGGAACGCACTGTCAGCTCCCGGATCAATGATCGGGAGCTCCCACGTGATGGCTGCCGGGCCGTTTGCACCCACCCGTGCAAACTGGATCCCTCGTGGTGGGTTCGGCGCAATCGTGTCTTTCCAGGGAATGACGGGAACGAGCGCGGGGTATCGATAGAGATCGTTCCTGAGCGTGTCACCGATGCCGCCGAGGTTGTTCGTCAGGTTGTTCGCGGTGAAGGGGACGTTCCCCTGGGCGTTGCCGTTGTCGCGGTAGAATCTGATCTGGTGCGCGATTTCTCCTGCCCCGCCGAACGTGGACTGGCCGATCCGGTAGGCGGCCAGCGACGGGCAGTAGATCCTGCCGTTAAGCTGCGTCGCCCACCACGGTTCGAGCAGTGCATAGTCCTGCGATCCGCCGAACCTCCAGTACAGTTGTGGCGAAAAATAGTCGATATACTTCCCCTGCAGCCACGCGACAGCATCGCAGTAGATCTCGCTGTAGTTATTGGCCCCGATGATGCCAGGAGGGACCCCATTTTTCCAGATCCCGCGCGGGCTCATGCCGAATTTCACCCACGGTTTGATCGCGTTGACGCTGTCATAGATTCCACGGACCAGAAGATTGACGTTGTTGCGCCGCCAGTCACCGAGGTCGGCGAAGCCGCGGGGTTCGGCCGCAAAGGTTGCAGCGTCCTGGGTCGATATCCCTTCGACATAGAAATAGTCATCCATCACCACGCCGTCGATATCGTACCGGCGCACCACATCCGAGATCACATTCAGAACGTAGTTGCGAACCACGGACTTCCCCGGATCGAGAATCGTGGTCGTGCTGATCGTGAGCAGCCACTCCGGGTGTGTATTGACGACATGATTCGCGGCCTTTGTGTACGAGCTCCCGCTCCGGATCGCGCGATAGGGATTGAACCACGCATGCAGTTCCATGCCGCGCTTGTGTGCCTCCGCAACGGCAAACTCGAGAGGATCGTACAAGGGGACGGGCGGAGACCCCTGCATGCCTGTCAGCCAGTAGGACCATGGTTCCAGAGCTGACTGATAGAAGGCATCACATTCCGGCCTGACCTGAAGAAAGACCACATTGATCCCGGTTTCGTGGAGCCGGTCGAGAAACGTGATCATCTGCGACTGTTGCGTCCCGGCCGGGAGGCCGGGCGATGAAGGCCAGTCGCCGTTGCCGACCGTGGTCAACCACACTCCCCGGAACTCCCTCTTGGGAGGAACCTGGGCCGCCCCCTGATGCACGGCGGCAAACGCTACAATCAGAAACCCGATACAAAGATACGTCTTCATGGCAACGTCCCCTTTTCCCCTGTTGTCGTCATGGCGTCGAAGAATACCCTTCAAGATACGGGATTATCAGCACAAATACGACAAAGGCATCCGACAATCGCGTCGGATGCCTTGCCTGTTAGATCGTAAAAGCCACAGAAACGTCACGCGAAACGTTCGTCCTACTTCAAGAGGAGCATCCTGTTGTTCAGGCGAACGCCGTTCGACGTCAGGGTATAGATATACGTGCCTGATGCGAGGCGCGACGCATCGAACTTCGTCTTGAACGTGCCCGGAGCCAGGTTCTCGTCCACCAGCGTGGCGACTTCCTTGCCGAGCATGTCATAGACCTTCAATGTGGTGAAACCGGCCGTCGTCAGCGTGAACTGAATTTCGGTCGACGGGTTGAAGGGGTTCGGATAGTTCTGCGACAGCGTGTAGCCGCTGGGGATGCCGTTGTCGACCTGGTCGACGCTGGTCGCGACGCGTTTGAACATCTGGACGGCAGCCCGTGGGTGGTTGTAGCAGGCGACATATGCCGTATCACCGGTCACGGAGAATGCGATGCCGCGCGGACGCGGGCCGTTGGTCACCGGGACGACATTGTACGGATAGGCATTCCAGTTCCAGGCAATGCTGTCTTTCACCTGCTTGGTGGCGGCATCCCATGCATACCAGACCGTCGTCGTCCACGGTGCCGGGACCGGCGGCGTATAGTCTACCGTATCGATGTTGCCGGAGCTGAAGTACAGATATCCATCCTTGGTGTTCCAGGCAATGGATTCCACCTGGCATCCGATGGCGAAACTGTCCGCCAACGCGTACGGCCCGAGTGTCCCGTTGTCGCAGTGGTACACGAGGATCTGGGCGAGGGTGTAGCCGCACCAGTAGATATCATTGCCATTCTTCGAGACTTCGAGGGTACGGGAGAATCCCTGCACTGCATCGACCGCGTTGCCCAGGGTGGAGAAGTCTGTGCCGTTCCAGAGCCTGATCGGGTTACCCGGTCCGACGTTCGCGGTCAGCATTTCGCCGGCGCTCGTGAACGCCGGAGCCGTCTGGCTTCCCGTCACACCGACATGCGCCAAGCCGGCGCCTGTCTTGTAGTCGAGCTTCCAGAAGTGCCCCTTTGCGGCGCCATCGCCGCCAAAGTTTCCATATCCGCTGATTACGATGTTTCCATCCTCGTCCGCACGCGCTCCCCGAATACTTCCGGTCGAGAAGATGGTGTCAATCCTTCCCGGCGTCGCAATAATGTTGATCTTTCCAAGTGTGGCGGGAGTCCCGTCAGCGTTGTATACGTAGATGGAGACCACGCCGATGCCACCCGGAATGGAATCGAGGTTCGTCCGGTTGAAAGGACACACCCAGACTTTTCCCTCTTTGTCGACCGCGATGCCATGCACGCCTGTGCCGTAGGCAACGCCGGTATCCGGAAACACCTTGACAAATTGCCACTGCGCGTCGGCGGTGCCGACAAACGCCAGGCAGAGTGCCAGAGTGAGGATTGCAGTAAAGGCTTTCATCATTACAACCTCCTTTGTGAGTGAGCATGGTGAACTGTAGACATCGACATCATAGCTACTGCATCATGCAAACGAGAGGGTCATGGCGTGGCTCACGCCTGCACCCCTTCGTTTTCGCACGTACCTGTTTACGGCAACAACCGTCCGTAGTAGGGCGCTCCCGCCTTCTGCGTATTGATCTTCACGGCCGCCGCGGCCGGGGACCGAGGACCGGCTCTGAAATAGGTCAGTCCCTTTTCCCCACGTCACGGATACCGTCGCACCCTTGATCAAACCAGAGTAGAACGGTTCACTGGTTTTCGATGGATGGACCACGCGGATGCCCTCGGCAGCGTCTGTCCCGATATAGAGATCCCCGTCGTCCGCAAATGTCATCGCATATACGCCGGATGAGTTCGCACCGTACACGGACGACAGATTGAAATACTCCTGTTCGGCATCAAGGCTGTCGACACCGATGACGGGGAACTTCCACACTTTTTCGAGGGAATCCCTCTTTCCGCCGACGTACACGGCGTTGTTGTAGATCCGGATCGCTCGGAGGGTTCCGGTGCACGGGAACATCCTGACCGCTTTGGTCGGGCTCACACGGTAGATGTTTCCGTTGGCCCCGCACGTCCAGATGTTGCCGTTTGCGTCAACATCGAGATCAGCCAGGACGCTCAAGCCTCCACCGGACAGCCAGACGGCGGGTGCTCCTCCGCCGGGGGGAATCCGGAAGAGGATCGCGCGGCCGGACGCCGTGGTGAATAAGGCACCTCCCGGGCCGAATTTCATGTTCTTCCAGCTTGCCACCGCCGAGCTGAGGATGGGAGAGTAGTCGGTCCGATCTCCTGCAGGAGTGAACTTCTTGACCCCGATCCCGCCGGTGGATGTAATCATGGACACAAAGAGATTGCCTGCGGTATCGCACTCGATGCCGACTCCCTCTTCGCCCGTGGCAAAGTTTGCGTACTTTTCATTCGCTGCCAGTCCCAGACTATAAAGGAAGGGTGTACTGTACAGATCGGACCCAGCCACGGCTATTTTGACCTGGATCGAGTCCTTGACGAGGTTCGGCGCTTTCACCGTCAATGACGTGGCGGTTGCCTGAAGGACAATCGCGGCGCTCTTGTCGAAGAAGACCAGGTTGTTGCCAGACGTCGGGGAAAAGTTCCGGCCATTGACCGTGAGCGTCGTGACCCCCGCAAGCGCGCCGGATGAGGGGAGGATTCCCGTGACCGCGGGTTGCGGACCGCTTACATAATTGGGGTCGAACAGGCTCGCGGGCGGATCTTCTTTGCAGCCGCTCCAGAGACCCGCCATCACGACAACCGCCAGCAGGAAAAGCATTACTCGAGTGATCATGGTGCATCCCGTATCGAATTCAGAAAGAAGGTGATTTCTCAGAATGAGAATCGCACCGCAAAGGTGTGGACTTTGTCAAACACCCCGAACGGGGTATAGGCGTAGTCGACACCAAGACCCACCGGTCCGAGTGTCTTCTGCAGGCCGACCCCGAACGAGAATTTCTGCTCGTCGGCACGCGAGATGAAGCCCGCGCGCAACGAGAGTATCTGCATGAAGATGTATTCGCCCCCCATTTTGACGCGTTCGGGAAAGTCGCGCGGATGTTCGGCCTCCAGCGAAACGAGGAATTGATGCATATCCTTGTCGGCCTCGATGAAGTCGAGCACATCCATCATCATGCCGATCCTGAAGGTCAGAGGCAGCTGGAACCCTTCGTCGATGTACCGGGCTTCTTTCGAGAAATTCCGTATCACTACACCGAATTGCAGGCTCTCGAACCCGGTCTTGTAATCCATGCCAAAGTCGAACGCGACAATCTCGGCAACATCCGACCGCTTCACAAGGCCACCGTTCGTGGCAATGTCGATAATCCCTTCCCCGAGGTCCTGACGCATCCACTTCACCGCGCCGCCGATGGCGAATTTGTCGCTCAGCGCGCGGGCGTATCCGAGGCCGATCATCGTCGCTTTCGGGGTGAAGTTCCCGATGTCAATGTACCCTTTCGGAGAGGACCCGTCACGGATCGTCCCCTGGAGCTCGCCATAATCCACTGTTTGCACCATGAGCCCGAGGATGCCATACTCGCCATCCCAGGGGCTGACGGTTGCGGCGGCATAGTTGTGCCGGATGTCGGCAATCCATTCCACCTGGCCGAGGGCGACGGAAGCAAAACCGGGCGTCCGCGCCATACCGGCCGGATTGTAGAACATGGATGATGGGCCGGCTTCAACGGCTGTCATGGCCTCCCCCATGGCCGTCGCCCGCGCATCGAGGCTGACACTCAGAAATTTCATGCCTGTCTGCGCAAGCTTCTGTTGGCCGGTGGCATTGACTGCCAGGAGGCCGAGGGCCGCGACAAGGACCGGCACGAAAGTCGTTAGTCTTCGCATGAGAGTCCCAATCCTGTGGTCATTCATATTAACGGATAACCGCGAGTTTGCGGAACGCCCGCAAACCGGTGTCCAGATTCTGGAAAACAACGATATAGATGCCGCTCACGACGATCTGGCGGGAGGACGTCACCGATTTCCAGTACTCGTCTCCGCTCCCGTCGGTATGATCGAACTCGTTGATCAATTCACCGAGTTCCGTGTAGATGCTGATGCGGCACCTGCCAGGAATATTGTAAAAGGCGATCTTGTCCGGCTCACCCTCGAACCGGAGCGCCGTGGAGTTGGACGAAAGGACAAAGGGGTTGGGAACAATCCTGATCGAGTCCATGGACTGTCCCGTCGGATACTTCGCCTTGAAAAAGGCCGGCGCGTACGTCTGCGTGTAGATACGGTTGCTGTACAGTGTATCCAGCGGCGTCAGTCCGGTGCCCGTATTCAACGAGGGGTCGCCGATCGTCACCATATAATAGTAATTGGCGACACCGCGCGCGGCAGTCACATCCTTGTAGGACCGTTCGCTGCGTCCGCCCCGGTAGATCATCGTATAGTCACCATCGTACCGTCCGGTGGCACGGTAGATTTTGAAGCCGGTCACGTTCGGGTCCCCGGGATTCGCGACATCCCATGTGAGGTCGATCGGATCGCCGTTGTTGACGGAGAATGAGCTCGGCGGCGGCGGCGCGGCAGGTATGCCGTATCCCGTCTTGTAGTTGCCGATTGCCCTGCGGAACGTCTGAAAGAGCGAGTCCTTGCCGGTGAGCACCGAGTCATTCTTCTGAATGGCAAGACCAGGTGCCGTCGGACCAAGCTGTCCGGCCTTAAACGCCCGGCCGAGGGCGATACAGCGCTCCCTGCTCAGGCCCGCCGCCCCTTCCGCAATCACGATATGAATACTCTGGCCCGGGGCGAGAGTGTACGGCCCGTATCCGTCTGCACTGGAATAGCCGCCTCCCGCAGCGTTCGGCGCATGAGGGGCCACGAATGACGGATCGCCGGTTGGGGCATTGAACTTGCCCTGCGGCTCGATCAGCCAGGCGTGGCGCGGGAACAAATGCCCGCGCTGTATCCACTCGGTGTATTCACTCTGCATCTTCGTCCCGTTGAACTCGCTGTTGCCCGACGTGTTGGGCTCGTCCGACCCTTCATAGGAGGTTGTGCTGGGCTGCGAAAAATCATCCGTCGAATCCGTCGGCGATTTGTCGGCATGGATCGTCACGTGTCCGACGAATTGCGGCGAACCCAGACGGCCCGTGGTGTCCGTCTGGTCGTAGTAGGGCACCCAGATGGGGGCGCCCAGATTGTCATAGGTCGTGAATGGAGGGAACTTCCCGTGCCACGTATATTGAATGCGCATATGGGGCGCGGTATACACGCCCGGAATGTTGACAGCATCGTCGACGTCCGGCTGGCCGGTCGAGGGAAGCAGATATCCGTCACCGCGCGTATCGTTCATCGCGTTCTTTCCCCAGCTGGTGGGGTTGCCGATCACGTAGCGGACATCGGCCGTCGGCGAATAGCGGTACTGCCAGTAGAAATACACCCCCGTCAGTGTCTTGTTGGGTAATTCAATCGCCGGATCGGCATTAGTGTTGCCGGTATTCGTAAACGTGTAGTCGAAAATCATATAGTTGTCGTGGTACTGCTGACTGAACTGCAGGATCTTCCGGGTCATGGTGATCCCGATCGAGGTGTTCACCACATTGATGATCATTCTGTCGGCTGCCATAGTCGGATCGACACGGTCGTTGTCCACGAACTTCCCCTCTGTCAGCGCCCCGTTCACCATCACGTCCGGCGGAGCATACTTGCTCACCATCTCGAACTGTACCGGGACGAACTCGCCGGTTCCGCGGACACGCGGCCCGATGTGGACGACTTTGTACGGCCACGGAGAGTTGCCGGCATCGGTAAAATTCGTCGTCCCTATCCAGAAGCCCTTTGCCGCCTGGCAATCCTGGTAGTTGTACCACGCTGGCCACTGGAGGCCATCCTGCTGGTCAGCGTTGGACGACCGTCCGACTTCGATCTCGCACCCGAGACTGGAAAACCAGTTGTGAAGCGAACCGGCTGTCATCCATTTAACCTGTTGCTGCGCATGCACGGAAGCGCCCCCCGGTGCCAGCAGCACCCCCAGGATGATAAGCCGTCCGCAGATGTGTGATGCACGACGAAAATGCTTCATGTGTTCCCTCGCAATTGCGTAGTCTTGATTGCCACTCCGGTCCGGGGGCCGGATAGCGTCAGATCTCGAGCCACAGGCGGATACCGAAGAAGACGCGCCGTGGATTCAGAAACGTGAATGTATCCTGGTTAGGCATGTCGATGTACGCCTTGTCGTCAATCACCTGCTGGAGACGCCCGGCGTCCACCACCTGCCACGTACCGTTCACAAACTGATAGTATTTATCTGCGTCGACGGCATAATAGAAGGGCCTGGTTTGCGGGCTGGCCAGTGCCATGATGTCCGCGTACCGCCGGTATGCCTCGATCGGCTGGAACTCGACACCCTCTTCCCGGTACGTCCCGGGGCGATCGCTCCCGACGATATTCACAAACCCCGCTTTCGTTTCGAAATCGGTGTTGAACTTCGGCTGATGGAGCGACCGGAGATAGGTGTTGTAGTCGTCCCCCGTCACGAATCCGTACGTCGTCATGTACTTGAAGTTGAAGAGGTTTGAGACGTCGGCAAAGAGCTGCAGGTTCATCCTTCCGAATTGGAAATCTTTCGTGATACGCATGTCCGTATTGAAGAAATCGGTCCACTGCAGGTTGTTTTCCACTCCGGGGATGCTGGAGCCATTCGACCACGTGAAATAGTAGCCTGAACGCCAGGAGCTCACGAAATTGATCCGCCAGTCAGCCAGGAGATGGACCCCGCCAATGTCCGGACCGAATTCGTGGGGCGTGAAAAAGTCGAGGTTGAGCCGGGCATACGGTCGCGGGATGGGCTTCTCTTGAGGGATATTCGCCAGATCATACTTCGCTTGTTCGATGGCGCTCTCATAATAATGACTCGTGCCGAAGTACCCGCTTGTACGGACATCGTAGGTGTAGTTGATGAATCCCTGGAACCAGTTGCCGCGGTTCTTGTACACACTTACTTCGAACCCGCGGATGTCCCGGTACGAGTTACTCATGGGGCGCAGGTATTCGGTGTTCTTCCTTGTGTTGCTGGTGTAGCCGACCATGAGCGATTCGGCGCTGATATCTTTGTAATAGCCCGCGACGCGCAACAGGTACTGGTCGGCTATGCTCTGTTCATAGCCCAGCTCGTACGCGATCGTGCGCGGCAGCCGGGCGTTCGGATCGGCGACCCTGCGGATCGACTCATCAAAGCCCGACCGCCTCAACAGATACATGTTGTCAGGCCAGGGCTGCTGGTAGAAGTGCCCGTAGTTGAAATACAGCTTTGCATCCTCCGAGATCGGAAACGAGACGCCCAGCCGGGGGCTGAAGATGAGCTGCTTCTTGACCGGTGAGACGGTCAGGAGCGTATCGATGACGGGGCTGTTGATGGGATTGAAGGCGGCGGTAAACGGCTCATAATCATACCATTCTCCCTGCGGGTTCAGATAGTCGAGGCGCAACCCGAGGTCCGCAACCATTCCTTCAAATTCCAGCTTGTCGCGTACGTACAATGCTCCCTTGATCGGGAACCGGTGATAGCCGGCCTGATAGGTGTTGTCCTTCAGCTTTGCGTCAAACAGGCCGTAGTTGATATTCTGATCTGTATAGACAAACTCGATCCCTGCCTTGATCTGGTTGTACCGGTCCAGCTGGCTCGTAATATCGAACTTGCCCGTATACGACGTCACGGTGCTGGTGTCGCGCGAGTTACTGAAACCGATCCCGAAACGAATATTGCCCAGCCCGCTCGCAGGGTCCGGCTCGGGAAAGAATCCAAACGGCGACTCATCCGCATAGTAGTTGTTGCCGAACTTGTAGACCTTGCTCGTGTCTCTCAGCCGGCCGGGGTTGATGTTGTATTCGGCGCGGAATATGCTCAGACTCGCTTCGTAATACGTGCTGGCGCTGAGCGCATCAGACAACTTCGCGCTTGCGGAGTAATAGTCCGTGGACGCCGGAGCCCAGTAGTCGGTGGCAAAGATGCGTGTGTCAATATAGCTCACGCGGTTCATCACCCCCCCGATGCTTTCAGGGGACTGAAACATCCCGGGGAAGCCACCGTTGTTGTTGTTTGTTCCGCTGGTCCTGCCAATGCGGCCTTCGACATTCAGCTTCATCGCGCCGCTGATATCGGACGTAAACTTTATCGACCCGCTGTAATCGCGCCACGCATTGTCAGAGAGTGGAACCAGATACATGTTCTGCGTCTTCTGGAACGCGGCAAAGAAGCGCAGATTGCCGGCCTCCTCGCTGATGAAGGGAACGGGACCGCCAAATGTCAGATCGATATTGTAGTCTGCATCATTGATCTCTGCCTGTCTGCGATACTGCCAGAGAAAGAGCCGCTGCAGGGCTTCAGGGGTGAGCTCCAGCGCGGTGCCAACGTTCTTGGCCGCGAGGGAGTTCCATCCTTCAAAGGAAGGGTATTGTTTTTGCGTGTAGATGTCCCAGTAGGGCTGGCCTGTAGCCGGATTGGAGGCGGTGGTGCCAAGCCACGCAACCTGCGGATCCACATAGGGACGAATCCAGTACGAATTCCGGTCATAGATCGAAGGGCCGAAGTGCTTCGGCTGGGCATTGCTCGCACGCACCATTGCCCCGAACGTGTATCCGGACTTGCCGCCTTCTTTCGTGACGACATTGATAACGCCTGAACGCACATTGCCATACTCGGCACTGAAGCCGCCCGTTTGCACCTGAATATCCTGGACTGAGAGAAGCGAGACGGAGGAGTACGGAGCATTCGTGCGTTCGTCGCGCAGCATCATGCCGTTGACCATGAAAGCTGTCTCGTACGTGTCACCCCCGCGAACGCTCAGGCCCTCAACCCCTGCCTGCAAACCGATCGCGCCGGTAACCGAGACGACAGGAAGCTTTTCAACGTCAGCGATTTCGATGTTCGCGCGGCTCGCAGCCACGTCGCGATCCACCACAGGGCGTGTTGCGACGACCGTGACTTCCTCACCGGAAATCGCCTCTTCCCTGAGCGCGAGATTGAGATCCGTGGTCTGGTCAATGTCAACACGCACATTGACAGCCGACGAGGGTTTGAACCCGACGAGCGTGGCAGTGACTTTGTATCGTCCGGGGGGGATGTTGATGATTGCAAAGAATCCGTCTGGATTCGTCGCCGCACCCATCATTGTCCCTTCGACAACAACGTTCACGCTCGGCAACGGCTCTCCGGTTCGAGCATCACGCACCGTCCCGGCGATTTTTCCCGTCGTGCCAGCGAAACCAAAAGAAGAGACAAAGAGTAGGGCAGCACTGCAAAGAGTAACGAATACTCTCATAGATGCTCCATTGGTGATAGGTGCCTATCTAAGAGACTGAGGAAAGATCAGGATCGGAAGCCCATGGTAGGGGTAGAGGCGGAAGGCAGGGGATGCCCGCTACCATAAGGGTCAAGAGGAATATACGGAACCGCGTTTCGAGTGTCAAGCAAGTGTCTAAATGATTCATTTCTCATGTATTACCGTTGCCGATGTCGCGGGCGATACTGCTCCCCCCTCCCCTGTGCCACTTCGGAGACCGATCCGCCCCGGACCATCCCACATCCCCTGCACTTCCCGGCGAAAACTCTCCATTCCGGCGCTGTCAAGCCCAATCAGAGCGGCATTGGCATACCGGATCCCGTCCGAAGCCACTTCGACGCCTTCGGCAAGCAGGATGATGCCGGTGACCGTGAGACGGACGTCCGTGACGATCACCGCCGGCCCACCCGTGATCCACGTACCCTCCGGCGCACTCTTTCCAGTAACGCCGGATCTGACCTCGTTTCCGTCCGCAATCACCCACCGCCCCGTTGCCCCGTCAAAATCGGCGTGACGCATTAAGAGAGGGACCTCGGCAAGAGTCTTTCCTGTGCGTGAGAGAATGCTCGATGATGCACGCAACGATGCTGTCATGACGTATGATGAAACGATCACACCCTGACCATCGTCGGAGAGTATGATCTCCGATGCGGAGGGCTCTTCCAGCGTCCGGGTCCAGAGGATCTCTCCATCGGGTGTAGTCATCACCACCCGGGCGAGCGGTTGGCCGGCGGACGAAACGACAAACGCCGCGCGATCACCTGCAGCCGAGCATTTGAGAATCCGCTCATGGTCGGGCGCAGCATCACCGAAAGGCATCCACGAACGGACCAATGCCCCCGAGCCGTCATAGAATTCCACAAAGCCGGCAAAGGCATCGACAAGGAGGAGCTCTCCTGCATGATCCATAACGGCCGTTCCGGGAAACGGCGAGCCGTAAGGAACCTGCTTCTCCACGCGGTAAAGCTCAACGCCATTCCGGGCCAGGACGGTAACCGTCCATCGGGTCGCCGCTCCCGGCTGCTTCGCTGCGGGAGGGTTCAGAGAAGTCGTCACCGTAAACTTCCCTTCGCGCGATTCTCCTGCAATCATCCGGCCCACACACAGCAGGCTGCAGAGAATGAAACCATGAACGAGAATGTTTTTCATCGAATGAGTGTCATTGTGCGCGTTTCGGTGAGACCGTTCGCTCCGCTCCCGGAATCGTGCGGTGAGGAACCGCTGACCTGCAACCGGTAGATATAGACGCCGCTTGCAAGACCTGCGGCATCGAACCGGACATCGTATACCCCCGGCACCTTCTTCTCATTCACAAGCACAGCCACTTCCCGCCCGAGTATGTCGTACACAACGAGTCTCACCACCCGGGCACCCGGGGCCACACCTTCAAACGCCGAAACCGAATTTCCCGAGAGCGTTCCGCTCCCCCCCTCCCCCATCCCCGGAAGCCCGGACCCCTTTTGACTCCTCCCTTCCCCCGCACCCAAAGCGCTGGCTCCAAGGGCTTCTCCCGTTCCCCCGCCCCCTGCCTCAACCACATACCGTATCGTTGTGACGGGGTTGAACGGATTCGGATAGTTCTGCTCCAGGCGGATCGTGAGAGGTATTTCGCGAAACGCAGGTTCGATCTGGACCTCCGTAACGCCGCCGAAGAACGCAAAGACGCGGCTCATCAGCGTGTCACGCGTTCCCCTGTCACCGATCGTCTCGAAGGGAAACCCCATCGTCACCACCGCGCCGGTGCGGCTCCCACCCGGAAAGGTGCCGCTGTAGGCGACCGCGGCAGTTCCGGCCGTGCCGGATGTTCCATAAAGAAGAACAGGAAACGAACCACCGGCCGCACTCAACACGTCCGGCCAGTCTTCCTCGTAGGGAGATCCCTCCGCAACGATTCCGTACCTGAATGACATCCCGTTGAACGCGGTCCCGCCCGCGCCGATAACCGCATACTGGTTGGCATCGTCGGCCGCGTAGCTCGCCTTGAGGAAGTCGTGGAGAAACGCACGGTCGGCCGTGGTCGGTCCTGAAGACTGGTCAAGGTCGTAGGCGATTTCCGAACCGCTGACCATGAGCTTCCCGCCATTCCGGAGATACTCCTGTACGAGCATCTGCTCCGCCGATGAAAACGTCTCGTCATTTTCCGATTCGTCTCCCAGGATCCAGGTCACGCGCGCAAATGCGTTCAGGTGAACGGATCCGTCGATGATGGCATCGTTCGCGCAGGTCGCAAAATCTCCCGCTACGGAAAAACCATGGGTCATGGCGAAGGGATGCGACTCCAGATGGTAGCTCCCGGATCCTTCGGTCCTGTCAAAGCCGTCGACCAGAAGCGTCCGGTCGGACGAGCTGTTCAGGCGGAGCCCATACACGTCACTCGCGTTGCTGACATTCGTGGGCGATGCCGAATCGACGGCAACCATACGGAAGAAAATGCGCCCTGAGCTGATATTGTCATAGGAAATGGTGGAATCGCCCCGCTGAAGCCGAGTTTCATTTTCCCGCTGGGTCCATGTGGTCCCGTCAAACGAAAAGTACAGCCTGTACCCAAAGAGGTCCTGCTCCCCGTTCGGATACCAGGAGATCGTGACCCGGTTCGTGGAATCGTTCAGGACTGCTTTCAACACCGGCGCCGAAGGGGGGAGCAGGTCGCCGCGCTCGACGGTAACGCCGAGATACGCGGTGTCCGTCAACCCGCGGGTGTCTTCTGTGAAGACCATCACGGTGTACTGTCCCACGGGGAACAGGCCTGTATCCCAGTAGCCGTTTGGCACCGAGCGCGTGGCGTTGATCGCATCGGCACCGTTGCCGTTGGTCACGGTATAAATGTGCGTGGACAGGTCTGATCCGGGTGCAAACACGCGGTGAACGTCGGAATCGTACGGTTTCCTGTCGAACCTGTACCGTACACCGACCGAGGGAGGTTCATACACGACCGCTGACCGGTCGGCCGAGAGAATCTTGTAGCCGATACTGTAGGTCCCGTTGTTCGATGTCGAACCCGAGACCTCGGCCGGTTTGGATGCGTTCGTCTCCTGCACATGCACGCGGATATCGACAGGACCGCTGACGCGGCCGTTCAGGAATTCCGTGTCCCGCTCATCCGGGAAGAACCGTACCGAGAGAATACGGGGAGGATAGACGTCGATATACGGCGTGAGCCCGCCGACGGGCCGGATGGCATTCATTTCCGAACCGGACAACCCGTGCGTGAAATGGACATGACCGAGACCCGGAAGTATGGTGCCGAGTACGGTCTGGTACCCGGTTACGGCATTACCGACCTGTAGAAGCGGGTTCGGATTGATGTGAACGTACGCATCGCTCTTGGAGAGGCCGCTGACCGTGTACCTCACCCGTACGTATGCGTTGTCGCCCTGGCTCGCGGTCGTCCCGATAGCGGTAATGATCCCGTCATACACAGAGTAGACAGGCGTTCCGTCCGGCATCGGGATATCGACGCCGTTGTGAAAATGGTCGCTGGTGAGCGTGTTCCGGAACTCGCAGAACACGCCGGTGATAGGATGCGAGCTGAAGAACGGCCCCACCGGCCAACCGTGGGTCGTCGTATCGGTCTGAGCGGAGAGCGGAATGATCGCAGAAACGATCACCATCGACACAATACACGCACGAATGAGAGCGGAGAAGACGCGGAGTCCCGTTCGTTTCACGACTGCACAACTGCTGTGTGTATCACCTCCGGTTCGTCTCATATGCGTGCGATTGACGTGAGATCAACTCCTGTTCATTTCATACGCGTGCAATTGATGTGAGATCAACTCCTGTTCATTTCATACGCGTGCAATTGATGTGAGATCAGATCCCGTTCGATTCACAAATGCGCAATTGATGTAACACTTGCCAGCTGCCCGTTTCGCGGTCCCCTCAGCGGATGAGGGTCATGAGCCGGGTGGCGGTGAAACCATCGGCTCCGCTCGTTGAGCCGCCGGAGGAAGGAGAGTCCGGGCCGCCAACCTGCAACCGGTAGACATAAACGCCGCTGGCGACTCCCGATCCATCGAAAACAACATCATACGTCCCCGGGGCTTTCTTCTCGTTCACAAGCACAGCCACCTCCCGCCCGAGGATATCATAGACGGCGAGCCGCACGACAGCGCCTTGACCTCCCTTATTGTCCGACCCCGAGCTCTCCGTCCCATCGCGCATCGCGTGTACTCCGGTCCCAATGCTAAATCGTATCGTCGTGCCCGGATTAAACGGGTTCGGGTAGTTCTGCTCCAACGCCCAGGCAACCGGAGTGCCGGATGACGCGTCCACCGCAAGGGCGCCCTCGAAGAAACCGAGCACCTTGCCGATGAGGCGGTCACGCGTGGCAGACAGGCCTATGGTTTCCATGGCGAATGCAACGTTGACGAGTTTTCCGGACGCTGTCCCTGCTCCGAATGGGCCGGCGTACTGCACTGCCGCGATTTCAGATGCCGAGTACCGGAGTGCAGCGATCGATCCGCCGGTCGGCGTAATATAATCAGGCCAGTCCTCAGGATAGACCTGTCCGAACGATCCGCTTTCACCGTCGAACAGCGAGCCGGGAACACCGCTGTAGGTGATGGTACTTGCCTTGTCGCCCGCGTAGTCCGCTTTCAGATAGCCGGCGTAGAACCCCGGCGCATAGTTTGGTGAAGCGCTCCGGCCGAGATCATACCCGATCTCCGATCCGGTGATAAAGAGTCTTCCTCCACTATTCAGGTAGTCCTGGATCAGCGACTGCTCGATGGTGTTGAGTGAGCGGTCGGCAACGGATTCATCACCCAGGAACCAGAAGACCCCGGCGTAGGACGCGAGGGAGACGACTCCCTGCTGCACTGCATCGTTGTCCGCCCCGTCAAAGAGTCGGGCGTTCGACCCGATCGATGCTCCGTACCGTGCTCCGAAATCGTGACTGGGAAGGGTGTAGCTTCCGGTCGTCCGGTCAAACCCGTCCACCACGAGATACCGCTGCCCCTCGCCGGTGCACGCACCGTACGTGTCGGAGGTGTCGCTGGATCGCACACGCGAGCTGTCGACGGCAACCATCTTGACGAAGTAGGAGGTGTTTGACACAAGCGTTCCGAGGAGTGCCGACCTCCGTTCAGCTGTCAGGACCGTCTCGTCCAGATGCGGCGACGCCGGCCAGACATCCGGATTCGTGCTGAGATAGAGCCTGAACCCACCGAGAAAATCCTCGCCGGCGGATTTCCAGCGGACCATGAGACGAGCTTCCGCCGCCGCTGAGGTATCTTTCACGACCTCAAGCACGGGAGCAGACGGAGGGCGCGGTACCTGTCCCGAATCCGTCAGGTAGTCGGCAAGGATATCCCAGATGTCGTGATTCCCTGCATCCATGCCGAGCGCCCACATGCCGACCCCCATGAGGTTCCTGTCCAGCACGAACTGATACTTGTGACTCATACTCTCGGGATCGTCGTACCATCCCTGATACCATTGCGCTCCCACCTGATAGCGGAACCAGGGATTCAGGGCCGCCTGGTCCCACAGACGCCCGTGCGTGCTGACGTATCCCAGCGCGTCGGGATAATAGGTCACGACACCCGTGCCCTCTGTCTGCGCCTTTGGATCGCCGGAGACGGCCGGCCAGCGGTAACCATAGTGCGGAACGCCCAGAACAACTTTTCCCGGGGGAATGCGCGCAAGGACGAAGTTGATCAGGGATGTTTCGTTGAGACTGCCCCAGAATGATGTGTTGGGCAGGAGACCCACGGGGCGCGTTGTGCTCGTCCCCGACCATCCATACCCGTACCCCTGAAAAAAGAAGAGGTCGACCGACGAATTCAAAGCCTGAAGGTCCCAGTCCCCCGCCCGCGTATCGTAGTCGGTGGGAGCGCAGGAAACCTGCGAGCCCGGGATGCGCGTGTGGAAACTGTCGGCAAGCACCTGCATGAACGTTGTGAGCGCATCTCTGTCGCCGCTGTTGATTCCCTCGAAGTTGATATTGATTCCGTCGCCGCCTCCCGCCTTGACAATCGCCAGTGACTGTTCGATGAAGGTCGTGCGATACGATGGGGTTGAAACAAGGGCCTGGATGTCGGAAGATGCAAAGTTCGTGAAACAGAGAACCACACGCACACCGGTAGCATGGGCGGCATTGATCATGCTCACCACATCGGCCGCGGCGGACGGATCGCCCGGGTACTTCGGCCAGCCATGTGTATCGCCGATCGAGCCGTTTGCGTTGACCTCACCGCTGAAATACGCAATGGTGCTGAGAAGCTGGTAGTCGAGCTGTGCCCACCTGGTGCGGAACCAGTACGGAAAATAACCAAACACTTCTCTGGTGAGCGCTGTTGCACTCTGCGACCGATCGAGAGGATGGATGACGTAGCCGGGGGGTGCCTGGGGGACCACCGCAGCGCGTTCGGCAGGCGCATACAGCTTCATAAACGAGTGATGAACGCTTTGATCGGACGGATGATCATCGCCCCGCATGGCCTGAGGCGCGAGGGCGCCCAAGACCAAGAGAACGAAGAACAGGCGGTGGAGATGGAACATGGGTGACACATTTCCCCTTTTCATCAAAGAGAGTATTGCAGAGGAAAAAAGCAACACGGCATGACGCACACAACCGCAAAAAAAAGCCCCCTCCTCCCACCGGGAAGAAGGGGGCTCCACTGTACCGGAAGAACAGAGGATTACAACGATGCGAAGTTTCCCTCAGCTTCCATATTACTTGAGGATCACCATCTTCTTCACTTCGCTGTAGCCGCCCGCTTTCAGCGCGTAGAAGTACGTGCCGCTGGGCAGGTTGCTCGCATCAAACGTGGCGCGGAACGTTCCCGCTGCCTTCTCTCCGTTTACCAGTGTCGCGATCTCCTGACCGAGCATGTCGAAGACCCTCAACGAAACAAACCCCGACTGCGGAAGGGAGAATTCGATCGTGGTGGCCGGGTTGAAGGGGTTGGGGTAGTTCTGCGACAGCGTATAGCCGCTGGGAACCACATCGCCGAACTGTTCGACGCCTGTGGTGAAACTCGGCAGCGTGCCGTCATAGGTCCACTTCTCCACAGTCCACCCGTACTGGGACTGGCTGTAGAGGAAGCCGTTTTCGTCGAACTTCACGTCATAGGTCGAAGCGTAGCCGGAACAGTTCCCCGGAGAATCGCCGTTGCCGCGGTCCGAATAGCTTCCTGTGAGGGCAAAGTTCCAGGCCGCCTGATCGATCATGTTCATGCTCGTGTCCGAAGAGATCTTGGCCCCGGTGTTGCCATTGAGCAGATAGATACGCCCGTACGCGTAATTGATTGTGCCGGTCGGCTTGAACAACGAGTCGCAGGCCACGGCAACAATATTCTTTGACGCAAGATAGGCAAGACCGATCGGGCCGGTGCGTGCCGGCGGCGTCGCCGATATCGTGTCCGCGGGCCCCATCGTGAAGCTGAACCCCGGCGCGGCCGTGTAACCCGTCATCGGCGATCCGACATACTTGATCACCCGCCGGTTCGCGTAGTCAGCGATGAAGATGGCGTTGCCGCTCGGCGTGACCGCGATGCCCTTGTAGACACCATCGGGCAGATTGATGCTCGTGACCGGTGCATCCGTATGGCCTGCGGGTGTCCACAGGCTAATGGGAGCATACACTTTCAGGTCCTGCGACTGACCGGAGGTTGTGTCGGCACAGACAAAGACGTAGCCTTCGGCATCCACATCGATCCCGAATATGCTGCTGAGTCCGGTCTGCTGCCGCGGGAACGGATCAACCACAGTAATTGTATCACCGCTGTATTTGAAAACGAGGACGTTTCTGTCGATATCGTTGCTCGCGACATAGATCAGGCTGTCGCGCGTCGCTTTGATCGTGTATGCGTCTATCATCGTCACCTGATCGAACCCGCCGTCTGTCCAGGTTTGATAGATGCCGGAAGTGGCGCCAGATCCGTATCCGTAGTAGTACTTTCTTCCGTTCATCGAATCGGCATCGACGTATGGAATCATGAAGCTACGGAGCCCCCTGGTAGTCACGAGGGCAATGAACATATTCTCCTTGATGACACCGACGCCGAGGACCTGATGGCCGGTGCCGTTCGTCTCTTCGTCCCAGGTTGCGTAGAGGCATCGCCACTGAGCGTCGGCACTGGCGCCAATGGCCAGCATCAACATACACAGGATACCGAGCCGTACGAATGTTCTCATTATTCCTCCTGTTGATGGGATATGGTGACTGTGCACTTCATCCGTGGCATTCGCGGCATCATGTCGCGGAGCCGGAAACCGTCAGGTTTGAGAGATTACCGCTCATTCGTTCAGATGGGAGAAGGTGCGCAGACGACTGTAAGCCAAAGGTAGCACAATCATGGAAAAAATCAAGTGTTTCCGGCTTGACTACGGGGGGAGCTTTCTCTATATTTTCAATGAATAGTCGAAGTCTTCCGGCCCTCTGCAGTGATAACGGATATGCAGGGAAGACCCGTTTTTCTCCTTCTCTTTCTGACCCCTTGCCGTATGGCTCTCACATCAACCGAAGGTACATCATGAGCATCCTTACACGTTGGGTGGCGGCTCTTCTCTGTGTTGTTGTTGCTGCCCCCGCTCTGCTTGCCGGGACAACAGGGAAGATTTCCGGTGTTGTCCGGGACGCGCGCACCAAGGAACCGCTTCCGGGCGTCAATGTCGTCGTCCAGGGAACGCTCCTCGGCGGGTCTTCCTCCGTCGACGGGCGCTACGTTATTCTGAATGTTCCCCCGGGGCGCCACAAGGTGATTGCGTCGTTCATCGGGTACAAGCGGTTTGAAGTGAATGACCTCCGGGTTTCTATCGATTTTACGACACCACTGGACATTGAACTGGTGGAGGGGAGCGTCGAACTCGACGCCGTCGTCATCCAGGCGGAACGGTCGCCCCTGATCCGGCAGGACCTGACGAACCCGGTCGCGTCTATCTCCTCCGAAAGTATTGATGCCCTTCCGGTTACCGACATCAGCGAGGTGATAGGGCTCCAGGCAGGCATCACCGTTGACGATGACGGGTCCATCCACATCCGAGGCGGCTACGGCAACGAAATCGCCTACACGCTGAATGGCATGAATGTCAACAACCCCTACGGGAACACCCGTTCGGTCGGCGTCGCCACCAACGCGATCCGGGAAGTGTCCGTGTCGAGCGGGACGTTCAGCGCCGAATACGGCAGCGCGCTGAGCGGGGTCGTCAACTACGTGACGCGTGACGGCGGCTCCCGGTGGGCCGGTAGCGTGAAGTACTATACCGGTGACCATGTGAGCAACCACTCGGACCTCTTTTTCAATATCGACAAGTTCAATCTGTCGAATGTGAACCGGACCGAATTGACCATCGGCGGTCCGGTGCTTGGTGACGAGCTCTCCTTCTTCGCCTCCGGGGTATACAACTGGAACGGGGGCCACATTTATGGCCAGCGGATCTATGTTCCAGGAGACTCGTACCTCTCCCGTGAAGGATTCCCTTCCGGCGATGTCCGACGGGGGGACGCCTCCTCCCCGTACTACTTCGGGCCTGCGCTCCACGATACCACCGATCTGGTGGGCCTCCCGAGCGGCGACGGCGGCATCGTCGCACTCAACTGGAGCCGGTCGTACAACATCCAGGGAAACCTGAGCTGGCGCGTTTTTCCTGAAATGAAACTGAAGTATGAATTCATCCACAACTTCGATGAGTCGCCGGACGGCAGCACCACGTATTCCGATCCATTCGCCGTACGGTACAAGCCGGACGGGCGGGCACTCTCACGCGGCGAAGGGTATATGCACGCCATTGAGCTCACCCATACGCTCACCCCTGAGATGTTCTACACGGTCAAAGCATCCTATCTCACAGACAAAGGAACGAGCTGGGCATACGATAGTCCGAACGATCCCCGGTACCTGCCGACCTACTATCTCCGCAGCTTCACCAACACAGGATTCCTCACGGGAGGGACCGATCCCGCCCGGTTCAGCCGGTACACGAAAACCTATTCCGGCAAAATCGATCTCGTCGCCCAGCTGTGGGGCAACCACGAAGTGAAGGCGGGCTTTGAAGTGCGCAAGCACAAGCTGATCGTGGAGTCGTATACGCTCCAGTTTGTGGACCCGAACGATCCCAATGCCGAGCCGAGCTTCACGAACGCTATCGCAAACGGAAATGTCTTTCTCCCGACCCTGCCGTCCTTTGACGGCGGCTATACGTATTACACACGTTCACCGCTACAGATGGCCGCGTACGTGCAGGACAAGATCGAACTGTTCGAATCGATCATCCTGAATCTCGGTGTCCGGTACGAATACTTCGACCCCTCGGCGCAGTTTAACGACTCCCTGAGCCAGGAGCTCACACTCCAGGAGGGGATTTTCGTACAGAGAGGGCTGAAAGAAGCCTCGGCAAAACATATGGTCAGCCCCCGGATCAGTGTCTCATATCCGATCACGGACCAGGGAACGATCCGCTTCTCCTACGGGCACTTCTACCAGATCGGATCTCTCTCGAGCCTCTACCGGAACCCGAATTTCCGGGCCCCGCTGGGAACGACCCCGTCCTTTGGCAATCCGGACGTGAACCCGCAGAGGAGCGTGCAGTATGAGTTAGGTTTGCAGCAGGGACTGACGGAGGACCTGAAGGTCGAAATCACGGGGTATTACAAAGACGTGCGGGATTATATCTACTCCCAGCGGGTCATCACCGCCCGCGGCGACAAGCAGTACAACCTGCTGACAAATCTCAGCTATGCCAACACGCGCGGTATCAGCATCTCGTTGCTCAAGCGGCGGTCTGCTGACAATCTCCTCTCGGCCACAATTGACTATACCTTCCAGGTGGCCGAGGGGAACCGCACTCTCCCGACCGACGAAATTTTCTTCAACGAGCAGCAAGGCCGGCTCAGCCAGACGTACCTGGTCCCCCTGAGCTTCGACAGAAGCCACACGATTACCAGCACCGTGGCGCTGAGTCAGCCGGACGATTGGTCGGTGAGCATGATCGGCTATCTCCGCACCGGCACGCCGTACACGCCGGAGTTCCCTTCGAATGTCGTTCCGATCACCTTTACCCAGAACAGCGACCACCAGCCGATGCAGTGGAACGTGGATTTGAAGATCGAGAAGTTTTTCAAACTGGGGCCGCTGAACTACTCGGTGTTTATCCAGGTCGACAATCTGTTTGACGCGGAAAATGAGTTGTACGTGTACGCCAATTCCGGACGCGCATTGTACAACATTTCCGAGACGCTCCAGCCCGAGTTGCTGTCCGACATCCGGAACCGCATTCTCCGCGGAGATCCCGGCATGATTCCGCTCTCGGGGGTGGACACGTACTACCAAAATCCTGGCAACATCAGCACACCGCGTCTTATCCGCGTCGGTGCGTCGATCCTGTTCTAATTGTTCTCACTTCAACCAATGGGATTCTGTATGAAGAAGACCCTTTTGACACTCCTTGCCGCTGCAGCGCTGGTTCTTCCGCACACAGCCCTGCGCGCGCAGGAGATCGACTGGAAAACGTTTGACCCGAAGCGGACCACTCCGGACGAATGGCAGCGCGTCCTGGACTTCATGGAACACAACCAGCAACGCCTGGCGAAGACGACCGGCGTTCCCAGCGAGGTGCGCAGCCTCATCATCCGCGGGAACAAGATCACGACGGTCGTCTACAACTATGGCAACATCACCCGTCCGAATACCCTTGGCAACGTCGCCGACCTGGTCTGGAACCGACTCGGCTACGGGTTCGAGTTCACGCCCCTCGTCGGCGGGAAGGTGACCGATCAAACAGGACGGCGCATCTCGATCCTGGACGACGGCATGTGGCTGCCGAACCAGGGAGGGTATGCCCCGGATGGGACGATCAAATGGGGCTGGCTCCCCAAGGCGGGGTATGCCGCCCCCGGGCAGCCCGATATCGCAGCCTGGAGCGCCCGGTCCGACGTCGGCGGAGACCTCACACGCCGCCCGCATAGCTGGCCCGAATCGTGGTACAACCCCGTTCTCGGCCGGTACGTGTGGCCCGCCTTCCTCGGCAACGATGCAACGGCACCCGATGAGGAGGCCTACTTCGTCGTGGACGACTACACCAATGCGAAGTACGCGTACTATCCTTTCCCCGGCGACTCCACGAAGCGGGGTCTCGGCCTCGACATGGAGTGCCGGTTCTTTCAGTTCAATAACCCGCTTGCCGAAGATATTATCTTCCTCGTCTATCGCGTGACCAACAGGAGCCCGAAGACCATCGATACCGTCTTCTTCGGCATGTACGGGGATCCGCACATCGGAGGCCCCAGCGACTACGGTGATGACCGCGCCTATTTCATCCCGCCAAAAGGCGAGCTGGCCGACCCGTTTCCCCAGCGTGCCAGGTCCATGGTGTATGCATGGGATGAAGATGGCAAGGGTGACGGCGGGCTGACGTGCGGCTATTTCGGATTCAAGTTCCTGGAATCCCCCACCAACTCGGTCAACGCCGAAGATGACGACGATGACGGTATCATCGACGAGAGCCCGTTCAATGAAGCGGGATTCTATATTGATGGCGTGACGTTCCCGTACAATACCGGCATCAACGATACGGCGAAATACATCGCCCTGTACGGACGCCCGAAGGCCAGGTGGTCAGGCGACGAAGACGGCGACTGGAGCCCCGAAAAGGACGATGTCGGCCTCGACGGCTTCGCCGGCACCGGCGATTTCGGCGAGGGAAACGCGCGGCCGGACATCGGCTATGATGCCGATGGCATCCTTGTCTCGGAGCCCCACTTCGGCATCCGTGATGTCGACGAATCCGATCAGATCGGACTGACCAGCTTCAACGCCCTCGGCTATACCAACGGCGTTCCCAACGTTCCGAAGAACGATGTCTTTTTCTATGAACTTCTGTCGTCTGACAGCATCTCCATCGATCAGGTGCTGTTCCGGACTCCGGGCGATAACGTCTTCTTATACGGATCAGGCCCTTTTGCGCTGGCACCGGGTGCGACGCAACGATTCTCCATCTCTCTGATGATGGGCGAGAACCTCGCCGACCTGCTCCTCAACGCCGAGACGGCCCAGCGCGTTCTCGAGGCCAACTATCTCTTTGCCCAGCCTCCCCCAAAACCGACGGTCGTCGCGATTCCCGACAATGGAAGAGTGACCCTGTACTGGAACGACATTGCTGAAAATGCCACGGACCCCCTGACGGCAACCAAGGATTTCGAGGGGTACAAGATCTACAGGAGCGAGGACTTCACGTTCAGTGATGTCTATACCATCACTGATGCGAACGGCGTTCCCTTCCTCCCCAGCCCGATGATCGGCGCCACGGGACAGAAGGCGCAGTTCGACCTGATTAATGAATGGGTGGGGCTCCATCCTGTGGAGTACATCGGCCGCGGCGTAAAGTACAACCTCGGCACGAACTCGGGCCTCGTACATGAATATGTCGATTCCACGGTGACCAACGGCAAGACATACTACTACGCCGTCGCCTCGTACGACCATGGGTTCGACAGCCTCGGGGTGGCACTCCCACCGACCGAGTCGCAGATCGCCATCACAAAAGACCCGATCACCGGCGAACTGAGTTTCGACCTGAACACTGTCGCAGTCGTCCCCGGTCCGCTCGCATCCGGCCAGGGTAAGGCAACCGTGGACAACAATTTCAGACCCCAGCGGATTGCGGGACTTTCCACAGGCGCCATGAGCGTCAAGGTGTTCGAAGACCTCGCCGTGCTCGACGGCGCGAAGTACGACATCAACTTCCGCAGTGAGGGGGGAACAATCGTCTACGACGTGCAATCCCTGACGGTCCGGACCGACGCGGTTATTTCACGCGATACCGTCTACGTTCCCCTCAGCCGGAAGAATATCATCGAATCGAGCGTTGTTGTGAAGGATGCCAATGGGGCCACGGTGAATCCATCGTTGTACCGCGTGGACGGAGTGGGCGGCCGCATCCGCGGTGTCGCTCCCGGCAATTTTGTCAACGATGGGAAGTACACCGTCAGCTATCTGTACAACCCGGTCTATGCAAGCAAGAGCTTGAACAACGAAGACAACAACCCGGTCTTCGACGGCATGCGGTTGTACGTGAAGGATGTGCCCCTTGGTATCGATTCGCTGAACAGCGGGTGGGCAAGCAAGAACAACACGAATCTGCTGTACCGTGTTCACAAGACCATCGCGCTGCCCACGGCACCATTCCGTCCCGCTCCGCTGGATTTCCAGATCCAGTGGAACAGGACCGACACCACGGCGAACGGCAAGTGGCAGTTCCCCGGGGATACGTTGCTGAACAACAGCGGCCGGCGCGTGGTGGTCTGCCCCTTCAAGATCATCAACGTCACCGACACGTCATCGATCCGCGTGCTGGTGGACAAGGCACAGGCCGACAGCATGTGGAGGCCGGGACGCGAGATTGTGATCGTGACTCCGCCGAAGTATGCACCGCAGAGTCCGATTCCCGTCCTGATGTCGATCACGTTCTCGGCACCGGCCGGCGAAACGCTCATCCTGCCCACCCAGGGAAACGTGTTCGAGGCCAGGACCAGCAAACCGTTTGCCGCAGGCGACAAATACGCCTTTGCGTCCACCGCCTCCAAATTCGAGGCGGACAAGGCTTCGAACGCTCTCGATCAGATCCGTGTCGTTCCGAATCCGTATGTGGGGTACAGCGATCTGGAAATGCCGGGGCCGAGTTCGATCCGTCGCGGAGAAAACAAACTCCAGTTCCGGAATCTCCCTCCACAGTGTACGATCAGAATCTACACACTGATCGGAGAACTCGTCGACACCATCCTCAAGGATGACACCAACAGCTATGTGGACTGGAGGCTGCTGTCGTACGAAGGACAGCGTCTCGCCTATGGCGTGTACATCTACCATGTGGATGCGCCGGGCGTAGGGGAGAAAATCGGCCGCTTTGCATTGATCAAATAAGAACACGCACTCTCCGGCTCCTGCCCCGTCCGGGGAAGGAGCCGGGGAAGCGTTCCCGACTGGAGAAAGACGTGAACATCAGAATGTACCCTGGAGGTTGTATGAACACTCGCTACGGCACACGGTCCTTGCTTGCAGGAGTACTGCTCCTGGCGCTGGCGGCGGCATCGGCAGTCCCCGCGCGCGCGCAGTTGTTCCGCAGCACTGCCAAAGTCGGCACCACCGCCGCGCAATTCCTGAAGATCGGCGTCGGTGCCCGTGCACTGGGCATGGGCGGCGCACAGGTCGGCGTGACGGGCGACATCAGCTCGCTCTACTGGAATCCCGCCGGCCTGTCACGGCTGAATATCAACAGTGAACTCACATTCAATCATGCGAACTGGCTGGCGGATATCAGCTACGACTTCGCCGCCGCCGTCATGCCTATCGGCGAACTCGGCACGTTCGGACTCTCGGTCATCTCGATGCGCGTTCCGGAAGACATCGTGACGACGGTCGATTTCCCCGAGGGCGACGGCCGCCGATGGAATGCAACCTCGCTCGCGTTCGGACTTACCTACGCGCGGAACCTGACGGACCGTTTCTCGATCGGCCTCACCATGAAGTACATCCGCGAAGCGATCTGGAGCGAAAGCGCCTCCGGATTCGCACTCGACATCGGCACGCTCTATCTCTCGGAGATCCCCGGCCTCAGCATCGGCGCCTCGATCTCCAACTTCGGAACAAAAATGCGCCTCGACGGCCGGGACCTCAACTTCAACTACGACCCGGACAACGATATCGGCACCGGACCGAACAACGTCCCCTCGAAGATCGAAACCGGCGAGTTCGACCTCCCGCTGACGTTCCGGATCGGCGTCGCCTGGGACTTCTATCCGATGGAAGACTTCCGCACCACGTTTGCCGTCGATGCTACCCACCCGAACGACAATACCGAATACGTGAACTCCGGCATGGAGGTCACGTGGAAGGAAATCGTCTTTGGCCGCATCGGGTACAAGTCACTCTGGCTCCGTGACTCCGAGCAGGGGCTGACATGGGGTCTCGGTGTTCACTACGGCATCCCCAATGTGGCAACGGTGAAGCTGGATTACGGGTTTGCGGACTACGGCAGGCTGAAGAACGTGCAGTATTTCTCTCTGGGCGTACGGCTGTAACGCGCTGAAGCGGAACCATGAAAAGAGGAAGGATGGTTTCCCGTTCTTCCTCTTTTCGTTACCACTGATCGCTACTTAACGACCGTCATCTTTCTCACAACCACCCTTTCCGCCACTTCCATCCGGTAGAAGTACACGCCGCTCGCGATCCCGGCAGCATCGAAACGGACCCGGTATCTGCCGGGTTGATGGAATCCCTCCGCGAGCGTCGCCACCTGTTGACCGAGAATAGTGAACACCCTGATCGCGACATCCCCCGCCCGGGCCACCTCGTACCGGATGGTCGTCGAGGGGTTGAAGGGGTTGGGATAGTTCTGCTCCAGGAACATGGCCCGGGGAGTACCGGGGGATTCCGGAACATCGAGGACCGCCGCCCGGCTCGTCGTAAATGCGAACCGCTCCCCCTGACGAATCGGCCGCACGGTCAGTACGACGTTGGTGTCTCCCGGACCGGGCATCACGATCGCCCCACCCGGAGCGGTCGGGCGGATTTCTGCATGCGTGTTGTTGCTCGCAGTTCTGTATGCAGGAGGCGTCAGAAAGATGATCCTCTCCCCGACAGTCCACCGCTTGTTGACGGGCGACTCGACGACGAGAAGATCCATACGCTGACCGTCCGTCAGGTTCCAGCCTATGAACGGCACAAGAACCTCCCGCTTTCCGTTGGTTCCGAGGGCGGTGTCCAGAACCGTGGCGTAGCTCCCGTCCGCAAGCGTGTCCGTACTTCCCCAGAGAAGAGCCGCATCGATGGGAGCAATGGTCTTCGTCCCCGCCGACGGAATATTCAGGCCAAATGTCAGGTTCGTTCCGGAATGGTTCACCATGAACGAACGCGCGAAGTCGAGATCCAGATCGAACTCGGGCACTACCTCCAGTGCCGCTCCCTGAAATGTCGGCGTGATGTACGATACCCCTTCACCCCGGTTGATCGGAAAATTGCGGACCAGCGTATCGCCTGTCGAGGTATTGGTGACGGACACGGCTGCAGTCTTGCCCGGGGAGCGAGTCGAACACCGCATCGTAGGTGTGCCCCGTCAACGTCAGGCTGTCCACGACATGGACCGTGATCCTGCTTGTGCTCCGCCCGAATGCGTGCGAGAGCACCGTGGGGTTGATATATCCCTGCGGGATCCGGGGGGTGACCTGCCTGGCCACCACATCGTAGTCCATGCCGGCTTGCCCCCAGCTTGACCAGGTGGCGAGGAACTCGCCCGTTCCCGTGACGACGGCATCCGGCTCCCACTGGAAACTCTCCGTCGTGGTGTTGCAGGGCGTCTCAAACGAGAGTTTGCGGCCCGTGCTGTCGAGAAGCTGCGCATAGACCCCTTCCCTGCTCCCATCCTGTTTCCAGCTGGACCAGATCACCAGAGAACCGTTTGCCGGAGTCCGGCGGATACGCGGCAGCCACTGGTACTGGGACGTCGTCGTATTGACGAGCACCTCTCCCCCCCTCCGTGCGCCGTCCTGACCGAATCGCTGATACACGATGCTGCCATCCCAACCGTCCTGTTCCCAGCTGCACCAGACCACCGCAAAGCCATTGTCCGGAAACGTTTCGACATCGGCATACCACTGGTAGTCGGCGGTGTAGGTATTGACCTGGATCTCGGCGGAAAGGGGTGTTCCGGTGCTATCGAACACCCTGGCAACGACGCCGTATCCGGCAGGCGCATCCTGTGCCCAGGATTCCCAGACGACGACAAACGAACCATCGGGCCGGAACCGCACGGCAGGCTTCGCCTGGCTGTAGGCGGTTGTGCTGTTGACCCTGATGTCCCCCGACCGGGCCAGTCCGTCCGCACCATACAGGCGCATGAAGACCTCTCGGTCGTCCAGCGCGGTCCATCCATCCCAGACAACGACGAACATGCCGGAATTGCTTATGGCAACGTCAGGATCGGTTTGCGATCCGGACACCCCGGCATTCACAAGGAACTCATCACCCTGTGGGACTCCGTTGAGGAAGCGGCGCGCGCAGATATCGTACGCGGAGTCCGTGTCGGTGAGCGATGCCCACACCACCACCAGGCTCCCCGTCTCATTCATCGCGGCTGCCGGCCGCTCCTGGTCTCCCACGGTTCGCGAATTGACCTCTGTCTCTGCACCGGCGGGTGTTCCGTCAGGGAGAAATCGTTGCATCACGATGTCGCCCGCGCGAATCCGCAGCGGCATAGCTTTCGGCGCGTCCAGACGATGACATAAGTCCCTGCGCCGTCGCGTTCGATCTGCGGATCGCGTTGCGTGGAATCACGGCTGGTGTTCACGATGAACTCGCTCTGCGCCGCTGCGGATCCGGCGCTCAGCAGGAGGAGGAATGAGAATACACAGACGGATGCGCATGGGAATGCCCTCGTCACGATAATACAGCTCCCGGGGAGCGTCGTTATTTCATTTGAAAATCAAACAGCGGATTGGAGAGCGACGGGCCGTGCGAGTAGTGCCACCATTCGGCGGAGTACATCGTGAGACCGCCGACGTTCTGCATCATGGCCAGGAGGAGTTCGCGATTGGCGACCTGCTCGGCTGTGAGTCCGATTGTCCACCCATGCCCCGCCTCCGGTCCGAAATAGTCGAACGGCGTCGGCATGACAAGCGGTTCCCCCGTCGCGCGACTCACGAGCGTCAGGTCGACCGCACCTCCCCTGTTGTGGCTTGATCCGGTTGCGGGATCAGCAACAAACGTAGGATCGGGATAGAGTTCAAACATGAGATACTGCACGGCGCGCGGACGGTACCCATCAAAAATCATGAGTCCCAGCCCCCGCTTCCGGAGACTGTCCTGAACCACCATGAGCCGGTTGACCATACCGTGAGCGAGGAGACACTCATCCGTCGTGTAGAGTTTTTGCCCGGTGAAGTTGTCGACGGTATTGTACTTCAGATCGAGGACTATATCGGGGATAAGTTCTTTAACATTGACAAGTTCATTGTCGGCCGACTGGCAGAAAAGAAGCGTCGGCAACAGCATGAGGAACAGTACAGCAGCATGCTTCATGGGGTACCTCCTAGACTTTTCCCTTCCCCCCTCCCGGGGTGGGAGGAGGAGGAAAAGGAGGGGGGAAGGAAATCAGAATTTCACGCCAACGCTCAAATAGTGCACGCTGGTCAGGCGCCCCCAATCCTGGTAGGCGTAGTCGACTTTCACCTTCAGCTCCCCCACAATCCGGTAATGCAGCCCGATACCGGCCGTGAAGCCCTGCTCGGTGTCGCGTTCGAAGAGGGATTTCCATCCTCCGCGCAGGAAGACGATCTCGTTCCAGGCATATTCGACACCGGTGTTGAGATATTCGGTGTTGTCGTTGGGATGGACGGCGTCCACAGCTGCGGTGAGGCGGCTCTCGTCCGCCTTGATGACATCGGCTGCGACTCCTACGCGGAAGAGGAGTGGAAGGTCATAGGGGTCGAGCTGGATATCGGTGTTGATCAGGTTCCCTTCTCCGCCGCCGACCTGCGTGATGAGGAGATTATCGCGCCCTTCGAGCTTCATCGTCGTGCCGAAATTGGAAATACTGGCAGCCAGCCGGAGCTCATTGAGCACGGGAATCTTGTAGAGTATGCCGATATCGACCGCGACCCCCGTGGCTGACATGTTCCAGAGGTACTCCCGGAGGTACTTCGCATTGAATCCAATAGAAAACTGATCCGTCAGGTTCCGCGCGAACGAGATCCCGATCGCCATGGCTCCCGCGTTAAACCGCTCTCCCGTCCCCTCCGGACTGTCGGTTGTTGTCACGAGCATCTCGTCCATCGAAAGAACGTCGACGAAGATGCCGAGCGTGCCGACGTCCGGCAGGTACGTCGCAAACGCCGCATAATCCAGGTTCACGTCGGCGAACCAGCGGACGTGGTTGAATGTTGCCTCCCGGGCATACATGTTCGCCAACCCGCCCGGGTTCCAGTACATCGCCGTGATGTCATCGGCGGTGGCCGTGAATGCGCCACCCATTCCGATGGCCCGTGATCCGACGCCGATCTTCAGAAACGGCGCTGCGGACGTTCCGGTCTTGGTGAGGTTCTGGGCAAACGCGGCACTGACGGTGAAGAGGAGCGTCAGGATCGTTATCCCCGTTAACCGAAACCGCCTGCTCTTGGTGTGGCTCATACAACCTCCAGGGTGCATTCTGACATTCGGTGTGTGCTCCGCCGGTGAACGGCGGATGCAGAGAGTTCGCTCATCTCGTTCATTTGATCAGGGCGAATTTCAGGATCTTCTCCCCGATGCCGGGGGCATCGATGTGAGCAACATACACTCCGTAGGCCACGCTGAAGCCGTCACGGTTGAGCAGGTTCCAGTATTCGCGGGCGTTGTCCATACCGCTGTCGTGCTCAAGAATGTGCACCAGGTCGCCGTTGATGGTAAAGATCCTGATCGTGCACCGGGAAGGGAGATGATCGAAGTAAATCCGGCGCTCTCCCCGCGTGGCGCCCGGAAGCCGGTTGGTCGGCTCGATGTCGCTCAGGCCGATATACGGATTCGGCACGACGGTGATCTTGTCCATGCGTGAGGATGCCAGGACGGGGTCGACCGTCGCCGCATCTGTGGTGAGCGTGAAGTGATCCACGTTCTCGAACGGACGGCGGGTCGCAATCAGGAGCACATCACCGTCGCCGGGGAGGCGCGGTGTGATCGATGTGTCGGCAGGCTTTGTGATCACCACCCCCCAGGTCGTCGTGTCGGTCGGCAGGCCTGTGGCCCCGGGTTTGAACAGGACAATCTCCTCCCCCGGGCTCCATTGCTTGTCGCGCGACGCCGAGTTTTCCGCAAGGAATGTCTGGATGCGCTGCGGCGTCCCCGTGGTCACGTCGTGCACGGAGTATTTCACCGGTGTTCTGATCAGTCCGCCACTCTGCACAAGCGCCGTGTCGATATCGTTCGACGAGAACCGGATTTCGTAATCGGCCGGCCAGAGGCGCTTGCGCGTGCCGATGGAGGTCAGCTTCGCCGTGTAGTTGAGGTTTGAAGTCCCTTCGACCCACCCGGACCGGATGGAGTCGTAGGCCAGCGTCGGATGATCTTCGATTTTGAGAGCAACTCCGTCGAAGACCGGATTCGAGTCCTCGGCCTTCAATGCGCGGCTCTGGAAAACCGGGAAGTATTTGAAGGTCACCGTGAAGCTCACGTTACTCTGCATTCGGCTCGATGCCGTCCTGCGGATGGAGCCACGCTGGAAGTTCATGATATAGTCGCTCCCCTGCGTGTACACTGTACCGTCGCTCCCCGTGACCTTCAGGGAGCCGTCATCGGCAATGTTGCCGCGGGACAGCGAGGTGAAGTTTGTGTCGAAGGGAATGAACTTCTCCGTCACCGGTCTGGTGTCGAGCACAGAGTAATTCTTCCCCTTTTGCATGCTGGTGCCGGAGCGGAATGAGTCTGCAAACGAAATCTGATACTCCCCCGCAGCGCGCACGGTGAGGTCGTTCAGGACAGACAGGCGGACAGGTCCTGTACCAATACCCGACGTGTGCGAGACATTCCTCGCATCGATGGCAGGCGGACGGTAGCCGCTGGTGCGGGGACCCGGAATCACCTGGGCCGTGTTGACATCGAATTTATATTTCGACGTGATGGGGTCGACGCGTGATTTTCTTCGTGGTTTCTGTGGGCGGAATGCCGACCGAGTCGCCATGATCGTAGGCCACCAGGGCATAGTAGTAGGTCTGCCCGTTGATGACGTTGTTGGAATCGACGAAGGAGTGAACCAGTCCCCGGTTGTTGCCGAGGTAATACTGGATGCCGCGGTCCTGGTAGGGCACCGGGTGATACCCTTTCCAGGGGTCCTCCACCTGTGCCGACCAGACGTCCGTCTTTGTTAATATCCACGAACGGTTCGCCGCTGTCGTATTTGCCGTTTCCATTCACGTCAGTATATGTTTCGTCGCGGACTGCAACATCCCACTTTGCTTCGGCCCCCGAGAGCTCCTTCAGGGGTTCGGTAAGGAACCGCGCTCCTTTGCCGTCCGTGATCGTCTGAATATCGTTGAAGCCGGGATCCGTGCTGCGGTAGATGACATACCCTTCAAAGTCCTCCCCGGTGATAGGGTCGACGCTTTCCTCTGCAATCGTGTCCCAGTACAACGTCACCTTCTTGTCATCCGGGACGGCCGTCATGTGTGGGGTGATGGGCGGACGGAAGAACTGATAATTCTTGTTGTAAATCGTCTGGACTGTCTTGGCGGTCGTCAACAGGCCGCCAAGGTCTTCTGCCAGGGCGAGGGCCATCGAGACCCGTTTTGTTTCCGCTTTCTCGAGGGTAATGTATCCCGACGCATAGATGAAGACGATATCCGCGCTCTGCTGGATGGAGCCGAAGTTGCGGGGAATACAGCGGTTCCACATGGATTCGTCATTCGAGATCCGATCGGTGTTCCACGACCAGCTGTTGAAGCTTGTCAGGCCGATCTGGTCCGACTCGTCCAGGTCCGTCAGTTCGAAATTTGGTTCGCCTGGATAGAGCGGATCCAGGGAGCCGTCAGGCAGGCGTCTCCCTGCATCAGGGACGCCGTTGCCTTCGCCCTGATCCTGCGTGTTGGGCACGCCGTCGATCCCGATGTCGTCGGAGATCGGGCTCCAGTCTCCGTCATTGTCGATGCCGTCGTCCTGCCGCTCATCGATAAGGCCGTCGCCGTCGTCATCCAACCCGTTGACGGGATCACCGGGGCTCTCCAGATACTTGCATCCGAGATATCCGAGAGGCAGCCCGCGGGCTCCCTTCATGTCCGGATCCCAGAAATACACGAGACTTCGCGAATAGACCGGGATTTCGTCCACGCGTCCCAGCGTATCGTAGGGGGGAATGAAGAAGCCGTTGTCGTCGGTATTCTCGGGGGATCCGCCGCCGAGGTCGGGATCTCCATAGATTCCGAAGAAGAGGCTGTCGAGATGCTTCTCGCTGATGTTCGTGATCGTGTAGACAAAGAAGATGGTATTTTCTGCAAGCGCATTGCTCCACTGGAATGCACGCCCGTCGACCTGGACCCCGATCCCCTTGCGCGTGGAATCGGTGGGGAACGGATAGTATTGGAATTCTGTGTTGAACCGGTCGTCCATGGCCCAGAACACTTCCAGATCCGAGCTCGAGCACATCCTGCGACAGGTATCCCGGCCAGACATATTTGCCCGTGGTGGGATTGTACCATGTCCGCGGCCAGCTGTCGGGTTTGCCGTCGCCGTCATTATCGTCAGCGGGGTTGGAGGCCATATAGGGCTGGTTCGGGTCGGCGTACCCCGGCAGCGGCTGCCACTGCCAGAGCGTGTCGCCCGTCGGGTTCACTTCCCGGAGGGCCGGATAGTCCCAGAGCGCATCAGAAATGATGTGAATCCGCCGCGTAGAATCCCTGCATCTGGCACCGAGGCGCCGACGATCGGGCAGAACTGGAACACATAGTCCAGATTTCTCCACACGAGGTTGTTCACACCCCTGAGGGCGTCGTATCCGGGAGAGATGCCTCCGTAATTGTAGAGCTGGGTCGCAATGCGGTTTCCGTTCATAAAGAATGATTTCCGGTCCGCCTGGGCAGTGGTGGAACTGATCTTGCCCGGCCCGGAGCGCGGGGTTTCATGTCCTGCGCCATGCTCGCGCACACCATCCCGGCCGTCAGAATCACCACCGCACCGATCAGCCAGCATCGCTGTATGCACATGAGAGTCTTCATTCAGCGTATTCCTTTTTTCCTGCTTCCAAAGTCAGTCTGGCCCCCTCGTTCTTCCCGCTTCCGTTTGCGTTCTGCATTTTTCTCAGAACTCCACATCCACACCCACCCGTACCTCACGCGGCGGCGCGTAGTAGTCGGGCCGCACAAACCATTCACTGGCGGGGTGGATGCCGGGGACGCGTGCGGCGATATTATCGGTCTCCTGGGCTGTCCCCTGCGTCTGCACCAGCGTGTACGTCGCCGTGCCCGTGTCAGCGTACACGTACCGCTCGATCAGCGTGTCGAACAGGTTATAGATCTTCAGGAACGCCGTCAGCCGGAACCCGGCAACCGTGAAGGTCTTGTCGGCCAGAAGGTCCACGCGCGCCTGCGCGGGTTTCCTCTCGCTGTTGGTCTGCAGATAGACCGTGCTGGTCAGGACCTGCGGCGTATAGGGCAACCCCGTGCCGATACGGCCGACCAGTGTGACGTTCCAGTTACTCGCTTCGCCAACGGTCACGGTCGCATTCAGCGTGTGGGTCTGATCCCAGCCCAGGAAGACGGGGACTTTTTCACTCTGGCGTCCGGAGGAGAGATCGAGGAAGAACGCGTTGGCATCGGTCTCGTTCCCCTCGGCAACCTGGAAGGTATAGTCCAGCGTCGCTCCGACAAGATCGCTCGCCGTCCGCCGCTTGGTGAGCGAGAAGGTCAATCCCTTGACGTTGCTGTAGTCCTTGTTCACATACTTGAAGTAGGTCTCATCCCCGCTGATGCGGATTTGTTGCAGCGCCAGGAGATCGCGCACGTCTTTGTAGAACCCCGTTACCGTGAACGAGAGATTGTCCGTCAGCTGTTGCTGGAGGCCGAGTTCATAGGTGACGGTCTTCTGCGGGTTCAGGTCGGCATTGCCGAAACTCGGCGTGCCGGTCGAAAAGCTGTACTTGAAATCCGGGTTTGCATAGAGGTACGCAAACGGCGGCATCTGGAAGAAATGGCCGTACGAAAAGTGGATGATTCCCCTGTCGGTGATGGGGAACGACACGCCCACCCGCGGGCTCCACTGATGTTTCCCCGTGGAACGTGCCAGAATCGAGGACCGGTCGACATTCGCCGGGAGCGTCGGACTGTTCGGTGTCGGAGTGAGGATGTTCGTCGAGAAGTCCGCATCGGCGCTGAAGAAGTCGTACCGGAGACCGACGTTCAGGATGAGATTGTCGAACTCCATCTTGTCCTGCATGTAGGCGGAAAACTCTCTCGGCTTCCGCACGTAGGCGTCGTGATAGGCCGTGTTCGTGCCGGGGATCGTCGGGGTGAAGTAGCGCACCGTATCACGCAGCACAGAGAAGTTCTCGTAATAGAGCGTGTGGTTCTTGTACTCCATGCCGACTTTTACTTCGTGGTTCTGTCGTGACCTGGCTGGTCACGTCGAATTTGCCGCCCCACGTCGAAGTCCGCTGGTAATACTGATTGTTCCTCGTCCCTCCGGAAAGGAAGGTGTAGGGCGCGACGGCAACGCTCTTGTAGTCCGGCTGATAGCGCGGGTCCGCATGCAGCGAGGAAATGTCCATACCGGTCCCGGGGGAGAACACCACGGGGTTTCCCGTCGCATCGAGGAGAGGGTAGAGATACTGCTTGTAGTCGTTCAGCGTGAGCGAGCCGCGGAGTGTATAGTAGGTGGTGGTGTTGAGTGTATGGCGCAGTTCCAGGGAGTTCACCAGCCCCCATTCACGGTTGTTATAGTTGGCGTCGGGATTGTACTTGTAGCTGTGTGCGTATCCCTTCCATTCGGAGTTCGAGTACAGCACGTCGTACCGGAGCTTCGCCGTTGAAAAGGGAGAGAAGGTCAGCTTCGCGGTCCCGCTGAATTCCCGGTTCGGATTCATCGGCACCAGGGCGCTGTCCCCCGTCTGGATCAGCCGGATGTCGTTGGGATTCAGCGGGTTCACGGCGACATAATCCGTCGGGTTGTGCTGGCGTATGCCATAGAGCCAGCCCCGCTCATAGTCGTACCGGCCGGAGACGAAAACCGTCACGGCATCCGGGAGAACCGGCCCCGTGAGTGTCAGCTCCGTAACGGTGTGGCTGAACGGAGTGATGTCATCGATATTGGTGAACACCTCGTCGTGCCCGCTCACGTAGTCGCCGGTATAGAACGACACGCTTCCGCCGAAGCGGTTGCTCCCCTCCTTGGTCACGGTATTGACGATCCCGCTCAGGGCGTTGCCGTACTCGGCGTTGAAGGTGCCGCTGACCACGGAGAGCTCCTGGATGGCGTTCGTCGCAATCTGCACGCTGCGCGTGTTGTCGAACGGATTGGAGATGGAGACGCCGTTGACCGTGTACGAGATTTCGTTCGACCGTCCCCCGCGGATATGCAGAGCACCGTCAGCGCCCTGTGTTATGCCCGCCTGCAGAGTCAGAATCTGTGAGACGCTTTCCACCGGCAGTGCCTTGATGTCGGACGCATCGATATTCGTATGCGAGGAGGTGAGATCGCGGCGGATCATGGGCGCTTCTGCGAGGACTTCCACCGTCTCCAGCGCAATGACGTCGGTCGAGAGTTTGACGTCGAGCCGGGTGGTGAAGTCCACAGAAACCTTCAGGTCGCTGAATCGCTTCCTTTGAAAACCGACGCCAGATGCCAGCACCGTATAGGAGCCGGGGGGGATGTTGATGATCACATACTCACCCTCGACGTCCGTACTTGCCCCCATCGTCGTGCCTTCGATGATGATGCTGACGCCGACGAGCGGTTCACCTGTTTCGACGTCATTGACGCGGCCGGCGATCTTGCCGGTATTCCCGGCGAAGACGGGGAGCGCAATCAGGCAGAGAACGAGGAGCGCAAAGGGTAATCGTTGAGACATGGAATCCTCCTGGGGACTCGCGATTCATATTCCCGGGGTTGACCTGAAGGTGCGGTGCGATGCGTGTTCAGTCTCCGTGAAGGGAGGAAAAACGGCGCATCTTGTCACACCTGTCGTGAAAAGTCAGGGAGCAGAAAAAACAGGGGCCGCGAGAAGTTGTCCTTTCACGGCCCCCGGGGGTTACGATTGCAATGCTGTTCTCCGGTGAAAGGGTTACCGGACCAACATCATCTTCTGCGATTTGCTGAAGTTGCCGAACTTCAGCGTGTAGACATAACTTCCGCTGGCAACCGCGTTGCCGGCATCGTTGGTACCGTCCCATTCGGCCTGGTACGCACCTTTCGCCATCTGCTGGTCGGCAATCAGCGTCTTCACCTCCCGGCCCACCATGTCATACACCACCAGGGAGATCTTGTTCTCCACGGGCAGACTGAACCGGATGGCGGTCGATGGGTTGAAGGGGTTCGGGTAGTTCTGCTCGAGCACGTACTGCTCGGGGGTGACCACCGTAAGGTCGAGAGGCACAAACGTGGCCCCTGTCCATTCAAGCATGCGCAGGTTTGTCGCGACCGTATTGGGGGTCTTCCAGGTGCTATCGAGAGTATAGGCGTCCGGCGTCTGCGTCGTGTCCCAGAACCGATGCGTATAGGTGATGGAGTCTGCGACGCTCTGATACGACAGCATCACTTCCTTCTTGCCGTTGTTGTTCACATCCGTACCGGCGAACATCTTTGACACAAAGGGGCTCTCGCGCCGCACTGTATCCATGACGCCGAGCGAGTCATAGTAGTCGATATTGTGGAAGATGGCAGGGTCGCCGGGATAGTAGATCGTGCTGGTGTAGCTGGCAGGATCGGTCAGACTGCCGGTACCTTTGTATTCGAGGGCAATCACGTTATAGTCAGCCGAACCGCCGAGCAGAATTTCCTCGCGGCCGTTCTCGTTGAAGTCGTACGCACCGATGCCCCAGAAAGACCCAGCCGTCTTGCCAGCGAGGGACCAGAGGTTCGACCCGATAATGCCAAACTGTGTGGAGTCTTTCCACACATAAACGCCCGTATCGCCCGTGGCAACGGTGTTGAGTACAACCTGGTAATTGTAATCACCGGCACCGATGTAGAGGATGCCCGCGATCTCCTGCTTGCCGTCACCGTCCACGTCAACCGGCTGCACTCCCATATACGCTACCGCATCTTCGTTCCGATCTTTCATGTACTCGAAGTAGAAATTCTTCGCGGCGGGGTTGGTCAGCGTATCGACAGCAGGAGTTGGATACCGGTACGAATCCGCACCCTTCGGATCGATGGACCAGAAGCCGTAGAAGTTCCAGTAGTGGTTTACAATTTCCATCTTGCCGTCGCCGTCGATATCCGCCGGAAGTGAATGCCACCAGGAGCCGCCGGAGAACCGGTTTTCCACGTTCACGGCAGGATCGCCGCCTTCAAGATCCCAGGACCCGAAGCCGCCGATATCACCGACCACACCGATGATATAGACTTTGTTGTCCTGGTTGGCCATGATTAGCTCATCACGCCCGTCACCGTCGAAATCATAGCATGTGCCGGTCTCACGGTCCATGCGAAGCGCAGAGCTTGCCCCGAGCAGGGCAACGAACTGATCGGCCGGGAGCACAAGGTCGGCTGCGCCGGGAATGGCGCCGTAGCCGTTGTCTGTGCCGTTGTATTCGAACACATAGACCGCACCGGTATACCGAGGACCGGCGGGGAAGACGATCTCACGATTCCCATCGCCGTCGAGATCTGCATCGCGGACCCAGCGGGGAGTGGAATTGGGGTTTGACGTATACAGATACAGACTCGGCGAGGACCACACCAGCTCAAGAACATTGGGGCTCTTGAATTCGAAGACGTGCACGTGGCCGCCGTTGGAATAGTCGGTCGAAATGATTTCCGGCTTGCCGTCCTTGTCCAGATCCTGAGCAACCCAGGCGCTCCGGATTCCCTGGTCGTTCCGGTACGGCATCGTGCTGTCCGGTCCGGCCCAGGTGGACTTGGTCTGATACGAATTGTGCGTTGCAACGCTGGTCAGCTGTGCGAACGCGGCAGCAGCAGCGAAGACCAGAACCAGCAACATGGTTGTTGTTCTCTTCATCCGAGGACTCCTTCTGAAGTGATGGTAGATGATATGTGGTCAACTATCTTAGTACAGGCGCCGGAGGCACACTGTGCACAAAACAATAGGTCGCCCCACTGGTGAAACGGACCCTTGTAAAAACAGGGAAACAGGGGCAAGTGCCGGTAGTACGGAGGAATGACTTTTATCATTATAGTATACCACTCCCTCGGAGGAATGTCAAGCCCAAAAACAGCCCGATTTCATCGATGGAACTTCCATTTCCCATTCCGGCTTGCCTTTTACACTATGAATGCTACCTTGTATAGTACTGCTCTTCGAACCCCTTTCCCCTTTCCACCTATCAAAAAGGAGACATTCATGAGGACTCTTTCCGGCTTTTGCCTCGTAGCCCTCGCAGTGACCCTTCTGGTCCTGCCTGTGCAGCAGGCATCGGCAAATGTTTTTGCGCACAACATCCGGATCACACAGCCGACATCTGATGCGCCGTTCGATGCCAAATTCAGCGATGGCTCCGGTGCGGCAATCCGGTTTGTGCTTTCCGACCGCGCAGACTCCGTTCTGGTCCATATCATGATGGGCCCGACGACGGTCCGCACGCTCAAAGCCACCAATATGGTGTCCGGTGACACCATGGTGGTATGGGACGGAAATAATGGCATGGGAACCCCCGTCGGGTCAGGCGACTATTCCGTTCGCATTGCAGCCTACGATCAGGGATACTCCAGCTACACAGAGATCTTCTATGATCAACCGGCGATCTTCACGCGCGGCGTGACCGCGGTCAGAAACCCGGACCTGAAGAACTTCGGATTCATCTATGCCGCCGACAACGGCGGGTATGCGACCGGTATCGCCCGCCATTCCGCCGACGGCAGACAGTGGGGGAACAGCAAGGGCGTCGCCAAGTTGAACAACACCGGCGCCGTCGTTGGACCGTCCGATCTCCGGTATTCTTCGGAAGCCGATGAAGAAGGATACATCTATCTTCTCGGCAAGACTAACAAGCAAATCTACCGCTATCATACCGACACGCTGAATGTGCAGCTTATCGACTCGGGTGGATACAGCACCACACTCGAAGGCCTCACTGTTGCCGGAACGGGCAGCGGGCGTGTCATGGCTGTCGCCGGCGAAAGCAAAGTGTACTTCATGCCTGTCGGCAACAACCCCGGCTGGTTCCAGCCCAAGGCGATCGCCATCGACGGCGACTCCACGGTTGTCTACTGGGATGTCGCCTTTGGCGATGATTCGGTGATGTATGCAACATTCTACGGCGCAAAGGATGACATCCGCCCCGGCGTCGCCAAGTTCGACTTTGCCGGATGGGACGGCATGACGCCGAAAAAGCTCACCGACGCTGTCTGGACAGCCACCGTTGACAGCGGCCGCGGCAACACAATGGCCATCGACCACGGAAAAGATTCCACCGCAGTTGATGACATTCTGTATTTCACCATCGCTCGCCGCAAGTCGGGTGATGCAAACGTCCGACAGAACATCTATCTGCTCAAGAATATCGACACCGCGACGCCGACGCTCGATACGGCCTATATCGACAAAGCGAACAACATGACGCAGTTCCGTTCCGACATCGCCGTCGATGCGGTCGGAAACGTGATCTACTTCGAAAATTCCAACGAAGAAACGGTGGTCATCTCACCACCTACCGGAGCCAACGACTTCACGTACAACGCACCGGCCAAGATCAAGGTCGTGATTTCGGAAACAATTGCCGCAGTCCGCATCGGCACGGTCGACCCCTACAAACCCGACCGGGTGGGTGACACGGTGACTGTGGTCGGGACGGTGAATTCTATCAACCCGACCGCCAGCGCCAACCGGTTCTCCTATTACATCCAGGACGAGACCGGCGGTATCAACATCACAAAGGGGAGTGAAACGGGAGGTGGACCAGTCTACAGCATCGGCGACCGGGTCGTCGCAAAAGGAGTCCTCGGCCAGTTCCGCGGCACGACACAGCTCAATATTGTCAACGTGGCCACGGATGTGACACTGCTCGATTCCGGCAACACCGTCACCCCGGTCACACTCGAAATTCCCGAGCTTCTGGACAACCCTGAGCGGTATGAGGGGGTGCTGATTAAATTCGTCGGCGTTGCGAAAACCCCTGTGTCGCCCGCGTGGCCGGGCGCTGGGTCGGACGCCAACATGATCATCACCGACGGCGCACAGGAACTCGTGTTGCGCATCGACTGGGACACGGATATCGATGGCACCACCGAACCCGTCTATCCGGTCAGCGTGCAGGGTGTCGTCACGCAATACACATCCAGCAGCACGATATACAACGACGGCTACCAGATTTCGCCGAACTTCTACACTGATTTCACAGGAGGCGTGAATTCCCCGCCGAACCGGTATTTCAAGCTGCTCAACCCGGCCGACAGCTCGCGCATCGTGCTGAATGACACCTCGCAGACGGTGACGTTCCGCTGGAACAAAGCAGTCGACCTGAACGGCGACAACGTCATCTACCAGTGGCTCCCGGTGGGATTCACAGCAATCCCGACCGGCAATGCCGCCGCTGACACCTTCCTGGTCCGCACCGGCAAACAGTGTCTTACCTATCTCGGCGCAGCGGATTCCGTTGTCCTGCGCTGGGCGGTTGCCGCCAAGGACCCCACACATTCCCCCGTGTACAGCAAAGACACGGTGAGAGTGACCCTGGTCCGCGGTCTGATCACGGGCGTTGCAAACGGGTTGGAGATTCCGACCCAGTTCTCACTCCAGCAGAACTACCCGAATCCCTTCAACCCCTCCACAACGATCAGGTTCGGTCTCCCCATTGCGGCATCCGTGCGCCTTACGGTGTATGACGCCCTCGGAAGGGAGATCACGACGTTGCAGAAGGGTGAGCTTGGAGCAGGGTATGTGACTCTGTCGTGGGACGGCACGAACGGCTCGGGCGCCAGAGTGGCAAGCGGCGTCTACTTCTACCGCATCGAGGCCCAGCCCGTCGGTGGTGGATCGCCGTTTATCGACCTGAAGAAGATGTTGATGCTGAAGTAACGACGGGTCGTTTCATGTGAACCGTGCAGAGTGAAGAGATGTCTTCTTCACTCTGCACTTTTTTTTGCTCTTCCCCCAACCATATCGCTCCCCGTTGCCGGTAGCCCAACGCCCGATCTCGCGGCCCCGCTCTTCTCGCCCGACGCTACTTACCCCGCCGTGCTCCGGGTTCGGAAGCCTGGGCGCCGCCCTCTGGTGATTTCCTCCCTAACGCTGCCATCCCCCCACCAATTGCCAGCGTCGCAACGACGCCGATCAGCGTATACCACGTCCAGGCAACCACGTCCAGCGATATGACAGTCACCATCACCAGAATCCCTCCGACAAAACCGGCGAGGGCGTCCTCCTGTGTCGGACGCTTGAAAAGCACGCCGAGCAGAAACGTACCCAGCAACCCTCCATACGTGAAGGAGGCGATGCTCAGCGCGAGTTCGACAACCGTCTGGCTGGTATTCATAAAGAAGAGGGCCGACAGGACAAGAAGCACCGCCCAGAGGAGCGTAACGGCACGTGACACACCGAGCTCCCGTTCGGGTGTCAGCCCCGCACCTGCACGCGGTTTGTACAGATCCATGACGGTGGAGGAGGCCATCGAACTCATCGATCCTGCGAGCGTGGAGAGCGCAGCGGCAAACAGCCCTGCGATAATCAGTCCGGTGACCCCCGGGGGGAGCCCATCGATAATAAACCTGGGGAAGATTTCATCCGCGCGATGCAATCCCAGTTCCGCCACTGATGCTCCGCCGTAGTGGCCGTAGAGCAGCAGGCCGACGACCAGGAAGAGCGCAAATTGTACGACAATGATGATGCCGCTTCCGATGAGCGCTTTGCGTCCGGATGCCACCGACTTGGTTGCAAGCACCCGCTGCACAACCAGCTGATCGGTCCCGTGGGATGCCATCGAGAGAAACGCCCCACCGAGAATACCGGCCGGAAGCGTGTACGGCGTCTTCCAGAAGTCCGGCCCAAACCCTAGGTTGACAATATCAAACTTCCCCGCCGCGGCTGCCAGCGCAGTGATCCCTTCCCACCCCCCGGGGTGCGACCCGATCAGCACCAGGCCGGCCATCAGCGCTCCGCCGATATAAATGAACATCTGCAGTGCATCGACCCATATCACCCCGCGCACGCCGCCGATTGACGTGTATGCCAGCGCGACCGCCGCGAGGATCACGATCGCAAGGGGATAGTCGATGCCAAGAACGAATTTTAGAGGGATCGCCGTGGCAAACAGGCGGACCCCGTCGGCTGCGATACGGGTGAACAGAAACACGACGGATGCCAGACTGCGGGTCTTCGCGCCGAACCGGCGGTCCAGAAACGCATACGCCGTGGAGAGTTCACCGGATGCATAGGCGGGGAGAAACACCATGCTGACAACGATCCTTCCGATAAGGTAGCCGAACGTCACCTGCAGAAAATTCAGATTGGTGATGTATGCGAGGCCGGGAATGCTGATGAACGTCAGCGTGCTTGTTTCAGCGGCCACAATGGAGAAACAGACCACCCACCACGGGATGCTGTCTTTGCCGAGGAAGTAGTCGCGTGCCGTGCGTTGCCTGCCCCCCTGGAGCACGCCGAACAGCGCGATCCCCCCGAGATAGACGATGACGATAATGGTGTCGAGAGGTGTGAAGCCCATAATGCGTGCGTGCCCGTCATTGAGGAACATGGTGTGGGCCCGGTTCCGGAAGAAGAACCCCGGGGGGCGCGTGATGCCTGTGTCCCCGACAAGATAGGACCTTTGCATACTGCATGCAACCCGGCCGGGCCGCGTGCGAAGTGAAAAAACCTCGGCGCCGAATCATCAGGGAGGTCGCAACGATCCGGCGCCGGGTTGGTGGGAGGGAACTCCCGCACACACAACAGAGATTACTTCATGAGGACCATTCGTTTCATGTCGGCCCGGGTTCCCGTCTCCAGCCGGTAAAAATATGTTCCACTCGAAAGTCCGGCCGCCCCGAAGTTCACCGTGTACTGCCGACCCGGTTCAGCGGTGCCGTCAAAGAGCATCGCAATCTCACGGCCGAGCCCATCATAGACGAGAAGTCGGGCACGCCCGGCATTCCCAACAGAGAAACGGATGGAGGTCTCGGGGTTGAAGGGATTCGGATAGTTCTGCTGTAACCCGAACTCCGCAGGCACGATTGCGGGATCCACCGCGGTCACGCCCTGGAGTTCCACCAGCACTGCATCGCTGGTGGTTTGATCGCCGCTCAGGTCCACCTGGCGGAGACGGTAGTACCAGCTGCCGGATCGCACCGAAACGTCGGTGTAGGAATAGTCATGCGGAACAATGCCGTTCCCCTGTGTTGGAAGAAACGCAACCGTTTCGAAGTCTGTGGCGTCTGCAGCGCGCCGTTCGATATGGAAGCCGTAATTGTCGACTTCGGAAAGGGTTCGCCAGACCACTTCCACGCCCTGTGACGACACCTGGAATGCCGCGCGGAAATATGCGAGGGTGATGGGAAGAGGCGGTTCGCCGAGAATGAACCGCCCGCCGTTGATTTCGTTCGGCCATGGGCCAGTATAGGTGCCGACGACGTAGACGTCGATCCCGTCGACCGTGAACGTTGAGCAGGAGCGTAGGTTTTGAAAGACGACCTGGGCGGTGCCGCCGATCGTCTGGCAGGACCCTGTCAGGACGACCTGATCATGCCCCGATGAGACGCCGCGCAGATCGATCACACCATGATTCTCGATGTTCTTCCCTATCTTCACAACGGGACCATTGCTGCCATAGCTCCCTGCTGTGCCGAACGTCGCTCCCAATTCGACCATAAGGTTCGTTGCAATCGTCAGGGTCTTTCCGTTGTCGGCCTTCCGGATAACCAGCCTGCCTCCCGTCTGGAGGGTCACCCCGTAGGCATAGCAGGAAGTGCCCGTAACTGCAACATAGGGAGAAGCAAACGCAATGAACACTCGGCTGTTGAGACCGGGTGTTTCATCCGGGTCCCAGTTGGCTGCCCGTTCCCAGTTTGAAGGGTATTCGGCGTGCCCGCCATCGTAGTGCCGTTCGTTGATGCATGCCTGCCCGGTCGCGAGGGGCAGGAAGAGCGCCAGGACGGTGAACAACAGTACTAGGAATGTCTTCATGGCTATGTCCTCCCCGGAATGCCTTAGTACGGAACGCGGTAGTGTCTGTTCGGAAACCCGATGTCCCCGATGTATGCTGGGGGAATGCACCTGATGTGTGGTGATAATATACTCCGTCGGGCGCGCAGGCGCTGTACTGCAGATCACGCAAATACATCATGCCTGTAACCCCTGTCCGCCCCGCACCGATCGTGCACACCCGGGCTTGCTTTTGTGAGCTGTTTCGGGTAGGTTCGTCAGACTTCCGGACCCGGCGGTCCGGCAAACCAGTTTTCCCACAACCGGTGCAGTGCAGCATGCGCATCCGCATATTTGTTACCGGAGGAACATTCGACAAGGAGTACAATGAGATCGACGGCAAATTGTACTTTCAGGACAGCCATCTCCCGGAGATGCTTACCCTTGGGCGAAACAAGGTGGAGGTGGCAATCCGGACATTGATGATGGTCGACAGTCTCGAGATGACCGACGCCGACCGCTCACTGATCGTCGAACAGTGCCTGCAGACAAAGGAAGATCATATCCTGATCACCCACGGCACGGACACCATGGAAGTAACGGCAGGGGTTCTCGGGCCGTCCGTCACGGACAAGACCGTGGTGCTCACCGGAGCAATGGTGCCGTACAAATTCGGCAGTTCCGATGGCCTGTTCAACCTCGGAAGCGCCCTGGCTTTTGTGCAGGTACTCCCTCACGGTGTCTATATCGTCATGAATGGCAGGGTTTTCTCCTGGAACAACGTACGCAAGAACAGGAAGACAGGGGAGTTTGAGGAAGTGCGATAGGGCCAAAGAGTGCAAAGACACCGGCCTTTGCACTCTTCAGGGGTTCCTGCGGTTCAATACCGGTCGATGGCGATGCTGGAAACCCCGGCATCCACGTCGACCAGGATTTTTTGGCCGGCGGTTTCGAAGTTGTCCGTCCGGTAGGTACTCTTGCCGTATTTGGTGAAGCCGTCGAAGCTCTTGGAGGTGAGTTTGGTATCCACCCGGATCTCGCATCCCGAGCTCTCGGGGACGGAGAGGCGGATGGAGGAGACCCCGGCATTAATGACCACTTCCGTTTCGGGATACCGGTCTCCGAGTCTCACGCGCATACTTGAAGCCCCCGCATTGACGTTGAGCCGGGCAATGTTCAACCCTGTAAGGTCGCACTGCAGCTCTGCGGCTCCGACATCCACGTCCAGGTCCCATGCCGGCCCGGCGTTCAGTCGGACATCGACCCTGTTCGTCATCCGTCCAAACCGCCATTTCTTTTTCCCCTCCATGCTGAGCATGTACCGTTTTCCTTCTCCCTGGCCGCTGCTACTCAGCACATAGCCCCCCATGTCGCTTTCGGTCCGGATTGCGAGAAGATCAGCCGTGGTGTCGCCCACAGTAAAGATGCCGGCACCTGATTCGAGGGAGAATGCTGCCCGGTGCAGTGAGCTATCGAAGGGTTCCACGAGTGTCTGCTGGCTCTCGGCAATCGGCCCGCTGTGCCAGTCGTCATTGCACCATGAGAAGCTGAAGAGGGCCACAAGAAAATAGGCCAGAGTCAGCGCTGCCGCCCCTGCTGCGATGCGGCGTGCCAGGTTGCCCCCGATCAGGAGCGCTGCGCCCCAGAGCAGCAACACGACAGGCCACAGTTTCCAAGCTATGCCCCACTGCACACCGATGATGGAGAGTTTCTCTCCAAGCACCAGCACGCCCAGGCCCAGGAAGAAAACCCCCCAGAACAGCCGTCCGGTTTTCATGGCAGACGCCCCTTACTGCCGTGCCTCGTCGCGGGACCGCCAGAGCAGTCCGATACCGATCGCAACGAGGATCAGCGGCCAGAAATCACCGAACCTGACATCGGGAAGAAAATTGTCAGCCAGAAACAAAAGGCCGAGCACGATGAGGACAAGCCCCCCGATAACGCTGCCGCGATCCCGGCGGCGGGTGGGCGATGGAGTGGAGTTTTCCATATGTCTTCCTTGAGGTTTGTGTAGGGGTTCCTGGTAGGACACCATGTATCCCTTTGTACGATAGTGTCCGTCAGAATGTTGCTCTACCGGGTGATACGGAGCTTGCCGAGACCGCTCGTTGACGAGTAGCGCGCGTCATACATGGCCTCTGCAACGACGGGGGGATAGACGAATTCCCCCAGACTGACGGCCCGGGCGGCATAGTAGAAAACCTGTTGCCGCTTTCCTCCCCGGAACCCGGTGTAGATATTTACCCGGTCGTCCCGGAGATCAAGATAGTCGGGAATTGCCGCGTTCCGGATGAACGGATAGGCCGTCGCTTCTGTCAAACGCGGATTCTCCACCTCCAGTCCCGCCGGGAGCAAATCGCTGATCGCAATGTACTCCAATTGATCGATACTCGATGTCACCGTGAGCCGGATGACCACGAGGTCGTTCTGACGCACCGCGAGCAGATTGACCGGCGTACCGGACCGGTCGAGAACGTCCCGGCGGACCTGGAGGTTGCGGTCCTCCATCTGCACGCGCCCGTCCGTACGAATTCCCTCGACCACCAGAGAATAATAAACCCGACCGTTCCCGGTTGTCGAGAGTGTAACGGTCTTACCGTACGGTTCGATGTCGATGCGCTGGGTCCCGCCACGGTACGCCATGGTGGAGGCACCGACGGTGACGGATCCCGTCATGGCCGTCGCAGCCGCAAGCCGGGCAGCCTTGCCGAAGGCCAGCAGAGTGAATGCATTGTCCTGTGTGCTATACCATTCATTCCGTTGATAGGCACGCGAGAGATATTCCATGAGGCGCGGAACGTTCGGGTTGTTGAGATCGGTCTCCAGCAGGACGTTGAGCATCACCGCTGCAGCACGCACCGGTGAATCGAAACTCCCGCCGGACGTGCGTGGAGACTGATCGACACCGAACTCCGTCGGGAGGATCTCGGTGAACGTCCTGCGATCGCCGCTCAGGGCATACGCACCGGCGAGCAGGTACCGCGTATCCCGTGTGAGCAGACTTCGTTCACTCCGGTAGAACCCCATCAACGCTTTGTCCGATTTTCCTGCGAGGGCAAGGACGTACAGGGCGTAGAGCGAGCTCTTTGCGGCAATCCGCCTTACCGTAGTCCGATTTCCCTCGGTGAACGTATAGTCTTCCGTCTTCCTGGTTCTGGCAAGGGCGGAGAGCGCTCCAAGCGCAGATTGGATCGTGGCGTCCATCACCGCATAGCCGGCTTTGCGCGCTTCCAGAAGGAAGTGCGTGGCATAGACCGTCGTCCAATCGTTTCCTGTTGTCGACCCCGGCCAGTACGCAAATGATCCATCATGGAGCTGCATGCCCGTGACCTTGGTGATCGCTTCATTCACAAAGTAGGTCGGGCTCCCCGTTGACATTGCCGACGGTGCAAGGACGCTTGCCATATCGCGGAGGTACAGCTGCGGAAACGCCTTTGAGACGGTCTGCTCGAGACATCCGTGGGGATATCCGAGCAAAAACTTCAGTTCTTTGGCAAATCCGGAGACAGGATACGGGCTCATGGCAACGTATGCTGCACGCCCCTGCGGGAGGTACACGTCTGGAACGGCATGGGAAACGCTGGTACTTCCCTCGAGCACTCCCGACTGAATGTCGGTTGCAAATGGAGCAATGGGCCGGACCGGAAGCTCCGTTTTCGCTTCGAGCGATTCGCCCAGCGCTCTGGTTCTGACAGCGACTGTGGCTTTCCCGATCGCCTGCGACACACGGAGTGGAATCGTAATGAACCGCTCCTGGTTCGGCCCGACCTCGAGCGATTGCGAAGGGTCACGTGCCGTGATCGGACCGGTTGTCACAATTGCGAACGTGAGCGATGCACTCTTTTCCGTCGTGTTGAACGCCGTGATCGGCATGGACAGGGAATCGCCCGGACTCAGGAACCGCGGCAGCGCCGGCGTGATGACCACGGGATCAGCCACCTTCATCGGCTTCTCCACGGATCCAAAACGATCCCCTTTGTAGGCGAATGCCATCAGGCGCAGTTCGCCGTTGAATTCCGGCACATCGAGCGGGACAGTGACTTCCCCCTTTCCGTCTGTGGTGAGAATGCCCGACCAGAGCGCCAGGGGCTTGAAGCGCTGCACGCCGAGCGGGTTGACTCGTTTCTCGATCTCACCCTCTCCGCCCCCGGAGCTGCTGCGTGTCGTTGCGTCGCCGGGTTCCGGCAGGAGGTGCTTGAAAAAATCGTAGGTTTCCGTTTCCAGCGCCTTGCGGGCGTAAAAGAAGCCGTAAGGATCGGGGGTCCGGTAGTTCTTCACCTGGCAAATTCCCTCATCGACGGCTGCAAGGGTTACCGACACACCACTCTCGCCCGCAACAACCGTAACGGTCTGTTGCCGGTTGGGCCGGATCTTCTCGGGCGCACGGATCACCAGGTCGAGCCTGTTGCTCTTTTTCTCAACGAGAAGCGGAATCACGCCGTGGCCCGCCAGCAGCGGGATGTGGACGTCGGAAATCCTCCGGAAGAGGACAGCACTGATGTAGACATTCGGGAGATACTGCTCGTCGACTTCCAGATCCATGGAAGCGGCATTGTTCTGCACATCCAGAAACCGGTGGCTATACACCCGGTTCCCTCGACCGTCACAAGCATCTTCCCGCTGAAGGGCGTCTGAAACAGGATGCGGGCCTTGTCCCCCGGGGCGTACAGAGGCTTGTCGAGAACGATTTCCACACGCGCCTCGGGATCGATTTCGAACGAGGTGATGTCCGACGTCCCCCAGCTGTACGCATAGAACTGCACCTGATTGTACCCGGTGTCGCCGTCTTTGCTCACGCGAAGGGCGTATTCGCCTGACCGCGGGGCGGCATACGTGTGTTCGTACGGGCCATCGCCAAGCGTGACGCGGTCGGTCCGGACTGCAATCTCCCGCCGTTCGGAAACATACCGGAGATTTTTTGTCTGCGGATGCTGACGCAAGACCGAATGCCATTCGAAGCGAACGAGGTCGATCCGCGCTTTGAATCCCTGCAGAGGACGATCATCCGCATCGACGGCCACAATCTGGACTTTCTGCTGCGTGTTGGGCGAAACGTAATATGCGCCTTTGTTCAGCAACCCCACGAAATACGGTTTGGGGTACACAAGAGTCTGCGCCTGCTGGTACACGGGGCGCCCGGACTCATCGAACACACCCACACGCCCCCGTGCCCGCAGGATTCCGGTTGCTGTGAGGTTCTCGGGAATCGGAAACTCACCTGCGCCTTTCCCTCGGTGTCGGTCCGACCGTCAACACAGTGGGCTCACCCACGCTGTTTGCCGCTGCGTCATCCCAGAACCGGAACGCGGGATAGCGCTCCGAGCGGTATGGGAGCACGGTGAAGACCCTTCAAACTCCCCAGTTCCGGCCGGCAGCCGGGGGTCCGAAGAAATTCGTCGCCTGCATCGTGTACCGGATCGTCTGCCCGGGCCGGGCCCTGTCGAGTGACGGAGCCAGACTGACCCTGAGCCGGTCCGGGACAAAATCTTCCACGCTCACTTTGTACGACGCAAGGAAGAGATCACTCCCGGTGTACAGCTCGTACCGGTAGTCGCCCGTCGCCGCCGCCGGGGCGATCGGGGTCGACAGTTCGAATGAGCCCTCTGCATTCAACAGATGCTGGGTTTCACCGAGCAACGTTCCCCGAGGATTGAACACCTTCAGCCGGACGGGAAGGGATGCTGGGACTGCGTGCGTCAGGTTCCGGACGATCCCCGAGACGATCATTCGTTCACCGGGCCGGTAAATGTTCCGGTCACCGTAGAGCATCGCATCATACGGCCCGCCGGCATCACGACGTCCGCCGACATCAAACCGCGAGGTCTCCACCCGGTAGTCGTCCAGATGAATGAAGTTGAAATCGTTTTCCGTTTCCGCCGTCACGAGCTTCAGCGAAAACTCTTTGAGCTTCTCTATCCCGGAAAACGCGTGCAACACCTCCCCCGTCCGTTCTCCCCGAAGCGATGACCTGATTATTGGTTGAGACCAGCGTCACAGTCACTCCCGCCATCGGTTCGGTGGTGGGGATGCTCGTGGCAAACACGGTTACTTCACTGCCGCTTCCTTTGACAATAAGGCCGATGTCCGACACCGAAATGAGCTTGGCAGTCGATCGCCACGCCTGTGCAGGATCGGCGATCTCCACCAGATAAAATCCCCGTACCCCGTATTGAGAAATGGTGCCAGCGGGAACGCGGTGGTCACTTCACGGTTGAGGACGCTGGAGACTGCGATGGTGTCATAGCTCAGCTGCGGCGATAGTCGCCCACGTAATAGCGGTATTTCCGGTTCGACGGTGCCCGCCCCCTTCTTCGTCGTCATCGTATCCGTATGAATAGTCGTAAAACCGTCCGCCGTCCAGGAAGAAGAGCAGGTTGTTCTGAAAGATCTGGCTCACACGCACTGCAAGGCGGCCGACGTTCACCTCGTGGTGACGTCGATGCTTCGCGCGCCGCCGAGCATCATGTACATCCCGCCCTGTGAAGACCAACCCGAATGATGGTGCGACGTTGCCGATAACCAGATCTGCTTCATACTCGTGCTGCGTCGTTCCTCCGAGGACGCTTTCCATCCCCTTACGGATGCGAGGCGAAGGCCGTGCCGGGTTCAAACGCCCCCAGCAGGGTGAAACCGTTTCCGTCATTCCTGACAGCGAACGCCCGCACCGGATCAATCGCCACAGAGGATCGCGCGACCTCGGCATTGACCTCCTGAGAGGTCCGGACCTTGATCCATCCGTTGTTCCCGTCAGAACCGTATTCATGCCCCAGGATCTGCAGCTCGCCAAGGGGAGGCATCGTGTAGACCATGGGCTCGGCCATCGTGATACGGGTCTGCGTTTCGGGCGATGTCAGATTCTCGGAGAATGTGACGGCGATCTTTCGTCCCGGCGAGCTGGGAAACGGTTCCGATGTCGAGAGCGACAATCCTGCTCTGGCCGGTCGTCGCAACCGCGGTGATTGATCGTGCCTCGCCATTGACGGTGACGCGGATCGCCTGCGGGATATCCTGAGCGTTGACAAGATACGTGAACTCGAGATTGGCGCGGATGCCGATCTCCCGCTTTTCCCCGAGCCGGTCATAGAAGAATTCCGCCTGCTTGAGGCGGAAGCTCTCC
>CAVQPT010000009.1:0-109337 GCA_963714855.1 uncultured Bacteroidota bacterium | reverse complement strand
CGTCGCATCGCTGGTCCTCCTGGTGCCACTCACCTGGGTCAACCTCGACGAGGGGCGGCACTTCGGCCTGGGCGGCATCGCCCTCGACGTCACCCTCATGATGTTCCTCGTCGCCGTCGCCTCCGCGGGCAGGATTCCGGCCGTCGTCAGCAGGAGCCTGGGCTCACGTCCCCTGGCCTTCCTCGGCCGCCGGTCCCTGGGCATCTACGTGTGGCACTTCCCGGTGTTCGCCCACGTGTCGGTGCATGGCGGGCGGAGCTGGGCAGTCGTGGCAGCGCATCGCCGTGGCGTGGCCGCTGGCACTCGGGCTGGCCGCCATCAGCGAGGTCCTCATCGAGGGACAGGTGCGCCACCTGCTGGCGGCACGCTGGTGGTCTCGCATCGACCGTCCCCACGACGACCCCCGCCCACTCGACGAGGTCGACTTCAGCGCCGTCTGGAACGCAGCCGATCGAGCTTCGACATCATCTTCTGGGCAAGATCGTCGCTGACGCCGAGGCGTCGCTTCGCCCGGTCATAGAGCGCGAGCGCCGTCCGGTCGGCCGACACGGCTGCCTTGGCGAGGGCCCCGTCCTCGGGACGCGCCTGGTAGTTGGTGGAGCGCCGCGTCGGGTTCTCCTCCTGGGTGAAGTAGTAGAGCGCCATCGACCGGCGCGCGACGTCCTCCGGGCACGTGAGGCCGTCGGGGTGGCCGTGGAAGCTGTCGAACGACGTGGTGAACACCAGCATCCGGTTGCCCGCGGGGGTCACCTTCGCCTGGCACGACCGCATCTGCTGGTCCCACAGCTCGAAGCTCGCCGCCCCACTCGTCGGGCCACTCCTCGTTGAGGTAGAGCAGGATGTTGACCCGGCGGGCCCAGTCCTCGCGCTCGTGGTGGGTGGTGAAGTCCGCGTGGAGATTGAGGTGGCCGCCGCGAAGCGTCTGGTGCAGGCCACCGCCGTCCATCGACCAGTCGGGCAGCAGGCCCGAGATCCCGGTCAGCTCCTCGAGCCACCTCACGAAATCCGGTGAGCAGAACTCCCGGGCGACGTCGTGCAGCGTCTGTCCCCAGCTGTCCGGGTCGGTGTTGGAGTACTTGGTCTCGTTGACGTGGAGGTAGCCCTTCCAGAACTCGTCCTTGATGCCGGGGAACTCCGAGACGCATCGGGCAAAAGCCTGCGGCTCGAGGACGTCGTCGAGGACGATGTGGGGGAAGGGACTGGCGGACCGGTAGGCGTTCGCCTTGGCATCCAGGTCCGACTGGAGCTTCTCCATGTCCACCAAGCTGAGCTGCTGCATGGCGGGTACTATCCCACACCGTCCGAGGGCCGATGAGAGGTTGACCGAGGATGTGCCTACACTGCCACGCAGCACCCCTACTGAGGAGTAAGTAGATGAGCAAGTGGGCCGCGACCGACGCCGGTGCGGAGGCCGCCACCGGCGCCTCCCCGGACACACCGGTCCCGGGCCCGCGCGTCGGTGTCCTGGTGGTCGCCTACAACGCCGAGACGACCCTCGCCCAGACCCTCGCCCGGCTCCCCCGCTCCTTCACGCTCAAGGCTGACCACCTGCTCATCGCCGACGACGCCAGTCAGGACGAGACCTACGAGATCGGCATGCGCTTCCGGGCCGGATCCCAGCTCCCGATGACCGTCGTCTCGCGCGAGTCGCAACCTGGGCTACGGCGGCAACCAGAAGGCGGGATATCGCCGGGCCATCGAGGACGGCATGGACATCATCGTCCTCCTGCACGGGACGGGCAGTACGCACCCGAGGTAATCGGCCTCGATCTCACCGCGCCCATCGAGGCGGGGGAGGCCGACGCCGTCTTCGGGTCGCGCATGATGCAACGCGGCGCCGCGCTCTCCGGGGGCATGCCGCTCTACAAGTACCTGGGCAACAAGGTGCTGACCCGATTCGAGAACGCCGTGCTGGGAACCGACCTGTCGGAGTTCCACTCCGGATACCGGGCCTATTCCACCGACACGCTGCGCATGTCGACTTCGAGGCGAACAGCGACGGTTTCGACTTCGACACCGAGATCATCATCCGCCTCGTCGACGCCGAGCGGCGTATCGCCGAGGTGCCGATCCCGACCTACTACGGCGACGAGATCTGCCGGGTGAACGGCGTGGCCTACGCGCGGGACGTGATGATGGACGTCGTCCGTTTTCGGGCCCGGGCCATGGGGTTCGGGCGCGGCGAGGGTGAGGGCGCACGCGCCGCGGCCGCCAGCTACCCCGTCAAGCCCTCGGCACACTCCTCGCACGGGATCCTGCTCCGCTGGACCTCGGAGCGTCCGGCGTCACGGGTGCTCGACGTCGGGTGCGCCGACGGAGCCTTTGCGGCCCTCGTCCGGAGTCAGGGGCACCACGTCACCGGCACCGACCTCGTGGCCGATCCCCTGGTGGGGACCCGCGTCGACGACTTCGTCCAGGCAGACCTCAACGCGGGTCTCCCCGAAGAGGTCGAGGGGCCCTACGACATCGTGGTGGCGGGTGACGTCCTCGAACACGTCATCGACCCGGCGAGGCTGCTGGACCAGCTCAGTGGCCGTCTGGCACCGGGTGGAGAAGTCGCCGTTCAGGTCGGTGGGGTCGTTCTGGTCGTCTCGAAAGTGCGGGAACCGGTTCTTGAGCGGATCGTACCGATTCACGCCACCTGCGCCGGTGCCGATCCAGATGGCCCCCCCGTTGTCACTGTACAGCGAGCAGATAATGTCATTATTAAGTGCATGGGGAAGCGTGGGGTCGTGATGATATCGGTGTACCTGCCCCGTCGCGGGGTCAAGCAGGTTCAGTCCGGCATCACCGGTGCCGACCCAGATCAGACCGTTGTCTGTATCGAGGAGTGAAAGGATTTGATTGCTGCTCAGGGATCGATCGTTGCCGGCATTGTGAACAAAGTGCAGTACGGACCCGGTGGCGGGATCGAGGCGGTCGAGACCGAATCCCCACGTCCCGATCCAGATGTGTCCCTGCCGGTCGGCAAGCAACGAGCGTATCGTGCTCCCAGCCAGCGATTGCCGTGACTGTGGCGCGGGGTGATAGCGCAGGAATGATCCGTTTCGTACCTCTGTGTTCGTATGGCTCTGACCTTTCGGAGGGACAAACCTGCATAAACCGCCCCATGTGGCGATCCAGAGAGAAGCCTGGCGGTCCTCAGCGATGGCCCAGACGGTATTGTCAGCGAGCGACATCGAATCGCCAGAAACGTGGCGGTAGTGATGAAACCTTCCTGTTGCCGGATCGAACGCGTTGAGTCCGTTGCTCAGAGTTCCCGCCCAGATGATGCCGCGGGAATCCTGGAATACGGACGTCACATTGTCCTCGCTGATGCTGCCCGGGTCAGCAGGATCATGCCGGTAATGGTAAAACCGTTCCTGTTGGACGGCAAACCTGTTGAGGCCGCCCCGCATGGTACCGACCCAGATGTCTCCGGTTCTGTCTCTGCACAGCGCCCAGATACCGTTGTCGGAAATCGAGAATGAGTCTGCAGGGTTGTGCTTATAGACCTTCAGCGTGTACCCGTCGTACCTGTTGAGGCCGTCCTGTGTACCGAACCAGAGAAACCCAAGCCCATCCTGCACAATGGCGTTGACCGTCGACTGGGAGAGGCCGCGTTCGAGGGAGAGGTGGTCAAACGTGATCGCGTTCCCACGGGAAAGCGCCGTGGATGACACCGCAAGAAGTGGAAGGAGATGAAGTATATGTCGGGCCGGAAGGCGCACGAGCAATAGTACCCAGGATTTCAGAGATGTTCAACCGAAACCGGTCGCACTATCCCGGTCAGGAGTGTGCCGTGTTCGGAGAGTTCGATGTCAGGGATGTGCAAGCCCATCACGAATCCACTCCAGATTTTTCAGCGGGATGAATCCGTAGTTATAGAAATTGAAGCGTGTGATTCCCATCTGCCGTGCAGTGGCCAGCCGGTCGAGGAATTCCGTTTTCCCGCCGCTCTCCGGCATTCCCACCTGAAATCCGACGGTGATTTCCTGGCCGGGAATCAGAGCTTGAAGCTGTGTGAGGGGCTTACGCAGGGCTTCCCCGTCCCGCACATATCCGGGCGTCAGAATGCCGCCGGTGATGGCAGCCACGCGTTCCGCATCCACGCCCACGATCGACCGGGCACGAGGGTCGAGTGCGACCATGGGCCTGACGGGCACATGCCCAGCCGCTTCGGAGACCTCGAGGACGAGCGAAGCAATCACGTTGATACGCCACTCCAACAGAGGCACAAACAGCGCAGACGGCAGTGATTCGATGGTTGGATACCGGTCGATTGCAGCGTCGGGGTTGGCGAACACATCATCCAGGGTTTTCCGGACGAAATCGCGGATGGGTTTCAAATCGAGACCTGTCTGCTTCGCACGGAGAAAACATGCGTCGCAGAAACAGAGGCCCAACAGAAACCGGGGCACGGTACCAAGCACGATCCCTTCGCGTTCATGATGTTCGCCGTGCTGGTATCCCTGGAACTGGAGGGCTTCCAGCTCGATGGCGGATACGCCCTGGGCTGCAACGTCCTTCACGAGTGCGCCGAGGTACGCGCGCACATCAGCATGGGACGGACACAGGGAATGAAAGAGGGGATCACCGAACGCCGTGCGGGCGGTAACCGCGGGGAATGCACGTCCGAGAGGCGTGTTGTGGCAACAGACAACCCAGCTTCGTGTCTCCAGTCCGGCCCGGCCGGCGCGGTCGAGCACCTTGCGGAGGTCTTCTCCCTTTTTGACGAGACTGTTCACGATGGGCTTGATCGTACCGTAGAGTTCCGGTCTGGGACGGAAATAGACCGTCCCGTCTTCAAGAAAGACCACTTTGTGCTTCGGATTGTGCGGGGCGAGAAATTTCCCGGCGTGGTATGCGGTCGCCAGGCTGATGCCGGTCAGGCCGCACTCTTTCAGCCGGCGGAAAACCGGCTCGTACCCTTCGTCGACGATGTCCCAGAGGTAGATCCACATCGAGGCGTGGATCTGGGGGACGGTCTGCAGGAGCGTGGCCAGGGCGGCTCCTGCCGATCCGGCAATGAAGGGGAATGCAGCGATGGTCCGGAGAAATGTGCGGCGGTCCGTCATGTCATGGTCCTATTCTTCATCCAGGACCCACGTGTCGAGCAGGTTCTCGGGCAATCCCGCAATGAACCGGGAGGGCTTCGAGAGCACAAGTCCCGACTCGCGGTCGTAAATGTTGATCGGGTAGGTGATGTAGAGGTGGTCCCGTGCACGGGTACAGGCGACGTACATCAGCCGGCGTTCTTCCTCCATTGCGTCGTCGCTTACTGCTGCGCGTGTCGTGGGAAACCGTCCATCGAGCGCATAGATCACAAACACGGCGTTCCACTCCAACCCCTTGGCACTGTGAATGGTGGAGAGGATGAGCTTTTCGTCTTCCGTGTCCGACGGCGTGATGTCCGCAACGCTCTCACTTGCCGGCTCCAGACTCAGATCGGTAAGGAATATTCCGAGAGCCCGGTACCGTTCGGCGATCTGCTGGAACATCTCAAGATCTTTGCGCCGCTTGTGATGGTCGTCGTACCGTTTGGTGAAGATCGGTTCGTAGTACTGCAACAATAGTTGGATCTTGTCGGCAGGTGTCAGGTGCGCGGGAGCAACGGTCTTGAGCGCTTCAAAAAGTTCCTGCACCTTCTCCGGCTGGGCGTTGAACTGCGACCAGAATGCCGGGAGCGTTGTGGAGACGGCGTCGCGATCAGGCGGAACACGCCGTGCGACGATATCTTCGATGACTTTTTCTGCCGTGCGCGGCCCGACGCCGTCCACCAGCAGCAGGATGCGGTTCCAGGCAACCGCATCGCGCGGGTTCTCCAGGACGCGGAGGTACGCAACGAGGTCTTTGATGTGCGCCGTCTCGATGAACTTGAACCCTCCGAACTTTACGAAGGGGATGTTTGCCTTGTTGAGCTCGATCTCGAGGTCGAAGGAGAGATAGCTCGAGCGGAACAGCACTGCCATGTCGTGCAGAGCGATTCCCTGCTCACGCAGTTCGAGGATCTTCTGGATGACGAACCGCGACTGCAGGTTTTCGGTCTGTGCGGCGACGATGCCGGGGAGCTCGCCTCCCGGCCTGCGCGTGAACAGCTCTTTTGTATACTTGTGTCGGGTCATGTCAGGCGACGGATATAGTCCGGAGTCGTTCCACAACACCCGCCCACGATGGCGGCGCCCGCGCGGATCCACTGTCGGGCGAAGGCTGCATACTCTTCCGGATTGACATCGCGCACCATTGACTCGTTCTGCTCTTCTCCCGCGACGCCCGCGTTGGCATAGACTCCGAGCGGAAAAGAGCCGGATGTGTCCGGCACGTCCAGCAGGCCGGTGCGGCCCAGAAAAGTTGTGCGGAGGGTCTCAAAGGCGACGGCAATGTGACGGGCGGAGACGCAGTTCACGGCCAACCCGGCCGGGCGCAGGGGAAGGACTGCAGCGACGGCATCGTCGAGCTGTTCCCCGCTGTAGAGCCGTCCGTCCGGTGTGCAGAGAAGACTTAGCACCACCTCTTTGTCCGTTGCGACCGCGGCCGTGCACGCGGCGCGCGCTTCCCGGATGGTTCCGAAAGTCTCCAGGAGCAGGAAATCGACGCCGGCTTCCGCAAGACGGGATGCCTGTTCACGATGTTCCGCCGCAAGCTCATGATCCGGAGGGACCCGGTCCGGACGGTAGCAATCCTCGAGCGGGGCAAGGGAACCTGCAATGAGCACAGTGCGATCGGAGACTGCACCGCAGGCGGTACGCGCAAGATCCACCGCCCTGCGCGTCAGCTCCGCCGATCGGTCAGGCAATCCCGCCCGGTCGAATGTGCGGCTTGTTGTGCGGAAGGTGTTGGTGGTGATGATGTCGGCCCCGGCTGCGAGATACTCCCGGTGAATCTGGAGAACCGCGTCCTGCGCGTCGATAAGCGCCCGTGCCGACCAGAGAGGAAGCGTCGTGTCCACCCCCCGCCGTTGAAGTTCTGTCCCCATGGCACCGTCGAGAATGAGAGGCCGGCGGTTCGCCAGGAGTGTGCGCAGCGGAGCGGCAGTCATTCGCGCGCCCTCCGGAGGATCTCGTTCGTGAGGTTCAGGATCGGCTGTGTGCTCCGGTAGTTCTCCTCGAGCGTGATGATTGTGCAGCCGGGATACTGTTCCGGGAATTCCAGGATATTGCGGACCGTGGCTCCGCGGAACGCATAGATGGCCTGCGCATCGTCGCCGACCACCATGACGTTGCCGTTTTTCTGTGCGAGGAGCTGGACGATGTCCGCCTGGACGCGATTCGTGTCCTGGTATTCGTCGACCATGATGTACGTGTATCGGTCTGCCAGCGTGCGCCGGACGCCGTCAAAGTCGCGCAGGAGTTTGCGCAGATAGACCAGCAGGTCGTCATAATCCATCAGGTTGTGACCGGCTTTGTACTCTTCGTATGCTTTGTGCAGCGCGGCGATATCGGGAAGGTACTCCTCGAAATTAGGATACTCCTCTTTCAGGATCTCGCGCAGCGGGAGCACGGTGTTGACGGAGCGGGAAAACATGTCAAGCAGCGTCTGCTTTCGTGGAAACCGCCGCTCGCGAGTGTCAAGCTTCATGCGCGTGCGGAGGAGATTGATGACATCCTCGGCGTCCGACTGGTCGAGAATGGTGAACGACGAGGAAAAGCCGAGCAGCGAGGCGTACTGACGCAGAACGAGGTTGGCGAAGGAATGGAACGTCCCTCCGGCAACGCGTTCGCACCGGGCATCGAGCAGCATCGATGCCCGCCGGAGCATCTCCTGGGCCGCTCTGCGGGTGAAGGTGAGAAGGAGGATGGACTCCGGACGGACGCCCAGTTCAACCAGATATGCGACCCGGTACGTGATCGTCCGGGTTTTTCCGGTTCCCGCTCCCGCAACGATGAGATGAGGGCCGTTGACCGACGTTACCGCGGCATACTGGGCGGGGTTGAGGGTATTCCGGTAGTCGATCCGGAATTGCCGGTCGGTGGTCTGCTCCGGAGCATCGCTGGAGCTCTTTTTGATGGTATATTTCTTCATCTAGCGGCCGTCATCGAAGCGCACAAGGGCTCCGTTCCGTTCTACAAGGGTGCGTATGCGTTCTTCAGCGCTGCGCTGTACCTCGGCAAGAATGCCGGATTGCCCGGCCCTGGAACGCGCAATGGCCTGCAACGATGTTATCGCCTCGGTCCTATCGGTACTGTTCAACCGGTTCCACCAGCCGCTTTCATCGCGGACCACACGGAACGAATCCATCTGTACGGAGAGAATCCGCGGTGCGGGGAGCCGCGCCGTCACCGTGAGGGGTGACGCAGAAATCCGGATGTCGAATGGCTGGTGAAGGTCAAATCCCGCTTTCGCCGTAAACGTCCCCTGAACGTGCAGTGTCTTGGTGCTTCCCAGCCAGGTGTGAGTCCACTCATGATCCACCCAGAGTGCGCGCGACACCGTGGCGACTTCGAGGATCGGAATATTTTCTTCGATCACGACCGTCTCGTTCACAGTGACGCGCGGCGTCAGTTGAAACATGCTTCGTATTCCGTCGGCTGTCGCATGGGCGAGCTCCATCGGCGCCTGAACGAGCAGCCGGTAGGCCATCAGCGTGCCAGCGATAAACAGAACGACGATCACGATGCCGAGAATGGTGACACCCCGGCTGCCGCGCACTGGATCAGAGTTTTTCGACGGGATAGTCGTCAAGGATGTCAAGGATTGCCTCGATGGTTCTGGGGGAGTTCCCTTCTGCCCGGTTGTTGACATAGACATAGAGTTTCTTTTTTTCGCTGACACTCCTGAGGACCGTATCGGCGAGCCCGCGCCGGAGCGCCGGGAGCTCCTCCTGGATACGATCGTAGGGTTGGAATTTCTCGACGGCCTCCTCATATGTCCGGCCCGGTTTCAGAAGGGCCCGCACGGCGGAAAAGGGTGCGGGGAAGATGTCCGGAAGAGCAATCTGGTCGGCAATCGACGGCATGCGGGTCCAGCTGTTCAGCACATGTGCGACGCTATGCCCGCGCAGCATGGTCAGATACTCGGGCGTGAGGAATTCCGTATTCCGGATCTCCACCGCGTACAGGTGCCCCGGGGGGAGCTTTGTCAGGAATGAGTCGAGTGCAGTGAAGAAGCCTGCGGCGGTCATACCGGAGGACGGATAGAAGGTCGAAAACTCGAAGATGAGGACGCCGCATTTCGGGCCGAGTTCGTTGAGGGGATCCAGAAATGCGTCCTCGAACAACGCGACGTTGAGGAAGTCGGGATTCTCCTGCCCCGCGTTCCGTCCGTGGCGGGGGATGTTGGGATACCGCCGGATCGTGATCCGGTCGGTCACTTTGAGCGAAAGAAGAAACCCCGCCGGTGTCTGCTCGTGGATGGCCTTCATCCGGAGAGGCTGCGGGAAATCGTACAGTGCGAAATCGGCGCAGACTGTCGGGAAGATCGTGGCATACTCAGCGAGGCACTCCTGTTCGAATATCTTCCGGGAAGGATACGAGCGGTTGTACACGATTCCCTTCCACCCCGGATACTTCCACGATGAGGTGCCGAAATAAATCCCCCGCTCCGCCCAACGGCGAATGCGGGGGATATTGACAGAGCCGTACGATCCGGAGAGAGGGGTGCGTTCCTCCTCCGCAAAGAGCGGGAGTGTACTCTCGGAATTCCGCCTGCGTGCCTTTGCCACGCGCCTCCTCCTCTGTTCAGCCCAGCCGGATTCCGGCCAGGACGGTGAAGGCAGACCAGAGAATCCAGAGCGCGAAGACGAGAACAAGCACCTTGGGCAGGTCGCGCTGGAACAGCCGCGACAGGCCGATGCTGATCACGGACAGGTCCCAGAAGGTGAAGATGTTCACTTTTGCGAGCGCCATGTGGAGCTTGTCCTCCACGTTGAAGTTGGACACAAACAGGGCAAGACTCGGCGATGCCGTGATGGAGTCCATGAGATTCATCAGCATGGTCGAGACGATGCTTTCGACAATGCTGATGAAGAACGTAAGGCCGACGACTTCGACCACCTTGATGTACGGCGCGGTGCCTTTCATCGCCCACTTGCCCAGCAGCCAGTACACGAGGGAGAGGAGAAAGAGGGCGACGGGCGAGATGATGATGAGCCCGAGGACCTGCTGGATCATGAACATCGTGGAGCCGGGTTTTGTGAAGGCCGCGGCCTGATCGGCCTGGTCCTGGGTCATTCGCCCCTGCACAACCGCATCGTCAATCCCTTTCCGCATCAGCTCCGTCATCTGGCTGACCAGCGAGGGGTTCATGAACATGATCTGGCTCATGATAAAGGCGACCACGATGAACAGCAGCATGGGAATGAGCCAGTTGGTCGCCGTCGGTGGGGTCAGGCGCACATTGTCGAACAGTTCGCCGGGAGCGGCGAAGATATTGACCATCCGTTCGGTGAACGGCATCGGTTTCACCGGCTCGTTGCTGGCGGGCGTGTGTTCGTCCATGGGAAGAATCCTTTACCAGTGGTGGTGGTGGGGTGCACGCGGAAGATAGGAAATCGGCACGCTAGAAGCAATGAAGGCACACGACAAAAATGTTACTTTGATCTTGACATGACGACAAAAATGTCGTATTGTGCGGACGAGGAATCTCTGGCGTATGACGGCATTTCTTGAACAGTTCCGGGCGGCACCGCCCGGGAAGTTGTACGGGCTTCACGGCGACAGCACGGTATTCCGGCTTTCGCTGACGGCTGCCGGGCATGCGCTGGTGCGCGGTATTCCGGTGACGCTGGTCGACGGCAGCAACCGGTTTGATCTGTACGGTCTGGCGGAATTCGCCCGCCGTACGGCCGGGGGGCGGTATACACCGGAGGAACTGCTCCAGAACATCTTTATCTCGCGTGCCTTCACCTGTTATCAGATGGAAGCGGTGATTACCGAACGGCTGCCGGCCTTTGTGCGGACAAAACAGTCGCCGGTGGTCCTGATCTTCGGATTGCTTGACACGTTTTATGACGAACAGGCGCCGTTGTGGGATGTACGGTCGGGGGTCCAGCGTATGACGCAGGCACTGCAGGAGTTGAAGCGGGACGGCGTGTCGATTCTTGTGGCGTCAACGGATGTGGGGCCAATACCACCCCCGCGGCGCGGCCTGCTCCCCGGAGTGTTGAAGGGAATGGACAGGGTGTTCAATGTGTATAGTCATGGAGTGACCTATGGGACGCACAGTACCTACGTTCACCATGGTTCTGCAGCAGGAGATGGACAGCTGGTCGAAGTTTCGCCGGGGGCTGCGCCGGGAAGACCAGGAAGCGCTGGATGATCTCTTCCGGGCCGCACGGCTGCAGCTGGCCGGTTGCGCGTATGCTGCACGGCCGATTCCGTTCGAGAGCATCGTGATGGCTATGCTGATTGACCAGCAAAGACGGATCGGAGATCTGGAACAGCGCAGGGAAAAGAAGGCCGACGCACTCCGCGGTGTGGAGTAAGAAGGACAAAGGGAGAAGCAGGATGTTCTATGCCCGCAGCATGGCTGTTTGATCTCTACCCTTCTCCCGAGGGGATCACCCTCTGGTTTATCGACGGGGAAGGACGCAAATACCAGGCCTTCGACCGGTTCGTTCCGTCGTTGTATCTCCACCTCAACGAACGGGACATCGACCACGTGGCCGCGTTGTTGCGGGCGTTCCCATTTCCCATCCATCTCCGTCGCGACACACGGCGTGAGATCTACAGCAACATGGAGTGGAACGTGTTGCGTGTGTCCGTCGGGAGTACGCTCTATTTCAAGAGCGTCGTGCAGCGCCTGGAACGCCATCTCCCCTCTTTTGCCTTCTTCAACTCGGATATTCCGGTGCAGCAGCTCTATCTGTACGAGACCGGGCTCTTTCCGCTGGCATATGGCGACTTTGCGATTGATGCCGAACACCGTCTGAGCGGCTGGACGCTTCACGACGCTTCGGACGCCATGGAGTATGCCCTTCCCCCGCTGGTGATGCTCACGCTGAAAAACCGTCCGGATGTGGTTTCACCCAAATTCCGCAAGAACCTTCAACTCGAAGTGGGCTATGACGGGACGACCTATGCGCTGGAGGGGAGTGATCCCGCGGACGTGGTGCAGTCGTTGGACCGTCATCTCCGCCGCTGTGATCCCGACGTTATTCTGACGGAATACGGTGATGCCGTGTTGATGCCGATGCTCACGCGCCTGGCCGCCGAGCACGGGGTCCCGCTGTCGCTCAACCGCGACACGGCGAGCGGCTACACAACATCGCATGCCACAAGCTATTTTGCCTATGGAAAGATTGTCCATAAGGACGGGGCATTCGAGCTGGCCGGTCGATGGCATCTGGACACGGAAAATTCCTTCATGATGGGAGAGGCGAGTCTGGACGGTGTTGCGGAGATTGCGCGCCTCACGCAGTTGCCCGTGCAGCATCAGTCCCGCGCCACCATCGGCACCGCCCTGTCGAGCATGCAACTCTCGTGGGCGCATCGCCACGGCTATCTGATCCCGGCACGCAAACGCGAGCCGGAGGATTTCAAGTCGGCGGACATCCTCCTGCTCGCCGATCGCGGCGGGCTGATCTTCCAGCCCGAGATGGGATACCACGAGCAGGTGGGTGAGCTGGATTTTGTGTCGATGTATCCCACCATCATGGTGACACACAACGTCTCACCCGAAACCGTCAACTGCCGCTGCTGCCGCAACGAAGCGGTGCCGGAATTGCGGTACACCCTCTGCGAGAAACGGGAAGGAATCGTTGCCGCCACCCTGCGGACGGTCGTGCACAAGCGGGGGCTCTACAAGAAAGAAAAGAAACGGCTGAAGCGTCTAAAGGACGACCGGTGGAACCTGTATGATCATCGCCAGAACGCGCTCAAGTGGATGCTGGTCACCTGCTTCGGATATCTCGGATACAAGAATGCGCGGTTCGGGCGGATCGAGGCGCACGAATCGGTGAATGCCTTTTCCCGGGATGCCATCCTGCGCGCCAAGGAGATCGCCGAGGGGAATGGCTTTCATTTTCTCCACGCCATCGTGGATTGCATGTGGCTCAAACGCCCGGGGGCGACCGAAGCCGACTACGAAACACTGGCCCGCGAGGTAAGCAATGCCGTCGGCATCGATATTTCACTGGAAGGAGTGTACAACTGGATCCTCTTTCCTCCTTCGAAGATGGACCCGCGGATACCCACCGCGAACAAATATGTGGGATGGTACACCAACGATGAAATCAAGATCCGCGGCATCGAAATCCGGCGGCGCGACACACCGGTCTTCATCAAACGGTTGCAGGGAGAACTGCTGAAAATCCTGGGCGAAGGAAAGACGGTGGATGATGTGCGGACGCTGGTGCCGGCGGTGCTGGTGAAAGCCCGGGAAGCCATCGCTCTGCTGCAATCCGGGAAAGCCGATCCGCTGGAACTGGTTGTCCGACGTCATCTCTCGCAGGAAGCCGACGAGTATACCAACCGGAGTACCAATGCCATCGTTGCACAGGCGCTGGAAGAGGCGGGGGTGCATCTGGCGCCGGGGGAGACAGTCGAATACATCATTATCGATGCCTCCGGCAAGCGAAACCCGGAAAAAGCCAAAGCCGTTGCGTTGTATTCGCTTGACGACGGGTATGACATCCAGAAGTATACCGAACTGGCATTAAAGGCGGTGGAAACATTGCTCTTTCCGTTCGGATACGACGTCGGGCGGCTGAAGGAGATGTGGTGCCCCGCTCCACGACGCCCCGGGCGTACGCTCCCGCGCGTTGCCGATCAGGGGGAGCTGTTCACGGCGGGAACTGTCATGCCCTGAGAGACGTTTCTCCCTGTACGCGTATCCGCGAGGGAGGCCTACCACCAACCATGCAGGAGGGAAGTACCATGAAGCACCGCAGTGTTGTCATGATTGCCGTGATGATTGCAGTCCTCTGTGCCAGCCCGCGAGTGACCGCCCAGGACAAGCCAGAACATCAGCAACCCAGCCAGGCCGAGATGGATGCGATGATGAAAAAATGGCAGGAGTCCATGACTCCGGGCGCCCCGCACACGGTACTCGAGGCGATGGTCGGCCAATGGGATGTTGAAACACGGACGTGGATGAACGGGCCCACCGCTCCCCCGACGGTTGCCAAGGGGAGCGCCACCATGACCATGGCTCTGGGAGGAAGGTTCCTCCAACAGGAGATGTCCGGAGAGATGATGGGGATGCCGTTCCAGGGGATCGGCTATACGGGATACGACAACTTCAAAAAAGCGTATGTCGGGTTCTGGATCGACAACTCCACGACGGCCATCTTTACCATGCAGGGGAAGGCCAATGAAGACAATACCGTCTTCACGATGGAGGGAACGATGGATGAGCCAATGACCGGGGAGAAAGACAAACCGGTGAAGTATATCACGCGTGTCGTGAACAAGGAAAAACACGTCTTCGAGATCCACGATCTGGCGATTCCCGGCGGGGTGACGAAAGTTGTGGAGCTGGTGTACACACGAAAGAAGTGAAGGCGGGAATTGACGATACCGCACGTCCCTGCACACGACGGAACCCCGGACAAATCCGGGTGTGTTACCATATGAAGCGGGGACTTCTTGTTGACCGGAATCAGAGGAATACGTATTCATGTCCATTCGAGCAATTAAGCGTATAGAAGAGTCGCAGCCAACACTCGAAGGCGCCGGCGTCCATCTGCGCCGGGCATTCGGCTTCGGGGCAACCAACGAGTTCGATCCGTTCCTGCTCCTCGACGATTTCAGGAATGAAAATCCCGGAGACTACATGGCGGGATTCCCATGGCACCCCCACCGCGGTATCGAAACGATCACCTACGTGCTCGCCGGAACCGTCGACCACGGCGATTCCCTTGGCAACAGGGGCACGCTGGGGGCAGGTGATGTGCAGTGGATGACCGCGGGAAGCGGAATCCTCCATCAGGAAATGCCGAAGGGGGACCCGAAAGGACGAATGCACGGTTTTCAACTCTGGGCAAATCTCCCGTCCTCGCTCAAGATGACAGCACCCCGGTACCAGGATGTCGTCTCCAAAGAAATTCCCGAGATTGCCGATGATGATGGAACGCTGGTGCGGGTTGTTTGCGGGGAGTTCTGGGGAAAGCGTGGACCGGTGGACGGGGTCGCTGCGGATCCCCGTTACCTGGACGTATGGGTGCCGCCGGGACGGCGGAAGGTCCTGCCGGTGGAAACTACGCGGCACGCATTCGCCTATGTGTTTGAAGGATCGGGGAGTTTCCGTGATGCGTCGACACCACAACCGGTGCGTACTGACCGGGTCGGTGCAGACGGCAACTCGGCCATCGAGATGACCGGTAACAGATCGCTCGTGCTCTTCGACAGCGGAGATGAAGTGGTGGTGACTGCCGGAGAGGCGGGGGTGCGGTTCCTTCTTGTTTCCGGCCGCCCTCTCGAGGAGCCAATTGCCTGGCAGGGGCCTATCGTCATGAACACGCAGGAAGAGCTTCGGCAGGCCTACACGGAATTGCGGAACGGTACGTTCATCAAGTCGTCATAGAGTGCGGCCCGGCATGGCATCAATTCGCCTGCTGCGCCCGGAGCCCCGTACTTCTCCTGTGACGTACGTGTGTCCGTTGACAGAGGATTTCCCGGACAAGGGGAACGGGTTCTCCATGCCACAGCACCACAGCGACCAGGGGCAGAGAACGAGTGCAGCTCTAGGTAAGACCCGACGGCACCCGGGGCGACGTAAGGAGTGAGGAAAAAACTTCCCAGCGACGGAGGGAATTGTCTACGCCACCTCCCTGCGCTTCGACGTACCGGCGTACGAGATCCTGCCCCACGTTGTAGTTGATCACATAACTCCGGTACGTGTCAAAAAACTTCGTTCGCTGCAGTGCCCGGTCGGGTGACATGAGCGCGTAGCGCGTCAGCCAGCGGGCGGCTTCCCCCCGGGTTATGGCGCCGTCAAGATACCTGCGCGCAGCCTCATTCCCTGCATATGCAAGCTGCTGCACCATTGTCTGCACCCTGTAGTACTCCCCGGCGCGTTCTGCATCCAATCCCGCGAGAGGGAAGAGCGTCCTCCGTTCGAACGCAATCCGTTCCTCACCGGGCAGCGCCATCTCAATCCCGAAGTTGGCAGTTCCTTCAGCGATCATTGACTGGGGGCTGAAGAGCGCGTACACGCTGAATTCCTTCCATCCGCGCCTTTGCACGAGGTGGTGCTCAAGCAGACTGTTGTACACATGGTGTCCCGGATAGCCTTCGTGGCATGCCAGGTCGACAGCCCGGTCGATCGTTATGGGGAAATCGACATTCACCTGAATAAGACTCTTCCCGCCACCCTTGTACCAATTGTATCCGCTCCAGGATTTTCCCGTAACATACTCTACTGAGAACTGTTCACCATCCGGGAGGGGCAGATACGTCATGGTGCGCGTTCTGCCTTCGGCGATGGCTGTAGAGAAGACCGCGTCGAGACGGTCTCTCGGAACGATAAAGTCTTTAATGAAGCGCAGGTATCGTTCGGCCACCTCTCCATCGCCGGGAAGGAGTGTTCCGATGCGGGACAGCAGTGTGTCAAAGTGCTCTTCAGGGAAGGAAGGAGGTGTGACGTCGTACAGTGTGCGGGCTTCCTCATCAAACCTCATGGGCGTTCCCAGCAGTATCTTCACCCGACCGCCCAGAGAAGCCGTTTGCCTCATCAGGTAGTCGTGCCGCAGATTATGCATAGGGTCGGCTGCCGGGCTTTTGGCGCGCTCCAGTGCCTGGAGTAGCGACGCGGCGCGTTTCGCGATGTGATCCAGAGAAAGATGTTCCTTTTCGACCTCGGCTTTCCATGCTGCAGGGCCGTAGTACGCATCGACATAATCGGCGTCATGATGTCCGACTGCGAGTACCAGTCGAACATATTCTTCCGCCATCGGGTTGAGTGTGCTCTCTGAAACTCCGGTGCTCTGCATGTGCTGCATTCCCCGTGCATGTGTTCAGAAATGTGCGCAGGCGCGAGGTGAAAAGCAATGATTCAGCTGCCATTGAACAGGTAGACGCCGACGTCCTCCTGAAAACAAACGGGCGCAAAGAACGGTGACCCGTCCTCTGCGCCCGGTGTACAAATGGTGCTGCTGTAGTTCTTCAGCGTTGCATGATGCCCGAGGCGTCTAGTACTTCACGCTGCAGCCATACGGCCTGGTGGTTGATGTCATAACGGCCGTACCCGCCATGAGGTTATCCAGCGCATCGCGCACATAATTGGTCTTCTCGCTCTTGTTCCCGCGCGGATCGTCATCGAGACCCCCGGCATACACCAGCATCCCCTTGGCGTCGATGATGTACATATGCGGAGTGGTCTTGGCCTCGTACAGCCGTCCGACCGTGCCGTCGGCGTCCATCAGGAGCCCGCTGAAGCCGGCCCCCCACTCGGTGTATATCTTTGCGAGCGACGCGGCTGTCTCAAAATCACCGTGGTCCTCGCTCGTGGAGTTGATCGCCAGCCAGACAACGCCTTTGCCGACATGCTCTTTCTGCAACGAGCTCATGATCCCCGTGCTGTACACGCGGTTGACAAACGGACAATTGGGATTTGTCCATTCGAGCACGACAATTTTGCCCTTGAAATCGGAAAGCTGATGCGCTGTGCCGGCCATATCAGTCAGAGAGAATGCCGGAGCTGCCTTTCCCACCTCGGCTGTCGGGGGAAGCGGAGACCCTGCGATTGCCGGTATGCCGCCTACCAGCAGTAGAACAAAAGTCACCCGAATCAACGACGTGATACGATCCACCATACTGATTCCTCCTCTTGATGACAGTTCCTTGCTCTCTACAGAACGTCAGGAACGGCGCCGTGGTTCCTTCCCGTAGCAGCACCGGGCTCAATTACAGCACGCCGACGGGGTCGATATCAACGATGATCTGAACGGTCTTTCCGCGCACCGGGACATGGTCGAGCACGCGCCGGATACGCGAGTGGGTGAGCGCCCCTGAAGGATCGGTCCCACGGGGTGCTTTCAGGACGATATGCCAGCGGAATTGCCTGTTGATTTTCCCTATCACTGCCGGAGCTGGCCCGAGCAGGAGCAATGGTGGTCCTTCCTGTTTCAACGCGGCACCCAGGCGTTCGGCGAGAGTCCGGACCTGATCCTCGTCCTCTCCGCGGGTCTCGATGAGGACCAGGCGGGAAAACGGAGGATACTGGAGTTCTTCCCGCTCCGCGATTTCCTCCCGGAAGAAACCTCCAAAGTCATGCTTCTGAATATGGACAAGCGTACGATGGCCGGGTTGAGAGGTCTGGACGATTACTTCCCCCTGGAGGGTACTCCGCCCCGCCCGTCCGGCGACCTGCGTGAGCAGCTGAAACGTACGTTCGGACGAGCGGAAATCGGGAAGGAGCATCTGTGTATCGGCGCTGATGACGCCCACGAGCGTCACATGGGGAAAATCCAGGCCCTTTGCCACCATCTGGGTTCCGAGGAGGATGTCGACTTCCTTGTCGCCGAAACGCCGGAGAATCCGGTCGTGGGCTCCCCGCCCCGTTGTGGTATCGAGGTCCATGCGCAGGACTCTTGCATCAGGGAAGGCGACCGCCAGTTCCTCCTCCACGCGTTGGGTCCCCACGCCATGCAACCGGATGTCCGATCCTCCGCAGGCGGGGCAAAGGATTGCAGGCTTGCGCACGTGCCCGCAGTAGTGACAGCGAAGGTGCTTCTTGCTGAGATGGTAGGTCATGGAAACGTGACAGTTCTCACACATCTCAACGGTGCCGCATTCTTCGCATTCGACAAACGGCGCAAAGCCGCGCCGGTTCTGAAGCAGGATAATGCCCTCGCGGCGTTCGAGTCGTTCGGTGATCTTTCTCCGCAGCACACGGGAGAGCGACGTGTGACGGAACTCCTTCATACGTCCGCGCTGATCGTCAGGCAGCGCCGCGCGTGCTGCAGCGTACGCCTCCTTTCGTTCCACCGTCATGTCGACGATCCGCACGTCAGGAAGAACCGCATCGTCAATGCGCTCCGGCATCTCGAGCAGTTCAAATTTTCCCGATTGAGTATTGGCAAACGATTCCACGGACGGTGTCGCCGATCCAAGGACGACGACGGCGGATGCGTTGTGTCCGCGCATGATGGCGACGTCCCGTGCATGATACCGCGGGACCGCATCATACTGCTTGTACGATGCTTCGTGCTCCTCATCGACGACGATCAGGCCGAGATGCGGAAGAGGAGCGAAGACGGCTGAACGAGGCCCTATGACGACCTTGCAGCTGCCGGCGAGAGAAAGACGCCACACGTCGTACCGCTCGCCGGGGGACATTCTGCTGTGCACAACCAGCACACTGTCGCCAAAGTGGCTCTTGAAGCGCCGGACGATCTGTGGCGTAAGGGAGATCTCCGGGACCAGAACGATGGCCGTTTTCCCTGCATCAAGGCAGTGCCGGATGGTTTCAATATAGACCTGGGTTTTTCCGCTACCTGTCACTCCGTGCACCAGAAACGTTCGATGTTCACCTGCATCCATTGCCTCGACAAGCCGGTTGCGAACCTTTACCTGTGCGGCATTCAATGCAATGTGGAGTGTCTGTTCCTCCACCCCGAATTCCTGCTGGCGTGTCATTTCACGCCGCTGGACAACCAGCACGCCACTGTCGCGCAACGGGTTGACCATTGACGTTGATGCCTGTGACCGTTTCATCAACTCCAGGAGATCGGTCTCCAGAACTCCCTGGTCCTTCAACCAGAGAATGGACGAAAGAAACTGATGCAGGCGTTTCTTCCGTGGCGAGAGGGAATCCACCGTTGATTGAAGCGCAGCGGTATCAGTTGCCCGGACATCCAGCACATCGCGGGTTTTGATGTTGACTTTGGACCGCGGGAGCACTTCTTGCGTCAGAAGGAGTCCCGCCTGTTCCATTTCGTTCAACACAGCATGGATGGACTTCAGTCCGGCCGCCTTCTGCAATTCCGGGGCGAGGGAGTCACCATGACGCGCAAGATACTCCAGGATCCGCGCGCGCTTCGGTGCCCGCGTGCGGAGCTGGGCGGCATCAGGATCGTCCGGCGACACGAGGGCGTGAACCTTTCTTCTGCTGGTCTGGCCGAATCCGTGCGGAAGAGCGGTGCGGAGCACTTCCCCAAGAGGGGCCATGTAGTACTGCGCGACCCATGAGCAGAGCGCAAGCAGATCGGCCGGCAACACGGGCTCACTGTCCAGAACATCGGCGAGGGATTTCAACCGGGGGTGGTTGGAGGACGCGGGGCGTGCAACGATCATCCCCGTGGTGAGCTTCCTTCCGAACGGAACGAGCACGCGTGTTCCCGCACGAGCGGTCTTGAGAAGCGTTTCAGGGACGAGATAGGTGAATGTTTTGTCGACACCGGCGGGGATGGCGACTTCTGCGTAGTGCGGCATACACGGAATATCACCAGAAACGGACAGGAGTGCAAGGGGCCGAGCCGGAGCGGAGACTACGGATCCCGATGGACCGCCTCCGGAGAAAATGCGGGAAGACACACTGCAATGTACTCTGCGCCCTCATCGTCGGGCGACGCATATTGGATCCATTCCCCCCCGCGGGTCAGAACCGCCTGGCCTGCTCTGACATCGATGACGCCAGCCCGGTGCGTGACACGGAGCATCCCACGGAGGACGACGGTGTACTCATCGAACTCCGGTTCCTGCCCGGGCTCCACCCAGCCTCCGGGGCTTACCATGTGGGCAATGCTGAGCGAGGTGTCGCCAGAGTTGACGCGGCCGAAAAACTCTTCAATGATCTTCGGCTTGTTTCCTGCAGCCTTGATAACGGTCGGACGGGGAATCAGGTGGGGCATGGTGTGTTATCCTGTCACAGGACTATTGCTGTTGTGTGCGGCGGGCTCTGATGAAAGAACGGACCGCAAAGACGAGGAAGACGAGACAGAGGACCGCCATGATTGCCTGTGCGATCACAGCCTGCGGGCGCTCGATCGTGGCTCCGCCGAGCATGCTGAAGGCCTTCACGAGTCCCCCGACAGTGAAGGCGGCCCCGAGCAGGGAAAGCGCCGCAGCGGCATGCATTACGTGTTTGCGTTTGCTCTTATCCCTGGCGAGAATGCCGAGCAGGAGAAAGACAAGTCCGAACGCGGTAGGGATCAGGGCTGTAAGGCTCGCCCCCCCGCTCATCATGTATCCAACCAGGCCGAGTGCCGACAGCAACACTCCGATGCCAATGGAAAGACCGCTCATAGTCACACTCCTCTCGTACGGTTGATCACACTTCTCAACAGCGGCGCTATGCCGGAGGTTCCTGGTGGCTCACGCGTGCACGCCCAGATGTCCGAGGTCGCGCAGCAGCGCCGCGTGGGATGAGTACAGCATGGCATGCATGCCGAGACGTTGCGCGGCGTCCACATTCTCCTGGATGTCGTCGATAAACGCGCACGTGCCGGCCTCCACGTCCAGCTTCCGGAGCATGTCCCGGTAGATGGCCTCGGACGGCTTCATGGCTTTCACCTCGTAGGAGAGCGTCACGGCATCGAACAGCGGGAAGACCTCCACGGGTTGAATGCTGTGCTGAAAATGCCACTCGTTGGTATTGGAGAGAAGGCCAAGGCGAAACCGGGGTTTCAGTGATCGGATGAGGTCAAACGTGGTGTCAATCGGAGTGAAGATTGTCGTATATGCCTGGATGAACCCTTCCCGCGATATGCTGATCCGGGCGAGCGCTGTGATTTGAGAAAAGAATTCATCCGAGGTCATCAGTCCGGTTTCATATGCGATGGCAAGGCGGGAAATTTCCGGCATCAGGGCAAAGAGCTCTTCCACCGTGCAGCTGCTCTGGCGGGAGAGTTTCTCGAAAAATGTCGATACGCTGAAGGAGCAGAGAACGTTTCCAAAATCGAATATTACCGCTTTGATCATGTGATGGTCCTGTTCATGGGTGAAGTGACAACGACCGGTTCGATCGAAAGCCGGATGCCGAAGACCCGTTCCACGGCATCCTGGATCTCCTGAGCCAGCGCAACGATTGCGCGGGTCGTTCCTCCCCTGTTGACGAGCGCAAGCGCGTGCTTTTCCGAAATTCCAACGCCTTCCCGCTGTGTTCCCCTGGGGTAACCGGCGTGCTCAACGAGCCATGCCGCGGGGACCTTCACACCTTCGGGCGTCGCAAAAAACGGGATTGCGTCCGCATTCCCTGATGCGAGGAACCGTTGTTGCACGTCTTTGAACTGCCGCGCAGAAAGGACCGGATTCATGAAAAATGAGCCGAGTGACCGGCTGTCCGGTTCGTTGGTATCGATCACCATTGCTTTTGCGCGACGCAGGCGCAGGACAGTTTCCCGCACCCGGATGAGTCCCGGCTTCCCCGGTGCAGGAGATTCCGCGGGTCCGTGTTCGCTGAGCGCGCGGAGAAGTTCGGGATACCGGATGCGTGGACGGGCTTCCGGCTCGAAGCGGAAGGTTACCGATGTGATGAGGTACCGTCCCGCGTCGTTGCCTTTGAATCTGCTCCACCGATACCTGAATCCGCATTCCGACGATGGAAAGACGCAATCACTGTCGGTCGTGACATCAATGGCATGAACAGAAAGAACAGAGTCCCCGACCTCCTGCCCGTATGCGCCCACATTCTGGAGAGGAGTTGCGCCGGTAGTTCCCGGGATGCCAGCCAGGCATTCGATTCCTCCGAGTCCCCGATCGACACAGGTCGAGACCAGATCGTCCCAGGCCACTCCAGCACCGACCGTGACGACGGTTCCTTCGGGCGACTCTGAGAACGCCAGGCCTGTGATGCCGATATGCAGTACAAGGCCGGAGAACCCTTCATCCGGGAAGAGCGTGTTGCTTCCCCCTCCAAGGATGAACACCGGAAGGCCGCGTTCCCTGGCGAAGGCGAGCGCCCATCGGCACTCCTCCCCCGTTGCGCACGAGACAAAATAGCGCGCCGGACCGCCCAGTCCGATTGTAGTGAGCGGGCCCAGCGGAACCATCTCGCGAACGGTATGGGGAGCTCCACTCATTTGTATTGCGTCAGGCGTCCTTTCGGCGAAGATGGGGCGGTTGAAAACCACGATACGTGTCGAATCGGGAATCGTAGAAGATGAGGTTGAATGTGGAGTCCCGCAGGGTCCCTCCCGAAGGGTAGAGATAGAATTCCGAGACAGTGGGAGTGATCCGGTTAACCGGCTTTCCCTGGTCGCTGTAAAATCTCAGGGTGTAGTATCCCAGCGCAAACGGAGCAGTTTCCAGCTGGAGGAACAGATTCCCGTCGTTGAACAGGTGCAGATCCGTCGGATTGTCCGACTGTGCAGGATCAGTCATTTATCCTTCCCGGTGTACATGATACACTGAAGCCTGGTCCGTGGGCATGATAATCACCTCGCTGATGTCCACGTGCGGCGGCCGCTGTGCGCAGAACACCGCGACCTCGGCGATATCCTCGCCGCGGAGCGGCCGGGTATGATGATACACCTGCTCCGCACGCTGACTGTCGCCGTGGAACCGCACGAGGCTGAACTCGGTTTCCACGAGTCCCGGCGAAAGTGAGCAGACGCGCACACCCGTTCCGAGAAGGTCCATCTTGAGGCCTTCGGTAAGGGCGCGGACCGCAAACTTGCTTGCGCAATACACATTACCGTTTGGATACACCTGATGGCCGGCGATTGATCCGACATTGAGAATGTGGCCCCGTTTCCGCGCGACCATTCCGGGCACGACGGCTCTGGACACGTACAGTAAACCCTTCACGTTGGTATCGATCATCGCCTCCCAATCCTCGACGTCGCCTTCATGGACCTTGCTGAATCCACTGGCAAGGCCGGCGTTGTTGACGAGGATATCGATGGAGCGCCACGGGTCTGGCAGGCCGGCGATGGTAGCATCGACTGCGGTGCGGTTGCGAACGTCGAGCTGTACGGTATGCGTCCGGACCCCGTGCTCGCGCTGAAGGGTCGCGGCGAGGTTGTCAAGCCGGTCTTTTCGCCGCGCTGCGAGCAGGAGGAGTGTTCCCTCGCGTGCAAAGGCGTGGGCGCATGCTTCGCCTATGCCGCTGCTGGCGCCCGTGATGAAAACGATCTTGTCTTTCAGATCCTGCATATGGAGTGTCTCCAAGGTCTCACGACGGATTTCTGTGTTATTCGACGGAAAACATCGGCACGATGTCGACCGGGATGTCGGTCAACTTGTCCAGTGCGAGACGCATCGGTGGCCGGACGACAGCATACGTTTCCAGCAACTGCCGGGCCTTCTCGTAGTTCCCTTCGGCCTGAACGGTCATGATCAGTCCGGTCAGCTCCCGTACCGCAGGCTGGATGCGGTCAAACTGCACACGGAACGTGGCCGTGGTGCTGTCGAAGGTGAATGCACCTGCATCCATAAGGTAGTTGAACTGAAACGCCATCCCGCGCCCGTGGGCCTCGTTGATGCCGAAGCGGACTGACCGGAAGACACCCGCCAGAAACGTGACATACATCTCTTGTTCGGTGGACTTGTCGACAACACCTTTGTCGATGAGATACTGCAGCGCAAAAAGTCCCGCAATATCCGCCTTCGCTTCTTCGAACGCAGAACTCAGATCGCGCATCGCCTTCCGGACGGTGGTGGCCTTTCCGGCGACAGTGATGGAGTGCGGCCCGAGACCGTGCATGAGTTCATGCGCGAGGATGTGGGTAAAGAACGGTTCGAAGGCAAGGAGGGAGCGCTGGGCCGAGTCGAGCACCACCCCGGCGATCGGCGTAAGAACCTGGAGAAACTTCGCTTCCTGAACATTCTTCAACATCACACGTTTGCTCCCCTTTTCGGCGACGACCCGTTCATCGTTGGGGAGATTGAACGCTGCAGTTTGCACTCCTGCCCGTGCTTCTCCACCGACCAGGATTTCGTCCACAACGCGGATAGGCGCCATTGCGCCGAGTTTCGGGTTCCGGTAGCGTGGTTCGATGGGCAGGTTGTTTTCGATATCCTGCAGGAGAGATGAAAATTGTCCGAGCTTAGCCGTCTCGGCAGTATTGCGAATGGTGAGATACGCCTCAAAGGCGGCTTTGTAATTGAAGAGCTCATCCATATACACTTCGTATGGACCGATCGTGATGTCGATCGGACTATCAAGGTCCATCCAGGCGACGTCGCTCTGGTAGTAGTCGTTCGAGAGAAACGCGTCCGCGCGTTGTGTGAGAAACCGCCGCAGGGATGCGTTTTCGGTCAGTGCGGCAGCCTTCCGCAGATGTCCGGCCGCGCGTTGCAGCTCCGGCGCATATTCCTCGTTGTAGGGAACGGATCGCAACGAACCATCAGCGTTCCGCCGGATGGTAAAGAAGAAGCCCGTTGCCTTGCGCTGTTCGCCTTCCGGGAGCCGGGAGACCCAGGTCTGGAACTCTTCCCTGGTAAGATCTTCGGGATAGAGGTTCGCCATCGGAGGGCGCGGATTCGGAACACCCTCGATGAACGGTTCATTGTGGTCGAGCCCGGACCAGGGGGATTGATTGACGGTGAAGTACGCCAGCCGCAGCCTGCCCATAGGCGAGGTGTCGGCCTCGAGCTTTTCCAGGAGTGCTTCGTTACCGCTCCACACCTGACGGCGGTACAGTGTGTCCATGGCCCGGGTCGCGGCGATCAAATGAACGAGTGCTTCACGATCACCGGGGGCAAGTCGCGATGTCTCTGCCGAGATGGCTGCCGGAAGGAATCGGCTCAGCTGGTGTTCCAGTCTTGTCATTGCAGGATCGGCGCTTTTGTGTGATGTGCAGGAGATAGCCAGCAGCCCGGCAACAAGGAGGGCCACCGGAAGACGAGACGCGTTCATGGTGATGATTCCCCGGATGTGGATGAGGATGAGCGGAGTTCGGAGTTGATGATGCGCATGACATCCGCGAGTGGCAACGACTTCTCAATGGCGATGCGTTTACATTCCTCGAATTCGGCGGTGACAACAGTTACACCATCGCGTTCGATTGCCTTTGCGCGGACGGGGCCGAAGGATGTCGTCATGGTCATCGGACGACGGCGCAGTTTACGCCGGCCGACGTGCTGGATCCTCAACCCGATAGATGGAGTCTCGCGGAACACAATGCGGGTGACAGCATCGAGGTGTTGTGCGTCTGTCAGCGCCGACAGCAGGATTCCCGGCCGTCCTTTTTCATGATGATGGGGATCAGATACGCATCGTGGGCACCCGCCTGCAGGAGCTGGTCGATAATGTATGGATGAATCTGGGGATTCATGTCATCGATGTTCGTCTCGACGACGATGGAGGCATCCCGGTCAGTGTCCTGGTCGAGTGTTCCGACAACGAGGCGGAGGAGATTCGGCCTCCCCTCGATCTCACGGGTTCCCGCCCCGTACCCAACCGTTTCGATCGTGATCGTCTCTTCATCGAGAACACCGGCGGACAGGGCTTTGATAATGGCGGCACCAGTCGGGGTCGTCAGCTCCTCGGGGATCGAGGTCAGAATCACAGGATAATTCCGGAGTATTTCCACTGTTGCGGGTGCCGGCGTAGGAAGAAGGCCGTGTTCGGTACGGATGGTCCCGCCGCTGCCAAGACGGACCGGCGATGAGTACACCTGCTCGATGCCCAGGAGTTCGAGACAGATTGCAACTCCCGCAATGTCCACGATGGCATCCAGGGCGCCGACCTCATGGAAATGGATTTTCTCGACTGTCGTATTGTGAACCCTCGCCTCCGCCTCGGCAAGGAGGGTGAAGATACGGGTGGCGCGGTCTTTTGCGGTGGGGGAGAGCGCACTGCTGCCGAGGAGGGCAAGGATGTCTTTCAGGTGCCGGTGGTAGTGCGGCTGTTCGATGATGGTGACATCGCAATGGACGGCATCGATGGCGCTCCGCTGCACATGCCGGGCGTCAAGTTCGAATCCGGAGAGATTGAGTTTCAGGAGTTCGTTGCGCAGAATATCGATGGGGACCCCTGCCGCGACACACGCCGCCATGGTCATATCGCCGGCGATCCCAGCGATGGTGTCGAAATACGCAATTTTCATATGTGGTCGGTCCCCCGTGCCTGCGAGAGATACGGTTCGATAAAGTGCATGAAGCGGTCGGTTGCTCCTGTGTTTGCCCGGACGAATGACGCTGCGCGTTCGCCTGCTGTGATGCGTGCCGCATTGTCCTGGAAGAGGTTCGTTGCCGCGCGTTCCAGGGAATCGCTGTCATTGACAACAAAGGCTCCTCCGCGCTCCACCAGGAGAATCGGTTCATGGGAATTTCTGTGCTTCGGTCCGAAAAGGACAGGGATGCCGTACACAGCAGCTTCAAGGACGTTGTGGATTCCCTGACGAAAACTTCCTCCGACGTACGCGATGTGGGCGTAGGCATAGAGGACGAGCAGGATGCCGATGCTGTCCACGAGAATCACCTGTTCATTGCGGTACTCGTTCAGTCCCGAAAACCGGATCGTAGAAACCTGGCCCTCGAGCTTCTGCTCGATTTCTTCGAGGTGCTCGACCGTCGGCTCATGCGGGACCAGGAGGAGGAGGATATCCGGCACGACCCGCCGCATGGCGAGAAATGCTGGGATGAGGACTTCTTCATCTTCAGGCCAGCTGCTTCCTGCCACGAGCACCCGTTTTCCCTGCAGGACCGCGGGGGGGATCAGATTTCGTTTGCGTGCTTCGACACTCCGCGCAACGACCTGGTCGTAGCGCGTGTCGCCGATCGCTTCGATCTTCGGCCGATCCAGACCGAAGGGGAGGAAGGCCTCGACATCGCTCTGCGCCACGGTGAGAATGGCATCGATATCATTATAGATGTGCTGGTGGAGCGAGCGGAGGAGCGGAAAACGGCGCAGTGTCAGCCGGCTCATCGTTGCATTGGCCAGGAGAATGGGAATCGACCTGCGACGTAGTTCCCAGATGTGATTGGGCCAGATGTCATACCGCACCATGACGGCGACCGATGGTCGGACGATATCGAGAAACCGCCGGGCGCCCCGCCGCGAATCGAACGGAATGTACGCGATGACATCGGCGAGGGGATAGGTGCGGGAATGTTCATACCCGGAGGGGGAGAAAAAGGTCACAATAATCCGCACGTCAGGGATTCTGCTCTTCAGCGCGGCGATGATCGGTTTCGCCTGTTCGAACTCACCCATGGATGACGAGTGGAACCAGATGCGTGGTCCGGGTCCGAGCGTCTGCATTCCGGCCGTCACATGTTGGAAGAGCCCCCTGCGTCCGCGAATGCCGCGGCGGATCTTGGACTGGGCCAGGCTGAGGATATGGAGGGTCGTCCAGAACAGTGGGATGAACAGGACACTATAGATGAACGCCCAGAATTGTTGCATGTGATTCTCACATTCGATTCAGAAGTTCATCTGCCGCTTCGGTCACCCGATCCACTGCGATATCCCGCATACACCGAAAGTGGCCGCGGGGACAGGTCGGGCCGCCGATCGTTGTGCAGGGCCTGCACGAGAGGCCGGAGGTCTCGACCACACGGGCCTGCGGACTTTCAGGATAGAAGCCGAACTGTCGAACGGTCGGCCCGAATACAGCGACGACGTTCCGCTTCCGGGAGAGGGCTAGGTGCATGAGTCCGGTGTCGTTTGTCAGGACAAGCGAACAGGTGTCCATGGCGGCGGCCGTTTGCAGAAGGGACAACTTTCCCGCAAGGTTGAAGACCCGGACATCGGGTGCGTTGCGGCCGATTGCATCGGCGATCGCACTGCATCGTTCGCGCTCCTTCCCATCTCCAAAGAGGGTTACCGCCTGGCCGGAGCTGCGGGCGATGCTGCCGGCCGCGTCTGCGAAACGTTCCGGCAGCCACATTTTGTTGCCATGACGGGCCGAAGGGCACACGCCCAGGGTTGTCCGTTGCAGATCGAGACCCTCCTGCTGGAGAAGCCGATCTGCCGACTTCCGCACTGAATCCGGAACGAAAACCTCCAACCCCAGTCCGTCATCCTCGACACCATATGGTTTGAGCGGTTCGAGATACCGTCGGACAACAGACGGAGCACCGCCGAACCATGAATAGATGTCCCGCTTTGTGCTGACGAGGACAAGACGTGCGAATTTCCTTTTCCGATAACGCACCACCGGTGCCGGACCGGTGCTCACGAACCTGCTCCGGAGGCTGTCATGCACATCCACAATGAGGTCATAGCGGGATGTCCGGATGCGGTTTCGCAAACGACGGAGATCGGCCAGCGTCCCGCCGGACGGAAACAGCAGCGTCTGCGTCAGATGCGGATTGTGCCGGATGAGGTCAGCGTATTCCTCTTTGACCAGGAAGTCAATGCGGCAGTGCGGAAAACGGGCACGCAGCGTACGAATAAGCGGTGACGTGAGGATAATATCGCCGACGGAACTTAACCGGATGATAAGTGTTGTAGTCAATAGTACGCTTCACGCCGGTTGTGGAGCATGGTACCATTTTTCTCTGGCAATTGCAATGAACACTCGGATTCACGAAGCACCCGACGCCCCGGCCATTGCCGTGCGGCCATCAACCCTCGGCCGCCTTCGTCAGAACGGATATGTCGTCCGTCCGGTCAAGGATGAGCTGCGGGAAAACCTTATAGCGCGGATGCATGCCGGTGCGCAACTGTTTCCCGGCGTCATCGGATATGAAGAAACTGTCGTTCCCGGCGATCGTCAACGCCATCCTCGCCCGGCACGATATCATCCTGCTCGGGCTCCGCGGTCAGGCGAAATCGAGAATTGTCCGGCAGCTGAATTCGCTGCTCGACGAGTATGTCCCGATCGTCCGTGGCAGTGAGATCAACGACAACCCGCTCGCGCCGGTCAGCAGTACGCCGTCGATCATGGTCGCAGCAATCGGAGATGATACTCCGATCGACTGGCTGCACCGGAGCCAGCGCTACGGCGAGAAGCTGGCCACGCCCGACGTGACGATCGCCGACCTGATCGGTGACATCGACCCGATCAAGGCGGCGAGCGCAACGCCTCCACTATGCACATGAAGGAGCGATCCACTTCGGGATCATCCCGCGCTACAAACCGCGGGATCTTTGCCATCAACGAGCTGCCCGATCTCCAGCCCCGGATCCAGGTGGGACTCTTCAATATTCTGGAGGAAAAGGACATCCAGATCCGCGGATTCAACGTACGGATTCCGCTGGACATCATGCTTGTGTTCACGGCGAACCCGGAAGACTACACTAACCGTGGGCAACATCATCACGCCGCTGAAGGACCGGATCGACTCGCAGATCCTGACGCACTATCCGCGCACTATCGATGATGCGATCGGGATCACCGAACAGGAGGCCGATCTCTCGCGGATGGAAACGAAATCCGCATTCCCCAGTTCTTTCAAGGAGATCGTCGAGTACAGGTCGCGTTCGAGGCGCGGAAGAGCGAATTTGTCGACCAGAAGTCCGGTGTGAGCGCCCGGCTGACGATCTCGGCGATGGAGAATCTCGTCAGCAACGCCGAGCGACGCGCGCTGCTTCTGGGCGACACCGGTCGATCATGCCGCGTCTCTGCGACCTCCCGCATGTTCTCCCCGGGACTGACCGGGAAGATCGAGCTGGTCTTCGAGGGCGAACAGGAAGGGCCCACCAAGGTCAGCAAGGCCCTGGTCGGGAAAGCTGTTCGGGAGACGTTCCGGACGTACTTCCCTGACCCGCTTCGCAAGCGGCCGCGTCCGTCACAGCCGAAGCCGAAACACGTGAACACGACATCGAATACGGAAAGATCATCGAGTGGTTTGAGGCCGGCAACGGCGTGGAGCTTTCCGACACATGCCGGTCCGGAATACTGCACGGTGCTGGAATCGGTTCATGGACTCCGGGCCTTTGCCGAGCGTCATCTCCCGACGAAGGATCGGAGCTGGGAGCTCCCCTCGGTCATGGAGTTCGTGCTAGACGGGCTACACCAGAACAGCCGGATCGCTAAGGACGAGCTGGACCACCGAACGTCCTATAAGGACCTTGTAGGGAGCATCTTCTCTGGCAGGAACGCACCTTCGAGGAGGAATATCGTGCGGTTGATCTGTTCGCGCCTGGCGTCCGGGTTCTGCAACAGACGAGCAGCGCCTCGAGCAGATGATCTCGCTCTTCAGTGTCCTTGTCACCCAGACCAGTGGCGACGCGGAGGAGGCCCTGGAGTGGCTCCGCCAGCTGGGTCGAGGAGTACGGGCTCTTTGACGAGAACCTCACGCTGGAGGAGCTGCTTGACAAGCTGCAAGGAGATGGGGCTTCATTGAGGAAGTCCGCACCGACTCTAGAGCTGACCACCAGGGGCATCCAACGGATCCGGCAGGATGCACTGCGGGAGATCTTTACCTCCCTCAAAAAGACCCGCTCTGGCGTTCATGAAACCCCGCACACCGGCTCGGAGGGTGTGACCGCCTGAGCGAGACGCGCAAGTTCACCTTTGGCGATCAGCCCACAGACATCGACCTCACCTCAACGCTCTCCAACGCCTTCCGCCGTGACGGCATCGACGAATTTCTCGCTGTCGTGAAGACGATTTCGAAGTCTACGAAACCGAACACCAGACCTCGCTGCGCCACGGTGCTGATGATCGACATCAGTCACAGCATGATCCTGTACGGCGAGGACCGTATCACGCCGGCCAAGCAGGTGGCCCTGGCGCTGTCGGAGCTGATCATGACGCGCTTTCCCAAAGACTACCTGGCGCTGGTCGTCCTTCGGAGACGATGCACGGCTGGTGAGCATCAACGAGCTCCCATTCTTGAGTGTCGGCCCGTTTCACACAAACACGCGCGCGGGGCTTCAGATGGCGCGGGATGCTCCTTCGGCGGAACGGGAACGCCAACAAGCAAATCTTCATGGTGACCGACGGAAAGCCCTCGGCCATGACCTTCCGAACGGGCGGGCGTGTCTACAAGAACGCCTTCGGTCTGGACCAGAAGCATCGTCAACAAGACGCTGGATGAGGCGGTCGCCTGCCGGCGGGAGAAGATCCCCATCACCACCTTCATGGTCGCGCGCGATCCCTACCTGGTCAACTTTGTCGAAGAGCTGACCAAGGCCAATCACGGCCGGGCGTATTATTCATCCCTGGGAAATCTCGGGGAATGCGTGTTCGTCGATTACGTTCGCAACCGGCGGAAGAGATTCATAAGTTGACTCCCGCCGTCGCACAGTTCTCTTCCTCCAGGCGCCGTACGAAACACTGACTCCACCCTGCCAGCATCGCCTGGTCCGCATCCGTCCGCTTGAATGTCAATCGATTTTTCTGCACTTTACACCCATTATGTTACTGGTTATCCCTGCAATTGATATCAAAGGCGGTCGATCCGTCCAGATGGTGCAAGGCGTCGAAGGATTCACCTACTCCGACGATCCTGTGGACATGGCGCGACTCTGCCGACTTGAGAACGCCAAGGCACTGCATGTCACTGACATCGACGGGGCCCTGGACGGTCATCTGGTTAACGCTGAGGCGATCAAGCGGATGGTTGAGACGGTGGACATTCCGATCGCGCTTGGGGGCGGGCTCCGCTCAATGGACGAAGTTAAGAAGGCGTTTTCGCTGGGCGTCTACCGTGTTCGTGTGGGAACCATGGTAATCGAAAATCCCGAGGAGGCGCGTCGCCTGATCGAAGCCTACGGTCCCAGCAAAGTCGTGCTCGGCATCGACGCGATGGACGGCATTGTTGCGACGAAAGGATGGGTGGAATCATCGTATCTGACAGCGATGACCGTTGCCCTCAACGCGAAAGCGCTTGGTTTCAGGCGAATGGTCTACACCGACATTCGTCTGGATGGCACCCTGCGCGGGGTAAACATTCCCGTCATCAGTGAATTGGCCCGGAAGACCGGCCTGCGCATTACCGCCTCCGGAGGAGTGGGTGGGCTTGACGATCTTCTGAAAATCCAGGAGCTTGAACCGCTGGGCGTTGATTCGGTGGTAATCGGCAGAGCACTGTACCAGAACAAATTTTCCTGCCAGGAGCTCTGGCGGGTGTGTGAAGCCGGCGACTATCCCTACACGGCACGAGTCTGACATGAAAAAAGTGGCAATTCTCCTCGGTAGTGCGTCTGATGAGGAAGTGATGAAAGGGTGTACGGACTACCTGACGCGATTTGGCATTCCGTACGATCTGAAGATCTCGTCCGCCCACCGGCAACCTGAAGAGACCGCAGCATTCGTCAAAGGTGCGGAGAGCGCCGGTTACGGCGTGATTATCGCAGCCGCCGGGATGGCCGCACATCTTCCGGGGGTGGCTGCCGCGTATACGACCCTGCCAGTTATCGGGGTTCCGCTGGCCGGTTCAGAATTGCGGGGCATCGACGCGCTGTACTCGATCGTCCAGATGCCGGCGGGGATCCCTGTCGCCACCGTCGCCATCGGATCCGCCGGAGCCAAGAACGCTGCCGTCCTCGCGGCGGAGATCCTTGCGCTCGCAGAGCCGTCGCTGACCGTAAAGCTCCGCGAATTCCGCAAGAACGGCGCCAAGTTCTGATTCATTCATCCCCCATGTGTATGCCGCCGCCATGAAGCTGCTCGTGCTTGGTCATCTTTCCGTTGATGTGTTCCACTCACCTGATGGTTCGGAACAGGAAACCGCCGGAGGCCTGTTTCGCGCATTGCAGGCACTATCCGATGCATCGGGAAAAGCCGACCGGATCATTCCCGTGGCAGGAGTGAACCGGAAGGATGGACCTGCAATCAGGGAACGGCTGGCTGCCATGCCCGGCGTTGAGACTGATGGGCTGTTTGCACAGGACACCCCGTTGCACCGGGTACATTATTACTTCCGCAGCGAAGAAGAATATGTTGAATGTACGAAAGACCTCGCCCCACCCATTCCGTTCCACAGGATCAAACCGCACCTCGATGTCAATGGAATCCTCATCAATATGACCTCGGGGGTGGATCTCACACTGAACACCCTCGATGAGATCCGGATGTCCGTGCGGGGGGAAGATATTCCCATTCACCTCGATATACACAACCTGACCCTCGGTGTCAATGAACGGAACGAACGGTTCCGGCGCCCCATTGCGGAGTGGCGTCGCTGGGCGTTCATGATCGGCACCGTCCAGATGAATCAGGAAGAAGTCGCGGGACTCACACTCGAATCGTTGACAGAGGAACAGACCGTCGGCCACCTGCTGACGCTGGGCGTGAAGGGAGTTGTGGTCACCCGCGGTGTGCGCGGGGTATCGATTTTTGAAAACGAGCACAAAAAAGTGTCCCGTACCGATCTTCCCGGGCCGGAGACTCCCGCGCATGGCCCCCCGGTCGGCCACGGAGACGTCTTCGGTGCGATCTTTTTCCTGCACTATCTCAAGAACCGCGACCTGCTTGCGGCGGCCACGAAAGCGCAGGCGGCCGCAGGGACGACAGGAGGATCCGCAGCGCCTCCCCGCAACGGGGGATAGCACTCAAGGAGGTCGCCATGAATATCGCTCTCATCGCTACGGCAGGATGGGGAGGGCGGTGGAGACCGTTGCCAAAAAACGGGGGATCACCATGCGCGCTGTACCTCTGACCTGAGCGGTCCGGCGACGCGCACGAATGACGACAGGCGTATGGACATAGAACGAATTCTGGTGGTAGGGAGTAATGGCCTTCTGGGGCAGAAGGTAGCCGAGCAGCTGGTGCGTGGCTCAAGCTACCACATCACCCTCGCATCGATTGAAGAACGCCCTGTGCGGGAACTCCAATCGGCTCCGTATCTGTCGGTGGATATCACCAATCGCAAACAGGTGCGGGATGCCGTGTCCGCTGTGAACCCCGAGGTCATCATCAACTGCGCCGCCATGACCAATGTTGACGCATGCGAGACCGAGAGGGAAACGGCATGGAAGATCAATGTGGGCGGTGTTGAGCACTTGATTGACGCTGCGCGCAAAAAAGGAAACACCATCATCCACATCTCCACCGATTACGTCTTCGACGGAAAAAGCGGACCGTACAGCGAGGATGACCGTCCCGAGCCCCTCAGTTATTACGGCAAATCCAAACTTGCCAGCGAGAACGCGCTGCGGAGTTCCGGAGTTCCGCACTTCATCGCCCGGACCATGGTCCTGTACGGCATCGCCACCGGTGTGAAGGCGAATTTTGCGGTGTGGCTGATGAAAAGTCTCGAGGAACGGAAATCGGTGAAGGTGGTAGACGATCAAATCGGCAACCCCACTCTGGTTGATGACCTTGCTTTCGGGCTCATCCGTGCGATGGAACTGGGAAAAACAGGGATCTACCATCTGGCCGGACGCGACATTCTGAGCAGGTATGACTTCGCCGTGACGCTTGCCCGGATGTTCGGGCTGGATGAGCGCCTGATCCGCCCCATCAAGACCGCAACGCTCAAGCAACCGGCGGCGCGGCCGCTCAACTCCGGCCTGATCACGCTGAAAGCGGAGGTCGACCTGGGGTTCAGACCGTCAGGTGTTGAACAGGGCCTTGCCGTGCTCAAGAGTCAGGTCGCTCACGCTTCCCGATAGTCCCCCAACCATTGTTGAACAGGATAGCAGGCTATGCTCGATATCAAACTCCTTCGTGAAGACCCCGAGAGGGTTCGGGAGGGCATTCGTCGAAAGGGCGAAGATCCTTCGAACGTCGATGCTGCGCTCGATCTTGATGCGCGGCGGCGTCACCTGTTGCAACAAGGGGAGGCCCTGAAGAGCCGGAAGAATACCGTTTCGCAGCAGGTCGCGGCGATGAAGGCAAAAAAAGAAGACGCTACCGCCGTTATCGCGGAGATGCGTGGCGTGGCCGACGAGATCAAAGCGCTCGAGGAGGAACTGCGTCCAGTCGAAGATGCGTTGCGCGGGCTGATGCTGCTGATTCCCAACCTCCCTGACCCTTCGGTTCCCGATGGGCGATCAGCTGCCGATAATGTCACCGTGTCCGTTTGGGGAGAACCCCCGGTGATCGATTTCCAGCCCAAGCCGCATTGGGATCTGGTTCGTTCGCTCGGCATTGTCGACTTCGATCGGGGCACGAAGATCGCCGGAGCAGGGTTCCCGGTATTTGTGGGCAAAGGTGCCCGGCTGGAGCGCGCGTTGATTTCGTTCTTTCTCGATCATGCCGGCGCGTCGGGGTACACGGAGCTTCTCCCTCCGCTGATGGTCAATGCCGAGAGTGCAACGGGAACCGGCCAGCTGCCGGACAAGGAAGGCCAGATGTACGTTGTGCCAGCCGACAATTTCTACCTGGTTCCGACCGCCGAAGTGCCGGTCACCAATTACTTCCGGGACGAGATCCTGGCTGGCGAACAGCTTCCCGTACGATTCTGCGCGTATTCGCCCTGTTTTCGAAGGGAGGCGGGCTCCTACGGGAAAGATGTGCGCGGTTTGAATCGTGTGCACCAATTCGACAAGGTTGAGATCGTCAACCTGGTGCAGCCGGACGCCTCGGGGCGGATGCTGGAGGAGATGCGAACGACCGCCGAGGAGTTGCTTCGGAAACTCGGACTGCACTATCGGGTGTTACTAATGTGTGCCGGTGACCTGGGGTTCACGCAAACCAAGAAATTCGACCTCGAAGTCTGGTCTGTCGGGCAGCAAAAATGGTTGGAAGTGTCCTCTGTGAGCAATTATGAATCATATCAGGCCCGCAGGTTGAATATCCGATACAGGCCTGCAGGTGGGGGAAAGCCCGAATTTGTCCATACGCTCAACGGATCCGCTCTCGCGCTGCCCCGTGTCGTTGCCGCACTCCTTGAACATTGTCAGACCCCCGAGGGGAAGGTGGTGCTCCCGTCGGTGTTGCACCGATACACCGGATTTGAGGTGATAGGCTGACCCGGTGAAACCACTCCTGCGTCTCATTCCATATCTCCGCCGGTACCGAAAACTGCTGTGGACCGGCATCATCGCCGTTGTCCTGAGCAATGTATTCACGGTGGCCCAGCCCCTCTTTGTGGGCCGGGCTATTGATACGCTGAAGGCGGGTCTTGAAGCTGGGCGTATGGATGCCGGCGGACTTGTGATGTATGCGGGCCTAGTGGTTGCCTTTTCCCTTGTCTCGGGCATCTTCTCTTTCATGACCCGGCAGAGTATTATCGTCGTATCGAGACACATCGAGTTTGACCTTCGCAACGATTTCCTCAGCCATTGCCAGAAACTCCCTCTGTCGTTCTTCCAGAACACGCCCACCGGCGACCTCATGGCGCACGCGACGAATGATATCAGCGCGGTGCGCAATTCCCTCGGCCCCGGCGTCATGTATCCGATCGATACCCTGATGACCTTCCTGATGGTTATCGGGGTGATGCTGACGCAGGACTGGCAACTGACGTTGCTTGCGCTCGTCCCGTTGCCGTTCGTGTCGTTTGCGGTGTACCGGCTCGGGAAGTTGGTTCACCGAAAGTTTGAAGAGCGGCAGGCAAAATATTCCGAACTCACCACGCGAGCGCAGGAAAATCTGTCCGGCATCCGGGTCGTCAAGGCTTACGTGCGGGAGCAGTACGAGATCGGTCTCTTCCGGACGCTGAGCTGGGAATACCTGAAAAAAAACCTCGTGCTTGCCCGGATTCAATCGATCATGTGGCCGTTGATGTTCCTGCTGGTAGGGTTCTCCCTGATCATCACGCTGTATTTCGGCGGTACCCGCGTGATCGAAGGACGGATGACCATCGGGACTCTCACGGCCTTCTTTGGATATCTCGTGATGCTGATCTGGCCGATGATCGCATTCGGGTGGGTGATCAACATCCTGCAGCAGGGTGCGGCGTCGATGGGGCGACTGGCGAAGATCATGGATACCGAACCGGAGATCAGGGATAGCGAAGCCACGGATCCATCGATCGTCACGCTCGAAGGGCACATTACGTTCCGGCATGTGCAGTTCCGCCACAAGAACGCCGAGCACAACGCCCTGGAAGACATATCGCTCGATATTCCGGCCGGCAGCACCGTGGCCATTGTCGGGTACACGGGATCCGGCAAGAGCACTCTGGTGAACCTGCTCCCGCGACTCTATGATGTCACAGGTGGAGAGCTGCTCATCGACGGCATCGACATCCGCAGGATTCCGCTGCAGGTGCTCCGGACCCACATAGGGTACGTTCCCCAGGAGACCTTTCTCTTTTCCGAGACCATTGCCGACAATATCAGCTACGGTGTTGATACCGGCGCGGAGATCCATATCCGTGAAGCGGCGGAGATTTCTCAGCTGGCCAAAGATGTCGCTGATTTTCCCCAGCAGTTCGGCACCATGCTGGGGGAACGCGGGATCACGCTCTCCGGTGGCCAGAAGCAGCGCACCAGTATTGCCCGGGCAGTTTTGCGCAAACCGAAAATTCTCATTCTGGACGACGCGCTGTCCGCGGTCGACACCTACACGGAAGAAGAGATCCTGAGACGCATGCGCGAGGTGATGAAGGGGCGCACGAGCATCCTGATCAGTCACCGGATCTCCACGGTCAAAGATGCCGATCTGATTGTCGTCCTGAACGAAGGTCGGATCGTCGAACGGGGGACACACGAAGTCCTGGTGGAACGCGGCGGTATCTACGCAGAGCTTCACCAGAAGCAGTTGCTGGAAGAAGAAATCGAGCACCTCTGATGCAGGAAGACGAAATCCTCGGCAAAGCGTACGACGGGACGTTGATGCGTCGCCTCCTCCGCTATCTGAAGCCATACCGGTGGCACGTCGTGCTGGGGATTACTCTGAGTATTGCGGTGTCAGCGATGGAGGCAGTGCGCCCGTATTTCACCAAGGTCGCGGTGGACGTTAATATCGCGGAGAAAGACCCGCAGGGGTTGTTGACCACCACGCTGCTCTTTTTCGGAGTGATGGTTGTCCGCGGCATCGTCCAGTATTTCAACGCGTATCTCACCCAGTGGATCGGCCAGAGAACGATCTTCGATCTGCGCATGGAGGTCTTCGAACATCTCCAGCGCCTCGGGCTCCGGTTCTTCGACCGTAATCCCATCGGCCGGTTGATTACGCGCGTCACCAACGATATCGAGGTCCTCAACGAGATGTTTTCCTCGGGAATCGTCATGGTGTTCAGCGATATCTTTACGATCATCGGCATCCTCTATTTCATGTTCTCGATGAACTGGCAGCTCGCGCTGATGTCGCTGAGCGTCCTCCCGCTGCTGTTCTACGGAACATTTCTCTTCCGCAAGAAGGCCCGTGAAGCGTACCGGGAGGTGCGTCTGCACATTGCGCGGATCAACACGTTCATGCAGGAACACATCACCGGCATGATGGTCGACCAGGTATTCAACCGCGAACGCAGGGCCTTCGAACAATTTTCCGGAATCAACGCCCAGCACCGGGATGCGAACATCAAGTCGATCTTCTATTATGCGCTGTTCTATCCCGGCGTGGACCTCATCGGGGCGATTGCTGTCGGCCTGATCGTCTGGTACGCTGGTGTGGCAGCGCTCGACGGTGCCCTGACCATCGGTACGGTGATGGCTTTCCTCCAGTTCAACGAAATGTTCTGGCGGCCGATCCGCGACCTCTCGGAAAAATACAATATCATGCAGACCGCCATGGCCAGCTCGGAGCGGGTATTCCGGCTGCTGGACGACACCACGATGATCCGCGATTCCGCTGATGCGCAGCCCCTGCCGAAGGCCCGCGGCGAAATCGAGTTCCGTAATGTCTGGTTTGCCTACAACCCGGCACCGGGCGGAAAAGAGCCGGAATGGGTGTTGAAGGACGTTTCCTTCACAATCAAGGCCGGGGAGACGATTGCAATCGTGGGGCATACTGGTGCGGGCAAAACGACCATCATTAGTTTGCTGGCGCGGTTCTATGACGTCGTCAAGGGGCAGATTCTTGTTGACGGCATTGACATCCGGCAGGTAAAGCAGCAGGACCTCCGCCGGCACATGGCAGTTGTGCTGCAGGATGTGTTCCTGTTTTCCGGTGACATCACCGGCAATATCGGTCTTGGAAGCGAGGCAATTTCCGATGACCGGGTGCGTGCGGCGGCGCGTGTTGTCGGAGCACACAGATTCATCGAGCAGCTGCCGGGTGGCTATCATGCGGAAGTCAAAGAACGTGGTTCGACGCTGTCGGTCGGTCAGAAGCAACTCATCTCATTTGCCCGGGCCCTTGCATTCCATCCAAGCATCCTCATTCTCGACGAAGCGACATCAAGTGTCGATACGGAGACCGAGATTCTGATTCAGCAAGCCATCAAGAAACTGCTTCAGGGACGGACTTCCATCGTTATTGCCCATCGGCTCTCCACCATACAATCGGCGGACACGATCCTGGTGATGCACAAAGGCGAAATCCGCGAAATGGGCAAGCACCAGGAGCTGCTTTCGCTGGGGGGGCTGTACTACCGCCTGTATCAACTGCAGTACAAGGACCAGGAACTCCGCCGGCCTGCGTAACCGTGTCCGCCGGGGTTGGAACTCAAACCCGGATTCGGTACATTCTTCACAAACCTCACACTCCAGAGGCAGACCATGATCTCGGAAATTCCACAACCTGCCAGACTTCTCACCCTCGAACGCCACATTATCGAAGGGGAACGTAAGCACCCCGGGGCCACGGGTGAATTCTCAGGGCTGTTGCACGGACTTTCCCTGGCCGCGAAGCTCGTGTGGCGTGAAGTGACGAAAGCGGGGCTCGTGAATATCCTTGGCAAGACCGACCGCATGAACATCAGCGGCGACGTGGTCAAGAAACTGGATGAATTCGCGGATCAGACCATCTACAAAGCCATGGACCACCTCGGACATCTCTGTGTCATGGCATCGGAAGAGAACGAAGATCTGCTTCATATCCCGGAGAACTACCCAAACGGCAAATATGTCCTTCTGTATGATCCGCTGGATGGGTCCGGGAACATCGATGCGAACGTCACCATCGGGACCATATTCTCGATCTACAAACGTATCACGACGTCCGGACCGGGGACAATGGAGGATGTTCTCCAGCCCGGGAACCGTCAGGTGGCGGCGGGGTATATCCTGTTTGGCTCCAGCATGATGTTCGTCTACACCACCGGTCATGGCGTCCATGGCTTCACGCTCGATCCCAGTGTGGGGGAATTCCTCCTCTCGCATGAGAACATCCGTATCCCCAGCAAGGGCACCATCTACAGCACCAATGAAGGAAATTTCGGACGGTGGTCGCCGTGCATGCAAAAGTATGTTCAGTACCTCAAGGAAGAAGACGCATCGACGGGCAGACCGTACTCTTCACGCTATATCGGGTCGCTGGTTGCCGATGTCCATCGAACGATGTTGTATGGAGGGATTTATTGCTATCCGGGGGACACAAAGAATCCGCAGGGAAAATTACGCCTGATGTACGAGAACAATCCGCTTGCGTATATCGTGGAGGAGGCCGGGGGAGCTGCATCGAACGGTGTCATTCGAACACTGGACATCGAGCCGACAAGCCTTCATGAGCGTTCGGCGTTGTTCATTGGAAGCATTGAGGATGTGCGCACCGCGACGAGCTTCTTGAGCGCTTCGTAGACCGGCGTGCCTGTCGTCAAGAACTGCCGCGGGGGTGAATGAGTCTGCTGCTTTGCTCCCGGAACCGTTCGTTGAACCGGTCCGCAGAAACATCATCAGGCTCATGCACCCCCGCAGGGGAGACCTCACGACTCAATGGCTGGCGATTCTTTCCGACCAACAGGCTTGGTTGCAAATCGAATGAACCAGGCCGGAAACAGGATTACTGAATCTTTGCCAGCTTCTGGCGGGCTTTCTCCACAAGCGGACTGGTGGGGAAGTCCGAGATCACTTTCTCATACGCCTCACGCGCCGCAGGTGAATTCCTCAGGGCGAGCTGACAGTTGCCGAGCATAAACGTTGCATCCGCTTTCTTCCCCGACCTGGGCAAATCGACTACCGACTGGAAATTCTTAAGAGCATCCCGATACTGGCGGAGGCCGAAATACGATTCGCCGATCCAGTACCGGCAGTTGTCTGCCAGTGTTGCCTCGATCCCACTGTCAAGTAGCGCCTGAAAGTCGGCGATAGCTCCCTTGTAGTCACGTGCCTGGAACTTTGACAATGCGCCATCATAGCCACCGGCAACTGATGCCGGCTGGCTCGGCGGTGGGGTCGCGGGCTGTTGGGCCGCCATGGCATCTGCGAGCTTCGTTTCGAGCTCGGCGTTTCTCGCTGTCAGTTTCCGATTTTCTGCAGCAACGACCTCGAGCTGGTCCTGCATGCGGCGGTTCTCGTTCTGGAGGCTGTCGACACGATATTCGAGCATCGCCGTCGGAGAAACGGCGGGGGTGCTCTCCCACTCTTCCATCGATTCCTCAGACGAGCCGCATCCGAACACGGTCAGGGACAGGGCCAGAACCGACGCGGGTACGAGTCCGACCAAACCGCTAAACCTTTGTGCGCTGCTGCTCATTGGACTTCCTCCTTAAAGGATTAGGTGTTTTGTGTGGCGTAAATGTATAAAACCCGCGGGGCAATGTCAAGCTGACCCGGGGGTCGGCGGGTCTCTCGCCGAGGGGCAATATTTAGGCTTCCCGGCGCGGGCGCCGGCCAAATCGTGCGTCCATGACCCCAGGGGGCAAGAAAGGCCCCATCTGATCGGCTTGTTATTCACTTTGCCAATGGGTATATTTTTTGTAGACTTTTACGCTTGTATGGTCTGAGGAGGCTGACTGTGGCATCAATTGTTCGTATCACCCTGGTTTTTCCTCTCGTGGTGGCCCTGACGGGCTGCTGGGTCGGCACCGAAGGCATTCCGACACAGTCGAGGAACGCGCAAGTGCGCGCGGAAGACCAGAATCGCAATACCGCTCTGCAGCACTTTGTCGATGGCTCCGTCTTTGACATGAAGGGAGAATATGCCAAAGCGGTCCTCGAATACCAGGACGCGCTCCGGTATGACCAGGATCCGGCCATTTACTTCGCCCTGTCGAAGAGTTATACCCGCCTGAACAAGCACTCCCTGGCCATTGAGGCCGCACGCGAAGCAGTTCGCAGGGCGCCCGAAGAGATCACCTACAAGCGCACTCTTGCAGACGCCTACGGTGCGGCATTTGATTTTGATGCTGCAGCCCGCGTGTTCGAGGAAATTCTTGCCGGTGACTCGACCCAGATCGACGTCTGGTACAACCTGGCGCGCATCTACCAAAGCCGCAGACCGCTCAGGGCACTGGAAGTGTATGAGCAAATCCTGTCACGGTTCGGGCCTGATTGGGAAGTTCTGCTGCAGACAGCCGATATCTACAACAAGATGGGGAAATTTGACAAGGCTGCTGCTGCGTTGAAGGAAATGACCCTGCTGGATCCCAGCAATCAGGAGCTCCGGAAAACACTCGCCCAGACGTACGTCCGGGCAGGCAATTATGATGACGGTCTTGCGGTCTACCGCGAGCTGCGGGAACTTTCTCCGGACGACCTTGAGCTGCATGCTGACGTTGCAGGCATATTTCTTGCCAAGGGCGAATATGAGCGCGCCGCCCGCGAATTTGATGCTGTTCTTTCCAGCGACTCGGTAAGCCCCAACGTGAAAATCCGTATCGGCGAGATGTACTTCGCTGAAATGGGAAAAGACTCCACGCTGGCGCCTGTGACACGATCGCTGTTCGAGAAAATTGCCGGCGAGCATCCCGATGACTGGCGACCGTACTGGTTCCTCGGCGCCATCGGGAGCATGACGCGTGACGATTCGCTCTCGGTACGAAGTTTCAAGCGTGTCACCGAACTGGCGAGCTGGAATCCCGATGCCTGGGTCTACCTCTCGTCCGTGTTCCTGGGCCGCAACAACTTCGCCGAGGTGGTCACCATCCTGGAAGCCGCCCGGAAAGTCCTCCCCGATGATTTTCGGGTGAATTTCTTCCTCGGGATTTCCTACAGCCGGTTGAACCGGAACATCGATGCGGCGCTTGTCCTCGAGCACGCGCGAGAGATCAATCCCAGGGATCAGGACGCCATCGCACAGCTCGCCCTCGTGTACGACACGATGCGACGTTTCGAGGATTCCGATGCGCTGTACGAGGAGGCGTTGAAACTGGACCAGGGGAACCACCTGGTGCTGAACAACTATGCCTACAGTCTGGCCGAACGCGGCCTGCAACTGGAACGTGCCCTTGCCATGTCGCGCAAGGCCGTTGAGGCGCAGCCCGACAACCCCTCGTATCTCGACACGATCGGCTGGATTTACTATCGCCTGGGCGACTACACAGAAGCAGAACGTTACGTAAAAAAGGCGATCGGCAAAGGCGAGGTGAATGCCGTGGTCTACGAACACCTCGGCGATATCTACTTCCGGATGAACCAGAAGGACCTTGCCATCGAGCACTGGGGGATGGCGCTCAAGCTCGATGAGGGCAATGCAGCACTTCGGGACAAGATTTCCCGCGGATCGCTATGAGTATTCTGTTCCGGCTGTGGGTGGTGCTTCTGACAGTGCTGGCGCTGTCTGGTTGTGCACCGCACAGAGCTGACCTTCTGCTTGACACCGGCCGGGTCCCTGCCGGAGAACTTGCGCGGATAATCCGGGACAACGACGCCCGCGTAACGGGACTGAGCGGCAGCGGGAGCGTCGCTTTTGAAAGTTCGGAACTCAGCGGTTCGGTGTTTTTCACTATCAGTCTTCGCAAACCCGATAGCCTGCTCATTCGGTTCGAAGGACCGTTCGGCATGGATGCGGGGTTTTTCTTTCTCAGCCGATCCTCCTACGTGATCTATAACCGGCTCGAAAACGTCGCGTTCACGGGCGTCCCGACGGCAGCGGGGATTCGCTCTGTTCTTCCGCTTTCCCTGACAGTCGATGAACTGATCGACGCTTTTACGGGCACATTCCGCCTTCCCGGCGGGGCCGAACCGTCGGTGTATTCCATTGAAGGGAACCTCTTCCGTCTCCGGTACGACAGTCCGGAGGAGTCGAAGACATTCTGGGTCGACCCATCCTCACGGCTGGTCACACGGTATCGATCGGAATCCGGTGGCTCCCCTGTGTTTGAGGCCGAAGCGTCGTTACCCGTGGAACAGGACGATCGTTGCGCCCCCCGCCAGATTATCGCATCCTTTCCTCTGCAGTCGGGGCGGCTCTCGGTCTACTATTCGTCGATCACATTAAACCCCGCAGAGCTTTCCTTCACCTATACGATTCCCCGCTCGGCACAGCGGCGGACATTCACGAAGCCATGAGAATGCGTACGACACTCCTGGGTGTATTCCTCCTCTGTGCCGGATTTCCGTCAGCCGGTCTGTGCCAGGAGGAGCTCCAGCAGCGGCAGGCAGAACTGGAATCGTTACGGGACCAGATCCAGGAACTGGAAGCCCGAAGCAAGGCGCATCAACAAAACGAAAACGAGACGCTCGAATTGCTCGACACCTACGATCGGAAAGCGACGCTTCTCCGGCGTCTCATCGGAAAGCTTCGTACTGATGAGCGACGCATACAGATTCGCATCGATGGGACGCGCAGCCAACTGCACCACCTCGAGGAACAGCTTGCCTTCCTGAAGGACCACTATGCGCGCTACGTTACGTCCGTGTATAAGACCGGACGTCATTACGATGCAGAACTCCTGTTCACGTCGTCGTCACTGACACAGTTCGCTATTCGGAACGAGTATCTCCGCCGGTTCAGCGAGCAGCGCAAACGTGACGCAGAACGCATAGCGCAAAAGCAGCGTGAACTCGAAGAGACCCAGGCGAGGGCGTCAAAGGATCTTAGTGAAGAACGCCGCCTGATCGCAGAAAAAGGGGCGGAAGAAGACCGGCTGGGTACGCTTGCGGAAGAACGCCGTGTAACTCTTCAGCGCATACGCAAGGACAAGAACCTTCTGGCCCGTGAGATTCAGCGCCAGACCCGTGCCGCCCGCGACATGGAAACTATGATCGCGCGGCTCGTGGAGGCCGAACGAATCCGGAAGGCAAAGTCCACCACGGAAAAGCACCTTCCTCAGCTTCCACAACCATTCTCGGATGCGGCTGCCTTTGAGCAGCGGAGAGGGAAGCTGCGCTGGCCCGTGACACAGGGAAGCATTGTTGCACGGTTCGGGCCACAACGCCATCCCACGCTGCGGACTATCACGCAGAATACCGGCATCGACATCTCCGTGGAGGCTGGCTCCAGGGTTACCGCTGTTGCCGCCGGGGAAGTCGCGACAATCTGGTGGCTTCCCACCTACGGAAACCTCGTGATCGTGAATCATCAGAACGGGTACCGCACCGTCTACACGCATCTCGCGGACGTTGAAGTCCTCGAAGGGCAAACCATCGGTGAAGGAGATGTCCTCGGAACCAGTGGTGATACTCTTGATGGCCCGCGTCTGCATTTTGAAGTCTGGAAAGACCGCGAAAAACAGAACCCCGAACAATGGCTCCTGCGGCAATAACAAACCCTCGCACACTCCTTCCCGCGGCTGCCGCGACATTTCTGGCGTTGCTGGCAGCGATCCTGCTCTTCTCTCCCCTGAGGTCACTGGAGGAGCGCGTCACTGCCCTCCGGTATGCCGTGCGGGGTGATCGAGTGCCGGATTCGAATATCGTAGTTGTCTATATCGACGATGCTGCTATCAAGGTCGTGGGGTGGCCGGTGCGACGGAATTTTCATGCCCTGATGGTCAAAGCGCTCACGGATCTCAAGGTCCGGGCCATGGGTATTGAACTGGTTCTGGAAGATCAGCGCGTTGAGTATCCGGAGTATGACGATCTCCTGGCGGGGATGATGGCGTCGTCGCGTCCCGTTGCGTTGACCTGCTATTTCGATTCGCTTTCCGGCCGGGCGGCGACCGGCGGCACCGGCGGGGAAGGACATCCGGCGTTCCATTTCCCGGCGGTCATGGATCCGGCCGTGATTGGGTTTGGTCTCCACATGCCGCTCGGGCAGTTTGCGACCGCGGCCGCAGGGATCGGCCATGTGAACCTCTCAGCCGACGGCTCTATTCCCGTCTTCATCGGCCGGGGGCGTGAATCTATCCCCTCGTTTGGTCTCGAGGTCACCCGCCTTTTCCTTGGCGTTGAGCGTGCGGGCGTGCAATCCGACGGTGGCTCCGTCATGATGCGGCACAGGGCGGACCAGGTGGCATTCGGCACAACAGCCGGTGGAGAGGTCGCACTGAACTACTCCGGCCCACTTGCCACCTACACCGTCTATCCATTTCTGGACGTCCTGCGGGCGTACGATCAGTTACGATCCGGCGGCACCGCGAGGGTTCCGGTCCTCCAGCTCCAGGACAAGATCGTGCTGATCGGTGTGGTTGCTGAAGGTCGGGGAGTCGTGTTCACGACGCCAGTGGATCCGCGGATGCCGTCGATCGGTCTTCACGCTGCATTTCTCGACAATGCCCTCCACGCCGGATTCCAGACAACGGCATCCCCCGCAGTGTCACTACTGTTTGCACTTCTTGTAAGCGTGCTCTGTCTGATGGCGGTTCTGGGAGTGCCGGGCCCGTGGGGCAAAGTTCTGGCCGGAACGATCGTGACCTGCGCGATTGCGCTATCCTTCTTCTTCTTTGCTGTGTCCGCCGTGGTTCTGCCGGTCCTCCCGATGCTGCTGGTCGCTGGCGTCGCGACCCTCGCCGGAATCCTGGCGCGTCACCGCATCGTGCGCGGTCAGGTGGACCAGCTCACTGCAGAAAAAGACGCGGTCCTCTCACGGCTGCATGACAAAGAAGCGCAGCTTGCCGTGCTCGAACGCCAGTTCCTTGACGATCAGGCCGCGCAGAACAGGGACCGTACCGAAGAGTTGCTTGAAGAAATCCGCCGGCACAAAGCCGAAATCCGGTCGCTCTCCGAGCGGGCCGATGACATGGTTGAAGCAACACCGGGGACTGGTGAGGATGCCTCTGCGGTGTTCGAAGGAATCGTCTACAGCAAAAACGGTGCGATGCGGCCGGCAATAGAGTTTGTTGCGAAAATCGCGGGAAGTGACGCTCCCGTGCTCATTCTGGGAGAGAGCGGGACGGGGAAAGAGCTTATCGCGCAGGCAATCCACAAACGCAGCACGCGGTCCGGCGGTTCTTTCATTGCCGTCAATTGCGGTGCCCTTGCTGAGAATCTTCTCGAAAGCGAACTCTTCGGACACGAAAAGGGGTCGTTCACGGGAGCCGTCAAGGACAAGATGGGACGCTTTGAACTCGCCGACGGCGGAACGATCTTCCTTGATGAAATCGGCGAGGTTTCCGACGGTTTTCAACTGAAACTCCTCAGAGTGCTCCAGGAAGGGGAGTTCGAACGCGTCGGCGGAACGAAAACCGTTCACGTCGACGTGCGAGTGCTTGCGGCGACAAATAAGGACCTGAGGATCCAGGTGAAAGCGCAGCGGTTTCGCGAGGACCTGTACTACCGCTTGAACGTTCTGACGGTCTCTCTCCCTCCCCTGCGTGAACGGAAGGAAGACACCCCGCTCCTGGTGAATCACTTTCTCCGGAGGGAAGGAGAGGCACTGCGCGTCTCCAGAAACGTCATGGATGCGTTACAGGAATATGGCTGGCCGGGAAACGTGCGTGAACTCGAGAGTGTCATACGCAGGGGGAGCGTTCTGGCCGAGGCGGAGCACCGTGTGCTTCTGACCTTGAGCGACCTTACGGTGGAAGTTGCCGAAGCCGTTCAGGGCAAGGTCCCCCTCGAGGAACAGATACTCGAGATGGTCCGCGAATTTGGATTCTCGCGGAGTTCCGTGTCCCAGACCGCGGCTGCCCTGGGTGGGCTGAACAGGGGTACGGTGGCCGAATACCTTCGCGGGGAGTTTCTGAAGGCGTTCGTCGAGCATCGTTTCGATCTCCAGCAGACCATTCTTGTGCTGTCCCTCTCTTCCGATGCTCTCGTCAATGGCCGAGTCCGCAGGCGGCTCCAGGAGTATCTCGGGAACATCGCCGACGGGATCGACAGATCCCAACCCTGGGAAATGGCGCGCGAGGCACTGAAGCCGAAGACCAAGAACCTTCCGCAGCGGTACCATTCCTGGCTCGAGCAGGTGGCAGAGGCAAGTTATCGTAATATCTGGTCCCTGCCGGATTCCGCCTGAAGTCTACGATTCCCGCACTTCGTCCTGAAATTCCCGCAGTTGTTCCAACCACCACGCCGCCACCCCAGGTTTCGGAAATCGTGCTAATGCCTTGTTGCAGAGTCCTTTAGCAAACCTCACCATCCTCCCTGCACCTTCTGGCACAGGGCTTGCAATTCAAGCCGGCAGAAAGGACAGACAAACATGATGCACTCACAATCACAATTCAACATTCTAGGGGAGGTTGTCATGAAGTTCTCAGCAGTTCTGACGCTGTCGGTTCTTCTGTTGGCAGGGTTGTTTGTTACGGGATGCAACAAGGACAACGGGCCTGAAGAACAGGCGCCTGTGGGCGTGACCAACGAAGAACAGGCGATGCAGTATTTCGCCGAGAATGACGAGTTTGTGGCCAATGACGAAGAAACTTTTTCGGACGAGGCGATTCAGCCGTTTGATTACGGTACGTTCGGCAAAGTCGACGCTGCAGTCACGCCGTTGCGGTGGGGCCGGTTCACCAGCAGCATTACGCGGACGGTGACCAGCACGATCCAGCCCGGCGACACGATTGCGATCGCTCTCGTCGAGAAAAACATACTCGGAACGCTCAAGATCCGTGCGCTGAACCAGAACGGAGATACCGTCACCATCGAAAAACCGTTCAATGACAAATCGACCCGGAACGTGATTTTCAAGCGTATGGGGCGCGATGCGGTGCGGTACTGGCTGAACTGGGTGCCGGTTGCGAGCTCGCTGGTCGATGGCGGCACGGTGGCACCGAACAACATGATCGACATCACGAAGCTAGTGGTCTATCTTCCCAACAATGATACGATCACCATCACTGACCCGAATGGATACTATCTCCGCTACCGCTGGCTCAAGATGTTCAACGGCGGGCGGAAGGATGTGCCGGAGTTCGTGGCGGGCCAGCCACTGAAAGTCGAGCTCACCCTGGTCTCGGCGTCACCGGACACGGATTTCGTTGCGCTGCGGTATGGTGCCGGTCCTTCCCAGCGCAAACGCGTCCGTCTGACCATGGCGTCGCAGGCCGACAACGGCGACGGCACCTTCACACGGGTGTTCGAGATTTCGCGGATAGCCCCCCAGTATATGCACTTCCATCGCGGCTACTTCCACATGGGGTTTGATGCCGTCACGCGCGCAACACTGCTCGATGATACCACCCCGTATGCCGTGAGCTGGTGGGGTGTGCCGTATCGGGTGTTCTAAGCGGACTGGGTGTGATTGCCGTACCGGGAAGGCTCGCGGCACAGAGCAGGGAGGAACTGGTGGGCGGATCGCGGGGTGGGATGCGATCCGCCCGCAGTGTCTGACAAACACGGTGGCATCGATCGGGATATGGAGTAGTTTTTCAACAGGATTTCTCAGTATATTTGCGGTATGCGAGGTGCAACCATGAAGACAAGAATCTGGATATTTGCCCTGACTGCCCTGATGCTGGGCGGCTGCCGCCAGCCGGCGGATATCGAGCTGACCTCCGACGAGGACCTGAACAACATCGAAGTCTATCCGGTGGCACTTCCAGACACCAATATCACGGTCGCTTCGGTGGACTCGACCGGGATTCTTCCGGTGGACCAGGTGCGCTTTGCCGGATTCTTTACGATTACCGCGATCACGTGGGACGCAGGCGTTGTGACAAAATCCCTCGCCTTTTCCCGGGTCTTTTTCACCGACAGTACCGTGCGCGTATTTGACAGGGTGGTGGGATTTCTCGGCAGGGACGTCGGTACGGTTACGCTGAACGGCGACCTCATGTTCAAGCTTCCCCACCGGATAGCGGTACCCCGGTTTCTAAGCAGAGATACAATCATCACCTCGGGCGTGGAGTACCTTTCCGACCTGACCTCGTCGTATCAGGCAGATCATCTGTATATCTGGTCGATCACGAAAAACCTCCAGCCGGTCTACACGGTTGTTGGCGAATCGCCGGAGAAGATCTCGGTAAATACTCCCCGGGGAGGCGGTGTGTACTTCCGGTCAAAGGACCTCCCGTTGCGATGGGCCGGCGGGAAGGGGAGTCTCTCGCTGGTGATCAGTCAGTACGATCCCCTCAGCCAGAAGGCAAGACCGCTCGTGGAGCTGCGCGTGCGTGCGAACACAGGGAGAGCAATGATACCGGCAAAGCTCCTGACGCAGCTTCCGAAACAGACGTCGTACATATTCACGTTCATTCTGGCGAACAAGAAGGAGTTGCAGGTTACGCAGCCGGTTTCGGGCAAGGTCTTCGTCCAGGCTGCGTCGGTGTATAACTGTTTTCTTGAGTTACGATAGGACGGTCTGTGAACTTCAGACTTCCGGCCATGATGGGTCTTGGGATGATCGCCATGTCGACACATGCGCAATCGCTTATGGATGCCCGGTCTCTAGCCCTGGGTTCGCCCCTGCCCGTGGTCAAAGACACCCGGGAGTTTCCGTCGAACCCGGCCGGGCTCACGCGGATACGTGATTGGGATTTCAGCATTTCCGCATATGCAGTACCCTCGAAGGCGCTGAACGGATTTGTATTTCAGGGACTGGCAATCGGGAAACGGCTGTTCGAGAACGAGGCCCTGGCATTCAGATATGCGCCCGGATCGCTCCTGCGATTCGTCGCCCCTCCGGTCCTGACGCTCGGTAATGCAAACAGCCCGGAATCGTCCGATCGGGAGATTGAATACCGCGAGCCATATGCGTTCTCGTTCGCCCACCGGTTCAGCAGCCAGATCAGTGCCGGGATCGGCGTGCGCAACCGGCAGGAGAATGTCACAGACACACGCTATCAGATTGTCTATCGTGATTCGATATCGTATCCGGCGGCAAGCACCGTCGGATTCAGTTCGACGGTGTGGCTTGGCGATCTTGCCTTGCAATGGAAAGTCACAGAAGCTCTGAGTCTTGCACTTGCGGGGCGAAACCTCCTGCAGTGGCGGCGGGGAGATGACGAGGAAGTCCTCCTGACCTACCGGTTGCCCACACGGAGGGCGGCTGAGTTTGGCCTCCTGTATTCCCCCGGTTCTCGCCTGGATCTTCTCGGTTCTCTATCGACCGAAGGGTCAGGCTCGGTGGGAGTGGAATGGTCGACGGACTTCGGCCTTTCTCTCAGGGGAAGCATCTCTGCCAATCGACGGGAACAGAAAACGATTGCTGCCGCGGCGGCAGGGGTCGGATGGTCGTATGAGTTCTTTGCAGTTGATGCATCGTACCTTCGCTTCTTTGACAGAGAGAACCACGGGGGAAGCACGTCGGCGGATACATTCGACCCGGACAGAATCGTCAATCTTGACATGAATCCGTACAGCCGCGACCGGATCGCATTCACAGCAAAAGCCATGTTCGGCCATGTGCGCGAGAGCCTCGCACGGATCGAAGGCGTGACGATCTCCGGTGGTGTTTACCCAGCGTCGCGGGAGATGCTGGCATTTGCACCCATTGGAACGGCGCGGGTACGCAACATATCCACACGTCCGATCCACGCACGGGTGAGCTTGTTTGTGGAACGCTATATGGACGCTCCCACGGAGTCTTCCCCGGTCCTGCTTCTCCCCGGCGAGGCCGAGGACATTCCGCTTACCGCGGTGTTCAATGAACAGGTTCAGCGGGTGCGTTCGTTGACGGTCCGAGACGGGAATGTGTTCGTCAACGCGACACCCGCGGAAGAGTACGATGACAAATATCAGACGCGTATTTTAATACTCGGCCGGAACGCATGGGACGGCGATGCTCGGACACTCCGGTATTTTGTCACCCCCGACGACCCTGCGATTCTCCGGTACTCGCGTGATGTGTTGCTTGACCACCGTGATTCGCTCGCGGGCGTTTCAACGGTCTTCGAGCGATTCGTGAAGGCGCGGATCCTCCTGGACACGTTTGCCGGAAAACTCCAGTATGTCCGCGATCCGAAGCTGACCGCCGACTATGTGCAATATCCGGCGGAAACGCTTGAACTCCGGGGCGGGGACTGTGACGATATGACGGTCTGTTTTGCTTCGCTGCTCAGCAGCATCGGTATCTCAACCGCGTTTGTGGACATTGTCCCGCCGGATGCACCGGACAAAGCGCACATCTTTCTGTTGTTCGATACGGGGGTGGAACCGCGCTTCGGGTCCGCGATTGCCGGCAACCCGAAACGCTATGTCATCCGCCGCAGTGCCGGCGGAGGGGAGACTCTCTGGATACCGATCGAGACGACCGTGATCGATCGCGGGTTCGAGGAAGCATGGACGAGCGGGGCGCAAAAATATTTTGACTCTGTGGAAATCGGCCTGGGCGTCGCCCATGGTTGGGTCCACATTCTGGATGTGAATTGAAGGAGGGTGTCATGAAAACCGTCACCGGGATTCTTGTGGTGCTGCTGGGCCTTTCCTGTGCTCTCGCGGAATCAATCATCGTTCAAAAACGCGACGGGGAGGTCGCCGTCCGCCACGGCGTGACCGAAGTGTGGAATACCGTCTCTGTTGGCGATGCTCTCCGGCCGAACGATACGGTCCGCACGGGCAAGGATGGCAGCGCCGTCCTGATCATGCAAGGACAATCGGACCGATCCCAGAAGAAGCTGACGCTCCCGCCAAGCGTGATAGTGGACATGTCGGATATCCGTGAACTCTCTCAGGAAGAGTTGATGCTGAAGCTGACCATGGAAAAGGTCCGGGCCTCGTCGACGCAGTGGAAGAGTGATGGATTGCATATCCCCAATGCTGCCGTCACGCACGGTGAACCGGCCGGCTCAGGCGAGGCACCACGGGAAAACGATCCGCAGATAGGCACGTTCCTCCTGAACGGCACGCGGTTTCTGCTCGAGCACGGCTACTATGCAACCGGCGTTCTCCGGACGCTTGAAGTGTTCAGGATGTACCCATCGCTCGGTTCGACTTATGACCATCGGCTGATGCTCGCGGAGGCCATGGAGAAAGCCAACCTCAAAGGAGAGGCCCTTGCCGAGTACGGTGCGATGACGCGCATGGACGGGCTCTCCACGGCACAGCGAACACAGCTCCAGACCCGCATGGCCGGGCTGCGGAAGTAGATCCGGACGCCATGAGACGACCGGGCTGCCGATTGGTCAGCACTATGACGGGGCATCGACCTCGATCACGTTCGCTGTGGGGCGTTTGTCGTCTCATATCCCTGCCTTCATCACCGCTCATAGTCGCAGACGCAGAAGGCGACGCGTATCAAATGAAGTCCTCTCCGTGCATCATATCGAGTCTTCGGGGACTTGTGATGATGCTGCTCTGTGTCGCCGGGCCGGCGGCCGCCCAGTTCCTTCCGCTGCCCCAGCGTTCCCCGGCAGCTCCCGAAGGAGACGCGTTCGCCGTCTCTCTCTTTCCGTTGACCCGCGAGGAACGAGAGTCTCGGGTGGTACGGGAAGTCCTCGCCGGCAACATTCCCGTCTCGTTCCGGGCGCTCGTCCCGGTAACGACGCGGGCGACTATTCAAAACCAAGAGCATTCGGTCACCTGGTATGTTCTTCCGGAGTATCTTGCTGTAGGCTCGGACGAAAACTACTTTCTCATGCCGCTGACGCCTCTTGCCGCCCAGGAGATCGCGGATTCGCTCCATTGCATACTTCCCACCAGAAAAATGGTGGATGCCGTCTATCAGACGGCGGACGTACGACTGGCCCCCCGGCCGATCCCGCCGAGTCCGGCCATGACAACTGTTCCCGTATTCAAAGACCACAATGATACCCTCCGTGTGCAGCGATCGGTTTTTCTCGCAGCCCATCCCCTCGGACAGCTCGTGGGTGGCCACAAGAAGGACGTGGTGATCTCCAATGCGATCGTGACGAATCTCAAGCCGGCCGTTCCACGTCCCGTGGTCATTTATGGCTGGCACCAGCTGAACGGCGTTCCGATTCAACCTCTCTACAACGGCCACAGTGAGACGTATGTTGATTACAGTCACGGTACTCGTTTAGTGCAGGATTCGGTGCTTCTCGACGGCCAGCCCGCCACTGTGGCCGGAATTCTCACCAGCCCGACCCTCTGGCCGCTTCTGAGTGATGAGGGAGTGATTGCACGGCCGCGATATGGCGAAACACCGGCGGCAGTGGATGAGTCGGACAATGGTAGCCCGGATGAGCCGTTCCCGGAGCTCGAGAATGTTTTCCCGAATCCCTTCAATCCAGTCACCTCAATCCAATTCGCTCTGTACCGCACAGAGACCGTGCGTCTGACGGTGTTCGACCTCCTGGGGCGAGAGATCAGGACCCTTGTTGATGGTGTCCAGAAGGCCGGCCTGCATACCGTGATCTTTGACGGGAGCATGGTTTCTTCCGGCCCTCTGTTCTGCAGATTGGTGACGCCGCACTCTACATCGTCGAAGATGTTGCTCCTTCTTAAGTGATTGGTCCTCATGTCCGGATCTCAGGGTATCCTCCTGTGGCGCATGCTGTTGATCGGCATGCTGACGCAGGTAGCCCAGGTGTTTCTCTTCCGTGAGGCATTCGCCTCGATGCGGGGTTTGGGAATCCTGTACGGGGTGGCGCTTGCGTCCGGACTGATCTGGACTGCAGCCGGAACGGTTATCGGCGGCCATGCGGCGAAGGCGTGGTATCAGCGGATCCGCCTCCGTCCGTGGCTGCAACTTGGACCCTTTCTGGCGTTCGGCCCCGCGCTCGCCGCAGGTATCATTGCGCTCCGGCTGGGTGCGGTGGTCCTGGTGGCCGCGCCCGGATCTCCGCTCGATTTTCTGGAAGCGTCACTCCTTGTTGTTGTGACAGCGGCTCCTGCTGCCCTGTGCGGAGGCTTTGCCGGGGGTCTTCTGCTCGGGGAGGCGGACAGGCATGGGGCATCGCTTCTGTATGGTAGTGAAACCATCGGCATGTTGATTGGCGGGGCCCTGTGCACGTTCGTCCTTGCGCCACGGCTGCAGCCCGTCAGCCTTGCCCTGTTCACCGGCGCGCTTTCTCTCCTTGCAATGCTCGGCATGCGAAAAAGAAGGAACGGGACACCCAACCGCATGACTGTCCTGTTGGCCTCATGTGCAACAGGCCTTGCTGTGATTGCTTTCCTTCCTATCGACGATACGGTGTCTGAATACACATGGTCGATGACCCTTCCCCGCTACACCGTGGAAGCCACCCGGGAAACCCCCTATGGGAGAATTGCCCGACTGGCGGATAGTGCAACGGGTCATCGGGTCGTCTTTCACAACAATGATCAGGTCTATGCATGGGAAAAGGGCCGCCGCGATCCGGCCCTGGCTGAACTGGCGGCTGTGTGCTGTGCACAACGTGATTCTCTCCGAAACGTCTGCGTCATTGGGGGAGGACTCGGAGAGTTTCCGGACCGCATACTCGAACATGGAGCAGAGAGGGTCGACGTGCTCGAAGTCGATCCCGGGCTCTTCGATGTTGTCGGAGGCGGTGCAGGAACCGTTCATGAACACATTCGTCAGATCGGTGTTGACGGCCGGCATTTTGTGCGCAACCTCATGGAGCCCGAGTACGACCTCCTCATCCTTCAGCTTCCGGACCTCCATTCGTCTGCCGCCAACAGATTCGGCACGAGAGAGTTCTTCCAGGAGATCTCCCGTGTGCTCACCGAAGATGGTGTGCTGAGCGTTCTGGTGCCGACGTACGGCTCGGGACCGGAGTATCAGGCTGGTCCCCTGGTGAGGCGGACAGCGTCTGTTGCTGGAGCCGTCGCTTCCGTTTTTCCCGATGTCGATCTCGCGCCCGTGTACGGACATCTCCTTATTGCCGGTCGGCATGCGAACAGCATCACTCTGGATCCCTCTGTCCTTGCCCGGCGACTGCTGCGACGGCCCGCATCCTGGCCGCCGGATCTCTTCCCGGCCCTTCACGGGGCGACGAGCGACAGCACGCGGATGGCTCTCCTCACGGCGTATGTCGGTGGCTTTGGCGGGGGAGTGCTTGCTGCGGAGCTGGATCCTTCGAGCGGACGAAGCATGCAGCCTCTGGTGGACCTTCTCCGGAACAGGATCCGGGATGTTCAGGTGAGGATCAATTCGGACAGCCGGCCGGCAGCGGTCCTCTACAGTCTTCTCCTCTGGGACACGCTTTTGCATCCACCAGGAACGAACACTTCGCCCGCATTGTGGGTGCTGCAATTCCTTGAGAAGCGAAAGGGTGGTGTGCTGAATGTCGTTCTAATGCTCTTCGTGGTGTTTCTCGCAGTTGCAATCCTGGCGGGATTCCGCCGGCAACCCGATGGGTTCGTCCCCAATGCGCCGGCCGTACGCAGTATCGTGTACATTATGACGTGTGTGACCGGAGCCTTCGGGATCACTGCCGTGGTATTCATCCTTCATGTGTACCAGAGTGCTCAGGGGTACGTGTATGCACACATCGGCCTCTTGAATGCAGCATTCATGGCCGGCATGGCCTGTGGTGTTCTGCTGGTAGCGCGTTCGCTTGAGCGGCGTGGGAATTCGTTTGCGATGCTCGTGGGTGTCACCGGTGCCGGACTTGCGGGCATGTTGGCTATTGCAGCAGGTGCACGGTTCTTCTCGGGCTGGGTTGCCGGCGCTGATACAGGCACGGGCGCCCTAGTGTCGGCGGCAGGTGTTCTTGCGGCAAGCGGCGGTTTCGCGGGCATGATGTTTCCGGCTTTGCTCCGCTTTCTCGTTACCGCCGAAGGTGACATCCTTTATGCTATGGATCTGTTCGGTTCCGCTCTCGGTGCGATCCTGCTCTGTACGTTTCTGATGACGGCGGGAGGCCCCATTGCTGCGATGGACGCGCTTGCGGTGTTGGTGCTCACGATGGCAATTCTTCTCGTTCCGCTCATTCTCTTCCGGCGGCGGAGTGGCGGCATACTCATCTGAACGATCCCTTCACCCGGGGGATCTTCCGTCGTTCTGTGTCCCCCTGTCGGTTACCGCACAAGCCGTTTGTATTTGATCCTGTGGGGCCTGTCTGCCTCGATTCCCAGACGCTTCTTGCGATCCGCCTCGTATTCCGAGTAGTTGCCGTCATACCAGACGACCTTGCTCTCTCCCTCGAAGGCGAGGATATGTGTGGCAATGCGGTCGAGGAACCATCGGTCGTGGGAGATAACGACGGCACATCCTGCGAAGTTCAGCAGCGCCTCTTCCAGAGCGCGCAACGTATGCACATCGAGATCATTGGTTGGTTCGTCGAGCAGGAGAACATTAGCACCTTCTTTGAGCATCTTGGCAAGATGCACACGGTTCCGTTCTCCGCCCGACAGGGCTGTGGTTTTCTTCTGCTGGTCCGTTCCGCTGAAATTGAACCGTGCGACATAGGCCCGTGAATTTACTTCGCGGTTACCGAGCATGAGAATGTCCTCTCCGCCGGAGATCTCCTCCCAGAGGGTCTTTTGCGGATCGAGCGGGCGATTCTGATCGACGTAGCCCAGCTTCACGGTCTCACCGACCTTGAATGATCCTTTGTCCGGAGTTTCCGCGCCGATAATCATCCGGAACATGGTGGTCTTTCCTGCGCCGTTCGGTCCGATGACCCCGATGATACCACCGGGCGGCAGCTGAAAATTCAGGTCTTCAAAGAGGACGTTTTCACCGTAGGCTTTGGCCACGCCCTGTGCCTCGATCACGACGTTTCCGAGACGTGGTCCGGGCGGGACAAAGATTTCCATCTCTTCGTTCCGCTTCTGCGAATCTTCCCCGAGCATCTTTTCATACGCGGAGATACGTGCTTTGCTTTTGGCGTGGCGCCCTTTCGGATTGAGCCGTATCCACTCAAGCTCCTGTTCCAGGGTCTTCTGCCGCTTCGACTCGTGTTTTTCCTCTACTGCGAGTCGTGCCTTCTTCTGCTCCAGCCAGGAGGTGTAGTTTCCCTGAAAGGGAATGCCTTCTCCGCGGTCCAGTTCGAGGATCCAGCCCGCAACGTTGTCGAGGAAGTAACGATCGTGGGTCACGGCCAGGACGGTGCCGGGGTACTCTGAGAGGAAGCGTTCGAGCCACGCTACGGATTCGGCGTCCAGGTGGTTCGTCGGTTCGTCAAGCAGCAGCACGTCGGGGTTCTTGAGGAGAAGCCTGCAGAGCGCTACCCTGCGGCGTTCACCTCCGGACAGCACGTCAACCCGCGTCTCGCCCGGAGGACAGCGGAGCGCATCCATGGCCTGCTCGAGTTTGCTCTCGAGGTCCCATGCGTTTGCATGGTCGATTTTCTCCTGCAGCGAGGCCTGCTTCTCCAGAAGCGTATCGAAGTCGGCATCCGGTTCGCCCATAGCATGGCTGACCTCTTCGAACTCACGCAGGAGTTTCGCAGTTTCCGCGACGCCCTCTTCGACGATATCGCGGACGGTCACGCTCTTGTCCAGTTCCGGCTCCTGGGGGAGATATCCGAAGGTGATCCCTTTCTGGACGGTGATGTCACCGAGGTGGTCTTTGTCAAGTCCCGCGATGATGCGCAGAAGACTGCTCTTTCCGGCGCCATTGAGGCCGAGGACGCCGATCTTCGCTCCATAGAAGAACGAGAGATAGATGTCTTTCAGGACCTGCCGGTTGGGGGGATAGACCTTCCCCGCTCCGACCATCGAAAAAATTATCTTATTGTCAGCCATGTCCGATCGGCATTACTGGTTGAAGGTGGTTGTTGATTTGTTCGCCGGGATAGTAGACCCGTTCGAGAAAGAGGCCGGATGGTGGTGCTGTGAAGCGTGCCGGTGCGTCGGACTTCTCGGCGAGGAGTTTTCGCACGTCATCGGAGGAGAGAGAACCGCGTCCCACCTCCACGAGGACGCCGACGACCCGCCGTACCATCTTCCACACGAAATGGGACCCCCGCATCCGTATCAGGATCAGATCACCGGCTGGTGCGAGACGGAGTTCATCGATCTGGACTTTCGTGGATTTCTCTTCCGGATCGTCTTCCGTGAATGAGCGGTAGTCCTTCATGCCCGTGAACAGTGGAAGCACCTGTTCCATACGGCCGATAGCGAGGCTGTCTTTGACCCACCAGACAAACCGTTTTCCGAGCGCTGTTCTTCGCTGTGATATCTGATAGAGATACGATCGCGACACGGCATGGTGGCGCGCGTGGAACCGCGGGTCAGCTTTCCAGATATCGAGGATGTTGATGTCGGCCGGCAGCTGGTCGTTGATCTTCATCCGGAGGATTTCGGGCGCGAGAACGGTCGAAAGCTCGACGTGTGCGACCTGTCCGAGGGCATGGACTCCTGCATCGGTCCGCCCCGCCCCCTGAAATTCAAAGTCTGTGGTAGAAGCTACAGTCTGTAATGCGTTGCGGAGCTCTCCCTGGACGGTGCGGGCGTTCTTCTGCGCCTGCCACCCCCGGTAGCGGGTTCCTTCGTATTCGATGAGCATCTTGTATCGCGGCATGGAAAACGAAAGGGGATCACGGCAGGCATGATCCCCTTCCGACTCTCTGTGATGAACGGATCAGCGTTTCTTTTTCGGCATCTTGGCCATGACCATTGCCGCTGCCTTTTCATGAGCGGCGAGCGCTCCTTTTGCTGTGCTCATCGCATCGGCGAATTGCTTTTCCATTGCGACGAGAGCATCCTTGGTGACGGTCATGCCGGAAAGTACAACCTCATGCTTTGCTTCAGGGTCAAAGGGTTTGAACCCCTTCATCCAGTTTTCCATTGCCGTCTTGGCGGCGGTGATTTTTTCCTGAGCGGCAACCAGATCTGCAGACTCGTGCCCGGCCACCATTTTGGGATACTTCTTCACCATCTCGTCGTGTTTCGTCATAGCGGCGGTGATCTGTGCGGTCAGGTCGTCCAGTCCGGACATGCTTTTCATAAGGTCGTCATGCTTCTGCATGACCTCGGCGTTCAGGCTGGATTCCATCTTCTTCATCTCTTCCGTCTTCCCGCAGCCGGCCACAAGAATCGATACGGCAATAAGAAGTACGAGACCAGCAAGAGCGTGTTTCATGCGATTCTCTCCTGAGAATTGACACGAAGTGGTTTAATGGGGCGAGTGCATCACAATATAGGAGATTTTGGGGTTATGTCAAGCAATTGTGGGGGTCCGAACCCCCCTTGTAAGTGATGGCTTTTCTTGGCACCATGAAACGACCATAATTCCCAGATCACAGCACCGATACATTGTGAGGGTGAAATGAAGAGACGAGACGCTGTGGTAAACCTCCTCGATCCCGGGGAGCTTCTCGCCGGTTCTGCCTCCACCGGCGATTCCTTTTTCAATCCGTTTGCCAATACCCGGATCCCGTCGGTACCGCATAATGCGGGTGGACTGGAGCCCTATTCCGGCTTGTGGGGGAAGGACCAGATCCTCCACCTCCTCCGGCGGACGACGTTTGGGCCAAACCCGGCGGACGTTCAGATGCTGCAGACGATGACCATGCAACAGGCGATCGACATGCTCCTGGCCGTGCCGCCACCGGAGTCATCGATGCCCCTCAACACCGACAGTCGCGACCTTGTCCCGATCGGTGAAACCTGGGTGTACGCGCTTGCCAAAGATCCGAACTCGACCTTCAGCCCGACCAGCATCCGCACGTCGTCGCTGAAGGCCTGGTGGATGGGGATGATTCTCCGGCAGCCCGTGTCGATCCGTGAAAAGATGGTGCTCTTCTGGCACAATCATTTTGTGACTGAGCGGGACGTTGTCGGTGATCCGCGCTACAGCTGGCGCTATGGTGCTCTGCTGCGTTCTTTTGCACTCGGGAACTGGAAGGAACTGACGCGGCGGATGACCGTGAACGGCGCCATGCTCCGCTATCTGAACGGCAATACGAACACGCGGACCAGTCCCAACGAAAATTTCGGGCGGGAGCTGCTGGAGCTGTTCACGATCGGAAAGGGTCCCGTGGCGGGTCCGGGCGACTATACCTTCTATACAGAAGCCGATGTCAAGGCTGCGGCCCGCGTGCTCACAGGATGGCAGGATAATGCCGCGGCTCTGACGATGCCGGGATCGGAGGAATGGATTTTCACAGCATCCAGGCATGATACGACCAACAAGCAATTTTCCTCGCGTTACGCAAATGCGGTTATCACCGGCGGGACAGACGGCGAGAGCGAGCTGACTGCGTTGCTCGACATGATCTTTGCGCAGGAAGCGACGGCAAAATTCCTCGCGCGGAAAATCTACCGCTGGTTTGTGTACTACGTCATTGACGACTGGACCGAAGCAAACATTATCACGCCGATGGCGAACATCTTGCGGTCGTCGAACTATGACGTGCATCCCATGCTCCGGGCACTCTTCACAAGCGCGCACTTCTTTGACACGCTCAGCATGGGGTGCATGATCAAGAGTCCGGTGGATTTCACGGCGGGGATTGCCCGGCTTTTCAGCATGCCGTACCCGCCGGACGTTGTCACAGCGTACAGAGTCTATTCGTACATGGTCACGCAGGCCGCATCTCTCCAGCAGGAACTCGGTGAGCCGCCGAACGTCGCCGGATGGCCTGCATACTATCAGACACCCCAGTTCTACCAGATCTGGATCAACTCCGACACGTTGCCGCGTCGGACCACCCTCTCGAATACTCTTGTCCGGTCGGGCTACAGGCCGACGGGATTCACCTACGCAATCGATACACTCGCATTTGTCCTCAACCTGCCCAACCCCGGCGATCCGAATGTTCTTATTGAGGAGAGCGCCCGGCTCCTGTTCGCGATTCCGATCACGGCAACCCAGAAAGCATTTCTCAAGGAGACGTTGATTCCGGGGTTGCCGGACTACGAGTGGACCGTGGAATGGAATGCCTATCGTGCGGACCCCAGCAACGCGCAGAAAGCCACCGGCGTAAAGACGAAGCTGCAGACACTGTACGCCTTCATGATGTCGATGCCTGAATTTCAACTCGTGTGAGGGAGCCACCTGTGAGGGAGAAAACGATGAACCGCAGAGCGTTCTTACGACATACTGTGCCTGTCACAACAATTCCATTTCTGTTGGGCGGATTTTCGCTTACGGCCTACGGGCGTTCGGGCTTTCTTGATCGCCTGGCAGCCATTGCCGCAGATACCGACCGGGTCCTGGTTCTGATTCAGCTCAACGGTGGAAACGACGGATTGAACACGGTCATCCCGCGCGATCAATACAGCGCACTTGCAGCTGCACGCTCGAACATCATGATCCCGGAGGCCAGCGTCCTCCCCCTGACGGACGCAACAGGGCTGCATCCGGCCATGACTGGACTGCAGGCATTGTATCAGGAAGGGAAGATCGTGGTGGTCCAGAGCGTGGGTTATCCCAACCCGAACTTTTCCCATTTCCGGGCCACCGACATATGGCTCACGGCATCCGATTCCAACCAGATTCTGACATCGGGATGGCTGGGGCGGTATCTGGACGGAGAATATCCCGGCTACCCCGGCGCGTTTCCGACGTCGGCGATGCCGGATCCACTGGCAATTCAAATCGGCTCTGTTGTGACGCCGGGATTGCAGGGCCCGTCGGGCTCGATGGGTCTGGCGATCACCAACCCGAACGCCACGTATCTTCTCCCCGGGGGAGTCGACGTTCCCCCGCCGACACCGGCGGGGCACGAACTTTCATTTGTCCGGGAAGTCGCGGAACAGACATCGCAGTACGCCACCGTGATCAAGAGTGCCGCCGGAAGGGGGACAAACAAATCTACCCTGTATCCGGCAGCGGGCACCAATTCGCTTGCGGACCAGATGAAAATTATTGCCCAGCTTATCGCGGGCGGGTTGAAAACACGCGTGTACGTGGCGAACATCGGAGGATTCGACACGCATTCGGCCCAGGTGGTGGGCGGAGCGACGGCCACCGGCACGCACGCAACGCTTCTGGGACGCGTATCGGGCGCCATTGCGGCGTTCATGGACGACATGAAGCTGCTCGGCCAGGAGCAGCGGGTCATCGGCATGACGTTTTCGGAGTTCGGGAGGAGGATCAAATCGAACGCCAGCACAGGGACGGACCATGGAGCTGCAGCGCCGCTCTTTGTGTTTGGGGCGGCTGTCAACGGCGGTGTTCTCGGGTCGAATCCCGTTTTACCTTCTGCGGCGACGACCGGCGACAACATTCCCATGCAGTTTGATTTCCGTGCGGTGTATGCGGGGATCCTGCGCGACTGGTTCGGGGCGACGATGGGTCAGCTGCAATCGGTCCTTCCGGGTCAGCCCTCACCATTACCGATTATCAGGCCGGATGCCATCCTGGCGGTAGACGAAGAGCCGTTACCGCAGACCTTCGCGCTGGAGCAGAACTATCCGAATCCCTTTAACGGTGAAACACAGATCGGGTACAGGATCGCAGTGTCGGGAAACGGAAGCCGTGGCGGCGGCATGGTGCTGTTGAAGGTCTTTGATGTGACGGGGAAGGAGGTGGCGACGCTGGTGGACGGGCAGATGCCGCCGGGGCAGTATCGGGTCGGTTTCAACGCTTCGGGATTGTCGAGCGGGGTGTATTTCTACCGGCTCGAAGCGGGCGGATTTGCAGAGACGAAGCGGATGGTGCTGGTGCGGTAGCGACTACCGTCGTACCTTGTTCCGCCCATTGCGAGGGAGTGACGAGAGGATGCGGAGGAGTTTCTCCTCAGACCGGAAGGTATTCTTTTTCCCGTCGATGAAGAAGTATGCTCGTTCGCGGGCGAAGAACGGGAGGGATGACCGGCGGGTTAGCACCTGTTTCTGCACGCCCAGCGCATCATCGCGGAAGATCAGGCAGTGGTGGCGGGGCAGATAGATGCTTGCCGCGTATTTCCATTGTGGAACAGGGATATTGTCTTTGCGGTTGCTCATAGCTCATACCAGTGGTGGAGCGATGTGTAGACAAAATACTATGAGGCTGGCAATTGAGCCGTGACACAGAGCACACTGCAGAGGGGAGGTTGAAAGGCGGGGGGAAGATGTGTATATTAGGAGGGCTTTTCAGGGCGTAGCTCAGCTCCGTCTCCGCCTGTGGCGGAGACGAGAGTCGCGTTCCCGCCTTTTGCGGGAACGGACCCGGCAGAGCGTGGCGCCTTTGGCGCCAAAGTTACAGGTCCAGAAATACTGCTGGGTTCAAGAGTTGTAGCATGTAGAGAGGGTGTCGGAAGTAAGTTTCGGGGCGTAGCTCAGCTCCGTCTCCGCCTGTGGCGGAGACGAGAGTCGCGTTCCCGCCTTTTGCGGGAACGGACCCGGCAGAGCGTGGCGCCTTTGGCGCCAAAGTTACAGGTCCAGAAATACTGCTGGGTTCAAGAGTTGTAGCATGTAGAGAGGGTGTCGGAAGTAAGTTTCGGGGCGTAGCTCAGCCCGGCAGAGCGCTTGCTTTGGGAGCAAGAAGTCGCAGGTTCAAATCCTGTCGCCCCGACACGGTATTGATAGCAAACGACGGCACCATGGACGACAACCGTGGTGCCGTTCCCTTTCTTGTTGTCAGGTTGCAAGATTTTGACTTTTTTGGTATATTCATCGTCTTGGATTGTTGTTTCAAGGATACCCCGCAGTATCATCCCGGCCGGTTTCAGCGGGAGAGAACAGTAGGATGGCCCCGTAGCTCAACGGATAGAGCAACAGCCTTCTAAGCTGTAGGTTCCGCGTTCGAGTCGCGGCGGGGTCACATTGCCCCCATCGTCTAGAGGCCTAGGACACGGGCTTTTCAAGCCTGTAACACGAGTTCGAATCTCGTTGGGGGCACTGAGCCGTTCCGCGGAGCGGAACGGCAAGGAAAAGGGTAGAAGTGAGAAAAGAGCGCCTGACGGGAGACCGTTGGGCGCTCGTGTTTGCCGGCGGGCCAGGGGTGCCGCGTGGCGATGGTATCCGCTTCCGGTGCCGTTCCGCCTTCTCTACCCCTGTCGGCGGTGATACAACCGATGCACCTCCAGTTGATGCTTCAGTGTGATCGCCACCTTCTTTTTCAATTGATCAATGAGATCCGGACCCAGGGTAAATATCTCCTCTTCCTCTTTGGTCGGCGCCGTTTGCACCAGAGGCACCCTGCTTGTCTCCAGTAACCGGATCAGTTCATTGGTGTTGTCAATGTCGTGCCGGGTAACGATCTGAATCTCCCGCAGGAGCTGATCACCATCCATGGGATAGATGTTCTGCTCGACAGGTGGCTTTGAATAGTCCGACCGGTCCAGGATGTCCTGGTACTGGCTGGTGTAAAGCACGTTGCGATAGAAGCAGACCAACGTCCGCACTCTGTTCTGCAACACTGCCCATTGATCGTCCGGTGCCTTCGTTACCTTGCCGAGATCGTCAATGGCCGACTGCAGCAGTGCGATCGCCTGCGTGAACTGGGTGCCAGCGATCATCGTTCCGGAGAATCCGTTGATCACCTCGAATCCCTGCAGATTCATCAGGTCCGCTGCTTCTTCCTCGGAGTTGGACTGGAACTGGTACTTGCGGTAATAGTCCTTCTCTTCCGGCGTCAGCTCCATGGGGAACGGTACCAGTGGTCGGGTGATCCAGCGCTGGTTGACTGTGCCGACGAGCATGAGCGGATCGCCGGATAGATTGTGTACGATCAACGCTGCCCGGCCAATCTTGTCCCATGCCTGCATCAGGTGATGTGCACCTTCGGGACCGGCGAAATGTTCCGCAGTGCGCAAAATGTTCTGCATACGACCGATCATGGTTGTGGCCGGGTTGTTGCGGAACTGACGCACCAGTTCGAAGTACTCCGGCGCGTTGGCCTCATCCATCATGAACGTCCGGTTTGTCGTCTGATCGCTCGAGGCGTCCTGCAACTGCTCCGCGACCCGGAAGACTTGGGGGATCCCCAGGACGGGACCGACACCGCTGATGTAAAAATTGTAGCCGATGGTACGTGTTGGCACGGATTCGTCCCGGGTCTTGAAATTGAGTGCCTGCCCGGATTTGAGCAGCGGGATCACCGATGCCACTTCGGCCTGCGAGATATAGCCGGAGCCATAGTTCATGGAAACCTCGGCTTGCAGGCCAGCATCCCTGGCGCCGTCTTGTATGGTGGATATGAATCCGACGACACGGTCGGCATAGGATCGTTTCTCGCACCATGACGGTCCGTTCTGGCCGGGATAGAGGCTGACGCTCCAGCAGATGCCGCCACCGGAATCGTTAGTCAACAAGGAAAAAACCTCGATGGGTGCCTGGCGACACAACTCCGCCACCGCCTTGCGATACATGGCCAGCACTTCCGGCCGGTCGATACAGGGTGCATAATAGGTATGCCGTGCGCGTCGCGGATGCTCGCAGCGTGGACCGCGCCATTCCGGATGAGCTTGATACACCGCTTCCGGCAGCCACGCCGGCTCTTTGCCAAAGAACGCTGCTTTCAATCCCAACTCTTTCAGTATGACGCATCGTTCCTTTACGATCTGCAGATTCTTCTTCGCATAGTCGGCAGGAATGAATGGCTTCAATTCCTCGGGCACCACCACTTTGAATATCGATGTGACGAGCATCCCCCAGGTGGGATACGGATCGTTCAGGTCCAGTTCCCACTGCCATCGGCTTTTCGGCAGGTCGCTGATCGCCACGTGGGTGGCACCCAATTCGGCCGCCTGCCTGGCCAATCGACGGAACTCCTCCATACTGTTGGTAGGACAGGTAAAGATCACCTTCTGCTTCGAATCCATTCTCATGGCTCCTTGATTATTGTCTTCTGCCACAACGGAAAGCGGGAACAACAGACACAGAACATACAGTGGCGCTGTGATCCGCGAGACACTTCTTAGCATCATGATCTCTTCCTTCGATGAGAGGATCGGGCGTCCGATCACAAGAGTCCTTCGTTCTTCGGGAGCATGTCCCCGCCGGGGGCGTCTGTATATGCGGGGTTACCCCGGGCGGGTTCTCGTTGGATGCCAGCGTGATGACATGGGTGAGGCCGGGTTCCCTCTACAGTTCGGCGATGAGTTTGCCGGACTTGAAGGGCTCGAGGGACATGATACACGGAAGAACCGGGGGCTCCTTGCGAACACGATCGTTACGCAGCAAGATACTTGGAATGGGGGAGAAACGCAAAGGCAAATTGCAGCAGCAAGCACAGGTCGGAGTTGTCAGAAGAATCTTGACGGCGATATACAGGAGGAGTGCGAAGGTGCATCTGGTTGTCAGTTCTTCTCTGCCAGGGCTTCCCGGGTGGTGGTCTTGACAAGCCGCTGAATCATCTCTATATTTCTGCAACAGTCAGGCGTCGAACTTTGACCGGCGGGTGGTACAGACCTTTCCCGGGGGGAACCTCCATGTATCACAACCACTGCTACTCACGGTTCATCCAGCGGGCTTCGGACAGCCAGGCCACCTTTGGTGAGGACGGGGAACAGGTATTGCCAGGCGAGCTCTCGTGGTCCATTGGGGTACTTTCGTTCGAGAGATTCCCGGAATGTAGCGCCGGCGTATTGATCGAGCATATCGCGGTGGTGGATTTCCCTGACGGTTTCGAGCTGACGGAAGAGGCTTGGCAAGATACTGTGGGGGAGCATTGTGACTCGATCCTTTTCTCCCTTAGCCTGTCTGACAAGGATCAGGTGTTTGTCGAGATCGATGTCTTTTACGCGAAGCGAGATGCATTCTGTGAGGCGGAGGCCTGACCCGTAGGGAGGGATGCCATGAGGTTTTCGACGCCGGTGAGGCAGGAGAGAACCTGTCGCGCCTCAGCCGGGGAAAAGACAACGGGGAGGCGTTTTTGCCGCTTGGTGCGGGGGAGGTTTCCGAGTTCGCCAAGCGTACGTTTGAGGACTTGGTGGTAGAGGAATGCAAGCGCATTGAGGGCTTGATTTTGGGTCGACGCCGAGACGTTGAGGGCTTGTGCGAGGTGCGAGAGGAACGTATGGATTTCTGGTGCGCCCATTTCGAGTGGGTGTCGTTTGTCATGAAAGAGAACGAATCATTTGATCCACTGGACATATGCTTCTATAGTTCGGGGGCTGAGGTGTCGGAGGGCGGCGGTAGTACGGACTTGGTCGAGGAGTTTTGGTGGTGGCATTGTCGCGGTGGATTCTTGGAATTACTCGCAGCCCATCCCTCTCGTGTGGGGCACATCGTTGTCAGCGCGCAGTATTTCCCGCCCCTCAAGCGGACTACACGCAAACATATACCACAACAACCCCAGCACTTTCGATCTCAATTTATAACCTACTAAATGTTAGGCGGCAGCCTCGATTGAACTCGGTGGAGATTGCCATGAAATACATCGTCGTCATCTCATGCTCGGTGCTTTTGTTCGCGTGCCCTTTCCCAACGTCAGATCAGGAATTCCCGGAAGGCTCTTTCGCAATCTATCTTCTAAGGGACTCGACACTAACCGCAAACGATGCATTCTCGCAACCGATCGGGAGCTTGGCCTTGGCCGACTCAGCACTCTTGGACGTCCATGACCTGAACTCCTATGTCTGGTCAACGCATGCCTTTACACTTATGCAGAGTGCGCGTGCACTATATGAGCAGTTTCTATTGGCACATGGAACAACACGCGGTGTCCCCTTCGTGGTAACCGTCGGGAACGATCGTATCTATCTCGGGACATTCTGGTGGGCATATTCTTCAAGCATGCCTCCTGCATGTGCTGTGATCGAAGCGATCGCGCCGCTTCCCTACAGGATTCAACTGGCGAACGGCGCAATCGACAAGAGGGGCGATTCGAGAGTGTACTTGTCGCTGAAACTCTCGGGCGTACTGTTGGAATAGGTGGCAGATTGATGAGGCCGGCATGAGACAAATTGTGCTCGTGGTCTTCGTGTGCATCTTTGCATCAGGTTGCACGACGACAGTTCCTTTGCGGTCGCCAATGGACGCGAATCACAAAGTTCAGGAAAGTTCTGCGGTGCTGATGCTTCGTTCAGGTGTAGCCCTTGAAGCCGAGCATTTGATGTTTGGTGAGGATACAACGCGCTTCACGGATCCACGAAGCGACAGTCAGCTTTCTGTTTGTTCTCGAGACGTCGCATCGGTACGAGTGACACATCATGGCGGTGGCGCGATGGAGGGGATGATGCTGGGAGGGCTCGGTGGCGCTGCCTTCGGTCTTGTCGCTGGCACCGGAATGGGATCGGGGGGAGACGCAAGAATGGGGAAGGGATTCCTTCTGATGGGAAGCATCACGTTGGGTGGATTTTGCGGCGCAGTTTTCGGTGGAGCGTTGGGCCATGACTACTTATTCATCATGCCACCGGACACAGCTGCGGCTATAGGTCGCGAGCCAAACGCACTGAACCCCAATCATTGATGAGACGACAGGCTTAGCTGCGCTAACCAGCGCCTGTACCTGACGCCGCGTCTGGGGCATCGGGGTCGTCACCGTAATCTGTTATAGATGTTGGTTGCTTGCAATTAAGCATTCGTTTCGCGGCGCAGGTAAGGCGCGACCGTTAGGCCGCTCTAGGCTGAGGAATGTGAACTCTTGAGGATGAAGCGAGTTATTCTCGGACTGGTTGCCCTCAGTGTGGCACTTACTGCGATCGTTTGCTGGGGGAACTATGTGTTGATCGCATTCGAATCAGATGCTCCAAGTATAAGTCGGGGGACAACATCGACCGGCTCAATTGAGAATGCCAAGAGGCTACCGTCGTCCGGGCCTAACTTCACAACATATTCTCGGTTGGGCAGTCTCATCGGCCGAACGTGCGTTCACGACAAGGTAAAGGCTACCATCCTGGAGGCATACTCCCGGCTTGCGGAAACTCGTCCTCACCGGAGGTTCGTCTACGGCGAGACGGGTTGGCCTCACGGAGGAAAATTCTGGCCTCACAAGACGCATCAAAATGGACTTTCCGTGGATTTCATGGTTCCGGTGAACACTGCAGACGGGACACCAACCGTGCTTCCTACAAACATTTTCAACGAGTTCGGATATTCGGTGGAATTCGATTCAGCGGGAAAGACTCGGACCTATTCTATTGACTTTGAAGCGATGGCTGCTCACCTCAAAGCTATTCATGACAGTGCGTTGAAGCACGGCGTTGGCATCAAGGTCGTGATATTCGACGCCACTTTGCAGAAACATCTCATTGCATCCAAGGGGGGGCAGAACCTACCGAGTCTCATGAAGTTCTCAACAAAGCCCGCGTGGGTTCGGCACGACGAACATTATCATATAGACTTTACGATGGATAACTGAGCGGCCAAAAAAAAACGTCTGCACCTGACTCCGCGAGGCGGGTGCAGAGGCTGAATGGACCTTAGGCACAGTACACGATGCGCGGACGTATTGACAGTGGTTTTTTGCGGTACCCTTTTCGGGTTTTCACAAGACACAATTCGTTTCGCGGCGCAGGTGAGCCGCAGCCGTTAGGCAGCAATGCACTGACTCACCCCATTAATGAGGTGCCGTGATGATTGAATGGTTTGCAGGCCAACCCTGGGTAACAGGCGTCGTCACATTCTTTTTGATGTGGAGCGATTGGTTGCTTACCATCGGCCAGGAACGCGAGCGTCAACTGCACTATTCCGAGCACTATGAAAGTTATCCGATCAACACCATTGAAGGAAACCCTCTGTATCAGAAGGCGGTGTTGGCCCGGCGAATCGTCGATCCGAGGCATATTGTTCCGGCGGCAATTCTTAGTGTGGTTGTGGCATTGGGACTAGTGTGGATCCCGGAGGAGTTTCGTGTGCTGTTGATCGGTTACGTCTGGGGATTATACCTCATCGTGATCACAACTCATTTGGGCAATCTCCTGGGCTATAGAGCTGCTCGTCGCGGACTTCACGGCAAGCTCTATCTCCATCTGCGCACCGGGTACATCATTCAGATGGGTCGCTATGTTGCTCTGACTATCTTCCTGATCGTGATGGCGATATGCTCGGCTTCCATGTTCATGCTGGGCGTTGCGATTGCGGGAATATCTTCAGCAGCCCGACAGCTGGCGGGGTTGCGAAGGACGCCTGCGATCGATCCCTCAGATTCAGCCCCCACATCCGCATGAGAGAATGAATCGGTCGGCGGGGTCAGGCCCTGCACTCTTCTGCAGTTTCGCGGCGGTAAATGGAGGTGTGGACAAGAATGTTGTTCCCCAACCGGCTCACGGCGGGTTGCTGCCTCCCAAGCAGCTCATTGTAACCTGTTGACAATGAACGACTTGATTCCTGTGCAAAATGAGCCGAGTATCGGAAAGAACCGCGCCGAAGGTGTGGTGGAGACGCTAACCAGCGGCTGCACTTGACGCCGCGAGCAGGAGCGGAGGTGGAAAGGCCCGGAGGCACAGTGCAGGGACGGGGTGGTGTTACAAGGTGCTTCTTGGGTACTCGTTGAGGGTTTTCAAAAGGCCCAATTCGTTTCACGCCGCAGGTGAAGAGGGGCCGTTAGGTTGCCGCGAAAAAGGAGGAGTCCCCAATCATGAGATGTGCATTCTTGGTAACTTTGGTGGCTCTTGCCCAATCGACGACATAGGCTCAAGGGAGTCCGTAAAATGTCATGAGCCATCTACTGATCACTTTCGAAATACTCTTCACCGTCGTTGCTCCCCTTCTTGTGCTCTATCTAAGGGGAACTTGGAAACCCAAAACGATGGTGGCGTGCATGTCTACCATTCCGATACTGTGGTATTTCGTCTACGCGCCTATACATGAATTGAGCCATCTGCTTGGCGCATACCTTGTTGGTGCTCAGACTGTCGAAGTCAAACTCATTCCCAGGTTTTGGGCTGGAGAGACTGCTGGGGCGTGGATCAAAGCAGTAGGCGTCACCAACGAATGGAGCCAGTTGATTATGACTATCTCACCTTACCTTCTCGATCTGGTGAGTATTGCAATTGGCGTTTACGTTCTTCAACGGAAACTCTTTCGTAACGCTTTTCTAATTGGATTTCTCTTCATGTTGCTGTGTTTGAGACCGACTTTTGACTTAGTATGTGAAACCATTGGATTTGCTACAGGCTTTAGAGGTGATCTATTTCACATTGCGCTCACTGTAGGTGGTTTCGTTACATGGACCTTCCTCGTACTCTCAATTGCATTTTCCATATATGCCATTATCGTAGTCATTTGGAGGTTCAAGGGATTTCCGCAGGGGGCAGCAAAGGTGGCAACCTAACCAGCGCCCGTACCTGACGCCGCGTCTGGGGCATCGGGGTCGTCACGAAAGTCTGTTATAGATGTTGGTCGCTTGCAATTATGCGGTCGTTTCGCGGCGAGGGAAGGCGCGACCTTTAGGTTTTGCAGGCTTGCAGGATGTATTGTTGTATACTATTCCAATAATGGACAACAAACAAAACCAGATTAGGAGATAACTCCTGAAAGCGATTGTATACACAGAATACGGATCACCTCATGTTCTTCAGTTCAAAGAGGTAGAAAAACCTACTGTCAGGAACAACGAAGTACTGATAAAAATATATGCGACAACAGCAACACCAAGTGACTGTGCTAATCGAAAGGGTGACCCATTTATTTCAAGATTTTTCACTGGTCTCATAAGACCAAAGAACCCTATACTTGGGGTTGAGCTAGCCGGTGAGATTGAAGCAGTAGGCAAAGATGCAAAGCTATTTAAAGAAGGCGACCAAGTGTTTGGATCTACCGAGATTAATTTTGGAGCTTATGCCGAGTACATATGTCTGCCCGAAGAAGGAGTGGTGGCAATAAAACCGGCGAATATGACCTATGAGGAAGCCGCCCCCGTCTGTGATGGGGCATTAACAGCATGGAATTTCCTTAGAGACAAGGCAAATATTCAGAGCGGGCAAAAAGTTCTTATCAATGGCGCTTCTGGATCGGTAGGCACTTCTGCGGTACAGCTTGCCAAGTACTTTGGGGCGGAAGTTACCGGGGTATGCAGTACCACGAATCTAGAATTGGTGAAATCTCTTGGTGCGGATAAGGTAATTAATTACACTAAAGAGGATTTTACCAAAACCGGCCAGACCTATGATGCCATTTTTGATACGGTAGGCAAGAGCTCATTTTCACGCTGTAAAGGCTCGCTGACGCAAAAAGGTGTCTATCTTTCTACTGCCCCTACGTTTGCAATTATGTGCCAAATGCTATGGACTTCAAAAATTGGCAACAAAAAAGTCGTATTTTCGGCCACAGGCCTTCGACCCGTTCCAGAGCGTCTAGTCTTCCTCAAAGAGCTCAAAGGGCTTATTGAGGCGGGAAAGATAAAATCGGTCATGGATAGACGCTATCCGTTGGAACGAATTGCCGAGGCCCATAGCTATGTTGAAAAAGGGCACAAGAAAGGAAATGTAGTAATAACTGTGGAACATAGTAACAAAACCTAACAACGGGTTGCAGCGGTCGCTGCTTCGCTGCGCTCCGCAACGCCGCTGAAACCGGCCGTGAGTGGGCATGATCAATTGGGCACGACTGTAATGCGGTGGACAAGCGCGCGCGGGACTACTCAGCTGAACGAAGGAAACGAAGAGACTTGGTGACTGCCTCCTCATCCACGAGGCGGTCGGTTACATACTTGTGAAGAATGCTCGAGACGAGGGTCTCGATAGGGTAGCCCCTCACGTTCAGCACGTTGCTTGAGCTCTGCCAGAGTGGGTTCAGAAATACGAATAGTGATGCTCCTGCTTTTGCGCGAGCGGGTCAGAATGACCTCAATGTGCTTCCTGTCCTTTGACGAGACGGGGCGATAGGAGCCAGCAGAGCGTTCGATACTCAGTTCGGCGGCATCAAGCTTCGTCTTCATTAGTCTTTCCATAGAGTTGATGGAACTTTCGACTGGGAAATACGCTCTTTAGCACAATCGTTTCATCTTTGCCTATGATAAATGGTACCACATGGGTGTAGCCGTGGTAGGGAAGGATGAAGATAAACTGAGACGGTCGACTTGGATTCTGCAGGATGGCAATATACTTACGGTCGCTGATCAAATCAGGGACCCCGCGGAATTCAATTCCCCGCTCCTTGCGCAGCCTGCGTTCCTTGTGCGGATCCCAGGTGATATCCATAAGACACTGTAAGGCGCTTAGTATACAATGTCAACATGCCCCCCATCAAACGGTTGCACCTGACGCCGCGTGGTGGGTGCGGAGGCGGAAAGGACCGTAGGAAAAGTACACGGTGCGCGGAGATGTTGACAGTGGCTTTTTGGGTTCGTTGCGGTTTTCAAAAGACCCAATTCGTTTCGCGGCGCAGGTGAGCCGCAGCCGTTAGACAGATTGGATGAGGTGGCCGTGTTCCGTCCGAAGACACATCCCACTGCCCTTCTCTTAGTCACTTTCTGTGCACTGGCCTTGTCCTGTGCCGAGCAAGATGCCAGCTCCCCTTACAAGGAAGTAGCGATCACCTTCCGGAACTTCATTGATGGGATTCAGCCAGCGGGCACTCTGACTCTGCCCAATGGTTCTGGACCTTTCCCGGCGGTTGTTCTCGTTGCAGGCTCCGGACCACACGACCGTGACGTCCAGGTTGGCAAGCATCGCCTGTTCTTTACAATCGCCGACTACCTGAGCCGTCATGGCGTGGCGACGATCCGTTATGACAAACGTGGATGTGGACAATCGGGAGGAAAGTACGAGCCGTACGACATTGAGAACTTCGTCGATGATGCGCTGGCAGGAATCGCCTTCCTCAAGGCACAGGAGGCAATAGACCCCAAGCGGATTGGCGCGCTCGGTATCAGCCAGGGCGGGCTGATTGTGCCCGCTATGGCGACGCGTTCCTCCGACGTGGGATTCATTGTGTTGATGGCGGCGCCGGGGGTCTGGGGTAAGGAGTTCGCGTGCGCATCGAGCATCGCTATCGCACGGGCGTCGGGGTTCGGTGAACGAGATGTCGTCCGCATCAGGCAGTTGTACGATGAGATGTGGCCACTCTACACGAGGAAAACGATGTCGGCTTCAGAGACGGAAAAAGCAAAAAGGCTCCTTGCAGAGATCGCGAGCTTCATGGGTGCAGAATCCAGGACCCTCTTTCACCTGGACAATGTGGATGGATATCTCGCATTTATGCGATCGCTGCAGGTCCTCGAATCGATGGACGATAATCCGGCGGACATGCTGACGCGGGTGCAATGCCCTGTTCTCGCGATCAACGGCAGCAAAGATGTACAGATTCCTGCGAAAGAGCACCTTGTCGCCATTGAAAGCTCGTTGCGCGAGGGAGGTAATAGTGCCTTCATGGTGGCCGAACTGGACGACCTGAACCACGTTTTCCAGAGATGCCGGACTGGGCTGCCCGGCGAGTAATTGACTAGCAAGGAGCCGATGGCATCCGAAGCTCTGGAAATGATCAGTTCCTGGATTCTCGCGTCCACAGTATCACACTGAAGGATGATTTGCTTCGGCGACGCAGGTAATCGCAAGGCGCTAGGCCCTGGAACTACAGAGAGGAGAGCACGATGAGGCGAGTTACTGGTATTGGCGGTATCTTCTTTAAAGCCAAAGATGCCGCGGGACTACGGGCATGGTACAAGCGTCACCTCGGAATCGATGTCCAAGAATGGGGTGGTGCCGCATTCACATGGACGGACGGGGAAGGCAATGCGGTGGGAGGCACGACTATCTGGTCAATCGGACCTGCAGAGGGCGACTCCTTTGCACCGGGCACGGCAAGTTTCATGGTCAATTACAGAGTTGAGGACGTGCACGCGCTGGTCAAGATTCTCAAGGACGAGGGCTGCAACGTCCTGGACAAGATCGACGAATCTGAGTACGGAAAGTTCGCCTGGGTTATCGACCCGGAGGGAAACAAGGTCGAGCTTTGGCAGCCGCCCGCAGGTCAATGAATGCTCCGGGGCCGCAGGAAAGTCATCTATTATGAAACGCATCTGCCTGGTCAAGGCGCGACGCCGTAGCGGAGTACCGGAATGAGCACGGTCCGCGTCGCCCTTGCGAATATCCGTGTGCCTGCGAAGGTTACTACTCCAAGAGTGCACAGGCTTGTACCTGGCCGTGCAGCATCTCACAGAGGGAACCGGCTGACGGCATGCACGCGGTGTATGAGAACCTGGTATTCTGGGCGGACGTCGTTCTGGTTTCGACGCCCATCCGCTGGGGTTCGGCAAGTTCGTTGTACTTCAAGATGGCGGAGCGTCTGAACACGGTGCAGAACCAGATCACGCTGAAGAACCGTGTCATGCTGAACAACAAGGTTGCCGGGGTCATAGTGACAGGGGGGACAGGACAACATTCAGGCCGTCGCAGGACAGATGATGCTATTCTTTGGCGAACTGGGCATGCAATTTCGCCAGTTTCCGTTCATTGCTCACAGCCGCGGCTGGACAGCGGAGGACATGGAACACAACGTTGAGATGGTCAAGCACAGCACAGACCTGCATGATGGTGCGCGCGCCCTGGTCGACCGCTGTCTCGATCTAGCCGAGCGCCTGCAGAGGAGTGCCATGCCGGAGTTCGAAAGAGCGGGCCGGAAAGCCTCCGGGCTTGAGCGGCGGAATCGACCGCAGCAAAGCCCAGAACGGTCCGGTGAACAACCAGGTAACAACAGCCTGTAACGGACGGCGCTGTGCGCTGCCGGCGATGCTGGACGTTAGGCACTCACGCGGGACGGTGGATCAATTATCGGGTGGCCGAGTTGATCCAGTCTCGAGCGGCGCAAGCAAGAGGAGACGCATGGCACTCGTGGTTTTTCTGAGAGGGGTCAACGTCGGCGGTCACAGGACATTCCGACCTACGACGCTGGCCGGACAACTGAAGCATCTCGACGCCGTCAACATCGGCGCGGCGGGCACCTTTGTGATCCGGCGGCCGGTCACCCGGGCGCAACTGCGCGCCGAATTGGTGCGCGGGCTTCCCTTTGATGCCGAGATCATCATCTGCCAGGGCCGCGAGATTGTCAGGCTGATGTCTCAAGATCACTTCGCGGACCAGCCCGCGCGACCCGGCATCGTCCGCTTCGTGAGCATCCTGTCCAACCGCCCCCGCTCGGCGCCGTCGACGCCCATGAGCCTTCCTTCCAGCGGCAAGTGGTTTCTGAAGATCCTCGCGAGGGACAATCGGTTCGTCTTCGGCGTATACCGGCGCGACATGAAGGCTATCGGCTACCTGGGCACACTCGACCGACTCTTTGGGGTTCCGGTCACCACACGCAATTGGAACACCATCACCGCGATCGCCAGAGTGTTGGGTAAGGGAGGGTCCTGACGGCGGGGGCTTCTGCCCAACAACCGCTTGCAGGCAATTGTCTGTTCTGTCACGGCCGTGCCAAGAGTGCACGGTCCACGCCAGCCCAGCCCGCGCATAATGCAGAGCGTTCGGTATGTTGAATCTCAGTATGGAGGACGGTATGAAGACTATGACCTGCAAACAACTCGGTGGGGCTTGTAACAAGACATTTCACGCAAATACTTTTGACGAGATTGCTGGGATGAGCAAACAGCATGCCATGGAGATGTTTCAGAAGAACGATGCCGCGCATCTGAAAGCCATGAATGATATGCAAGAACTTATGAAGGAGCCGGAAGCGATGAAGGAATGGTTTGAGGACAAGAAAAAGGAATTTGAGGCATTGCCGAGGCGGTAGGCGGCCTTCGAATAGCTCGGATAGGAGGAAGACAATGAGAGCGATCGTACTGAACGCGTATGGAGGGCCGGATGTCGTGGAACTCAAGGACGTTGAAAAGCCGGCGGTTTCGGAGAATGATATCCTGGTCCGTGTTCACGCGGCGGGCCTTAACGCGGGCGACTACTTCTCCATGAGAGGCAGTCCATGGCTCGCCCGGTTAAGTGTGGGATTTCCCAAACCAAAGGATTATATCCTCGGATGGGACCTGGCGGGGCGGGTTGAGGAAGTCGGTAGCACTACGACGTGTTTCCAACCGGACGACGAAGTGTTTGCTTCATGCGAAGGGACTCTTGCCGAATACGTGTGCGCACCGGAAAGCAAATTCGCAAAGGCACCAACCAACCTCACGCTTGCGCAGGCCGCGGCCGTACCTTCTGCCTCAATAGCCGCTCTTCATGCTCTTCGCGATCAGGCGAACGTGCAGCCAGGTCAGAAAGTCCTTATCAATGGGGCCTCCGGTGGAGTGGGAACCTTCGCAGTACAGATCGCAAAAGCTCTCGGGGCGGAGGTGACCGGCGTCTGCAGTACGCGGAACGTTGACATGGTGCGGTCGATCGGCGCAGACTGCGTTATCGACTATACCAAAGAGGACTTCACCCGAAGCGGGCAGCGCTACGACCTCATCCTCGACAACATCGGGAACCGTTCATTCTCAGACTACAGGCGCGCGCTCACACCCGGAGGAACTCACCTGCCCAACACCGGCCATGGCGGCATGGGTTTCGTGATTAAGGCGTATATGTATTCAGCACTCATGCGCCAGCACGCTCGTCCATTCCTCTCGGTGCCGAACGCCGAAGACCTGCTGTACATCAAGAATCTCATCGAAGCGGGGAGGGTGAAGCCGGTCATCGACAGAACCTACCCGATGAACGAGACGCGCGAGGCTTTTCGATATCTCGTTGACGAGCATGCCCGAGGCAAAGTTGTTATCTTCATGTGAGGTTGGGATTACCGACCGATGTGGCAGCCTGACACTCACTGGAGCGGGCCCGGCCAAGCTCGGCGCATGACCGAGTAGCATACACGCATCCGAAGACGGAATTCATCGAGAATATGACCAAGCAGGCGAAGAGGCACTGACCTAGCTCCCTGAGACCGGTCCAATTCGTATATTGGGATTGGACGTAAGGGTACGTGGCCCCATCAAAGGAGGGCTTGATGAAGGGCAAGAAGATCACAGCGGAACAAATCATCACGAAGCTTCGCGAAGCAGAGGTCGTGCAGGCAAAAGGGATGACGCTGGCGGAGGTTTGCCCTCAGCGAGACCGCCGCGATTCGGCAGGAGCTACCGTCATGATTCGGTACGTGTGTGCAGCGATCGTTGCCATATCTGCGCTTGATGGATGCGGGGATTTGGGCTCAACCGCATCTCCCATCGACCCGACTGACGATCTCAAGATCTCCGGCACCTTTGTCGTGGAGTCTTTTGCTGTTCAATGCACGGTCAAGGTAAATCCCGGGAATGACAGTCTCTGGGCATACTTTCCCTGGACGATGAAGTATCATTTCGAAGGTCGGCCTGGTAGTGTGAATACCGTGAGCTTCGTGCCGGTTGGGGCTAGGGCCACTCACCTCAACATGTTCCGAGTGTACCCGGATTCGGTCGGCAAAACCTACGATATGTCAATTGGCTTCTGGGCGAATAGCAGCCTTGCACACGTGGACAGCGTTGTGGTTCAGTTCAGCTTGGGTGGCGCATACTGGGACCGTGTGGACGGGAAGGACCGAACCTTCGGCACTTTTGACTGGGCAATTGAACGGAGGGTTCCAGTTCACCATCCCTAAGGTGGCGGTCTAACCGGCAGCTGTACCTGACTCCGGGAGCTGGATCAGAGGCGGAAGTTGCCGTCGTCGTCCAACACGAAGCGGAAAACAATGGTCTACGACTTCAAATCGTACTGTATTGACTTCAACTGGGGACCAGGCGAACCGAAGACGTTTGCCAGGCCCGGAACATGGGCCGATGCTGATCCGGCGAAGCATGTGGCCTGGTACAAGGCGATCGGTGCCAACATCATCCAGACTTTCTGCGTTTCGTGCAACGGCTATGCCTGGTATAAGAATGGCGTAGTGGCAGAGCAACCGGGCCTGAAATTCGACTTCCTGCCCGATGTCGTGAAACTCGGCCACAAAGAAGGCATGATGGTGATGGGCTATTTCTGCATCGCTGCCAACACGAGGTGGGGTCACCAGCACCCCCACCTGAGCTATGGGACCCCGAGCGGATATCATATCCCTTACACCGATGAGTATCTTGCCTACCTGTCTGCCGCGATTGGCGACGCTGTGCGGAAGACCGGGATTGATGGGTTCATGATTGACTGGGTCTGGCAGCCGCTGCGAAGTTCAACGGGGGGCACGTGGCTGGAGTGCGAAAAGGAATTGTATACGCAGCTCATGGGCGAGGCGTTTCGGGGAGAAGACACGCTGTCCAAGGAGCAGGAGGTCGTTTACAGCCGCAAGGCGATCGACCGTTGCTGGAAAACAATCCACAGAGCCGCCAAAGAGGCGAACCCGAACGGCATTATCTGGCTGACCAGCAATAAACCGACACATCCGCATGTCGTGAATTCGATGATGTATCAGGAAGTGGATTGGCTGATGAATGAGGATGGCGATATGGAGCGCATGAACGCCATAAGACCCATGGTCGGCAAGGACACCCGCCTCATCACCTGCCTGGCGAACTGGAACGGGCAGGATGCTACCAAGGTCGTCCCGGCAGCCCTGGAGGCAGGTATCGGTCTCTACGGGTTCGCCACACCTTCCGAAACTTCCCTCTTGCCGCTTGAGCACGTGCTGGCACGTCCCGTGAGCGAGTTAACGGGCGACGACCGAAACATCGCTGTGCTTGCACGCGTCTACCACGGCGTGTCCATTGAGGCGGAGAGGAACGACAAGGGCGAGTTTGTTGAGCCAATGAATTAGGGTCGTCCAGCAACGCGTTGCACAATGCCGTGATACATCGCGCGCGTGAACGCAGACGTTAGATGCCTGCGAGTGATACCGGTGTGAAAAGGAGAATGCTATGTCGAAACTGCGGGTTGCGAGTTTTTCCGTTTCCATAGATGGGTTTGGTGCGGGGCCCGATCAGAGTCTCGAGAACCCACTCGGACTCGGCGGAATGGGACTCCACACCTGGGCATTTGCTACGGAGATAATCAAGCAGATGTTCGGTGATACGGGTGGATCCACAGGAGTTGATAACGACTTCGTTGCACGTGGATTCCAGGGGATAGGTGCCTGGATCATGGGGCGGAACATGTTTGGACCGGTCCGAGGTCCGTGGCTGAACGAGGACTGGAAGGGATGGTGGGGAGACGATCCGCCATATCACGCCGACGTCTTCGTACTGACCCGTCATCCTCGAGAGCCGATCACGATGGCAGGCGGGACAACCTTTCACTTCGTCACGGACGGGATAGAAAAGGGACTCGAACGAGCATTTGAGGCAGCGAACGGATTGGATGTGCGCCTTGGAGGTGGTGTTGCCACCATCAGGCAATATCTGCGAGCGGCGCTGGTTGACGAGATGCACATTGCCGTATCGCCAGTATTGCTTGGCAGGGGCGAACCTCTCTTCGATGGCATCGACCTGCCATCGCTTGGCTACAGGTGCATCGAGCACGTGGCAACTGAGAATGCGACGCACATCATTCTCAGCAGAGAGTGATCCTCGAGCCTCACTGACAGGTAACGTGCGACTGCACGTGACACCGTATGGCGGATAAACGAGAACAAAAGCTGGCGATACTCTTTCGAAAGAGTGTACTCATGGCACTGTGGATCCGTCGGTGAAGGAAAGTGCTTCATGCTAGAAGACTTCCGCCGCAAAGGAGTTGGACATTACGAAATGCTATGGGAGCGTCTCTATACAATGCCAGGAAACAAAACAATGCCAAAGGAAAAACCCGCCTCCTATTGCGACTTTGTTGCGCAGCTGGAGAAATCGAACCCTCATCGTGTTTACCATGACAATCAGTACGGCTTTCCAATAGATTCAGACAATGAGCTGTTTGGCAGATTAATACTGGAGATCAATCAGGCGGGACTTTCCTGGACGACTATTCTGAACAAGCAGAAACATTTCAGAAAAGCCTATTCGGCATTCGATGTTCAGCAAGTGGCCAGGTACGCTGAAGAGCAGAAACAACGGCTTCTGAGTGATGCGGGTATTGTGAGAAACAGACGAAAAGTGAATGCTGCAGTGTACAACGCCCAACAGATCATCAGGATTCAAAAGGAGTGTGGTTCCTTCAAGTCGTGGCTGGATTGCCATCATCCTTTGACATTGGAGGATTGGGTCAGACTCTTTAAAGCAACCTTTACGTTCACCGGTGGAGAAATCACAAAGGAGTTCCTGACAAGTACTGGATATCTTCAGGGGGCACACAGGAAGAACTGCCCTGTATTTGACAAAGTGCTTCGACAGAAGCCTATGTGGAGTATTCAAACGAAACGTACGTAGACTAGCACAGCGCCGAACCCCGCGTAACTTCAGCGCTCGTGACAGGTTAGCTCTTGGCCATGTGGCGCGCACATCCCGGAAGAGCGAGCAGGCCACAAGTGCCGAACCATGACCAGGCCGTCCCTCTGAAGGAGGGGTCGTGACCAACTTTTCCCGGCCCTGTGGAACGCAAAATGCACATTCTGCTGTTCTACCATCCAGTGAAAGGTCTGTCCATTCACTCAATTCACCCTGAGAAGAGTCTTCATGGAAATAGCGCACAAGAATTGTCAGAGCTGTAGAATGCCTCTCAAGAGATCACCCAACTGGGGTGGTACAAATGCAGACAAGAGCATCAGCAGGACATATTGTGCCCATTGCTGCGAGAACGGACAATGTACACAACCAGACCTGTCGGTATATCAGATGCAGAAATTCGTGAGAGGGAAAATGAAAGAAATGGGATTCCCTGGTTGATTTGCTGGCCTGTTCACACGAGGAATTCCTAAACTGGAGAGATGGAAAGGTTGACCCTGCCACTTCACTCATGCGGCGTACCAACAGGAGTCCCTGGGTTGAAGGCGCAACTGAAAGGAAAGTAATATGCAACTCGGATCGTTTTCTGTTAGTCTGGCGGTGAAGGACATCAAAGCGTCGAAAGCATTTTATGAGACCCTTGGATTCCAGGTGTTTGCCGGCAATATCGCGCAGAACTGGCTGATCGTGAAGAACGGAGATCATGTGATTGGTCTCTTTCAGGGCATGTTCGAGCGAAACATGTTGACCTTCAATCCCGGTTGGAATCAGAGCGCCCAGAAGCTCGACAGCTTTACGGATGTCCGCGAACTACAGCGCCACCTCAAGGCTCAGGGGGTCGCGTTGGCCAGTGAAGCAGATGAACACACGACCGGACCCGCGAGCTTCATGCTGATGGACCCTGACGGCAATCCGGTACTTTTCGATCAGCACGTCTGACGTTCATACCTTTGTTGGTGAGTATTTTCACGACTTTGGGAAGAGGGTGACCGGGAATTCCATTTTCCGGCTGGCACAGTTTGACAATCGGATTGGGCTCAGATATATTCTTAATGTATGCATTTGACTGCGGTTGGTCGCAGGGCGCACCTACTGCCAATTGTAGCTTGAAACCAGGCACCTTCGTCCAGACACGTAGGATGCTGCTCTACCGGTGACATTTTTTGTCAGGAGCGTACAGGGGAGGAACAGTGAACGCAGAAAAGGTCAACCTGGCGGAAAAGTTCGGGAAATTCTCAACACAATGGGACCCGAAAATTGTTGGAGCGCTCAACGGACAGCACGTAAGACTGGTGAAGTTCAGAGGGTCCTTCGTGTGGCATCACCACGATCGCGAGGACGAGCTGTTCTTTGTGGTCAAGGGAGAGTTCGTCATGCATTTCCGCGATCGGTCGGTGACGCTGCAGAACGGAGAGTTCATTATCGTTCCTCACGGTGTCGAGCACAGGCCGGAGGCAGAGAAAGAAGTTCATGTTCTCCTGTTCGAGCCGGCGTCGACGGTTAATACCGGAAGCGCGCCAGGATCGATGACCGTTGAAGCACCTGAGTGGATCTAATATTGTGTTTTGAGCACGTGTTTTGTATTCTTCCCGGGAAGCTCATATGCACGATGGTATTAACGTGTTACCCCTCCTGCTCGGGTCGGCGCTGCTGTTGCCCGCTGCACTGTTGCCTGCCGCTGGCTCCCCCGCGCAGTACGTGGTTGTGAACATCATTCCCGGTGAAGCCCATCGACCGATCTTTGAAGAAATCCATCAACTGTTCAAGGACGACTCTTCTCATCGGATCGGTGCTGGGATCGGAGCCATTTTCTCCTATCTCGACCAGCCCCGCGCCCAGGTCCGGGATGATCTTCTGAAGTTCCTTTCCCTTGCGGAAGAATTCGACATTCCGGTCGTGGTGCAGCTTGATGGAGAGCAATGGTGGGGGGAACGCCCAGACCTGTGGAACTGGTGGGAACCTCAACGCCCTGGCTACAACCCCCAAAACCGCCTGAACGTTGAATGGTACGGCTGGAGCCCGGATTCCGCCATGAAGATCGCCTGGCGAAACTGGGGGAGACAGATCCGCGTCCTTCCACCACCGAACTTCATGAGCACGCGTTACCGCGCTGCCTGCCACGATGAAATGCGAATACTGATACCGCTCGTCCTCCAGTGGTGGGAGAAACTGCCGCGGAACCGCAGGCACCTTCTTATCGGCATCAAGCTGGGCTGGGAGAGTGCCATCGGAGTGAACTCGTTCTATTTGCCTGATGGCAATGCACTCCTTGATCTCCCGGAAAACCAGGATCCAATTGTCCAACTCAAAGGCGAGCTGGTTCCGGACCGTGGCGTCGAGGCCATCGGTTACGCTGCGGTTTCAACGGCAAAGCTGGCGAATGGCGGGGAGTTGCAGGAGGCGCACCTTGCGGAAATCGTGCATCGCCATCTTGATGATCTCTGTTCGCTGGCCGCGGAGCTTGGCGTCCCCCGTGAACGGCTGTTCACGCACGTCGGCGGTTGGAAAGAGGAAGAGCTCCTCTACGATGCTGCCGTCAATGCAACCTCATGTCCCGGGTGGAGCTTCTACAGACATGCGGTCGATGTGGGAAAAGATAAGGGGGTCCGGAATGCATTGAAGAAGAATGATGCGCCGTTCTGGGCAGCTGTGGAGTGGCTTCTGATGGATGAGAGCGACCCCGGCACATGGCGCGATGCCATTCAGGGTGCACTGGCGATTCCGAAGTGCCGGTACCTCTGCATCTACAACTGGAGCGGAATCAGGGACAACACGGGAGCCGTCCGGGCTCTCCGGTCCATCATAGGTGCCAGGGACAATCCTTCCGGAAAGTGACCATTCACAATAAGAGGAGGCAGAGACCTATGCGACACACCATTCCTGTTACGTGCCTGCTTGCCGGTGCGCTCTTTACCGGAACGCTGGGGTTTGCGCAACCGCGTGCCGGGGCAGACTCCACCGGTGTTCCCGGAGACAACTTCAGTCTTCAGGGTGCGTTGGAAATGTTCAAGAAAGCGCACTCTCCCGAAGATTTCGAGAAACTGATCAATCAGCAGGATAATCACGTGAACAACCTCGACCTCAACGGTGATGGGAACATCGACTACGTGCGGGTGATCGGGAAGAAGGATGGGGATTCGCATATCTTCGTGCTCCAGGTTCCGGTCTCCGAAAAAGAGTCGCAGGACATTGCGGTCATTGCTCTGGAAAAGAGCGGTAACGAGAATGCCATCCTTCAGATCATCGGGGACGAGGACATCTACGGCGAAGAAACCATCGTGGAACCTGATGGGGGCGGTGAGGATGAAGGTGAAGCCGAGACAGAAGTAGAGGAGGAAGGAAAAGGACCGTCAGTTCCTGCATACAGTCCTGCCCTGTTTGCGGCACCACGAATCGTGGTAAATGTATGGCCGTGGCCTATAGTGCGGTTCGTGTATGCGCCAACCTACACCGTGTGGGTTTCCCCCTGGCGGTGGCGAGTCTATCCGGGCTGGTGGCGTCCCTGGCGGCCGCTCGCCTGGCATGCCTTCCATCCGTTCCGTGTACGGTATCGCACAGGGTTTGCGGTGGTGCACACACACAGGGTGGTCCATGCGAACAGGATCTACAGACCAACCCGGGTGACGTCGGTGACGGTCCGTACGCGCCATCATGGTGCAGTGAACAAGTACAGAGTTACCAAAACGACCACGGTGCGGACGAAAGGCGGTGCGACGAAAGTGAAACGAACGAAGACGACAACACGGGTAAGAACGAAGAAACGTTAGGATACACACAAGGTCATGGTTGCCCGGCCCCGGGGAGGCGCGCAGATACACATGTGCTCCCCCCGGGGCCGGACACGTGTTTGGGGTCTGCGTTCTATCCCTCCTCGCTTGACGGCAGGTTCTTATACCATGTGAAGTACAGGACTACTGCAGCAAGCCCTGTGAATCCGAGCCAGAGGAGAGCCTGACCCCATTCTTTCAGAAACATATAGAACGGAGCGATTCCGAGTCCGAGCTGGAAAAACGCGGCCACAAATGCATTGAGAACATCATACGCAGGCATCGGATCGCGGGCCGGCACAAGCCCCCGGCGGACTGCCTCCCGGCGTACCGGCCCCCAGAGACCGAACGGACGGACACGGGTGTAGAACCGCACCAGGGAATCCATGTCGGCGGGCGGTGTCAGAAACGTGATACCTGCGGTCAGGACAAGCGATGTTCCTACGAGAAAGAGAATGGCCCATGGCAGCGGGAGGAAATCCAGAAAGACCTTGTGGACCACGACCACCACGGTTGACGCGATCATTCCCCAGAGGAAGGCGCGTGCGCCGAATCGCCACCAATGCCAGCGAAACGCCCCCGGTACCAGAATCATCGTTAGCATCACGTACAGCAACATCTCCCAGGCGGAGACGATTTGCTCGTACATGAAACTCATGGCAAACCCGAGGACGATAATCACTGCGGACGCAGCCATTCCCAGGCGGACCAGAGACCGCTCCGGAAGGTCCTTTGCAACCGAGCGCTTCAGGATGTCATTCAGCATGACATTGCTCGTCACATTGATGATCGCGCTCAATGTCGACATGAGGGCCGCAAGCAGCACTGCCATGAAGAGGCCCGAGACGCCGACAGGGAGGTTCTTGACAACCAGAGGCATGATCTTTTCCGCATCGAACGTCGCATCGGTGCCGAGATAGTAGATACCAAAACTGAGAAAGGATCCGGCGACCAGCCAGCGCACCGTGTGTCCGAGCGTCCACATGCCCGCGGAGAGCGATGCTTCACGAGCGTTCTTGGTGGACAGAAAGAACGTAAAATCCCATCCGAGGGGGCCGGCGAGCAGTTTGAACAGGAGCCAGAGCATGCTCGCCGCCATCAAGGGTCCGAAGGCGAAGTACTGGTGGTAGCTGGCTGGCGTGCTCGTCAGGTACTGTGGCCAGAGTTCCCAGGAGATAGCCAGCGATCCCCACTCAGGGATTCGTGCTGCCATGGCCGGCATTCCGCTGGGGAGCTGCAGCGCCGCAATGGAGAGCCCGATCGAGCCGAGAATGATCAGCACCGTTTGAAACATGTCGGTCCATACCACACCGAAGAACCCACCGAAGGTGACATAGATTCCGACGACAACGAAGACGATGAACGTCGATGCCCAGCGGGGAAGGGGAACGAACTCCTCTGCGAATTTCCCCGTGCCAACCGCCACGTACATGAGCGTCAGGATCAGGGATAACAGGATAAACAGCGCAACCGCAGTCCGGAGATACTCCGTGTCACGATGGTTCCCGAACCGTGTCATCATCCATTCGGCGGGTGTCATGACGCCCGACCGGCGGATGTATTTTGCCTGAAAGGCCATATACATCGCCATCATGAAGAACCCCCAGGCGATGTGGAGGACCCAGACCGACTTGATGCCGAGATAGAACATCAGCCCGATAATCAGCATCGTCCCCCCGATATCGGTATAGCTTGAGCACCCGGAAAGTCCGACCATCCACCACGACACTTTCCGTTCAGCGAGGTAGTATGCGTCGAGTCGTTTAATAGCGCGGCGACGGAAGGCCATGCCGATGGCCATGGTGGCAACGAGATAGACCATGACAATGGTCAGGTCGATTGGGTGCAGCGTCATGGAGCGGTTCTCCGGGAAATGAGCGGTTGGCGAGGGGAAAAGAGGACGAAGCCAAATATAATGAACGGAAATGGGAAAAGGAAGGACGAGTGTGGCGCGAATGAGGGTTCAGGACCGAGTGTGCAACGGGGTCGTGAAGGATTTCCGTTGCCAGGATGGCTTCATCGGGGATATCCTGCAGGTTTCGCGAATCCGCCTGCAGTTTGCGCTTGAATATCCTTGGTTTTAGCGATAGATTGCCTCTCATGGTACGACGGCTTCCGGTGTGCGGCCGCTCACCCCACCATCACCTTTCTCTCTCAATCACCGACAACAGAGGATTGCTTCTTGATCTCCCTCGGTTATGACATCGGCAGTTCGTCTGTGAAAGCCTCCGCGATCGACCTCGAAACCGGAGCCACCCTCGCGTCGGACTTTCTCCCACGGGAGGAGATGACTATTCAGTCCCCGCAGCCCGGCTTTGCAGAACAGGACTCCGAAAACTGGTGGCATTACGTGCAACATGTGACGCATGCTCTGATGCGGACAGGCCGGGTTGAAGCAGGTCAGGTTGCGTCGATCGGGATCTCCTATCAAATGCATGGTCTCGTTGTGGTCGACAGCGACGGCATGCCGTTACGCCCCGCTATCATCTGGTGTGACAGTCGGGCAGTCCCCATCGGGGAGCGCGCATTCCACGCACTTGGAGCGGAAGTATGCCTATCGACGCTCCTGAATTCGCCCGGCAACTTCACAGCCTCAAAGTTGCGATGGGTGCGCGACCACGAGCCAGAAATCTACGCTCGGATTGCCCGGGTTCTCCTTCCCGGTGATTACATCGCACTCCGCATGACCGGAGAATCCACAACGACGGTCACAGGACTCTCCGAAGGGATCTTCTGGGACTTTCAGAAGGGAGCGCTTGCGAAGCACCTCCTGCGGGAATACGATATCGAAGAGCGGTTACTGGCTCCCGTGGTTCCGGCAATCGGTCTCCAGGGCGAGCTCACGCACGCTGCTGCCGGGGCGCTTGGATTGCGGGAAGGTATTCCGGTAGCATACAGAGCGGGAGACCAGCCGAACAACGCATTTTCTCTGAACGTCCTCGAGCCCGGAGAAGTTGCCGCAACCGCAGGAACATCCGGTGTCGTGTACGGCGTCACGGACCGCGCGCATGCCGATCCTCGTTCGCGGGTGAACCTGTTTGCGCATGTCAATCACACACATGAACTTCCGCGACTCGGCATCCTGCTCTGCATCAATGGAACGGGGATTCTGTATTCCTGGTTGCGGCGAATGTTTGGAGGAAATGTATCGTATCAGGAGTTGAACGGGCTGGCGGCGCAGATTCCTGTCGGCTCTGACGGCTTGGTTCTCCTCCCCTTCGGAAATGGCGCTGAACGCATGCTCGAGAACCGATCGCCAGGAGGGCGGATCCTCGGATTGGATCTTGTGCGGCACAGCCGCGGCCATCTGGTACGGGCAGCACAGGAAGGAATCGCATTTGCATTTCAGGCAGGGATGGAGATCATGCGCTCGATGGGTATGTCGACAGCAGTGATCCGGGCAGGGCATGCGAACCTCTTCCTCAGTCCCGTATTCCGGCAGACTCTGGCGACGGTGTCCGGGGCCCGGATCGAGCTCTATGATACCGATGGAGCTGCCGGGGCTGCGCGGGGTGCGGCGGTGGGAATAGGGGCATACGATACAGTCAAAGAAGCATTTGCATCTCTGAAGATGGTCGAGGCGGTCGAGCCCGCACTGGATGCGTCAGCGCGTACCGAAGAGGCGTACCGGAAGTGGGAGGAGGCTCTGAGAAGGTCCCTGGAATAAACGGCGGCGCACCATTGCTTGCGTATCCGCTCCCCGTACGCTATCTTGCTCATCAATCTTCCATTCTTCCGGACAACGCGCATGAACGGCATACCAGTACTCCACGCCGAAGGCGATTGCATCGCCCGGGCATGGGAAAACTCTCTTGTCGAACTCCACAAGAACGGCTGCAGGATCAAGACGCAGTACGACAAGCCGGACGACCCCCCGAGTATCGATGCAACCATGCTTATTACGATCCACGATCCGCTGATGGAGCCGATGATTCACAAGGACTTCCCGGGCGGTCCGGAGGACCTTCAGGAGTATACGATGGAAGTCTGCGAGGGGATCAAGGACCATCTGGTTCGAAAGCCCGATGATCCGGAAGACACGCGGTGGGAGTACACATACCATCAACGTCTGTTCGGATACACAGGACCCGGCTTTTCTCCGATGGACCAGATCGAGACCGTTGCGAAGAAGCTTGCAGACACTCCCTACACCCGCCGCGCACAGGCCATCACCTGGAAGGTGTGGGAAGACAACGATTGCTACGATCCACCATGCCTGCAGAGCATCTGGTGCCGCATTACGGAAGAGGATTCAGTGCCGGTCCTGAGCATGAATGTCCGGTTTCGATCCAACGATGCCTACAAAGCTGCCTTCATGAACATCTATGCGCTGGTCAGACTGCAGCAGCTGATCGCTGACCGCGTGTCTGCCGCGACCGGTAAACAGGTTCGCGTTGGCCGGTACTGCCATATCGCAGACAGCTACCACATTTACGGTTCCTATTTTCATGAGTTCGATGGGCGATTCATCGGAGCACTGAGCAAACGGTCGTTCGAACAGCGGACAATGAACTACGAGGATCTCAAGGAGATCATGGACGCAGCGCGTCCCGGGATTCTCAAAAAGGCCAGAAGCATGGCACGCTAGCATCGAACAACGCGTTGACGTGGTAAGGGATCGCTAGAGAGGGTCGAGATGAAAGCATACGCAGTTCTCCTCGTGCTCATGGTTTGCGTTCCAATCGCTCGGGGGCAGCAGGCGTCGGGAACTCCCGGACCGGACAGCAGCCATGCCGGAGGTATCATCTTTCTGGGCCCGGACCTCTCCCCCGGGAGGCCGCTTTTCCTTTTTCCGTCAGATCTTGAGTATCCGCCCGTATTCGGCTCTCCGACATTCTTCTTTGAAAGTTTGCCCGGGAACTCCTTCACCCCGGTGCCCGGTTTATTTGCAACAGACAAAGTCGACCTTGTTGCACCGCTACGGCTGCAGTGGGAACGGGAAGCGCACATGGGGACGTTGCGAACGATACTCGGCTCGATTCAGCTGGGGGGCGTCGCGTACCTTGCCTACCGTCATCTGACGAAATCGAGCACGATGACTGTGCGGCCGCGACTGCCGAAGAACCTGAAGAAGTGACATACCTCTGTCAGTCTTGCGGGTATATCGAGTTTGGCCAGGCCCCCGAGAAGTGCCCGATTTGCGGCGCTCTGAGGACAAAATTCGTCAAAGGATGAGATCATAGAGGCTTTCTCGCAGGGGAAGAGGGTGCAGCACTCTGGGCTTGCTTTTCCTCTTCCCCTTTAATACACTTCGTGCACAGGGGAGGCCGGCCGTTGCCAGATGTCTTTTCCCACCTCCAGTCCTCCTCTGCAGGGAACGAGTATAACAGGGGTACGCCATGGACACATCGTTCAGCACCAGGGTGGTCCCGTATCTCAGGATAGCCCTCCTTCTCGCAGCTCTCACTCTTCTTGTTGTCGGCATCGTTCTCGGTGATACAACGTTGATCCGGATAGAAAGCGCCACGCTCTGACTGGACTGCATCGGGATCGGTTGATCCCGTTCGTCTGCTATGGACCGACAAGAAAAACGACCCGTCTATAGTTTCCTCCGCAAAATTCGCTCACCGTTTGTTGCTCTTGCAGGACTGATTCTTCCCAACAGTTATTTCACGGTCATAGCCACAAAGCAGATCTATGAGGGCCCGCTCAAACGGGCGTGCGTGCCGTTTCTCAACTGCCACGCATGTCCCACCGCGTACATGGCCTGTCCCATCGGCGTGATGCAGCATTTCGCCGCCGTGCGGCAAGTTCCATATTTCCTTGTCGGCTTTCTTGCGGCAGTTGGAATGGTCTTCGGGCGCGCTGCGTGTGGGTGGTTATGTCCGTTTGGCTGGATCCAGGATCAACTGTACAAAATCAAGTCCAGGAAATTCGGCATACCACGGTTCCTTTCAAAAGGCAAGTACGTCTCCCTCGTTGTGCTCGCCCTCGGACTTCCCTTCTTCACGGAGATCCACTGGTTTTCACGCATCTGTCCCTGGGGCACGCTCATTGCCGGTGTCCCGTGGGTGGCCTGGAATCCGGACGATCCGACGCTGGGAGCGCCGGTGATCGAACCGGGGATGCTTGGATGGCTGTATGTTCTGAAAATTTCGATTCTCGTCCTCTTTCTCGTCCTGTTTGTCGTCACGAAACGACCGTTCTGTCGCACGTTGTGTCCGCTGGGAGCTGCATACGCGCTGTTCAATCGGGTCAGCCTCATGCGTCTTCAGGTGCAGGGCCCGTGTGCTGAGTGTGACCTGTGCGTTGAGGTCTGTCCCGTGGACATTCGTGTGTCGGATGATCCAAATTCACCGGACTGCATCCGGTGTCTGAAGTGCACAGTCTGCAAACATGTGTCCGTTCGATGGAGCATAACTGATGAACTCCGACCCCCGACAGTTGCTGAAGCACCTTCCCAAGGTCGATAGGGTCATCGAGGATCCGCGGGTGCAGGAATTGCTTGCGGAGCGCCCGCGCGCTCTCGTTGTGGAAGAGCTCCGCCGGTATCTCGACTGTGTGCGCCGGACCATTCTGGAGCAGCCATTTGCGTCCTGTCCTCCGTTCGATGCCCTGGTCGAAGATTTTGTCGTTACGGCATCGTTCACTCTTCTTCCCACGGTACGGCGGTGTGTGAATGCTGCGGGGATCATCCTGCACACCGCTCTCGGACGCGCGCCCATTGCAGAGGATGCACAGATGGCGCTTGCCGAAGCCGTGCTGGGATATTCGACGCTGCAGGTCGATCTTGACTCGGGCAAAAGGGGCGACCGGCATGCCCATGTGGAGGATCTCCTCAGGCGCCTCACGGGTGCTGAGGCGGCAGTCATTGTCAACAATAATGCCGCGGCAACGCTGCTTCTTCTGAATACGCTGGCAGAAGGGAAAGAGGTGGTGATCTCCCGCGGCGAACTTGTCGAAATCGGCGGGTCCTTCCGTATCCCCGATGTTCTCCGGCGGAGCGGCGCCCTGCTGGCAGAGGTCGGAACGACCAACCGGACCCACTTGCGCGACTATGCGGCCGCTCTCAACGAGCGCACCGGTTTACTCTTGAAGGTGCATCAGAGCAATTACAGAATTGTCGGGTTCACCAGTGACGTTCCCATCGGCGAACTTGCATCCCTCGCCCACTCCCATGGCCTGTGTGCTGTGGATGACGTCGGCAGCGGAGCTCTTGTCGACTTGAGCCGCTGGGGTCTTCCCAAAGAACCGGTCGTCCGTGAGTCCGTTGCCGCAGGCGCAGACGCTGTGTGCTTCAGCGGGGACAAACTCGTCGGCGGCCCACAATGCGGCATTGTGGTGGGAAAAAAGGAGCTGATTGACCGGCTCAAGAAAAACCAACTTATGAGGGCCCTGCGGTGCGACAAGATGACGTATGCGGTCCTGGCAGCTACGCTCCGCCTGTTTTGTGATGAGGAGACGCTTCCTGTCCGCCACCCCGTCATGCGCATGCTGTGTATGCCCCAAGCGGAAATACTGTCGCGTGCCCGCACCCTTGCAGCAGCACTCTCGAGCCAGTTGAAGGCAGGAGGGAGCGCATTTGTGGAAGACGATATGTCGGAAGTGGGGAGCGGTTCCCTGGCTGCACAACCGGTTCCAACGCACGTTGTGCGGCTGCAGGTTCATGGCCACTCTCCCGATGCGATCGGTCGCATGCTCCGCCAGAGGCCCGTGCCGGTCATTGCGCGCATCAGCGACGATGCCGTCGTCCTCGATTGCCGGACGATCAAGGACGACGAGGTGCCACTGGTGGTCGACGCCGTTTCTTCAATCGTACGGGAATTCCGGGCATGAGTACCGATCCCGGCAGCCATATCGTCCTCGGAATGGCCGGGCACATCGACCATGGAAAAACCGCCATTGTGCGCGCCCTGACCGGGACGGACACGGACCGGTTGAAAGAGGAAAAGGAACGCGGGATGACGACCGACCTGGGGTTTGCTTTTCTGGGCGATCGTATCACCATCATCGATGTACCCGGCCACGAGAAATTCGTGCGGACGATGGTGGCAGGCGTCAACACCGTGAATCTTGCACTGCTCGTGATTGCGGCTGACGACGGCGTCATGCCGCAAACCCGGGAACACTTTGAGATCCTGCGCCTGCTCGGCATCCGGCACGGACTCGTTGCACTCAACAAGATTGATCTCGTTGAATCAGAGTGGCTTGACCTCGTCCGCTCGGACATTCGCGCGCTCGTCGCCGGATCATTCTTCGAACAGGCACCGATCGTGCCTGTAAGTACCGTGACCGGCGAGGGGATTGAAACACTCCACCGGACGATCACCACACTCTCGCAGGAAGTGCCTTCGCGGATTGACAAGGGGGTCTTTCGTCTTCCCATCGACAGAGTCTTCACCATCAAAGGCTTCGGAACGGTGGTGGCGGGAACTGTCCTTTCGGGCCGGATCCAGGTTGAGGACACGGTGGAGCTGCTTCCCCAGGGGATCCCTGTGCGGATCAGGGGGATTCAGGTTCATGAGAAAAATGTTTCCGCGAGCGGCGTGGGGCAGCGCACGGCCCTCAATCTCCAGGGAGTGGAGAAAGCGGGGATCGAGCGGGGTCATGTCCTGGCCGCATCAGGGTTCTATCATCCGACATCGATGCTTGATGCGCGGCTTCTGTATCTCGGGAGTGCAGCGAAGCAGCTCGCGCACCGCACCCGGGTCCACGTTCATGTGGGCACCAGTGAAACTGTTGCAAGGGTCATGCTGCTTGACCGGGAGACGCTTGCCCCCGGAACCGAGGGCTTTGTGCAACTGCATTTCGAGCAACCGGTTGTTGCCGACGCCGGTGATAGGTTCGTCATCCGGAGCTATTCACCGGTGCTCACCATCGGCGGGGGCTGTGTACTCGACGCGCATCCCGGGAAGCATAAAAGATTTCAACCGGAAGTCCGGGAACGCCTGGAACGCCTCGTTCAGGGCGACCCTCTGCAGATGGTCCTCGAAGAACTGGCGCGAGAAACGACAGTTCTTCTCTCACAGGCAGAACTGGCACAACGGGTGAGCCTGCCGGTTGAGCGATGCGCCGGGTATTTGGAGGAGCTCGAGCGGCGAAAAGCCGTTCTGCGGCACGGGCCGGACGGGTGGTGTGCAATCTCAACAGTTGCTGCTGTAGGGAACCGCATTGTGGAGGCCCTGAGCAGGTTCTATCGCGAACATCCCCTTCGTCTGGGCATCCTCGTTGTGGAATTGCAGTCGCGGATCAAACCTTCTCTCGACCGCAGACTGTTCGATGCCGCATCCTCAACGTTGTCGGAAGACGGCAGGGTCGTGCGGACCGGCGATCGTATTGCCGCGGCGGGACACCATCCGGTGCTGTCGGCGGACCAGAAGACGGGTCTGAGTGCGATGGCAAGCCTTCTCCTGGAACATCCTCTGATGCCCGCCGGCCGTGAAGAACTATTTTCGGTTGGAGGAAAGGATGCCGACAAACTGCTGACGTTGATGATCGAATCCGGGGACGCGATGCTCCTGGAGGACGGGATTCTCATGCACCGCGATGCGATTGTTGCCGCGCGGAAGAAAGTGCTGGAGTTTTTTGGAACCCACTCCGCCGGTACGATGAGCGACATCCGACAATTTCTTGGCGTAACACGCAAGTATGCCGTTCCGCTGCTCGTCTACTTCGACGGAATCGGACTTACGGAGCGGGACGGCGATGTGCGCAGACTTAGGCAACCTTCATCGCATAATCGAGAGGTTTCCCGATGAACAACAAGCACAACGACCTGCTCGCTTCGCTCGGCGTCGACCTTGCTTTGCATGAACAGCTGATGGCGTACAATGCGCGCCTGCACGAACGGACGCATCTCTCTCAGCCCAACCGTCCGATTACGATGGCGCTCTTCGACAAAGCGGCTCATGAAGTGCATGGCGACCGGGTTGCGACCATCGCTGCCTACCGGAAGGGAGGAGGGAAGTCGATCGGGACGTTCTGTATATATGTCCCGGATGAGATTGCTCTGGCAGCGGAGGTGCTTCCGATTCCGCTGTGCGGCGGAACACAGTGGTCGGTGGACTATGCGGACAAGATGTTTCCCCGGGAGATCTGCCCGCTGGTCCGTTCCACGTTCGGCATGGCATTCAGCAATACCTGCCCGTACAAGAAACTGAAGGACGCTGCCGTCGGGGAGACAACCTGTGATGCAAAAAAGAAGGCATGGGATCTTCTAGGATTTGATGTTCTAGAAGTCCCCCAGAAAAAGAACGAGCGTGACCGCCTGCTCTGGCGTGAGGAGGTTCAGGAGTTCCGCAGTCGTGTTGAAAGCCTGAGCGGGGTTCGCGTGACGTTCGAAGCTCTTCACCGGGAAGTGCGCCGGGCGAACAGGAAACGGATAGTGCTTGGCGAGATCAACGCGCTGCGCAAAGCATCCAACCCTCCCATTTCGGGCCTGGATGCACTCCTGGTATCTCAGGCGGCTCTCGCGATGGACACCGGCGACTTCATCAATGCGGCCGCACAGCTCCTCGATGAACTCCACACACGGGTGGAGAATGCGATATCCGCGTATCGGTCTGCCGGGCCCCGCCTGATCGTTGCAGGCACGCCTTCACCGTTGGGCAATGCAAAAGTCCACCATGCCATTGAGTCCTGCGGAATGCACATTGTAGCTGATGAGTCATGCACCGGCTCACGGTATTATCGTGACATCGTCGACGAATCGCCTGAAACACTCGAAGGGCTCATCGCTGCTGTGGCGGACCGGTACTTTGCAATCGACTGTTCGTGTTTCTCTCCGAATCGCGAGCGGATCGATCATCTCGACGCAATGGTTGACGACTACTGTGCGGATGGGGTTGTGCAGAATATCCTCTCGTTTTGTCATGGCTACAATATTGAAGCGAAGGCGGTCGAACAGGCGATGAAGAAAAAGGGGGTGCCGACACTCAAAATCGTGACGGACTATTCCTTTGAGGATGTGGAACAGTTACGTGTCCGCCTCGAACCGTTCAGAGAACTGCTTGAAACCAGGACAGAGGCCTGAGCGGAAGGAGGCAGGGGACTCGCGATGGTCACGTGTGGGGTTGATATCGGCTCGACCACCATTGAGGTGATCCTGCTCGACGGGTCCCGCCGGGTCGGTGCGGCAATGGTGCAGGCCGGGCATGCTCCGGCGGAGAACGCGAACCGGATTCTGGACGTGGCGCTGGACGCGTCCGGTCTCGCACGGGCCGACATTGCATGTATCGTTGCAACAGGATTCGGGCGTAACTATTTCGTGAACGCCGACCGTGTGCAATCGGAGATTGCGTGTCACGCCGCAGGAGTCAATGCACTCTTTCCGGGGGTGCGGACGGTGATCGAGATCGGCGGCCAGGACTCGAAGATGATACGGTTGGACGGTAGCGGCCGGGTACAGGACTTTGTCATGAACGATCGTTGTGCGGCGGGGACAGGCCGTTTTGTCGAGGCCGTCGCACGCAGCCTGAACATGGATGTCGGAGCAACGGGTGCGCTTGGGCTCAGCGCCACGAGGGCCTGTTCTATCTCCTCCATGTGCGCGGTGTTTGCGGAAACGGAGATTATCGGACTGGTGCACCAGGGTGTGCCGCCGGAGGAAGTCATGAAAGGTGTCTTTGAAGCGGTGGCGCGGCGGGTGATCGGGATGGCGGGCAAGATCGGTGTCGATGACCCGCTCGTGTTCACCGGTGGCGTCGCACGGAATTGTGGCATAGCCCAGGCACTCGGAATGGTCACAGGTCATCCTGTGCTTGTGCCCGATGAACCGGAATTCACCGGCGCGCTTGGAGCGGCGTTGCTTGCTGCACGCGCGGCGTAGTGATCTGATCACCATCAGGAAAGGTCCATGGAGAATTTTCAGGAGTTTGATCCCCAGGGCATGGTACCCGACGGCAAGATGGTCCGCCTCCTCGGGTACGGTGCCTGCGCGGGTTGAGCGGGGAAAGTGAGCCCGGCCAGGCTGGCCGGAATACTGCAAAAGCTTCCCCGGGTGGTCTCGCCGGATCTCCTGGTCGACATGGACACCATGGACGACGCCGGAGTATTCCGTCTTTCGCCCGACCTCGCCCTTGTCCAGACGGTCGATTTCTTTCAGCCCATCGTCAATGATCCGCGGACATTCGGACGCATTGTTGCGGCGAACAGCCTCTCCGATGTCTGGGCGATGGGGGGGAAGGCGTTGACGGCCATGAATGTCCTTGCTTACCCCGCTCGGATGCTACCGGTCGAGGCCATCGAGCAGCTTCTCACGGGAGCCTCGGAGAAACTCATCGAAGCCGGGGTTGCGCTGGTTGGCGGTCACACGATGGAGCAACAGGAGCTGATCTACGGGCTCAGCGTGACTGGGGTTGTCCATCCCGGGAAGATACTCACGAACGCGCGGGCACGGGTTGGCGACCAGCTCATTTTGACCAAACGGCTCGGCGTCGGTGTCTTCAGCGCGGCCCATGCAAAGGACGATCTGAGTGAAGCGCAGTACGCCGAGTGGACGGCAAGTATGGAGCGGCTGAACCTTTATGCATCGCAGATTCTTCAACGTCATACTATCAGTGCCATGACGGATATCACCGGGTTCGGCCTGCTCGGGCATGCGCTGGCGATCGCGCGCAACGCACAGGTCACCGTGCGGTTCCATCCGGGGAAAATCCCGGCGTTCGATGGAATCTTCGATGTCATGAGCCGATACACTGCGCCAAGGATCACCGAGCCCCGCGAGTATGTAGAGCCCTTCGTCGGTCGTGCACCGTCCTGCACGGACGAGCAGTACGCGCTTCTGGTTGAGCCGCAAACTTCCGGCGGTCTCCTGGTCGCCGTTGCACCTGGAGAAACTGCGGATGTGCTCGAAGAGCTGAAAGAATCTGGCGATCGGGCGTCGGCGCACGTCGGGGAAGTCCTTTCCTTGCAGCATGCGGCCTCGGGAGCACCATTGTATTTGTCGGTTTCTGATGCGTAAATTCTGATATTTCGGGGATGAATGGGGACCTGGTGGCCCTCGCGGTCTTCAAAACCGTTGTCCCGAACCGAAAGGTCCGGGAGGTGGGTTCGATTCCCACCCGTCCCCGCTCGCACGTGACGGCCGTCACATCGTAATCGTTGTTGCTCCATCCCGTGCTTGACTATCGTCAAACGCGGTTGTATCTTTGCCCTTGTACAGTGTATGCACGTTGTGCATGCGTGAGGTTGTCATGACCTTCAAAACCGTCCACACACTCTGCCGGATCTCCTTCCTCGCACTTCTGTCGATTGCGTTTGCCGCCCTGAACGGATGCGTTTCCTCCAAACAGGCCCTCCTGTTGGAGAAGCGTGTGAACTGTGCGCTGATGAAGGGCGTGCAGGACAACGACGAAGACTTGGGCCAGATCGAGGACGGCACCGGCGCTATCGGGGAGGCTGCGGCCTGCCCTACGTGAGGGTAGGGCCATGCTTCAGGTGAAGCAACCACATACCGCCGTCTCTCTTCTGGGAATCCTCATCGCGTCGCTCTCCCCCGCGCTCCTGCCACACAGTGCGTTTGCGCAGGGGTACGATGACGCGTTCGAGATGAAGAACAAACTCAAGGTCGAGCTGCAGTACGCCGACTATGGCGAGTATGAATACCCGGAACCCATCCTGTTCCAGTACGGCAAAGTAGACTATCAACAGATCCAACCCTATATTGTCAATTTTCCCGAAAAGCGGGGGCTGATCAAGTTCGTCCGGCTTGTTGGTGACGCCACTGCCGTCGGGGTGAAGTACCAGTACTCGGACCTCAAGGAAGACGCCCGGCAGCATTTTGCCGAAGCGCGGGTCACGCGGAATCTGAGTGAAACTACCATTGGTCTTGCATCCGTCCAGTTTCTGCGTGACACCCGGGGCTTCAGCGCGTACCAGGGAGGTCTGGGAGCGCTCTGGGACGCCAGCGTTCTGACTTCGCTCCAGGGCGACGTGCAGTACTACTATAGGGGCCCTGAAGCGCGCGATGTTGGAGGAAAGATGGGGACGTGGAACTTCCGCCTCAAGGCGCGTCAGGTGCTGACCCTCTCGACCGCTATCCAGGGAGAGTACGTGTTCTATGATGCAGCAGGGGACGGCATCACGTTTAGGTCCCATTCCGCCGGCGTCTGGCTCAGTCAGTACCTCCCGACAGAAACTGCGATCCACCTCCACCTCCGGTACTACTCCAACACGATCGGGATCCGGTCGTTTGCCCCGTCGCTTGAAGTCGCACAGTATATCGACTGGGCGACCGTCGTGTCCGTGAAATTCCGGTACTATGTCAACAAGAGCGACAACGTAAGCCTTGGAGAAACCGGTGTCATAATCCCGGACGGTCTGCGATCACGCTCGCTCAGTGCCCAGGTGAACCGGGAGTTCAGTCCATCCGTGCTCATGTATCTGAAATACCGGTACTATGCAAGCACGTTGAATGTTCAGATGAACACGTATCTTCTCGGTGCAGTGTACTCGTTCTAGATGAAGGGGAAAACCGGCGATGCACATCCGGCTTCATTCAGCGCTTCTGCCGATCGGGTTCTGTTTGCCCATCGTCCTCGCGGGGTGTGGAGATCCACCCTCATCGGCTCCCGACACACCCCTTGGGTCGTTGCGCGTCGTCGCGCTCGATACTGTGTCCATCGATTCCATACGGATCGATCTGGATGACGTCCGGCTCGGTCAATTCCGCAATCCGCACCTGCTCCGGAACATCGTTGCGGGGATCCATAAGATCATGGTCTCGAGTACGCTTGGTGCCACCACGTCACGGACAGTAGAAGTGGTCCGCGACCGCCAGACCGATCTCCTCGTTCAGCTATTAACGATCGGCCCGTACGTAGGGAGCGCAGCTCCCGTGTTTACAGCCCGGACCATAGCCGGGGACACGATGAGCATTGAAAAGCTGCGGGGGAAGGCGGTCTTCCTGGCGTTCTTTGAACATACGTGACAGGATTGCCTCTGGACGGAGTTGCCGTCCTTCCAATGGGATTTACGACCTGCGTTCTCGGCGGATAGTCTCGTGATCATGGCGTTGAACTGGACCTCATCGGAATCCTGGCTGAACAACTACCGGGGGCAAACGGGGATCACCTACCCGATGATCTTTGACGGGTCGGGTCAGATCCGTCAGATGTATCAGGTGGGGTCACCGTACGGTAACATTCCACCGACATACGTTATCATCGATCCGAAGGGCATCGTCCGGTACCGGGTTGATGACTCATTCAACCGGACGACTGAGATTATTGCAGCCGTACGAACCGTGTTATCCAATCCGTAAATCGGACCGAACTTCAGCAAGGAGGGTAGCATGAAGATGCGAGGACGATGGTATACGCCGCTGGTCTTGCTGGCGATTTCTGTCTCCATCGCAGGAAGCCAGTGGCAATGGATAGGGCCTGAGGGTGGGCCGTTGGGTGCGCTTGCGCAGGATCCCTCAAATTCAAGCGTCCTGTACGCTGCCTCGCAAATGTATCCGACGGGGCTGTTCAAGTCAACGAATCATGGAGGGTCCTGGACCCGGATCGGTTCGGCAAACTGCTATCCGTACGGGCTGGCGGTGCATCCTACCGTCCCGTCCACGCTCTACCTCAACGCCGTTAGCCAGCTCGGAAGAAGCACCAACGGCGGAACCGCGTGGACGTTTCGTTCATTGCCGTCGAACTTCTACGCAATGAATTTCTGCCTGCAGCCCGGCACCCCGCCGGTGTTCCATTTCACCGGTTATTATTACGACAACGGTCTGGGGACAACGCGCTTTGGATACGCAAAAACAACCGACGAAGGTCTGAGCTGGTCGTCGACAATCCTGACCGCGGGGTACGGTTACGGATACGGGGTATGTGTTGACCCGACAAACGCACAGACTGTCTATGTCGGGGGATTTGAACAGTCAGGCCAATACTACTACGGTAGAGTTTTCAAAAGCACGAACGGCGGGGCCGACTTCGCCGATGTGTCAGCAGGGATCGGAGGGTATGTATACGACCTTGCACATGATCCGGTCACGGCAGGCCGTCTCTATGCGGTGACGTATGCAGGAGTATACAGGACGTCAAATGGCGGTGGTGCCTGGACCAGGAACTCCGGGAGCCTGTCATCGACCGAAAGGGTCGGCATTTGTACGCTCAATCCTGCGGTGCTGTATGCCGGGACAAGCATGGGGAGTGTGTACAAGAGCACTGATGGAGGGGTCACCTGGGCGCCGTTTTCGTCCGGACTTCTGGGGAACGGATCACGGGGATTGATAGTTGAAAACAGTTCGACCGTCTTTGTTGCAACTTCGGCCGGGGTGTTCGCCACCGCCAACGGGGGTTCCTTTTGGGGGTGCTGCAACACGGGCCTTTCCGCCGCGCGCATTACCTCTGTGCGTTATGCTCCTTCACAACCGTCGGTTGTGTACGCATGCGTGAGCGGAGACGCCGTCTACAAAACGACCGGTGCCGGACAGGCTACGGTCACATGGTCGAGAATACCGGATTTCTATTCCTGCACGGAAGTGGCAGACATGTTGATCTCGGAAACCAGTCCAGACGTGCTGTACGCCCTTGAAGGGGGCACTTGAGGGAATTCCGGGCTCTATAAGAGCACAAGTGGCGGGTCCACTTGGTCCGAAATCGACAACGAAATTACCGATGGTTATGCCCTCGCCCAGGGATCGATCCTCCAGGGCGGAAGTTACTATGACATGGCGACAAACGGCTCGCGTATGGCAGTGTTCAAGAGCACCGACGACGGCGGGAGCTGGTTGCGTATGTATCTCAGCCCAGAGAATGGCGAAGTGCACGCACTGGCGCCCCAACCCTCCAACAAGAGTGTCATTCTCGCCGGTGGGTGGACGTACGATGCATCGTGGTATCGCTACAGCCGGATGTACCGTTCGACAGACGGAGGGTCGTCGTGGGCAAAGGTCGGCGGGTCCACATTCGGGAATCAGAACGATTACCTCCACGCCATCGCCTGGGATCCGTTCAATGCGAACCGTGTGCTCGCAGTCTCATTCCAGGGCGTGTATGTAAGTTCGGACGCAGGCGTGACATGGACAGGACCGGGTTCCTGGCTCGGGACGTACGATATTGTCGCCGATCCTGGAAGAGCAAACACGTTCTATGCGGCCACCTACAACGGCGTTCAGGTCAGCACAAATGGGGGAACCAGCTGGACACAGATGAACAGCGGACTGACAACTCTCAATGTGGAGAGACTATCTCTTGATCCCGTGAACCGGAGACTGTTTGCAGCGACACAGGGAGACGGGGTATATCGTTACGGACTTCTGACGGATGTGAAGGACGATCCCGGACCGGGAGAGGTCCCTGCCCGGTTCGTGCTGTATCAGAACTATCCGAATCCGTTCAATCCTGCAACGACGATCACATTCGGCGTCCCGGTTGGCGGAGAGTATCAGATGTCAGTGTACGATGCACTTGGACGGGAGGTCGCACAACTCCTGACCGGCACCGTGGCGCCGGGAGAGCACACTGTGCGCTTCGATGGCTCCGGCCTTGCCTCCGGAGTTTACCTGGTGCGGCTGAGTGGGATTCCCGGTGTACTTTCACGACAAATCTCTTTGATACGATAGGGAAAACTGATATGCGGACGACCGCTCTTCCGGTGCTTCTCATTGTGATGGCGGTTCTTCTCGTCCCGGCCGCATCGGCCGGGGAAGGATTGTCGGTCGGGGCACGTGCGCCTGACTTCTCGCTTCCGTCGACGACCGGGGACCGTACGGTGACACTGAGCGAATTCTCCGGGAAGTCGGTGGTGATCCTCCATTTCTGGAAGTCACGCTGAAGAGAATGTCAGGCGGAGTTTCCGCCTCTCCGGAAAATTTTCGATGAGTTCAAGGACGTGACCATTCTCTCGATCAACCCGATCGACATGGAGGGTAAGGTCGCGTCTGACGCAGAGGGATTCAAGCTGCCCTATACGGTCATGGTCGGGCGGGACTCCGACATCATCGAATCGTATCAAATCGTGAAACTGCCACGATTGATCATCGTCCGGAAAGACGGTACAATTGCGGTGACGGAGCGGTATCTCACTCACGAACGTCTGCAGGAGGAGGTGCGGCGGGTACTGCGCTGACAGGAAGTGTACTTCGATGAGAACACCGAAAGCCCCGTAAGGGGCTTTCGGTGTTAGTGGCAAATACGAAAGGCTCGGATGATCAGGCCCTGTTGGCACTTCCAAGGACATTCTTGATCTTGTGCTTGTACAGCTCCTTGAGCTGGTCGCGTGCGGGACCGAGATACTTCCGGGGGTCGAATTCAGCCGGACTATCCACGAACACCTTCCGGACAGCTGCCGTCATCGCAAGCCGCCCGTCGGAGTCGATGTTGATCTTGCAGACAGCAGACGCCGCCGCGCGGCGCAGCTGTTCTTCCGGGATTCCCACCGCATCCTTGAGCTTTCCACCGTTGCTGTTGATAAGCTTCACGAGCTCCGGAGGAACCGATGAGGCGCCGTGCAGGACGATTGGGAAGCCCGGGATCCGGCGTTCCACCTCCTCGAGGATGTCGAACCGCAGGGGCGGGGGAACCAGAACGCCCTCCGCCGTCCGCGTACACTGTTCGGGCCGGAATTTGTTCGCCCCGTGGGACGTGCCGATCGAGATGGCAAGCGAATCCACGCCTGTCTTCTTCACAAAATCCTCAACCTCTTCAGGCTTGGTATAGTGCGTGACCTCGCTGGAGACGTCATCTTCGATTCCTGCAAGGACACCCAGCTCACCTTCGACGGAGACATCGTGCTTGTGCGCATACTCCACCACCTGTCGCGTCAGTTCGACGTTCTTCTCATACGGATGGTGGGAGCCGTCGATCATGACTGACGAGAACCCGGATTCCACACACGATGTGCAGAGCTCGAGGGTATCACCGTGGTCGAGATGAAGGACGATCGGGATCGGGAACCCCAGTTCCTTGGCGTAGTCGACCGCGCCCTTGGCAAGGTGTTTCAGCAGCGTCTGGTTCGCATACTTGCGTGCGCCGCTCGACACCTGGAGCAGGACAGGTGACTTCGTCTCCACGCAGGCGCCGATGATGGCCTGAAGCTGTTCGAGATTGTTGAAATTGAAAGCCGGGATGGCATAACCACCCTTGACGGCTTTCTGGAACAATTCTTTGGAATTGACCAGTCCAAGTTCTTTATAATGCGTCATAGATTCCTGTGCTTTCTCCTCAAAAAGGGGGACATCTATAAGATGTAAGTTTTTTGACGTCAAAGCAAGTCCGGATTCATCGACTTTGGTACGGGGACCGCCACCACCTCTCCGCGCGCCGTGATAATCTCTCCCGCCAGGAGGTCGGTTTCAACAATGACCTTTCGCGGCGTGAAGAGCTTGACCCGGCTCCGCAGTTCAAGCGGGGGGCCGAGAGGTGTGGGGCGGAGATAGTCAACGCGGAGCGAAGCGGTCACGTAGCGAGGGGCTGGAGATTCTCCCACACGCTGTCCGCTTTCCCTCAGTGCCGCTGCGGCGGCCGCAGCCATGCTGTGGCAGTCGACCAGCGACGCAATCAATCCACCATACACGAAGCCCGGAACCGCAATGTGCGATGGTTGAGGCTGGAAGCGCGCGATGGTCTCCTCGCCGTCGACCAGACTCTGGAGATGGAGGCCATGGTCATTCAGACGGCCGCAGCCGTAGCAATGGGCAAAATCGTCCGGGTAGTGTGCCTGCACAACGGGTAATGGCTGATTCACTGAGCCTTGTCCTCCATGGTGTTGAGTCTGGCAATAATATGAAGAAGATTCAATCTGTAATCAACGATATGGTTGGTGCATTTCGAGGTGGATATCAGGTGGGTCGGGCGTACATAGGGCCCGCCCAACAATGGAACGCAGGTCCGTTGATTCTTACAGGAAAAAGCATGACCATGCAGTGCGCTCACCCGGGACGTTCCCCCTCATTCCGAAAGGACCGGCCACTATGACACTCGAAGAGATCAAGACGGCTGTCCGCGCACTGCCGCCGGACGCCCGCCGGAAACTCGCTCTCTATATTCTGGAACTCGAGAAGGATCATTTCCAGGCCAACGTCGGCCCCCAGATTTCGCAGGATCTTGAAGCACTCTCCAAACTTGTCCAGGAAACCGTCGACAAAATCAAAAAAAACATCAGGCCCTCATCATGAAATCTTCGAAGAGTATTATCTGGGGGGCCGGCCTGCTGGTTCTCCTGCTGCTTGCACTCAATGTCTATGTGTTCCTCGAGCGCGAATGGGAATCGTCTTTCTATCCCACGTCGTATGCCACACTCTACTATCCGCTGGATATCCCGACTATCCGCTCCTGGACGGTGGTCGACCGCGACCACCTGCAGTTGAATCTGGCGTGCACACGTTCGATCACTGAGTGGCAGGTGCTCTCGGACGGCGCCGAACCGCAGAAGGCGACCGGGATGACCCCTTCCTTCCGGATCGACACGACCTTCAGCGTTCCCCATACGTACAGGCTGGTCCCCGTACCCGCGCATGCGTGCCAGCCCATTGAGATCACGACCCGCTTCTACTCAAAGGAGTTCTACGGTTCGCTCGGCATGAAGCACACCGATGTGTACATCGTGCGCGCAAATGTGCCGTGTGGCGAGTTCGACCAGCTACCACTTGCCGATTGGATCGATACGTATGCATATGTTGGGGAAAAGGGCCTCACCGAAACCGACCGATTGTTGCGTGAGGAAGCCGGCATAGGCCAGGACGATCCGACATTTACACGGATGGAGAAAGTCACCCGTTTCCTTCGCAACAAGTTGATAAACGCCCGTGGGGTGCCGAAAGACGACGAGCGATGGATGAACCCGTGGGATCTGTACAATGATATGGTGTATGGGACCGGAAAGGGGTGGTGCACGCAGCACGCCCAGCTCTACGTCTATTGGGCAAACCGTGCGGGCATTCCCACGCGGTTTGTCTTTGGCGCACGCACCCAGGATAATACGATCGTCTACACCGGACATGCGTTTGCCGAATCCTTCATCCGCGAACAGAACCGCTGGGCATTTGTTGATCTCTCTCATGCCAACATCTATATCACCGACAAGAACGGTCTGGTGTTGAATACCGCCGAACTGTTTCACCTGAACCAGCATAACGCATTCGACAGCACCACAGCGCGCGTCTATGTCGACTGGGAATGGCAGCAGTCATTGGGTGTCCCGAGAGGGGACACGCTCGTGAGCGTCCCGTATGCGCTTTGCAACAGTGTGGTACGCGATGAGTTTACCTCCCATTCGATATTCAAATACCGCCGCCCGCCCAACGTGGAGGATGTGCGCGAGATCTATACGGGGTTCATAAAAGACAGGACGTTTCTCACAGGAAACATCGAACGCTATCTCTTCAAACCCCAGCTGGCGTATTCCCTGTACCCGACGGAAGGAGCGGATACCTACCTGGTCCGCCGGACGCTGTTCTTCGCATTGCTTGCGGCTCTGGTGCTCTGGTTCATCCTCAGCCTGCGGCGGAAAAAGCCGGCCTGAATCCTCCGGCACCTCACGATCACCGACTCTTTGCATGTTCGACCAGAGGGATGCTTCACCATGACCTTTCGCGCCTCTCCACGAATCGTTGTTCTTGTTCTCGTGTCGTGCTTCTGCGGCATCGCCCCGGGGCAGACTCCATCCCGCCTGACCGTCGAGTGGATGTACAGCCCGGAAGCGGCCGCGGTTGCATCTACACCCGATTATGTATGGCTGGACGACAACTCGCTCATCCTCTATGACAGCTCTACCGAGGCGAGGACGAGACGCTTCGAGCGTGTAGACCCTGCGAAAGGGACACGCACGGTCCTCATGGACGCATCCACCTCCCTGGCCAGCCTGCGAACACTCCTCGGCGAGAAGACGCCAGCACGCCTCCCGTTTCCCATCGCTCTTGACGGTGGTGGGCAACGGGCGTTGTATCTTTTTGCAAAAGACATCTTCCTTCTTCACCTAACGACAGCGACGTTTACGAGGCTCACCACGACTGACGAAGAAGAAAAGTCCGTGGCGTTTTCGCCCGATGGTTCTGCGATCTCCTTCATCCGTTCGAACAATCTCTGGGTGTACGACATTCAGCGCGCCACGGCGAGGGCCCTCACCACCGACGGCTCACCGACAATACTGAATGGAACGCTGTCATGGGTGTACTGGGAGGAAGTGTTTGGACGCCATGACACCGGATACTGGTGGTCGCCGGACTCAAGATCCATTGCGTTTTTCCGGACAGACGAATCGGATGTCAGTGTCCAGCAGTACACAGATTTCAAACCGTGGACGCCTCGCGTCATCACGCAGCGGTACCCCAAAACAGGGCAGCCCAACCCCGCGGTCCGTGTGGGTGTTGTTGATGTCGCTTCGGGGAAGCATGTGTGGGTCGACCTGGCACACCATGATCATGAGTATGTCGTCCGCGTCCACTGGCTCCCCGACAGCAAACAACTGACGGTGCAGACCCTGAACCGGCTGCAAACGGTCCTCGACCTCTTTTTTGTGGATCGTGGAACAGGTGCGGCGCGGCCCGTTCTCAGGGAGGAAGACTCCGCGTGGGTGAATGTCCTTGATGGGTTCACGCTTTTCAACGACGGACGGAGGTTTCTCTGGCCGTCGGAACGGGATGGTCATCAGCATCTCTATCTCTACTCAACAGACGGGAAGCTGGAGCGGCAGGTGACCCGTGGCCCCTGGACCGTCCGTGAGGCAGGTGGAGGGATGTGGTGGATGAAGGGGGGCGTCGTCGGCGTTGATGAGAAACGCGGCCTGGTGTATTTCACGGCACTCGCAACGTCACCGATCGAGAAACATCTGTATGTGATTGGCCTGGACGGGACAGGAATGCGACGGCTTTCCCGCGAGGAGGGTTCGCACAGCATCTCCTTCAGCCCGGGGATGCAGTTCTACGTAGACCGCTCCTCTCGGTGCCTCCATTCTGCCCGCGCTCTCACTCCATGACCGTACCGGAAAGCGGCTCATGACCCTCTCCAGGAACCGGGACTCGTCTGTTGCATCGCTGGGGCTCCGCTATCCCGAATTCCTGACCATACCTGCCCGTGACGGATTTTCCCTGCCCGCGCAGATCCTCAAGCCATCCGTCATGGATCCCGGGAAGAAGTATCCGGTCATTTTCTATGTGTACGGAGGACCGTCGGCGCCCACGGTTGCCGACGCATGGCAACGCGAGATCTTCTGGGAGAACATTCTCCTTCAGA
>CAVQPT010000008.1:0-988556 GCA_963714855.1 uncultured Bacteroidota bacterium | reverse complement strand
TATCCAGCGGCCGTACGACAAAGACAAAATGGCCTATCAGCGGGAAGCGTTCGAGCGAAACGAGGAAGAGGGGGCCAACCTCATGCACGAGGCGGAAAAAGACTCCCTCCGCCCGAAGTTCAAGACCATGGGCGGGCGTGTCGTGTATGGCGGCGGCGGGATTACCCCGGACTTCATCGTGAAATCGGATCGCCTGAACGAGTACAGCGTCCAACTCCGAAGCAAGCTTGTGTTCTTCCAGATGGCCGACAAGATCCTCGAACGGGACGGCGCCGAGTTGCGCAGCCGGTATGGGAAAGACGCCGATGCCTTTGTGCGCGACTTTGAACTCACCGCTCCGATGCTTGAAGAGTTCCGTGCTGTTGCCGACGCTCGAGGCGTGAAATTCAAGAAGGACCTGTATGAGCAGGACCTCCGCTACATCAAGGCATTCACCAAGGCCTATGTCGCCCGCGGGATCTGGGGGAACGAGGGGTCTGCGCGTGTCATGCTCAGGGAGGATGTACAGTTCAAGAAGGCCATTGCACTGATCCCGGAAGCAGAGAAGATTGCAAAAACACTTACGAGCCTGAAGTAGTGAAGAACGTCCTCCTCCGGGGACGCTGGTGCGTCCCCGCGATGTTCCTCGTGTTCTTTCCTTCCTTGGTCTCTGCCCAGACCGACCACGACCCTCCGTCGCGGGTTCTGCTCGATGGGGAAGAACTCGTGTACAACGTGCGCTATGCGTTTGTCGATCTCGGGCAGATCCGTATCAAGAATCTGGGCCGCGTGGAGCACGCGACGCCCGCGGCGTATGCGACGAGGGCGCTGATCGACTCGTACAGGGGTGTCCCCTTCGTGGATTTGCACGCGGTGTTCGAAAGCACGGTCGATTCGACCGTCTACTCGCGGGGATTCACGGGGAAGGTCAAACAGGACAATGCGTGGGACTTCGCTCGATATTCGTTCGACTATGACCGCAACCGGGTCCTCATGGAAATGGGTCACCAGGATACGGTCGTAGCCCAGCGCGAGACGTTGACGGTCAAGGGGAAAGTGCAGGACGGGCTCTCCCTTTTCTTTTTTGCCAGGGACAGGCTCTTCGCCGGGCAGGCGATGAATGTACCGGCCATCGTGAAAGAAAGCAACGTCAACGCCCACATCCGGTTCGACAAAGAACGCGATGCTGTTGAAGTGGATGCCGTGGAGTATCCGATCGATGTGGTGAAGTTCGAGGGGAACGCAGAGTTTGTCGGGATTTTCGGGTTGACGGGCGGTTTCTCAGGCTGGTTCAGTAATGACGACGCGCGCGTTCCGATCATGGCGAAAATGCAGGTCATTATCGGCAGTGTGACAGTCGAGCTGATGTCCTGGAAACGGCCGGGCTGGGTGCCACCGCGGGCGCGGGAGTAACCCGTGCACATCATTCGCCACCACGGGTAGGGCCCGTCCATCCATCCGACCGCGTTCATTGCACAGGGGGTGTGTCTGATCGGCAACGTGGGGATCGGTGAGGATGCCAGCCTCTGGTTCAATGCGGTCCTCAGGGGCGATATCAACGTCCGGTATGCGCGGAGTTACGGAACGCCATGAAACTCAAATTCTGGGGCACACGAGGTTCGCTTCCTTCGCCGGGAAAAGACACCGTCCGGTACGGAGGGAACACTCCCTGTCTGGAAATTCGTCTGGCCGACGACAACCTGATTATCTTCGATGCGGGAACAGGGTTGCGCGGACTGGGCGATGCCCTGATCGCCGCGGGAGGGCCGTTGAAGGCCTTCCTTGCCATCAGTCATCCCCACTGGGACCACATCCAGGGGTTTCCGTTCTTCAAGCCGGCGTTCATCGCCGGAAACGAGCTCACGATCATCGGCGCACAGACGCGGAACATTACGCTCCGTCAGATGATCGCGTCGCAGATGGATGAGATATATTTTCCCGTTCAGCTGAACGAACTGAAGGCCAAGATACGGTTTCTGCCGCTGCGCGAGGAATCCATCCCGGTCTACGAGGGAACGCTCAGTTCTTTGTATGTCAATCATCCCGCCTTCGCCCTGGGATTCCGTTTGAACGTCGGCGGTCGGTCGCTGGTATACATCAGCGACAATGAGCCGTTCGACCGGGAGGTGGCAAAGTCGTTGAAGAATGTCGATCGTCACATTGTCGAACTGTATCAACGGCAACAGGGAGATCCGAACCAGCGGCTCTTTGATTTTGTGCGGGGTGCAGACGTCTTGATCCACGATGCCACGTATACGCCGGAAGAGTACGTCGATCATATTGGCTGGGGTCACTCAGACTATCTGTTTGCCCTCAAGGTGGCCTCCGAGGCAGAGGTCAAGACTCTGATCTTGTTCCATCACGAGCAGTCGCGGACGGACGAGGGCGTTGATCGAATCCTGCGCCTGTGCAGGCGGGAAATCGAAACGCGGAAGTACCGATTTGACTGCGTTGCGGCAGCCGAAGGGATGGAATTGGTCTGGTAGCGGGACGGATGGCTTGACAATCAGCCGTTTCGTGGCTATCATCAACCAGATGAGGCATGTATGGGGTTCTCGTTCAAAGCGACCGACATAAAGAAGTTGGAGAAGGCGTTCGGTGCAGCCGCACGTCCGATGGGTGACAACATCCGTTTCGAGCTGGCGCCTGGCGATCCGCACCGCAAGCTTGCGCTGGAGATCTATCCGCAGATCCCCATTGGGCAGACGCGGGGAATGCTGGTATCGGTCTATACGGAAAATGCGCACCTCCAGCTCCATTTCTGTTCCGGCTATGTTATCAGCGAATTACTTGGTGAGGTGACGTTTGTGGCGGAACAGGATGGGAAGCTGTCGGGTCTCATCATCGAACGCGAAGGCGGGTGTTCGTTGTTTGCAAATGTGGACCGGTCACTAGTCTCCGGCGATTTCACCAAACTCGGTCCGGAGGTTATGCTGTCCGGGATTGCGCTCTCGTTGACGGACGGCATGTTGGAGCACACCGGGCCGGCCCCGCGGCGGAAGACGGGTCGCGGTCAACGGCGGAGGAGCAAGGCATCGCGGGCATGATAGCCGTACAGGTCGTGAACGCGCACGGGCGCCGGCGGGTCCGCCGGAAACGGCTCGGGGCGGCGGTACGCTCTGTCCTGAAGGGAGAGGGTGTACGGCATGCTGCGATCGGCGTTGTCTGCATCAACAATCGTGCGTGCAGACGCTTGAACAGGACGTTTCTCGGGCACGATCACGTTACTGATGTGATCAGTTTTCCCATCGAAACACGCCCTCACCTGGAGGGTGAAGTCTACGTCAACCTCGACCGTGCGCACCTCCAGGCACGGGAGTACAACGTTTCCCCGTCGCACGAAATCGCTCGCCTTGTCATCCACGGAACTCTGCATCTGGCCGGCTACGACGATCGAACGCCGGTCCTCGCGCGGAGGATGCACCTGCGTGAAGATGCGTATCTGGCCGGCCTGTTCGGCGGCAGGAGACTACAGGGAACTGCATGAAAGAACGTGTCGTTGAAATCCTTGTATTTCTGATGTCGGAAATGCGGCAGGACAAGCAGTTGCATGAAATCGATCTCGCGCCGTTGCGCGAGCGCGGGTACACGACCTCGGAGATCAGTGCAGCATTCAGCTGGTTGTATGAGAATATCGGGTCCGGCCAGTCAGAAACGTTTCCGCCGACACACGCGCGGAAAGAATCGCGCCGGATCCTTCACGAAGCGGAACGAATGGTGTTTTCGATGGAAGCCCAGGGCTATCTGATCCAGCTGGCAGAACTGGGATTGTTGGATGACCGTGACCTCGAGACGGTGATTGACCGATCGATGAGTTCGGGGTATGCAGGTCTCACCGTGCTGGAAGTCCGGGAAGTGGTCGCAGCTGTGCTGTTTGCACGTGAGCGACCGACCGGCTCTTCCGGCCAATCGATGTTGAATAATGAGGACACGATACACTGATGACGGCAAAGAAGTTGGCCAGCGTACCCAGAAAGACAAAATCAGCAGATGACCAGGCTCCCAAACGGAAAAAACGTGCGTCACGCGCTCCCGCAGCACCCTCCCTTGAGGAAAACGGCAAAGCGTTGATCATCGTAGAGTCTCCCGCCAAGGCAAAAACGATCAACAAGTACCTCGGGCGGAACTACCACGTTGAAGCTTCAGTTGGCCATATCAAGAACCTCCCCAAAAGCCGGATCGGTGTTGACGTCGAGTCCGGGTTCGTTCCCGAATACGAAACGATCAAGGGGAAGGACGATGTCATTGCACGGCTCAAGCTTCACGCCGGGCGGGCCAGTGCGGTGTATATCGCGACAGACCCTGACCGCGAGGGGGAGGCGATTGCCTGGCACATTGCCCGTGAGGTCGAATCCGCCAATACAAACATTTTTCGCGTCCTCTTCCACGAGATCACCGAACGCGGAATCACCGAAGCCATGGAGCACCCGTCGCGCATCGACGAGCACCTGGTGAATTCGCAGCAGGCTCGTCGCGTCATGGACCGTCTGGTCGGGTACAAGGTCTCTCCGTTTGTGTGGAAGACGGTCTTCTACGGCCTTTCCGCCGGGCGGGTACAGTCCGTGGCAGTCAGGCTGATCTGTGAACGCGAAGAGGCCATTGTGTCATTCCTCCCGGAGGAGTACTGGTCCGTCATCGGTGAATTTCGCGTCAATGATGGCGAGCCGTTTCTGGCCAAACTGTTCAAGGTCGGTGGGGAGGACCCGATCATCGGGGATGCGACCACGGCAGAGGGGTATGTCAACGACATCGGGAAGCAGGAATTTTCGATTGCTGACGTTCAGAAGAAGCCAGTCAAACGGAATCCCCCGCCGCCGTTCATCACGAGCACGCTCCAGCAGGAAGCCGCGCGCAGGCTGCGTTTTCCGGCAAAACGCACGATGATGCTCGCCCAGAAACTGTACGAAGGAATCGAGCTCGGCGAGGAGGGGCGTGTCGGGCTCATCACCTACATGCGGACCGACTCCACCCGTCTCAGCGAGGATGCCGTCGGGGAAGTCCGCCAGCACATCTACGACAACTACGGAAAAGAATACCTGCCGCACGAACCCCGCCTTTTCAAGAAGGGGAAGAGTTCGCAGGATGCGCATGAGGCGATCCGCCCCACGTCGACACGCCATGCCCCCAAAGCGATAAAGCGATTTCTCGACCCCGAGATGTATTCTCTGTATGAATTGATCTGGAACCGTTTTGTTGCATGTCAGATGAGCCCTGCGGTCGCCGACCAGACGACCGTCGACATCCGCGGGGGGGAGTATCTCTTCCGTGCGACCGATTCCGTTCCGACGTTCCGCGGGTTTCTGCAGGTCTATGACGACCTGGTGGATGAAACAGAGAAGCAGAACGACGAGGATCCCGCCTCGAAACTCCCGGCGGGTCTTACCCCTGAGGACCGCGCGTCCCTGACGAATGTGTTGCCCAATCAGCACTTCACCAAACCGCCGGCCCGTCTTACCGAAAGCAGCCTGGTGCGCGAACTCGAGGCACTGGGCATCGGACGTCCGAGCACCTACGCCTTGATTGTGGACACCATACAGGCGCGCAAATACGTCGAGCAACGGGAGCGACGCCTCTACCCCACCGAACTGGGCAAGGCGGTGAACCGTATTCTCGTGCAGAACTTCCCGCACATCTTCACCGTCGGCTTCACCGCACGCATGGAAGAAGAGCTTGACACCATTGCGTCCGGAAAACAGACGTACGAGAAGGTGATGGAGGATTTCTATCACCCGTTCATCCGGGATCTCGAGGGGGTTGACAAGAACAGCGCAGCCATTAAGAAGTCGCTCCAGGAGAAGACAGACGAAACGTGCGACCTGTGCGGAAAGCCGATGATCATCAAGTGGGGGCGCAATGGCAGGTTCATGGCCTGCAGCGGCTACCCTGCCTGCAAGAACACCAAACCGTTGCCGGAAGAGGCCGAGCTGACCAAGCATGTTGTCGGCATCAAGTGTGATCTGTGCGGTGGGGACCTCGTGGTGAAGGGGGGACGCTTCGGGGCCTTTCTCGGGTGCAGTAACTACCCTTCATGCAAAAACACACGCCCGATTTCGATCGGTGTCAAATGCCCCAAGTGCAAGGATGGCGACATCATCGAGCGCAAGACGAAGCGCAAGCGGGTGTTTTTCGGCTGCTCGCGGTACCCGGATTGTGATTTCGCCTCCTGGGACAGGCCCGTCGCCCGTGTTTGCGACACGTGCGGAAGCGAATACATGGTTCTCAAGTACAATCAGACCCGTGGTGAGTACCTCGTCTGTCCGGCCTGCAAGGCGGAAGTGGCAAAGGAGGAAGCACCCACGGCCGTCGATGGAGGATAGGCCCACGGATATCCAGGATGATATCGGCCGGTTCCTGTCGTATCTCGGCGCTGAACGCCGATTCTCTCCCAACACACTTGCCGCATACGAGGACGACCTCCGCCAGTACGCGGCGTTTCTGACGCGCGAAGGGCTTCATCCGCACGACGTTGATCATCTCATCATCCGCCGCTTTCTCGGTTCGCTGCTCGATGCAGGTCTTGCGAAACGCAGCGTGGCGCGGAAGCTCGCCTGTCTCCGTTCCTTTTATCGATTCCTCAAGCGGCGTGGCATCATCGGGTCGAATCCCACGGCGCTCGTCGCGACGCCGCGTCTCGAGCGGCGCCTGCCGATCGCTCTCGATGAAGAAACTGTTCTGGCTGTTCTGGCCCAACCCGACCGGACGACGCCGGAAGGGGTCCGTGATGCGGCGATTCTGGAAGTGTTCTACAGTACCGGCATCCGCCTCGGCGAACTGCTCGGCCTTAGACCTGGCGATCTGTCATTGTCCGGCCGAACGCTGAAAGTGCGGGGGAAGGGGAGCAAGGACCGCATCGTGCCGTTCGGATTGAAAGCGCAGGATGCGTTGCGGGCGTGGCTCGAGGTCAGGCCCCGCATGGTGCCGGCGCACAACGACCCGGGCGTTGTCTTTGTGAGCGCGCGGGGGAAAGCGATGAACGCCAAAGCCGTGAACGTGCTGGTGAACAGATGCATCGGGGCCGTCTCCGAGGTTCGCAAAAAGAGCCCGCACGTGCTCCGGCACACGTTTGCCACGCACCTGGTGAACCGGGGTGCGGACCTTCAGGCGGTCCGGGAATTGTTGGGTCATGAGAGCTTGTCAACCACGCAGATCTACACACATGTCGGCATCGACCGGCTGAAAAAAGTGTACGCGCAGGCGCACCCGAAAGGATCGTGAGATCCATCAACACACGATGAAAGGAGCGAGAGAACATGAATATCACTTTCACTGCTCGTCATTTCCGGCCTCATCCTGAAATCAAGCAGCATGCGCTCGACACGGTAAAAAAACTGCATAAGTACTACGATGGGATTGTTGCCGCGACCGTGATTCTCAGTTATGAGCGGGCCACGAACAGCGTCAAATCGGCCGAAATCAACCTCCATGTGTACGGTGGGGTGTTGACGGCCAAAGTGAAAAGCGCGGACTACTACAAATCGATTGACCGGGCTGCGGAAAAGCTCACTCTCCAGCTTCAGAAGTACAAAACCAAACTGCGGTCGAAAGACAAAATGAAGGTTCGGGCTATTCAGGACAAGGTATGAAAATCGATCCGAACGGTGAGACGCGAAAACGGAGCATCACGGTCGGGTTCCTCTATGATACGACCAAAGACCGTTTCAAGCTCGAGAAGCTCAACGGTGATGCCGGCTTTGCGAACGAGATCAAAGACAAGAACCTGCACCGGCCGGGGCTGGCTCTTGCCGGATATGTCGGACTGTTTACCTACGACCGGGTCCAGATCATGGGGAACACCGAGATCCGTTATCTCAAATCGCTCGATCCTCCCCAACGCACGGCAGCGTTCCTTGCCCTACTCGAGTTCCAGATCCCGTGCGTCATTCTCACCAACGGGAACACAATCGAGGATGACCTGCTGAGTGCGGCATCGGCCAAGGGAATCCCGATATTCGGGACCAAGTTCAGTACGACGAAGATCGCCTACTTTCTTGCGGACTTTCTGGATGACCAGTTCGCCCCGCAGATGGTCGTCCACGGTTCCCTTGTTGACATCTACGGCGTCGGCGTGCTTCTGACCGGGCGGTCTGGCATCGGCAAGAGTGAAATCGCCCTCGACCTTGTGGAACGTGGTCACCGCCTGGTCGCGGACGATGTGGTCATGATTACCCGGAAAGGGGAGGGTATACTCATCGGGGCCGGCACCGATCTGGTGAAGCACATCATGGAAGTTCGGGGGCTCGGATTGATCGATGTCCGGAGCATGTTCGGTATCCGGGCCATCCGGTACCAGAAAAGGGTCGAAATTGTCATCGAACTGGACGAATGGAGGGCAGACGAAGACTACACCCGGACCGGCCTTGATGATCTCACAATGGCGATTCTTGAGGTGGAGATTCCTCTTGTAAAACTGCCAATCTTCCCCGGTAAAAATGTTACTGTCATTGCCGAAGTGATATCCCTGAATTACCTCTTGAAGCACTATGGGTACGATGCAGCCAAAGTCTTTGCAGAACGGCTTGAAAACATGATCGGGCAGAAGGGCCGGGGGAGTCGTGCAATTGACTATTTTGAGCATGATTTTGAATGACTGGCTACGTTTTTACTTGACACTCCCCTGATTATTCTTTATTTTGGCGGTGCATTTGTAGGAATCCTCCTCTTGTGGGCGTTGGGACTGCGGGCGTTGGACGGGGACATCTGACCATCGCGTGTACCGTGGCACGGTGTTTGCCATTCGCTCTACGGGTAGGTGCAGAAAACAAAGGAGGTTCTGATGTTTCGCAACATGAGGTTCTTTGTTTTCTCGAACATTTCGCTCGATTTCAAGGAAATTCGGTTCTTCAAGGTCAAAGTGCTTGGGGCTGGCCTCCTCCTCGGGGTCTTCCTTCTTGCAGTGATTTTTGTCGCGAATCTCCTCGCTGGCGATGTGCTCGGGATCGGATATGGCCAGCTTTCGATGCTGACGGCTGAAAACAGGATTTTGAAAGACCAGGTCCGGGATCTGGGCAAGAAATTTCAGGCGGTGCAGGAGACCCTGGAAAACCTGTCGGACCGAGGTGATGAGCTACGTCTGATGGTGGATCTGCGCCGGATCGACGAGGACACGAGGACAGCGGCAATCGGTGGAGCGAGCCACGCCGCCGCAAATCCGTTTCTCACGGGTGAGGCGAGCAAGATTCTTTCCGAGTCCAGGAACCTGATTGACCGGCTCAGCCGCGAAGTGAAGCTTCAAGTTCAAAGCTATGAAGAGATTCACTCCCGTTTGGAGGAGAACAAGGACTTTTTTGGGCGTCTTCCCGCGATCAAGCCGATGGTCGGACCATATACGGTCGGCGGATTCGGCATGCGTCTCCATCCTGTCCTCCACGTGTGGCGCATGCATTACGGTCTTGACATCATCAATGACGTCGGTACTCCGGTGTACGCTGCCGGGGATGGTGTCGTTCGAGTGGCTGGACGCACTCAGGGGGGGTTGGGGGTGCTGGTCGAAATAACGCACGGATATGGCTATGCGTCGCTCTATGCCCACCTTTCCCAGGTTCTCGTGTCGCCCGGACAGCGTGTACAACGGGGCGACCTCATTGCAAAGTGCGGACGGACGGGATTGGTCAGCGGACCTCACCTGCATTATGAAGTCCGCCGCAATGGTGTCAGCCAGAACCCCGTGGACTTTTTCTTCGATGATATCGATGCGGCCCGCTACCGCGCAATGCTCGCGCAGGCCAGCGCGGGAGAATGAGCCGCAGTGTATGCTGACGAGGTGATCGAGTGATTTGGACGATGGAACTTGCATCGTACCTCGACGATGCTCCCTGGCCGGCCACGAAGGAAGAGTTGATTGACTATGCGATCCGTACGGGCGCTCCCGTAGAGGTTGTCGAGAACCTCCAGGAGCTGGAAGACGGGGAGGAACCATACGAGAGCATGGAAGACATCTGGCCGGACTATCCCACGGGGGAGGATTTTTTCTACGAGGACGACGGGGAGTATTGAAGTCCACCACGCGCGTTGATTCTCTATTCGAATTTTGCTATCATACAAACCCAGCCCACTGGCTGGGTTTTTTTATGCTGACCCACCCCCTATACGCCTTCCGATGCTCCAGTGTCCCCCTGGCTCGCCGGGGACGCAGGCGCGTCTCATTCATGCGTTGCGCCGCATTGTCCGTTGCTGCGGTCCTCCTCTGGCCGGTGGCGGCCCTCCCGGCGCCGCAAACGAATCACCGGCAGTACGAGATCGCCTCCATCACGCTTCAGGGGAACGAAACGCTGACAACCAGCGAGCTGCGCGCACAGATGACGACGCGCGAAACGCCGGGGTTCTTCAACAAATTTCTCTATAGTTCTATCAGCGAACGCCTGGGACGGAAAAACGAGTACTTCAATCCCGTCTCCGTCGGGGCCGACGTCGAGCGCCTCCGGAAATACTACCTGAACAGGGGCTTCTCCGAAGTCCGTATCGATACGCTCCTGCGCGTTGTCCCGGACGAAGGCGTCATCCATCTGACACTCGCGATCACCGAAGGATTCCGCTCGTTGATAGAACAGGTTGTCTATCGGGGGATCGTCGACGCGCCGGAGACAATATGGGACGATATCCGGTGGAACCCGCATATCTATCCCGGCGACCCCTACAACAGCATCCTTCTCGAGGAAGAAGTCCGGCGCGTCCTGCGGATCTATGCCAACAACGGATTCCCCAACGCGTCGTTCGTTCAGGACAGCTCGTATGCCCGCCGCTACCTGAGTTCCCGGAACTACGTCGTCAGACTGATGTTCGCGCCGAGCCATCGCTATCTGTTCGGTGCCATCGAAGTTCGCCAGGAGATCGATACCCTCCGCGGCGAGGAGCCCCGGCCGGACATTACGGATGAAATCGTGCTGCGCCAGCTCGATTACCGCCCGGGGGACTTCTTCAGTCTCGAACAGAAGACCTCGAGCGAACGCAATCTCAACCGGCTCGGCGTGTTCGATTTGCGGTCAATTGATATGATCGTTCCTCCGCCCTCCGATACATCCGTTCTGATTCCCAGCCGTGTCACCATCAGGCCGCGTGACAAGCACGAACTGGCGCCGGAACTCCTGATGAGTGACCAGGATGGCGCGTTCAACGTCGGTACCGGCCTCGGGTATACGAATCGCAACTTCTTCGGCGGGGCCCGCACGTTCAATGCACGACTCCGTTTTCAGACACAAACGCTGGGGCGGTTTCCCGACTACTTCCGTGTTGACGACGATGCGGTTTCAAATCTCGATATCACCTTTGAGGTCGTGCAGCCCTATGTCTTTACCAACAGGATCAAAGGGACCTGGTCGCTTTCGTACATTCTTGATAAGCAAAAACCGTATTTGCAGTACATCTTCAGAAACAGGTTCGGGTTCACCGCACGCTTCGCGGAGTTTACCACCGGGGTCATGGAGTGGACACTGGAAGCTGTCGACCTCCGCAAGAACCAGAATTTCGGCGCATCGCTCGACAATCCGGTCCTCGCCGCACAACTCCAGGCCCTTCAGGAACAACAATTCAACTCGATCCTCTCGTTCACCATCCAGCGCGACCTGACGAACGACCTCTTCTCGCCCACGGAAGGGTACGTGCACGCGGCAACGGTGGAGGAGGCGGGCCTCCTGCCCCTGGTCACTCGCAGAGTCTTTCCGCACCTTCCCTTCACCCAGTTCGTGAGAGCGGTTCTCGTGGGCCGGTGGTATGCGGACCGTTCGGACCACCGGTTTCTTATTCTCGCGAGCAAACTGAAGGCGGGGGTCGAAGAAAAGTACGGGGAAAGCCGGTCCGATCCGCTGCGGACGATCCCACAGACGCACCGGTTCTTCGCGGGCGGAGGAAGCAGCATCCGTGGCTGGGCATCACGCGATCTGATTGCTTCGGGCGATCCGCAGCTGGGGGGAAATCTGTCGATTGAAGGGAGTATTGAGATGCGCATCAATCTGCTCCAGAATCTGCGGGACGGGTTTCTGGACAAACTGTGGCTCGTCCAGTTTGTGGATGCGGGAAACGTCTGGGGAAACGTTCGGGACTTCCGGTTTTCGACCGTGGCTCTTGCGACAGGCATCGGTATACGCTATGAAACACCATTCGGACCGTTCCGGCTCGATTGGGGTATTCGTGTGTACGATCCGGCCGCTCCTGACGGACGGGGATGGATCATCCAGCGCAAACTCATCGGCGAGACGTTCCGCGACGGTGTGTTCCACTTTGGTATCGGCCATGCCTTCTGAGTCGTCACCACCTGTGCTCTGGCCCCGCGTGATCGGTCAGCGCCGTGTCAAACAACTGCTCCTCAGCGCTCTCCGCTCCGGACGGCTCCCCCATGCCTACCTGTTCTACGGGCCGGAAGGAGTGGGGAAAGACGCCACGGCTCTCGAACTCGCCCGTATCCTTCATTGCGAACGCGGCGGTGAAGAGGCATGCGGTCTCTGCAGTGCGTGCGTCCGGATGGAGACAATGCAGCATCCGGACGTGCATTTTGTCACAGCACTTCCCGCGGGAAAAGGTGAGGACAGCGACGACAGCCCGCTGGACAAACTTACTCTGGACGACGTCAAAGTTGTGCAGGCGGAGCTTGCCGAAAAAGGGAGGGATCCGTACCACCGTGTCATGATACCGAGAGCAAGCGGAATCAAGATCAACAGTATTCGCGAAATCCGGCGTCAGGCGCCGCTGTCCGGATCGGGACGAAAGAGGGTTTTCATCGTCTCCCGCGCAGAGACACTCCTCCCCGTCGCTGCACATACGCTGCTGAAGACGCTTGAGGAACCTCCCCCGAACTGCATGTTGATACTCACCAGTGCGAACAGAGACGATCTGGTCCCCACCATCGTGTCGCGGTGTCAGCAGGTGCGGTTCGATCCGCTGAGCGAAGCCGATATCGCCGCAGCGCTGGTTGCCCGTGATGCTGTCGAACCGCCGCACGCAGCCCTGCTCGCGCGCCTTTCGGGCGGCTCCTACACGCGCGCACAGGAACTGATCGGCGACGACTTGATGAAGGAACGGGAGTTCGTGCTGGACTACGTGCGGCGGTCGGTCGCCGGCCACCACGCCGATGTTGGCCGGATCATCGATGCCGTGACACAAGAAAAAGACCGTGCCCGCGTCGTCAGGTTTCTCCACCTCCTCCTCCTCTGGTTCAGGGACGCGCTTGTGCTGGCGCGGCAGGGGACCATTATCAATGTCGACCAGCAGGAACCCCTCTCGCGATTTCTGACGCGCTACCCGGCCGCAAATGTTCCGGGCGTTCTTGCCGACATCGACAGATCGATTTCGCTTGTGGAAAGAAATGTCTACATTAAGCTTGTCCTCTATGCGCTTGCGGGACAGATCAAATCACACATTCTTTGAACGGTCCCATGCCCCAGCCTGATCGGATTCTCGTTACAGCGGCCCTCCCGTACGCAAACGGTCCGCTTCATCTGGGACATCTTGCGGGCGCATACCTTCCGGCAGACATCTATGTCCGATACCAGCGGCTCCAGAAACGCGATGTTCTGTTTATCTGCGGATCGGACGAGCATGGCGTGGCCATCACGATCACGGCCGACAAAGAAGGAATCCGGCCCCAGGACGTCGTGGACCGCTATCATGCAGCGAACCGGGCAGCATTCGAACGTTTTGGCATGAGCTTTGACAATTACTCCCGGACGTCCATTCCGTTGCATCACCGCACCACTCAGGAGTTCTTCTCCGACTTCCATGCCCGCGGCATTCTCCGCGAGAAGCAGGAACAACAGTTCTATGATGCGAAGGCCAGGAAGTTTCTGCCGGACCGATACGTCGAGGGCACGTGCCCGGTCTGCGGGCAGCCCGACGCACGTGGCGATCAGTGCGAAAAATGCGGCTCGTATCTGAGTCCGACGGAGTTGATCAACCCGCGGAGCAAGCTGACCGGCGAGACCCCTGAAGTGCGCGCGACCTCACACTGGTACTTTCCTCTCGGTGCGTTCCAGGAGCGACTGGTAGCCTACATCGAGGAGCGGCGCGCGCTCGAACCCTGGAAAGAAAACGTGCTGAACTACTGCCGCGGGTGGTTCAAGAACGGCCTTCAGGAGCGGGCGGTCACGCGCGACCTGGACTGGGGGGTCCCGGTGCCGGTCCCCGGCTATGAACAGAAAGTGGTGTATGTGTGGTTTGATGCTGTCCTGGGATACATCTCGTCGACCCGAGAATGGGCGGAGAGGGAACCCGGTGCCCGGTCGTGGCAGAAGTACTGGCAATCACCTTCGACCAAGTACGTCGCGTTTATCGGGAAGGACAATGTGGTGTTCCATTGCATTGTGTTTCCGGCCATGCTCATGGCATGGAACGATGCGCACGCAGACCAGTATGTCCTCCCCGCGAATGTGCCAGCCAACGAGTTTCTCAATTTTGAGGGGCAGAAATTTTCCAAGAGCCGGGGTTGGGGCATAGACCTCGCGGAATTCCTGGACCGGTTTCCCGCTGATCCCCTGCGCTTCTATCTTGGCGTTTCGCTCCCCGAGTACCGCGATTCAGATTTCACCTGGAAGGAATTCCAGGCGAAGAACAACAATGAGCTCGCCGACATCTTCGGCAATCTGGTGAACAGGACGCTTGCCTTCTGCCAGAGAACCTTCCAGGGGGTGGTGCCGCCGCAGGGTGCGCTCGACGGGCGGGACAGGGAGATGCTTGCGGTCCTGGCGCAGACCCCTGCAGCGGCCGGCGCGTATATGGATGCCTACCGGTTCCGGGACGCCATTGCGGAGGTGATGAATCTGGCGCGGGCGGCCAACAAATACTTCAATGATGCCGAGCCGTGGAAGACCGCGAAGGCTGACCCCCAACGCTGCGCGACGACGATTCACACATGCCTCCAGGTTGTTCGTGGCCTCAGCATTCTCATGTCGCCTGTGGTGCCCGGAGCCAGTCAGCGTCTCTGGGGCATGCTCGGCCTCCCTGGATCCGTCGAGGGACAATCATGGGAGAGTGCCGGGCGTCCCGGTCTTTCGGGCGGACATGCCATTGGCACCCCCGCCATTCTTTTCACGAAAATAGAGGATGAGGTGATCGAGCGTGAACTGGCCCGTCTGGGCAGACCAGCAGAAGAGGTTCCATCCTCCACCCCGGCGGTGCCGGCCAAACCGACAATCACGATCGACGATTTCACAAAGGTGGATTTGCGCATTGCCACCGTGATTGCAGCCGAGCGGGTGCCGAAGTCGGAAAAGCTGCTGAAGATCAGTGTGAAGATCGGAGAAGAACAGCGTCAGATTGTCGCCGGTATCGCCCAGCACTATACACCTGACGATCTGGCCGGAAAGAGCGTCGTCGTGGTCTTCAATCTCCAACCGGCAAAGCTGATGGGGCAGGAGTCGCAGGGGATGCTCCTTGCAGCCACGGACGCCCAGGGGCGCCTCGTTGTCCTTTCCCCGGCGGCGGAGATCGATAGCGGCAGCGTGGTGAAGTAGGGGGAATACCGGATGACGTTCATTGATACACACGCACACCTGACCTCGGCCGAGTTTGACAACGACCGCGACGCCGTCCTCGAACGGGCTGCGGCAGCGGGGGTCCGTTTCATCGTCAATCCGGGCACGAACCTCGACGATAGCAGGCGGGCCGTCGACCTGGCTGAACAACACCCAATGGTGTATGCCGCAGTGGGATTTCATCCGCACGATGCCCGGCTGGCCGACGACCGGAGTCTTGCTGCGATTGAAGAACTCAGTCGCCACCCGAAAGTCGTTGCCATCGGTGAGATCGGTCTGGATTATCATTATGACTACTCCCCGCAGGATACGCAGCGGGCGGTGTTCTCCGCGCAACTTGAGCTTGCGCGCCGTCGCGATCTCCCGATCATTGTCCATACGCGCAAATCCCTCTCTGACACAATCGCCGTCGTGACGGCTGCGCTGACAAAGGACCCATTGTGGCGACAGGGGACGAAGAACCCGGCGAGCAGGATGCCCTCCCTGCGTGGTGTGTTTCACTGCTATCCCGGTGACGTCGCGACGGCCTGGCATCTCATCGGGATGGGATTCGCGATCTCACTTCCCGGCATTGTGACATTCAAGAATGCCGGGGATGCACCGGCGGTCGCGTCCCGGATTTCCGTGGACCAGCTTCTTCTTGAGACGGACAGCCCGTATCTCGCGCCTGTTCCGCACCGTGGAACGCGGAACGAACCTGCGCATCTACCTCTGATCGCCGCACGTCTCGCAGAGCTGCAACAGCTCAGCGTGGACGACATCGCACGGGCGACGTCGCTTGCGGCAGACCGTCTCTTCGGGATTGGGGATCCGCCACCGGCCCGATTCACCTATTCGCTGAAAAACTCCCTGTATCTCAATCTCACGATCCGCTGCAATGCAGACTGCGTCTTCTGCGACCGCAAGGGGGATGCCATCGTCAAGGGGCATAATCTGCGAATCGATCGCGAGCCGGAGGCGGACGAAGTGATTGCGGAAATAGGTGATCCTCTCGCGTACAACGAAATCGTGTTCTGCGGCTATGGGGAACCAACAATCCGTCTGGATGCCCTCAAGGAGATCGCCCGCTGGGTGAAGAGGCGTGGTGGACGAACGAGGCTGAACACGGACGGACACGGGAGTGTCATCAACAAGCGAAATATCGTTCCGGAGCTTGTTGGGCTTGTCGATGCCGTTTCCATAAGTCTGAATTCCACCGACCCGGAGCAATACGGAGCGCTCATGCGGCTCGACGGGTCGCGGTTTTTCCCCGCGATGGTCGAGTTTGCCCGGGAGGCCGCGCGCTTGTTGCCCAGGGTGGTGATGACCATCGTGGACCTTGCGGAGGTCGATGAGGAAAATGCCCGCCGATTTGTTGAGGAAGAGATCGGCGCGGTGTTTGCCAAACGACCCTACTTCTGATGGAGCTTCGCCGTCTTCTGGTGCTGGCAGAAGGTCAGCTCGGAGACCTTCTGCTTCTGACTCCGGCCCTCCGTGCCCTCAAGAACGGCCATCCCCGGTGCCACCTTGCTGTCCTCATCTTCCAGCGGCGTCTCGCTCGTGCCTCAGGCTCTGATGCGGTACTCACGAAGGCTGCCGGGCATGGGACAAGTGCCGTTCTCGCGACACATCCAAGCGTCGACCAGGTTATGGAAGTTGACCGGTCTGCTCTCCGGTCACGTCGTGGCGTCAAACGGATATCGGCCGAACGTGCGATAGCCCGCTGGGTCCGTGAGCAGCGATTCGATGCCGTTGTCTGCACATTCCCCGAAGACCGGTTCTCGCTTCTTGCCTGGTACTCCGGAGCGCGCATGAGGATCGGGGAGAAGTACGGGGGACTGGGTGTGCTGCTCAACGTTCAGATCGAACGACAGCGCGGCGTTGTCGGGGTACTGGACTACTATTGCCTGCTCGCGGAAGCCGCCGGCGGGCGTGTGTTGACACGGTCGACCGGTTTTGGTGTCTCTGCCGAGGCGGACCGCGAGGCGGAACGGCAACTCCTGAATGTCGGGATAGGGAAGGCGCAGTGGGTCGCCGTGCATCCCGGGGCGAGCGGCGACTACAAAATCTGGCCCCCCGTACGGTACGCGGCGCTGGTGGAAGGGCTGCGAAAACAAAACATCGCTGCCGTTCTTCTGGGAGGAGCTGCCGATACGGAAATTCTCAGGGCCATTGCCGGCCACTGTTCCGCTCCGCCTGTCGCGATCCATACCGGCAACGACGTCGCGATGCTGGCCGCCTTCCTGCGGCGATCGTCACTGTGCATTTCGAATGATTCAGGCCCGCGGCATCTGGCGGTTGCGGTTGGAACGCCGTCTCTCGCCCTGTTCAGACGGTATCACGACAGGGAATGGGGGGTCTATCCTCCGTCGCCCGCATGTGTAACGCTCACGGGGGAAGGTGCATGTGGGCGGTGCGAATCCGGAGTCTGCAGCGACCGCGTCCCCCCGGGCGAGACCTATGGAGCGGAGTGTTTGCGACAGGTAGACGTGGCAAGAGCACTCGAAGCGGCAGTGACGATGTTCACTGCCGCTTCTGGAAATACTCGTCGTACGTCTTCTGGTGGGCTGGATCAATCCGGGAGAGCGTGATGTAGATCGACGGATCGGAGTAGGCCAGGAGGAGTTCGGCAATTTCCATGTATTTCGTGTCGAAGAAGGTCTTCAATGCCAGGTTGCGCATGTCAATAGTCTTCCGGGCAGCTCCGATCTCCCCCATCGCTCCCACGATATTCGCAAGTCCCCTTTTGGGCATTGCCAGCCATCGAATCCAAACCCGCGAAATGATACCGGTAGGATGCCGCGCGAATCGGCGCCAAGGTCGGGTTCAGCAGGTCGGTAACCAGTTGAGTCCGGCTGTAGCCGGACGTGACCAGTTGCCACCCTTTACTTGATCCCGAACGACCCATGCTCGCCACATCCGATGCTTTCTGAAACCAGGGTGTTCCCGAGAGGCGGTCGTAGGTATCGTAATCGTAGCCGAGCACCACATACGCGTAGAAATCCAGGAAACTCGTCAGATCATTAAAGGCATACGGTGTGTGATTGATCGGGCGGTCCTTGATGTAGGTGAACTCCCACGCTTCGTCAAACAACCGTATGACTGCGGTATTTTTGTTCGTGCCGTAAATCGGCCGCTGACTGCCTACAAAGACCTGGGCGATGTACCTGTTCTCGCCTGTGATACCCTGGATAAAAATGTCCAGTGTGCACTTGATCTTGTCCTCGATCTGCTCTGAACCCCACTGGTAGTTGTTCATGTATGTGCGGATGTCGTCTGGGAAACTGCGCAGGTAGTCTTTCTGTGACGTGCCGACGGATTCATAGTTCACCTGGACGGTGCAGTCGAGTTGTTGGCCGGAGGACCGGGCAACGAGAGCAAGCACTGTCAGGATCGATAGCAGCGAACGGGTACGAAGGCGTGAAGACATTGCGAACCCTTCAAGGTCATGTGGGGGTACTGAAATATACATACTTTGCCGGCCGTGTTCAACGGCAATTTCGGAATTACGGATCTCTACGGGTACTAGTTGGTAGGAGGCGTCAGGATGTTGATCCGGTTGCCTATTGTCGTGGTGGCGCTGGTCCTTTCATCGGGTCGTGCCGGGGCGGCGTTTGAGCGAAACGCGGTGGGAGCCCGTCCCGCTGCGCTTGCCGGCGCGGGTCTTGCATTCACGAGGGACCTCTGGGGGGGGCTTCATAACCCCGCGGCATTACGGTCGCTTGCGGCACTCTCCTGCGGGGTGTCGTACTCTCCATCTCTGTTCGAGATTCCCGGACTCGGACTCGGCTGCTGTGCAGCAGGCTTCCCGTTCGGTCCGGGAGCCGTGGCTGTTTCCATCACCGGGTTTGGCATCTCCGGCTACCGGGAATCGACGAATGGCATTTCATGCCGGGTATGATGTCGGAGGGGGGGTCGCCCTCGGGGTCAGGCTTGCCGTCTGCACGCTCGCCATTCAGGAATACGGAACCGCAACAATCGTGAACTGTGATGCCGGGCTTGCGCTGGACCTGAACGCCGATTGGAGCATCGGCGCTGTGGTGGCCGGGCCGGGGTTCTCACGGTTCGGCGCAGGCGAGGAATCCCTTCCCGTTTCGATCGAGTGTGGCACCGCCTACCGGCCGTTCTCCGTGCTCGTGCTCGGGTGTTCGCTGTTCAAAGACATGCTGTTCCCTCCTGAATTCCGGCTCGGCCTGGAATACATGCCGGTGGACATTCTCTGGCTTCGGTGCGGAATCACCGAAGATCCTGCTCTCGTGGCGGTGGGAATCGGCCTTTCGGTGGAGCCCTTCCATCTGGACTATGCCGTGTGCGGCCACCGGGAGCTGGGTTTTTCCCATACGGTATCGCTCCTGTACACGTGGTAGGTCCACCATGCGCGGGGTGTCCCTCTGTATTTCCGTTCTGCTTGGCATCGCAATTGGCGCGGCGCAATCGTCCCCCGATAGCTCTCTGCGCGAAGGCCGGTTCGCATATCTGGATGTCGCTGACATCGTCGAAACGATAGCAGGGGAAGAAGGGGATGAACAGCTCTTTGCCGAGGTGCTCTGGTTACGCGAACATCCCCTTGATCTCAATGATGCAACGGAGGATGAGCTCCTGCGCATTCCGGGGATCACGTCCGCCGATGTAGAACACCTCCTTGCTGTGCGGGTCAGGATCGGTCCCTTCCGTTCCGTCGAGCATGTCCGTCGGCTACGGGATGGTGGCAGGCGGCTGTACGACCTCCTTGCTCCATTTGTGGTCGTCGAGCCCCCCGACGAAACGATTATCCGGCTCCGCAGCCGTTTCACGAGGCAAACTCCCTGGGAGGAAGCCGGAGCATGGCCCGGCCCGCCAGCGAAGGAATTTCACCGCCTCGAGGTCACGCTCCCTGGAGCCATCGCAGGCGGTTGCGCGTTCGCGCGCGATCGAGGTGAGCGATACCGGGATGCGTCTCTCACGGGATATGCCGTGATCCCGCAGATCCTCCCTTCCGTGTCTGTTCTTCTCGGAGATTTTGCGCTGCTCAGTGGGTGCGGACTTGTCCTCGGGACTGCGGCCGGGACTGGCATAGCGGTTGCCGGAAGGAACGCACCGCCCGGGGAACCGGCAAGGTTGAAGCCGTTCTCAGGGGCACCGGGAGCGCGGATGCTCCGCGGGTGCGCAGTGGAGCACCGGTGGCGCAGACCCGGGGGAGATCTTTCGTCACTCCTCTTCGTGTCGCGTATCCCTCTCTCGGCATCTCTCAATGAAGCCGGAGAGGTGGGAACAGTGAAGGAGGATGATCGGTTTGACAGTGAATCCGCCATTCTCTCCCGGCATATCCTCTCCGAATTGACTCTCGGGGGCCATGTGGGGTGGAAGGGGCTCACGCAGTATTCCGTCGGGTGGACATTCATGCTCAGCAAATTCTCCCGACCCCTTCGTTTGGGAGGAGGAGATCAAGGACTTGAGTCACGCGCCTGGCTCATGGGAATGGACATGCGTCTGGGCGTCGGGCACATGCTGTGTGCGGGGGAAATCGCCCGGAGCGGACACGGTTGGGCGTTCGTTGTCGATTTCCGTGTCTCGCTTCCTTCCGGCTTTGCGGTCGGAGCGGTTGTCCAGCACTTCGCGTCGTTCTTCGTCAACCCTCGCGCTATTGCCTGGGGGACGGGAGGCGAACCGACGAATTGCGATAGGGTGCGCCTGACATGCGCTCTTCCCCTGAACGACAATGTCGCTCTCTCCGGATACCTGGGCTGGTATCGCCGCCCCTGGCGGACGTTTTTTGACCGAATGCCTCCGGAAGGATCGGAGCGGGCAGTGGCAGTGGAGCTCGGGCCGTTCGCCCGGTGTACTCTGGGACTGCAGTACGCCGGGCGCCTGTCGGAAGCAACGGAGCGACGCACAGGGCCGGGCAATCTGAAAAACACCATCATGGCGCCACACCTGAGAGACCGGATATCCTGCACGTTTCGAATCGGACCTTCACGACGGCTGACCTTGGGGACGCGGGTGCAGTTCTGTCGCTCCAGGGAAACTTTGGCGGCCGCGTCGGAACAGGGATGGTTGCTCAGTCAGGATATTACATGGACTCCCCATAGGACGTTTCGCGTGAGCGCCCGTGTCGGACTCTTTCAGACCGCGTCGTACGATTCGCGACTGTATGCCATGGAGAGCGATCTCGAAGGAGTGTACGCAAATCCGCCGCTCTATGGCACGGGGGGGCGGTGGTATGTCCTGTCGCGGTGGGACATGTTTGAAGGAGCCACCTTTTCTCTCAAGTTCGGGCAGTCCGTGACTGCTGTGAACGCTGCATTGCCGGTACGCGACCAGGTGTTTTCGGCACAACTGGACCTGCGTCCTGTCGGGCCGTGATGGCTGCTTCCTCTCCCGGTTGAATTTTACCTCCCGAATGGCGTCATTATACGTCGATATTCTGACGAGGAAGGGACTATCCCTGATGGCAGGGAGCGATTCAGGCGAGGGCACGATGCAAACGGAGGAGAGGAGAAGGGTGGATCCTGGGAAGGGTGAGCGGGTAGTTGTGGCTATGAGCGGGGGCATCGATTCCTCGGTGGCGGCGGCATTGCTCGTTGAACAGGGGTACGATGTTGTGGGCATTACTCTAAAGACGTACAGATATGAGGATGTGGGAGGAAACTCCGGGAACGAAAACAGCTGCTGCTCTCTTGATGGGATCAATGATGCCCGTGCTGTCGCTACCGTGCTCGGCATTCCGCATTACGTCCTCGATTTCAGCGAGCGATTCGATGCGGAGGTGATTGAACCGTTTGTGGCGGCATATCTTGACGGCCGCACACCGAATCCCTGTGTCCTCTGTAACAGATCGATTAAGTGGGAAGAGCTCTTGAAAAAGGGCCGTGCGTTGGGGGCGGAAAAAATCGCCACGGGACACTACGCGCGTGTCCGGCAGCTTTCCGAAAACGGACGCTTTGTCCTGTCGCGGGGGACAGACAGTGCCAAAGACCAATCGTATGCGTTGTGGGGGCTCACGCAGGATTCCCTGCAGCGCACACTCTTTCCGCTCGCAGATTTTTCGAAGACAGAGGCCCGGGAACGCGCACATCGCCTGAACCTGCCCGTCGCGCACAAAGCGGAGAGCTATGAAATCTGCTTCATCCCGGACGACAACTACGAGCGATTTCTCAAAGAGCGGATTCCGGATCTGGAGAAACGGGTCCGGGGCGGTCAACTGGTGATGAACGGCAAGGAGATGGGGACACACCGGGGATATCCGTTCTACACCATCGGACAGCGAAGGGGAGTGGGCGTGGCGACGGGTGCTCCCGTGTACGTGACACATATTGATCCCGCTACAAATCGCGTGGAACTGGGGAATGCAGACGAGCTCCTGGAGCAGGGGCTCGTTGCATCCCGTGTCAATATGGTCAAGTATGTGGATTGCCGGTCATCGCGCAGGGTGCAGGCTCGGATACGCTCGCTGGATCCCGGGGCATCCGCAACAGCGACGACACTGGACGACGGGCGGCTCCGCGTCGTGTTTGAAGAACCACGCCGTGCAATTACCCCCGGCCAGTCTGTTGTCCTCTATGAAGGGAACGATGTTGTTGGAGGAGGGGTCATCGATGAAGTATTGGACCGGACACCGCCGTGACTCCTCAGAAGTGGTTTAGCGATCTGCAGTTGGGGGACGTTAGGAAGTTCTCCTTTCGTCATCTCAAGGGTGATATTGCCGGGGGTGTGACGTCTGCCGTTGTTGCGCTCCCGCTGGCCCTCGGGTTTGGATTGCTTGCGTACGGGGGCGATCCCCGCGGGGCCGTTGCGGGGTTGTACGGTGCGATCTTTACCGGTTTCTTTGCCTCACTGTTCGGCGGGACTCCCCGGCAGATCACAGGCCCGACCGGCGGCATGACCGTTGTCCTCACGATGGTCTACAAAGAATACGGTGGCGCCGATGCGCTTCTGGGGGCATGTCTCATCGCCGGCGTCCTCCAGATTCTCTACGGGATCATGAAGGTCGGACGCTTCATATCGTTTGTACCGTATCCCGTCATCATCGGGTTCACGAACGGCATCGCAGTGTTAATTCTTCTCCAACAGCTTTCACCTCTTGCGAGCGCTCCTGTTCTCGGGTTCGTCACGATACTCACGATCTTCCTGGCACCCAGGATTCATCGCGGTATACCGAGAGCGCTTGCAGGGCTTGTCGTAGGGACCGCAGTCGGAGCATTGCTTTTCAACCATTGGGAAATTCTCCGTCTGGAGATCATTTCTCGGACATTTGCTCTCGGTACCAGCGCAACCCTTGCCACGATTGGTGCGATACCCCGGACCTTTGCAGCACCCTCGCTCCCGTCGGTGGATTGGGCGACCTGGACGCGGCTGTTTCCCGCAGGGTTAACGATCTCGTTGCTCGGGACACTCGAAACGCTTCTGGCGTCCGTGGTGGCTGACAGTATGACCGGCGACCGGCACAACAGCGACCGGGAATTGATCGGTCAGGGGATTGGCAACTTCGTGGCTGGACTGTTCGGGGGCATTGCCGGGACGGGAGCGATTGTACGGACAAATGTGAACATCCGAGCGGGGGGGACCACAAAAATGGCGGGGATGTTGCACGCCATATTTCTTGTGATCATCATGATGGTGCTCGCCCCGTTCGTGAGCACGATTCCCCTTGTTGTCCTTGCCGCTGTGCTGGCTATGACTGCCGTTGGCATGTTTGAATGGGAGCCACTCCGAATGATTCCCAAGACTCCGCTCCCGGATGCGGCGGTCATGCTCCTGACCATGGTGATTACGATAGTCTCGGATCTGATCACGGCCGTCCTGGCAGGTTTTGCGCTGGCAGGTTTTCTGTTCGTCTACAGGATGAGCGAGCTGGGTGTGACCAACATACTCACGGGCGACGGTACGGCCGGGCTGGACACAGGGGACCAGGAACAGCTTCGCAAGCACAGCATTGTGGCATATAATGTCGAAGGACCTCTCTTCTTCGGGGCGGCCCGGAATTTCGTCCGTGAGATTGAACGGGAATCGAGGGTCAAAGTGATCATACTGAATATGGAACATGTCCCGGTGGTTGACACGACGGGTGCGCTGGCCCTCGAGGACATCGTGGACAGACTCCGCAGGGACAAGACAAAATTGATCATCGCGGGGATGCGAAAAGAAGTGCGGACCGTCCTCCATCGCCTGGGGGTCTCGCAGAAGATCGGCGTGGGAAATTTCGCTGCTGATCTCCGCAGGGCCACGTCGTATGCGCTTGCATATGCGGCCGGCCATGCAGAACGTGCGCACCTCGGGCATTTCCTCTCCCAGGACCTGATTCTGCTCGATGTCCATGCCGGCACGAAAGAGGAACTCTTCGATCTCTTGACGCGGCGGGCTGCACGCGCCGGAGTTGTGAGTGACGTCGGGTCATTCCTTCGTGATCTGTGGGAGCGGGAGACGGCGGCCTCGACAGGGCTCAGCAACGGTGTGGCTATGCCGCACTCCCGCTCGGGATCGGCGGGACGTCTTGTCATCATTGCTGCCCGGCTCGACAGGCCGATTGCGTACGAGACGCTGGACGGCACACCGGTCCGCCTGGTGTTCCTGATCGCGGCTTCGACCGACAATGATGAGTATCTTCAGCTGTTGTCACTCCTCGCACGGGCTCTCGGGAAGAAGGGCACCATCGAAGCGCTTCTGCAGGCCCCGGATGCGCACGAATTCTATGACATTCTTGCACACGAGATAGACTATGAAGATCACCCCGAAAACCGCTAACACATACGGCTACATCAGCATCGCCGTTATGCTCATCCTCGCGCTTCTGATACTGTTCGAGCAGGTTCCCCGGTCATGGTATTACCCCCTGTTCGCCGTCGCCGTTACGCTCTACATGATTCGCATTTCCATGCGTCTCATCCTTGCGCGTGACGAACGGATCCGGAAGAAAGAGCAAGAAAAAGAAAAGGCGAACTCAACGCCCCCGAAGGGCAGCTGATTGATGGTTCGGATCGGCATTCTCGGTACGGCAGCCATTGCGCGTGCGTTCTTCGGCACACCGCTGCGGCATGCGGTCTTTGATGCGGTTGCGAGTCGGAGTCATGCGAAGGCGGTGGAGTTCGCGCGCAACCACGGCATCCCTCGCGCTTACGGGAGCTACGAGGAGCTTCTTGCCGACCGGGAGATCGACGCGGTATACATCCCCCTCCCCCAGTTCCTCCACTGCACGTACACGGAAAAAGCCGCAGCTGCGGGCAAACATGTGCTCGTCGAAAAGCCCGCGGCGCCCACCGTGGCCGAAGTCGAGCGCATGACAGCTGCGTGCCGGCATCATGGCGTTGTGTTCATGGAAGCGTTTATGTACCGCTTCAAGACCATACACCATCGTGTCCGTGATCTGGTGACCGATGGATCGTTCGGTCCGATTCGCTACGTGGATTTCAACTGGTGTTTCAATATCCATGCCCTGCGGAGGAGTGCGTTCAGGCTGGATCCGGCTGCAGGAGGAGGGGCGCTCAATGATCTGGGCATCTATGGCGTGGATTTCCTCAGGTTTCTTGGCCTGCCTGAACCAGAGGTCGTGCATGCACATGTCACGCGTGACCACGCCGACGGGGTCGACATGTTTGCGCACGTGACGTTGACTGCAGGAAGCACGCTCATGGCCCTGACTTCCGGGTTCACCTGCGATGCAAACTATTACGCAATTGCCGGGGAACGTGGATCGGTGTTCGTTCCGGGCTCACTATCAGGCAGGATGGTGGCCAACACGCTTACCACGCATTTCTTCGCAAAGGACACCCGCCAGGTGGAGGATTTCCCCGTGGAAAATCCCTACGTGGCCGAAGTGGAACATTTTGCCCAGTGTATTCTCCATGGGACGCCTCCCGACCCGGGTGGAGAGGGGAGTCTCGCAAATATTCGAGTTCTGGAAGCCATCAGGCAGGCTGCCGGAATGAACGGATGACCATGCAACAGGGGACGGGTCCTGAACCCGTCCCCTGTATCGCGTAAGGGAATTCTTGTGACCGCGTGCTTCCGGCTCGCTCAGAGCTGGGACTTCTTTCCTGCAATCGTGTAGAAAATCACCAGCCCCAGCCCGGCGAAAAGCGAGATCAGGCCGGGATACACCCCCTCTTCAACATGAAATGTGGCACTCAACCACATCCCTGTCAGGACCGCGACACCGGTGGTGATGAGGACTATGCCCCATTTCAGCGATGAGAGGGGACTGACCCGCGTCGTGCCGAACGCATTCATGGATCGGATGTCATCAGCCGAAAGCCCTTTCTCGACCATCGCCATTCGTTCCCGGTGACGCGTATAGGCATAGATGCCGAAAATCAGGGTGATGGAAAAGAAGACGATAAGAATAATGACTGCCCCTTCCATACGACCTCCTCATAACCATAATTGATCAGTTGGATGCTCAATGATGAGACATCGCGAAAGGATGAATTGTTTCGCTCCCCGGAACTGAAACCTTTTTCCCTGAGCCGTCGTCCAAAAGATGACCCATGGATCAGGACCAGCACATACTTGCGAGGATCCGCGCAGGCAAGACGTGGGAGTACCGTGTTCTGGTCGACAGGCACAAAGACCGGGGTATGACGCTTGCCGTGAGGCTTCTGGGCTCCCGGGAGGAGGCGGAAGAAGCGGTGCAGGATGCCTTCCTCAGGGCGTATCACGGGCTGAATGAATTCAGGGGTGAATCGCGATTCAGTACCTGGTTCTATCGGATCGTGTACAATCTCTGTATGACCCGGGTTTCACGACGGCACGGGAGAATGGAGATGCTGGACGAGGATGGACAATCACTTCCGGCTGAGACCGCGGAAGACGGTGAAGCGATGATCCTGGGCCAGATCGACACCGACCGGACGATGGGTTGGGTTACACAGGAAATCGATCGGCTTCCCCGACACTACCAGATTGTCCTCTCGCTGTTCTACTTTCAGGAGCAAACATACGAGGAGATCGCGTCGGTATTGGACCTGCCGATCGGAACCGTGAAAACACACCTCTTCCGTGCCCGGGCGCAGTTGAGGTCTCGATTGCTCAAACAAACGATGGATGAGGTCGACGCAGCATGACAATGCATATCACCATCGAGCAGCTGCAGGCACTGGCAGACGGGGCTCTGGTCCGTGCCGAGGCAGGCGTTCTTCACCGGCACCTGGAACGATGCGCTCAGTGCGCTTCAGCCTATCGGGGTTTGTGCGCGTTCGACCGTGCCATGCGACGCATTCCTCTGGTGGCCGCCTCCCCCGGATTCACCGAGGGTATTCTCGGCCGTTTGCATATCACGTCTGGCCGCTACCGTGTCCTCGGCATTCTCGGATTTGTTGCTCCAGCGTTCAGCGTGCTTGTTGTGGGAGGGCTCTCGTTCCTCCTGATCGGCCTGACAGGCCTCTCGGCACAGGGGAGTGTCCACGAGCTGTCGGAGCAGGGAATCTGGTCCGGGATGCTCCACGCGCTCACAGCCGGTGTTACCACCGCCACAACCTGGGTGATGAGGACCCTGTCGCAGTCGTTCGGTCAAGGAACACGAAGCATCGTATTGACCCTGGCAGGAGTCATGCCTGCACTTCTGCTTTTGGATTTGTTGATCAGGAAGCGGAATGCCCAGCGGTGACCCGCCGATGCCACGGGCGAGCGCACGGAGATGCGTTACTTGGCTGCAGAGAGGTAGCGGACTTCTTCTTTTCCCACCACGACCGCAGAATGGGCCGTGTTCGCCGGGAGATTCAGCCGATCGCCGGGCTTCATAGTCCATTCCTGTGCATCGGTGATGATCTTCATTTGGCCCGAGACGATCACGATGAAATCGTCGAAGGAATGTTTGTGCCGTCCGTACTTTGTCCCGGGGCTGTCTGAATAGAGATCGAACTCCAGGCCTTCCGCATGGAGCATGCGCTGCAGGTCTTCCAGTGAAGGCTTCCGGGGCTTGTTCCATCGCACAATGTCCAGAATGACAGGCATGCTTACGCTGCTCCGTTTTGTTGTAGGCATTCCCGATAGTAGGATTCATATACGGTGACGATCTTCTTCACGTCGAAGTGGACCACTGCCCGCTCACGGCAGGCCTTCCGGAAGAGAGCCAGGCGGGCGTCGTTGGTCAACAGATCCACGACGTACTTGGCCATCCGCGAAATGTCTCCGATTTCCGCGATGAAGCCGGTCTGGCCATGCACCTGGAGCTCGGGGAGCCCTCCGACGCTCGAGGAGATCACAGGCACTTCGCAGGCCATCGCTTCGAGAGCGGCGAGCCCGAAGCTTTCCGATTGGCTGGGCATCACCATCACATCCGCCGATGAGAGAATCTCCACAAGCTCCGTCTGCTTCCCCAGGAACTTGACGTGGTCCTGGATACTCAGCTCTCGGACGAGGATCTCGCATGCCGACCGATCGGGTCCGTCACCAACAAGGATCAGTTTTGAAGGGACCCGTTTCCGCACTTCGTGGAAGACGCGGATGACGTCCGGCACCCGTTTCACGGCACGGAAGTTGGAGATATGCACAAGAATGCGTTCGTCTGCCTGTGCGAAACGCTCCCGGATCTGGACGCAGTCAACACGGCGGTATTTCTCCGTGTCGACGAAGTTCGGGATGACTCTGATGTCTTTCTCGATGCCGTAGTTGGTCAGCGTCTTCTCCCGGAGGAACCGGGAGACCGCGGTAACGCCGTTGCTCTGTTCGATGCTGAATTTCATCACCGGCAGAAAACTCGGTTCCAGTCCGACCAGGGTGATATCCGTCCCGTGGAGTGTGGTGATGATGGCGATCTGGCCGGCCAGGATCTGCCGTGCGAGATAGGCGCTTGTTGCATGGGGGATGGCGTAGTGGGCGTGCACAAGGTCCAGGCGTTCGAACTGCGCCACTTCCACGATTTTGCTGGCCAGAGCCGGCGTATAGAGTGGAAATTCGAACAGGGGGTAGCTCGACATCTCTACTTCATGGTAAAAGATGTTTCCGAGATAGCTGTCCAGCCGCATGGGCAGGGCATAGCTGATGAAGTGGATTTGATGTCCGCGTTCCGCGAGCGCCTTGCCGAGCTCGGTGGCGATCACTCCGCTGCCGCCGTACGTCGGATAGCACACAATGCCGATCTTCATGCTTTTCATGGTCGGAGGAAGATACTCAAGCAGCGGGTAAGCTGCAAGCGCTTTGAAGAGAATCAGGGAAACGGTATATTTCACGCATGAATGACAGCTTCTGGACGGTTCAACGGCACGCCCGTGTGGAGGTGAAAGTCCGCGGATCACGGTTTCTCGCGGATGTCTATCCGGTGAAGGAACGGGCATCGGCGGAAAAGGAAATCGAGAACGCGCGGCGCACCATGCACGATGCGACGCACCACTGCTTTGCGTATCGGCTCGGCGCGGACGGGGCGATCTACCGGATGCATGATGATGGAGAACCCTCAGGAACGGCCGGCAGACCGTTGCGTGCTGCGATCGACCGTGCCGGACTCACCGACACTCTCGTGATTGTTACACGGTACTACGGCGGGACAAAACTTGGCGTCGGGGGGTTGGCCCGTGCGTACGGGGAAGCCGCGGAGCGGGGGATCCGGGAAGCGGGGCGTCGTGAGTGCACTGTGGTCGTCAGACTTGCGGTAGGGATCCCCCATGCGCTCGTCAACACGGTCATGCACCTGGTCTCACGATACCAGGCGCGGGTGGTCGAGACGTCGTATGACGAACAGGCCCGGATGGTGCTGGAGGTACGGAGTTCGACGGCATCGGACATGACCCGTGACATTGTGGAGAAGTCCAGGGGCGCTGCAACCGTAACCAGCGTCGAGGCGCCCCGCAACACGGGCGTTAACTCTTCGGCGAGGCGTTGACGATCTCCATGGTGTCAAGCGCAATGACAAGTTCCTCGTTCGTCGGGATGACCAGGATGGCGGTGGTCGAGCCCTGGCGGGAGAGGTTCTTTTCTTTGTCACTGGAAATGTTCAGGTCCTCGTCGATCTCGATCCCCAGAAACTGCATATCCTCACAACACGCTGTCCGTACATCGGAGCTATTTTCTCCGATTCCCCCGGTGAAGATGACCGCATCGACGCCCCCCATTGCGGCGGCATACGCGCCGATGTATTTCTTGACGCGGTAGGCGAACACATCGAAGGCGTATTTCGCTTTGCGGTCGCTGTTTTTCATCTCGGTGATGATCTCGCGCATGTCGCTCGACACGCCCGAAATGCCCTGGAGACCGCTGTGCTTATTGAGTAACGTCCCGGCCTCGTTCAGGGTTAGTCCTTCCTTCCCCATGATATACAGGATCACGGAGGTATCCAGGTCGCCGCTGCGAGTCCCCATCAGCAGGCCTTCCAATGGGGTAAATCCCATCGTGGTGTCCACCGATACGCCCCCGTTTACGGCCGCCATGCTGCATCCGTTGCCAAGGTGACAGGTGATGAGCTTGAGGTCATGCAGCGGGCGTCCGAGGATGGCCGCGGCCCTGTCTGCGACATAGCGATGGGATGTGCCGTGGAAGCCGTACCGGCGAATCTTGTACTGGGAATACAAGGCATACGGGATGCCATACAGATAGGCCTTCTTGGGCATCTTCTGATGAAATGCCGTGTCGAACACCCCGACCTGAGGTGTTCCGGGAAGGTTCGCAGCACATGCTGCGATTCCACGGATATTATGCGGGTTGTGCAGCGGCGCGAGCTCGATGTTCTGCCGGAGCGTCTTAATCACCTCTTCGGTGATAAGGACCGAATCGGAGAAAGTCTCACCACCGTGAACAACCCGGTGGCCGACGGCGTGGATGTCGGACTTGTCGTTGATGACGCCGTGGTTCCTGCTGAGAAGGATGGCCAGGATATACTCGATGGCCACCGTGTGGTCTACGATTTCTCCCGCGATCTTGATCTCATCACCGTCATAGCGAACGTTGGTAAGCGTGGCGCCGGCCATGCCGATGCGCTCCACAACTCCCCCGGCAAGCTTCTTCCGGGCTGCTCCATCGATGAGCTGGTATTTGACGGAGGAACTTCCACAATTCAGGACCAGGATATTCATAAGCGTTTGCCGTCCTCATTGTATTTAAAGAAGCCCTCGCCCACTTTCTTTCCGAGCTTGCTCTCGCGGACCATGCGGCGCAGAAGAGGGCAGGGGCGGTACCGCGGCTCACCGAGTTCGTGCCAGAGCGTCTCCATCCACATCAGCACCTCGTCGAGGCCCATGGCATCGGCCATTTCCAGCGGGCCGGACTGCATACTGTATCCGAGCCGCATCGCGGTATCGATGTCCGCCGCACTGGCAATCCCCTCCATGAGGGCGTGCATGGCCTCGTTGAGCATCGGCAGGATGGTCCTGGTGGTGATGAATCCCGGATACTCGAACACCTCGACAGGGGTCTTTCCGATCCGCTCAGCGAACATCTTGACCATGGCGAACGTCTCGTTCGAGGTCTTCATGCCGCGGACGATCTCCACAAGAGGAACGGCGGGGACCGGATTCAGGAAATGCATGCCAATGATGCGGTCGGGATAGCGGGCCGTCTCGGCAAGTTTGGAGAGGCTGAGCGTGGCCGTATTGGAGATGAACACCGCATCCTGTTTGCCGATTGCGTAGAACGCCTCGATGATCTGGCGTTTCAGCTGGAAATTCTCGTCCACAGCTTCGACCACAATGTCGCAGTTCTTCAGTTCGCCGAGGTTCGTTGTCCCCTTCAGGCGTGAGAGTACGGCCCGTTTTTCGGCGGCCGTCTTCCCCCAGCGCTTGATTTCGTTGTCCATTGTGTGATTGAGGCCTTCCAGCCCGTCCTTCAGGGCGGCTTCGTCTTTCTCGACGCCGATTACCTCAAGTCCGGCTCCTGCGACTGTCTCCGCAATCCCCTGGCCCATCACACCGAGCCCGATCACGCCCACGGTGTGGAACCGATCGTCGCCTTTGCGCTTACGTACGATGGGCGATTCCAGGTCCTCAAATCTCAGTTTCTGTGCCATAGAAAGTCCTTTGCGCGTTCAGATGATGTGCGTCGGTGCGCCGTATGTGATAGTTCCACGCGCCATGTGTCACTCGATCATGGTCGAAATCCGTAGGCTGTGCTGAGGAGATGAAGCAGGACGACTGCGGAACCCGTGGAAACAATCGAGACGACAGCGGCAGCGAGGAATGCTTTTCGCTTGCGTATGTTTGTGAGAACAGATATCCCCCATCCAAGTACACCGATATACCATAATGTAAAGATATTTAGGGAGGTAAGCAAAGCCCCGGGGGGAGTGTGGGGATCGATCCGCGCAAGCCCCGCAACCGACCATGGCGCAGCAGCGCCAGAGAATGGTCCCCCCGGTATCCCCACGACCAGTGGTGCGATGGCTTCCAGTATGTCAATTCCTGAGACTCCAACCATAATGCAGAAAAGGTGCGGCAGGCGCACGGGAAGAGTCCCCTGAAGGGCGTGGAGGATAAGAGACAGAAGGAGCGTCTTCATCCATACGATAACGAACAGTTGCAGGGGCAACAGAAGAATTCGCCCCGGGAGGTCGCGCGTCAGGACGGATCGCACGTCTGCTGCCTGCGCAGGTCCGACCGATGGCGGCAGGGCTGCCAGTGTCCATTGAACCCGTTGCTCATGGGCGAGAAGTTCGATTGCACACATGATCAGAGCGAGAAGAACAAATGCCGCGCCCCACGACGGCGATGTCCGGATCCGCATGGCAACAGTGCCGGGACGTATTGGCAGGAGAAGTGTTCTCAGTCCGCTAGTCATAACTCAGAGTACGTTCCGGTTGCTCCCCGCGCACGAGCCTCAGAAAAACGTCTTCCAGTGAACCTTCCGCGCCGGTCTGCAGCAGGCGGGCGGCTTCCGCCCGGAACAGGGTCATGGGACAGTGCAGGAGCATCTTCCCGTTATGGAGAATGCCGAGATGCGTGCAAAAATGCTGCAGGGTGTCGAGCATGTGCGATGTGATGAGAACAGTCTTTTGCCGACCGGCGAGGGCGGTAAGAATGCCGCGGATGACCCGCGCAGATGCGGCATCGACCGCTTCAAGTGGTTCGTCCAGAATGAGGAGCTCCGGAGCATGAATCAGTGCGGCTGCCACGGAGACTTTCTTTTTCATGCCGGAGGAATACTCGCCGATCACCTGCGTTTCATCGCGCGGGAGATCGAGATGCACAAGCAGTTCTTCCACACGGCGCGCACTCTCATCCGGCTGTATCCCCTGCATCCGGGCGACCCATGTGAGATATGCGGTCGCCGGAAGCCAATCAAAATACAGTGGCGTGTCCAGGACGTACCCTATTCGTCCCTGGAGCTGCTCCGTACGGTCTCGCATGCGGACACCAAGAACGTCCAGGCTGCCGGCATCCGGCGGCAGAAGACCGGCAAGCATCCGGATCGTCGTTGTCTTGCCGGCTCCGTTGAGTCCAATCAGTCCGAATATCGCTCCTCGCGGGACCGCAAAGGTCAGACCGTCAAGAACGGGGGGGCCGCCCTCAAAGGACTTCCGGACGTCATTCAGGGCGATCACGTATTGAGAATCTGCCATAGCGTTGGGAAGTGGGTATGGATGCGTTGGGCGGATGCCGGCACTGACCGCACGTACCAGAAGAGGCCGGCCGAGGCTCCGTAGGCACCAAGGACAGCTCTCCCCAGTGACGATCCGCCCAGGATCAGGAATGGAAGTGACAGCACCATCATGCTCAGGAGCATGGTGATGGCTGCGCTGGCATCGTCGAGCGTCCACCCGGCCCGGACCTGGAGGTGTTGCAGGGAGACGCTATTCCCAAGGATCGCCATGGGAAAGAGAATCGACCAGAGATAGAGGCCGGCAAGGGCACAGTCCGCAATGGTCGGCGGCTGTATGAGAACGAAGGCAACAAGGGCGCCGTAGACGATGCTGGCCGCGATTGTGGCCAGCATGGCGGCAATGTTCTTTGCGCGCAGGACTCGCCGCCACGCAACCGGAGTTGCGCCGTACGCCGCAAACATGGTGGGCTGGAGTGCGAGCGTGTTGTTGAAACAGGGTTCCACCACGAGAAGTGCACCGATGAAGGCAGGCGCAAACGGTGAACCAATGTGAGGCCACAGAGCTGCGAGCGGCACCAGAAGTGCAAGCGGAAGTGCTCTCAGGAGGTACCCGCTCGTGCCAAACGCCCGCCATTCATGGCATATGATCATCCATTCAAGCACGGCGCATCCCCCATGCCACGAACGCCATAGTCGGGATTGCGAGGAAGGCCACGTACAGAGCAGCCCCGCCGATGTCACCCATCGTGCTTGCGCGGATCCCCGACGCCGCCCACTGCACGGGGAGAATTGCGGAGAGGACGGGATCGGAGGAGGACCCAACGGAGAGCACGCTTGTTCCAAACAGGACAATCAGGAGGCCTGCAGCCAGCGTCGGGAGAATGGAGCGTCGACCGGCATACCGGGCGAGCACCATTCCGAGGAGCGCCGTCCAGTGTATGCCCAGAAGGATCGCGAATCCCGCCGACGCAAGGAGTGCGCCTGCAGTGCGCTCTTCGACGATTGCGATTGTGAACACTGTTCCGCTCCATACAGCCACGCTCGCAGGGTGGCGCGCGCACGAAACGAGCACCCACCATGTCCGCTCGCGCTGTGCGACGGGAAGCACCGCCGTATGGCGGAGAACCTCATCGAATTCGCTGACGAAGACCGTGCCGATCGTTACCATCAAGAGAAGTGATTCCACCGCGAGGAAGACCAGCAGAGCCCTTCCCGCTGCATCGTCCTGAAAGAATCGCTCCATGTAGGCACAGACAAGCAGATTGGCAACGGCGAGTGCGGCGATAGCAAGGATACGGGCGACGGGGTGGATTCTTGTCCGCGAGGAGGCCGCCTGGGTCAGGAGGAAGGCAAGCCGTTGATGACTCACGGGGCCCATGGGTCGACCGGGAATATGAAATCCTCAACAAGAGGGATTCGCAAAGGCGGGCTGGACGGCGGGGTCAGAACTGAAAGAGGTCCCGATTGGCGACCGGATCCGGTGATCGGCACTGTCACGTAGAGCGTATTCGAAGGAAGGGCGTAATCGAGACGGGCTTTTGACCTCACTGCCATGATGAGCGCACCGGGGGCGTCGCGTTGCACGACTTCGTAGAGCACCGTTGCATAGCCGGTTTGCTGCAGTGCCCGCCTCGCGCTCTTTCGCTGCTCCAGTGCCGGCGATGTCAATTGCCCGAGCGCTTTGCGGAAGGCCGTCGCCGCGCTGTCCGAAGCAATTGATGAATCGACAGACCCGGGGATCATCGTGTTTTCGGGGACGGAGGGAATCCCCATTCCTATCACGGCCAATCCCAGAAGCCACCGAGGCACACGACGCTTCACCCTTAGAAATCCTTTCGTTTGAGGAGGAGCGCCCCTCCCAGGAAGAAGACCAGCCCTGACAGCGCAGACTGGACAAATGGTTTCCAGTCCATCTCCGCACCGAGAAGCATTTTTGCAGCGTTCTCCTGCATTGCTGAAATCTGGGGAAATAGATAGAAGAGGCCGTCGATGACCCCCCGGTAGACAAGGTTATCCGAGAGCAGATACACTGAGGCCTCGCGGTTGTGGAGGATGCCACCGATAATGAACAGATAGAGATACGTGAGGATGATGCTCGTGGCCGTACTCTGGGTGAGGACGCCGATGAAGACGACCATCGCATAGAGGGCGGCAAACATGAAGGTCATCAACAGCGACGTCAGGACAAGCATTCCGTCCCACAATCCGCATTTCAATCCGAACACGAGCACTGTACCGCCGAGAAAATAGAGGATGTTGAGGGCGATGGCAAGGACGGATCCCAGGTACTTTCCCAGGAGCAGCTGCCAGCGCGCAATCGGTTTGGAGAGGTACAGGTCGACAGTGCCGCGTTCGAGCATGTCAGGAATGACCCCCGCAACGGCAAAGATGCCAAACAGGGTGATTCCGGTGAAGAGCCCGCCGGCAAGTCCGGCCTGCATCTGCTGGACGACGCGGAGGATCTCGTCGAGAGGGACCGGAGGGCTCGCCTGTTGTCCGAACAGCATGAGGGTCTCGCCGTCGGCTGTCGAGTTCACCGAGATCGCCAGGGCGGTGCCCAGGAGGACCAGGGTGGAAATTCCTGCAAGGATATACATCGTTGCCTTGGAGGAGAGCTCACGGAGAGTGAGCATCACGAGGGCATAGATCTTCATGACGTGATGTCCTTCTTGATCAGGTTGATGAAGGAGTCCTCCAGAGTGCTTCGCTGCCGGGACACGGCAGTGATCGTACAATTGTACCGCCGCAGAAGATCGATGACGCGATTGAGTTCGTGGGGGGTGGAGACATCTGCGGTGAGGCCCCCCTGAACCGGTGTTACTCCGAGAACCTGAGCCGCGGCTTCGGTCAGGAATCCTTCCGGTAGTGGCTCTTCCACGCTGATCTGATACGAGGCCCCTGTTGTGGTGAGCTCCTCAACAGTACCGTCCCGCAGGAGTCTGCCGCCGTCAAGGATCGCCACTCGATCGGAGACAAGCTCCACTTCGGAGAGAAGATGGGAATTCAGGAAAATGGTCTTTCCCTGGTCACGCAGGTTCTTGAGTACCTCCCGTATCTCTTTTCGCCCCACCGGGTCCACGCCGTCCGTCGGTTCATCCAGGAACAGGAGATCCGGATCATTGATGAGAGCCTGCGCAAGGCCGAGGCGCTGCATCATGCCTTTGGAGTATCGTTTGATTTTCACCCCCCGCCATTCGGCCATCCCGACGAGCTGCAGGAGGCTGTCGACCCGTTCGCGGCGGACCGTTCGGTGAATCCCCGTCAGGGAACCGAAAGAATGGAGGACCTGTTCCCCGGTAAGGTACCCGGGAAACCGGTGGTTTTCCGGCAGATATCCCACGTGCCGCCTGACACGGGCATCCGACACAGGACGCTCGAGGAGTTGTGCGTCGCCTGAACTGGAGTGGGTGAGCGAGAGCAGGATTTTGATGCACGTTGTCTTACCCGCACCGTTGGGGCCCAGAAGGCTGAAGATTTGCCCCGCCGGAACGGAGAACGTCACATCGGTCAGCGCGCGCACCTCGCGTTTCGTGAAGAGGCCATTGCGGTACGTTTTGGATAGAGCGTTGCAGTGAATGGCGATCATGGGCCCTCGTGATAATGTCGTGTGGCGTCTCTCATCGATCAACGCACCCCGCTCGTATTTCGGGCAAATCGTTCCTGGAGTCGTGCGCCCCCCGTTGCATCGCTGAAATGTGCCGACACAAATTCCCTGGTGACTTTTGCCCTCTCGATCAAATCATCGGGTGACAGATAGCCCGGGTCGAACATTGTCGGTCGCTCCCTGGGCATTTTTGCCACTTTTTCGTCCATCCGGACGAGCCCGAAGGGGTCGTAACCGGTAGCCGCAAGCATGACGGCGGCCATCCGGTCGGCTTCTTTCTCGTAGGCGAAGAGCCGGGGGGCCACGATATTCTCGTACGTCTTGTCGACGAGATCATCCATCTCCGCTTCGTCCTGGCTCTTTTCCCCGGATTCTTCCTCGAGTTCGGCGAACGCATCGTCGGCCTTGATCCGGACCTTCCTCTTCGACATTTCCTGAACGCCATGGCGGCGGATGACATGCGACATTTCGTGGGCTATGATCCCGGCGAGCTCCGATTCGTCGCTGCACATCTGGATGGCACCTTTGGTAAGGAAGATATACCCTCCGGGGAGGGCGAATCCGTTGACGGTCGGTTCGTCGAGGACAAACAGAGTAAAATCCCAGTCATAAGCCGGCGACTGCACGGCCAGCGTGGCGCAGAGGAGGTTGAGGTAGCGGAGCACCGTCCGGTCGGTGACAAAACCGCGTGCGATCAGTCGTGCGGCGACTCCGACGCCGACCTTCTGCTCTTCGATGCCCGCATCGTAGCTCACGGGGCCGAGCTCCAGGTCGTCCATCGACAGATGCCCGGCAACGGCTGCGCGGTACGGGTCAAGCGCCGCAACAAAGCCGGTGAATTCCTTCTCTCCGAACGTCTTCTGCGTGTTGTTGATGACAAGGGCGACACTACCCGGCGGAGTCTTCGCCCGCTTCTCGGCAAAGCCGCGAATCGCGGCAGAAACTCCTGCGCGTGATGCCTTGGGGGAACTCCAGACGTTCTCGACGGGGACGATCCGAGCCGCAGCGGGTTTTGTATCCGAGAGGCTGTTCGCAGCCATCCACCCGTTTTTGGTATCGGTCAGGCGGACCTTCAACCATGGTCCCTTCCTCTCGAGGATTGTCACGGCCGTATGTTCCTGGACGACCGCGAGCAGATTGAAATACGAAGCGGGGCCTTCACGTATATAGCTGTTTGCCCTTTGCGTGTAGGCGATCTCGGCAGTGCTGAATGAGCTCTGGAGCACGAGAAGGCCTGACAGGAGTATCAGCAATCGATTCATAAGGATGCGCCTCCGAGCTATTTAGTCATGAGTGTATAGACCCCATCCCAATCATCGGGAAGGGGATGGTGCTGTAGTTCTTCACACCGGTGGATGTATGTCACGGACGGTATGTCGTCCGGGTGCTGTGCAAGGATCTCTTCAAAGTGTTTTCCGGCACGCTGAAATTCCCTGTTACGGTACAAGCGCAGACCCTCTTCGAACATCGTGATCTTCGCGGCAAGCGCTTCCGGTATCGCACCGTTTTTCCCGACAAGCTCGTAGATGCGGATAGGGATGGCCTTCCCCTTCACGCGCAGGAAATCGAGCGGACGGGCGGCGATGGCATCTCCGGCCTGCTCATACGTGGGCTCACTGATAATAATGTGCGTACCGAACACCTTGTTGACCCCTTCGAGGCGCGAAGCCACGTTCACCGTATCCCCGATAGCCGTGTAATCGAGTCTGCTTTTGCTGCCGATGTTCCCGACAAGGATGTTGCCGGTATGGAGGCCGATGCGAGTCTCGAAGATCGGCATGCGGGGATCCCGGTCGGGACGGGAGTGGTGGTCGGCAAGGGCCGCCTGAATTTCGAGAGCTGTGAGGCATGCAACACGCGCATGGTCGGGTCGGGGAATCGGAGCCCCGAACACCGCCATGATCGCATCGCCGATATATTTGTCGAGCATCGCCTCGTTGTGCAGAATCACATCGCTTGCAAGAGAGAAGTACTCGTTGAGGAAGAACACCAGCTCCTGCGGAGAGGATCGCTCGGCAACGGATGTGAAATCCTTGATGTCGGAAAAAAACACCGTCGCCTCGATGGCTTTTCCCCCCAGTTCCACCTGCTCGGCATTGTCAAGGATATCGGCCACCACATGCGGGCTGAAGTACCGGTTGAATGCCCGACGAAGAACCCTCTTCTGCTGGCCTTCGACCGCGTAGCTGAACACTGCGGCAAGCGCATACGTGACGACAAGTCCAGAAAGCGGCGTGATGAGGGGGAGCCAGGTCGACCACCAGTCAAAAAGCGCAAACGCAAGAGCGGTGAAGGCCGCTCCCACCAGAAAGATGAGCACCGATGACCACACTACGCGATGGACTGTGAAGAAGATCCATGCCGCAAGGAGGCTGAGCGCCAGGGTCAACACGGCTGCGACCCAGACAGGGGGACGATGAATGGTGTGCCCGTTTAGAAGATTGCTCAGAAGGGTTGCCTGGATCTCCATGCCGGGATACTGTTCGATCGCGGTGAACGGCGTGGGTTTGAAATCCCATAGCCCGGCCGCCGAGCCACCGACGACAAGGCATTTGTCGGCGAAAAGCTGCGGTGAAAGATCAGGTGTCATCCCCTGTCGCATCTTGACAGCGGATACGAGCAGGGCGTGGATGGAGATGTAGCGAAACACCCCTGCGGGTCCGCCTCGCCCGTACCAGGAAATGAGATAGGACCCGTCGTCTTCAACCGGGAGGGCACTGATCGAGGTTGTCCTGTCTGCGGCGGGGATCCGTCTGGCAACGGCGAAACAGGCTGCGGCGAACTGGGGAACACCGGACTCGTGGTACCGGAAGATAAGGGGAGATCGTCGGGCAATACCGTCGTCGTCCGTCGAGAAATTCGTGGCACCGAGGGCCGCCGCAGCACGTTGAAATTCCGGAAGGGGAGCAACGGCTTTGTCGAACGCCGGCAGACGGCCTGTCAGGGGGGGGAGGGCGAATGTATGCCGGTCCATGATCGTGCCGCCCGGCTGATCCCCTTCCTCCTGAACGGTCAGGTTGACTCCCAGCACGACATTCCCTGCCCTCCCGATGGCTTCGGCGAAAAGACGATCTGATTCAACGCCGTCAACCTCCAGCCGGTCCTCATCGCGCTGCGAAAAATCGTAATCGAACGCCACAAGACGGGGTTTTCCCTGTTCGAGGTAATCGAGCATGAGGGCATAGTATTCCCGGGGCCATGGCCATTTCATCCCCCAGTGACGTTCCAAAAAGTCCAGGCTGTTCTGGTCGACAGCAATGAGGAGGACGGAGGAATCGGCATGATCCGGTCTGGCTCCCTGGAGGGATCGAAGGTCGAGGGTCTTGTGCTCAAGGGTCGTTGCGAGCGAGAGAAGGGACAGGGCGAGTCCCGCACCGGTGCCGAGCAGCGCGACCAGTACGAGGAGCGCAGAACGGGATTTCTTGAGCCTGTCAGCGAAGGTGCGAGCAGAGGTCATCGGCTCAAACATACGCTTTGCGCCAAGAAAACGCAAGTTTCCAGAATTTGCATCTTGGCTAAGATGGGTGTATATTTCCCCCTCAGTCACAGGACGCACAGCGTATCACCCACAATTGAACAGAGGCTCTCTATGAAAACTGCTACCGCTCTTCTGGCACTTGCTCTCCTCGTCACCGTAGTGCCCGCCGCAGCACAGCAGCAGCGAGGGGATGTTGAACTCCAGTTCCAGGGGTACTATTTTACAACAGTGGGAACTGATGTCACGCTCGGGTCAGGCAACCTCGCGGCAAAGATCGGACCGTATATTACGGACAATTTGCAGATCGGTATTGGGCCCACGCTGAGCATTACAACATTCAGCGCGAGCACGGGCGAGTCCGAAACCAAGACGACCTTCGGTTCGACGGCGTTCCTGGTTTACTCCTTCCTCATGCGCAACGCAAAGGCCGTCCCGTATCTCGGCGCACAGTATTTCAAGTCTGATTTCAGTGACTCCGATGACAAGGGAAGTGTTGGTGTCAACGCCGGACTCAAGTACTTCTTCACCAAAAAAGCCGCATTTGATATCAGCGGCAACTATCTCTTCACGCTCAACACGGAACAGCAAGGTGGTGTTCTGTTGTTCGCCTTCGGCCTCAGCTTCCTATTGTAAAACCTGATCGGGAAGGCTCCCATGTATTCGGTCCTCCGGTTCACTACGTTGTGGCGCCCCCGCATCCTGGCTTCAGCCCTGGCGCGGTGGTGGGGTGTGGTGGTGCTGATGGGCGCCATTTCGCTCGTGCACGCCCAGGACGTCCGGGTGGCCGCACACGGGGTTTTTACCATTGAAGATGGCGATGATGTCACCGCGGTGGCGTTTTCGACGCACGGCCGGTATCTTCTGGCCGGAGACGATGACGGCACAATCCGGTGCTGGGACATCGCCCGCAAGACTCCATTGATCACCACCCGCATGGACGCCGGCGTCATCTTTGCAGCGTTCCTGACGGGTGACCAGTCGTTCGTGGCCGTCGATACACGCGGAGCCGTTCTCATCTATGATCTTCTGAAGGGAGCGGCGGGGACGAGATTCTCGACACGAGGTACACCCATCCGGGCCACGATCGACGCGGGAAAGCAGTACCTCGCCATAGCAAACCGTGACGAGCAGATTGAGATGTTTGATCTCAAGGCCATGGTCCCGGCAGGAACCATTGACGGGCGTGACAAACTTGAAGATATTCTTTTCCTTGGTTTCGACCGCCTCGGAGAACAGCTCGTTGCGGTAATGCAATACGGCGACGTCTGCGCATGGAATCCCGCCACCCTCAAGCTTCTGCGCACCATGACGCTTGCGGGGGGTGAACTCCACGGCTCGCGAAATGTTGTCCATGCCGCGACGACGAACCGGGCCTCGAATGTGTTTGCGGTGTCCCTCGAAGAGGTCGCGCTCCCCAAAGGGGGGATCCAGAGCGGCCGGGATCTTGAACGTCGGGCGATGATCATCGCGTATGACTGGGCAAGCGGGGCGGAAATAAAGCGCGTCAAGATTCCGGAAACGGTCGAGCGTATGGCAATGGGTCCGGGCAACGACCACCTGGTCGTCTCCGGCGATGATGACGCTGTGGTGACATTCGTCGACCTTCGTAAAGGAGAAACCGGGAGCACCATGACGCCCTCCGAGCGGCCGGTAACGCTCGCGGTGTCCGACGACAACAGCTGGGTCGCTGCCGGCGCCGGGGACGGCAGGGTGACGGTCTGGAGCATGCAGTACAAAGGGGATGTGACAGCCTCTCGGCCGGGGCTTCCGACATTGTCGGGGCGGATCCGGGCGAGGGGAAGTGCTGAACCCGCGCTGCCACCAGGCGTTCCCGTGAAGCTCGCAATCCTCTCATTTGAAGCACGGGGCGTTGCCCCTGAAGTAGCGGATATCGCCGTGAGTTCTCTTTCTAATGCGCTGGCGAACGTGGACTACGTCACGGTGGTGGAACGGAAGCGGATTGAGACGATCCTGAAGGAGCAACAGTTTCAGCTGAGCGGGTTGACGGAAGAAGAGGGTGTCAGCGTCGGGAGGATTCTCAAGGCGGATGTTATCATGCTCGGCAGCGTTGGGAAACTCGGAACCAGTATTGTCTTTTCTGCCCGGCTTATCTCTGTCGAGACCGGGAAAGTCCTGAAGGGGCGCGAGGTCGTCTGTGAAGAATGCCGGGATCAGGACATGTATGATGCGATCACCATGTTGGTCTCCACCATCGCACAATAACATGGTCTCTGCCATGAACAAACGATTGCCGGGTCATCGCAGCACGGCGACGCTCCTTCTCCTCAGCATGGTTCTTGTCTGTGTGCAGTCGTCTGCGGTTGGACAGGACCGGCCGGTGTGGGCGCGCGACCTACCGAACCTCCCCCAGCGACCCGGCGTCTATCAGGGGCTGGGGATAACCACAGTGACGGGTGACGGAGCGGCGGACTGGAACGATGCCTCGGGGAAGGCGCGCGGCCAGATCGCCGCACAGATCCGCGTTCGGATTTCCAGCACGGTCACTCGCACCATGGAGGAAACCTCCGTGGGGAGTCAGATTTCCGTTGCCGACGCCTATGCATCAACAACGGAACAGATCACCACGGCCTCACTCGAGGGCATCGTGCTCGATCGATGGTTCGATGAGGACACCGAAACGCTGTATGCGTACGGGGCCATCTCGCAGGCCGAGGTCGAGCGGCGCTTCAGGGAACGTATGGAAGATGCGCTCGCGGCGGCGCGGGTCTTCTATGCGTCTTCCAACGCCGCCCTCGCACGGCGCGATCCATTCACGGCGGGTGGACAGATTCTGGAAGCGATCAAAGTTGTTTCGCTCGCAGAGGCGGCGCTGGACCGCAGGCTGAACGGCTCCATAGACGGCCGTACCGAGTCGGTTCCCGTGAACCCGTTTCTTCAGAGCCAGCTCTGCGCCCTCTTCAGCAAGATGCGGTTTGAGATCGTCGGCGGGAATCAGCAAAACGGGGAACGGAGCATGGCTCTGGCGCAGCCACTGAAGGGCCGGTTGATGTATGCCTCCGACCAGGGAACGTATCCTGTGAGCAACGCGCTTCTTCGCGCCTCCTTCGTACCCCCCGCAGAGGGTACGCTGGTCACGGAGGTGCAGACAACCGGAAGCGGCGAATTCAGCGTCGCCGTTACGGAAATACAAAAAGGGGAAGCACTGAACAGGATCCGAGTGATGCCGGCGCTGCAGGGCATCGACGTGATTGCTGCTTCCTCGCCCGAGATCGTCCGGTGCTGGTCCACGATGTATACAGACTTTGCGTTCGTGCTCAGAAGCCGCACGAACGTCTCTGTTGCTGTGCGGATTCTGGAAGACCATATGGGCACGCTCCGCAGTGCCTCGAGCGTCCAACAGGAGATTCAGAAGCGCCTTATCGGAAGCCGGTTCAGAATTGTCGAGGACTCCAAGGGACTTGCGGCGCTCAATGCGGCGCGGATACAGGAAGCGCTTTCGTCGGGGTCCTACAACGCCATCACGGCCGCCGTGGCAAAGCAGGCGGATGTCCTGATTCTTGGCGAGGCGAGTTCATCCGAGCGGGGGAATCCCTTCCCGCAGATGTTCTTCAGTTCGGGCCGTGCCGTCATCCGCATTCTCGATTGTGAAACGGGCGTGATCATCGGGACTGTTTCGGTTGAGGATCAGAAGGAGGCGGGACCCAACTACGATACCGCCGGACGGAAGGCACTCGAAAAAATGGCGAAGAAGGTGGCCGAGGACGTCCTCGCAGAAATGCAAAAAAGCCTCGAGTAGCAGTGCATGGTACATGTTGCGCGCAACAGAGGTACCACGATCAACGATCACAGAACAAAGGAGGTCCGTATGCGCACATTGTCTGGTGTGATCTTGTCAGCCGCCCTCGTGCTTATCCTGGCGGGGTGCGGTGGAAGTCCGGAAACAATGCAGGCGACATCGACAGGTGACATGCCCCCCTGGTATCCGAATGCTCCCCAGGATCCGCAGTATCTGCGCGCCGCAAACTCTGCGGTGTCACAAGACCTTCAGGTGGCCGTCGACAAGGCTTCGACGGGAGCCCGGGCAGAGATCGGACGGTCGCTGGAAACAAAAGTCAACTCACTGCAGAAACGATTTGAAGAAGAGACCGGCGTGGGTGAGGAAGCCCAGCTTCTCCAGCAGTTTACCCAGGCCACAAAACTGGTCGTCTCCACAACAATGAACGGGAGCCGGATGAAAGACCAGAAGACGGTCCGGGACGGAAACATGTACCGCGCGTATGTTCTGATGGAACTTCCCCTGGGCGAGGCGAATACCCTGCTGCTCGACGAAATCAAGAAGAACAAAGATCTGTACACGCGGTTCCGCGCCAGCGAGACGTTTAAAGACCTTGACTCCGAGGTCCAGAAATACGAGGAGTGGAAACAGCAGCAGGGCAAGTAATGACGCCTTCGGACCTCGGAACGGCAATCCCGACCGCGGATCCTGCTGCTGCCCTGGAATTCTGCCGCCGTCTCGCTGCCACGCTTGGACATGAATACCACTTGCGGTGGCCGGACGGCGGCACTGTTTCGGGGGACCCGCCGGATGTATCGGTCGTTATTCCTCTGTTCAACGAACAGGAGAATGTCCCCGAACTTCACTCCCGCCTCACTGCCGCACTGAGCTCCACGGGTGCGCCGTACGAGATTGTGTTTGTGAACGACGGGAGCCGCGATACCACTCCGCAGCTCCTGGAGAAAATATCGGCGGGTGATCCCCATGTCGTCATGCTCGACCTTTCGCGCAACTTCGGTCACCAGGTCGCTATCAGCGCAGGGCTCGAATACAGCAGGGGGAAGAGTGTCATCATCATGGACGGGGATCTTCAGGATCCTCCGGAAGTGCTTCCGCAATTCATTGCAAAGTGGCGTGAAGGATATGAAGTGGTCTACGCCATCCGCACGAACCGCAAAGAAAATTTCCTGAAGCGGATCTCCTACTCAACTTTCTATCGGCTCCTGCAGTGGATTGCGCACATCAACATACCACTGGATTCGGGGGATTTCTGCATCATGGATCGTCGGCTGGTGGACCTGTTGGTCCGCATGCCGGAGCGGAACCGGTTCCTGCGCGGTATCCGGAGCTGGCTGGGCTTCCGCCAGATCGGCCTGACGTATGAACGGCACGCACGACTCGGAGGCAAACCGAAGTTCACGTTTCGCAAACTGATATTCCTCGCCCTGGACGGTCTGCTATCGTTCAGCTACATGCCCCTGCGGATTATCTCGATCGTCGGGATGGTTGTCTCTCTCTTTTCACTGGCTCTCGCATTTTCGTACTTTGTCAGAAAAGTGTTTTTCTCGCTGGATCCGCCGGGGTTCTCCACGCTTGTCGTAGCGATCTTTTTCCTGGCAGGTGTTGAGCTGGTGACGATCGGTGTGATGGCCGAATACCTCGCCCGCATCTCCGACGAGGTGAAACGACGCCCCCTCTTTGTCGTGCGACGCATAGTGAGAGGACAGGACGTATCACCATCCTGATGTTTGACAATGAGTTCCCTCCGCTCGGCGGCGGTACGGGGGTTGTGAACCTCCATCTGTTTGAGGAACTTTCCGGTTACCCCGACGTTACCGTTGATCTCGTGACGTCGTCGCGAACCCGTGCAACGGAGGAATGCGAGCAGTTTTCAGAGAGGATCACCCTCTACAAAGTCCCGGTCCACAACCGCAACATCCACCACGCGACAAACAGCGAACTGCTCCGCTACACATTCAGAGGCCATGCCCGTGCCAGAAAGCTTCTGCGCGGGCGCCCGTACGACCTGAGCTTCGCCTTTTCCGGCGTGCCTGCCGGGGGGATCAGCTATGCGCTTCACCGGAACAATGGCCTTCCGTATGTTCTCTCACTTCAGGGACCCGATGTCCCGGGATTCGAAAAACGCTACGCTCCTCTGTACCCCTTCCTCAAACCGGTCCTGCGGCAGATCTGGAAACGGGCAGGGGCTGTGATCGCGATCAGTGAAGCCCACAGGTCTCTTGCCCACGCTTTTCTCCCTGCACAGGAAGTCCGCGTCATCCACAATGGCGTTGACGGCCGAACCTTCTTCCCCCGGACAATGGAGAAAGGGGACGACAGTGTGGAGGTGGTCTGTGTGGGTCGACTCATTGAGAGGAAGGGGCAACATCATTTGATGCGTGCGTTTGCGTCCCTGGACCCCGCGATCCGGTCACGGGCCCGGCTCTGCTTTGTGGGGACGGGCGACGCAGAACCCTCTCTCCATCGCCTTGCCGCAGATCTCAGGATCTCCACCAGTGTCGTCTTCAAGGGGTTTGTCGGTCGAGAGGCAATGCCCGCGGTCTATCATAGGGCGGATATTTTCGTCCTTCCGTCGCAAAGTGAGGGGATGTCAATGGCGCTTCTGGAGGCAATGGCGTCGGGGCTGCCGGTTGTCGTAACCGATACCGGCGGTGCTTCGGAACTGATTCGGGAAGGGGTGAATGGATTCGTGGTTCCGTGGGGGGACGAACCGGGACTCCGGTCAGTACTGAGCCGTCTCATTCCTGATCAGGAGCGGCGCGCATCGATGGGCGCGGCTGCGAGGACAAAGGCTGAAGAGTTTACCTGGTCCTCGATTACCCGGGAGTACCTCGATGTGTGTGAGGGGGTGATCGAGAAGACCGGCGCAAGGAGCATGCCGCAATGACGATGGCGACGCCTGTTCCGGTGTGCATCCTCACGAGTCAGTATTTCGGATGGGGGATCTACGGAGGCTTCGGCAGCATGTCCCGGAAGCTCGCCGAGTATCTCGTGGGAGCCGGCTGGGAAGTCGAAGTCATTGTCCCGCGCCGCTCGGGACAGGAACCCCTTGAAGTAATCAATGGCGTGCACGTCAGGAGCTTTTCCCTGTCGCACCCCCGCGATGCTCTCGCGTTGATCCGCAGCTCCCGTGCCCGGATTTTTCATTCACAGGATCCCACCATCCTGACCGGGCTTGCAGAGATGCTCCATCCCGGACGGTGTCACCTTGTCACGTGCCGCGACCCGCGGGACACGCGGGATTGGTGGACGGAATTCCGATATGCCACGGCGCGACGCCGGCTGCTCACGCCGTTGAACTATGCGACCGAGGCCGGGATCCTGGTTCGAAGTGCCGTGCGGCGTGCTGACGGTGTGTATGTCCCGGCGCACTTTCTACGCGAAAAGGTCCGGCGCATGTTCCGCCTGCGGGTGCAACCGGAGTTCTTGCCGAATCTTATCGACGTTCCGGAGACGATTCCCCGGAAGCCGCGGGTCCCGGTATTTACGTTTCTTGCCCGGTGGGACAAAAGGAAGCGGCCGGAGCTTTTTCTGGAGCTGGCAGAACAGTTTCCGGAATACCGCTTCGTGGCAGTAGGACAGGGAAGCGCTTCTGCAGAATCGGACTATGACCGCCGGCTCAGATCCCGCTTTGCGGAACAACCGAATCTCGAAGTCCCCGGCTTCATCAATCGCTTCCTTGATCCTGATCGTATGCAGGCGCTCCTTTCCGAGACGTGGGCACTTGTGAATACTGCGGCCCGCGAAGGGCTCCCGCTGTCCTTTCTCGAGGCGGCGGCGTATGGATGCGCTATCGTGAGTATGGTCGATCCGGACGGCTTTTCTTCCATGTTCGGAGTCCATGTTGCCGACGGCGATTTCGCTGCGGGCATCCGTCGGCTCATGGCAACCGATCCCCAACGTCTCGGGGCGGCAGCGCATTCCTATGTGCGGGACCATTACGAGAATTCCATCGCGTTGCGGGCACATTGCGAGGAGTACCTCCGGCATGCTGGCGCAAAAGGTCTCTAAGGGAGTCCTCTCCGTCGGCGCCTGGACGGTGACAAAAGTCCTGGTATCGGCGCTGGCAACCCCGTTCCTGTCCAGAGGGCTGGGGACAGATGGTTATGGCCTCTACTCCTACTACTTTGCCATCATGCTTATTGCGGCACCGCTCGCGAGCGTGGGAACATTGCAGACGCTCGCCAAGGTGGTCTCGGAAAGCCCGGACCCCGCACGTCGCTCACGCGCGGCCACGCTGTCCGCCGTTCTCTCCGCCCTGGGACTGATCGTCGTTGGATTGATCGTTGGCGGGATGGCCCTCAGAGACGCCCCCGTTTCTCCCGCAGGGCTTTTTGCAGGCATCCTCCTTGTCTCAATCGGTGCCGATGTCGTCTGGTATTTTGCGCGCGGAATTCTGTATGGGTTTCAACGCGAAGAACTTGCCGGTATTCCGGGCTCCATCGCTGCCGTCGTCGGTTCGGTGACGAGCGTTGGACTGGTTCTGACGGGGTTTGGACTTGCCGGCGCCCTTCTCGGCATCCTTGTGGGAAATGTCCTGATGGCGTCGGCTGCCGTCCGTTCAGCGCTCCGACTCTGCCCCCTTGCCCCCGTGCGCGAATCGTTCTCTTCGGCGGATCCCGCCCCGTGGGCGCTTGTCGGTTTCTCCCTTACGACAATGGTGTACACAGGAGCGGCGATGCTTCTGTACAAGTCGGGCGTCGTGCTCGTCCATCACCTTACAGGCAGCGATACGCAAACGGGTTTGTTTGCCACAGCCCTTCAAATGGCAGAGTTCGTCTGGGTACTCATCATTGCCGTCGAAGGCGTGATGCTGCAGACAACCTCGCGCCTGTGGAGGGAGGGGCAGCGCGAGAGCATCACGGCTCTCGTAAGCCGGCTCGTCCGGTATGCCTCACTCGTGACCGTGTTTTTCCTGGTGTACGTCTTTGTCTTCGCTGAAGAGACCATCAGGCTGTATTTCGGGCCGCAGTATCTCGGGGCAGCACCAGTGCTTCGCATCCTCGTTCCGGGGGTCTTTAGTTTCTCGCTCGCCCGGCTCCTGGGCCCTGTGCTCTTTGCGCAGGGAAGGGTCATGGTGCTTACCGGAGTAATCGTGAGTGCCGCCATCCTTGCCATTGCCCTCGATCTCGTCCTCGTCCCCGTGTGGGGGGTCGTGGGCGGTGGTGTTGCTACCACGATTGCGTACGGCCTAATCATGGTGCCGTACGTCACACTTCTCAGGGCCTCTGGTGTTCACCCGTTCGCCGGATTCCTCCCACTGCGGCAGCTGGTGCTTGTTCTCCTGACAGGCATGGTCATGGGCGGAATAGGAATGGTCGTCCCTGGCGTCGTCGCCCGCCTGGCGGTTGGCGGCATCATCGGATTCCTGGTGTTTTTCGTCGGTGCGCTTCGTCTCCGTCTGTTTTCTGCCCGGGAACTTGAGAGCATCGCCGACAGTCTGCCTGGCAGGCTCCGCGACGCCGGCGTCCGCCTCGCCACAACCCTCAGGCCTGTGCTGGACAGAGTTGGTGCAATCCCACCCACCCCGGAAGGACCCTGATCATGCAGCAGCCGGGCTCAGGGCGAACGGTGACATTGTGGACAACAGGGGAGACGGGGGACGCCCCCCTGGCTCTATCGTTCCCGCCTGGATGGGATGTGCACGAGGCGGGGCTGCAGCCGTCTACGCCGCTGACACCCGAAAAAGTCCGCATGGCGTTGCGAAAGCCCATCGCATCGCCACCACTCCGGGAAGTTGCGGCGGGAAAGGAACGTGTGGCGCTGATCGTCGACGACCTGACACGCCCGACGCCGGCGTCCGACCTTTTGCCGGTCCTGTTGGAGGAGCTGGAGGCGGGCGGAGTCCGATTGGAGAATATCGAGATCTTTGTCAGTACCGGGAGTCACACACCACCTGACCCCTCCGGGTTGCGCAGGCGGCTCGGGAATGCGTCAACGCGCATCGGTCGCATAACGATCCACGATTGCCATGGTCAGCTTACAGATATCGGCAGGTCACGCCGCGGGACCCCCATTTCCGTCAACCGGCATCTGATGTCGTGCGATCTCAAGATAGGCGTAGGGAGTATCTACCCCCACCCTGCGGCCGGCTTCTCCGGAGGAGCGAAAATCGTTGCCCCCGGCATGTGCGGCATCGACACCATCCGGCATATGCATGACACGTTGCGGGGTGCAGCACGACGCGGAGGATCACTGGAGAATGATCTGCGGGAGGAAATTGTCGAGATTGCCCGCACCATCGGCCTGGCGTTTGTGGTAAACGTCGTTCTCACGGAGCAGCGGGGAGTCGCGGGGTGCTTTGCCGGTGATCCGGTGCAGGCGCATACAGAGGGAGTGGCGTTTGCCAGTGCACTCGGCCGGATCAGGTGGGTCCCCGATGCGGATGTAATCGTTGCGGACGCATACCCGTTCGATTCTACCCTGCAGTTCGCTCATGATCGTGCACTGTGGCCCCTGGCACGGGCGTCGCGCAGCGCGTCCCTGCTGCTCATTGCCTCATGCCCGGCAGGTGCGGGTTCCCATGAGTTGTTCCCGGCCGCCATGCCGTTGGGCGTGAGGCTCGAACGACGGATCCGCCATGCCCGCCTCAGGGATGTCCTGAGAGTTCCGGCGATGGTTCGCCATGCAGCCGCAATGCTCAGTGAACGAAGGATGCGTGTGTGTCTTTTTTCACCGGCGATGACGGGGGACGATCTCGTGCGTGTGTTTCCGCGCGGGCGGTTGTTCGCAGACTGGCCTGCGCTCATCCACCATGTCACGAATGTCCATCAGAAACCCCACATCCGGGTGGCAGTCTATCGTACAGCGCCGCTTCTCCTGCCGTCAGATGAACTGCCGGATTGATCGACTCAGCGAGGATCCATGAGACTTTTGCGTGGTGCAGCCGTTGTTCTGGCCGTCGGGCTCTTTGCGCTGGCGGGAGTCATCCGGCTCGAGCACCTTCCTCCCCCGTGGTGGGATGAGGGGTGGACCCTCAATGTGGCGCGGAACTGGGTAGTGCTCGGACACTACGGTCATCTGCAACTCGGACTGCCCTCCAACGCGGCCCTCGCGGCACATTTCCCTGTGGTTGCGCTTGTTGCAGGGGGCTTTGCCATCTTTGGTGTTGGCCTTTTCCAGGCCCGGATCGTGATCCTCGTCTGCACCCTTGTGATGCTCGTGCTCCTCTGGCTTCTGGCACGAGATCTCTTCAATCGCAAGATTGCGATGGTCACTCTTGTGCTGGCATGTTGCTTTCCAATACAGTGGGAGTTCGTCCCGATGCTGTTCGGGCGGCAGGTGCTTGGTGAGGTTCCCGCGCTCGCGTTCCTTCTTGCCGGCTTCGTCCTGCTGGCCCGTAGTGGAGGAAGGCGGCCTGTCCTCCTCACGCTTTCCGCTCTTGCCTTTGGCATCGCCTTCCAGACGAAGGCCCAGGTCCAGCCGTTTCTTCTTGTCGGACTTGTGCTCCCTTTGGGTCTCGTCTTCACCAGGCATCGCCGGACGGTCCTTCCACTTGCCGCAGTCGCTGCAGGAACCCTTGGTGCAGTCTGGGTGCTCGCACTCGTGCGGGAGGCGGTTCTCTCCGGTCACACCGTGGCCGGGGGACAAATCGTTGGGTTGACTGAAGCGTCGGCGATCGTGTTGAGCCCCGCCATTCGCCTCTCGATGCTTCGCTTTTCGGTCGGTGCTGGACTTCCGATCACCGTCTCGCTGGGTGTCTTCGTGTGGCAGATGATTCGTGAGGTCCGGGAGGAACCCTCGATCTCCTGGACTGCAGTTGTCCGATCTGTCCTGCTCCTCGTGGCTGCAGGCTGGTATGCCTGGTTTGTCGTGCTCTCGATCGGATGGGGGAGATATGTGTATCCGCCGTGGGTGCTTGCGGTACCGTTCCTCGCGGCATTGATGATCCGGCTCTCCGCGATCGGATTGAGTCGTCTCCACGGCACCCCGTCGTCAGGCCCGAGGTGGGGGGCTCGGAGGGTGGGATCCCTCTTGCTGCTCGGTGTAATCGGCATGCTCCTGCTCCGGCAGGCGGGGCTCGGCGTCGTGGGTCTCCATACGCTCGATTCCGGCGACGAGTTCAAGGAAGTTGTCACCTACCTCAACACGCGAACTCCGGTGCACAGCACCGTCGAAACGTATGAAAGCGAGATTCTCTTCCTTCTTGACCGTCCGTACACCACTCCTCCCCCACAGATGGATGTGAGCCTCATCGAGATGGCGACGGGGGATTCCTCATCCACCTACCGCTATGCGCCGGACGTCCTCTCGACAGATTATCTTGTCGTTGGCCCATTCGGGAGAGAGGTGTACGACAGGCTTCTCCGGAGTGGGACGCTTGAGCGCGTGGCGACATTCGGCACCTACGAGGTGTTTCGGGGGAGGAGATCGGCAAAGTAGCATTTCCCCCCCGATCTTGGTATACTACTCAAAACGCCCCGTTCGATGACGACCACACCGCGACACATTGCGCACCTCGACTTGGACTGCTTTTTCGTCTCCGTTGAACGGATTTCGAATCCCGGGTTGATTGGCAAGCCCGTCGTTGTCGGAGGATCTCCGCAGGGCAGAGGTGTGGTTGCCTCGGCGTCCTATGAAGCGAGGGCCTTCGGAGTGCGGTCTGCCATGCCGACCTCCCGAGCGCGCCGGCTCTGCCCGGGGCTAATCATACGTTCGGGGACGCCATGGCGCATACGGAGAGGTGTCACACCGTATCTATCAGCGGATGATGCAGATTGCACCCGTGGTAGAACGGGCATCCATCGACGAACTGTACATGGATTTCACCGGTTGCGACCGCCTGTACGGAGGGGATATTCCGGGATTCATGAGCACGATTCAGCGGTTTGTCAAAGAGGAATTTCAGCTTCCGTGTTCCATTGCTCTTGCAACAAGCGAGAGTGTCGCAAAAGTTGCCGTCAACACGGTGAAGCCGGAAGGGCTGTGCATCGTGCCCGCGGGAGAAGAAGAGCGTTTTCTTGCACCCCTGCCGGTCGGCGTTGTCCCAGGCGTCGGCACGAAGACAGGAAGAAATGCTGCGGTCGAGAGGGTTCACGACCGTTGCAGATCTCCAGCGTGTTACGGTCGACGATCTGACGCTGATGATGGGTGCCCAGGGACCCTGGCTGTATCGTATTGTGCACGGTCTCGGTGACGACGTCGTTCGCACCGAGACGACCCGGAAGAGCATCAGTCGCGAAGAAACCTTCGGCACTGATCTCCGGCGGAAGGAGGATCTCGAGCAGGCCCTTCATCCACTGGTCGAGGACGTGTGCGGAACCCTTCGTGCAAAAGGATGGCATGTGCGGACGATTCAATTGAAGCTCCGGTATACGGACTTTACGACGTTGACCCGATCCCGAAGCATCGAACCGACAAACGACGATCCGACGGTCTTTGCGATCGCAAAGGATCTCTTGTATGCAACGTGGGAGTCCGGCCGACCCGTGCGCCTGCTTGGGGTTCACCTCTCACACTTCACGGGGGGAAGCCAGCTGGATCTCTTTTCGTCGACGACGTCAGAGAAACGGGAGGACGTGTTGAAGGCTGTCGATCGACTGCGAGACCGTTTCGGGGACGGTATTATCCACGTGGGGCATGCATGATCGATCCGATGGTTATCGTCGATCTGGAGACGACGGGGACCAGCGCCGCGTATGCGAGGATTCTGGAGGTGGGCATCTTGCGCGTTGAGGGGGATACCATCGTCGGATCGTATGAGTCGCTCATCGACCCCGAATGCTACATTCATCCGGCGATAGAGCAGCTCACGGGGATCCGGCAGGGCGATGTCACCGGAGCCCCGGTCTTTTCGGAAGCGTCGCGGGAGATAGCCCGGATGCTGGAAGGAGCTGTGTTCGTCGCACACAATGCCAGCTTCGACTACGGGTTCCTGCGCAATGAGTTTGCGCGTGTTGGAAGGGATTTCCGTGCACGATGCCTGTGCACGATGAGGCTTTCCCGGCGGCTGTTTCCCGAGCACCGGAGACATGATCTGGGGAGCATTATTGAGCGGTATGGTCTGGACTGTCCCGCACGGCATCGTGCTCTCGGCGATGCCCGGGCGGTGTTTGGTTTCCTGACGCACGTCCGGCGCGACGTGGAACCATGCCGCCTTCGAGCAGGCGATCCGGCAGGTGCTGAAGGACGACCGGCTTCCACCCCAGATTGAGCGTCCTGCCGTCCGTGGATTGCCTGATACGTGCGGCGTGTATCTTTTTTATGGTAAAGGGGGAGAACTGCTGTACGTCGGCAAGAGCAAGACCATCCGGACCAGGGTCCTGAGTCACTTCTCTGGAACCGAGCGATCCTCGAAGGAAATGGAAATGTGCCGGCTGGTCCACCACATTGACGTCCGGACAACCCCCGGCGAACTCGGCGCGCTCCTGCTCGAATCGGCGCTCATCAAGGAGCTGCGGCCTGTCTACAACAGCGCGTCACGGCGGATTCGGAAATTGGTTCTTGCGAAGAGGAAGACGACATCGAAGGGCTACCTGGGGGTTGCGCTCGAGGAGGTGGAGCACATCGAAGCCGATCGCAGCATGGATGTACTGGCGGTATTCAAATCAGGGAAACAGGCGGAGGAGTTCCTGCGCGACGCAGCCCGAGAGCACAGCCTCTGCCTTGCGCTCCTGGGCCTGGAACGGCCACGGGTCCGGAGCGCCTGTTTCGGCTACCATCTCCACCAGTGTTACGGTGCGTGCATTGGTGAAGAGCCGCCTGCGCTGTACAATCAGCGTGCAGAACGTGCTTTCAACCGGCGCCGCGTTCACGCGTGGCCCTTCAAGGGGCCTGTGGTTATTCAGGAAGAGAATCCCGCGAGCGGGGAACGTGAGGTGTTTCTGCTCGACAACTGGTGCCTTCTGGGCACGGCCCGGTCGTCTGATGCCGGTGCCCATGTGCAGCGTGACCCGGTTCATCGTTTTGACTATGACACGTACAAAATCCTTTATCGATATCTTGCGCAGCCCGCGCATCGATCGCACGTGCGGAGTGCAGGGGCGACATGTACGGCTGCGTTTACCGAACAGGAGTGGGAAATGTGAGGCGTCCTATGACTACTCTCCGGAACCCAGACGATGTGATGAGGGAGGTGACGACGGATATCATTCGCCGAACCCTCCGGTTGGCCAGAAAGCGAGGACGGGTCGTGACGATCTCCAAGACCGCCCGGGGGAAAGGGGTTGATCTGGCCCTCCTTGATCCAGACACCGCAGACGGTGCAGATCGTCTCCGTGCATACCTGACGCTGGTCCAGCGCCACTATACCATCAGCGGGCTTGGAGCGCCGGAAGAGCCCAACGCTGTTAACTGGCGCCAGGCCAATCTTCCGCTGCATCGCAGGATACTGGTGCTGTTCCAGGTAGGGATTTCCTTTTTCATGAAGGGGACTCCACTGAAGAACCGACTCTACCGCTGGATGGGGGCGCACATCGGGCGAAACGTCGAGATCATGCAGATGGTGTGGCTGGACCACTTCCGGCCGGAGCTGGTGTTTGTCGGCGACAACACCCTGATCGGCGCGTTCAGTCGACTTACGGTGCATGCATACGAAGGTGCCGGGAAATTCCGGTACGGCATCATTGAAATCCGCCCGAATTGCACCATCGGGGCAGGAACAGGGATAGGCCCGATCCTTATCGAGGAAGGTGCCAGAACACTTCCCGGCACAACTCTGTCTCCGTACCTCGTGCGTGTGCGTGCAGGGTCGGTCGTGGGGTTTTCGCCTCCGCCCGTCAAGCTTCCAGATCCCGCAGTGAGCGAGGCCGCCGCCGCCGACGCCGACGGTGTGTCGCACAACTATTCGCAACATGAAGGGAGTACACAGTGAACATCCACGTCGCAAACTTGCCCCGTGAATTCGATGAGAAGCGTGTCCGCGAGCTGTTCGCCGCCTATGGTACGGTGGGGAGCATTACGCTGGACATGGATAAGATCACCGGAAAGCCCACGGGCTTCGGCCAGATTGAAATGCCGGAGGAGGAACAGGCAAAGGCCGCAATCGCGGCTTTGCATGGGAAGAAGCTCACCGAGTATCCGCTTTCGTTGAAGGATGTCACAGAACCTCCCGGGGATCACCATCATGGTGAAGGTCCCGCCGGCCGTGGGCGGAAAGGCAACGGAGGAGGACGGGGTGGCGCACGCGGGTCAGGATTCCGTGGCTCCGGCTTCCAGGGCGGCGTCGCGCGCCGCGGGGGGCGGGGGGATCCTGATGCATCTCCGCGTGCTCGGCAGCTCGAGTGCCGGGAACTGTACCGTCATCTGGCATGACCATCGCGCCCTCCTGGTTGATTGCGGTTTCGGTCCGCGCTATGTCGGTCGCCACTTGCGCGATATTGGCCTGACGCTGCGCAATGTCGCCGGCGTCCTGTTGACCCACACCCACGGCGATCATGTGGATCCGCGAATGCTCGAGGCAGTCCTCCAGGCCTCGATTCCGGTGACCGCCCCCCGGAGCGTCCTGGAGGCACTTGTCCTCCAGTACCGGTTCCTCGCGGCGCTACCAGGGGACACCGGCCCTCCTCCCGTTCGATGGGGAACGGCAGGACGTTGGACCATTCTCCGTCGAGGTGTTTGCCGTGCCACACGATGCTCCCGGAGGATGCTTCGGCTATGCGGTCCATGCCGATGCCCTGGGAGGAATCAGTAAGGCCACGGTGGTGACGGACCTGGGATATCCCCCCGAAGGGCTGGCAAGCAAGCTTGCGGACTCCCATGTGCTGGTCCTCGAGTCGAACCATGACGCCGAGATGCTGGAATCTTCCTCCCGCCCTGAATGGCTGAAAAAGAGGATCAGGACAATCGGCCACCTCTCGAATGAACAATCCGGCCGTTTTGTCTGCGAAATCCTGGATGTTTCCTCAATACACCCGCATGCCGTAGTACTCGCGCACATCAGCAAAGAGTGCAATACGAATGCGCGGGCCGTGAGCACGATGCAGGAAACGTTGCGGTCGTACGGTGCACCCGGAGTGCGCGTGGTCGAGACGTTTCGGAATGCACCCAACGATATCGTCACAGTGGAGCTCTGACCCACCCGGTCGGATAAGCGAACTATCTGGAAGAATTCGGTGTTCTCCTGTAAGAATATACAGGAAAGGATTCACATGCGATCCACCGTACTGCTCTTCCTCGTCCTGGCTACGGTTGTTTCCTCTCAGGCACAAAAGGCAATTCACATGCAGAAGGCGACATTTGGTGCAGGGTGTTTCTGGTGTGTCGAAGCAGTTTTCGAGCGTCTTGACGGCGTCTCCTCCGTTACTGCCGGCTATGCGGGGGAACGACGGCGGACCCGACGTACGACGATGTCTGCACGGGAAGAACTGGCCACGCGAAGTGGCGCGATTGAACTTGATCCGTCCCGTATCTCCTTTGAACGCCTCCTGCAGGTGTTCTGGGAAGCGCACGATCCGACGACACTGAACCGGCAGGGAGCGGACGTGGGGACGCAGTATCGCTCGGTGATCTTCACGCACAATGAAGCCCAGAAGGTCGCGGCCATGAAGTCGCGCACAGAAGCACAACACCTGTATACTGACCCGATCGTTACGGAAATCGTCCCTCTCGAAAAGTTCTATGCTGCAGAGAACTATCACCAGGATTACTTCCGGAACAATCCGGAAGCGCCCTACTGCCGACTTGTCATTCAACCAAAACTGAAAAAACTCGACCTCCACTAACCTCATTGATCAAAGGGACCTCCGATGCGAACCTGGACACACTCTGCACTCATCGTAGCTCTCACGGCGCTGTTCATCGTTGCCTGCAGCACCGTTCCCATAACCGGCCGCAAGCAACTCAGCCTTATTCCCGCTGCAGAGATGCTCAGTATGAGCTATCAGCAGTATGGCGAGTTCCTCAATAGCAACAAGCTCAGTACGAACCAGGCGCAGACCGCGCAGGTCACCGCGGTGGGCACCCGCATTCAGCATGCGGTGGAATCGTACTTCCAGCAGAAAGGATTGTCTGATGCCCTGAAGGATTACAAGTGGGAATTTCATCTGATCGAAAGCGACGAGGTGAACGCCTGGTGCATGCCGGGAGGGAAAGTGGTATTCTACACCGGCATCCTGCCGGTGACGCAGACGGAAGCCGGGCTGGCCGTGGTCATGGGGCATGAGGTCGCTCATGCCGTGGCCGAGCATGGCAATGAACGTATGAGCCAGGGCATGCTTGCCCAACTCGGCGGCCTGGCACTTTCGCAGGCACTCGACAAGGAGCCGCAAAAAACAAAGGATCTCTGGCTGACGGTCTACGGCGTCAGCGCCCAGTTTGGAGCGCTTCTCCCATTCAGCAGGACGCAGGAAAGTGAGGCAGACCACCTCGGCCTCGTCTTTATGGCGATGGCAGGATACAATCCACAGGAGGCGGTCTCGTTCTGGCAACGTATGGCACAGATGAAGGGGGGGGCGGCTCCGCCCGAATTCATGAGCACTCATCCGTCGGATGATACCCGGATCCAGAACATTCAACGACTGATCCCCGAGGCGATGCAGTTCTATCAGCCACGGTGATCGGTGTGCCGGGGGGCACGCGCCCGCGTGCGCCCGAAGAGCAGCCTGCGGGCCGAAGCGAAGAGAAGGCCACAGCCAAGAAGAACGAGTGCGAGGGCCAGCAGCGGAATGAAAAGCGCGAGCAGAGTAGTGAACACGGAACCTGCAAGCTCTGCCGTCGCAATGAAAGGGTTTCCCAGGCCTGCAGTCAGCGTCGATGATTTGAGCCGGAGGAGCGATGTCGCCCCCTGGATGAGCCCCGCGGCACCCCCGCCACCGATCACGGCCAGAATCCAGGTGGCAAGAGGCGGAAGGTTGCTGATAAGGGAGGCGGATGCGATGACTCCAGCAGCCACGGCCAGAGGCGTGGCGATGGTGTCAAGGATGTTGTCCAACCAGGGGACATAGTAGGCGATCACCTCGATGATCGTTGCGCTCGCGAAGGCGATGAGAGCAGGATATGTTCCGATCCATGCGAAGCCGGGTGAGGGCTCAACATATCCACTGATCGAGGCCGCGCTAAGGGCGAGAAGGGGAACAAAGACGCGGAACCCCGCTGCCGCACTCAACCCGATTCCCAGAGCTATGCTGACGGCTGTTTCCATTGTCGGGTCCAATATAGTGTAACGTGCACCTTTCTGCAACCGGCGTTCCCCCTCCTTGATTTTCTCAGTGAAGAGGCGTACGTTTTTCTCGCTGACTTCTCTCCTGAGGCCAACGGTGAAAACACGCTTTAGGGTTCCGTTTACGCGGAGTATCCTCTTCCTCCTCGCGCTTCCCGCACTTGCGGTGGGGGGGGATCGGCTTCCAGCCTTTGCCGGTCAGTTTTATCCGCGGGATCCCGGTGAACTCCGGGAGACCGTGCAGACACTCCTGGGCCGCGCCGTTTCACCACGGCATCCTGGCCAGCCTCTCGCACTCATCGTCCCCCATGCAGGGTATCAGTATTCCGGAGCTGTTGCAGCGTCCGGGTTCAACCAGCTCAACGCCGGATCGCAGGTAGAAAGAGTGGTGCTTCTTGGCTCGAGCCACCGCATGGCCTTCAACGGTGGCGCTGTGTTTGCGAGCGGCGATTTCCTGACGCCGCTAGGACGAGTGACTGTCGATCGTGATGCCGGCAATCGCCTGGTGGCGGGTAACACGGCGTGATCGAGAACGACGCGGCCCATGCCGGCGAACACAGCCTTGAAGTGCAGCTCCCCTTTCTCCAGACAGTGCTCGGCACATCGTTCCGTCTGATTCCAATACTGATCGGGACGGATGATCAGGATGAGATTCGAGCGATCGCCCGGGCCTTGCGTCCGTATTGGGGGGAGCACACACTTTTTGTGATCAGCACAGATCTTTCGCATTATCCTCCCGCCAGGGCAGCAGAGGTGGTCGATCGGACGACGATCGCAGCGGTGTGCACTGGCTCTCCCCGGAGGCTCGTGAACGCCCTCCGGGAGAACGGCGAGGGTCGCGTACCAGGCCTCGTGACCCGCATGTGCGGTTCCTCCGCGGTGCTCACCCTGTTGTACATGATTGAGGGCGATCCAGCAGACACGCTGGAGCTTGTCCGGTACGCGAATTCCGGAGACGTGTCCGGGGCGGATGGAGACCATGTGGTCGGGTATGCCGCACTGACTGTCCGCAGGAGCGCTCCGTCGGGTTTTTTCATCCCGCTCGAAGATCAGCACACACTGCTTGCTATTGCCCGGTCGAGCATCGCCTCCGGCGTAGCCAATCGAAGCGGTCCGCCGGACCCGGAAATCTCGGTATCCCCGCGGTTGAGAGAGCCCGGATCTGCCTTTGTGTCGCTGTACCGCGGGCATCGGTTGCGGGGATGCATCGGGTCGTTTGCACGCACCCTGCCGCTCGCCGTGGTCGTCCGGCAGATGGCCCGGGCCGCCGCAACGGAGGATCCCCGTTTCCCGCCGGTACAGCCTGCAGAGCTACGCGACATCCGCGTAGAGATCTCGGTTCTCTCCCCCATGCAGAGAATACGGAGCGCTGGCGACATCGATCTGGGAAAGCATGGGATCTATATTCGTAAAGGAGACCGGGCCGGGACATTTCTCCCCCAGGTTGCGACTGAGACAGGATGGACAGTGGAAGAGTTCCTCGGCCATTGCGCTGCCGACAAAGCGGGGATCGGATGGGACGGGTGGAAGTCGGCAGAGCTCTACGTGTATCAAGCGTGCGTCTTCGGGGAACCGGATCCGCGAACGCCAGGCGAGAAACCCGAGTGAAAACCGAATGAACAAGCGTGCATTCCTCAGGACCTGTTTGCAGGCAGGGACCTGTCTCTGCTTCGCGGACGCCGGTGCCGTGCTTGCCCGGATAGGGCAGGGGGAGGAGGGACACACTCCTGACGACCTGGATCGCTGGTGCATCAAGGCGCGGTATGCCGAGCCGGAGGGCGATGCGATTCGTTGCACGAAGTGCCCGAACCGTTGCCGTATCAGTGCAGGAGGTTCAGGCCGGTGCAGGAACCGTATCAATGCCGGCGGTGTGCTCTATTCTATTGCGTACGGCAACCCCTGTGCTGTGCATATCGATCCCGTTGAGAAAAAGCCCTTTTTCCATGTGCTTCCGTCAAGCCGCGCTTTTTCACTTGCGGTCGCAGGGTGCAATCTTTCCTGTCTCAATTGTCAGAACTGGCAGATCTCACAGGCCAGCCCGCGCGACACGATCAATAGCGACCTGATGCCTGCCAGCGCCGTTGAGGAATGCAAACGGACCGGATGTGCGTCGATCGCATACACCTACACCGAACCGACCACCTTTTTCGAATACGCCTTCGATACTGCCCTGCTGGCCCGGCGCAAGGGGATCAGGAATCTCTGGAAATCGAACGGGTACATCGAAGAGCAACCCCTGCGAGATCTCTGCCGCGTTCTCGATGCCGCAAATATCGATGTGAAGAGCTTCCGCGACGATACGTATCGGCGGCTCAGCGGGGGATCGCTGGCCCCCGTACTCCGAACCCTTGAGATCCTCACAGAAGAACACGTCTGGCTTGAAGTGACGGTGCTTATGGTGCCGGGATGGACGGACAGGATCGAAGAGGTCAGGGAATTGGCAGGCTGGATGTGTCAGCGGGGCATGCGCGATGTGCCCGTTCACCTCAGCAGATTCACGCCCCTGTACAAACTGCAGCAGCTTCCTCCAACTCCTGTTGCCACCATCGAGAAAGCGATGGAAGCGGCGCATGCCGAGGGACTTCGGTACGTCTATCCAGGCAATGTCTTTGGCCATGAAAGGGAGAGTACGTTCTGTCCGGAGTGCCGGACTGTGGTCATCCGCCGCCGCGGCTTCACCGTCCTTGCCAACTCGCTGGATCAGGGGAAATGTCCCCGCTGTGGCCAGCGCATTGCCGGTCTCTGGGGGTGACAGAGGGCTGGCCTGTTCCACACCGGGGAGCGAGGCGCAACCATATTGCCGGATTTCCGTATTCGTTGTGAAGATGTATCCCACAAAGAAAGACCGGTTATGCAAGCCACACGAGTGCGTTCGTTTCTTTTTGTGATGTGTGTTTTTCTCGTTCAGGGGGGGCTGGCGCAGGAAGACTCGACCGCCACGCCGACGGGAGGGGAGGAGGATTGGTCCTGGTTCCGTTTTCGCAGAAGTCCCACAATTGGGATCTGGTATGGGGGAACTGCAACCACGCTCCATGGCTCTCAGCAGTCGATTGCCGGATTCAGCGCGGCGGAAGTCCGGCTTGGCGGAACCCGGGAGGACGTCGAGGATCAGACGGCTGGGGTCGTCGACCACAGGACCACCTATCTCTCCTTCGGGGCCGTCTCATCGGGTCTCGGCGGCACGAGGGCGACTGACGCCATTGCTCTGGAGCAGTGGCGTGTGGGCACGTGCCGGGAGAGGGGATACGGGTACAGGTTCGGGCCGGGCAGGAGTGATGCCGCGCTGCTCTTCCTTTCGACCGAGGGAATGCAATGGACACAGGTAAAGATACGGGAAGGAATGCGCGGGGGGGCCGACAGCGTGCGTCTCGCGCGATTCGATGGGCGGTTCAGGTTCGGCACCAAAATGGATGCGGTCATTCGATTCAGGATAGCACCGCTGTTTGCGATCGACGCCGGGTTTGAGCGGTCCGCGGTATTCGAACGCCACATGTTTTGGCGCTGGGCAGGAAGCGCGCTCCTCGAGGGTGGAGGGCAATGGCTTCTTGACAGATTCGTCGACCGTATTCTGAAATCTACACCGGAAGCCGCACCCGTTGTTGCATTTCTCCTGAAGAACGCGTTCGCCTACGGCGTCTATGAGCTGCGGAAGGAGAGCATGAACTTCCCCTTCGACAGCGAAGCACCGCTGATGAACGACAGCTTCCGCGTCGGTCTCACGTTCGTGTTCTGAGGTCGTTCAGCGCGCGGGACGAAGCAGTCCTTCCCGGACGAGAAGTTCGGCGATCTGCACGGCGTTCGTCGCCGCACCCTTCCGGAGATTGTCCGACACGATCCAGAGGGAGAGGCCGGAAGGGACACTGGGATCGACGCGAACGCGACCGACAAACACTTCATCGCGCCCCTCCGCATTGACGGGCATGGGATACACCGCCGAGGCAGGATCGTCCTGGACGACAACCCCCGGGGCAGTTTTCAGTATCTCGATCGCCTGCTGCGCGCTGCTCGGGCGTCGGCATTCAATCGTCACGGCTTCGCTGTGACCGCCACGGACGGGAACCCTCACGCAGGTGGCTGCGATGCCGATGTCCGGCGCTTCCATGATCTTCGCTGTCTCCTTCATCATCTTGATCTCTTCGCGCGTGGAACCACTTGCATCGAATTCGTCAATATGGGGAAGACAATTCATCGCAATCGGGTGAGGAAACCTGGCGCGCTGCGGGGCTTCGCCGCGGAGTTCCGCTTCCAGCTGGTCCAGTCCGAGCCTCCCGGCCCCCGTAACGGACTGGTAGGTGGCCACGACGATCCTGACAATGCCGAAGGCGTCATGGAGCGGCTTCAGGGCAACCACCATCTGAATGGTTGAGCAATTCGGGTTGGCGATGATTCCCCTGTGGGTCCGCAGGGTGTGTGGGTTGACTTCCGGTACAACCAGGGGGACCCCGGGGTCCATGCGAAAGGCGCTGCTGTTATCGACCACGATGGCACCGATGCGCACAGCGATGGGCGCGAACCTTCGGCTCACCGAAGCGCCTGCTGAAAAGAGCGCTACATCAGCATCCGCATCGCGCAGCGTCTCCTCCGAGAGTTCCCGAACCACAACATCCTCCCCACGGAACCGGATGGTGGACCCTGCCGAACGGACTGACGCCAGCGGGACCAGACGCTTGACGGGAAAAGCACGCTCCTCGAGGACACGGACCATCGCCCGGCCGACCATGCCGGTGGCACCGGCCACAACCACAGTGTACCCCTGCAGGGCCATCAATCGAAAATCTCCCGGTTTTGATCAACAGTGCTGAAGAACTCCTCATGAAGCGCCACAACCACCTTGTCGACCTGCTGCTCATCGACCACAAAACTGATGTTGATCTCCGATGCACCCTGTGAGATCATGTTGATGTTGACATGGGTGATGGCGTGCAAAACGCGGGCGGCAATGCCTGCGCTGTTCCGGAGATTGTCACCGACGACACAAACGATGGCTCGATGACGATCAACGGTTACCGTGGAAAACCGCTCAAGCTCGCGCACGATGGACGAGAGATGCATGGTATCGTTGATGGTGACGGAAACACTGACATCCGATGATGCCACCGTATGGACCACGGTCTGGTACTTGTGAAAGACGTCAAAGATGTTCTCGAGAAACCCGTGGGCAAGAAACATCCGTGAGGAAACGATCCCGATCAGAGTGATTCCTTCCTTGTAGGCAACGGATTTAATGATGCACTGCTGCGCGGTGTGAGGCTCGGCCACGATAAGCGTTCCGGTCGCGGATGGACGCCGGGAATTGAGGACCCGCACCGGGATAGACTTCCGGACGGCAGGGAGGATGGTCTCAGGATGCAAGACTCTGGCACCGAAATACGCAAGCTCCGAGGCTTCACGGAACGACATGATCCTGATGCGGTGGGCATCGGGGACGATGGACGGGTCCGCGGTCAGTATCCCGTCCACATCCGTCCAGATCTGTATTTCATCCGCCTCCAGGAGCGCGCCCACGATTGCAGCGGAATGATCCGATCCGCCCCGCCCGATTGTGGTCGTGATCCCCTCAGGAGTTGACCCGATGAATCCCTGGGTGATGACGATTTGTCCGTCCTCGAGGACCGGCTCAACAGTTGTGCGCAGACGCTCCCGTGTTTTTTCAAAATCGGGGACGGCGCGCGTGAAGTGATCGTCGGTGATCATAAACGTTCGTGCATCCACAAGCACGCAGTGCACTCCTGTCGTCCGCAGATGGGCCGCGAACACGGCGCTGGAAAGCCGTTCACCGTAGGAGGCCAGTATATCCAGGGATCGGGGCGTGAGTTCTCCGAGGATGCTGATTCCGCGGACGAGCGAATGCAGCTCCCCGATCCACCCCCCGGATACGTCCGTCGAGGTCCTCCTGTGCGTCGGGCCGAAGAAGTTCGTGCACGAGCGCACGGTGATGGGCGCCGATTTCTTCCACAAGAGCGGCCGCATGGTCTGACCTGGCGGCGGCCGATTCTGCACCAATGAGAAGAAGCGTGTTCGTCACGCCGGTGCATGCCGACAGAAACACTACCGTCTGGCGGGCAGGGCTGCTTTTTACAATATCGGCGACGCGCCGCATCGCGGCACTGCTTTCGATGGATGTCCCCCCGAATTTCATTATGATGCGGTTCACGGGACCTCCGCGAGGAACGCCCGGACATGATCGCCGAGCTGACCATACGCCATCAGAAAGGCATCATGTCCGTGTGGTGAATGAAGTTCGCGGTACTGTGCCCGGGGAAGAAGGGCCGCTATCCGCCGCTGCTCTTCAGCGGGGTACAGAATGTCGGAATCGATGCCGATGCAGAGGGCAGGTATCCTGATCATGCCGAGGACTTCTTCCAGCGAGGAGCGGTCCCGGGCAACATCGTGATCGTCCATTGCACGGGAGATGACGAGGTAGGTATTGGCGTCAAATCTGTCGACAAGCTTCTTCCCCTGATAATGCAGGTAGCTTTCCACCTGGTAGACTGTTCGTTCGGAAGAATGATCGCCTTCCGGCGGAACTTGCTCTCTCCCAAATCGTTCCAGGAACGAACCGCTGCTCCGGTACGAAACCATGGCTATCTGGCGCGCGAGGGAGAGTCCTCCTTCGGGCTGGCCGTGGCCATAGTAATCGCCGTTCCGCCAGGCAGGGTCGAGCGTGATGGCCTGACGCGCGAGATCGTTCAGCCCGATACACCACGGAGAATGCTGTGCCGCCGTTGCGATTGGAATGATTGATGCGACCATGTCGGGATAGAGCAGTGGCCACTCCAGCACCTGCATTCCGCCGAGTGACCCGCCGATGACCGTGCGGAGGCGGCGGACGCCAAGTGATGCCAGGAGTTTCTCCTGCACTCTGACCATGTCTCTGACCCTCACCGCGGGGAAGCGCGTCCCGTATGGTCTGCCGGTTGCGGGATCGGGGGACGACGGTCCGGTGGTGCCGTAACAACTACCCAGAAAGTTGGAGGAGATGATGAAGAAGCGGGACGTATCCAGTGCGCGTCCCGGTCCGATCATCGGGTCCCACCATCCCGGGCTGCGCGGGTCCTCATCGCTGAGGCCGGCTGCGTGGGCGCTTCCTGTGAGGGCATGACACACAAGCACTGCATTATCGGCCTCGGCGTTCAGCGCCCCATAGGTTTCATAGGCGACCGACACCGGTGCGAGCGTCTCCCCGCAATCGAGGAGCAGGGGGGACGGAGCGGAATACAGCGTTGTCAGGTGTGTCCGGACAAGGACGGTCGTGTCCGGTTCCGGGGCTACGCTCATGCTCCTGTGGCCTCCAGCGCATGATCGAAGTCCTCGAGAATATCTTCGATGTGTTCGAGTCCCACAGACACGCGGATCAGATCGGGGGTTACCCCCGCCGCGTGCTGATCCTCGTCCGAGAGCTGCTGGTGTGTGGTCGATGCCGGGTGAATCACAAGGGTTTTGGCATCACCGACGTTTGCCAGCAGGCTGGCCAGTTTGACATTATTGACGAACGTTCTGCCCGCCTCGATGCCTCCTTTGATGCCGAACACCACGACTGAGCCGAAATGGCCGGCACGCAGGTACTTCCGGGCGAGGTCGTGAAATGCGTGGGTGCCCAGACCCGGGTAGGCGACCCATGCCACTCGCGGATGGCGTTGGAGCCATTCTGCGAGTCGGGCGGCGTTTTCGCAATGGCGATCGACGCGGAGCGACAGTGTTTCCAGACCCTGAAGCAGAAGGAACGCGTTAAAGGGGCTCAGGCAGGGTCCCAGGTCGCGCAGCCCTTCGACGCGGGCCCGGATGATGAAGGCAAGATTCCCGAATGAGCTACCGCTGCCGAAGGTTTCCCAGAATCGCAGTCCGTGATAGCCGGGGCTCGGTTCCGTAAAGACCGGGAACTTGCCGTTTCCCCAGTTGAACTTCCCCGCATCCACAATCACACCGCCGATGGACGTGCCATGGCCGCCGATCCATTTGGTGGCAGAGTGGGTGATGATGTCGGCTCCCCAGTCGAAGGGTCGGGCGAGGTAGCCACATGTACCGAAGGTATTGTCGACCACGAGGGGGATGTCATGCGCATGGGCGATTCGGGCGATGGCCGCGATGTCGGGGATATTGAGCCGCGGATTGCCGATGGTTTCAATGTAGAGGGCGCGTGTCTTGTCATCGATCGCTGCCGCGAACGCGTCGGGCGAGTCGCCGTCGACAAACTTGACCGAGATCCCGAGGCGGGGGAACGTGACCTTGAACTGGTTGTGGGTGCCCCCGTAGAGGTTGCTGGTGGAGACGATATTCTCGCCCGCCTGGGCGATGGTGGCGAGCGCAAGGAATTGTGCTGCCTGGCCGGATGCTGTGGCCAGCGCCCCGATGCCTCCTTCCAGGGCGGCGACGCGGGCTTCAAAGACGGCGGTCGTCGGATTCATGATACGAGTGTAGATGTTGCCGAACTGCTGCAGGGCGAACAGGGCGGCGGCGTGGCCTGCGTCATTGAACGTGTAGGAGGTGGTTTGGTAGATGGGCACGGCGCGGCTGTTGGTGGCCGGATCCGGTGTCTGCCCCGCGTGAAGCTGCAACGTCTCGTACCGGTACTGCCGCTGCGCTGTGTCCATGATGGCCTCAATTGGTGAATGTGTGTGGTAGAAAAGCAAGAACCTCAACCGGAGAAGGAATCCGAGTGAGGTTGGCGTACGAAACGCAACCTTGCGGATTCATCTTCATCCCGCCCTTGAGCGGGAACAGAACTTAGCACCTGACGAGTCTTGCTCCGGTTGCTGTGGCTTCACAGGGTCTGTCCCTCCGCCACTCTCGATGAACGGCAAGTATGTAACGACCGTACTGCACGGTACAAAAGAGGGGAGTGAAAGTCAATCAGGGGGCTTGACTTTTTCGCTCTCTCTTGACATTACCCCCCTGATTTCTTAGACTATCATCAGCTTCACTTGGGGGCAGTTCTTTCTATTCTTCATTGTTGCGCGGCGTTCATGGACGAACCCCCGACAGAGAACAAGGGAATTCTCTATGCCAGTCTTTCGTCTAGGAGCTTCGCCGCCCTCCCTTGAGCTACTGCCTTTCTCCAATTCGACGTTTCAGCCCCATTATCGAGGTTTTCGAAACCGCAGGAACAAATCCTGCCCGTTTCGCGTTCTTTTCATGAGCAGGGGGGGACAATGCTGGCAGTAAGTCGGCAGAACTACGAAAAATCCAGAAATCCTCAAGGCATCCAGGCAACGCCTTCCCAGCCAGTGAAGGATACCCAGATAAAACCAGTTCGCGGAGCCGACGGGGGAAAGGCGTGTGCAATTCCTCCCCAGGGGACTATCTTCGTGACGGGCAACGCCACAGTGCAGGACCTTCTGCAGCGGGCAGCGATGGTAGCCAGGTCACATGCAGCGGTCCTCATCACCGGAGAAAGTGGAACGGGAAAGGAAGTCATAGCCCGGTACATCCACGAACAAAGTGCAAAAGCTGACCAGGCCTGCATCTCCGTGAACTGTGCGGCGCTCCCGCTTGACGTCATTGACAACGAGCTGTTCGGTCATGAGAAAGAAGCATTCACGGGCGCCGTTTCAAAACGACCGGGATGTTTTGAGCTTGCTCATGGCGGAACGCTATTCCTCGATGAAGTGGCTGAGATACCCCCGCAGGTGCAGGCCAAACTCCTTCGTGCGCTTGAGGTCAAGAAATTCCGGCGTCTCGGCGGCAATGAAGAGATTGAAGTTGATGTGCGTGTCATCGCCGCCACCAACCGGAATATTCCTGACGCCCTCGCCTCGGGGCAGCTCCGCGAAGACGTGTACTACCGTCTCGGAGTTGTGGAAATATCGATTCCTCCCCTCAGGGAACGGCACGGCGACGTGCCTATTCTTCTGCGCCATTTCATGGATATCTTCTCGCGCCGGTACGACAAACCCCCGAAACAACTCGACGACGATAGCATGGAAGCGCTTTCCGAGTATCACTGGCCCGGGAATGTGCGTGAACTCCGGAATATCGTTGAGGCGCTGGTGATCACCTGCCCGGATCCGGTCGTAACACCGAAATGCCTGCCCGAGCGCATCACACGAGAACATACCCTGCGCATGGCAATTACCGTCTCGATCGGGTCGACAATACAGGCGGTCGAGCGCATGCTCATCGAACAGACATTGCTTTCAACCGGGGGAGTGAAGTCACGTGCCGCACATATCCTGGGTGTGAGCCGGAAGTATCTGTATGAGCGTCTGCGCGAATACGCAGAAGGGGAATGAGTCGCGGCGGCGGCCCCGCAGATCAGATCGGGGCCGCCGGTTCATTCTCTCTTGGTGCTACCGCATGAGCACCATTCGTTGCGCAAACGTCTGCCCCGCGGCTTCGAGCCTGTAAAGATAAACGCCGCTTGCGAGACCGGACGCATCAAAGGTCACTTCATAGACGCCCGGCTGCTGTTGCTCTTCCACCAGGACCGCGACCTCCCGTCCGAGTACGTCGCAGACGGCGAGCCGGACCAGCCCGGAGAGCGCATGCACCCGCCCACCGTTCGTGCCCGAACCCTCGAGTGAACGATTTGTCTCGCCGATCCTGTACCGGATTCTTGTGCTCGGATTGAACGGATTGGGGTAGTTCTGCTCCAGTGCAAAGGCCTCCGGCAGCTCCGATTGATCTTCTGCGATGCCGCTGACGGCTCCCGCGCCGCCGGTGAACCGTATCATGTCAAAATAGGCCGTTCGCGACCCCGACGCTTCCGATGTGAAGTAGAACCGGCTGAAGGGTTCGCGGGGAAGGGGCAGAGCGTAAGTAGACCACCGGGCGGCTGGAATAGTGATCGTGGTCGTTTCACCCACATAGAACCCGATCGTGAGTGTGAGAGATGTGGTCGGATAGACGCCGAACCGCAGAGAGTCATAGGCAGTTATGTCAATAGGGACCTCGGCATTCCAGCGACCGCTGAGAATGTCAAACCCGCCCCATGCCGAAAAAACCACCTTGACGGAGTTGGAGCCGAGCAGGACAGGGTCAGTATTCTGATAATTCGGCGTCGCGCTCCAGGAGGCATCCCGGAACGGCGAGCGGAGGGCGTCGTCGTAGACGACAAGATCAGGAGAGACGGGGGGCGGGCCGTCGTTCTGGATCGTTACGGTGAGAGATGCCGTGGCACTGTTCCCGGCGTAATCCCGTGCAGTTGCGGAGAGCGTGTGCTGACCGTTCGCGAGCTGCCAGGTATTGAGGGTGACCGCGTACGGGGCAGCTCCGATCTCGTTTCCAAGATTCGCTCCGTCAATCCGGAACTGCACGCCCGCGACACCGCCGTTGTCAACGGCAGTTGCCGTTACTGACACCATGCCTGCCAGAACCGCCCCTCCCGGCGGAGCGCTGAAGGCGACGACCGGTGCGACGGAGTCCGCCGAAGGCGGAGGTCCGCTTCCGAAGAACGCCTGCTTCACTGCCTGGAGGAGCCGGTCGCGCTGGCCGGCCGGCGCGGTTGCGCGGTATCCCCCGCCAAGCTCCCAGATGATGATCCCGCCGATACCCTTGGTTCGCACATACTCTGCTTTGGCAAACATGGTCCGTTCATTGTCGAGCGATATGAACTTGCCGCTTCCCGATGTGACGCTGATGTATGCGGCCTGGGCCGAAGAGTCCCATTGGACCGGATTGGCACCGTAGGTATTCATGAGCTCGTAATACGGCACATTGGCCGTCACGTCGGGCGTGGAGGACCAGGTCTGTCCCGGCTGTGTCACTCCCGACCAGACGTACCCGTAGTAGTCCGCGCCGATGCCAAGCTTCCCTTTGGGAATGCCGGCCGCGACAAATTGATCGACATCCGCGTTGGCCGATGGGACAAACGAGTTGGTTCCGGGAAAGATGCGCCCCCCGTTGTAGACCGGCGCATTGTGCCAGACCACCCACCCCTGCCAGGCACCTGACATGTCGTAGGTCATGATATTGATCTGGTCAAACGCTGAGGAGACGGGAACGACTGCCGACGGATCACCGCCCATCAATGCGATCGTGAGCAACAGACCCGGTCTGGCCGCATCGAGGGCCGCTCTCAGCTCGGGAATGAAGAGTTTGAACTGGCTCGCTGAGGTGATAGGCTCCCAGTCAATGTCGAGACCGTCATAGCCGTGTGCGATCACGAAGCCGACGAGATTCTTCACGAAGGTAGTCCGGTTGGACGCGTTGGTGTTCGTGACGAAGCCCTGATCGTCACCCCACCCGCCGCATGTGATAAGCACCTTCTTCCCCGCTGCATGGGCAGCCTGGACGATCGCTGCAGAAGAGGAGGGGGTGATCCCGTTGCCGGTCCCGCTAATATTCCCGCCGCTTGTCGGGCTGATCGAAAAGTGGATGATATGGGTCACGGCGCCATAGTCGATTGCCGATGGCGGCAGGTAGCTTTGCATCCAGCCTGCATAGTAGGCACTGACCCATGGTGATGATTGTGCAAAGAGACGGCAGCAGGTGAGTGACAGGACAAGGGTGACCGCGGCGATGCGCTTCATTTTCTCTCTCCCTCTCTCTGTACGAGAACCGACGTGACTCCCCCCGCGGGAGAATCGCACATCCTGTGCCACAGAGCACAATGCCTCATACGCGCCATAATGCATGCTCCAGAAGACGGGTCACAAACCTGTGTGGGAACCTGGTGAGAACGGAGAGAGAATTTGCCGCGGGGTATCCTGGAATGTGCAGCCACCCCTCAATTCCGGATGCTCCGGGCCGGACGAATCCGGGAGAGTGTGAGCAGTCACCGGACATGTTTCTCAGGGATCCGACCGCTCTGCTGCAAAATGACTTCGGGCGACGGAGCATCTGTCCCGGCGATGGTGCCGGAACCGCAGGAGGCTCCGTCGATTGATGGGAGAGCAGCACCCGTCCCACCGGTCGTCGTCGCATGGTCGTGTGCCTGGTTAGCGCGGGTTGAGGGCTTTTCCAACGGCCTTCAGAAGTTTATCTGGCGGGGAAGACTGCGGGTTCCATCCGCCGCCGAGTTCCCAGATTATGACTCCGCCAAGGCTCTTCTCCCGGGCGTAGGCGATCTTTGCAGAACAGGCGCGTTCATCATCATAGGAGACAAACTTGTCTTCTGCAGATCCCGGGTTGTCGATCGAAAGGTAGGCTGCCTGGGCGCCGTCGTCCCACCGGTAGTACTCGGGCTTGAAAAAGCTCTGCATAATCTGATGATAGGGAACGTTGTCCTTCACCCAGGGGGGATTGTTCCAGGATTGCTGCGGGGCTGTGACCCCTCCGGTCTTCGTCCCGTCGCCGGCATTCCAGACGTAACCGTAGAAATCGATGCCGATGCCGATCTTCGCGCGAGGAACTCCCGCGCGGACGAAGCTCTCCACATGTTCATGAGTTGACGGAGGGGGGCCACCCGTGCTCGGAAATCGTGCACCACCGTCATACACGGGGGCGTTGTGCCAGGAGAACCATCCGGGCCATGCGCCCGCATAGTCATATGTCATGATGTTGACCTGGTCCAGAAGACCATGGATCCGGGAGAACATTTCAGGAGAGCTGTTGGTGGCGACGGTGAGGAGGAGGTTGCGATCTGCAGCCTGCATCGCACGCTTGAGGTCCTGCATAAAGGAGATGTATTGGTCATGATACTGCGGCGAGAACGGCTCCCAATCGATGTCCACCCCGTCATACATCCTTCCCCTGACGAGTGCAAGGAGGTTGTTGATGAAGCGTTCACGCGTGCCGGACCGGGTCGCTGCGGCGAATCCCTGTTCGGAATTCCATCCGCCTACACAAATCAACACCTTCTTTCCGGCCCGGTGCGCTGCCGTCGTGATGGCTGCTGCGTTCTCCGCCCCGACCCCGTTCCCTTCATCATCCAGTGTGCCATCCTCCTTGGGGCCGAGCGAAAAATGGACGATATGTGTGACAGCAGTGAAATCGATATTCTGGGGTCTCAGATGATAACTCCACTGATTCCCCTGCATCCAGCCGGCATAGTATGCAGTCACCCAGAATTCGTTTGCGGATGCACGTAGTGGTGCAAACAAGCAGAAAAGAAGTACGAGCGTTATGATGATTCTCATGAGGATATGGTTCCGGATCTAGTTGCGAATATGGGGACGTAGTGCATCGTACACACGTTGTGCGACTTCCCGGTGGCCACGGGCATTCCAGTGGCCGTCAGTCGCGTAATACAGGTCCGGGCGTTCCCGTTTTGTCGGGGTGGTAATCAACGGCACATTAAACGCATGTGCGAGCGAGTCGAGACGGGCTTTTCGGTTGCCGTCCACCTCGATGGTCAGAAGAAACGTTGGAAGATCGAGGTCCCGGCATGTACTCAAGACGTTCGAAACAAGAGCGTACGTCAGAGAATCCCGGGTGGGAGAGACGGCTGGCAGCGTCCCCTCGGCCCATCCTTCGGAGAAGACCTGACGGGCAAGCCCGACGAGGTGTGAGTAGGCAAGCCCCGGAATTGCCTCGATGACCGCCTGAATATCGCGGGCCGCTTCCTGCCTGTGTGACTCCGTGTTCTCCCGGATCCGTCCCTCGGAGTCCAACACGAACATCCCATCAAAATAGTTGTCATCAAAGTCGTTGATGCAGAATCCCAGGACAACAATCCGCGGTGCGAACCGTTCGGCTTCATTTCTGAGGAAGCGGAGCCAGTACCCATTTCCCGTATTGCCACTTCCGGCATTGACCACAGAAGGAGCACTCTCCGGAAAATCGCGTGCAAGCGTCTGGCGAATCAGATCGGGAAACTCCTGGCCGTCGTCCACGCCGTAGCCGCTGGTGAAAGAGTCGCCAAGGAAGAGGATGCCGTGAGCAGGAAAGGCCTCCGGCTCCGGTCCACGGAACCCGAGAGAGTTTGTGGAGAACTGCATCGTGAACTCCGCGGCCGTTCTCGTGCAGCTGAAGGATTTCTTCAGGCGCTTGCCGTAGACGGGGTCGTATTCGGAAAACGTCGGACCAACATTCCGCACGGGCACGAACAGCCGGACGGTGAGTTCCCCTACGGTAAGTGCTGCCACCGTGGATATCACGAGGACGCCCAGATTTTTGAGGAACGACGAGGATTTCTTCTTCAGGGGTTCCGTGTCCTGCTGGTGCGCCGTCATCGGCGGGCCTCCGCGGTGCGCCCCGCGGTGAGTATGTCCGAACGGATGAAGGCACACAGGGCGTCGGCCACCTCGCGATGTCCCACGGGAGTCATGTACGATGCTATTGGGTAGAACAGTGGTTCCTGACCTGCTTTCTCCCTCAGGACGGGAAGCATATCAAGGAATGCGATGTCCTGGCTCCGGCAATATTCTCCAAGGAGCTTCTGGGGTTTGTCAAGGTCGTAATCCTGCGGGTTCAGGCCGAATGTTGTGAAGTGGTGTTTCCAGAGATCTTCATGGACCTGGTACTGTGTCGGCAGGGCGACGACGACGAGCTTCATGGAATGCTCCCTCGTGAAGGAATCGAGGCGATGAAGAAGCTGCTGCGTGAGCGCCCACCCCCGCTGCATCGCCGGGGAGAACTCTTTCGCACAGAAATCCGGCGGCGGCGGGTTGTTCCGAAGACCCAGGCGCCAGAGCGTCTCCGAAAAGCGTTCCCGCAGAAATACATACAGTGCACTGTGCGAGGCGAAGAATGCACGGATGGACATTGTCGCCGTGCGGAGGGTTCGTTCCTGTTTCTCGTACCGGGCGGCAGGGAATCGGTCATTGGCCTGGAGTTGCCCGTCGACAACGTCGATCGTCGGCCGGCCCAGAGAATCGAAGAGCTCCTCGGAATCCTGGAAATCGTTGCCGACATAGAATCCCAGAACCACAATGTCTGGCTGAAGCGCGATGCCGTCACGCTCGAGATACCGTATCTCCTGAATGGTGCTGTACGCAGGGACGGCGGCATTGATGACTTCGATGGAGGTCGTGCCGTCGCTCGCAAGGCACCGCTCAAGCTGCTTAAAGAACGTATCGTTCAGGTTCACGGAGTTCGAGTAACTGAACGAATCGCCAAGGCCGAGGATGCGAACGGTTGCGGGGTTCTTCGGAGGTATCGGATTGTCGCGCAGCCCGAGGGCGTTGGTGCCCTCCGTGATCTCGAACTCCGGCTGCGAATACACTGCGCTATAGTGCCGTTTCAGTTTATACACGAGCAACGAATCGCTCTCGTAGATCGGCCTGTGGGACTCGAGACGTTGCGGTGCCACGAGGCGGACGAATACTTCTGCGATCAGTAATGCCACCAGACAACTGACAGCCAGGAGGGCTGTCGTACTCATAAAACGGTTGAACCATGTGCGGGTGCTCAAGGGTGTGCGCTCCTTCGCAAGTCGGGGAGAATGCTGGTATAGAGCTCACGCGCCACAATCGCGTGGCCCGAGGGGAGCCAGTGTCCGTTGTAATCATGATACAGGGGAGCCTGTGTCGCGGCGGCGTACCTGAATGCCGAACTGAGGTTCGTGACGGGGATGCCGTTCGATCTACAGAAGGCCTCCAGGCGTGATTGCGGTTCTATCCCGTACACGGTGTCGGGTCTGAATCCCCAGAATTGCCTTCCGGCGTTCCATTCCTTCGGACTGATCTGCAGAGCATATGGATAGAGATTGACCCGGAAGTCGATTCCCCGGGCCCGCAGGGTGTCTCGAATCAGGAGGAGATTGTGATAGGTCAGGGCGCAATCCGCATCAAAGTCTCCTGTGTATCCCTCCCGGAGCATTGCATACTTGTCGACCCGGATGTTCCCCGATGCATCGATCGTATGCCGGGCGCCCTCAAGGTATCGGTCGATCCGCAGCCGGACAAAGTTGTACAGCCGTGCGTGGTCTTTGAAGAAATCTTTGATATCGACAAGTCCAGCCATAAACCAATTCTGGGGTCGGGGTTCCGGAGCTTCCCGTGCTGCGATCGGAACACCCTGTGCATTGGAGCGGGTCGTGGCGGAGTAGTTCAGATCGTCGAAGATATCCGAGAGATCCAGGTTGAGAATGACCATGTCGGGTTCAAATGCCAGCCCCCGGTGCACGAGATAGAGGTATTCCAGAAGGGGGGAGTAGCTTCCGACGCCGGCGTTGATGACCTCCCAGTGTCGGGAGAGTGCGCTGGTGTCGAGCATCGCCTCGAGCCGGTACGAGAAGGTTTCATTTCCTTCGACCCCGTCCCCTTCAGTGAACGAATCGCCGAGCATCATGATGCGTCCGGTTCCTGGCGGTTTTGCCAGCGGCCGCTCCCGGTCGCGGAGGCCGTGTGAGTTGATGCGGTACACGACGTCAAACTCGGTGGTTTTGTAATGGCCGGTGGCTCCCGGCAGGAAGCTGTGATGCACCAGGGAGTCCGACTGCATGAAGAAGTAGCGCATAACTTCACGGGGTTCGATGATTCTGACGATCCCTTCGAGAAGAAGCAAGGCCACGATGATGCTTGTCGTCGCAAGGACGCCCGTGCGCATGATTGTGCGCCATCGGGATTCCTCCGATGGCGATGAAGACGATGATTCCATGGTGCTCCTGGGAGATGTCCGATCCGCCCGGAGGCGGGGGTCGGTTCTAGTATGCCTGCAACTCTTTGATCTTCAAATCATCGATTGTTTTCCGCGACAACGATTCCGCAAGTCTGTTTGCCAGCTGGATATTGGTCAGCAGCGGAATGCCGAAGTCGACCGCCTTGCGGCGGATGTGGTAGTCGTTCGTCAACTCTGATTCCTGGAAGTTCTTCGGAATATTGATCACCAGGTCAACCCCCTTCTTTTCTATGAGCTCGCCCGCGTTCGGGGTGAGTCCTTCCGATGGCCAATGGACCATGGTTGACGGAAACCCGTACGACTCCAGGAATTCCGCTGTCCCCTTGGTCGCGTAGAACGTGATCCCCATGTCGTGCATCAACCGTGCGCTTTCCAGGAATGCCACCTTATCGACGAGTGGACCGGTGGACAGGAGCACGCGCTTGATCGGGAACCGGAATCCAACCGAGATCAGGGATTTCAGGAAGGCTTCCTCAAAATCGTCGCCGATGCATCCGACTTCTCCGGTGGACGCCATCTCGACACCCACGGTGGGGTCCGCCCCTTGGAGCCGTGTGAACGAGAATTGCGGGGCTTTCACGCCTACATAATCCAACTCATACAGGGACTGTTCGGTCTTCCCGAGTTCGCCGCCGACCATTGCCGTTACGGCCATCTCGATGAAGTTTCGTTTATAGATCTTCGAGACGAACGGGAAGCTGCGGGAGGCGCGAAGGTTGCATTCGATGACGCGGACGTCTGTCCCCTTCGAGAGGAACTGAATGTTGAACGGTCCGGTGATGTAGAGCGCCTCCGCGATTCTCTCGGAAATCTTCGTGATGCGGCGAACGGTTTCAAGGTATGTGCGCTGGGGGGGGACGACGAGCGTTGCGTCACCGGAGTGCACGCCGGCGTTCTCGACATGTTCAGTCACTGCCATGGTGAGCATGTGTCCGTATGCGGCAACGGCGTCTACCTCGATTTCCCGTGTGTTTTCATAGAATTTGGAGAGGACAACAGGATGCCTGGGTGAAACCTCGGCCGCGCGTTCGAGAAAGGTCCGCAATTCCTGTGTCGTCGTGGCAACGCCCATGGCCGCCCCGCTGAGGACATACGAAGGCCTGATGAGAACGGGATAGCCGACGGATTCTGCAAACCGTTCCGCCTCAGGGAATGAGGTCACTTCCTGCCAGGCAGGCTGATCCACGCCGATTTCGTCCAGTAATGTGGAGAACTTGTGCCGGTCTTCAGCGCGATCGATGTCGATCGGGGACGTTCCGAGGATACGGACGCCCGCTTCGTGGAGCCCGAGCGCGAGGTTATTGGGGATCTGGCCTCCCACGGAAACGATCACGCCCATACATTTCTCGCGTTCGTAAATGTCGAGCACCGTTTCGAGGTTGAGCCCGTCGAAGTAGAGCCGGTCGCATATGTCATAATCCGTGCTCACGGTTTCCGGATTATAATTCACGAGGATCGACCGGTACCCCAGTTTCCTGAGGGTATGGGACGCATTGACACAGCACCAATCGAATTCCACCGAACTTCCGATGCGATAGGCTCCGGAGCCCAGGAGAAGGACGTTCTTCCCTTCCTCATGCTGGACATCATCTTCGGATGCATCGTACGTCATGTACAGATAATTCGTCTGAGCTGGATACTCACCGGCGAGGGTGTCGATTTGCTTCACAAACGGAACGATCCCCGCGTTTTGCCTGAGGCGGCGGACCGATGTCTCGTCGATATCCAGAATACGTCCGATCTGTGCGTCGGAAAACCCTGCACGCTTCGCTTCACGGAGCAGATCTCTGGGACACTGCCCCCCCCGATACGCACCGAGCCGGCGCTCAACGTCGACCATTGATTCGATGCACTGGAGGAACCACGGATCGATGTGCGTCAGTGCTCTGATACGCTCCAGCGAGAATCCTTTCCGGATTGCCTCTGGAATGGCGAAGACCCGCTCGGTTCCCGGCTTCGAGAGGGCGTTCTCGAGGTCATCGAACTGCGGAGCACGGGTGGCCACCAGACCATCGACTCCCACTTCGAGCATGCGCAGCGCCTTCTGGAGGGTTTCTTCAAAGTTCCGGCCGATCGCCATTACCTCGCCGACCGACTTCATGGCTGAACCGAGCTGTGTGGACACATTCCGGAATTTCTTCAGGTCCCAGCGGGGTATCTTGACAACGACATAGTCAAGAGCCGGCTCAAAACACGCCGTTGTGGTCCGGGTCACGGAGTTGCGCAATTCGGTCAGGTTGTATCCCAGCGCGAGTTTCGCTGCGACGTACGCCAGTGGATACCCGGTGGCTTTTGATGCGAGAGCGGAACTCCTGCTCAGACGCGCATTCACTTCAATAACACGGTAGTCATGGGAGTGCGGATCGAGAGCGAACTGGACATTGCACTCACCGACGACTTTGAGGTGGCGGATGGTGCGGATGGCCACTTCCCGCAAATTGTGGTAGTCTTCGTTGCTCAGAGTCTGACTGGGGGCAACGACGATGCTCTCTCCTGTGTGAATCCCGAGCGGATCGAAGTTTTCCATATTGCAGACGGTGATACAGTTGTCATAGGCATCGCGGACCACCTCGTACTCAACTTCTTTCCATCCATTCAGGTATTCTTCGATAAGCACCTGGGGAGAATGGGCGAACGCCTTCTTGACCCGGTCGGCGAGCTGCTCCTCGTCAACGCACATGCCGGAACCGAGGCCGCCCAGCGCGAAAGCGGCGCGCACCATGACAGGGTACCCGACCGAGGACGCGACGGCCCGTGCATCTTCCCATGTCGTTACGGCACGTGACCGTGGGGTGTCGACATTGATCTCTCCGAGACGGGTCACGAACAGCTCCCGGTCTTCGGTGTCTTTGATAGTCTGGATCGGTGTGCCGAGGACGCGGACGCCGTGTCGGTCAAGGACACCCTGGTCCGCCAGCGCCATCCCGCAGTTGAGCGCGGTCTGTCCGCCGAAGCTGAGGAGCAAGGCGTCGGGTTTTTCCTTCTCGATCACCTTTGTGACGAATTCCGGGTTGACCGGGAGGAGGTACACCTTGTCTGCCAGCGATTCGGAGGTCTGGATCGTGGCGATGTTGGGGTTCACGAGTACGGTCGTGATCCCTTCCTCCTTGAGGGCTTTCAGGGCCTGGCTGCCCGAGTAGTCGAACTCGCCGGCTTCTCCGATTTTTAACGCCCCGCTTCCGAGGATCAGTACTTTACGCACACTGGTCTGCATAGTTCAGCGATTCCACGAAGAGATCGAAAAGGTGATCGGTATCGGACGGCCCTGGGCGGGCCTCCGGGTGGAACTGGACGGACCGGAGGGAGAGCTCCTTGTGCCGGATTCCTTCGTTCGTGCCGTCATTGGCATTGAAGAACCACGGGGACCAATCGGAAGGAAGGCTCCGTTCGTCCACTGCATACCCGTGATTCTGTGAGGTGATGTAGCAGCGTTTTGTCCCTACTTCGATGCAGGGCTGGTTCTGTCCGCGATGTCCGTACTTCAGTTTGTATGTGTCCCCGCCCGCAGCCAGGGCCATCATCTGATGCCCGAGGCAGATACCGAAAATCGGAATATTCCTGTCGAACCCTCGGCGGAGGATCTCAATGGTTTCCGTGCAGCGCTTCGGATCGCCGGGGCCGTTCGACAGGAAAACCCCGTCCACATCCTCCGTCGTCCAATCGTAGTTCCAGGGGACCTTCTTGACGTTCAGGCCTCTGCGCAGGAGACAGCGTGTGATGTTGTCCTTGCAACCCAGATCGACGAGGATCACATTCTTTTCCCCTTCGCCCCGGTAGAAGACGGGTTCCTGGATGCTGACATCAGCGACGATATTCCTTTGATTCGGATCGTACCATTGCACGTCCGCATCGCCAACGATCAGCTTGCCGAGCATCACCCCCCGGCTCCGGAGCCGTTTGGTCAATGCGCGGGTGTCAACGGCCTGAATCCCAGGGATATTGTTGCGCTTCATCCATTCCGACAATGAATCGAGGGCTGACCAATGGCTGAAGCCGCCGGAGAGGCGTGAAACGACCAGGGCGCGCACATGGATCCGGTTGCTCTCGAAGTGGCGAGAGAGGGTTGCGAGCGGATCAGCAGGCTCCCCGTTCACCGGGATGCCATAGTTGCCCACCAGTGGATACGTGAGGACCAGAATCTGTCCCGCGTACGAGGGATCCGTCATGGATTCAGCGTATCCCACCATGCCGGTGTTGAATACGACCTCGCCGGCCGTGGAGAGCGGCGCGCCAAAGGCGATTCCTTCGCAACGATAACCATCTTCAAGCAGGAGTTCTGCTTTCATGCCGTGTTGATCCTGTGGAGGTTGTACAATGGTATACACCATGCGGGGACGAAAGGACGCGGTCGCCCCTCCATCCCCGCCAGCTGCTCGACTGTCATGAGTCTAGAACAGCGTGTAGATGAATGGTGCCAGGGCGGATCCCTGCGTAAACACCAGCAGCAATCCGAGCAGAAGCAGCATGCCCACGATCGGGCCAAGCCACCACTTCTTGCGGACCTTCATGAAGTCCCACAGTCCACCGATGACTGCGAGTTTACCGGAACGAGCCATACGACCTCCGTACAAGTGATGATGAGGTGAACGATGCAATGCATTTTTTCATAGTGGATATCAGAACAACCGTTCGGTGTTTTTTGGATCGAATGCCGTTTCCGGACGTTTCTTCCAGTAGCTCGGGGCATTCCTGTCGATCTTCCGTGCCAGGGGATCCCATCCGAACATCCGCATGGTCACGCCAACCGGCGTGAGGATGCCATAGAAGAAGAGACCCAGGATGATGCGGGTGTTCACCCACCCCAGGAGGAAGGCGAATTTCATCCAGAGGACATACACCGGGCGTAAGAGCGGTCGGCCAACAAGGCCTCCAAGCAGGAAGAGCCCGCTGCCGCCGAACAGCCACGGCCAGGCATTGCCTGCTGCGTACAGGCTGTATCCGGCGATGGCCGCACAAATCGCGGCGAACATGAGGCCGAACTTTCGCACCTCCTTGTCAGAGGAGTTGATCTTCATGTCAGTCAAGCTGGAACTCCTTTCTCCAATCGCTGTCGTTGACGAGCTGTTTTTGTTCAGTCTTTGCAATCACGAAATTTCCCATGACCAGGTAGTCCATCTCCGTCCTCATGAAGCATTTGTAGGCTTCTTCGGGCCGGCACACGATCGGTTCACCGCGGACGTTGAACGAGGTATTGATGATCACGGGGCACCCCGTCTTCCGTTCGAACGCGCTGATCAAGTCGTAGTACAGCGGATGGTCCAGTTTGTTCACCGTCTGGATACGTGCCGAATAGTCGATATGCGTCACAGCCGGAAGATCCGATCGGGGGACGTTCAGCTTTTCGATGCCAAACAAATGTTCCTGTTCATCCGTCATGGCGATGCGACGCTCTTCATTGACCCCTGCCACAAGGAGCATGTAGGGGCTTGGAGAGTCGATCTGGAAGTAGTCGGATGCGCGTTCCTCAAGCACGGAAGGGGCAAAAGGCCTGAAAGACTCCCGGAACTTGATTTTAAGGTTCATGATCGACTGCATTTTCGGTGATCGGGCGTCACCGATGATACTCCGCGCTCCGAGAGCCCGCGGGCCGAATTCCATTCGTCCCTGGAACCAGCCGACCACGTTTTCCTGAGCAAGAACGTCGGCCACGGTGTCAGCCAGCTGTTCGGGGGTCACCTTCCGATACACGATCTCGTTCATCTGCAGGTAGTGTTCGATCTCCTGATCGGAATATTTCGGCCCGAGGTAGGATCCGCTCTGGGAATCGCGCCCGTCAGGCGACACCGTTCGCGGGTTGTTCAGGTACGAGTACCACCCGAACAGCGCAGCGCCCAGCGCGCCGCCGGCGTCGCCCGCCGCAGGCTGGATCCAGATATTCTCGAAGGGTCCTTCGCGCAAAATGCGTCCATTCCCGACACAGTTGAGAGCCACACCTCCCGCAAGCACCAGATTCTTTTCGCCTGTTTCTTTGTGAACGTGCCTGGTGATGCGCAGCATGATCTCTTCAGTGACTTCCTGCAGCGACCGCGCAAGGTCCATTTCACGCTGGGTGAGGCGCGATTCCGCCTCACGAGCCGGGCCGCCGAACAGCTTTGCGAACCGGTCGTTCGTCATGCGCAATCCCGCGCAGTAATCGAAATACTGCATATCCATCCTGAACGATCCGTCCTCTTTGAGGTCGATCAGGTGGTCCAGGATTGTCTGCACATACCGTGGTTCACCGTACGGTGCGAGGCCCATGACTTTGTATTCTGCGGAATTCACTTTGAAGCCGGTAAAGTATGTGAACGCCGAATACAGGAGGCCGATGGAATGGGGGAAGTTCAGTTCCCCTTTCATCGTAATACGATTGCCGTTGCCGACGCCGTAACTGGTCGTTACCCATTCGCCCACGCCATCCATAGTGAGAAAAGCGGCGCTCTCGTACGGAGACGGGAAGAAGGCTGATGCGGCATGCGACTCGTGGTGTTCGGTGAACAACAACGGGACGTCTTCTCCAAGGTTGTCCGAGATTAACGACGGGATCCAGAGCTTCTCCCTCAGCCACAGGGGAAGGGCCATCAGGAATGAGCGGATGCCGTGCGGCGTAGAGGCCAGATACGTTTCAAGGATCCGCTCGAACTTCACGAGCGGCTTGTCGTAGAAGACCACATAGGAGAGGTCTTTGGCCGTGATGCCCGCCTCCTTCAGGCAGTACGCAATGGCCTCTTTCGGGAAATCGAAATCATGCCGTTTGCGCGTGAACCGTTCTTCTTGTGCAGCCGCCACGATGACGCCGTCTCTGATCAGCGCGGCAGCAGAATCATGGTAGAAGCACGAGATGCCCAGGATATACATGGTGTTTCCTTAGTGTTGTGAACGAAACTTGGTAACAGGCTCCGCATCGAACGGAGATGGTGGTCGCGATTCAACCGGGCGAAGTCCGGACAGGGCTGGACCCCGTGATGGCGCAAGGACCTCATCGAAGCGTACATTCAACCGCCGGATTGCCACACCCAGTTGCGAGGCCTTGGCGATCAGCCGGCGCAAGATTTCCGGTTTGATATCATCGGTCGAAAGGAGAATCTCGTCAATGCGCCGGGACCGGACCAGCCGCTCCAGGTTCCAATGACCTCCGAGTACCGGATAGCCGTTGATACGGCGCCCCTCAAGGCTCGGGCGGTCGTCCATGAACCCCGCGGGAGAGGAATGGTGAGCAGCCGACTGGAGAATCTGCTGGAGAGCAAGGACCCCGTCGCTGTCGGCTCCGTAGATAAGGACTCTGTGGGCCGACGCATTGTGCCGGCGGAACAAATGGTCCAGCACCCTGAAGGAAACGCGCGATCCGATAATGAGCGTAAAGAGAAGGTAGAAATCGAGAAGGATCGTTGTCAGATCGATGTGAAGTGAGGGGATGCGCAGGGCAATCATGACGACGCCGGAAAGCACAACGGCGAAGGCCACGGTTCTTGTCATGTCCAAAGCGTCGGCCAGTCCGAATTGCCGGATCGTGGCCCTGTAACTCCCCTGTGACCAGAACACCAAGAACTGGACCAGACAGACAAGTGCAATCGTGAGGACGAGATCCCTCTCGATCCCATTGACGTGATCCGGTCCGTCATGGATCAGGTGGGCTGCCCCGTAGGACGCAATAATGAACATGATGTCAAGAAAGACCTGAAACACGTTCCGGTTGAGGATCTCCATATCGAACAGCGGGAGAAAGACACCGTTGCGAAGGATTGCGATTTCTCTGTACCGCAACTGGCGGACGCCGAGGACGAGGGCGACGCCGACGACAAGCAGGATCAGCGAGGCTTCCGCATTGTTCGCGATCGTAATGGTGAATGCGCCAATCCCGAGGCCGCAGCTCACAAGATAGAGGAGGAGAACCGCGCTCCGGTGTGAGTACCCCCTGGCGAGGAGTTGATGATGGATGTGGCCCCGGTCAGGGGTGAAAATAGTACGCCACCCTCCTCTGGACCCGCCCTCCTTGTTTCCCGGCAGAAAGCTGCGCAAAACACGACGGGCCATGGACAGCAGTGTGTCCATGAGGGGAAGTCCGAGCGCGATGATGGGTACGATAAGGGCAAATGCTGTGGTACTCTTTGTCGAGCTCCGGAGAGAGAGGATCGCGAGCATGAAGCCAAGAAAGAGGCTGCCCGAGTCTCCGAGGAACACGCGTGCCGGATTGAAGTTGTAGCGCAGAAATCCGAAGACGGCACCCGCCAGAATCAGCGCAACGATTGCAGTCCCCATGTCAGCCTGCATGATGGCGATTGGAAACATCGTCAGCAGGGCGATACCGGACACACCTGCCGCCAGCCCGTCAAGCCCGTCAATGAGATTGATGGCGTTTGTCACGCCGACGATCCACGCGACGGTGACCAGGTAATCGAAAGCGCCGAGGTCGATCTTTCCTACGGCAAACGGGTTCGTGATATCAGCGACGCTGAACCCGGCAAAGTACACGATGCTGCTGAGTAGAATCTGGACCAGGAGCTTCTCGAACGGTTTGATCTCACGGATGTCATCCCGGACGCCGAGGGCCACGACCAGGAACACGGAAGCGCCGAACATGACTCCGTTCCATCCATAGAGCCATGCAGGGAGCGGCAGAACACGATCGAAGAGAAGGAACGCAATGGTGGAGACAACGAACGCGCCGCTTACTGCAACGCCGCCCAGTCGTGGCATCGGTGCGGCATGCGCTTTACGCGCGTTGGGCTTGTCGATCGCGCCGACCCGGTATGCGAGCCGGATGACGAGGGGCGTGAACACCAGCGAAAGCACCAGCGGGAGCCCGAACGCGAGAACAAGGTGGAATACCATCGACATCGGGGTTACCCCTTCCTGCTGGCGTCGTGGAGGTAGTCCGGGAGATGCTGGGGCGTGATAACCCCGGAGTTGCACATAACGCTGGCATATTCAATGGCATTGCGCAAATGGCGGACATTCCCGGGCCAGTCGAACCGAACGCACGCATCGAGCGCGTCAGGCGAAAGTTGCAGGGGAGCGGACCCGGACCACTGGCTCATTTCGTCAAGGAATCCGGCGGCGAGCTGGGGAATGTCTTCGCGACGCCGGCGGAGCGGCAGCAATTCAACATGGATCGGGCTCAGGCGGTGAAGGACCTCTTCGCCGAGTGTTCCTTTCCATGAGGGTGTGTGGGCCTGGACGCTGAGTGTACAGATCAGGCGTGCGTTAATTCCGACCTCGGCCTCGGCTGCAATGCGGCGAACACGCTGGAATTCTACCGCGCGGGCAACGCGCATGAGGAGGGGGGCGGCACCTGGCCGATCTCGTTCATGAATACCGTTCCCTCACGTGCCTCCTCGAACGCCCCTGGCTTGATGTCAACCCCCTGCCAGGTGATGGCCTCGTATCCGAAGAGTTGCTTCTCGAGACGGTCGGGTGCCAGAGCACCGCACTCCACCGTCACCATCGGGGCTGCCGATCGTGAGCTGGAACGGTGGATCAGGTTGGCTGCCCATTCTTTGCCGGTGCCGGTTTCTCCGGTGATCAGGACATTCACCGGGCTCGCGGCAACCCGTTTTATTGTGGCAATGACCTCTTGCATCGCCGGGTTCATCGAGGTCTCAAAGGCGAATTCGATGGGATGCTTGCGCATCATGACCTTGTGTGAATTGGTAAGGATGTCGGGGTTGGTACCGTCGTTGACATTATCGCCCGTGTGTCGTGGTGTTGTCATAGGGTAATCGAAAGGGATATTCCATGGAAACGGCTTTCGGCGCGACTGGGTGCCAGGGCAACGTCAAGATGGACAGGATCAATATGAATGCCGAACCCATATCGGGCGACCCGCTCCACGGATCCAACCTTGAACCCGATGCGGACCGCGAAAAAGCGCCAGGGGAATATCTCGAGCCCCCCCTTGGTACTCGAGATGGCCACCCCGGGGAAATACTTTTCCGTTGTGAGGGACAGGGTGACGATCGGCCGGTCAGAGCGCATTGGAAAGGTCATCGTCGCACCGAGCTCGAGATTCTGTCTGATCTCCTGATCGGGGACAACCCCGCTCTGATCGTTGGCTGCCCAATAGACCGTACCCCGGAAGACCCGATGAACAAGGCCGTATGCGATCCCCGGAGACGGATAGTAGAATACTCCAAGTTGTGCCCAGGCACTGTTGAGGCCGACGCCATCGAAGGTCGACCTCCGACCGCCAACGAGGACGCCCATGCTCATTGTGGGGATGATGGCGTACGATGCGGCGAGGTCGAATCCGGCCTCATTGAACGGAACGCTATACCCCTCACCGGGTGTCAGGCGTCCGCTGTGCGAGATCATCCCTCCGGCTGCGAATGTGAAGGAGCGATAGCCGAAAAGGGCAACAGCGATGTTTTCGGTTTGTGCCCGCGTGTTCCAATCAACCGTATGCGTGAAGATCGGTGATTTCGAGTGCAGAAAGGAAAGCCCGCCTGGATTCCAGTACATCGTTGTAACATCCCACGAATCCGCTGAACTTGCGTCAGCCAGGCCGCTTGACCGCATACTGGTTCCCTCCAGCTTCGAGGTGTAGTAGAACGGGTTTTGTGCGGACGCATGCGACCCCGCAAGAACGAGCGCAACGATCATGAGACCGGCGAGGGGACCTATGGAGGAGGCTCGCGTCATCGGGCAATAGCGAATATGCCGAACAGAACAATCACATCACGGAGGAGATCCGCGAAATCACGGATCACATTTTCTTCACGCGGGACGTAAATGAGATCTCCCGGCTGAACGACGGGCAGCGCCTCGGAACGCCCGGGAAGACTCCCGAGGGTTGCCGACAGGTCGAGTTCGATCGTCGCCTCCTTGTCGCCACCCCGGAACACGCGCACATGTCGGAGATCGGCGTTGGGCGATGGACCGCCCGCGAGGGCGAGGGCCTGAAACGGTGATATCGGGACCTTGGCAGGGTACGTTCCCTGCCCCGTGACCGCACCGAGGATGATGAGCTTCTGCTCCATCGCACCCTTGATCTTGATGGAGGGGAAGACAGAATTCTTCACGTAGCCCGAGAGCCGGGCCTTAATCTGATCGGTGAGATCGGCACGCGTGACTCCTTCCGCAGCGAGATCGCCGACAAGGGGGAGTGTGATGATGCCCGATTCGGTTACGCCCACCGTCGTGCTTAATTCCGGGTACCCATCGACGGTGATCTCGATGAGGTCCCCTTTCTGGATGACGTAGTTCGGAGAGTCGACGGTCTGTTGCGCTCGTTCGGCTGTCCATGAATAGAGATCATTTGTGATACTCTGTCCGCTTCCGCATCCCGCAAGGAAGGCGGTGCTACCGAGCAGCAGAATGAATATGCGTACCAAAGCTAAATGTGAGAGAGTCTTCATTATGTCCGGGTCATGATCGTGGTTTCTGGCTGCGAGTGCTCGCGCGAATCTCCATCGACCTCGAGTAATGACAACAACCGTGCCGAACCGGTAATCGCTGGAATTGAGTCCTACGAAGCAAAAGGCTCCGCGATGAGTGTATCCAGCGGATACACTATTTCGGACTGCTGTGTCCCTGGGGATCACTCCGAGGTCGGCAACGTGAAGAGAGCGGGATTGAATGACCGGGATATGCCACTGAACGGGCATTCTTGAACACCTCTGCAGGGTGGCACACCTCTTGCAACTGCAGCGGAGTCTCATTCATCAAAGAGTGGAGAAAACATCGTGCGTACAGCACAGTTCAGCATGCAGATGGTACGGGGAGTTCTGCGGCGCCGGCGCCTCTGGCTTATCACGCCGATTGTCCTTGTGACGATCATTTGCGCGGTCGGAGCCTACTTGCTCCCGCGGAAGTACGAATCCAGCATCACCATATGGGTCCAGCGGGACGAGATCCTGAACCCTCTTGTGAGCTTTACGATGGCCGTGCAGCTCGCGTCAGAAGACCGTTTGCGCACGTTCAATGAAATCGTCTATGCGCGTCAAACGATTGAGGCCCTCCTTGACAGCCTTGGCATGCGTCAATCGGTGGAAACGCAGGCGGCCTTTGACGAGCTGATCGACAGAACCAAGGCGAGCATCCGCACGGACCGGAGCGGTTCCGACTCGTTCACTATGATGTATGTCGACACCGACCCCGTGCGTGCAAAAACGGCTGTCACGACACTGGCGACCATGTTCATTCAAACCCGCCTTCGGGCCGAATTTCAGCGAAACGAGTACACCGTTCAGTTCTTCGAGAACAAGCTGAACGAATATGAGGGAAAGTACGGGGAAACGCAGGCATCGGTTGTCTCGCTCCTCCGTCAGAGGGCCAAAGAAATGCCCGGTGGCTCATCGTCGTTTTCCCTGCGGTTCGACGTCGCAAACGACAAGATCCGGGAGACGACAGAGAAGATTCGCGATAGAGAACACTCCCTCCGGATTGCTGCGATGTTTCCCGAGGCCTTCCGGACGGAACGCGGACGCGCGTCCATGTCGGAACTACTCACGTCCGATGTGCCGAATCTGGCGGAACTCCGTTCCCTCAACTCGGCATACGACAGTGTGACCGTGCGGTACACCGCGCGGCACCCCGAAGTCGGAAAGCTCGAAGGCCAGCTGATGGAGATGCTCGGCCGGACCCAGGTCATGCTCAAGTCGGAGCTTGCGCTACTGACCGGACGGCTCACCGACTTGCAGAAATCCCGCGCGGATCTTGTCCAGGCGATGACACAGTCGTCGATCTCTCAGACCGTGGACAAGGAGACAGAATCGAACTACTCATTCTATGAATCGCTCTACAATGACATGCGTGTGAAGCTGGAACAGGCGCGCATTGCGCGCGAGCTCGGGCGGAATGCGCAAAATGCGTTCATCATCATCGATCCTGCGCGGGTGCCGACAAAACCAACCAAGCCAAACCGCAGCCTGATCATCATGGGTGGATTTCTCGCCGGCATTTTCCTCGGTATCATTTCGGCCGGGGCGGCGGAGCTCCTGGATACGACCATCCGGTCTCCCCGAGAAATCGACCTGTACAAGAAGCCGCTGATAGCGCTTCTCCCTGAAGGAGGACACCGATCGTGACCACCGACAATAGCGCCCGACGCGATCAACGTTCTGGCCCTGACACACGCAGCAAAGTTGAAGTTCATGTGTTGAACGAGGGTGAGCCGGAGAACGGCCAGTCGCATCGGGCTGAAATTGTCCGCTTGCGGAAACCGGTCCTCTTCCGGGAGGACGGCGGCCGAAAGGTCGACGGCAGGATGGTGTCGCCCCATTTCTACGACTGCTTCAACTATGCGCTCCTTGCGAGCGGCGGGCAGGAGGTCAACGTGGCCGTCGGGATCAGCAGCGCGAATCCTGGAGAAGGGAAGACTCTTGTCGCAGCGAATCTTGCCGTGTCGCTGACGGTCGCCTACCAGCGCCAGACGGTCCTTGTCGATCTGAATGTCCGCAATCCACGGTTGCATGAAGTCTTTGATGTCGCCATTGGACCGGGTTTGCTCGAGGCAGTCGCCGGCGGACCCATTCATGTTGCGCCTACCGCTGTCACAGATCTCTTTGTCCTGACAGCCGGGTCGGCGAACAGCCGGCTTGGAGGCGGCATGCGGTTGGCGATGGACGACGATGAAGAGGAGATCGAACCGTCGCTCCAACTTGAACAGGTCGCGGCGTTTCGGGACGTACTGTACTCTTTGAAAGAGCAATTCACCTTTGTCATCGTTGACATGCCGGCGGTGCGGGAACACCTGGTTCCGCTTCTCTTTACGAATCAGCTGGACGGCGTGCTGTTTGTGGTCCATGCGGGGCACACCAAGCAGGGTGAACTGGAGCATGCGCTTCAGCTGGTCAATGAGCGGCGGGTACTCGGATTCGTGTATAACGGCTCGGATCGAACCAAAACCCGCAGGAAGAAACGGGCATGATCTCACTTGTTGCAATCATCGGGGCCTATGTGGCATCGGTTTTTCTGGGCAGCCGCAGTGATCGCATCGGATCAGGAGTGCGCTTTGTCCTGGTTCTGCTGGCCGTGTTACAGGTCGTCATCATTCTGGCCGCGATGTTTCTCATGGAGCCTCCGTCCATGGCCCGCGGAGGAAGTTGAAAAATCCAACTGTTATGAAGAGTCTCGAGCGGTCCCAATTGTGAACAACCATACGGTTACTGAACGGATATCGCGGTGGACCACGTTCGACACGCTCTCGCTGGGCGCCGTGGGGGGCGTGGCGATATCCATCATCCTGTCTGTCGCTCTCGGCCTCGTTATTCTGGCGAGCGGCGATTCGCTCATCGGAGCGATCGCTCTCCTCGGCCTCATCGTGGTCGTTTTCGTGACCGTCTACAGGCTGGAATGGGGTGTCTATCTCTTTATCGGCACCGTCCTGTTCATCGATCAATTCCAGGTACCCGAATTTACGTCGCTTACCTTCAAAACCAACTATTTTAACAACATCAACATCATCCCGTATCTCCCCCGGATTGAAGCAGCTGCGTTCAGTCCGATGGACCTTCATCTCGTGTTGCTGATTGCTGTCTGGGCGGCCGGGCTGGTCCTGCGATCCCGCACGCTCGTCAGACCTCCGGCGGCATGGCCAATCGCTCTCCTTTTCCTGGGCTGGATGGCGCTGGGATTCGTCAGCGGGGCCGGAAGGGGAGGGGACAGTACGGCGGCTCTGTGGGAGCTCCGCGGCCTCGGCTACCTCTTTCTGAGCTACTTCTTCATCTCGCAGATCGTCCGAACCGAGAAGCAGGTGCGAACATTCCTCTGGTTTTGCATCGGAGCGATCGCGTTCAAGGCTCTTGAAGGTTCTGTACGATTCATCGGTCTGGGGTTTTCTCTCGGCGGACATGACGCCCTCCTGACACACGAGGATCCCATCTTCTTCATCACCCTCTGGGCCCTTCTGCTCGGATTCATCATCTTCAGGACGAAGTCGGCTCAGCGGACGGCCTTGATCTGGCTCTTCATCCCGCTGGCCATCGGCTTCTATGCCGCGAACCGGAGGGCCGCTTTTGCCTCGCTCGGAGCGGCGATACTCACCATCGCTTTTTTTGTTTCTCCGGCAGAACTCCTTCGCATCCTGAAGCGCTCTCTCCCTCTTCTCGCTGGCGTTCTGCTCTATGCCGCAGTCTTCTGGGGGAGTTCGAGTCCCCTGGCGGCGCCGTTGAATCAAATCCGGTCGGGGTTCGTGGACGACGAGGCCACGCTGGGAGAACGGAACTACTATTCCAATCTGTACCGGAAGCTGGAGAACTTCAATCTCGCGTTCACCGTGCGCTCGTATCCCCTGGCCGGGATCGGGTTTGGCACGAAGTACTTCCAGCCGCTGGAGCTGGTCAAAATCGACTTCGCCCTGCGGGACTATATGGCGCACAACAATATTCTCTGGCTCCTGGTAAAGGTCGGAGGAATCGGATTTTTCCTGTTCTGGCTCTTTGTGGATCTTTTCGCCGCCCGCGCATCGAATATTGCCGCCGCGCTCCGGAACCCGTACCTCAAGGCCGTGGGCGTCATGATCGTGGTCGCCATCATCAATCAGCTTGTTGCTGCCTACTTTGACCTTCACCTGGTCCGGTACAGGACGATGACCTATCTGGGCGCATTGATGGGACTGTTGCCGGCTCTCCAGTCCGTGCTCGCGCAGGAACGGAAATCCGCCGCCACAGGTGAGCACTCCGAGGCCACTCTGACGCCGGAAAGTGAGAACCCATGAGAACCGAGTCAATCAGTGTTCATACCGACAGTATGCATACCCCTGCCCCCTTCTTTCGGGAGGATCGGTTGTGCGTGGACGGGGTCTGTTTTGATAATACGGACGCGGCGACCGCGTTGTCTCACGTTCATGCTCTTGTGCAGGCCCCGCCGGCCCGTGGAGCTTCGTCCGTGCTCTTCGTCAACGTCCATACGCTTTCCGTGGCCCGGCGGAGCAAGGCGCTTCGCGATGCGCTCCGTGATGCCAGCCTGGTTCTACCCGACGGTTCCGGACTTGCACTCGCGGGCCGATTGGCCGGGAGACCCGTGCGGGAAAACCTCAACGGCACGGATTTTACGCCTCGCGTCCTCGCTGAAGCGGAAAAGGCCGGATACTCGGTGTATCTGTTCGGTGCAAAGGAGGAAATCATTCGAACCTGTCACCTCCGACTCCTGGAACATTTTCCCCGTCTGAACATCTGCGGGGTGCATCACGGCCATCTCTCGCCTGGTGAAGAGCGCTCGGTGCTGCACCAGATTGCTTCCACACGGCCGGATATCCTCCTTGTCGGGATGGGAACCCCAGCCCAGGAGATCTGGATCCAGAAAAATCGGGAGACAGTCGGAGCCCGGGTCTGCTTCGGAATTGGCGGACTGTTTGATTTTCTTTCCGGGGAGAGGCCTCGTGCGCCCCGATGGATGCGCCGGGTTGGAATTGAGTGGGCATACCGGTTCTTTCGTGATCCGCTCGCGAAATGGGATCGTGTGCTCATTGAGATTCCGTGGTTCCTCACACGAGCCGTCCTGAGGAGGATTCCAGTACATGCCGCCACACGGCAACCCGTCATCATTCCGAGAGGAGGACGCTAATGGACGCGAGACACTCTCTTGGACACTTCACGGAGTATCCCTATGCTGAAGGCGAACCGGAGCGGATCGTGGTCCTTCACTATTCGTTGGATGCTTTGGACACCCACGGCGGTGGCCGGGGGACCGGCTCCATCCACCTTCCATCGTTGCTGCAGAAGCATCTTGAATGGATCTACGGGTTTGGGTATACGCCCATCACATTCAGTGACTACCGTCATTTTCTCCGGGGAGAGTTGCACCTCCCCAAACGCCCTATTATTCTGACGTTCGATTCCAGTCTTGACGATGTTGACGAAGAGACGTACAGGCCACTGTTCGAGAGCGGGGGACGTGGCGTCCTTTTCGTCGTGACCGGGACCCATGGTCTCGCGGCGTCCCACGGGTCTGCCCGGGGTGAGGGGGCAAAGACACAAACCCGGGAGCGTATGCGGCGTCTCCACGAACGGGGCCTCGAAATAGGATCAATGACCTGTACCAACCGGCAGCTTTCAGGGTTGACGGCCAGAGAGTGCGAGGAAGAATTGATCCATTCCAAGCTGCTGCTCGAAGAAATTCTCGAACGTCCGGTGATCAGCGTAGCGTATCCCGGTTACAGTGTCCGCCCTGACGTCAAACGGGCGGTGATCAAATCCGCGTATGAGTTCGCCGTCGGCGGCCCGCAGGCCCCGGCCGTGTTTGGAACGGATCTGTACGAGATCCGCCGGATACGGATCGCTCACGACGTCAACCGGGCTGCATTCGCTCTGACGCTTTTTGCCCCAGCGGACAGGTTGGAGAGAATGCGGAGAAAGTCCAGGTCGTTCTTCCAGCGAGGAACTTCCCAGGATATCGCACCAGAGGCAACTGCATGAGCAAGGATATCGCAACATCCATTGCCCGTAATGCGACGGTGATGATGGGATCCCAGGTGGTCACGTGGGTTTCCACCTTCATCCTGATGATCTTCCTCCCACGCTCTCTGGGAAGCGAGGAGTTCGGGCGTCTGTATCTGGCAATGTCGATCGCCATGATCGCTCAGGTATTCGTGGATTTCGGGGGCGTGTACTACATTTCGAAAGAGATCGCACGGGATCGATCGCAAGCGCCGTCGCTGATCGCAAATTCCATGGGTCTCAGGATTCTCCTTGGCGTTTTCACCCTTCTTGTCCTTGCCCTGTTCTCGGTCGTTGCCGGGTATTCCTGGCGTGTCCAGGCCCTTATTCTCATCCTGGCGGCAGCGAAACTCTGGGAAGGCCCGCTGGCTGTTCTGGTAAGCGCGTTTCAGGGTTTCGAGCAGATGATCCACCGGTCTGTCGTTTCGGTTGTCGAAAAAGTCTTTGTTACGGCAGTCGGGATCAGCGCATTGATGATGGGTGGTTCGGCTCTCACGATGACTGTGATCATGGCCGTGAGTACCCTGCTGAGTTGTCTCGTCGGGTTCCGGCGTCTCCGCCGTTTCGTGCCGCATCTTCCACCGATCAACTGGCAGTCCGTCTGGCCCCTGATGCGCGTTGGAGTACCGTATTTGTTGATGGCGATTTTCGCAGTGATCTATTACCGCATCAATGCCGTCATGCTTTCCCTGACGGTGCCTGACGAGGTGGTGGGTTGGTTCGGTGCGGCATTCAGGTTTTTTGATATACTCATGTTTCTCCCGAGCATTCTCTCGATGGCGGTGTTTCCCGTTCTCGCCCGGACTTCCGGGGAGAAATCGACGGTGACGAACACAACAATCCGCAGCCTGGAGTTCATCGTTCTCGCCGGGATCCCGCTTGCCGTGGGCACATACGCATTCGCCGATGATATCATCGCTCTTCTGTTCGGCGCTCAGGCCTATGCGGGCTCAGCCGCCGTGCTGAAAACACTGGCGCCAGGGTTGCTGCTGGTGTATATCGACTTTGTCCTTGTCACCGCACTCATCGCGATGGACCGCCAGAAGCACTGGTCGGTTGTAGCCCTTGCTGCAATCCCCGTCAGCATTGGTCTGAATGTGCTGTTGATCCCCTATTGCCAGGAGCATTTCGGCAACGGGGGGATCGGATCGGCGGTGGCGACCAATATCACCGAGTTGGGGATCCTCATGAGTGCTGTCTGGCTTCTTCCCCCGGGGTTCTTCGCGGGCCGGATGTGGGGGCAGGCTGCCAGGATACTCACTGCGGGTGTGGGAATGGTGGGTGCCATCGTCCTTCTTCGTCTGGTGGGAATGCCCTGGATGCTTCAGGCTGCCGCCGGAGGGACGGCGTTTGTGGGTGTGGCGCTCCTTGTTGGAGTCGTACGTCCGGATGAACGGAAGTTCATTCTTGCCCATCTTTCACCGGCAGGTCTCCGTCGTTTATTCCGCCAGGAAGAGCCGAGCGAGGCATGAAAATTCTCAATCTGATACCATACACACCGGTTCCTCCCGCATTCGGAGGCGCGCTGCGCGTGTATCACCTGCTCCGATGGATGGCCCGTCACCATGAAGTCCACGTTCTGGCCTACGGCTCGCCGGATGATCCTGCACGGATGGAGGCGGCGCTGGGCCAACCGGCTAACCGGACGACGATGGTTCCGATACCGCGCTGGCTCGATGAAAAATGGAAGCGGTTCGGTCAGATATACTCGTTCCTGCGCAATACGTCGTTCACAGAGGTCGTCTCGAGGAACAAGGATATGCAGCGTGCTCTTGACCGGTGCCTCGATCAGAACTCGTTCGACGTTGTGCAGATCGCATATCCTGTGATGGGGTACTTCACATTCCGGACGGACGCAGTCCGAGTTCTGGATGGATCGAATGTGGAGTACGACATCCACCGGCGCGTGGCACAATCCGCCACATCCGCGGTACGGCGGTGGTGGTCAGACTACGAATACCGGAAACTGTATCCACAGGAGATCGCCATCAGCCGGGAACAGGACGGTATCTTTCTGCCTTCTCAGCGGGACATCGACTTGCTGGCGAAGGACGTTCCTGATGTCCCCATGTTTGTGATTCCCAACGGGGTTGACACCTCGTACTTCCGGCTTGACGAGGGAGGGAAAGAGGAGCATTCTCTCGTCTTCACCGGCGCCATCAATTACTATCCCAACACCGAGGCGGTGGAATTCTTTGTGAACCAGGTCCTTCCGCAGATCCGGGCCAGAGTGCCGGATGTGAAGCTGTACGTCGTCGGGAACAGCCCGCCCGAATCGGTCCGGGCCCTCGCATCGGACCATGTTGTGGTAACCGGATTCGTTGATGATGTCCGTCCCTACGTACAGCGGTCGTCCGTCTATGTCGTACCCCTCCTCTCGGGGGGCGGGACGCGGCTGAAAGTGCTGGAGGCCATGTCCATGGGGCGGCCCATCGTCACGACGTCCGTCGGGTGCGAGGGAATCCCGGTCGTTGACGGTGAATCGGTGCTCATCGCCGATGGAGCGGCGGCCTTTGCGGACGCGACGGTGCGCCTGCTGCGCGACAAAGAGCTCCAGCGGCGGTTGACGCCGCGGGGGCTTGAGCTGGTCCGGTCCCGGTACGATTGGTCTACAATCGGGGGGCAATTGGAAGACGCCTACACCGCGGTCTTTGAAGCCCGGCGTGGCAGGAATAAGAGGAGCGCATGATGGATGTGCTGCATGTGGGGCTCCTCCTCCTTGTGGGTTTGCCGTTAGGCTATCTCGCGGTGCTGAGCGTGCTTGCGATTCTCGCGCGGCGTCCTCATCAGAATGCACCATCCCGGTTTCGAAGAATGGCGGTCGTGATTCCCGCACACAATGAGGAAGAGGGGATCGGGGAGACGGTGCAAAGCCTCCTGTCCGTGGACTATCCGAGAAATGAATTTGACGTTGTCGTCATTGCCGACAACTGCACCGACCGGACCGCTTCGCGCGCGCGCAGTGAGGGAGCCTTGGTCCGTGAGAGGACCTCCGCGGACCGTCGCAGCAAGGGGCATGCGTTGCGATGGGCATTCGACGCCCTGTTGACGGAGGGATATGAGGGATTCCTCGTGTGTGACGCAGACACGGTCGCATCGCGAAACATTCTCAGGAGCATAAACATCCGTCTCGAGCGCGGAGCACTGGCCGTTCAGTGCAATGATCAGGTCCGCCCTGCCCCCGGGGCGTGGAGTGCGGAAGCGACGCGTGCCGGATTCCTCCTGTACAACTATGTGCGCCCCCTCGGGCGATCCGTGTTTGGAGGATCGGCGGGACTGCGGGGGAACGGGATGGCCTTTGCGGCGGACACTCTCCGGCGCGTGCCCTGGGAAGCGTATTCGCGCGCCGAGGATCTTGAATATGGCCTGACGTTGTTGTGCCAGGGCATCACCGTCGAGTTCGCTCCCGAAGCCTCCGTTCTGGCCATCATGCCGACGGATCCACGGAATGCGGAGTCGCAGCGGGCGCGCTGGGAGGGAGGACGATTCCCGGTGGTGCGCCGGTTCTTCGGTCGACTCATCCGGGAGGCGGTCCGCAAGCGATCGTATCGATTGCTCGATGCGGCAATCGATCTGGTGACGCCGCCGTTCGTGAATCTCATGCTCGTGGGAACCGGGTGTGCCGCCGTCGTGACAGGCCTCTGGTTCGCCGGCGTCGACGCCATGGGCCGGTTTGCCCTTCTGTGGGGGATCGTCATCTCGTTCGGCATAATCCATGTCGTTGTCGGGTTTGCCGCAGCGCGGGCGTTGCCGGATCTCGTGCGCTTGCTGCGATTTGTTCCGATATACGCGCTCTGGAAGCTCCGCCTCTACATCAGGATCATCGTTGGTGGAGACACCTCAGCATGGGTACGGACAGTACGCGAATCACCATCGCGCACGGAGGGTTCATGATGCTCGGAGCCGGCATTCAACCGCTCGTGTACCACCGGGTCTGCTCCGACAGCGAGTACTTCTCGTCGTCGTACGTGGTCTCAGCATCGGACTTCCGGCGGCAGATGGAGTATCTGGTGCACCACGGGTATCGGTCTGTGCGATTGGACGAACTGCTGCATGAAAACCGGTCCTCCAACGGTACGGGCAAGCGGGTATTGATCACATTTGACGACGGGTATCGCGACAACTACACACACGCACTTCCGGTCCTGAAGGACCTCGGCCTGACGGCAGTGGTGTTCCTTGTGGCGGATTTCACCAGGCGGGTGAACTGGTGGGATACTCCGATGGGTGTTCCTGAAACGGAGCTGCTCGACTCAACGCACATTCGAGCGATGGCGGACGCGGGTGTAGAATTTGGGTCTCACACATTGTTCCACAGTTCCTTGCCTCAGCTTCCTGATGACGACCTCCGGGCGGAGCTGCGTGACTCAAAAGCGGCAATTGAAGCAGTGACCGGGATGCCGGTCCGGGCGTTCTCATACCCGTACAGCCATGTCGATGCACGCGTGAAGTCCGCCCTTCGTGAAGCCGGGTATGCGTGTGGCTTTGCGGTCAATGACGGCCCCCTGAGTGCTGCGGACGATCTCTTCGAGATCCGGCGCGTCAATGTGACCGCCGATGCCCATGGGGCCCGGTTCGGTGTGAAACTGAGTGGATGCGAAAAACTCGGCCTGTGGACCTGGTGGAAAATCCGCCGGGGACTGCGAGGACGAAAACAGTATGAAATACGAAGAGGGTTTTAATGGAAAGCACTCCTGAAATTGAACTCCAGTCCTCTCCTGTCGCGATCGCCACGGAGGAGGTCCCCGACCACGCGGCCTGGCGGACGGACGTCTGCACAACTGCATCGGAGTTCGACGACCTGCACGAAATCTGGAACACCGTCCTCGAGCAGAGCCAGGGCCGGATCTTTCAGACGTTCGAATGGCAGCGAACCTGGTGGAGGCACTTTGGCGAAAAGGTGAAGGGCGTGCATCTCCACATCGTGATCATCCGGGAGGGAGATCATGTAGTGGGGATTGCTCCGCTTTTCATCGAAGAGATCATGCGCTGGACCCCTTTCCACTACAGGCGTCTAAGCTTTGTCGGGAGGGGCGCATCGGACTACCTTGATGTCATCGCGGTTCAGGGAAAAGAGCAATCGGTTCTCATTCACCTCGGTGCCCACCTTGCCACCCATCGCCGGCTCTTCGATGTCCTGCTTCTTGAAGAGATCATCGATGTCTCGCGCACCTGCTCGCGACTCCCGGGGATGCTCCACGAGCACGGGTTCTCCGGGGATCGCTTCCTCAGTGAATACTGTCCGCGCATGCAGTTGCGCGAGACATGGGAAAAGACGGCCGCATCATTCCCGGGAGCGCACCGGAACCGGCTGCTGAGACGGATGAAGGTCGTCCATGAACAATTCGGCGCAACCTATGAACACGTGACCGATCCTGCCGCCGTGGATGCTGCCATGGACGACTTCATCAGGATCCATCAGAAGCGCTGGAACGACATCGGTCACCGCGGGGTCTTTGCCGACCGGCATGTTGATGCCTTTCACCGTGAGGTTGCGCACCTCTTGCATGACAGGGGGTGGCTCTATCTGGCATTCCTGCGGATCGGTGAACAGCGGATGGTCGGTGATTATGGCCTCCTGTTTCGGAAGGAATTCGCGACCTACCTCGGAGGAGGGCTGGGCGACGAGGAATTTCTCCGCCATTCGCCCGGCAGAGTGCTCTTGATGGATATTATGAAGGAGTGCGTCGAGAACAAGGCCGAGGTGTTTGATTTCATGCGCGGGACGGAGCGCTACAAATACGCATTTGGCGCGATCGACGTGCCAAACTGGACCGTGCTCATGTATAGCCGGCTCCCGGGATGGTACGCACGGACCCACCGGGCTGGATTGCTGCGTGATGCCCTGGTCCGGCGCATAGCGCATGAATGGATGCAGCTTTCCCACCATGCGCGCAAGTTTGGCGTGGTGAGCCCGGGCTTTGCCCGGTACTGTGCCGGCCGGGTGCGTACCGTGATCGGCGATGCAATGCAGAAGGTGCGTGATCCCGAAAAGACCCTCATTATCAGCCGGGGTGAAGGGTGAACGTTCTCTTCGTCAGCCACACTGCCCTTGACCCGCAGGGGTCCGGGAGCGTGAAGAGGAATTTCTTCCTCTGGAAGGCCTATCACGAGTGACCACGAGACCGCCGTCCTCATCCTGGACCGGGACGAGGCTTCCGCCGCCGGTTCGGAGGCTCCTGCAGCTCCCTCGTCGTTCTTGACACAGGAAACAGGGGAGCCCGGCGCATCCTTCGTACCCTTCTGTATGTCCTCACAGGATGGAGCGGTGCGCGACAGTTGCACGTCAGGAAGATCCAGAAAACCATCGATACGGTGTGCCGGTCGCATCACCCGGACGTGATTCATCTCACGACCCCTTTGCTCAGGCGATTCGAGTTTCCGTCCGGCATTCCGGTTCTTGCAGACGCCCATAACGTCGAACATGAAAATCTTCGCAGGATCGGGGAGACCTCCTCATCCCGCCCACGGCAGTGGTTGTATCGTGCGTTCTCCCGTCGCGTGAAAGCCGAGGAGAAAACAAGCACACGCCGTTGCGAGACCCTGCTGGTGTCATCGGAGCGTGACAGGGAATCGTTCCGTGTCATGGCGCCGTCGGTGCCTGTGACGGTTGTACCCAATGGTGTTGATACTGCGTCGTTCGTTCCGGGGGGAGGCCGCCGTGATCCGTATGGCATTGTCTTCACGGGCGTGCTGGACTACCCGCCGAACAATGAGGGAGTCATGACCTTTCTGAGGACAACGTTTCCCCTCGTGCGGATGCGGGTGCCCGATGCACGACTGATTGTCGTCGGACCGTCTCCGTCCAGGGCTCTTACCGGGCATGCTTCAGCCGATATTGTTGTTACCGGCAGGGTTCCCGATGTGCGGCCGTACCTGGCTGCTGCTGCCGTCGCCGTGGTGCCGTTGTTTGCGGGGGGCGGGACCAGGCTCAAGATCCTGGAGGCAATGGCGATGGGCACACCCGTCGTGTCGACTTCAATCGGGTGCGAAGGTCTCGATGTCCGGCACGGCGATCATCTCCTTGTCGCGGACACGCCAGAGCAGTTTGCCGGGGCAGTCGTACAGCTCATGACAGACGACGATCTCCGCCTGCGGCTGTCGACCAGGGCACGTGAACTGGTCTGCCGTGAGTATGATTGGGAGACGATAGCACGAGGAGTTACCAGAGTGTACTCGGCATGGGAGCCGACCAGACGGCGAGGTTACGGCGATCGCCGACACGCCCGCGGTATTCACGAAGAACCAAACAGCGTGAGCGTGAGCAAATGATACATCCTCCACATTATCTCTTCGCCGTATGGATGGTGGGCGGCATTCAGACCGTCTTTGATAACCTCCGGGATGTTCTGGGGGGGCACGCTGACATGCGCTCCTCGTGGTTACCCGTGGAAATGTATCCGGACGATTGGGTGACAAAGATACCCCCCATTTCATTTTACGGGATGTGGCGGACCTCTATGGCGACATGGATGCGGATACGGCCGCTGGCCCGGCAGGGGGGACCGATTCAGGCCGCCTATTTTCTTGAGCACAGTCTGATCCCGCCCCCCTGGGTGCTGACCCGACGGGTGCCGTATCTTCTGTCGACAGATATGACGCCATTGTTCTGCGCACGGGAGGAAATGTGGTACGCGGTTCCACAGTTCGACCCTGAAAGCCCGATCGCACGTGTCAAGCAGGCGGCAACGTCACTTCTGTACCGATCGGCATTTCACCTACTCCCGTGGTCAACCGAAGTCGGCGAATCGTTGATCCATGACTACCGTGTGCCGAAAGATCGCGTGACGGTCCTCCCCCCCGGCATAAATCTCCGTCGTTGGAAACCTGCGGATCGTCTGCAACGCCAAACGGAGGGCCGGACGGCACCCTTCAGAGTGCTTCATGTGGGGTGGGACTTCCAGCGCAAGGGGGGAGATGTTCTCCTCTCGATCGCAGCGGAGCCGGAATTTCGTGACGTTGAGTTCCACTTCGTGACATCGTCGCAGGTGGGCGGGGATGCCCCGAACGTCTTTGTCCATCCTGACCTCGCGCCGAACAGCGACGCATTGATCGCGCTGTATGGTCTGGCGGATGTCTTCGTTCTCCCCACACGGGCGGACACGTACTCGATGGTTTCGCTCGAAGCCATGGCAACCGGTCTTCCGGTGATTGTTTCGAAAGTCGGCGGCATCGGAGATATCGTTGTGGAGGGAGAGACGGGATATTTGACGAAGCCGGATGACCGCGATGCCATCCGCGAGCATCTGCGGTTTCTCCGCGCGCAACCATCCCGGCGCCTCGACATGGGCGCAAAAGCCAGACGGCGCATTGAACACCATTTTGATCTTGATCACCACGCTGAAACTGTCCTACACCTACTTACCAGTGCGGCGCAATCACGCGCCCGGGAGGACGCCCCATGAAAAACCAGAATCCCGTTCCGGCCCTTGTGTGCGGTGAAATCGGTCTCGTCCGTAGTCTTGGAGAGGTCGGTGTCCCCGTGTTTGTCGGCTCGTACTACGACGACAACATCGCCTATTATTCGAAATACTGCTCGCGCCGCGTCCATTTCTCCCATTCTCTCTCAAAAGATTTCGTCGATCGGCTGGTCCAGCTTGGCAAAGAGCAGCCGGGGAAAATGGCGTTCTTCAGTGATGACGACAGGGCAGTCCTGACGTTTTCCGCGCATCGTGAGGAATTGCGTCCGTATTACTATTTTAATATGCCAGACCATGAGCTCGTGGACAGCATTCTGGACAAACGGAAGTTTGCCACACTCGCTGAAAAAATTGACCTGCCTGTACCGCGATCCTTTCTTCCCTCATCGATCGAGGAGGCCGAACACTGTGCCTCCAAGCTCGAGTATCCATGTATTCTGAAGCCATCGCACAAAGACGATTGGTGGCACCCGCGCTTCCTCGAAGTCGTCGGGCCGTATCGCAAAGCGATCCTGTGTACGGACCGCGAGAACCTCCTTGACTACTACAAAAAAGTCACACAGATCAATCCGGCTGTTGTCCTTCAGGAGTACGTTGACGGCGACGATCTGGATCTGTACAGCGTGAACATGTACTACTCGGCACGCGGAGAGCTCCGGGCCTATTTCATCGGCCACAAGCTGCGTATTTATCCAATCCATGCAGGTGTCGGCTCGCTCGTTGAGATCGTTCGGGATGAGGAGATCGCCGCAGCGGCTGCTGACGCAGCCCGAAAACTTGACATGCGCGGCCACGTCAACATCCAGTTCAAACGCGACCGACGGAACGGCAATCTGAAAATCATGGAAATGCACACGCGCAACAGTCTCTGGGCATACCTGGCGACCGGCGGGGGATTGAATATCACGGCGGTCGCCTACTACGACATGACCGGTCAACCCCTTCCGTTTGAGCCGAAACTCCGCTATGGAGTGAAGTGGATCGATATCAATAAAGACCTCAAGTCGCTTTTGGACTATCGCAAGACAGGTGAGTGGAACGTTTCCCGCTGGCTGAAGTCGTACAGAGGGAAGAGAGTGTACCATGTGCATTCACTGCGGGATCCCAAACCATTTCTGATGGACTCCTGGTTCATCGCCAAACGCTATCTGACTCAGCACACATCACGAGGAGCAGCTCCCCATGCTTGAGATATCGCCTGCCGCGCCGGTGACGGCACAAAAAGATAAAGTGCGCTCCTTCTTTGACGACAGCAAGCCCTGGCAGGGTGATCTGTACGAGCGACAGGATGACTACTTCGCCCGCGTCATCCGGCGAAGAAAAGAGTATGCGATGGAGATGGTGAAAGAGCTGAACCTTGCACCTGGCGCCCAGGCTCTCGACATCGGCTGCGGATCGGGTGTCTACCTGGAAGAACTCCTCAAGCTCGATTTCACGGTGACCGGGGTGGACATCTCGGCAGAGATGCTGACAACGTGCAGGAACCGGCTCGGCGCGGAAGCAGTGGAGCCCGGCCGGGTGCGTCTCCTCCAGGGAGATGTCGAAAATATTCCTCTTCCGGACAAGCAATTCGATCTGGTTCTTTGCGTAGGCGTGTTCGGGTATCTCCTGTCGGACGAACGCGCTCAGGCCGAACTTCTACGGGTGCTCAAACCGGGAGGGTACCTGATCCTGAACCTGACGAATATGTTTTCGCTTTCCGACGCGGACTTTGTCCTGCGGCGGAAGGTGCGGAGTCTGCTCGGGCTCGATACCGGGGATGCCGGGAAGGCGCCTTGCCCCGACTACGCCTTCGTTTCCGACTGGATGCTCAGGCACAGGAAGTACCATTTCAAGGCATACAACCTGAGGAAATATGAGCGGATTCTGGCTTCGCGGGGATTGAAGAAACTCGATGCGATGACCTACGGTTTCGAATTCCGTATTCTGCGGCGCATCAGGGTAATACCGAAGGCATTTCTGAATGGCGTGGAACTGGTCATGGAACGCTTGTTTCGCAGGGTACGTATTCCATATTTCTCCTATTCGGGGTGGGTCTATACGGGTGTCTTTCGCAGCGGCTGAGATTGCAGTTGTTTCTACGGATGTCCTTGACTTCTCCTCCCCGAATCCGTATATTGAAGTGCTTCAATGACCGCGGGGTGGAGCAATTGGTAGCTCGTCGGGCTCATAACCCGAAGGTTGCAGGTTCAAGTCCTGTCCCCGCTACAAAATATGGCCGATTCTGAAAAGAATCGGCCATTTTTCGTATTCGCTGTAGCCGGTCGGTGCCCGCAATTACCGGACGAGTACCATCTTGCGGACCTGGGAGAACCGTTGTGACGGTGCATCGATTCTAGTTGCCTCCATCCGGTAGAAGTAGATGCCGGAGGGGATGCTGGCCATCCACGATACCTGATGGTTTCCGGCCGCCCTGACGTCGTTGACAAGCGTGGCAACTTTCTGTCCGAGCACGTCGAATACTTCGATCGACACGCGGCTTTGTGAAGGGATCGAAAATGTTATGGTTGTAGCCGGGTTGAAAGGGTTCGGATAGTTCTGGCCAAGCGTGTACGATCCCGGGACCTGAGCCGTTTCCTGCTCATTGACATCGGTCACAAGGAGGATCTCCCCCGTTGTGGCGTTTGCGAGGAACATCTTCCAGGCGACGCTGTAGCTGCTATCTCGTGTGACCTGAACCTGGAATGTGTACTGGAGCCCCCAGTAGTACTGGCTCGTGTCGGAAATGATCTGACCGAACTCCGAGTAGTTGAGCGCCCCGAGCCTGGCATAGGCGATGAATGCACTACCGGCCGTTGGAGGAGTCTGGTTGCGAAACTCTTTTCCCCCCATCCGCTCCGCCCGCGCGACGACCGTATCCAGCAGGGCTGCGGAGGCGAGGCCCGTGTACGGCCGGGAATAGTAGACCCACTCGTTACCATTCGATGAGGTGTCTGACTGCCCTCCGAACGCCTCCACCCATATTTGTGTTACCACCGGGCTGCCGGGAACGGTGTACCTGGCGCTGAAATCCTTCGCCCCACCGGTCGAGTCAACCTGCCACACCTCGAATTGACGAAGCTCCCGATTTCCAGGAAGGATCATTGCTGCCTTGGCGAGGATGGTATCGCGCGCCGCGGCAAACTTGATCGGCTCAAACGTGGAGAAGGGGAGGACCACGCCGGTAACATTGGCTCCGCTCACCGTTATGCTGCTCCCGAATGCAAGCGGATCCCCAGCGCCGGGATCAATCTCGCCGTTGAGATCCGCATCTTTTGCTGCGATGGGATACCACGTTCCGTCAGGAACGTACGGGATCGTGAACTGGCCGAGGGCATTCGAGACGGCACCGCCGATAAATTCGGGTTCGCTGCCGGAAAAGGGCGTTGCTGCAAGGCCGACCATTGCGTTATCAGGCGAAACGGGGCTGCCGCCGCTGGTAACAGTTCCGCTCACGCTGTGAAGAGTGACCGGAAAGACACTGCCCGTGGTCCAGTAGAAGCAGTACGGAACGGGAAAGCCTCCTCCGGCTGCAGGCTTCACGCTGTGGATCAGCATGAAGTAGACTGTCGAAGGCTGAAGGATGAGCGAAAACGAAACGGTCCTTCGGTCGGCGCTCCACCACTGTCCTTCGGCGCTGGTAACATTTGTGAAAAAGTTTTCGCCAGGGGCGAAAGGAAGCGTTGTATCGACTGCCGCACTGAATGTGACGCTGATTGTCGTTGTCAGTGGAACGCTGGTCGTGTTATTGGCCGGCGTGGTGCTGAGAACGCTTACTTGCCCGACAGCCATTGAAGCTGCCAGGAAGAGCAGAACCACCGCGCAAGAACGCATAGAAGTCTCCATAGTTATTGGCGCTCATCCAACGGATGACAGGATTGGATGGTTGCAAATGCTACGCCAGATTCACCAGGAGAAATCACCGAGATTGGGGCCATTCGTTTGACTGTAGCGAACCATGAGTGCTCAATATTCTCCATATGTCCTCTTTTCCATGCCGGACAGTGAAAACAGCCCTCTTCTTCCACGCGAAAAGGTCGCAATCGATGTCGGATGGACCTTCTGAGTCCGTAGAGCACGGAAAACTTTCGTGCGATTATCCTGAGTTGGGGGAAAGGAGTTGCCGGGGTGGGTCGTTGCGCATTCCCGGCAGGGGGGAGACCTAGGGCTTCAACCACCCATGGTCCCGGTACCACTGGATGGTATTCCGCAGGCCTTCTTCTATTGAGAGTTGTTCTTCATAGCCGAAATGGGCCGCAGCTTTGGCGGAGGAACAGGTCCAGTAGTCCTGAACCATATCCCTCGCTTTCTCGAGGTTGATCAGTGCCGGCTGTGGACTGAAGAACGCGAAGAATTCGGCAATTGTGGCGATGGCATACACACCCGCTTCAGGAATGCGCAGCGTGAGGGCTCTTCTCCCGAGAACTTCGCGTGTAATCTCCCCGATACGTTTCCATCCGTACACTTCCTTGCTGGAAATGAAGTAGAGCTCTCCCACCGCCTTGTCGCTCTCACCCGCCATGACGATCCCGCGGACCAGGTCGGCGACATGGATCAGGCTTACGTATTTCTCGCCGAACCCCACGACTGGCTGCAGGCCCTTCTGCATGGTACTGAAGAACTCGAAGATGTCTTTGTCGCGCGGTCCGTACACAGCCGGAGGGCGGACGATGGTCATGGGTATTCGGTCGGCGTACGCAAGGCAGGCATCTTCTGCCTGGAGTTTCGAGAGCCCGTATGTTGTGATGGGATGACAGGGAGCCTCTTCGGTGATGGGTGTGGAGGTCGGGCTCGGGCCGGCTGCGGTCTGGCTGCTGATCTGGACGAACCGCTGCAAACCGGGTGCATGGTCAGCCGCTGCCTGAAGCAGATTCTTCGTTCCGTTCACATTAGCGTTAAAATATGCGTCCCGGGTTTTGGCTTTCGTGAGGCCCGCAGCATGATAGACAACCTGGACGTCGTTCATGGCGGCTGCCAGAGCATTCCGGTCAAAAACATCTCCATAGACGATCTCGATGGGGTGGGATTGCAGCCATGCTGTGCTGCTGGTACGACGGAGGAGGCATCGGACGGCGTACCCTTTGGAGAGGAGGAGTTCCACCAGATGGCTGCCGATGAAACCGCTGCCACCGGTGACGAGAGCACGGGTCATGAGGTTCTCAATTGACTTTAAGAGGATGGTACAGTATATTAAAATACTTTCATGTAATCAAACCCTCGCATGTGAGAATTCCAGAGAGCGATGATGACACCACCTGAGGCGAAGCCTTCCGCCCATGCAACTGTTGCGGCCGCCAGCACCAAGAAACCCGTCGACCTCTTCCAGAAATGCTGGTCATTCACCCGTGCCGATGAGATCAAGGAGGCGGGGTTCTATCCGTATTTTCATCCGATCGAGGAGAACGAAGGGCCTGTGGTGACGATCGAGGGGCGAAAGATCATCATGGCCGGTTCGAACAACTATCTCGGCCTGACGGCTGATGTCAGGGTAAAAGAGGCGGCCGTCAAAGCGGTTCAGAAGTACGGGACCGGATGCTCAGGGTCCCGATACCTCACTGGCACGCTGGACCTGCACATCCAGCTGGAGGAGCGTCTGGCCGCATTTTTCGGGCGCGAAGCGTGCCTTCTGTTCAGTACCGGGTACCAGACCGCGCAGGGGATCATCCCGACCCTTGTCCAGAAGGGCGAATACGTGATATCGGACAAGGACAACCATGCCTGCATCGTGGCCGGGAACCTGATGGCCAAGGGGGCATTCGCTGATTTTGTCCGGTACAAACACAATGACATGGAAGACCTCGAGCGAGTGGTGAGCAAGCTCCCCGCCGGAGCAGGAAAGCTGATTGTCTCCGACGGCGTGTTCAGCACGACCGGGACTATCGTGGATCTTCCGAACCTGGTGGCGGTTGCACGGAGGCACAACGCTCGCATTCTCCTTGACGACGCACACGCCACGGGAGTGATCGGAAAAGGGGGGCGCGGGACCGCGAGCAGCTATGGCATGGAAAAAGAAGTCGACATGACGATGGGCACGTTCTCGAAGACGTTCTCCTCCCTTGGCGGATTTGTGGTGGGTGACCGTCCCGTCATCAACTATCTGCAGCATCATGCTCCCGCCCTGATATTCTCGGCAAGTCCGACCCCGGCCGCTGTGGCGGCCGCCCTTGCCGCGCTGGAGATTGTGGAGAAAGAACCCGGGCGGATAGACGATCTGATCCGGAATGCCGAGAAAATGCGCCGGGGATTCAAGGCCCTTGGCTTCCGTATCATCGAGGAGCCGACGGCAATCGTCCCCGTCATCATCGGAGACGACACGACAACCTTTCGGTTCTGGCGGGAGCTGTTCGAAGCCGGTGTCTTTGTGAATGCGTTTGTCAGCCCCGGCGTTCCCCCCGGGATGGCCATGCTCCGCACGAGCTACATGGCGACGCACCGCGACGAGCATCTGGATCGCATTCTGGAGACGTTTGCCACCATCGGAAAGAAACTCGGCCTAATTTCCTGACCGGTCTCAATCACCGGTGCCCAGGCTCCTGCCCGTTTGATGATGCGGCAAGATGCGTACGGTATTCCGGACACTAGACAAGGTACTCCGCATGAGCTCCATCACGGTGCGTCCGGTACGCACAAAGCGGGACGAGAAAGCTTTCATCAAGTTTCAGTGGAAGCCGTACGAGGGCAATCCGGTCTGGGTCCCGCCGCTCCTGCTCGATCGGAGGAAGCTCATGGACCGCCGGAGGAACCCGTTTTACCTGCATGCCGATGCAGAGTTCTTTCTCGCTGAGCGCGGCGGTGAGATCGTGGGACGCATTGCCGCCATCGTGAACCACAACCATAACCGCGAACACGACGAGAACATTGGTTTCTTTGGATTTTTCGAATGCCTGGATGACCGCGACGTTGCGTTCGCATTGTTCGACACGGTGGTCGCCTGGCTGCGCGAGCGAGGTGTTTCTGCGGTTCGCGGGCCGGCGAGTCCCTCTGTGAACGATGAATACGGCATGCTGATCGAGGGATTTGACCGATCGCCCGCCATCCTCATGTCGTACAATCCGCCCTACTACCCGAAGCTCGTGGAGGCGTACGGCTTCACCAAGGCCAAAGACCTCTACTCGTGGTATTTGCACAAAGACAAGGTTTTCACCGAGAAGATGATCCGGGTCTCCGAGGCGGCAAAAAAGCGGCAGGGACTGGTGTTCCGTTCGATCAATATGAAGGACTTCGATAACGAAGTACGGAAGGTTCACGAGATCTACAGCCGCGGGTGGATGAAGAACTGGGGTGAAGTCCCCCTCACCGACGCCGAATTTGCCTACATGGCAAAGGATCTGAAACCGGTCGTCAATCCGGAGTTAGTCATCATTGCCGAATCCAAAGGGAGACCGGTCGGTTTCGGGCTGACGCTTCCCGACTACAACAGTATTCTCCGTCACAACAAGCGGGGCTGGCTCATTCCTGCGCTTGTCCGCATGGTGTTCCTGAAGAAACGGATCGACTACAGCCGCATTGTCATTCTCGGCGTTCTGCCGGAATACCGGAACTCGGGCATCGGTGGGATTCTTTTTTACGAAACGGCCCGCGCCATCACGGGCAACGGCATCGATCATGGCGAGGCAAGCTGGGTACTGGAAGACAACGTCATGATGAACCGTGGAGCTCAGCTCATGAACGGAGAGATCATCAAGAAACACCGGCTGTATCAGCTGCCGATCGCGTAACCACCCATCCTGCCGAGAGGGTTCTATGCCTGTAAAGAAAGTCGACACGATCTGGATGAACGGTGAGTTGGTGAAGTGGGATGATGCGAAGATCCATATTCTCTCCCATGTCATCCACTATGGCACAAGCTGGTTTGAAGGAATCCGTTGCTATGACACCGCACGCGGGCCTGCAATCTTCCGTCTCGACAACCATGTTCGCCGCCTTTTTGATTCCGTGAAGATCTACCGGACGGCGATACCGTATACCCACGCGCAGATTGAAGAGGCAATTCTCCGCACGATTACCGCCAACGCGATGCGCGCCTGTTACATCCGCCCGATCGTGTACCGGGGCTACGGCGACGTGGGGGTCAATCCGCTCGGTTGTCCGGTGGATGTGGCCATCGGCGTATGGGAGTGGGGGACATATCTCGGGCCGGAAGCCCTGGCAAACGGTATTGATGTGTGCATCTCGACATGGCAGCGGCCTGCTCCCAACACGCTCCCCACGATGGCAAAAGCCGGTGGCAACTATATCCTGTCGCAGCTCATGAAAATGGAAGCGATCCAGGCGGGATTTGTCGAGGCGATTGCGCTGGATGTCAGCGGTCATTTGAGCGAAGGGAGCGGAGAGAATCTCTTTCTCGTGCACAACGGCGTCGTCTACACACCGCCACTCTCCTCGTCGCTTCTACCGGGAATCACACGGCAGTCGGTGCTTCAGCTTGCCCGGGAGCTCGGCTACGATGTCAGGGAAACGCAAATCCCGCGCGAGATGGTGTATGTGGCGGATGAGATGTTCTTCACCGGCACTGCCGCAGAAGTGTCGCCGATCCGCTCGGTGGACAAAAGTCCTGTGGGCAGCGGAAAACCCGGACCGGTAACCCTGGCACTGCAAAAGGCCTTCTTTGATGTTGTCCGCAATGCAGTTGATCCGCATGCATGGTTGAGGTTCGTCTACAACGACTGATCGCTTTCACCAACGTGGGAGGTGTGCGATGAAGAAACCTCTGAGAAAACCCACCGGCCGTCGCGCAGCGGCCCCATCCCGTCGTACGACTGCCGCCCGGCGTCGTTCTGTCCGGCCCGGGCGAAAACTCTCGATCCGCCGGATTCTGATCCCGATCGATTTCTCCGGCCATTCAAAGAACGCGCTCAAGTATGCGATCCCGATGGCGCAACAATTCGGTGCGTCACTGCATCTGGTCTATGTGGTGGAACCGACAATCTACCCGGCCGACCTCGGGTTCGGACAAGTCGTGCTGCCGGGCGTTGAGGATGAACTGCGTCAGAAGGGTGCGCTGGAGCTGGACGCGCTGATTGCCAGGGAGATCCGGGGTGCTGTCGAAGCGACAACGGCGGTACGGACCGGAAATCCTCACCATGAAATCCTGGATGAAGCCGCGGAGAAGAAGGTGGATCTGATCGTCGTGGCGACCCACGGACACAGTGGCGTCGAACACATGCTTTTCGGCAGCACGGCGGATCGGATCGTCCGCCACGCCAACTGTCCGGTTCTGACGGTCCGTCCTCAGGCCGTCTGAACCGCCGACGGAAGGCTACTTCTCCCGTGTGAGGACAAAATCCGCAAACGCGAGGAGCGACCTCCGTGCGGGGGAATCCGGAAAGCCTGCGAGACACTCCTGTGCGCTCCGGATGTAGCTGCGGGCGCGGTCCATCGCGTACTCATTACCCCCGTGGCGCTCCACAAATGCGATGATGTGCTCGAGATCCATCTTCTTTCCCCCCGCCTTGATCATCGCCAGGACCGCGCGGCTCTGATCTTTTGGTGCGGATGCAAGCGCATGCACAAGTGGGAGCGTGAGCTTCCGCTCGGAGAGGTCCAGTCCGCTCGGCTTTCCCGTAATACTCCGCCTTCCCGTGTAGTCGAGAATATCGTCCCTGATCTGAAACGCAAGTCCCACATTCTCCCCGTAGTCCCGCAGCCGTCGCTGGTGGTCAGGGTCTGCAGACGAGCTGGTGGCCCCTATCTCACAGCAGGTGGAGAGAAGTGACGCGGTCTTGTCGCCGATGATGCGCAGGTACGCTTGCTCGTCCATATCCAGCTTCCGGCTCCGCTGTATCTGATGGAGTTCGCCCTCGCTCATGCGGCGGACCGCAGTGGATGTGATCTTCAGGAAGCCAAAATCGTCATGCTCGAGGGAGAGGAGGAGACCGCGGGCGAGCAGATAGTCACCCATCAGCACTGCGATCTTGTTCTTCCAGACAGCGTTGATGGATGCAATCCCGCGTCTGGTATCGGCGTCATCGACCACGTCGTCATGGACCAGGGTGGCAGTATGGAGGATCTCGACGAGGGTCGCTCCGCGATGGCTCCGTTCGTTCACCCCGCCGCACAACTCGGCGCTGAGAAGAACCAGCAGGGGACGTACCCGTTTTCCTTTCCGACGGAAGATGTACTTCGTCACAAGGTCCACCAGCCCGATGCGTGACCGAACGGCTTCACGAAACACACGTTCAAAGACGGGAAGGTGTTCCTGAACGGGTTCTGCAATAGCTCGAAGATCCACAGCAGTCCTTTAGAAGTACACGACGCAGTTACGATGCAAGGTGTTGCTCGCGCTTCCGGGACGCCCAGACGGAAATCCAGATGCTGATTTCGTAGAGAATCAGGAGAGGAACGGCCAGGAGGATTTGGCTCACAGGGTCGGTGCCGGGAGTGAGAATTGCGGCAAGCACAAAAATCGCGACAATTGCATGGCGGCGATATTTTCGCATGAATCGGGGTGTCAGGATTCCCAGCCTGGAGAGAAACCACGACACCATGGGAAGTTCGAAGACCACGCCGGCCGCCAGCATCACGCTGATGACGAAATTCATGTACTCGTTGATGGCAATGTTGTTTTCGATGGTGGTGGTCCCGAATGTCGCGAAGAATCCCATCGCCGCAGGCAGCATGACGAAATATGCGAACGCGATACCGGAGAGAAAACAGATCGTGGAGAACACCACGATCGCGCGGATGTGGCCCCGTTCATGCGGCAGCAGCCCCGGGGCAATGAAGGCCCAGAGCTGGTACAGAAGATTCGGAATGCTGAGAATGGCGCCACCAATGATGGCAACCTGCATGTACAGGAAGAGTTGACCGAACGGTTTCAGATTCTGCAGACGGATCGGCGGCTGGCCCTGCTGCAACGCGGCATTGACGTTGACGACGGGCTGCAGAAGAACGGCGTTCATGATCCAGTCGATGAAGATCCAGCAGACAATCATGCCGAGCACAACGCCAATGATGGCCTTGATCAGTCGCCAGCGGAGTTCCTCGAGGTGTTCGAGAAACGACATTTCGCTCGCTGGTTCCTGTTCTGCGCCGATATCGGGAGGTTCTGTCACGTTCGAGCCGCTGTCAGAGAAGGGGTTAGGCCAGCAATTCAGAATAGAGAGGAAATTCCCGGCACAGGCGCTCGACATCAGCAGCAACGGCGGCGTAGAGCTGTGTGTTGCCCATGTTTGTCAGCACCCGGTCGATCAACTCTGCGATGCGCTCCATTTCGATTTCGCCCATCCCGCGAGTGGTCATCGCCGGTGTGCCGATGCGTATGCCGCTTGTGATAAGCGGGGATTTGTCGTCAAAGGGAACGCCATTCTTGTTGACGGTAATGCCGGACACGTCGAGTGCCTCCTGAGCTTCTTTTCCTGTCAGGGAGCGGTTCCGGAGATCCAGAAGCATGAGGTGGTTGTCCGTGCCACCGGACACGACCTGATATCCCCGTCCCGCCAGCCCGGCGGAAAGGGTCTGCGCATTCCGGATGACCCGGCGGGCGTACACTTCGAACGTCGGCTGGAGGGCCTCCCGGAACGCAACCGCCTTTCCTGCGATGACATGCATGAGCGGCCCGCCCTGAATGCCGGGGATGACCATGGAGTCGAGCAATTCCGACATCCGCTTAATGCGGCCTGACTTGGGGGCAACGAGCCCGAAGGGGTTGTCAAAATCCTTCCCCATGAGGATCAATCCACCACGGGGTCCGCGCAGGGTCTTATGCGTCGTCGAGGTGACGACATGGCAATGCGGGATCGGATCGTTGAGCAGCCGCTTTGCGATCAGTCCGGCCGGATGAGCGATGTCGGCAAAAAGAAATGCTCCCACACGGTCCGCGATATCCCGGAATGCCTTGTAGTCAATGTTCCGGGAGTACGCGCTGGCGCCGACCGTAATCATCTTCGGTCGCTCCTTCATTGCCAGGTCCTCGACCTGGTTAAAATCGATCAACCCCGTCTCGGCGGTAACGCCGTACGGAACGAATCTGTAGAACTGGCCGGAAAAGTTCACCGGGGATCCGTGTGTCAGATGACCCCCGTGGGAAAGGTCCATGCCCATCAACGTATCGCCGGGTTTCACAAAGGTGAAGTACACGGCCATGTTCGCCTGGGAGCCCGAGTGGGGCTGCACGTTGGCATACTCGGCTCCGAAAAGTTCCATTGCGCGGTCGCGCGCCAGATCTTCAACAACATCCACAAATTCACAGCCGCCATAATAGCGTTTCCCCGGATATCCTTCCGCATACTTGTTGGTCAGGGGTGATCCAACCGCTTCGAGGACCGCCAGGCTGACGAAATTTTCGGAGGCGATCAGTTCGAGTTTGGTGTTCTGCCGACGGATTTCGCTGCGTATAGCCGCACCGACTTCGGGATCCTGGAGATGCAGGCTGGACATGGTCAGTCTTCCTCGTACCGGACAAACCACGGTTCGCTGATCGTGAGTGCAGCAGAGAACCGGATGATCGTGTCCTTGATCAGGTTGTTGGATACGGTGCCCCGGCTTCCGTACTCGACGGCCAGGTTGAGGCGGGTGTCGGCACTGAGCGGGAGGCCGAGACCGGCAGTAACGGCCCAGGCATTGATTGCCTGACCGCTCGGCTTATAGTAGAGTTCGTCATACAAAAATCCGAGCCGGTATGCGACACGGTCGAGAAGCGATTTCCCTGCGTCGCGGGCAGGAAGGCGCTCGATGCCGATGCCAAGCATCATGCTGTTCCGGAGCCCGTCGGGAGTTCTGCCACGATATTCCGATTGCGCCCAGGGTTGCGACGTGAAATCTGCGGCAATAACCAGGCGGTCCGACGGCCTGTAGCTGATGCCGACACCGATGGCGGCGGGGACGACAAGGTGATCGGTGTTTTCCTGCGACGTGTCGCGCTGGTCGACAAAAGTGTAGGTATAGCGCTGTGTGGTTGTCAGCGCTGCCCGCGTGGTCAGAGAGATGCCGATCGAAAACGGCGCGAGTGCGGGCGCGATTGTCTCCATGCTGTCCAGCACGGCACTGATAGTAAATGTCGTGCCGTTCATGGTTATCTCTTCGGTCTGCGTGCTGCCGGCGAATGTTGTGAGCCGGGGCGTGAGGGTGCTCGATCGTTCGAGCGTCCCGAAGAGATAGTTCAACCCGACCCCGAGCGCAAGGCTGCGCGACGGGGTGTAGGAGATCCCCAGCTGGCCTCTGCTGACCCCGCCCCGGCCGATGTGGTTGATGCTGTATGCCATGGTGTCGGGGGCGCTGGTGAAGGTGTCAGCGGCGTAGGTGTTGTAGTCAACTTTACTGTACGGTGTGAAGCCCGCACCGACGACGATGCCGTTGGCAGGGGAGACGGGAATTGCCAGCATTGCACCGCCGAAATCGGCGCGCGCAAGGTAACGGGAGTTCAGCCCGTTGGTCGACCGGAACCCTTCGTACGAGAGGCTTGCTTCAATTCGTGTGCGGTCGATCTTCGCCCACGTCGCGGGAGAAAGGGTATTCACATAATAGGGGCTGTGCAACGCATAGCCTGTGTAGCCCATCCCTGCGGCACGGACGTTGGGGGCCATCCGCAAGTCCCCGATGCCGATGAGGGAATAGATGGACCCGCCGCTTCCCGCACGAGCGGGGACCGGCAGCGCAAGCAGGAGGAGTATCAGGAGCGGAATGAGAATCCTTCGCACGGTTTCCTCGTCAGTCAGTTCTTTGGCACGGAATACAGAATGCGCAGCCGGGGTCGCAGGGCAGCGTTCACTGCAGTGGGGCTATGGAATGTTACGAGATCGAAACTGGTAAATTCCTGCTCGCCCTGAATCCGCAATATGACTCCGTAATTCGGCCCCCGGATCCAGCTTTGTGCAGCTCTTCTGGCATCCGCGGCGTATGTGTTCTGTGTCCCGCTTTTCAGCGTGCCACTGGTTGAGATGGGCTCGAATATTCCTTTCACGCTGTCTTCAACCAGAATGTGTGCGTTGAACGCCCCGTTTCCCGAAAAGCGATTGAGCAGACTGGTCGAAGGGTCGCGTTCGAGGATGAATTCGGCCAGATTGACAGTAGCGCCTTTCGGTATGAACCCGAGATCAAACCGGAGGGCGCTGCGATACACAATGCCGGCCTGAAGATACAGCAGATCCGTGCGGCTGTTCAGCCCCTCATTGTTGCCGACGAAAGTATCGATGCCGTAGATGAACGTACTCGTGTCCCTCACCGTCTGGGCCGAGTTCACAGCGATCACTTCCAGCGTGGGGTAGTTTTTGCTGGAATCGGCCTCGAAGGATGAGAAGCCCCGGATGACGCTTGTTCCTGCCGTGGGGACGAGAACGATTCCCCACTTGTCGTTGGCATTGGCCGTACCGGCCGTCGCAAGCCATTTTCGAACCAGAGCGGTGTCGAGCGTGACTGCGATGCGCTGGCTGTCAGGCCCCACGCTGCCGGTGAATGATCCGCTGACCGTTCCAGCATCGTAGAACCCTGTCTGCACGCTGTCCCAGTTCGTCATCCCCTGAGTCCATGTCCGCAGAATGGGGTGGACGGTGAAACTGAACGGTGCGGTGGAATCCCCGAAGAAGGATGCGGCACGGAGATAGAGGGTGGCTGAGAGCACCGACACCGTGTCGCGAGCGGGGAAGAGGTTGCTGTAAAACGCGATCGCCATTGTGGCGGTGTAGTTGCCCGACCGGCCCACAAGATTTGTGCTGCCGTCCATAGGGAGGAACTGCCGGTAGCTCGAGCCGCCGGTTGCGGTGATTGTGGTCTCACGCACTGACACCTCAACGTACGGAAGTGGTGCGAGCAATGCATTCTGTTCCGTGGGATCCTCGCTGCACGATACGACGAGGGCTGCCAGGATCAGCGGCAACCAGCGTCTTCTCCCATCAAGCATGATTGTGACTCTCTCTTTTCTGCTGTTCCAGAATATACTCTACGGCTTCTACGACGGACGGGCACACCGCATCCGGGTGGATGCCGTTCGCACGGCATTCTTCCAGTGCGGCGGGGCCGTATCCCGTAAGAACCAGAACCGTCCGCGCACCCGCGGCAATCCCCGCCCGAATATCCGAGGACTTATCTCCCACAACATACGAACGCTGCAAGCCAATAGAAAATTCACTGACTGCCTCCTGGAGCATCCCGGTGCCCGGTTTCCGGCATGAACACGCGATACGATAGGGCGGGTTGCCTTCGGTGGGGTGATGGGGGCAGTAATAGATGCGGTCGACCCTCCCACCGTCCTGCGCAAGAGCGTCCCGCATGCGCGTGTGAATCGGGAGAAGATCGTCTTCCGTCAGGAGGCCGCGCGCGACGCCGGACTGATTGGAGATGACGACAACCAGGACCCCGCGCTCGTTGAGCGCATGGATGGCATTACCGGTCCCGGGAATGACGCGGACATCCTCCGGGGACTTCATGTACCCCACATCGTCTATCAACGTCCCGTCCCGGTCGAAGAAGACGGCTGGCCGTCCATCCGTCACTTGTGTGCGAGGCTCCTGTACAGATGAACGTACTTGCGTGCAGAGGCCTCCCAGGAGAAGTCCTTGGCCATCCCGTTCTTCATAAGCTTTTTCCAGGCTGCACTGTCTGCGTACAGTGCGAGAGCGCGCTGGATTGCCTTCAGGAGTTCGGCGCTGTCGTACTCTTTGAACTTGAATCCCGTGCCGTTTCCCGTGCTGGCCGAATATTCCTCGATGGTATCATCCAGTCCGCCCGTTGCACGCACAATCGGAGCCGTGCCGTACCGCAGACTGTAGATCTGATTGAGTCCGCAGGGTTCGTAGCGCGAGGGCATCAGGAACATGTCGCTCCCCGCTTCGATCAGATGGGCCAAAGCATTGTCGAAGGTCAGCGAGATGCCTACCCGGGTCGGGTTCTTCCTGGCGGCCTTTTCGAACAGGTCGTGATACTTTTTTTCGCCCGTTCCCAGGACCACCAGCTGTACATCCAGCTTCATCAGGCTGTCCATGATCTTTCCGATCAGGTCGAATCCCTTTTGATCGGCGAGGCGTGAGATGATGCCGATGACGGGCGTCTTCTCCTGAAATGGGAGCTTGAGCCGGGCCAGGAGGGCTTTTTTGTTCTCGCCCTTCAAGTCAAGCGAGCGGACGTCATACCGTTGTGGTATCAATTCGTCCACCGAGGGATCCCAGACGCTGTAGTCGACGCCATTGAGGATGCCGGTGAGGTCGTCCTTGCGTCGTTCAACGAGTCCCTGAAGGCCGCACCCGTATTCTTCCGACGTGCGGATTTCCTGGGCGTAGCGTTCGCTTACCGTGGTGATTGCATCCGCGTGCAGCAGCCCCGCTTTGAGAAAGTTCAAGCGTCCATCCATGAAGACGCCGTCGTCCGACGCCTGCTCCTGAGGCAGATGGGTGAGAGCGAACGATGCTCTCGGGAAGACTCCCTGATAGGCCATGTTGTGGATCGTAAACACCGTTTTGGTGTCTTTGTAGAAAGGGTCGTCGTTGTAGACGGTCTTCAAGAGCGCCGGAACCAGACCCGTCGGCCAATCGTTGCAGTGAATGATGTCGGGCTGCCAGCCAAGTTTTTTCAGGACCTCCAGGATGCCGCGGTTGAAGAAGGTGAAGCGGACGTCATTGTCAGGAAAGTCCTTCTTGGTCTCTGGATGGACGTAGAGCCCCGCACGCCCAAACAGGGCCGCATTATCCAGCAGGTATACCTGCACCTTCACCTGGTTATTCACGATGAAAGCAGATTTCACGCTGGCAGGGTACTCCTTCGGGCCCACAGGCACGCGGAAGTCCTTCAGGCGGAGCATCTCATGGAGATGGGCCTTTCGCTCATTGATGCTTCCGTACCGTGGGAGCATCACGCGGATCTCATGGTCGAGCTGGCGGATGACCTGCGGCAGGGCACCCGAGACATCTGCCAGCCCACCCGTTTTTGCGAAGGGTTCAACTTCGCTGGAGACGAAAAGGACATTTAACGGACGAGGCATGCCACGCTGGAGGAGTGGTCGGTTATCGTGATCACACGGAAAACATCTCAATGTAGCCAATTCCACACTGATAATCAAATAGTGATCTGGAGCAGTGGCCTGCTTGACAATCATGCCCCCATTGGCTATATTTGCAAATACAGAAAAATCCTCAGTCGTGGAGTGCAGCCTATAGAAGTGTTGGTTAAAGGTTGATGTGGACGTGCAGGTGGGAGCGGGATCCTTTAACGAACATTCTATAACACGCTGGTGGCTCCATGGAACATTTCCGCCGCCGAATGTTATGGATGTCCTCTAACGTTCGGTTTTTTGTTTTGCGAAAGGGCAGCTGCGTGGTGGAAGCTGGAATCAGGATGGGGCGTGTGCGGTCAAGGGTATTTGCCGCAGGTGCGACGCTTGCCATGCTGCTATCCGTCGCTTCGCCCCTGGCACTCCAATCAGCTCCCCTTCCCGGAGGGGATGCTGACATAAAGATCCTCCGTTCTGACAACAGAGGGGTCCTCCTGGAATACCGCCCTCGCCCCGAACGGATCGACACAATCCTCATCGGGCAGGAGACGTATCTTGCGATCCGCATCGCGGAGACTATCCCTTCTCCCCGGCGGGGAACCAGCGGCGGAGCGGACCTGCACTGCCGTTTCCTGCCATTGGCATTCCCGTCCGCATCCGGTCATACCGTTCGGCTGGTTGCAGCGGACTATGAAGAGTTCAGAGGAATGGATCTTCTCCCAGATCCGACCGATGCGTCGCTCCCGGTTGTGGATGGCAACAACGCCGATCGCACCGGTTCCGCACAGCAACCCTCTCCTGGACTCCTGCCGGATGAAGTGGTCGACCTGTACGCGCCGGACCGTGTGCGCAGCATGCTGCTCGGTGGTGTACGGGCATGGCCTGTGCAGGTTAATCAGGCACTGCACACTGTTCGGCTGTACACGCGCATGGTCGTCGAGGTCACGTTCGGTTCCGGTTCCACGATTTCGGTGGATGTCCAGGACGCCGAACGATTCGCCGGTGCTGTGCTGAATCACGAAGCGCTCCGGTCGTGGCAGGGGCCATCGCTTGCGTTGGCGCGGCGGGCCGCGACGCCGAGTGTTCTCGCCTCAGGCGACTGGTACCGGATAACGGTGTCAGAGGACGGGATATACCGGATCGATGCGCAGTATCTGGCGGCTGCCGGGATCTCCCTGGCCGGCGTTGACCCGCGGACGATCCGTCTGTACGGCAATGGTGGGGCCGAATTGTCGGAAGATGTTCGCGTGGCACGCCCTCAAGACCTCTGGGAAATTGCCATCTATGTCGAAGGGGAGAGCGACGGTCAATTCGGTACGGCAGATTACATCCTCTTCTACGGCGCGTCATCCCGCGGTTGGCGGTACGATCCCGCCGCAAAGAGTCTCCGGCATCTCCTCCATCACTACAGCGATGTCAACTATTACTGGCTGACCTTCAGTGGGGTTCAGGGAAGACGAATGGCGGACCAGCCGTCATCGACGGCCCCGGCGTCCCTTGTCGTTGAGAAATTCACGGACGCTCTTGTCGTTGAAGAAGAGAAAGTGAATAAACTCGGTTCGGGCAAGGACTGGTACGGTCAATCCCTGAGCGGCCCCAGCAGTTCATTCACGCACGTGAATATTCTGCCGGGACTTGTGCCCAACGAAACAATCACGTACCGGTATACGCTCGTGGCCCATGATGAGACCTTCCCGCGGTTCACCGTCCGTGACGGCTCCACGGTTCTCGGCACATACTCTCTTCCTCCCGTGTACCAGTATCTGTATGCGACGGCGAACACCTTCCAGGCCACGGGCACATCGTCGCTCGCCTCGAATACGAGCCAGTTCAATGTTGCCTTCGCCTCCAACAGCTCTGCGGCGGAGGCATGGATCGACTGGGTGGAAATACTCTATCCCCGCATGCTGTGGGCGGTGAATAACAGTCTCCGGTTCCGGACGCCCGACGCTCAGGGTATTGCGGAGTACAGGCTGCAGCAATTCACGTCACGCCCGATGATCTTTAATGTAACCGACCATGCGAACGTCCGTCTCGTCTCCGGGGTCACCGGTTCGTATGTGTTTCGTGATACCGTTGTTGCTGGTTCTATCAACGAGTATTGGGCCACAGCCGTCGGTGCCTGGAAAGCCCCGGGGGCGATCCAGAAGATGTCCAACCAGAATCTGCGCGGGTATGCGGATGGTGCCGATTTCATCATCCTGACCAGCGCTGAATTCCGGTCTGCGGCCGACCGGTTGAAGAGTTTCAGAGAGCAGGCTGCGTACGGCGGGTTCAAGACCCTTGTCGTGGATGTGGCACAGATTTACAATGAGTTCGGGGGCGGGCTGCCCGACATTACGGCGGTCCGGGACTTTCTGAAGTTCGCCTACGACACCTGGACACCACGTCCGACGTTCGTTTTGTTCTTCGGGGGAGCGTCCTACGATTACAAGAGTATACTCGGCACAAAGTCGAGTTATGTGCCGACCTGGCAAACCGCTGAATCGCGCGACGACATCGGCAGTTATGCGACGGACGACTTCTTTGCAAAGTTTTCGAGCGGCAACGCCATCTCCCTCGTTCTCGGGCGCATCTCATCGCGAACGCCCGCCGAAGCAAATACCGTTGTGGACAAGATTATCCGGTATGAGCAGTCAGCGGGGCGGGACAGTTGGAAAATGCGGATGCTGTACATCGGCGACGATGCGTGGACGCCGGAAAACGGGGAGGTGGGCGACCGGACAATCCATAGTGATGACGCGGAAACGCTCGCCAATCCCTTCTACACGCCAGAGGAATTCGAAAAGCGAAAAGTCTATCTGGCCGAATACCCAACAGTCTTCACGGCCCAGGGGCGCAGAAAGCCAGGGGCGGCGGCAGAGATTATTAATCTCATCAATCAAGGGGTCCTGGTCGTCAACTATTCGGGACACGGCAACCCGAAGGTCTGGGCTCACGAGAGCATCTTCGAAGTCACTACCTCCATTCCGCAGTTGCTGAACAGCGACCGCCTTTCCCTGTTCTTTCTTGCGACCTGCAACTTCTCGCAGTTCGACGATCCGAAAAACTATACCGGGAGCGAGTTGCTGATGAACAAGCCGGATGGGGGCGCGGTGGGCGTGATCTCGGCGACGCGAAAAGTGTATGCAAGTGGCAATGCCGCTCTCAATCAGGGAACCTACCGGCGCTTGTTCGTCCGGGATGCCTATGGACGGGTTGCCGTTGAACGTCCGGCCACGGCCCTGTTCCTTTACAAGGCATCGGGATCCAACTTCGAGAATGACCAGAAGTTCTTCTATATGGGAGACCCGACGACACGGCTGGCGTATCCGCGGGGGTACGCCACCATCGACAGTATCAACGGTGAGGCAGTTGACAGCGTGGGAGGGGTTCCCAGGACCACGCCGGTCACCCTGAAAGCCCTGAGCCAGGTGCGGGTGAGCGGAACGGTGCGGGACCAGAGCAATCAGGTCGATGCCTCGTTCAACGGTGTCCTTTCCCTGCAGATCAACGACGTCACACGGCAGGTGCTGATTGTGGGATTCTATCCTGGCGTCAACTGGCCGTATGCCTCGACGGGCGGAACGATCTATCGTGGTTCGAACTCGGTGGTCAACGGCAGATACCGGGCGATCTTCGTCGTCCCGAAAGACATATCGTATGCCGATTCGACGGGGCGCGGGAGACTTGTCGCCTATTTTTCCAATGCGCAAACCGACGGGGCGGGCTTCACGAATGCTCTCCGCATCGGCGGGACGGATTCGACCGCTTCTGATGACCGCGAAGGGCCCGTGATGCGCATTTATCTCGATTCGAGGAGCTTCCGGCAGGGGGATCTGGTCTCCGAAAAACCGCTTCTGCTTGTGGACCTGCGTGATTCGAACGGTGTGAATACATCGACCGCCGGTATCGGCCATCGCATCGAGGCCTGGATCAATTCCAGCGTCCAGAGCAAAGACCTGACCGAATATTATTCGAGTACGCTGGACGATTATCGGGCGGGAACGGTGCAGTACCCGCTGTCCAGCCTGTCCGCAGGTAAGAATACCGTGAAAGTGCGTGCGTGGGATTCCTACAACAACTCCGCCATGGCAGAGACGTTTTTTGAAGTGGCGTCGTCAGACCGCCTGACCATCACGGACGTCTTCAACTACCCGAATCCGTTCTCCAGTGAGACCTTGTTCACGTTCCGCCACAATCAGAACCAGCCGCTGGATGTGGAGGTCAGGATCTACACGCTCGCGGGACGGCTCGTGCAGACGCTTGCGAGACCGGTCAGCAGCGACCCGATGGTGCGCGTTCCCTGGGATGGCCGCGATCGTGATGGGGACGTGCTGGCGAATGGTGTCTATCTGTACAAGCTTGTCGTCCGCTCGCTCGATGGGCGATTTGCAAGTGAAGCTCTGGGAAAACTGACCGTACTTCGATAACAGGTATTTGAAACAACAACTCTTGTTCAGGAGGATGTTCTCGTATGAAAACACAAAATCGGTTCCGCAGACTGGGCGCACTGGGGCTCATCGTCCTTGCTGCTGTTGCCGGCTTGACCGAAGCGCGGGCCCAAGGTGAATCGGCGGTACCGTTTCTCTTGATCGCGCCGAATTCACGGGCAAGCGGTATGGGCGAAAGCGGCACAGGCTCCGTTGACGATGCCTCGGCCATCTTCTGGAACCCGGCCGCACTGGCATTTCTCAAGGGGCAGGAAATCAGTATCACCCATGCCAACTGGCTCCCCCAGTTCAACCTGCCCGATCTCTTTTATGATCATCTGAATTATCGGATGGACATCGATGCGATCGGCGGCACCATCGGGGCAAGCGTCACGTACCTCAGTCTGGGTGAGTTCGCCGTCACCAACTCGTCCGGACCCACGGTCATCGACAAATTCCGGTCCTATGAATATGCGGTCGCTGCCGGGTATGCCACGAAGGCATATGATGATCTCGGCGTCGGCATCAACGTCCGGTTCATTCACAGTGCGTTGTCTCCGATCGGCACTGAATCGGAGCAGGGCAATGGTATTGCTTCCACGGTAAGCTTTGACCTTGCCGTGATGTACAGGCCGCAGACCCTCGAGATCCCCCTGCTGGGCGACATCGGCCGGCGTTTCAGCGCCGGTGTGAACCTCTCGAACATCGGGCCGAAAGTCACCTATGTCGACGCCGACCAGGCCGACCCCCTGCCCACCAACCTGCGTCTCGGGTTGGGATACAAAGTCCTCGACGATGAGTACAACAATCTCCAGCTCGGGCTCGATTTCAGCCGGCTTCTGGTGCGTCGGCGTGACGATGGAACATCAGACCCATTCTACAAGGCGCTGGTGACGGCGTGGGGCGACGGCAGCGGACTGCGCAAGATCATCGTGAGCGGCGGTGCGGAATACTGGTACGGATCCCCGCGGCTGATCGCGCTCCGGATCGGGTATTTCTATGAGAACCCGAACTTCGGAAACCGGAAATTCCTCACCTTCGGTGCCGGAATCCGGTACGACATCTACGGGTTCGATTTCAGCTACATTTCTGCCGCCGACAATCACCCTCTGTCGGACACCATCAGGTTTTCACTCCTGATTGCGTGGGGTGGGCAGCAATAGGTGAAGCGCGTTTCGAGCCACACACAGAACGAACAGACGAATACAACCCGGGCGTGCTCCCGCTCTGCCGATGCACGCCCCCGGCACTCCCCCATGAAGACTCTCACCCGTGCTTTGCTCTTTCTTCTCATCCCGGTGTCTCTCAGCGCTCAGACCGTGAGCCACCCGCTGGTTGCGTCCGCCGCGGATATACGATCATCGCCTGCGGCCGCGCTCGGCGGCCCCGACACGATCAGTGTCCTGGCCGTGATGGTCCAGTTCCAGCCGGACACCGATCAGCGCACGACGGGCACAGGCACATTTGACACATCGCGGGTCATCAGCGGCGATCTTCCCGTTGATGCCCCTCCGCGGAACGGTGCGTACTTTTCCGATCACCTTACTTTCCTGACAAATTACTTCCGCGCGACGTCAAAAGGGCGTGTGATTGTCCGGCCCACGCTGCTTTCCCAGACAATCACGCTGTCTGATGGTATGGGACGGTACAGCCCTGCAAAAAATGCTCCCAGTACGCCCGTCGCGGATCTCGCGCGCGATACGTGGAGAAAGGTCGATTCGCTTGGCCTCGTTCCGGATTTTTCACGCTATGATGCCTTCGTGGTGTTCCATGCCGGAGTCGGCCGCGACATCGACCTCGTTTCGGCACTCGGCTATGACCCGGCACCTCTCGATATCCCATCACTCTTCCTTGGACCTGCCGCCTTTCTGGAAGCGCACGGCTCGTCAGGCATTCCCGTGCGCGGTGGATCGGTTCTGATCCCGAACAGCATCGTCCTTCCTGAAACCGAAAGCCGGAGCATCCCCGGCATCAGCGGCGACGTGTTCCTCGAATACAGTATCAACGGTCTGCTCTGTGCTTCATTCGGTAACTTTCTGGGCCTTCCGGATCTCTTTGACACGAAAACCGGACGCACCGCTATCGGACGATTCGGACTGATGGACGGGCAGGGGATCTTCAGTTTCAGCGGCGTCTTTCCTCCCGAGCTCTCGGCATGGGAGAAGTACTGGCTTGGATGGATCGACCCTCTGGACGTTGAGGCTGCAACGACGACCCTCAGCCTGCCGGCTGTCGCCCTCGCGGATTCGATCTACCGGCTTCCGATCGGACCGCAGGAATATTACCTGCTGGAGAACCGCAACCGCGATCCGCAACGCAATGGCCAGCGGATTACCATGGTCTATGACGGCGTACAGCGGGTTGTGACGTTTGGCCGCGACACAACCGGTTTCAACGCCTTCGACGTCACCCTCCTTGGCGGTACCGTGACCGATGTGGAGGATTTCGACTGGAGTCTCCCCGGCGGTGTCGATCGGGACGGGACCTTCTACGACGGCGGATTGCTCCTCTGGCACGTGGATGAACGTGTGATTCAGCAGGGCCTCGCGACCAATACCGTCAACGCCGATCCGGGCAGGAGGGGAATCGACCTGGAAGAGGCGGATGGTTCACAGGACCTTGGACAGGAGTATGGCTTTCTGTCGGGGGGAAGCGGAAGCGAAGCGGGGACCGCACTGGATTTCTGGTTCGATGGGAACGCCTCCCCCGTGTACAAGAATTCGTTCAACGGGACCACCTTTCCTTCTGCTGTCAGCAACGACGGGGCGCAGAGCCACCTGTCGATCGACCAGATCAGTACCCGCGGTCCCAGGATGACCGCCCGCGTCAAAATCGGTGACGCGACCATCACGCCCCTCGCAGGATTTCCGAAACGGACGCATCAGCGCCTTCCGGATCATGCGCTGACCGTCGCCGGCCTGGGACTCTCCGGGACACAGGGTTTTGTTCTGGTAACGTCCCGGGACACTCTCGCTCTCACACGCGCAGGCCAGGGTGCTCCCCCTCCGACGTCATCAAAGGTGTATGCATGGACCACCGGCGGATCTCCGGCCATTCCGGGCGGGACCGCGAACGGTCTCGTTGCGGCTTCCGATGCAGGGAGCCAGGAGCAATGGAGTTCCGTGGCTGCGGCAGACCTCAACAGCAATGGGGTCACAGATCTTGTCTGGAGCGTGCTTTCCGGGACTCCGCGCGTACGTGCCGTGGCGCTCGCTGACGCCAACACTGATGGTCTCGGGGACCCGCTGTTTGCCACCCCGGTCCCGGACCAGGCGGGCGTGTCCCCCGTGATCAGCCCGACGCTGATTGGCGTTCCGGGATTACGCGGACGGGTTCATTGGTTTGCGCTTTCGGGCTCCTTCGTTGAATCACAGATTGTCCTTGCCGATACGACCGCACAGGTGATCGGACTGGGGCTTGTCGGCTCTCCGTACTCCTTTGCTGTCACCGGCTCCGATGGTTCCGTTGTCCTCACCTCCCGTGATCTTCCCGTTATCCCGCAACCACCCCAGCGGTCCATCGTTCTGGGCCACGTGGCGACGGGATCTGTTGCGGCTGCACCGGTACAGGGACCGTCCGGTTCGGAATTCGAGCTTGCCCTCACGACGCAGGACGGCTGGGTCTATCTGCTGGATATGACGCTGGCACCTGTACCGGGTTTCCCCCAGCGCGCCGGCGACTTCTGTTTCGATTCTCCCGCATTCGCGGACATTGACGGGGACGGTACGCGTGACATTGTGGTGTTCTCCTCGAGCCGGATCATGGTCTACAATCGCGCCGGTGTCCTCCTCGACGGGTTTCCTGTGGTGTTGCCCTCGACCGATACGCTCGACTCAGCCCCGGTGGTTGGAGACGTCAACGGTGACGGGTCCGTCGATATCATCGGGGCGACACGCCGCGGGGCTGTCGTGGCAGTGGATCGCGCCGGCAAATGGCTCCCGGGGTTTCCTCTTGCGGCAGGAACCGGGCGGCAATCAGTTGCGCTAACGTGGGCGGCAGACTCGATCATTGTCTGTGTCGCATCGCACGCCGATGGTTCGCTCTCGGCCTGGTATACGGGGAGGTCCCGGTACGCTGCCCCGGCTGACGGAAATCCCTGGCCGCAATATCAACGCGATGGCCAGCGAACCGGGTGGGATCCCGCGCTCCTGAATCGTCTCTCACTGCAGTCGGCCTTCTTTCCTCCATCCAGGGCATACAACTGGCCAAACCCGGCATATGGAGACAGGACGACGATCCGGTACTATGTCCGTGAGAGCGCGTCCGTGACCATCCGCATCTTTGATCTGGCGGGAGACCTGGTGACGACGCTCCCGGGTCTCGGCGTGGCGGGTGTCGACAATGAAGTTCAGTGGGATCTCACGGGCATTCAGAGCGGGGTGTATTTCGCTCATGTCGAAGCTTCGGGTGCAGCCGGGTCCGGCTCCACCATTGTGAAAATCGCCGTTGTGAAATAACCGGAAAGCGCCCGTGCGTTTCGTTCCAGCCATCTCTGTTGTACTTCTGTGTCTCGCCGTGCATGTCCCGCGCGCGGGGGCGCAGGAAGATTTCCCGCATCCCGAATTGGTCTGGAAGACCATAGACACGCCCCATTTTTTCGTGCACTATCACGACGGCGCAGAACGGACCGCACGCGTGATCGCGAAAATCGCGGAAGAAATCTATGGTCCCGTGACGTCTCTCTATGATCACGAACCGGATACAAAGGTCAGCTTCATCGTAAAGGACTACGACGATATTTCCAACGGAGCGGCGTACTTCTACGACAACAAGATTGAAATCTATGCACCGAGCATGGACTTCGAATTGCGTGGTACGCACAATTGGTTGCGGAACGTTATCACGCATGAATACACGCACATCATTCAGATCCAGACGTCCATGAAGTTCGGACGCAAAGTTCCCGCCATCTATCTCCAGTGGCTCGGGTACGAATCAGAGCGTCGGGTCGACGTCCTCTACGGCTATCCGAATATTGTCGCCTCGTATCCGCTTTCTGGCTTTGTTGTCCCGGCCTGGTTCGCCGAAGGGGTTGCCCAGGCGAACCGGCGCGAACTGCCGTATGATTTCTGGGATTCGCACCGCGACATGATTCTCCGCTCCTATGCCCTCGATGGGAACATGTTGACGTGGGAACAGATGGGCGTCTTCGGGAAAACCAGCCTGGGGAACGAGTCATCGTACAATGCCGGCTTCGCATTCGTGGAGTACCTCTCGGACCGGTACGGCAATCAGGTCGTGCAGGATGTCTCCCGTCAACTGGCGTCGCTAACGGTCGTGACGATTGACGACGCCATCGAGCGAGCGGTGGGGAGGAATGGCAGGGAACTGTACGATGAATGGCGCGACGGACTCAAACGCGAGTATGCGGAGCGAATTGCGCCCGTCAGATCCGCGCTGCGTGCAGGGACTGCGCTGGTGACGGATTCGCTGCATGATATCGTGGACCCGGGGGAATTGATCAGGATCGAAAGTATGCACCGTCCGGGTGACCGGCTCGCGTGCTGCCGGCTGAGTGCAACCGTCGGGTTCGCCAACCTCTACCCCGTTTATTCCCCCGACGGGAAACGGCTCGCGTACACCAGCGCCAAAGGTGGGGACTATTTTAGTCTCTCGTCGCTGTATGTGTACGACGTCGAGCAGCGAACGGAAAAACTCGTACAGGCCGGTGTGCGGACGGCACCGGCGTGGTCACCGGACGGGACAAAGTTGTACTACGGCAAAATCAGCCGCGATAATCCGCACTGGTCCCTGCAGTACGATATGTATGAATACACCATGGAAACCGGGGACGAAAGACGTGTGACATTTGGCCGGCGCGCACTCAGCCCCTCGGTCTCTCCCGACGGTCGCCGGCTGGCGCTGGTGACCGGCCGCGATGGAACAAGCAATCTCGCAATTGTGAACATCGATGGATCAGACTTCCATGAAATCACCCCCTTTGCCGGTGGTGAGCAGGTGTACAACCCTGCGTGGAGCCCGGATGGATCACGCATCGTCTTTGACTATTCCGAAAAAGACGGTCGGGATATTGCCTGGGTCCGGCCTGACGGTACCGACCGTGCGTTTCTTGTGACCGGGGCTGATGACGCGCGCGGGGCGACCTTTTCCGCGGATGGAAAGACCCTGTACTTCTCATCCGACAGGACCGGGATCTACAACATCTATACGCTCTCGATCGGCGAGAACAGGATCGAGCAGGTGTCGAATGTTGTTGGCGGTGCGTTCTATCCCACCGTCAACCCCGCCGGTGATATCGTCTATGCCTCCTACACGTCGGGTGGATACAAACTGTACCAGATGCATGCGCCTGCCCCCATGGCCGGTGGCGACCATGCCTACCGTGGCTCTCCGGTCGGAGAGCGTTGGCGCTCAGGGAACGCTCTGGTCGCGTCTGCAGGACAACCGGAACAGACGTTCGAGTGGAATACACTCCGGGCCTACGATGACCGTACGCTCCCGCCGTTGAACGCTCGTCCGTACAAGAGTGTGTTCACCAGCCTCTCGGTCGTGCCGGTGCTTCGCGTGGACAACTATAATCCGAAGAGCAAGGGGATCGATGTCATCAAGGCCGGTGTGTACGTCTTCTCCAACGACGTGCTGGAGAAGTCGGGTTTCTTTGCCGGCGCGACGCTGAACCGGAGCCTCGAGCGGGACCTGTTTCTGCAGTTTTCCTACCGGGGTCGCGTTCCGTTACTGTACGATCTCGGGCTCGAACCCGCCGTCTCAGCGGAAATCTACAATATCACGAGGAAGACCGACAACGTCATCAATCTCCCGGCGTCGACCATCCCGGTCGATGTAGGATATGATCTGCTGGAATTCGATCTGGCCATGCGGCAGCCTCTGTTCTCCCAGTTTGTCGACGGTGAACTCCGTTTCGCCCATAGCCGCTACACCTCCATCATTGAATCGTTCATCATTCCGGAGACGACGCCGCCGTCGCTCGTCGGCAGTTCAAGCGATTTGTATCTTATTGCCAACGACCTCTCTCTGACGCTGAGCGTGGACGCGTTGCTGCCGTCTCGAACACAGGAGATTAATCCGGTCGGACGTACGATACGGTTGCGTATCGGCCGGGAGTGGAACAAATTCAACGGCGACGGGCAGTATGAGGTGACGTCGAGCGGCCTGCATCCGCTGTACAAAAACGTCAATTTCACGAGGGCCGAGATTACGTGGAGAGAGCATATCCCGTTTCTCTTCCGGAATCACACCCTCACCTTCAGCGCGCGCGGGGGATCCGTCCTCGGGCCCCCCGTGGACGAGTTCTTCGACTTCTATGCGGGCGGCCTTGTTGGAATGAAAGGATACCCTTTCTACGCTCTCGGGGGGAACGAAATGGCGGTCCTCGGCCTTGCGTACCGGTTTCCCCTCGTCCACAACATCGATATCCGGATACTTCAGCTCTATTTCGACAAATTGTACGCATCCGTCTATGCGGATGCGGGCAATGCGTGGACCGACTACCGTCCCAAAGCAAAGGATTTTAAAGTCGATGCGGGTGTCGAACTACGGCTCGAGGCGTTTTCGTACTATGCGTACCCCACCCGGATCTTCCTGAATGCCGCATACGGGTTCAACAGGTTCGACCGGTATATCAGAAGCAGGGACCAGATTGTAACCTACGGCAAGGAGTGGCGGATTTATTTCGGAGTCCTATTCGGATTTGATTTTGATTGAAATGTCGCATGACTCGCGTGAGACTTCTGGTATGAACCCTCGGGAAAGAACACTTCGTCTGGCGTTGTTTGGCGCCCTGCTATTGATCGCGGCTGCGGTGCCGGCCGGCGCCGCGGGACCGGAAGAACCGCGTCCCACGGGAAATCTGCGGGTAGACCTCGTGGGGTTGTCGGCGCTCCGGACCGGGCCGCTGCTGCAGGATGTGACGTCTCCGTCGCCGCTCCCGTCACGCAAGTCGATCTGGATCGCCGCCGGATTGTCGGTGCTCGTCCCCGGTGCGGGAGAATTCTATGCGGAGAGCTACTGGAAAGCTGCCCTGTTCTTCGCCGTCGAGGTTGCAGTCCTGGCCGTGGCATATTCATATGACCGGCGTGGCAACACGCAAACCGACAGCTACCGGGAGTTCGCCAATCGGAACTGGAGTGTCGTGAAGTATGCGCAGTATGCCCAGACGCTTGCTCCGCCGGAGAATACCTATACCTGGCGGATTCAGGGGACCGAAGGGATGGACCCGTTCGACCGGCCGTGGACGCAGGTTAACTGGGCAGAACTGAACCGGATGGAACGGGATATCGCCGTCACCCCCCCCTCGCAATACTACTCGCATACGCTCCCGCCCTATGGCGATCAGCAGTACTTTGAACTCATCGGCAAGTACCCGCAGTTCAACCAGGGGTGGAATGACGCGCCACCGGCATTCAACTATGGGGACCCGCTCACGCCAAAGTTTCTCTACTACTCCGGTGAGCGGGGTAAGGCAAACGAATACTACACCAACGCGACGCGTTGGGTGACCATCGCCATCGTCAACCACCTTCTCAGTGCGCTGGATGCCGCCTGGTCTGCAGCAATGTTCAACTCTGCGCAGGCGACCATGGGCATGCGTGTCGTGCCGGCAGGAGACGGGTATGCGACAGTGGCGGTGCTGAGGGTGGAGGTCCCGTTCTGACTCGTACCGTGCTGTCGCCCGACACCCCAACAGCCGCGGTCTCGCGGAGACGGGCTGGTCTGGGCGGTGGGTCGCCTTATTTGGGAACCCGGAGGAGAACGAGAATTGCGGCGAGGAAGAACAGGATGTTTGCTGCCCAGGCTGTCAGGAGCGGATTGATGTCGCCGTTGTACCCGAATACCTGACTCACCTTCATGAAGATCAGGTAGATGAAGCAGATCAGGAGACTGATGCCGAGCTGAACCCCCACGCCCCCCCTGCGGCGGATCGAGGAAAACGGTACACCGAACAGGACGACGATAACCGTCGCAAACGGGAACGAGATCTTGCTGTCGAAGTCCACCTGCCATCGCGCGACATCCTGTCCGGCCCGCTGCTGGTTTTCGATAAACTCCTTCATATCGTAGTAGCTCATCTCATCGGGTTTCTGCTGCTTCTTTCGCAGATCGTCAGGATCAAAATGCAGCGATCCCGCAGACTGTAGTGCGAAGTCCTCAAGGCGTTCCTTTCCGTTTACGAACCACCGGCGGGTTCCGTTCTGCAGCACCCAGCTCCTCGAGGTTGAGTCCCACACCATGCTGACCGCATCCACACGTCCGACCATCTCGGTCGGATCCGCGACACTGAAATCCTGGATGCTGACGCGTGAAGCAATATTCCGGGTGTCGTCGAAATATCCCATCGACAGGATCCGGGTGGGACTGTCCTGCACATAGATGTTGGCGCCGGATGCGTTGACGACGTCCTTGTGCAGGTAGACACGTTCGATGGTGAATTTCTTCTTGTTTGCATACGGGACCACCCACCCGTTGAAGTAGACAGACATGACGCTGATGATGATGGCGACGCCGAGATACGGCACCAGAAGGCGGTACAGGCTGATCCCGCTCGATTTGAATGCCGTCCACTCGCCCTGTGCCGAAAGACGTGCTGTCACAAACAGGCTCGCCAGCAGCATCGCGACGGGAATGATGAGTTTGATGATTTCCGGCATGAAGTAGAGGTAGTACCTGACGATCGTGTCCCAGTCGGCCTGCTTGTCAATGAAATCGTCGAGCTTTTCCATCGCGTCAATCACGATGAAGATCAGGAGCACGGCAACAAGCGAGAACAACGCCGTGACCAGAAATTGACGGACAATATAGCGATCGACGAGGGTCATGCAGGGAGCCGGTCCGGTGATGGGTCGCCGGGGAGGTTGGACCGCCAGCGTTTCGGGACGAGACGTTGAACGAAGGACCAGTCGATCAGGACCATTTCCCGGCCGACACGAAACGTGAGATAGCTGCCGACAATTCCGAGGAGGATATTTGCGCCCCACATCCCCCAGAACGGAGAGAGGATGCCCCGGTCTGCCAGTTTCTCCCCACCGATGAGGCAAGCCCAGTAGATCACAAAGAAGCCCAAGCTCAGGGTTGCAGCAATGCCGAATCCCCCGCGGCGAGACATGATTCCCAGTGGCGCTCCCACGAGCACGAAGATGAGACACGCGACCGGGATAGAGTATTTCTTATGGATTTCCACCCAGTATTGACTCTTTTGCCGTTCCAGGGCTTCGATACGAAAGATCGACGTCGCGGCGTTCGTCTGCAGTGCCCGGACCTTGAAGAGGGGAGAGCCAGGATCCCGGGGAAACGGGCTGCCCGGGACGAGCACGCGCGCGTTCCAGCGCCCGTTGCGGGCGTCATGCATCTCTTTCGCCATTTCTCTCCGGAACTCTTCCTCCTGTGTTCCGGCGAGGAGGGAGAGACTGTCGACGACGCGAAGCATTGTGGGAGCGCTCATCTCGCGGTCCCCCCGCGTGAAGGCGCCGGTGGCGCTCCGCTCGAAGTCGAATCCCTCGACATCCATCGCGATGCGGTGGTGTTCGAACCGAATCCGGCGGTACGTCTGCATGTTCTGCAGGTCCAGTTCGTGGATCTCTCCGTCGTGGAGGTCCATGAGGAGCTTGCGGAAGTCGGGGGAGAAGGAGATTGATCCGTGATCGGCCGTGATCACGATATTCTTGGTCGGATTGGAATAGTCATACAGCGTCACGCCCTGGAGTTCATTCGACCGTTCCGATGTCTTGCGTACCAGAATGCTGTATCCGGGAAGATCCTGGGAGAACACGCCGTTCACCAGGGCTATCGTAGGCCGTTTGCGGCGGATGTCCGTCGTCAACGCCTTCAAACTGTAGTTCGACTCTGGCAGCACGTCATTGTTGAACCAGATCATAATGACGGTAAGGGCCAGGCCTGCGACGAACGCGGGGGCCATCAGCCGATAGATACTGATCCCGCTCGCCTTCATGGCAGTAATCTCATTCCGGGACGAAAGGTCGCCGAACGCCATCAGAATTGCGACCAGGACGGACATGGGGACGGCGAGTACAAGCATCCACGCCAGGCTCAGGGCGATGAGCTCGATAATCACCCATCCGGTGAGCCCTTTGCCCACCAGTTGATCGATGAATTTCATGATGAACTGGAGGAGGAAGATGAACATCAGTGTGACAAGGGAGAAGAAGAACGGGCCGATATGGGCGCGGAGTATGTATCGGGAAAGCAGCATGGCACTAATATAGTAGACCCCTGACGCTTTTCCAAGCAACTTGCTATTTTCGTTCCTTTTGGCTATGTTAACCGCACTGCATGACGGAGGAGTCCAATATCGATTTTGCTTGTTAATGTTTGTACGCGGGGTAGTGGGGTGGTGATTGAGTGAGCCTTGCGAGAATCGAATTGAACTCCGTACATCGAAAAACTCCCATACGAGCCATTGTTTCCTTCTTCCGTAGGTCCCTGAGTGTTGCCGGGCTCTGTCTGCTCGTCATCCTTCCGGCATTGCCTTCCGGTGCCCCGGAGGGTGCGCAGACCCAGTTAAGCCAGATCACGCCTCAGGACACATCGAAGTCCCGCGCGGGCCAGTTCCCCTTCACCGATCCATTCAGGACCGGGGTGCAAATCGATACGACGAAACGTGACTCGCTCGGGCGGCTGCGCGATTCCCTCGGGGTAGGCCGTGATTCTCTCGGTATCGGCCTTGATTCCCTCGGCAGACGGCGAGACTCACTAGCCATTCCTCTCATCAAAGACACAACATACGTCGTCATCCTGGATTCCTCTGCGCGTCTGAGGCAGTTCCAGCCCGTCCGTCGTGATCCGGTCCAGGTAGAGTTGTTTCCGCGGCGGACGTATCCGCTCTTCGGCACACGGAAAACCTCGGGGTACCGGCGGGACGTCGGGATCGATTCGACAGGGGGGCGTATGACCTTCCGGGAGGCCGTCGGGAATCAGGACGTAAAAGTGCCGGTGAGCGTGAGTTTGCATGACTATCTTGCATTACGTCGGAAGCAGGAGTTCCGGAAACTGCTCGCCGACGAGGCGCGCAAACCCAAGGCCCTTGCCGGGCGTAATGACCTGGGGGAACTCCTCAGCAACATTACACAGATCAACATTCCGATTCCTCCGAATCCGTTATTCAGCATTTTCGGGAAGAACGAAATCAAGCTGAACATCAGCGGTGCGGTCGATATCAAGGCGGGGTTCCGGAACACGCAATCGGATCAGACCACCATCTCACGCCTTGATCAGAGTCGCAATGAACCCGACTTCAGCCAGGACGTGCAGGTCAATGTCAATGGCACGATTGGCGACAAGCTGCAGATTCAGGCCGACTGGAACACGCAGCGGACGTTTGAATACGAGAATCAGCTGAAGATCAAATACACCGGGTACGAGGATGAGATTGTCCGGAGCGTTGAGGCTGGAAACGTGTCGCTCCAGACGCCGTCGTCCTTCATCGGCAGCAGTCAGGCACTCTTCGGAGTCAAGGCGCAATTCCAGATGGGACCGCTGACACTGACAGCTCTTGCATCGCAGAAGAAAGGACAGATCAAAGAGGTGGCCGTTTCGGGCGGCGCCAAGGAACAGACGTTCGAAATGCGGGCATTTGAGTACGCGACAAATCATTTCTTCATCGATACGACGTATATTCGAGAATATGAACCATACTATCAATCGGATATACCGTCACCGAACCCGGATATTCAGGTTGTGGAGGAAGAGGTCTGGGTCATGAGGCAGGGGGGGATCCCCGATCCCAACGAGCGGTTGGGGATCGCATACATTACTCTTGCCCCGAGGACGACTACCGGCTACAACGATTCGTTCCGTGATGTTGATGATATCCAGGGGAGAATCGAAACCGGAGCGTTCATCCGGCTGGACAGGTCCCAGTATGAACTGGATGGCGATGGGTATCTTGGCGTTCTCTCGCTGAACACCAACGTCGGCGATCAGCAGATCGTTGCGATCGCGTACCGGCGGGCCGACGGAACTCAGTTCGGCGAATTCGCGCGCGATATCGGGTCGGACAGTCTGGCCCTGAGCAAGCGCCTCATTCTCAAAATGGTCAAGCCGAAGAACCTGCTCTCGAACGGGACGACGTACCCCGTGGCCTGGCGGATGTTGCTGAAGAATATCTACCCCATCCAGGGGATCGGCCGCAATGTGAAGAAGACAGGGTTTTCGCTCGATCTCTACCGGCGTATTCCCGGGGGCGAAGACCAGAACAGCATCCTGAATGAACCCCTCCTCCGTGTCTTCGGCCTCGACCGCTTCAACAGTGATGACACACCGGCGCCGGATGGTGACGGGCAGTTCGACTATCGCCCCGGGCGCACAATCAACCAGGCGAGGGCCGAGATCATCTTCCCGACGTTGAGGCCATTCGATACGGGTGTCCTGGCGTATTTTGACGGCAAGGGAACAGTGCTCTCTGACACGTCCGAATTCCGATACCGGGAGGTGTACGATACGACACGGACCTTTGCCGAACAATCCCTGAGAAACAGATATGTGATCCGTGGGAAGGCTACCGGGGAGGCGACCTCGCGCTATTCACTCGGTTTCAATGTGGTTGAAGGGAGTGTGCAGGTACTGCTCGACGGCCGCGCGCTTCTGCAGAATGTCGACTATACCGTCGATTATATCATCGGGGAGGTGGTGATCAAGAATGACCGGGCCCTTGTCCCGGGGGCGAATCTGCAGATCAAATACGAGCAAAACGACCTCTTCCAGCTTGCCTCCAAGACCCTTCTCGGTGCCCGCGGCGACCTCGCCATCGCACAGAATGTGAACCTCGGCTTCACCATTATGAATTTGAATCAGCAGACGCTGAGCGACAAAGTGCGCCTCGGCGAGGAGCCCAATAACAACACCATCTTCGGCGTTGACGGATCCACGACGATCAACTTGCCGTTTCTCACCCGGGCGCTCGATGCGCTGCCGCTCCTGCAAACCAGGGAGGGGTCGCAAATCAAGGTGTCAGGGGAAGCCGCCTACATGCTGCCAGACCCCAACACCAAGAAGAGTACCATTCCGAGTGACAATGGCGAGGGGATCGCATATATCGACGACTTCGAAGCCGCGCGCCGCGCGATTCCGGTCGGAATATCCTATGCCGCCTGGACGCTCTCGAGCTCCCCGGCGGACAATTTCTATTTCCCCGGCCTTCCCGACTCGACCAAATCCAATGCCCGCGGACGCATGGAATGGTTCAACAGGCTGCCGACCGACGTCCGGCTGACGGACATCTATCCACGGAAGCGGCCCGGAAACGCCGCCAACGACCAGGCCACCGTGCTGGATTTCCGCTATTTCCCTTCCACGCGGGGGCAATACAATTACTCGACGGATATTGAGAACACGCTGACGCCTTCGCGCAACTGGGGAGGAGTGATGAAACCCCTCTCCGTATCGGCGATCAACCTGACGAAAGAAAACGTCAACTTCATCGAACTCTGGATGCGCGTCGACAGGGCACCGCCGAATGCCAAGATGATCATCGATATGGGGGCGGTGAGTGAAGATGTGATTCCCAACCGGACACTGAACTCGGAAGACCTTGTCCTGAGTTCGTATCCCAACGGCGTGCTCCAGGAAGGCGAAGATGTCGGCATCGACATGATCAATGACGATCAGGAGCGGGTCCGGTACGCCAGCCTGATAGCCAAGTACCCGTCTCTCGCCGGTGACCCGAGCGGTGATAACTATGCATTCTCGAATGCCACGGTCGGCAGCGCGTCGGAGAATTTCTCGCGCATCAACGGCACCGATGGAAACAAAGACGGTCCCAGTGGCCGGATCCCCGATACCGAAGACCTCAACTCCAACGGGATCGTAGACCTGGCGAATGCATACTTCCAGTACGAGGTATCGCTCGATACGACCGTCGCTACCAATCCGCTGATCGTCGGGGGCGGGAACAAAGGATGGTTTCAGTTCCGCATCCCGGTGCGCGACTGGGTCAGGCAGGTCGGTACGCCCTCCCAGGAGAACATCGAATATCTCCGCGTCTCTTTCATCAATGCATCGGACACTATCGCCGTGCGCATCGCCGATTTCAGCCTCGTCGGCAACCAGTGGCAGAAGTCCCTGGCAGATCAGGCGGACACAACGTTCGAAGTTACCGTTGTGAACGTCGAGGACAACCCCCGGTACGAGAGCCCTCCCGGCGTTATTCGCGAGCGCGACCGGACACGACCCGAAGAGGAAGTCTATGCCAATGAACAATCCCTCGCCCTGGTGCTGAAAGAACTCCCTGTCGGAGAATCCCGTCAGGCCGTCAAATTCTACACCTACCGTGCTCTCGATCTTTTTAACTACAAGAGCATGAAGATGTTTGTGCACGGCGACGATAATTTTCAGTATATCGATGAAAACCGATACGATGCCGAGTTCTTCTTCCGGTTCGGCCTTGACAGTCTGAACTTCTACGAATACCGTGCGCCCATCCACAGGGGATGGGATATCTTGAACGAGGTTCTGATCAACTTCGAGGACCTCACTGCTGTGAAAGCGGGGCGCGACTCGGCCAATCGTCTATCCATCCCCATCCCGGTGAAGGGCGGACCTCCAGGTGCCGTCTACCGGGTCCTTGGAAAACCCTCACTGACGCAAATCGTTTACCTGGCCATGGGGGTTCAGAACCCGGAGGGCAAAGGGTCCGGACGGCCGCTGCAGGGTGAAGTCTGGGTGAACGAGCTCCGCCTCACCTCCGTCGATGATACGCCGGGATGGGCCTATCGCGTCGACACGCAACTGAAACTCGCTGACGTGGGTGCGGTTTCGTTTAACTACGCGCGTGTGGATCCAAACTTCCACACCCTGGAACAGCGTTTCGGATCGCGGCAGTTGACAACCAGCTGGGCTCTGAGTACGTCTCTGGCGATGGACCGGTTCTTCCCTGAGGAGTGGGCCGGAACATCGCTCCCGATTTCCTTCTCCCATACGGAGAGCGTCGTCAAACCCCGATATCTCCCTCAGTCGGATGTGCTGGTCGATGAGGCCGCACAGCAGCTGAGAGAAAGATCATCCGCGAAGGAGGTTCGGCGGAAGAGGCGCAGTTGGAAGCGGAACGAGTCACCGCAGAAGCAGAATCGCGGCGCGTCACGGACACCTATGCAGCCCCGACCTTCCGTATTAGTCTGCCGTCCAACGAATGGTATATCCGCGACACATTCAACAAGCTCACATTCGGTTTTTCCTATACACGGTCGACCGAACGGAGCCCGGCGATTGTCAATCGTGTGTCGTGGTCGTGGAACGCGCGCATTGCGTACGCGTTCACATTTCCATCGGATTACTTCATTCAGCCCTTCCGAGACCTGTTCGATGGCGTCTGGTTCCTCGATGAATACAAAGACATGAAGATCTACTTCTCTCCATCGAACTTCAACTGGTCGTTGACAACGGTCCGGTCGCGCGACAAGTCATTGCAGCGGACGGTAGGGGCTCAGGAGATCATTTCCAGGAACTTCACCGCATCACGCCAGTTGGGATTCGGCTGGAAGCTGACCGAGGGCGGGCTCTCGAACCTCTCCGGTGATTACAGTCTCAGCGTGGAATCGAGTCTCCTGGATTTCGAACTCGACGCGCGCAAGCAGCAACGGACGTTTTCTTCGATCCTCGGAGACATCTTTTTCGGAGACCGGTTTATTCACTTCGGCCAGGACACGCGATACAGTCAGCGGAATTCCTTTAATACCCGTCCGAACATTCCGAACATTCTGAATATCAAGAAATACCTGGACTTCAACGTCAGCTATGGCGTTGACTACGCCTGGCAAAACACGCTAACGCGCGGGGACCTGGGCAAATCCGCCGGGTACAATTCAAACTTGAACTTCTCGCTGAATTTCAGAATGAAACAGCTCTTCGATCCGCTCTTCGAGGAGAAACCCGCGACGCCGGTACCGTCGGGGTCCCGCGGACGACGGGGATCGGAACAGCCCTCGGAAACGGGGGCCGCAGACACGACTTCGGTGGCGGACTCGACCAGCACTGAGCCGGGGGGGCTCTCAAAAATTGCCGGACAGCTCGGCAACCTCGCACGGGTCCTGATCAAAGTTCCGTTCCTGGATTATGACAATATCAATCTGACATTCACCCAGACCAACAGCTCCCAGAACAGCGGCGTGATCGGACGGACCGGGTTCGTGAATTTCTGGGGGCGCATTCCGTTCTTCCAGGATGCGATACCCCGGTACGGACCTTCCCGGCTCTATCAGCTCGGGCTCATCAGTGATCCCAGCGGGCAATTGACCAATTTCGGGACCCGCGACAAATTCCCGTTCTTCGGATGGGACGTTGAACCAGGGCTCCGGGCCCCGGGGGGCCTGCTGGTGAATACATTCCGTCAGAATAATCGTATCGCACTCAAGACCTCCCGCGGTTTATGGGAAGGTGCGCGTCTCGACCTGAACTGGAACGTCGGCTGGGCCTACAACCGATCCCAGAACATTCTCACCGATTCCATCTACGGCATTCCCACCGTGTTGAACACGACGACTTCCGGAAGTGTGGACCGATCGTTCCTGACCTTCCCCGACGTGCTCTTTCTCGGGGTCTTCAAGACGAGCCTGAAAGAGGTAAGCAAGAAATACGCTGAATTGAAGGCCGACAAGGGCAATCTCAAGAGCGACGAAGAGAAACTGAGTCAGGCGTTCGAGGAGGGTTTTGAAGGCCTGCCTTTCCTGCGTACGATTTTCGGTGAATTCACCCCGCGTGTCAATTGGAGCTTCCGGTGGGACGGGCTGGAAAAGCTCCCCCTCTTTTCCGGGTTTGTCACCCGGTTGTCACTCGACCATGCGTACACCTCGAACTACACACGCCAGTACCAGAACAGGCCGGGTGGTGGCGGGGAGCGTACCGATGGTCAGCGTGTCATGTACGGATTCTCACCTCTCATCGGCGCGAATTTCACATTCAAAGAGCTTTGGAAGGGAGCATTTGGGGCGAACTTGCGGTATAATTCGAACACGGCGTATGATCTCACAACCTCGTCGAGAAACATCGTCGAAGCACTGTCGCAGGAGATCGCAGTGACCGCATCGTATTCCAGGCGGGGATTTGAAATCCCGTTTTTCGGGCTCTCGCTGAACAACGACATCGATGTCAGTTTTTCCTATTCGGTGACCAAAAACTCCCGCACGACCTACGACGTTTCCAAACTGGATCTGAACGTCACTGGCACACCGCTGGAAGGGACCACGAGGACCGTGATGGAGCCCCGGATCAAATATGTGCTGAGTCTCCGCGTGACCGCTTCCGTCTACTACCGGTACACGAAGATCGCCCCCGACGACTCGGGCTCGCGCATTCCGGGGAGCACAACCAATGAAGCAGGACTGGATATTCACATCAGTATTCAATAGGGGCCGCCGCTGTGTCGGAATGGACCCGGGAGAGGGCAATGGAGGAGAATAAGGGACGCATACTCTGGGTGGATGACGAAATCGATCTGTTGCGCGCGCATGTCCGTCTCCTGACGGAACGCGGGTACACCGTCGTGACAGCGACGAACGGGGAAGATGCGCTGGAGCTCGTGAAAGAATCTCCCTATGACCTCGTGTTCCTTGACGAGATGATGCCGGGCATGGGCGGACTCCGGACCCTTGCGGAGATCAAGGAACTGCACCCGACCCTTCCCGTCATTATGATTACGAAAAACGAAGAAGAGTCGCTGATGGAAGAAGCCATTGGTGTGAAGATCAGCGATTACCTGACGAAGCCGGTCAATCCGAGCCAGGTCCTCATGGCATGCAAGAAGTTCCTCGAGGGCCGAAGAATCACCGGAGCGGTTCTCTCAAAAGATTACATCAAAGAGTTCAATGACATCTCCCTCGCACTCATGTCGGGACCGAACTACGAGCAGTGGGTGGATATCTACACCCGACTTGTCGGGTGGAGCCTCGAGTTCGACCACCACAAGGAACTCGGCCTCACACAAACCCTTACGGACCAGATGCGTGAGTGCAACCTGGCCTTCGGCAAGTTCATCGAACGGAACTACCGCGACTGGATGGAACAAACTGAGGGGAGGCCCGCGCTGTCCCTTGATATCGTCGATCGGTTCGTCATCCCTGAAATTCAGGCCGGACGATCGGTGATCTTCTTCGTGATCGATTGCATGCGGCTTGACCAGTGGCTGGTGTTCGAAGAATTGCTCCAGGAACATTTCACCATTTCCAAACAATACTACTACAGCATCCTGCCGACGGCGACACCGTACTCCCGGAACGCGATCTTCAGCGGATCGTATCCGTGCGACGTGGAGGCCAGATTTCCCGATCTCTGGGACAAGAACGAGGACGACGAGAGTAGCCGGAACAGATATGAACGGCAGTTCCTCGAAAAACTCCTGGAGCGGCGGAAGATCGTACTCAAACCCGAGCCCAAATATGTCAAAATTCTCGACCCCGAATTCGGACGGAGTATTGAAAGCAACATTACGTCGTACGCCCGTTCCCGTCTGACGTCCATCGTGGTGAACTTTGTCGATATGCTCGCCCACGGGAGGTCGGATTCCTCCCTTCTCAAAGAAATCGCTCCCGACGAGAGCGCGTACCGCTCGCTCACCCGTTCGTGGTTTCTCCATTCGTCCCTCTATGGGATGTTGAAGACTCTTTCACGCCAGAAGCAGGTGACCGTTCTCCTGACGACGGACCACGGGAGTATCCGGAGCTTGCGCGGATCAAAAGTCCTTGGCGACCGGGAGGCGTCTACGAACCTCCGGTACAAGTACGGGAGAAACCTCAAATGCGACGAGAAGGCGGCGATCTACATCAAGAACCCGTACGATTTTCGCCTTCCGAACAGGGGTGTTGCGGTCAATTACATCATTGCAAAAGAGGATTACTACTTTGTGTATCCGACCGAGTATCATAAGTACCTGAATCAGTATCGTGACAGTTTTCAGCACGGCGGCGTCTCCATGGAGGAGATGATTCTCCCCGTGATCAAAATGGAGTCCAGAGCGTGACAATTCGAGTCACTCGGTCGCCGGCTGAAACTGCCGCACTCGGTGAAGAGTTCTCTTCCAACCTCCGGCCAGGGGATGTTGTTGCCCTCGTCGGGGAATTGGGAGGAGGAAAGACGGGGTTTGTCGGCGGCATTTGTGAGGGACTCGGGGTTCAGGGGCATGTCACCAGTCCGACCTTCACCCTCATTCATGAGTATCCTGCGCGGGATGTTGTTGTGGTGCACGCGGACATGTACCGTATCACTTCAGCCAGGGAAGTGGCCGAAATCGGGCTGGATGAGTACTTTGCGCCTCCGTTCATCTGTCTGATCGAGTGGGCAGACCGCATTCTTGAACTCCTCCCTGCGGAACGCTATCTTGTTACATTCGCACACTGTGCGCTCGCGAACGAACGGTCGATCGCCATCAGCGCTCCCGGTGAGGCGGCGGCATGAGCGTTCTCGGCATCGAAACCGCCACAACAGTGTGCGGTGTGGCGCTGGTACAGGAGGGCATACTCCTGGCGGAGCGATGGGTCGATCAGCGTTCCGTGCATGCGGAGCGCCTCCTCGGTTTTCTTGATGATGTTCTCGGAGAAGTTTCGCTCCTGCCCGGGGACCTCGAGGGAGTGGCTGTATCCATAGGCCCGGGTTCGTTCACGGGCCTGCGTATTGGACTCAGCACGGCAAAGGGGCTGAGTATGGCGTCCGACCTCCCCCTCGTCGCAGTTCCAACGCTGGATGCGCTGGCAAGCCGCTGTGCCAGCCCGGCTATCGCAGGCACACACGTGCTTGCCACCCTTGATGCGCGGCGCGATGAGGTGTATGCGGGGCTCTACCTTGCCGGTGAAAAGGATCTCACCCCATGCGGCGGCGTCCGCGACCGGATGGTGAGCGAGCTGATACGTGATCTCCCGCCGGGGCGGCTCATGCTGACGGGAGATGCGCGTGAGAAGGTGGCCCGGGCGTTACACGCTGCCGGGGGACGCGGCAGCGAAGACATCATCGTGGCAGCGGATGACCGTGCGCTGTGCAGCGCGCATGCCGTGGCAGTTCTGGGGGAGAGGCTCCTGCGGTCCGGCTCCATCGCGGATGCCCGTACGCTGGAACCTCTCTACATCAAAGAGTTTGTCCACCAACGATCAGCTTAACACGAGGGACTGCTATGACCTGGTTTCGACGATCGAAAGAGAATATTGCGGCCGAGACCCAGAAGCGGGAGATGCCGGATGGGCTCTGGACAAAGTGCGAATCCTGCGGAGAGATCATCCACAAAAAAGAGCTGGAGACCAGCTTCTTCACGTGTACGAAATGCAACGCGCACTTCCGCATCGGTAGCGTGGCCTATATGGATATCCTTCTTGATCCCGGCTCTTTGAAGGAACACGACAACCGCATGCGATCCGGCGACCCCCTGAAGTTTGTGGATACCAAACGATACCGGGACCGCACCGTTGAGGCGATCAAGAAATCGCATCTTTACGATGCCGTGCGATGGGGAACAGGGACCATCGAAAAGAGACCCGTGGTGGTTGCGGCCATGGATTTCTCGTTTATCGGTGGGAGCATGGGTTCGGTTGTGGGGGAAAAGATCGGAAAGGCGATCGACCGAGCCTGGAAATCCAAGGCTCCTCTGATTGTCATTTCGTCGAGTGGCGGAGCGCGGATGATGGAGGGAGCCCTTTCGCTGATGCAAATGGCGAAAACAAGCGCGAAGCTCACACGCCTGGCAGAAGCACGGGTTCCCTATGTGTCGATCCTGACGGATCCGACCACGGGAGGGGTTACTGCCAGCTATGCGATGCTGGGTGACATCAACATCGGCGAACCGAATGCTCTCATCGGGTTTGCCGGACCGCGGGTGATCAAGCAGACGATTGGCAAAGACCTTCCTCCCGGGTTCCAGCGGGCCGAATTCCTCCTCGAACACGGTTTCCTGGATATGGTCGTCCACCGGCGTGACATGCGCAGTACACTCCACATGATTCTCTCGCACCTCACATGACGATTGTGACGGATCCTCGCGCCATGCAGGAGACGGCACAGGCTCTACGCGCTGCCGGCCATCGCATTGCGTTTGTCCCGACCATGGGCGCGTTGCATGACGGTCACCTGGCACTCTTCAGGGCTGCCTCGGCGATGGGCGACCGGGTGGTCGGTTCCGTGTTTGTGAACCCGACCCAGTTCGGCGCGGGGGAAGACTTCGAACGATACCCACGGAATCTGGAAACGGATGCAGCGATGGCAGAAGGGGCAGGATGCTCGATGGTGTTTGCACCGACCCCCGGCTCGATGTATCCCATGGGTTTCAGCACGTTTGTCAACGTGGAGGGTCTGACCGCCGTTCTTGAAGGCCGGTCAAGGCCCGGCCACTTCCGTGGAGTGGCCACCGTCGTCGCTAAACTCCTCCACATCGTTGCGCCTCATGTGGTCGTGTTCGGGCAGAAAGATGCACAGCAGGTGGTCGTCATTCGCCGGATGGTCGAGGATCTCAATCTCAATGTGACGATCGAGGTTGTCCCGACAGTCCGTGCTCACGATGGACTCGCCTTAAGCTCCCGGAATGCATTTCTGACGCCGGCACAACGGGCGGAAGCGACGGTCCTGTACGGAGCGCTGCAGGACGCCGAGCAGAGGATCCACGGCGGTGAACGTGCCGCGGAGACCATCCGGAGTAGCATGGCTGCCATGATTACGGGGTCATCGTCCGGGATCATCGATTATGTCTCGGTCGCTCACGGGCGTTCACTCCAGGAACTCGACCGGATTCCCTCTGCCACCCCCCTGCTCCTTTCGCTTGCGGTCAGATTCGGATCAACCAGGCTCATTGACAACGTACCCTTAACAGTGTAGGAACATATGAAGAAACCCCTGGCCGTGGTCATTATGGCTGCCGGGAAGGGCACCCGGATGAAGAACCCCGACATTGCCAAAGTGATGCATACCATCGCGGACCGGCCCATGGTGGAGCACGTGGCGGATCTTGCACTGGAACTGCAGTCGTCACGGACTGTGGTTATTGTGGGGTGGCAGAAACTATCCGTCATCGACCATCTTCGGAAGGCGGGAAAGCCGGTGGTGTGCGTTGAACAGACACCGCAGCTGGGAACCGGTCACGCCGTCATGCAGGCGGAAGGGGAGCTGGATGGCTTCGAGGGAGACGTCCTTGTCCTGTCGGGGGATGTCCCACTGCTCGGGACGGAAACCATCCGGCGATTGATCGCACATCATCATTCATCGTCGGCCGCCGCAACGGTCCTGACGGCAATTCTAGACGACCCAGCCGGCTACGGGAGAATCCTGCGGGATTCGCGCCACGGTCAAGACGGGAATGTCGTCGGCATTGTGGAGCACAAGGACGCCTCGGAGGAGCAACGGGGGATTCGGGAGGTGAATACCGGTATTTACGTCTTCGAGAAAGGGGCTCTCTTTCAGGGGCTGCGCCACATAACGCCGCACAATGTGCAGAAAGAGTATTATCTCACCGATGTCTTTCAATACTTCTGGCGGAACCACCTTCCCGTGAGTGCTGTTCCGGTAGAAAACCCCCGGGAGATTCAGGGGATTAACACTGTCGAACAGCTCGAGGAGGCCCGGCGGGTGTTTTCCGAGGGGTGGGAGAGTTGACAAATCGGCTCTATTTGTGTATGTTCAAGCAGATTCACCGATAGACCCAAGGGAAAGGTCAGCAGCCATGAAACGGTTGGCAGTGGTGATGGGACTCGTTCTGGCATTCGCATCCGGAGCGGATGCACAGTTTAAGTCGCAGATGGAACAGGAATCGCGCATTTCCAGCGGGATGCTTCAGCAATCCGACCCGTCGCTTCTTTTTGGATGGTTCAACCCCGAAAAGTTTCACATGCACCATTCCGTAAGCTTCTCGTATCACACCATGGGAGGGCAGTCGGTCTCCCTCGGAATGTATACGAATAGCATGTTGTACGACTTTGCGGACAATCTGAATGCGCGGGCGGACGTCAGCATGAGCTTCTCCCCGTTCCAGTCCTCCTCCAGTCCGCTCATGAAAGGCAAGAATTCTTCGTTGAGTTCGATTTATCTGAGCAGGGCAGAACTGAATTACAGACCATGGGAGAACGTTACGGTACAGTTCCAGTTCCGGCAGTCTCCGTACGGCTACTATTCTCCCTTCGCTTCGCCGTGGTACAGGGAGGACGGATTCTGATTCGCTGTTTTGAAGCACACACTCCGTTCACGACGATCGGTACAGCCGAGGAGTTCCCATGGTGGAATGGGGGCCCCTCGGTTTCGCTTTTCGACTGTTTCACCCGATGAAGGAGGTTGCTCCCATTCCAAGACGGTCACCGCGTGCGTTCCGGTGGAAGAAGCCTTCGTTCGGCGCAATGCTGAACATGGCCATCCTCGTGCTTGCAGTTCTGGTTGCCTACCTGGGGTATTCTCTGTTTGTCCGCGTGCTCCTCTCGCCTTCCGTTGATGTCGTCCGGGACGGTGACCCGCGTCTTGGCGTGATCCAGGTGGATGTTCTCAACGGCTGCGGAGCCCCGGGTGCCGGGACGTCGTTCACGGCCTACCTGCGGTCGCGCGGGTACGATGTCGTCGAGATACGAAACTACCACCGCTACGATATCCGGCAGACGCTGGTTGTCGCACGTGCGGGGAATCTGAAAAACGCCGAGAAGGTCGCACGGGCGTTGGGGATCTCGTCCGGCAACATCGTGCAGCAGCTTAATCCGGAGTATTATGTCGACGTGTCGGTCGTTATCGGTAAGGACTTTCAATCACTCAAACCATCACTGTAGAAAGGAATCCCCTTGAAATCTGCCACCCTGGCGAAACATGTCGCTGAATTCGCGCTCACCAAGAAAGCGCAGGATGTCGTGATCATGAATCTCCACGGCCTTAGCAGCGTCACGGACTTTTTCGTTGTGTGTTCAGCAGATTCGGATGTGCAGGTACGGGCCATTGCGGAGGCGGTTGCCGATGGATTGCGCAAGAAAGGCGTCCCGGTCTGGCACAAAGAATTCGGAAGTTCAAACTGGGTAATCCTGGATTACGTGGATGTCGTTCTCCACGTGTTTCACAAACAGACGCGGCCGTTCTACAACCTCGAAAAGCTGTGGGGCGATGCCGCAATCAGCCATGTCGATGACCGGCCGGTACCCGTCCGACGCCGCGCCAAGCCCGCTCCCCGGAAGTCAAAGCCGCGCAGGAAGGTTGCCTCATGAAGAAGTATCTCCACGCCGCGCTGACGGGAGCGCTGCAGCGGGCCGGGTTCGCCGTCCCCGAGAATATCGTTATTGACCGGCCACGTCAGCAGGACCATGGCGACCTCACCACGAACGTGGCGATGATCCTCGCGCAGGTCACAGGGACAAAACCGCGCACAATTGCTGAAACACTTGTCAGCCACCTGGATTTCGATCCGGCTCTGGTGGCAAACGTTGAAGTGGCTGGTCCGGGCTTCATCAACGTTCGCTATACGGACACGTTCTTCCGGCGGCAGCTCGGCAGCCTGCTCGACGCCGGAGCGGACTATGGCCGGTCAGACCTCGGCGCACAGCGCCGGGTGCAGGTGGAGTTCGTGAGTGCCAATCCCACAGGTCCCCTCACCGTGGGTCACGGAAGGGGAGCGGTGTTCGGTGATACGGTGTCGCGTCTCCTCGAATGGACGGGACACGCCGTCGAGCGGGAGTACTATTTCAACAACGCCGGCCGCCAGATGCGGATCCTCGGAGATTCCGTCCGGCTGCGATACCTTGAATTGCTCGGCGACAAGACGGCTTTTCCGGAGGACTATTATCAGGGGGAGTATATACGCGACATTGCCCGGCATGTCCTCGAACAGCATGGCGATACAAAAAGGGATGAGCCTGCGGAAGGGCTGTTCAAGGCGGTGGCAGAAGCGGAAATTTTTGCAGATATCCGAAAAACGCTCTCGTCGCTTGGGATCGCATTCGCCTCGTATTTCAACGAACACTCGCTCTACACCGGGGGAAAAATCACGGAGGTCATCGAAGCGCTGCGTGAGCGGGGACTCACATACGAACAGGACGGCGCGCTGTGGTTCAAGGTGTCGGCGCTCGGCAATGAGAAAGACAAGGTTATCGTCAAAAGCTCGGGCGAGCCGACCTATCGACTGCCTGATATCGCCTATCATTGCGATAAATTTCGGCGCGGCTACGACCTCATGATCGACATTTTCGGCGCCGACCATATCGCAACCTATCCTGACGTCCTTGCAGGGCTGAAAGCGCTCGGCCACGACACGACAAAGGTCAAGGTGCTGATTCACCAATTCGTGACCATTCTGGAGGGGAGCGAACAGGTGAAAATGTCGACGCGGAAGGCCAACTTCATCACGCTGGATGAACTGATGGAAGAAGTGGGTGCGGATGCCGTACGCTACTTCTTCCTCATGCGGACGATCTCGAGCCACCTCAATTTCGACCTCGCGCTTGCCAAGCAGAAATCGGACGAGAACCCCGTCTATTATCTACAGTACGCCCATGCACGCATTTCCAGTATTCTCCGGTATGCTGAGAAGGAAGGAAGAGTCAAGCCCGGCGGACATCCGGACTTCGATGTCCTGACCACGCCCGAAGAACTCCTGCTGGTCAAGCGCCTCCTTCAGTTCCCGGAGATCGTCGAATCCGCTGCGATAACGTATGAGCCACACCGGCTCGTGGACTTTCTCCACGACCTTGCCGGGGTCTTTCATGTCTTCTATCACCACTGTCGCGTTGTCACCGAGGATGAAGCCCTCACCGCGGCCCGGTTGTCGCTTGCGCGGGCGGTGCGGCTTGTGCTGCGCAATGGGTTCACGGTTCTGGGTATTACGGCACCGGAGCAGATGTAAGCGCAGGAGACTGCGATGCACGATCGTCTTTCCCGTCACCGGCCACTCCTCTGGATCGTGGCCGGTGCACTTCTTGTGCGGATTCTCTACGTCCTCTTCTTCGTCGATGGGGGACGCGACTACTATTGGGAATATGGCGAGATAGCAAAGAACCTCCTCGCGGGAAAGGGGTATGCGCTCCACCACCTCGACCATGGGGCGATTTCCGCACGGTTTGACCCTGCCGCATCCCCCGTTCCATCCGCCTATATGCCTCCCGGATATGTGGCATTCCTCTATCCGTTTCTTGCTATCGGAACTGTGCCGGTCCGCAACGCGTTCCTGCTGGGTGCTCAGATTGTGATTTCTGCCGGTGCTGTCATTGCGGTGTTTCTCTTTGCGCGAAGGGTGTTCGGTTCGGGTGCGGCTCTCCCGGCGGCTGCTCTTGCGGCCTTCCTGCCGGAGTTCATCTATGCGGTGGGCTCATACACGCCCACGGTCCTGTATCATCTTCTGGTCGTCGGACTGCTGGGCATATTGTATGCACAGTCTAGGACTCCGTCTGTTCCGCTCCTCCTCGCGGGAGCTCTCATCGGTGCGTTGTTGGTGTATCTTCGTTCCGAAACCGCCCTTTTCGTGCTGCTGTGCCCGGTGCTGATCGCTCGAACCCGGGGCTGGAGGGCTGCCGGGCTCTTTCTTGCAGCTGTGCTGGTGCTCTACACGCCTTGGGTGGTGCGCAACACGGTAGTTCTGGACCGTTTCGTTCCTTTCACGACAAGCGGGGGACTCAACTTTTTCCGCGGTCACAACGCGGAAGGGCATGGGGCCTGGGAAGACAGCACCCTTGCTGCGCAGCGGGCCGGGATCCCGATGGATCGGAACTACGAGGCGACACTGGACCGGCTCTACTGGAATCAAGCGTTGGAGCACGTGCGGCATGAGCCGGGGTCCGAAATCGGTCTTGCCGCCGGGAAAATCCGCAACCTCTGGTGGCTGAATCCAGACGAGCCCCGCTCCACTTCCTGGCTCTATGTCGTGCCATGGGTCGGTGTCCTGGGGCTCTCTGCAGCAGGCTGGTATTCGGCCCGCCCCCTGCGAAATCATCTCCCCTCCCTCATCTTTCTTGGGGTTTCCACGCTCGTTTCGGTTGCCTTTTTTGTCCTTCCCCGCTATCAGACAATGATGAAGATCGCCCTCCTTCCGTTTGTAGGGCTGGGATATGTCAGTCTGACAGCTTGGGTGAAAGACCGGGCAGGAAGGACCGGGAAGGGGAGCGGTTCTCCGGGGGCGTAAGTGGTTGCAGATACCGCTTGATTGACTTTCCTTGACGAAATTCGTAACTTTGTGTTATTCAACACGTAAGGAATCCCCCTCGCCTCCTTGCTACAGAAGAAGCCATCATTGCTGGCGTTGCCGTTGTGTTGCCACGGACAGGGTCGCGCCACGCTCCACAGTCCTGTAGGAAGATTCACGCTACCACACACGCATGGGGTTGTGTATGTTCAAACCTGGGAAGATCCACGACATTGTGTTCAGGGATCTGACAAAGTTCATTGACGACCGCGGGTGGCTGACCGAGCTGTTCCGTGCCGATGAGATCGACGGAGCGGACACGCCTGTGATGGGATACGTCTCCATCACGTTTCCGGGGGTGGTCCGGGGTCCGCATGAGCATACGGATCAGGCCGATTACTTCGCATTTCTCGGGCCCTCGAATTTCAAGATATACCTGTGGGACAACCGGCAACACTCTCCGACCCGAGGGATCCGTCAGACGCTCTATGCGGGCGAGGATGCGCCCCGGACTGTCACTATTCCGGCGGGCGTGGTCCACGCCTACAAGAACATCGGCCGTCGGGATGGGATGGTGGTGAACCTTCCGAACCGCTTATACGCAGGGAAGGGGAAGAAGGATCCCGTGGATGAAATCCGCCACGAGAATGATCCCGGGTCCCCTTTTCAACTGGACTAACCGATGAAGAACGTCATGGTCACCGGTGGGGCGGGCTTCATTGGAAGCAATTTCGTCCGCTTCCTCCTGAACGCACATGACGACGTCCGCGTCATCAACTTCGACAGCCTGACCTACGCAGGCAACCTGGAAAACCTCACAGACGTTGCCGGTGACCCGCGCTACCTTTTTGTCCGGGGCGATATCTGCGACCGGGCGGCCGTCGAGGGAGTCGTGCGCGAGCACGGTATCGATACCATCGTCCATTTTGCGGCCGAGTCGCACGTCGACCGGAGTATTCTTGGCGCTGCGGTATTCGTATCAACGAATGTGGTCGGGACCCAGGTATTGCTGGATGTTGCACGCGAGCAGGGCATAAGACGTTTCCTCCACGTGTCGACAGACGAGGTATACGGGTCGCTGGGTGCGGAAGGGAAATTCACCGAGTCAACCCCGCTGCATCCCAACAGTCCCTACGCGGCAAGCAAAGCATCGTCCGACCTGCTGGTCCTCTCGTACCATCACACATTTGGACTGCCGGTGATCCTGACGCGGTGTTCCAATAACTATGGGCCGTATCAATTCCCGGAAAAACTCATCCCGCTGATGATTCTCAACGCGATGACGGACAAACCTCTGCCGGTCTATGGCGACGGATTACAGGTCAGGGACTGGATTCACGTGGATGATCATTGCAGAGCGATTGAGGTGATCCTCCGAAAAGGAACGGTGGGAGAGGTCTACAATATCGGCGGCAATAATGAGTGGCGCAACATCGACATCGTGAAGCTCATCCTTCGCGTCCTCAGCAAGCCGGAAGCGCTGATTACATTCGTCAAGGACCGTCCTGGCCATGATCGACGGTATGCCATGGACGCGACCAAACTGCAGAATCTCCTGGGATGGTCACCCGCATTCTCCTTTGAGACCGGGATCCAGCAGACCATACGATGGTATGTGGAGAACAGAGGGTGGGCCGAACGGGTAATGACAGGCGCATATCAGGAATACTACAAGGTCATGTATGAGCACCGATAGACGTTCCGCCAGGCGATGTGCACAGCTTGTATTGCTGACGGTGGGAATCGCCACATTCGGGTGGGGGCAGCAGCGGCTCTTGTCGTCCGATCCGGATCGCGAACAGGACATGATGCGCACGCAGACGGCGCAGACGCCGACGAACCCGTCACCCCGTGTCCTCGCGATGGAATCAACCATCGACCCAACGCATTTCTTTGTCGGTCCCTCCGATCTGTTTACGGTCGCAATCTGGTCGGTACCTCCGCAGACATATTCGCTCGCTGTCACTCCCGAAGGCACGTTGATCGTACCGACGGTGGGTGAAGTGCCGGTTGCCGACATCACTCTTGCCGAAGCCAAAGAGCGTGTGCTTGCTGCCATTCGCAGACGATATGCGCGCGTGGAGGCCACCGCCACGCTGGTGATTCCGCGCACCGTGCTGGTGACTGTCCAGGGAAACGTCCTGACCCCGGGCTCGTATGCGTTGCCGGCCTACAACCGGGTCGATAAGGCTGTTGAAGAAGCCAACAAACTCCCCCGTCCCCAGCTGGCCGACGTACGGGACAACGTCCTTCGGACGATGTCTCTCCGCAGTATCAGGGTTGTCCACAAGGATGGGAAGAGCAGTCGCGTGGATATCCCGAAATTCCGGGCGACGAGGGACGATGCCCTGAATCCGTACCTGCGCGAGGGAGATGTCGTCGTTGTCCCGATGTTTGATGATGTCCGTGGCACGATCGGGATCCATGGCGAGGTGAACACCCCCGAACGCTTTGAGTTCGTGGAAGGGGATAGTCTGGCGGACGCGCTCAACCTCGTCTTCGGTCTCACGCCAAGGGCAAAGGCAGACAGCATTGAGCTCCTGCGTTTTGCTCCCGGTGAGGATCGGCTGGAGAGCAGGATCTTCGATGCGGGGGCACTCGCAGATGGACGCGTGGCCAACATTGCGCTCCGCCCGGGAGACCGCGTGGTCGTGCGGCGCAAGCGTGAACAGCGGGGAGACTATAAGGTCCGGGTTGTAGGAGAAGTTCGTTTTCCGGGGGTCTATGCGCTGACACTTGGCAGCACACGGCTGAGCGAGATAATCAACAAGGCGGGTGGTTTTACGCCGGAAGCCTTTCTCACGGGGGCGGAGATCATCAGGGCCTCCTTCGAACAGAAGAATCTGGACCTGGAGCGGATCGAGAGTCTCCGCGGTGGTGTGCCTGACGATGACAGCTCGTACTATCAGACCGAAACGGCGCTTCGTCTGCGCAAAGAGGTGGTGAATGCTGATTTTCGCCTGCTCTTCGAGAAGGGCGACTCGACGCAGGACGTCATCCTGCGGAACGATGATGTTATCCTCGTACCGGGCCGGCTCACCACGGTCTATGTCTTCGGTCAGGTGGTGTCGCCGGGATACGTTTCCTTCGAAGCGGACAGGGGGGTTGCGTATTACCTCGCACAGGCCGGGGGGGTGACGGATCGAGCCCGCGATGGGGATATCAAGATTGTGAAGGCCAGGACACGTCAGTGGCTCAGCCCTGACGAGACAACGATCGAGCCGGGGGATTACGTCTGGGTACCGAAAGACCTTGAACGCCCGTTTTCATATTACATGAACCTGATAGGCCAGACTGCGTCGATCGTCAGCGTCGCCGTCAGCATCGTTCTGTTGGCAATCCAGTTCAATAAATAGGCCACCGGAAGAGTGAGGTATTGAAAGGTATGAACGAAACGTCGCATAAAACCGGGGCAGGCCCCGAGAATCTCCGGCGTGCCAGCGTCGTCGATTCTCTTGCTCTCGTGGCGCGGCACAAACGGGTTATCCTGATGATCGCGGGCGCTTCCCTGCTTATCGCTGTCGTCCTTCTCTACCTTGTCTTTCCCCGCTGGTACAAATCGACAGCGTCCGTGATGCCTCCGAAACAGAAGAATACGCTGGGGCTCCTGAGCTCGATATCCCGGGTTACCGCGCCGCTGCGGAGTATCGGTCTCGGAGGCGCATCAGACGATCTTTCCCAGCTGCAGACGATCCTGGCCAGCCGGCGCGTGAAGGAGGCGGTCATCACCAAATTTGATCTCTTGACCGTCTACGACCTCCCGACGGTGGAAAAAGCGCTTGGGGAACTCGAAAGCAATGTCTCCGTTGCGACGGGAAAAGAGGATGTTTCGGTGGAGATTGTTGTGTACGATACGGACCCTTCGCGCGCGGCAGCAATGGCGAACTTTATCGTTGAAACCCTCGACAGAGTGTATCTGGAAATGTCCGTTGCCGAGGCAAAGCGCAATCGCGAGTTTCTGGAACGGCGGTACGTGCAGAATCTGGATGAGCTGAAACAGGCGGAAGAAGCATTTCGCGCCTTTCAGGTGAAATACGGCGTCTATTCCGTTCCTGACCAGGTGAAAGCCGCGGTGGAGGCGGCCGCGACCCTTGAGTCCCGGATCGCCCTCAAAGAAGTACAGCTGGGCATGATGGGGGAGTCGACCACCGATGAAAACCCTCTGCGCCGGGCCGTGGTCCAGGAGATTGCACAATTGCGGAAGCAACTGAACCTGATGAAGAACGGCGATGCAACAGGGAAGAGCACCTCGGTCGTCTTTGCCCCGTTTGCCAAGGCTCCTGAAATCGGCCTTGAGTATCTGCGGAACTACCGCGAGATCGAACTCCAGTCGAAGCTCCTTGAGTTTCTCCTGCCGTTGTATGAACAGGCGAAGATTGAAGAGCAGCGCGACACCCCTTCCGTTCTCGTTCTCGACACCGCCGTTCCCGCCATCAAGCCGGCAAAGCCAAAAAGAATGATCATCCTTGTCGTGGTGCTGGTCGGAAGTCTTCTGCTGGGCTTTTTCGTGGCGCTCATCAGAGAATCGCTGTCCCGTGCACGCGCCCACCGCAGTCCCGAAGAGCATGCGCAGGTCGAGATGATCAAGCGTGAGCTGCATCCGAAGAACCTGTTTCGCTAGAGCCCGGGCAGACCATCATGGTTGATTTTGTATCGTGGTTTGAATGCCGATGACCTCGACTGTCGCCGACACAATTGCCGTGCGTCCGCGTGCGTCGTTCACGTTCCGTGAGATCATCCTTTTCGTGTTTCTCGCGGCAACTCCTTTCTATATGTTCTCGGTGGTGGCGGGACGTGACTGGCCCGCATTGTGGGTGATCCTGGCCCTTGCCCTGTTTGTAGCCGGCGAAATTATCGCGAACGGGGGATGGTTCTGGTTGGACCGCTCTTTCTTCCCGCTCTGGCTCTTCGTGGGTGTGTATGTCGTCGCCATGCTCCTCATCACCTTCCAGGACAGCGCTGTCATTCTGCTCGGTCGGACACCCGCCGACCGGGCAATCGCCATTACGACACGCATTGTTCTTGTGGCAGCCGCGTACTCACTTTTCGTCCATGTGCTTGCCGGTCTCTCCCCGGATGCTCTGCGGAGGATGTTTGTTGCGGAAATGACAGTCGGCGTCCTGATCGCCGCGTTTGGAATCCTGCAGTATGTCAGTTACATGGTCTTTGGGTCGCGCACCCTTATCGAGCTTGAACCGACAAGTGAAACCTACAGGCTGTATTCCTCCTTTATCGGGCACGGATCGGACAGGACGTTCCGTTCCGCATCCGTGTTTAACGAGCCGTCGGTCTTCGGATTCTTCCTTGCGCCGCTTCTCGTGAAAGCCGTCGTTGCCCGGGCACGCGGTGTTCTCATCGGCAGCGTCGTGATCCATAACAGTATTCTCGTGATCCTGCTGGTCGCCGTCCTGGTGAACCTCTCGATGACGTCGACACTCGCCGTGGCCGTGATGATGTCGCTGTTCCTTACAGGGACGTTGCGGCGCAGGGGACAGTTCCTGCCGTTTGTAGGCGGAGTCCTTGCCGCGCTTCTCCTTGTTGCCGTCACGCCGCTCGGCGCTCTTATCGTTGAACGTATTGTCAGGATATTCGACCTCCGGGACCTCTCCACGCTGGACCGCCTGTTCCGTGCCTACAGCGGCCTGCAGGTTTTCTGGGACAACCCCTGGTTCGGGGTCGGACCGGGAGGTTTTGCCTTTCTCCACCCCCGGTATGGCCAGCTTCTTTTCGGTGGACTCGCGTCACCGTTGAATACATGGCTCTTCTGGCTCACCGATGTGGGTGTGCTGGGCTGTATCCCGATCGTGGTATTTCTGGTCCACGTCGTACGCCGCGGGAAACGCGTTTCGCCGGCCGAACCGCTCGCAGGAGTCTATCTCTGGAGTCTCGGAACATATGCCGTCTTGCTCAGCACAATAGATTCCTGGTATCTGGAGACGATCTGGTTCCAACTTGCCATGGTTGTTGCCATTGCGAATGCCGGGGAACAGCGGAACACGGGATGGGCTCGATGACCACCCCGCAGCAGTCCGGCCGAGCCCCGCTCGCGCGGAATTTCCTCGTTCTGTTCATGAGCAACACGCTCGGCCAGATTCTGTTTCTCGGGGGGACCATTATCCTGGCACGTACAGTTGGTGCCGTGGCATATGGCTGGTGGGGATTCTCACAGGCCGTTTTCGGCTACCTGTTGCGTGGGGGCGAGCTCGGATTGGAGGTCACCGGAATCCGGGCTATCGGCCGTGATCCGTCAGTGGCTGCCAATCGGGTCGGTCATGTTCTCGTCATTCGTTTCGTGCTTGCACTGGCGCTCTGTGCAGGGGCTCTCGTCGTCGCCTTCACCGGGGTGCTCCCGGCGGCATCGGTTCCGCTGCTGATGGTGTTTGCCGTTGGAGTCTTTCCCGTTGCGGTCTCCCTTGAATGGCTGTTCGAAGCCCTCCAGACTCCATTGCTGTCCGGTGTCGCGCGGATCATAAAAGGGGTTGTGTTCTTCGGCCTGGTGCTGTGGTTGGTCGATGGGCCGGACACGCTGACGCTGTCGGTATGGCTGTACGTCATGAGCCTTACGGTGCCGGCGGTTGTGCTCCTGGTGCTTGGCTGGCGTCGTATCGGACGATTCGATTTCGCGCTCAATCCGCGCTCCGTCGTTGCCATGCTCCGTGAGGCGATGCCAATCGGGATTGCGACGCTGTTGTCGCAGTACTCGCTCTTCTTCGGGACTGTCTATCTGGGGTTCACGGCGGTGGGGGATGAGCTCGGACTGTACACGGCATCGCACCGCCTGGTGATTTTTGTCTGGGCCTACGGGATAGTTGCGGCGAACCGCGTGCTGCTTCCGAGGATGTCGTATCTTCACGGTCAGGCCCCGGCCGAGTTCGGGACATTCGTCCGCTCCGGTGCGAGAGCCCTGCTCATCCTCGCGCTGCCGATCGGCATGGGTGGATCACTTCTCGCTGGAGTCGTGACCGCCGCCATTTACGGCCCCGCATACGCAGGGTCGGCCGTGGTGTTTCAGATACTCGTGTGGGCGCTCGTTATCGCGGTTGTCGGTGCGGTCTTTGAAGTGAGCTTGATTGCTGCCGATCGCCAGCATATCTATCTTCAGGGAATGATCCTCGCCGCGGTGTTGCATACAATTGCAGCTCCGGTCGGTCTGCACCTCGCCGGGATCGCCGGCATCGCGATGGGTATGGTCTGTGCCGAAGCTTGCTATGCGGGGTTCGTCATCATTCGGTCTGGCACCTTCGGGCTCATGGTGTTTCTTCGTCAATCATGGAAGATCCTTCTTGCGGGAGGCCTGGGTCTGGCTGCCAGCCAGGCAGCAGGCGGACAGCCAATCCTCATGGCCGGGATCGCCCTGGTCGTGTATGCAGGATCCCTCTGGGGCCTTCGTGAGGTCACGTCCGCTGATGCCGCGCTCTTCCTGCGGCTTCTCGGTCTCCCCGAACGGCCGGTGGGGCAGTAGGCCATGCATCTCGTCATCAATACTCTGAGTGTGCACTCGGGAGGCGGATTGACCAGCTGGCTCCATCTTTTGCCCGCCATGCACCGGCTGCATCCAGAAATGGAGTATACCGTTCTCGTGACCAAGCGCAACGTCCGATTACTCGACCGGCTTCCATCCGCCATCCGCCGAACAACGGTACGCGGGCTCCCTGCGAGGGCCTCCCTGCGCAAAGTACTGGAACAGTTCATCGTGCCGGTGCTGCTGTGGACACTCAGGGCCGATTGGGTGTTCGGGCTGGCGAACACGGCGATCGTCGGAGCTCCGTGCCGGGTCTTCCTGAACCTCGAGAATGCCAACCCGTACTCCGCATTGCCCATCTCCTGGTCGCGACACCAGCACTTCCGCCTGCGCGTGCTGCGATTTCTCGGAGGCCTGTCGGCGCGAAGAGCAACGGTGGTGCGGTTTCTCTCCGAGAATTCCCGCACCCTCATCTGCACCCGTGCACGTATCCCGCGTTCAAAGACAGTCGTCATACCGCACGGGGTCGACCTCTCTGCCGGGTCGCTCCATGCCGCTGCGACCGTCACCCTTCCTGATTCTCCGTATGTTCTTACTGTTGCGAATCTCCTTCCCCACAAAAACGTTCACACGCTCATCGAAGCGTTCGGTCTCCTGGTGCGGCGCCATGCCTATCCGGGTTCGCTGGTTGTAGTCGGATCATCACTCGACGCGGAGTACGCGGCCTCCCTGAAGGCCATCGTTGCGACGGCACAGTTGACGCACCGGGTGCACTTCATTGGATGGATCGATCCTGGGAATCTCCCGGCCTTGTATGCCGCTGCTGACTGTTTTGTGTTTCCGTCAGCGGAGGAAACGTTTGGCATGCCCGTTCTGGAAGCGATGGCTGCCGGCACACCCGTGGTTGTGCCCTCGCTCCAGTTGACGGGGGCGGACTGTTTCATCCCCTATGAAGAGATCTGCGGTACGAGTGCCGTGTACTGCAATGCATTCAATCCTGCTGACATGGCGGAACAGATCGGGATGCTGGTATCGAACCCTGTGCGCCGGGCCGAATTGGGAGAATTGGCACGGCAACGCGCCACCCTTTTCGGATGGGACCGGATTGCTGGAGAAGTGTTTGCTGTGCTTCATGAACGGACGAGGAGGTAGTATGCCGGCAACAGTATTTGTGGAGTCTATTGCGGGAACTCCGGACGGGCGGGCCGCTCAGATGCGGAATGGGTTGGCGGCGGTCGGACTCGTTGCAGACGTCCGTACGGCAAAGGCCGTCTTTGTCAAACCGAATCTGACGTTTCCCGAACACAAAGATGGTGTCACAACCCGGGCTGAGTTTGTCGAGGAACTCGTCGTCGGCCTTCTGGAAGCGAACCCCCATCTGAAGATCTTTATCGGAGAAGGGGAAGGGGGGTACAATAGCTTTTCCATGTCCGGAGCCATGCGCACGATGGGATATGATGATGTCGCACACCGGCATCCGAACGTCGAGCTGGTCAATCTTACCAAAATCCCCTCGGCCGAGGTGGTGCTGGAGACACCCAGGGGTCCCTTTGCGCTTCGCGTTCCGGAATTGTTGCTTCGGGATGTCGATCTGAGCATCAGCTGCCCGCTCCCAAAGGTTCATGCGATGACAACGCTGACTCTTTCGTACAAGAACCTCTGGGGATGTCTGCCCGATGTCCACAGGTTGAAAAACCACTACATGTTCTCCTTCATCATTTCGCGCATCGCAGAAGTGCTCCGCTTCCGCTATGCCGTGCTCGACGGGCGGTACGGGCTGACACGGTATGGACCCATGTCCGGCGATACGGTAGAGGTCAACTGGTTCGTTGCCGGGAACTCCCTCGGAGCGTTCGATGCCGTTGTTGCCCGCATGATGGGTTTCGACTGGCGAACCGTGTCCCATCTTTCTCAGGCGGGTGCATACGGGTACATCCCTCCTGAGGATGCGATGACAGTGATTGGCAACCCGGAGTCTCTCGCGAAACCGTTTGCGCTTCGCCGCGTGTTCTGGACATATCCCGCGTATGCTGCTTTTCATTCGAGACACCTTACCCGGTTCTTCTATCTCTCGCGATACGCGAAAATAATGCATGACGTCATGTATACATTCAGAAAACGCGATATCCTTCCGCAGCACTCCACCGGCGGGGGTAACGGATCGGCACACGGTGGATAACCTGACTTTCGGAAATGGAGAGAGGAACACTTCGCACCATGATTGACCACAATGAGCTTCAACGGGAAGAGCAGTTCTGGGACACCGTCGGGAAACAATGGATTTCCGAGATGGACGACGGGAAACTTCTCGTTGGCGACGCCCGGCGCTTCCTTTCCGGTACCACTGTGGCGTTCGAACACATGATGATGGAGATGGGGTCGCTCGAAGGCCAGCGGGTGCTGGACTACGGTTGCGGCTCCGGGTGGTTCTCCACCTACCTGGCACAGCGCGGCGCCCTGGTTGAGGGGTTTGACATTTCCGGTCAGCTCGTGGAACTCGGCATGAAGCGGGCCCGCGTGAACGGCGTCGGGGACCGCGTGCGCCTGGACCGCATGATTGCGGAAGAGCTCCGTTTTCCCGATAATCACTTCGACCGTGTCGCGGGCATCTCCATCCTCCATCATATCAGCCTCGACGAGGGGGGCGGGAGCTCCACCGGGTCCTGAAACCCGGCGGGAAGGCATTGTTCATCGAACCACTCGGAGAGAGTACCATCCAGAATGCCATCCGGAACTATATCCTCAGAATCCACCACGGTCATGTCCGTGCCGTCGATGCTGAACATCCATTGACATACCAGGACATCCGTACAATCGGTTCCCGGTTCCAGGGCACCACCTGGAAGGAGTTTCAGTTGACGGAGATGATTGCCCGGCTTACGGGTGACACGGTGACACGCTTCCTCGGCTTCCGGGCTCTCGATCGGATCGTACTCTCGTCCTTTCCGGGACTCCGCAAACTCTGTCGTCTCGTTGTGATCCGCTACGAAAAAGGGGAGTCATGAAACAGGTCGTTGAAGACATGAAGTCGGGGGCCGTACGGGTCGTCTCCTCGCCAATCCCGCGCTGTGGCAGCCGCCAGGTGCTGGTACGCAATGCCGTATCGCTTATCAGCCCCGGCACAGAAAAAATGCTCATCGAAATGGGGAAGAAATCGCTTGTCGGCAAGGCCATGGCACGGCCCGACTTGGTCTCCCTCGCGTATCAAAAGGCCAGACGGGAAGGTTTTCTGAATGTCTTCAAAGAAGCCATGGCCCGGCTCGATCAGCCGATCACGCTGGGGTATAGCTCCGCCGGAACCGTGATCGCGGTGGGCGATCAGATTGCAGGATTCGCCGTCGGCGACCGGGTTGCATGCGCCGGCTATGGCTTCGCCGATCACGCCGATATCATCGCGGTCCCCGAACAGATGTGCGTCCACCTGGATGACACCGTGTCCTTCGAGCAGGCATCGTTCGTGATGCTTGGCGGCATTGCCATGCATGGCTTCCGGTGTGCGGACCTTACGTTCGGGGCCAGCGTCGTGGTCGTGGGATTGGGCCTTCTCGGTCTCCTCTCGGTGCAAATCGCAAAGGCATACGGATGCAAAGTGATCGGGATCGACATCGACAGAGAAAAGGTCCGGCTGGCAGAAACACTCGGTTGTGACCGTGCCATCCACCTGACGCGTACGGCTGACCCCGAACTGGCTATTCTCAATTTGACCGAAGGTCAGGGAGCGGATGCAGTCCTGCTCACCGCCGCCACCAAAGACAACAGTCCCATTCAGCTTGCAGAGCGGATCACGCGGAAGCGGGGGAAGATCATTCTTGTCGGTGTCTCGGACATTTCCCTGACACGAAAGTCGTTCTGGGACAAGGAACTCGCGTTCGCAGTATCGCATGCATCCGGCCCGATGGAAGAATCGCCTGGCGTCCTCCCCGTCGAGCTTGTGCGCTGGACCGAGCCCCGCAACTTGCGGGAGTTCCTCCGCCTGGTTACCATGGGTACAGTCACGGTGGACAGGCTGATCACCCACCGCTTCACGATCGACAAAGCGGTGAGCGCCTATGACATGATCCTCAAGGGGAAGACCCGTTATATCGGTGTCGTTATCGGTTACCCGGTGATGGCAGATCAGGACGCGAGTGTTCGCGTTCCCGTCGCACGAAAACGAGGACAGGCAGCGACGCAGGCGTCCGATCGAAAGCATGTCGGCTACATCGGTGCCGGGCTCTTCACGCGGAACTTTCTCATGCCCCGGACCGCATCGCTTCCCGGCGTGAACCATGTGGCGGTGGCATCAAACACGTCGCTCAGCTCGCGTAATGCCGCAGACAAGTTTGGCTTTGCGCGTGCAACGACCGACCACCGGACGCTTTTGACCGACCCGTCCATCGGAAGTATCTTTGTGACAACGCGCCACAATCTTCACGGCAGATTTGTCGTGGACGCCCTCGCAGCAGGGAAGAGTGTGTTTGTCGAGAAGCCGCTCTGCATTACCAACGAGGATCTTGGGGCGATCGAGGATGCGTATCGGGCAAGTGCGCCGCACCAGGTGCTCATGGTGGGATTCAACCGGCGGCACTCTCCCCTCGCGCGGCGCCTCCGCCAGTTTGTGGAAGGACGCACGTCTCCGTTGCAGATGATGTTCCGTGTCAACGCATCGTACATCCCCCCCGATCACTGGACGCAAGACCCCGCGGTGGGTGGCGGGAGAATCATCGGGGAGGGGTGCCATTTCATCGATTTCATGCAGTATCTCAGCGGCAGCGCTCCGGTGGAGGTGTTTGCCTCGTCGACCGGCGGGGCACGCACCCGATATATCCCGGATGACAACGTGAGCATTTGCGTCCGGTTTGCTGATGGATCACTGGGGACCGTGATATACACCGCCCTCGGATCCAAAACCTATTCCCGTGAACGGCTGGAGGTCTTCTGCGAGGAGACCGTCGGTGTTCTCGAAGACTTCCGAGTCCTTGAGCTGGTCAAGGGGAGCAGCAGGAAATCGGTCAAACTCCGCAATCAGGACATGGGCTATACGGCAGAACTGGAGACATTCTTTGGTATGGACCGAACAACCTCGGACGCCCTGTGTACTGAGGCCGTGCAGACGACGCTTGTGACGTTCGGGGCTGTGGAGGCGCTTCGCAGCCGTCGGCCCGTGACGCTGCGAACCCCCGGGGGAACGGCATGAGACTTCTGCTGTTGACAGCGTATTTCCCCCCCGAAAACGGGTCGGCCTCACATCTTTTCCACAATATGGGAAGGGAATTTGTCCGGCGGGGGCATGAGGTTGTTGTTCTGACGGGTTTTCCCACGTATCATGTTGACGAGGAGACGCTCGACAGGAAGTACCGCAAAGGGCTGTGGATGCGGGAAGCCGTGGAGGGGATGACGGTTGTACGCGCCCGCCTGTTCAACGTTCCCCGCGCGGTGCCGGTTCTGCGCGGACTGCAGCAGGTCTCGGCAGCGTTTGTGTACATCTGGTCGGGACTCTTTCTCGCAGGGCGCTCACCGGACATCATTCTTATTTATTCGCCACCTCTGTTTCTGGGTTTGACCGGGCTGGTGCTCCGGCTGGCCACGCGGGCACGGATTGTCATTAATGTCCAGGACCTTTTTCCCCAGACCGCGATTGATCTGGGCGTTCTGCGGAACCCCCTGTTGATCCGTCTCCTGCGCGCGGTGGAAGCGGGCATTTACCGGAGAGCGGATGCCGTTACCGTGCACTCCCCGGGAAACCGTGAACATGTGGTGCGCCACGGCGGGAGCGAGGCGAAAACCTCTATTGTGCCGAACGTGGTCGATACGGAAACGCTACGACCCGGGCCCCGTATGAATGCGTTCCGGCGCCAGCATGCGATTCCGGAGGACGAGATCGTCGTATCGTTTGCCGGCGTTCTCGGCTATAGTCAGGACCTTGATACCGTCATTGAAGCGGCACAGCGCCTCACGCGCATACCAAACCTCCGGGTGTATATTGTGGGAGACGGCATCGAGAAGGGGCGGCTTGTCGCGAAGGCAGCGGGGGCGGAGAATGTCCGCTTCATGCCCATGCTTCCCAAAGACCAGTATGCGGAGTTGCTTCACGCATCGGACATCTGTCTGGCTACGCTGCGGGCACAGGTGAAGACGCCGGTGGTCCCGTCGAAGATCCTCAGCATCATGGCTGCGGGCCGGCCGCTGATCACGGCAATGCCCCTGGAGGGTGATGCGCCCTTCATCGTGCACGATGCTGCTTGCGGGATGTGTGTTCCACCGGAAGACCCGGGCGCCCTTGCAGAAAGCATCGCCGACCTGGCTGCCGACCGCGGGAAACGGGACGCGATGGGGACCGCGGGCAGAGCGTACGTAGAACGGAATTATTCGTTGAGTATCTGTGCCGAATTGTATGAAACGATCTTTGCGGGCATGCGCCCGCAGAGAATCACACCATCAGAGGAGAGGTCATGACGGAGCAACAAATGCAGTACACGGGTAAGCGGATCTTGGTCACGGGGGGAGCGGGAGCGATCGGGTCACGCCTAGTGCGCCAGCTCTGTGAGGCGGATGCGGCATTGGTGCTGGTCATGGATGACCTTTCGTCAGGATACCGCTGGAACCTTCCCGCTGCGAAGAACCTGATGTTTGTCCATGGAAGCGTGACGGATGAAATCAAACTCAAGCGCGTCTTCTTCGAATCGCCGGACGTCGTTTTTCATCTGGCGGCATTCTTTGCCAACCAGAACAGCATTGATCATCCGGAGAGCGACCTGCACACGAACGGGTTCGGCACGTTGCGCATGCTCGAGTACGCGCACCTCGCCAGGGTGCAGCGCTTCGTCTATGCGTCGTCGGGGTGCTCCATCTACGGCAGTTCGGCGCCGCTTCCGCTTCGTGAGGAATTCATGTCCATGAACCTGACCACGCCATATCAGATTACGAAGATGCTCGGCGAACTGTACTGCAACTTCTTCTTCAATCATTTCGACCTCGCTGTGGTCAAGACCCGTTTCTTCAATTCATACGGTCCGGGGGAAGTGCCCGGACAGTACCGGAATGTCATCCCCAACTTCATCTACTGGGCCTTGCAGGGAAAACCGCTGCCTATCACCGGCACGGGGGAAGAGACACGTGACTTCACCTACGTGGATGACATCGTCGACGGGCTGCTCCGGGCAGGTCACAATCCGAAGGCAATCAGCCAGGAGATGAACCTTGCGTCAGGCGCCGAAACGAGAATTATCGACCTCGCGACTATGATCAACGAGATTACCGGCAACACCGCCGGTATCGCCTTTACAACACGGCGACGCTGGGATACCAAGAGCCGCCTGCTGGCGTCGGTGGATCGCGCACACGCGCTGATGGGGTACTCGCCCCATACGAGCTTCCGTGACGGCCTGGAATCAACCATCACGTGGTTCAAGGAACACTGGGACCACATCGCTGCGTCGGCGAGTTTCGAACCCGGGATGTCGTCTGCGGTTCGTCAATCAGTGCAGAAAGGAAAACCGGGATAACAGCGGCACGCGTGGAGATGCGATGCCTCCACACCACTCGTATGCGTGAGAACAACAGAAAAGCCCGGTCTCCGCGGCGGCAACGCCTCTTGCCGCTCACGGACATGGTGGCCCTGGCCTTGGGCTACTCGCTGTACTATTATGTGCGTGTGCACAGCGGCGTGTTTGTTGTGCCGGTGATACCGGACTTTGTGCCGCCACTGGTTGTCGCTCTCCTGTTCTGGCTGCTGATCTTCGTGATCTTCGGCCTGTATCAGCCCTGGCATGCAAAATCGAGACTGGATGAATTCACGACGGTTGTCAAGGCAGTCACGGTAGGGTGTCTGGTACTCTTTTTCATCATTTTTGTCGACGACCTGAACGTCGAATCGCCGTATGCATCACGGCTGCTGATCCTCCTGTACTGGCTGATCATGATCACGTTCGTCGGCGGTGCACGGCTGGTGCTGCGGAGCGTCCAGAGGCGACTACTCGCACGGGGGATCGGGGTTCAGAATACCCTTATTGTCGGATGGAACGCGCGCGGCCGGGAGCTGTACGATCTTGTCGACCGTCACCGCGCTCTCGGGTACAGGATTGTCGGCTTTGTGAAGGTGGACAGGAGGCGGACGGGGACCGAATACCGCGGCGTTCCCGTGCTCGGCACGATCGAGCAGCTCCCGGAATTTCTGTCGAAGCATGACGTGCGGGATCTCCTGATCGCGCTCGAATCGACGGACCACAACCGGCTCCTCGAAATCATGGCGCTTTGCGAGGGATTTACTGTCAGCATCAAGATCGTGCCCGATCTGTACGATATCGTCAGCGGCCAGGCGCGGACGAATCAGATTTACGGATTCCCTCTTATCGAAATCTCGCCGCAGCTCATGCCGGCCTGGGAAGAGGCTGTCAAACGTGCCCTCGACGTGTGCGTATCCGGCGTTGCGTTGATCGTTGGCCTCCCGGTCGGGCTGCTCATCGCCGCGCTGGTCAAACTCGAGTCACCGGGGCCGGTGCTGTATCGTCAGGAACGGCTCGGGAAGGACGGGGAGCATTTCTCCATCATCAAATTCAGATCGATGGTTGACGATGCGGAGAAGCAGGGGCCCCAGTGGGCCCATCGGAAGGATCCGCGTATCACCAGAGTCGGCTCGATGCTGCGCAAGCTGCATCTGGACGAACTTCCACAGCTCTGGAACGTGCTGAGCGGGCATATGAGTCTCGTCGGCCCCCGCCCCGAACGACCGGTCTTTGTGGAGAAGCTCAGCAAGGAGATTCCGCTTTATCCGCGCCGGCTCAAAGTCCGTCCCGGCATCACCGGGTGGGCACAGGTGAAACACAAGTATGACGAATCCATCGATGACGTTCGGAAAAAGGTCCAGTACGATCTATTCTATATCGAAAACATGTCTCTCCGAATGGATATGAAAATAATTCTCAGCACGATTTCGCATATGCTGCTGGGCAAAGGACACTGATACAGGAGCAGGGCAGTATGAAACTCCACATGGTGGACGTTCTCGGACAATATGAGAAGATACGTTCGGATATCGATGAAGCGCTTCATCGCGTACTGGCATCCGGCCAGTTCATCCAGGGAAAGGAGGTCGGGGACCTCGAGAGGCATATAGCGGAATACCTGGGGGTCAGGCATGCAGTGGCGTGCGCATCGGGGACGGATGCGCTGCAGATAGCGATGATGGCGATGCAGATAGGGCCTGGCGACGAAGTCCTGACGACCCCCTTCACGTTTGTGGCGACTGCCGAGACAATCGCCTTGCTGGGGGCGAAGCCGGTGTACGTTGATATCAACCCGCGGACTTTCAACATCGATCCGGCCCTGGTCGCGGCGGCGGTTACGGCGCGTACGAAAGCGATTATCCCGGTTCACCTATATGGCCAGCCGGCGGACATGGATCCACTGATGGAGGTGGCTCGCCGGCACAACCTCAGCGTGATCGAGGATGCGGCGCAGGCTCTGGGGGCATCCTACAAAGGGACGAAAGTGTGTGCGATCGGCGATGTCGGATGCATCAGCTTCTTCCCGAGCAAAAACCTCGGGGCATTCGGGGACGGCGGGATGGTGGTGACGAACGATGCCGCGCTCGCGGAACGGATGCGGATGGTGGCTTCACATGGGTCCCGCGTCCGGTACTATCACGAAATTCTCGGGGTAAACAGCCGGCTCGACACACTCCAGGCGGCGATCCTCCTGGTGAAAGCCCGGCATCTCGACGCGTGGAATGCGGAACGGCGGCGGGCAGCGGGCAGGTATACGGAACTGCTGGCCGGGAGCCCTGTTGTCCCACCCTTTATTGCACGCGACGGAGAACATATCTTCCATCAGTATACGATCAGGGCCCCTCGCCGCGACGAGCTGGCAGCCCGGCTGAAGGAAAAGGGGATTCCGCATGCAATCTACTATCCGGTTCCGCTGCATCTCCAGCAGGCCTTTGCCATGGCGGGGTTCGGCGAAGGCGATTTTCCTGAAACGGAGAAGGCGACACACGACGTCCTCTCGCTGCCAATGCATACAGAGCTTACCGAAGAGCAACAACGCTATGTCGTCGATACCATAAAGGAGTTCTATGGCGTCCGGTGAAACGCCGATGGGGCGTGCGCTTGTTGTTGTACCGACTTTTAATGAAGCGGAGAACGTGCCGCGGCTGATCCCCCGCATCCTCGAGCAGGCCCCGTTTGTCGAGGTACTGGTCGTTGATGACGGGTCGCCCGACGGAACGGCCGAGTGTGTGCGCGAGATCCAGAAGAATTCGCCACGCGTTCACCTTCTGGTCCGGTCGTCAAAAATGGGCCTGGGCACGGCCTACGTCGAGGGATTCAGATTTGCCATCCGCAACGGGTTCGACCTCGTGTTCGAGATGGATGCGGATTTTTCGCACGACCCGGCCGAAATACCCAACTTTCTCCGCGCAGTGGAGAGTGCCGACCTGGTGATCGGGTCACGGTATACGAACGGCGTCCGGGTTCTGAACTGGCCGATCAAGCGGCTGCTGCTGAGCTATTTCGCGAATGTGTATACGCGGTTCATGATCGGCCTCCCGCTTCATGATGCCACCGGCGGTTTCAAGTGCTACCGCCGTGCCGTGCTCGAACGCATTGACCTGTCCCGGATCCGTTCCAATGGCTACGCCTTCCAGATAGAAATGAGCTTCAAGGCCTGGAAGAAGGGGTTTGTGCTGACGGAGATCCCCATCGTCTTTCATGATCGGCGGTCCGGACAATCGAAAATGTCACGCAGTATCGTGTACGAGGCGTTTTTCATGCTGGGAAAGCTCAGGATCCAAAGCCTGTTTCGGAGACTCTAGCAAGGGCCATGACCCTTTCCGTCATCATCGTCAATTTCAATGTGCGGCAATTCCTCGAGAATGCCCTGACATCTCTGGTGCGGGCGATGGAGGGAATTGAAGGGGAGATTTTCGTCGTGGATAACGCATCCGACGACGGAAGCACCGAGATGGTGAAAAACAAATTTCCCGGCGTGCATCTGATCAGCAACGAAGTCAATCGTGGCTTCGCGCGGGCCAACAACCAGGCGCTTCAACTCGCGACGGGAGAGTATCTCCTGCTGATCAATCCGGACACCGTGGTGCAGGAGGACACGCTGCGCGTCATGCTCGGTTTTTTTGAGAGGAATCCCGACGCCGGTCTTGCTGGTTGTACGATCTTGAACCCGGATGGGTCGCTTCAGCTCTCCTGCAGACGCAGTTACCCGACGCCATGGGTCGCGTTCACGAAAATCACCGGCCTGAGTACACTTTTTCCGAAGTCCCCCGTGTTCGGGAAGTACAATCTCACGTATCGTGATCCAGACGGGACGTACCCGGTCGATGCGATCAGCGGCTCGTTTATGATGATGACCCGTCAGGCCTATAGCAGGGTGGGCGGGCTGGACGAGGTGTTTTTCATGTACGGCGAGGACCTTGACTGGTGCTATCGCGTTCGCGAGGCGGGCTATCGTGTGTATTACGTCCATGAAACCCAGATCGTGCACTACAAAGGTGAAAGCACGCGCAGGAGCAACATTGATGAGGTGCGGGTCTTCTATGGGGCGATGGAACTGTTTGTGCAGAAGCACTTCCAGGGTTCGCCGGTGCTGGTCCTCGTTCTGCGTCTGGGGATTGCGCTCAGGGCGGCGGCTGCGTGGGGTGTGCGAACGCTGCAACCTGTGGGCCTGGCGCTCATCGACATCCTGTTCGTTGTGGCAGCGCTCATCCTTGGAGAATACCTGTATTTCGGTCGCCTGTTCCGATTTCCGTCCTATGCGTATCCAGTGGCGTGGACAGTTCCTGCCCTCCTGGTGGCTGCGGTCGGATCGATCGCCGGGATATATTCCGCTCACCGCTTCAGCATCGTGCGCTCGGCAGTCACCGTCTTTGTCAGCTTCGTGATAGTTGCCGCCACCGTATTTTTCGCAAAGGACTTCGCATTCAGCCGGGCGGTGCTGCTGATTGCAGGCCTGATCACGTTTGTCATGGTCCCCGGGTGGCGTTCCGCTGCGCTGCTTATCGGCCGACAGCGGTGGTTGCAGCCGCAGCGCCGGTCGCTGTTCGGCAGCCGCACAGTGATCGTGGGGACAGGGTCGGCAGGGCAGGAAGTCCTTCGCCGGCTGAGAGCCAGGGTCGCCGGGGGGTATGATGTTGTCGGGTTAATCGACACGACAAATGCGCGGGTCGGGGAAAAGATCTCCGGCGTCGAAGTAGTCGGCACGGTGGAAAACATCGGGAAGGTGATCGAAGAGCGCCGCATCACCGACGTGATTCTCTCGACCGACGAATTGCCGTACACCACCATTCTTTCGATGATCGCGCGCAGCAGCAAAAGGAGAGTGAATTTCCGGATGGTACCGACCAGTCTGGAAGCGATCATCGGGAAGACTCGCATCGATTATCTGGATCCGCTTCCGCTGGTCGAGATTGAGTACAATCTCCACCGCCCCTCGCACCGGATCAGCAAACGGATCTTTGATGTTGTACTGTCTCTCCTACTGCTGTGCACGCTGTATCCCGTGGTGCGACTTGCCTCCGCCGCCCGCCTGGTGCGGCGCGACAGTCGATTGCCGGCCGCCCTTGCCCACCTCCCGCGTGTCCTGAAGGGCGAACTGAGTCTTGTTGGCCGGCCGCTGCCCGACACATCCCTGTCCGGATCAGACGGAAGCAGAGCCATGCCGCTGGAAGAAGGCCCGTCGCTTGGCCGGTATGGTCTGACTGGCCTTGTGCAGGTTACGCCGCTCGACAGCCTTCCACCGGAAGACATCGAACGGTACGAGCTCTATTACGCAAAGAACCAATCACTGTTGCTGGATATTGAAATCTTGAGCAAAGCGGCTTTGAAAGTTGTCCGACGATAGGGAGGTCTGTCATGGCGAAAATGGTATTGGATTTCGAAAAGCCAATCCTCGAGCTGGAAAAGAAGGTAGAGGAGATGCGGAAGTATGCCGACAATCCTGACATCGTTCAGGAAATTGCCCGCATTGAGAAGCGGGTGCGCCAGCTCCAGCAGAGCGTCTATGCCGGCCTGACGAGGTGGCAGAAGGTGCAGCTTGCCCGCCATGCCGAACGGCCGTACACGCTCGACTACATCCAGACCATGCTGACCGATTTTGTGGAGTTGCACGGCGACCGGTGCTACCGGGACGACAAGGCGATCGTCGGCGGGTTTGGCCGCCTGGGTGACCTGTCGATCATGGTCCTCGGGCACCAGAAAGGTCGCGACACGAAATCGAACCTCTATCGCAACTTCGGCATGCCCAATCCCGAGGGATATCGCAAAGCTCTCCGGCTGATGAAGCTCGCGGAAAAATTCGGGAGGCCGGTCGTGACCCTCCTCGATACGCCCGGTGCCTTTCCGGGGCTTGAAGCGGAAGAGCGCGGTCAGGCCGAAGCGATCGCGCGCAACCTCTTCGAAATGGCACGGCTCCGGGTGCCGATCGTCGTTGCCATCATCGGTGAAGGAGCGTCGGGAGGGGCTCTCGGGCTCGGGATCGGCGACCGCATCCTGATGCTCGAATACGCCTGGTACTCGGTGATCTCGCCGGAATCGTGTTCCAGTATCCTGTGGCGAAGCTGGGACTACAAGGAACAGGCCGCAGAGGCCCTGCAGTTGACCGCCCCGGATCTCAAGAAGCAGGGCATTATCGATGTCATTGTTCCTGAGCCGCTTGGCGGCGCCCACCGCGACCCGCAGCAAATGGCTGCGATTCTCAAGGACGTGCTGCTCGCCGAACTCAAGGCCCTGGGTCGCCTCAAACCGGACCGCCTCGTTGAACGGCGCATCGAAAAGTTTTCCAAGATGGGAGTTGTCATCAGCTAAGGGGGTGATCCATGGTACGCTCAGAAACAAGTCTTCGCGTCCGCTATGCCGATACGGATCAGATGCGGTACGCCTACTACGGTGTGTATTTTGCGTACTTCGAACAGGGACGGTCGGATCTCCTGCGGAGCATCGGTCTGCCATACCCGGTGCTCGAACAGATGGGGTTCATTCTTCCCGTGATCGAAGCCCATGCGGAGTACCGCCGTCCGGCACGGTACGACGACCTCATTCATGTCACCACCATGCTCCGCGAAAAGCCCATCGCGCGGATTCGGCTTGACTATGAGGTCTTCGACGAACAGCGGAGCGAAATGATTGCAGAGGGGTACACGATTCACAGTTTTGTCAATGCCGCCAGCGGCAAGCCGACACGAGCCCCGATGGCCGTTCTTGAAGTGATTGAGAAGGCCCTGGCAGGAAAAGCGGGAAAGGGATGACCGATGCTTCGTAAAGAACTCCTCGATGTTCTCTGCTGCCCACGGTGCAAAGGAGACCTGGACTATCAGCCGGAGCGATCCGTTCTGATATGCAGGAAATGTGGAATCCGCTATCCTGTGAAAGACGATATCCCGATCATGCTCGTGGAGGAGGGCAAAGCGCGTGATTGACGAAGGTCGTATCTCGGCGATCGTTGAGCTGGCCTTGCTGGAGGACGGCGGGATGGGCGATCTCACAAGCGAGGCCACCATCCCCGAGGACCAGGATGGCATTGCGGAGTTTCTCTGCAAGGAGCAAGGGATAGTTGCCGGGCTTGACGTTGTCGCACTGACGGTACAGATGTGCGATCCCGGCGCCACCCTGCGCCTGCAGGCTGTCGACGGAGCAGCCGTGGAGCCGGGACAGGTTATTGCCGTTGTTCGAGGCGACACGCGCGCCCTCCTGCGGGCGGAGCGCGTCGCCCTCAATTTTCTCCAGCGCATGAGTGGTATCGCAACGCTCACCCGGCGCTATGTGGATGCTGTGGCCGGCACACATGCCCGGATTACGGATACGCGGAAAACCGTTCCGGGCCTTCGCGTCCTCGACAAGCGGGCGGTGCGGCTTGGCGGAGGCGTCAATCACCGGTTCGGTCTGGATGACATGGTCCTGATCAAGGACAATCATGTTGCCGCGGCAGGGGGAATTCGCAACGCGGTGTCCCGTTGCCAGGGGTATATGGCAGACCGCGGCCTGAGGGTGCCGGTGGAAGTGGAAACAAAAAACCTCGATGAAGTACAGCAAGCCCTTGCCTGCCGGGGGATCGCACGCATCATGCTGGACAATTTTCCGGTGAACATGATGCGACAGGCGGTCAGCCTTATCAATGGCAGCGTGGAAGTGGAGGCGTCGGGGGGTATCACTCTCGATACCGTACGCGCTGTTGCCGACACCGGTGTGGACATTATTTCTGTCGGGGCACTGACCCATTCAGTCCGTGCGCTCGATATCTCTCTCGAACTTTCCGTCCATGCTTGAGAAAATCAAGCGTCTGGGATCCGATACCGCCGTCTACGGCATCAGTACGATTCTCGGCCGGTTTCTGACCTTTCTCCTTACTCCGCTGTATACGCACGTGCTGCTCGCCGAGGACCTCGGCGTGGTCGCCACGGTGTACGCGTACATCGCGTTTCTCAACGTGATCTACGGGTATGGGATGGAGAACGCATACATGAAATACGTCTCCACCGGCGAACACGGGAACAGGGAAGAAGTGTTCACGGTTCCGTTCCTTGCCGTGCTTTCGACCGGGGTGGTGCTCAGCGCACCGCTGATCCTGATGTACCGTGGCGTTGCGAATCTTGCCGGGGTCCCGGACCAGTTTGCGGGCACCGTTGCGATGGGGGCGGGGATACTTATCCTCGACGCAGTGGCGCTTCTTCCGTTTGCCGTCCTGCGGATGGCACTCCGCGCGCGGACGTTTGCCGCAATCAAAATCACCGGAATCGTCATCAATGTTGTCTGTAATGTCGTGTTTCTGTTCGTCTTCCGGTGGGGTGTGACGGGGATCTTCGTCAGCGGAGTAATCTCGTCGGCCGCAACCGTAGTGCTTCTCCTGCCGACGATCCTCGCCAACCTCACATGGTCCCGCCCGCGGGGCCTTCTCCCGGCGCTGCTCCGCTTCGGTCTCCCCTCAGTTCCTGCAGGGCTGGCAGCCATGATGATTCAGGTCATCAACCGGCCCATCATGGGCGCGCTGAGCGGCGATGCGGCGGTTGGCCTGTTCCAGGCGAACTATCGCCTGGGGATCTTCATGATGCTTCTCGTGTCGATGTTTGATTTCGCCTGGCGTCCGTTCTTTCTGACACACGCGAGGGATTCCGATGCGCGCCAGTTGTTTGCCCGCGTGATGACCTATTTCATGCTGGTGGGAGCGACCGTATGGCTTGGATTGACGTTTTTCCTCTCCGCCGTCGTTCGATGGCCGATTTTTAACGGGCATCCGCTGATCGCGCCCCGGTATTGGGAGGGGCTGGAAATTGTGCCGGTGATTCTTCTGGCCTATCTGTTTCTCGGCATCTACAACAATCTCGTCGCAGGCATTTATATTGAGAAGGAGACGAGGCGTCTCCCGCTTGTAACCATTGCGGCCGCTGTAATGAATGTCGCGGCAAACTTCCTCCTCATACCACGTTTCGGGTTGATGGGTGCAGCGGTTGCCACCGTGCTGAGTTACCTGCTCATGGCAGTGCTGATGTGGGTTTTCGTTCGGAACATCTATCCTGTTCCCTACGAGCGAGCCCGACTGACGAAAATTGTGCTTTCGGCCGGCCTGGTGTATGCAGTATCGACGTTCGCCAGTGACGGGGCGGCGGGGCTTGTTGCGAAAGCGGGCCTGCTCGGCCTGTTCCCTCTAATCCTCGTCGCGCTGAGGTTTTTTGAACCCGGCGAGTCAACGGCCCTCCGCGCACTCCTTCGGAGAGGATTGTTCAAAGAAAAAAAGGTGCCCCCGGTCGACATCCCGCTCTGATGGCATTTCGGATGGAATTTCAGTAAACTATTCGTCTATGAAGAATACACAGAAGACCGTTGACGCAGAGCCGTTGCCGCTCGTGGGAGGGCAGGCAGTGATCGAAGGTGTGATGATGCGGGCTCCCGGAACGATAGCGACAGCCGTGCGGAGACCCGATGGGACTATTGCTCTCCGGACCGAACCATTTGTTCCACTCTCCGCAAATCGCCCGTGGCTCAAGCTTCCTGTTTTCCGGGGTGCTGTGGGCCTCGTGGAGATGCTCGTCGCGGGTGTGCGCGCCCTGAATTATTCCGCTGACGTGGCGTTTGAATCGGCGGGAACGGGTGGCGAGCCCGGATCTCAGAAGGTGCTGAAACGTCGGACGTCGTCGCTGGGAGTCGGCCTGACCATTGCAGGTGCGTTCGCATTTGCTCTTCTTCTGTTCTTTGTCACTCCGCTCGCGGCCGCCTCGTGGATCCTTCCTCCCGACGAGAATCCGCTGCTGTACAACCTGCTCGCCGGCGGCTTCCGTCTCACGATCTTCCTCGGGTATCTGGTGACCATAGCAATGATGCAGGATGTCCGACGACTGTTTGCATATCATGGTGCAGAACACAAGGCCGTGTTTGCGTTTGAACACGGAGGGGCGCTTTCGCCGGAAGAGGCCGGACTGTACAGCCGCTTCCATCCCCGGTGTGGAACGAGCTTTCTGTTGATTGTCATGCTCTCAGCTATCGTGTTGTTCGCGATGCTTGACGGCGTTCTGATGCTCTGGTTCAATTCCCTTACGATCGGCATCCGCCTTGCGTCGCATCTTCCGCTTTTGCCTCTTGTTGCGGGTCTTTCGTACGAAGCCATCCGCCTGTCCTCGAGGCACGCCAATTCGCGCCTGGGCCGTCTGCTCATAGCGCCGGGCCTCTGGTTACAGCGTATAACCACTCGGGAACCGGATCCATCCCAGCTGGAGGTTGCCCTTGTTGCACTCCGGGCAGCGCTGGGGCAGAACCGGCAGGAAGAGTCCTCATCCTCAGTCCTCGCATCCTCCGGAGGGGCGATCGTCAATGCTTGAGCGGCTCGAACATGTCCGCCAGCGGTTCGACGAACTCACGCGACTGCTCTCCGACCCGTCGGTCCTTCAGAATCAGGACCGCTTTCGGGCCATCAGCAAGGAACGGAGTGATCTCACCCCGTTAATGGAGACCTATGACCGCTATGTCAAGGCCCGCGGCGACCTTGCCGGGCTGAAGGAGATTACCGATACCTCCTCAGATCCGGAGATGAAACAGCTGGCATACGCGGAGCTGGATGGGGCGAAGGCCCTTGTTGCCAAGCTGGAAGAAGACCTCAAGCTTCTCCTTGTGCCGCGGGATCCGAACGACAGCAGAAACGTCATTCTGGAGATCCGGGCGGGAACGGGAGGGGAAGAGGCTGCGCTGTTCGCCAGCGACCTGTTCCGCATGTACTCCCGTTTTGCGGAGAAGAAGGGCTGGAAACTTGAGGTGCTGGATCTGAATGACACCGGCCTGGGGGGCATCAAAGAAGTCTCGTTCAGCCTGGCAGGGGGCGAGGTCTATGGGACAATGAAATACGAAAGCGGAGTCCATCGGGTGCAGCGCGTTCCCGAAACCGAAGCCCAGGGCCGCGTCCATACCTCTGCGGCGACCGTTGCAGTTCTTCCTGAAGTGGAACAGTTTGACATTGAGGTGAATCCTGTCGACTTGCAGATCGACACGTTTCGTTCCGGTGGCAAGGGGGGGCAGAATGTGAACAAGGTGGAGACCGCCGTTCGGATCACCCACATGCCGTCCGGCATTGTCGTTGCCTGCCGTCAGGAACGGTCACAATTCCAGAACCGCGAGAGGGCAATGAAGATGCTGCGCGCAAAACTGTACGAAGCGGCGCATCAGGCACAGGTGGGGGATGTGGCAGCCAGGCGGAAACTGATGGTTAAAAGCGGCGACCGGAGTGAGAAGATCAGGACCTACAATTTTCCACAGAATCGCGTGACAGACCACCGCATCGGACTGACTCTGTACAATCTTGCAGAAATCATCAATGGCAGCCTCGAAGATCTTGTCGAACATCTGCAGGTCGCCGAGCGCGCCGAACGCCTCCAGAACAACGCCCAGGCATAAGTCACCTCTGCCCGCCTCCCCCCGGTGAGCCGTTCCCCGGTTTTCCGATGCCGTTGGCACGGACCTTTCCAAAGAACTCCTTCAAGATAGCCCCGCAACGGTCTTCATACACGCCGGCGACGATCTCCACACGGTGATTCAAGCGCTGATCCTGGACAAGGTTGTACATCGTGCCACAGGCCCCTGCTTTCGGATCGAAGGCGCCGAAGACCAGCGTCGGAATCCGCGCCAGCACAATTGCACCGGCGCACATTGCACAGGGCTCAAGCGTGACATAGAGCGTACATCCCTCCAGGCGCCGGCTTCCTTCATGTGTTGCGGCAGCGGTAATGGCGATCATCTCAGCGTGGGCTGTGGGGTCCTGCAACGACTCGATCTGATTATATCCACGTCCGATGATTCTGTTCTCGGCAATGATCACCGCTCCTATGGGTACTTCCTTCCGGCGATACGCCTGTTCCGCTTCACGGAGGGCATACTCCATCCATCGTTCATGTTCGACAGAATCCAATCCTGGAGTCACCAGACCTCCACATGAATACGATCGGAAAGGAAACGGTCCTCGGGCCCTTTCTGTTCGCGGGGGAATCCAACAGGGAGAAGAGAGAACGGTTCGACGGCGTCCGGGAGGGTGATGATGCTCCGCACTTCGCGCATGCGTGATTCCCGCGGGTAAACACCGACCCAGACGCTTCCAAGTCCGAGTGCATGGGCGGCAAGCAAGATGTTCTGTGTCGCTGCGGCGCAGTCCTGCGGCCAGAAGTCCCGGTGCTTCACTGCCGTCAGATCGGCGCAGACAAGCAGGGCGAGGTCAGCGTCCCGGACCATCCCGGCATACGGGTGGGAGGCGCTCAATGCTGCCAGCGTCGCCCGTTCACGGATGATGACGAAATGCCACGGTTGCTCGTTGCCGGCAGAAGGAGCCGCCATGCCGGCACGGAGCAGGCGTTCGAGAGCAAGATCCGGGACAGCGCCCGGGCGAAAGTGACGCATGCTCCGCCTTCCGTTGATCGCATCAAAGAGATCCATAGCCAAGTATACAAAAGCCCCTGGTTGATGTCAAACGGGCACTGCTGCGGGCACCGTGTTCCCCGTGTGCATCGTACCGGGAGTTCTGCTTGCGACGGAGTCTAAAGAGACGTATATTGGACGCAATTCTTTCATGGGGATACAATGAATCGACTTCGCCACTCCTTCACCCTTGTTCTGATCGCTGCAGCCTCCACCGGCGTCCTCGGATGTGCATCCGGCAGGCCATTCTACCGCGACGGCCGCCCCGTCCCCGATGCCAGAATGTATGCAGTCGATCAGGGAGTGGTGCTTCGCCACGGGAGCGGGCCGGACAGCTGTGACGCGTTTGGGGCCAGAGATGTCTGGGTCTTTCGGGCTGACAGCACATACATCATGCACTATGATGGCGCGGGGCCACGGGGATGGCTGGCCATACGTGCCACGAGTACCGATCTGCTCCACTGGACCATCGACGGGCCCGTTCTCACACTCGGGGCGAAAGGGGCCGATGATGAGAAGAGCGCATCCTATGGCCTTACCGTCTCTGACGGTGCACGCTGGCACATGTTCTATCTTGGGGCCATCAATGTGTCTCCACCTCCTGATCTGGTGCCGGCAACACCTTACGTCACCCTCAAGGCCAGGAGCGCGTCTCCCTTCGGGCCATGGGAGAAGCAACCCGGCGTCGTCCCGTTCAAACCGACACCCGGAACCTACTATTCCCACTCGGCGAGCCCCGGCCAGACGATCAGCTACAGGGGGGAGTACCTCCAATTTTTCAGCGCGTCAGTTGGCGGACGCTGGGTGGGGAGGACGCTCGGCATCGCGCGGACCCGCAATCTGGACAGTGCATGGGTCATCGACCCTGAACCGATCCTCCCTCTGAAAGAGCAGATTGAAAACTCCACACTGTACTACGAGGAAACGAACGGCCTGTGGTTCCTGTTTACAAACCACATCGGCTGGTATGAAGACGGTGAAGAATACACCGATGCCATCTGGGTGTACTGGTCTGATGATCCGACCGTGTGGAAGGCAGAAAACAAAGCGGTTGTCCTTGACCGTCGGAATTGTACGTGGTCAAAGCGTGTGATCGGACTTCCTTCGGTGGTGCGGTTCGGCAACCGCCTCGCGCTCTTGTATGATGGTGTGGAAGGGGAGGGGACAGGCCATACGGGGCGTGACATAGGGCTGGCCTGGCTGCCCGTGCCGGTGGTGCCCCCTGCAGGTCCTGCAGCGACGCGTTCCGGGATCGGACCCCGCTAGGCCTTCATGTCGACACCACCCGAACCCACAGGTGCAACCGCGCGCCCGGTGTTGGTATACCCCGCCTGCTGAATCTGCTTTGCCTGCTCCGCCAACAGCTCCACAAGCTGCTGGTCTTGCTGGAGTCGCATCTTCATCAGTTTCGTTCCGAGCTCCTGGGCTCCATGCTCCATCTGCATCGTCACCAGGCTCGCCGCGGTTTGTATCGTCAGATCATCTGCCATGTGATTTTCCTCCTTCCGATGTCGCGCAAGACGCGTGCCACCGATTATGTCCCCCCCGGGCGCCACATGCTGCAAATCAGGGTCCCCCTGCCGTCAGGGTTGGCCGTATGCCACCATATGGCTGACCTGCCCCGCCGGGCACGTTTCTCAGCCACACAGGAGTCGATGGCATGGAGGCGAGGTCGTGGACAAGAACCGGGGCGAAAATGGTTGCTCCGCGGAACACATGATGATGCGGTAGACCACAGCATCCAACCCTCGAATACTCGTCTGATGATCGTCGACGAACGCTCTCCTCTCGACTTCTTACATCAATGACCTTGACTACCAGCCGTTTCCATACTATTTCAGGATGATCAGCTTGCGCGTCAGAACAAACGGATCCGCAGGAGGGGCGGGCGGTTGTCCCTGTGTCTTCCCGACTGAGGTTGCAGTGAGTCTGTAGAGGTACACCCCGCTGGGAAGATTGGTGGCGTCGAGTTCGATGTCGAACCGGCCGGCGGGCTGAATTTGCCGCACCAGGGTCTTCACTGTCTGGCCAAGGATATTGTAGAGCTCCAACCCGACTTCCGACTCGGCCGGAATGTCATAGCGGATGACCGTCGTTGGATTGAACGGATTGGGGAAGTTCTGGAACAAATCGAACACCACAGGAGCGTTCATGATCACCGTACTCCAGACCGGCGACCAGCCGGATGTCCAGTCTTCGTTCAGCGCCCTGACACGCCAGAAGTATGTTCGGGAATACTCTAGAGGGCCCACCCTGCACACAGTGTCTGCCAGCGTCGAATCATTGAATACCGTTGATGTGAATGGGACCTCGGGCGAGACCTGGAGATGGTAGAAGCGCGCATGTGCTGACGCACTCCACGAGAAGTGGACGAATGGCAATTGCCCCGCGGAAGAACTGACAGGAAGCACAGGGCTTGGTGCTCCCGGCGGTACGGCTGCCGTCTGGAATGACCAGACGCTGGAAAATGCGCCCGGCCCTTCACTGTTCCACCCACGGACGCGCCAGAAGTACCTGGTATTGTACTCCAGGGTGGCGACGGTCCATGCCGTATCGGCAATTCCGGCCTTTACCAACACTGTGGAATCAAATGGCGAATCGATCGCAATCTGGATCTCATAGGTCTGTGCAGTTCGGGCCTGGTTCCAGCGGAAAGTCTGGACGGGAAGCAAGGATGTCTTGCCGCTTCCCGGTGCGACCTGGCGAGGGGCAAGGGGGGCAGCAAGACTGGTCGTAAATCTCTGGCTCGACGAATACGCACCCTGCCCAAGTGCATCAATCGCCTTCACCCTCCAGAAATACGTCGTGAACGGTTCCAGGCCGGTCAGGTCAGCAGTGGTCGTGCTGTGTGCGGAATCCTGGAATACCACGCTCCTGAAGAGCGAGTCGCGTGACACCACGAGAGAGTACAGTGAAGCACCAGGCGATGGGGCCCATGCCAGCGTGACGGTGCTTCCCAGTCCCGTTGCACTATCGGGCGGCGCGAGCGGAAGTGGTGTCGCGATGGTGGTGGCAAAATCCCACAGGGAGCTGAAGGGACTGGACCCTCCGGTGTTGATTGCCCGTACCTTCCACCAGTACCGTGTGTGCGGCATCAGAGCTTGAGCAACGACGAACGTATCGGTGACAGTAGAGTCGTTCAGGAGCATCATTGCCAATGTGGAATCTGTCGCTACCTGAACATGGTACCGGCTTGCGCGCAGTGCGGGGTTCCATGTGAGGGCGATGCTTGTCGGCTGTGCCTGGGCATGGTTCGGCGGGGAGACAGGCGTCGGCGGTGCGGGAGGATCCATGACGGTCTGAAACGCCTGAATGCCACACCATGGGCTCACACTGACACTTCCTGTTGAACGGGCACGGACCCTCCAGAAATATCGCGTCGACCGCACCAGCGGGGCTATGGTCCGGGACGTGTCCACGAGCGTGGAGTCGTCGAACACCACAGTCCGGAACAGGGAGTCCGTTGTCAGCTGGATCCGGTACGTGGAGGCTTGCGGGACCCGTGACCAGACGAATCGCAATGAAACCGGTTGATCGATAGCCCCGGCGATTGGAGCAAGTGGCAGAGGCGAAGCGAGAACAGTCAGGAACGACCAGGGCGACGTGTATGCACTGCTCCCGCCGGGGTTGATCGAGCAAATGCGCCAATAGTGCCTGGCCAGCCCCTCAAGCGCGGCCGGCTGATACGCGGTGTCAACGATCGTGGAGTCGTCGAGCACTGCTCCACTGAACAATGAGTCCCTGCCGATCTGGATGCCGTACCGCGTTGCATTCGATGCACGGTACCATCTCAGGACCGGAGCGCGGGGTACGTCGATTGTTCCGTTCGGGGGCGAAGCGAGACTTGTCGGACCCGGTGGAGGTGGAACGATCGTGAATGACCGTACGGGTGCATACGCTCCTATGCTCATGCCGTCTGCCGACTTCGCCCGGACCCTCCAGAACAATGTGGCGGAGCGCTCAAACGGGCCCACGACTCTCTGCGGAATCGCCACAAGCGAGTCGTCAACGACACGTTGCGCAAAAAGAGAATCCCGGGCCACCTGGACGCGGTATCGGGCTGCACCCGGGACCGTGGACCAGGTGAGCAGGGGAGTGACCGGCGCGTATGGGTCCCGATCGGCCGGCGTTTGGAGCTCAGGAGTCCCGATAGTGGTTGTGAACGTCCGCGTCCGGGTAAACGCACTCTTGTCGGCGGGATTCTGCGCACGAACCCGCCACCAGTGAGTTGTCATACCGGCAAGTGGCCCTGCCAGGCAAACGGTATCCAGGATCGTCGAATCCTCAAAGACGAGCGTTTGAAACGTGTTGTCTGATCCGATTTCGAGATGATAGCTTTCTGCTGCCGGCGTCCTCGACCAGCGGAACGTCATACGCACCGGCTGCTCCAGGACACCGGTCTGGGGGCCAATGATGGCCGGAGTGTCGAGTGCCGTCGTGAAATGCCACGCTTCAGTGAATGCTCCGGTACTGGAAGCGTCGAGTGACCGTGCGCCAACGCGCCAGTAGTACCGCGTGAATCCGGGCAAAAGAGGAGAGAGGTACGTCGTGTCCCCGGCGACAGACGCATCGATCTCCACCACGGAGAAGCCGGGATCACGTGCGAGTTGCAGTCTGTAGATTGCAGGGCTCTGCACCGAGTGCCATTGAATCAGGACCTGAGGTCCCTGGTGCAGTGCGCCTGACGCGGGCGCCAGGGCAACGGGGGTTCCGATGATAGTCCTGAACGACCAGGCCTGCGAGAACGGACCGAACCCGCTCGGGTTGCGTCCCCGGACACGCCAGTAGTACCGGGTGAGCCCCTGGAGTGGTGCCGCAATCCGGGTGGATTCGGTGATCCCCGAATCGTTGACGACCAGGGAGAGGAACGTTGAGTCCCGGGCGACCTGCACATGATATGACGTTGCACCGACGGCCCCCGTCCAGCTGAAGGCCGGAGCAAGCGCGACATTGGTTGCCCCGTTTGCAGGAGCGGCAAGGAGAGATTGCCCCGGATAATTGATACGCGTAAGAAAACCCCAGACCGCAGACGGGGACGTCCCGCCGGGGTTCACGGCCGTTATCTGCCAGTAGTAGCGAGCGCCGGGAGTAATGCTCGAGACATCACACCATGTCTGACCGGTGAGAGTATCGTAGACCACCGTGGAAGAATCTGTACTCGAGAAAATCCGGACTCTGTACGATGTTGCTCCGGACGCCTGACCCCAGGTGAGCCGGACCGGGACGCTGATATCGACAGCACCGTCAGCCGGGGAGGAAAGGTACGGGACGGCCGGGGCAGGCACCGTGACCGTGAATCGCTGCACAGGCGAGTAGGGACTCGGGCCGTTGCCGTTTGATGCTCTGATGCGCCAGGAGTACGTTGTGGCGTACGCAAGCGACTGCACGTCCTGGAAAAGCACCCCGAGTGAGGGGAAGTCAAAGAGTATCGAGCCGAACGATGTGTCTGCTGCGATCTGCAGATGGTAGGATTCCGCTCCTATCGATGCTTCCCACTGAAAACGTACTGCAGTCGGGAGGTTTGTCCCGCCGTTCGGCGGTGAAGTGGGAGTCGGGATCCCGGGGACAGTCACGATAGTCGTGAAACTCCATGCAAGAGAACTGCAGCTCCCGTTACTGTCACTCTTCGCAATCACCTGCCAGAAATAGCGCGTACTGACGGATAGAGAATCTGCGCGTGTGGTTGTTCCTGCCAGGAGAGGATGCTCGACGAGGACATTCTTGAACAGAGAATCGGTGGCCAGGCGGAAGCCATACGATTGTGCCCCCGCTACGGGCTGCCACTGAAAGACGACACTGGTCGGAGGCTGATGGGTGGCGCCATTCAATGGTGCGAGGAGCATCGGTGCGGCGATGCGTGTGGTGAAATTGAACGGGAGCGTAAACCCGCTGCTGTCCAGCCTGTTCAGCGCCTTCACGCGCCAGTAGTATGTGGCGTTGTTCGAGAGCCGTGGCAGGCCCGACGGTGCCTGCGGCAAGAGGAAGGACGTGTCACGGATCCCAGTAGAGTCAAAGAGCGTCGCAGGAAAATAGGAATCCGTGGAAATCTGTACGCGGTACCACTCTGCCGACGATGCCCTGGACCATGCCAAGACCGGTGTGACCGGTTGGGCAGAAGCCCGGCTTGCAGGCAAAAGGGGAACGGGCAGTGACGGCACATCCAGTATCGTGACAAACGATCGGGGGGTGGAGAACATGCTGCTCGCGATGCCGGATGCGTTGATCGCACGAACCCGCCAGAAATAGCGTGTATTGCTGATGAGGGGCCCCACCCTGAATGACGTCGTCAGGAGCGGTGAATATTCCTGAAGCGCAAGCTGAAAGAGGGAATCCTGCGCCACCTGTAACCCGTAGTATCCGGCCCCGGGCGATGCGCTCCATTGCAGCTCGGGGAGAAAGGCGATGTCCGTGGCACGATCAGGTGGCCAGACCGGGACCGGAACTGCCGGCGTATCAACAAAGGTGCTGAAACTCCGGATATCGGACCAGAGACTTATCGATGTCCCTGCCGCATTCCGTGCATTGACACGCCAGAAATATGTCTTCCCTGTGCTCAGTGGACCGACCTGGCGCGATGTCCCGGTGATCACGGGATCATCGAAAAGCACGCTCCCCGGAAATGCAGGATCGTCAGAAACCTGTAATCGATAGACTGCGGCCCCCGGTGTCGAATACCACGAGAGCACGGGATTGAGCGGCATGTCGGTCGATCCCTGCGCCGGAATATTCAGGACCGGCGTTGCGATTCGCGTGCGGAAAGAATATGCCGTGGAAGGATAGATGCTGGAGTCTCCGGAACCATTCCGCGCGCTGACACGCCAGTAGTAGAGCGTGTCATTTCCCAGGGGTCCCACAATGGTCGATTCGGCGGTCACAGTAGTCTGCGCAACGAGGGTGCTAAACTGGGTGGTCTTTGAGACCTGGACCCGGAACGACACGGCTCCTGGCGGACGCGTCCACTGAAGGGTTGGTCGAATGCTCTGCCCCAGTGATCCGGATACCGGCGCAACCACGGCGGGCGGAGCAAGAACCGTTGAAAATGTTCGGAAGTCCGAGAACAGTCCTGTGCCAGAGGCATTCTTCGCACTCACCCTCCACACGTACTGTGCACCCGTCTGAAGTCCGCTGATCTGTCTCGACGTGGTTGCAAGAGAGGAGTCATCATAAACAAGGGATGTAAAACTGGTGTCACGTGCGATTTGCAGCCGGTAATTGGCGGCGTCGGGCACCGCGCTCCATGTAAAGGGTGCCGGACTGACAGGGACACTGGTTGCTCCGGGAAGCGGAGACTGCAAGACCGGGACCGTGACGTCAGCAACAATCGTCGTGAACGACCAGGCGGTGCCCGGGAATGCGCTCGTGTCTCCCCCTGCAGTGCGTGCGCTGACGCGCCAGTAGTATTTTACCTTGTTCGCCAGTGGGCCGACGGGAAGAGAGTCGGATGAGGTCTGCACATCCATAAGCGGTGTGGCGAACGTGCTTGCCGTGGCCACCTGAATCCGGTATACTGAAGCGCCTGCATCAGAAGTCCACACCAGCAACGGGGAGACCGGAACATTGGTAGCGTTCAACGTCGGACTCACCAGGAGAGGGGCCGGCGGTTTCGTCGTGAAGGAGCGGACCGGTGAGTACTCCGTTGTGGCCGCGAGATTTCGTGCCTGTACTCGCCAGTAGTACCGGCGGTCGTTGGTCAAGCCGTTCAGCTGACGTGAGGTCGTGGTCAGGGTCGAATCATTGAACACGAGAGAGAGAAACGAAGGATCCTCCGCCACCTGGAGCAGGTACGTCGAAGCATCGGCGGATGAAAACCATGCCAGTGTCGTGGGATTCACCGGAATGCTTGACGCCCCGTCCGCAGGAGTGTTCAGGGTCGGCACAGCCGGCGTATCAGCGATCGTGGTGAAATTCCAGGCGAGTGCGGGATGGGCGCTCGTGTCTCCGCTGGCTGCACGCGCACTCACGCGCCAGTAATGCTTGGTCTTGTTGGCGAGGGGGGGAAGGACCAGTGAATCGACCGTCCGGTTCGCGTCCACAAGGAGGCTCGTGAATCCAGAGGAGGTGGAGACCTGGATGCTGTACGAGGCGGCACCGTCGACGGCTGACCAGCGGAGAGTCATCGCAATGGGCTGGTTTCCGCTGTTCGAAGCCGGTGCAAGAGGCGATGGTGATTGAAGCTTCGTGCTGAACATCCTGACGCTCGAATAGGCACTGCTGGCTCCAACATTCTTCGCATTCATCCGCCAGTGGTACGTCGTGCCGTACAGAAGACCACTCACCTGCTTACTCGTTCCTGTGACGAGCGAGTCATTCACCACGAAAGTCTGGAACCCAGGGTCGGTCGCAATCTGCATCCCGTAGATCGTTGCATCGCTGGACGCAGTCCAGGAAAAGGGGGTCGGTCCGACGGGGATGCTCTGTGATCCATCAGGTGGATTCTGAAGCAGAGGTACCGAGGGTGTGTCGGCAATGGTTGTGAAGTTCCAGATAGTGGACCATGCGCTGCTGTCCGCTGCGGTGCGTGACGCAACGCGCCAGTAATACCGCGTCTTGTTCTCCACCGCAGGCAGAGGGAGAGATTGTACGGATTCACCCCACTGGACATTGACCAGAGTGTCGACACGAAGTGCCGTTGGCGTGAATGTCTGGGCGGTTGCCACCTGTACACGGTACGCGGTCGCGATCGGGTCTGCATTCCAGCGGATGTCTGAAGACAGCGGGATATTCGTGGACGAATTTGCCGGTGCAACCAGGATGGGGATGCCGGGCCGGACTCCGACGGTCCTGAATTGCCACACGGCCGACCACATGCCAGCATCGCCTGCTCCGTCAATCGCTCGTACTCTCCAGTAGTATGTGGTGTCATTGGAAAGCGGACCGATCTGTGTCGACTGCAACGATCCCGCCAGATACGGAACCGAGGCGTGGAGAAACGACGAAGCGAATCCGGGGTCGGTCGCAATGTCGACATGATATGAATCGGCGAAGGCGACAGCATTCCAGCTGACGGTGAGCAGGACTGGCTGTCCCACGGCGCCGTTTGACGGCGCAACGGGAGTCGGCGTCCCGACACTCCAGGAAGGCACACTCGTCCCTACAAGAATCAGCACCAGAGTGACTAAGCGTGCTCGCATGTTGTCGAAATGTGACATTTCTTCCGAGAGGAGCGCATGCATTGTGCCAACGGAGGCATGCAATTAGCGTACTCAGGGCAATCCTTTTCTCTCCCGGTGTGCAAGCGGGAGGGCTAATATTGACCACCTGGTCAAGAAAAAGAGTGGCTTATGAAGTGGAAAATCTCGCAGGATTTCCATAGATTGAGATCCATTCTTCACCGGAAGCAGATGTAGCACCAGTCACGACGACTATCAGGCCGGATACTCCTTGCCACAAGTGCGTGTACGTTTTGCTCCAAGTCCCACCGGGTATCTCCACGTCGGCGGCCTTCGCACAGCGCTGTACAACTTTCTCTTTGCTCGCAAGGAAGGTGGAGTCTTTGTTCTACGGATTGAAGACACGGACCGGAGCAGATACGTCGAGGGCGCCGTCGAGAATCTCATCACTACGCTCAGGTGGGCAGGGCTCGATTACGACGAAGGACCGGACAAGGGGGGGGACTTCGGCCCATATGTCCAGTCAGAGCGGTTGCCGTTGTACCGGGACCATGCCGAACGACTTGTCCGGTCCGGGAAAGCATACTACGCGTTCGATACTGCTGAAGAGCTGGAGGAGATGCGAAAGACAGAGGAGCGGAGCCCGACCCCGGTTCGTGGGTATCGCCGCGCTCTGGAGCTCAGTCCGGCCGAGATTCGCAGACGCCTCGACGCAGGTGAACCGGCCGTTGTCCGCATGAAGGTGCCCGACGGCACATCGATAGTCATTGACGATCTGATCCGCGGACGGGTGGAGTTTGCGAGTGATCAGGTCGACGACCAGGTGCTTCTGAAGTCCGACGGATTCCCGACATACCACCTGGCCAACGTGGTCGATGATCATGCCATGGGCATCACGCACGTCATCAGAGGTGAAGAGTGGCTCTCGAGCACGCCGAAACACATGGTGCTGTACGACTTTTTTGGGTGGAATCCCCCGGCGTTTGCTCACCTCCCTCTGCTCTTGAATTCTGACCGCACAAAGCTGAGCAAACGACAGGGCGATGTGGCCGTTGAAGACTACCAGCAGAAAGGGTATCTTCCGGAAGCCCTTGTGAATTTCATCGCCTTCCTGGGCTGGAACCCTGGTAATGACCGCGAGTTCTTCACGCTCGGGGAACTGATCCGCGAGTTTTCGCTGGATCGGGTCGGTAAATCGGGAGCGGTGTTCAACATCGAGAAACTGAACGATGTGAACAAGCAGTATCTCCGCACGGCAGACGCCGGGCTCCTTTCCAGGCTGGTGGCGGAACGGGCGGCAGCTCACGGACTCGGGACGCCCGACGACGGGTACCTGGCGCAGGTCATCCACCTTCTGCGCGAACGGTGTACGACGCTCGAGGAATTTGTGACGACCGGACGATACTTCTTTGCCGATCCTGATGCCTACGACGAGGATGCAAAGAAGAAGAGCTGGAAACCGGAAAGCGCAGGTCTGCTCCGTGACCTCTCTGAAGCGTTCGCCGGGCTCGACACATTTGCGGCATCCGCCATCGAATCCACCATTCGGGCCGTCGCAGCAAAAGCCGGTGTCGGTACCGGCAGGGTGATCCATCCCCTCCGCCTGGCGCTGAGTGGACGGGCCACGGGGCCCGGACTATTCGAGCTAGCAGAAGTCCTCGGGAAGGACCTCTGCCACAGGCGAATCGACCGCGCGCTTCGCACTCTTGGTTGATATTCGGACACAGCATGTCTATATTACATACGCGACGCATACAGGACGGGCCGGTCGACGTCATTAGAATTCGCAACGCCGTGTTTTACGCCTACCACGGTGTGATGGCGGACGAACAGAACCTGGGCGGCAAGTTCGAGCTGGATGTCGATTTGTACGGCGACTACAGCGCGGCCGCGGAAAGCGATTCCCTGACCAAGACCGTTGACTACGAAAAGGCGTATTCCTGCATCCGATCGACGGTCCTGGACAAGAAGTACTTTCTCATCGAAGCGCTTGCCCAGGTGATCGCGCGGCGCATGCTGGAAGAATTTCCGGCGGTCGCGATGGTGACGGTACGGATCCGCAAGCCCCATCCTCCTGTGCGGGGCGTCGTCGATCATGTCGAAGTGGAGATATCACGGCAACGATGACCACATACCGGGTATTCATAGGGCTCGGATCGAATCTCGGGGACCGGTTTAAGCGCATCGTCGACGCCGCTGAGGCACTCCGCCAGATTCCTGATTCGTCAGTGGTCTGGTTTTCCTCGGTGTACGAAGCTGAACCCTGGGGGAAATCCGATCAGCCCAGATTCCTGAACGCTGTTGCCGAGGTGACAACAACGCTGGAACCCCCGGCGATGCTGGAAAAACTCAAAGGCATCGAAACCCGGCTTGGACGAAGCGTGCAGACCGAACGGTGGGGACCGCGGGAGATCGATCTCGACATCCTCGTGTACGACGGTGTGGTCTATGAGGACCACACAGTGTCTGTACCCCATCGCGATCTGGAACATCGGAGGTTCGCCCTCGTGCCACTGAGGGAAATCGCGGGGGATCTGATCCACCCGGTGAGCGGCCTGACGGTCAACGAACTCGCAGCAGCGTGCGCTGACCAGGGACGCGTCGTCAAGACATCGTATCACATCCCAGTCTGATGTCCGCTTCCACGCAGAGGAGCAACTCGTGCCGAAACAGGAACCTCTCGAAAATCTCATAGCGCAAAGCGATCTCCGCTATGTCGCCGTTGAAGGTGTCATCGGGGCCGGTAAAACCTCGCTGGCACGCAAACTCGGAGATATGCTCGGGGCCCGCGTCATCTATGAGCAATTTGAAGAGAATCCCTTTCTGAAAGATTTTTACCGGGACCCCGAACGGTATGCCTTCCAGACCCAGATTTTTTTCCTCCTGACGCGCTACAAGCAACAGCGCAGCCTTTTCCAGGGTGACCTGTTTCAGCGGTTCCTTGTGACCGACTATATCTTCGAAAAGGACAAGATCTTCGCCTATCTGAATCTGCAGGACGAGGAACTGAAGTTGTATGAGACTCTGGTCAACAGCATCGAACACAACATCCCGACGCCTGATCTTGTCGTGTATCTCCAGTCGAGCGTCCCGCGTCTTATGCAGAACATCAGACAGCGGGGGCGCTCCTTTGAATCATCGATGTCCGAGTCGTATATCAAAGAGCTGAATGAAGCGTATAACTATTTCTTTTTCCGGTACAAGGCGACACCGTTGCTTATTGTGAATGGGGCCGAGATCGATTTTGTGGGGAACGCGGATCATTATGAGCAACTGGTGCGCGAGATTTTCCGGCAGGGCAGGGCGCCTGTGGAATACTATAATCCCCGTCTGAACGTGTAACAGGAGGGTTCCGAATGAAGGTGTTGTCGTTCCTTGTGTATCTTGTGCTCGGATACATTCTCTGGCGGATAATCAGGGTGGTCGGTCGGATGTTGGGCGGCGGAAACCAGGAGTCGTCCGGCCATGTTCGAAAACCGACAGGTGCAGAGCCATCCCGGCAGGACCGCGTCGACCCGCGCACCATCAAGGATGCCGAGTTTGAAGATCTTACCCCGCCCCGAGCTCCCGAGGAAGGGAAGAAACCCTCTTCGGCATGACCTCCCCGATGCATCGCTCGGGCTTCCCGGCACGATTGCTCCAGGGCGCTTTTCTTGCTCTTCTCCGCGCCATCGTCCGGCCCCATCCTCCCCGTGTGGCACCCGCTGATACCGAATTCAAGAAGATCCTGGTCGTCCGACAGCACAATCAGCTGGGCGACATGCTGTGCGTGACGCCGCTGCTGCGCTCTCTCAGGGTGCGATATCCGGCGGCGAACCTGACATTGCTGGCAAGCCCGGTCAACCATGAGATTATGCTGCATCATGCCGCGCTGAACCGCGTGATCAACTTCGACAAACGGGAGTTCCTGGCTCCATGGCGGGTCCACCCGATCAAGCTCTTCCGGTTCCTGCAGTTGCTGCGGCGCGAGGAATTCGACCTGGTACTGGTACCATCAACAGTATCCACGTCAGGCACGAGCGACTTTATTGCCTATGTGACCGGAGCAGGTGTCCGCATAGGAGCGGGATCACTCGAAGGGACCCCGAATACATCGTCGTATCTTCTCAGTCATGCTCTGGACCTGTCGTGGGACGCTGACCGCCATCAGACCGGCAGAAATCTTGACTGCGCGGGGCCGCTCGCCCTTCCCGATACAGAGGGGGAGATCACCATGACACTCCTCACCGTGGAGCGGCTATGGGGGACGGAATATGTGAGAGAGGCTGCGCACGAACACCGTTTTGCTGTGGCGTACCATGTCGGTGCCGGCAAGCCGCCGAACAGGTGGCAGGCGGATTCTTTTGCAGAGGTTATCAGTACAATTGGCAATGAATTCGGAGCCCTCCCCATTCTCGTCTGTGGGCCAATGGATGAAGTAGCGATTCAGGCCGTTGAATCGCGTTTATCTATCAAGTATCATCTCGTTACAAATCAATCGGTTAGACGAGTTGCTTCAATTATTTCTGCATTACCCCTTCTTGTCTCGAACGACACCGGGATCATGCATGTTGGGGCGGCTGTTGGAACGCCTGTTCTCTCCCTTTTCGGGCCGACCTCACCTCAGCAGTGGGCACCTCTCGGGGCCCGCAATCGTTATATATATGGAGAGGGCGGGAGCATGAGTGCAATCAGTATCGATGCCGTGCTCCAGAGTATCCGCAGCATGCTCCGGGAACGAGGCGAAGGTTTGCCAGAAAGGGTGTCATGATACAACCTCGAAAAGAAACGGTTGACTACCGCACGGAGATCCTGCGGCTCAAAAAGGAACTGAATGCCGTGATCCTCGCGCACTATTACCAGGAGTCGGAGATCCAGGATCTGGCAGATGTGATCGGAGACAGCCTGGAGCTCGCGCGTCGGGCAGCAGCGACAACGGCGGATGTGATAGTGTTCGCCGGCGTGCACTTCATGGCCGAAACCGCCAAGATCCTCAATCCGGAAAAGCAGGTTCTTGTCCCCGATCTTGATGCCGGCTGCTCTCTCGCAGAAGGGTGTCCGGTGGGTCCGTTCAAGGCGTTACGCGCCCGGCATCCCGATCACGTCTCCATCACGTATATCAACTGTTCGGCTGACGTGAAAGCCTCAAGCGATATCATCTGCACCTCGAGCAATGCAGAAAAGATCATCCATCAGATCCCGGCGGAGAAACCGATCTTCTTTGCGCCCGACCGGAACCTGGGGAAGTACCTGATCCGCAAGACCGGGAGGGACATGCTTCTCTGGGAGGGGTCGTGCATCGTGCATGAGACCTTCAGCGACCGCAAGCTCATCGCGTTACAGATGGCGCACCCGGACGCGGAGGTGATCGCCCATCCGGAATGTGAAGAGTCCGTGCTGGCACGCGCTGCATTTGTCGGCTCGACGTCGGGGCTTCTGCGCTATGTGCAATCTGCATCTGCTCGCAAATTTATCGTCGCTACGGAATCGGGAATCATTCATCAGATGAAAAAGGCTGCCCCGGAGAAGGAGTACATCCCCGCGCCTCCGGAGGCCAATTGTGCCTGCAACGAATGTCCCTACATGAAACTCAACACGCTCGACAAATTGTACCGGTGCATGAGGGACCGCAGCCCCGAGATCGTCATGGATCCTGATGTCCGGCGCCGTGCACTGCTTCCGATCGAGCGCATGCTGGCGATGAGCTGAAAGCCGGTTTGACCCTGTCGCTTCTGTTTGCTATATTGCCTCGGTTTGTATCAACTCCTCTTTGAGTGTCGTTCAAAGGCAACCTCGATGACCCGTATCTACATTGAAAATCTCCATGACGTGGTGGGCCAATCCGTGACGCTGCAGGGCTGGCTCTATAACAAGCGATCCAGCGGTAAGATCAGGTTCCTCGTGATGCGTGACGGGACCGGTCTGGTGCAGGGAGTGCTCGTGAGGGGCCAGGTCCCCGATGAAGTTTCTGCGCGATTTGACGAGCTGACCCAGGAGTCATCGTTCCGGATGACCGGCACGATCAGGAAAGAACAGCGGGCCCCCGGAGGGTACGAGCTTGACGTCACGGCACTGGAGATCATCCATGTTGCGCATGACTATCCGATCACGCCGAAGGAGCACGGTGTCGACTTTTTGATGGACAGGAGGCATCTGTGGCTGCGGTCGAGCCGGCAGCACGCCATCCTCCGCGTGCGGCATGAAGTCGTAATGGCGATCCGCGACTTTTTCGACCGCAGGGGATTTATTCTGCTCGACGCGCCAATCTTCACTCCTGCGGCATGTGAGGGGACGTCCACACTGTTCGAAACGAAATATTTCGATCTCGGGAGCGCGTTCCTGACGCAATCGGGCCAGCTGTACGGCGAGGCAGGAGCGATGGCATTTGGAAAAGTGTACGTTTTTGGACCGACCTTCCGCGCAGAGAAATCGAAAACCCGGCGGCATCTTACGGAATTCTGGATGGTGGAACCGGAGGTGGCGTTCAACGACCTGAACGACAACATGGACCTTGCGGAGGCGATGCTCGAACATATCGTCCAGTCCGTGCTGAAACACCGTCTCCCTGAACTGCAGACGCTCGGGCGGAACATTGCGATGCTTGAGAACGTCCGGGTTCCGCTTCCCCGCATCACCTACGATGAAGCCGTTGAGATTCTGAAGAAGAAGAACATCCCGTTTGAATGGGGGAACGATCTCGGCGGCACAGACGAAACCCTGGTGTCCGAACAGTTCGACCGCCCGGTGATGGTGCACCGGTACCCGTCAGAGGTGAAAGCCTTCTATATGAAACGGGACCCTGAGAACCCCCGGCTGGCCCTCGCGGTCGACGTCCTGGCACCGGAGGGGTACGGCGAGATCATCGGCGGGAGCCAGCGCGAAGATGATCTGGACGTCCTGCTCGCACGCATACAGGAACACAAGCTCCCCCGGGAAGCCTTTGAGTGGTACATCGATCTCCGCCGTTACGGAAGCGTGCCGCATGCCGGTTTCGGGCTCGGGATCGAACGAACGGTGTCGTGGATTTGCGGGCTCGATCATCTTCGCGAAACCATTCCGTTCCCGCGTATGATCTACCGGCTCACGCCGTAACGAGGACGCCATGCTCGCTGTCGAGAACCTGCGCAAACAGTTCAGCACCACGCTAGCCGTCGACGACGTCTCGTTTGCGGTACAACGCGGGGAGATATTCGGTCTGCTCGGCCCCAACGGAGCCGGCAAGACCACAGCGATACGTATCATCCTGCATATCCTCGAGGCGGATGCGGGGACGGTTTCGTATGACGGAAAGCCGTTCGGCGATGCGATCAGGAACATGCTGGGGTACCTGCCTGAAGAACGGGGGCTCTACAAGAAAAGTCGCGTGTTGGATACGATTCTGTACCTCGCAGAACTCCGGGGAATGAGTCGAACAGTGGCACGCGCCCGCGCCCTCGCGTGGCTCGAACGGTTCGGGCTGGCCGATCAGGCACTGCGCAGGACCGAAGCCTTCTCCAAGGGGAACCAGCAGAAGGTGCAGTTCATCTGTTCCGTTATTCATGATCCTGCCATTGTGATCCTTGACGAACCGTTCTCGGGTCTTGACCCCGTCAATCAACTTCTGTTCAAGGATGTTCTGCAGGAGATGAAGCAACAGGGGAAAGCAGTGATCTTCTCGACGCATCAGATGGACCAGGCAGAACGCTTGAGCGATTCGCTCTGTCTGATCAACCGGGGGCGGGTGGTGCTTGGCGGGACCGTGCGTGACGTCAAGAAACGGTATGGCCGGAACACCCTCCATGTTGAATTCGATGGGGAAGGTGCCTTTATGGCCTCGCTCCCCGGGGTCCAGCATGCATTGTTGTATGAAAACAGCGCAGAACTTGCCCTTACCGGTGACGCGACACCGCGTTCCATCATCGACGCTATCAATCCCAGGGTAGAACTGAGGACCGTCACGTTGCTCGAGCCATCGCTTCATTCCATTTTTCTGCAGACAGTCGGGCCCGGCGGCTCTGATGCCGGCTCGCAGGAGGTGAAGCCATGACCAAGGCCCTTGCGGTTGCGCGGTGGGAATACACGGAAAAAGTGAAGAGCAAGGCGTTCCTGATTGGACTGTTTCTCACGCCCATCATCATGATTGCCATGGGCGTGCTGCCCACCATCTTTGCGACACAGGCGGACGAGCAAACCAGGACCATCGGCATCATCGATCTCGACGGGGATATTGCGCCGACGTTCGCCGCGCGCATGCAATCGCGATATCTCCTCTCCAACGGCCAGCCCAACTACGTCGTGTATCCTGTGGCTATGGGGCGGACCGTTGATCTCGAGACCGCGACGAAAGACGCCACACAGCGTGTGACCGAGGGGCGGATCGAAGGATACTGTATCGTCACCGGCAGGGATTCCGTGGTCGAATATCGTTCGGAGATCGTCGGCGATTTCCGGATCACGATGCGCATGGAAGAGGTCCTCAAGGAGATTCTGTCCGAACGTCGCGCAACAGCGCTGGGAATTTCGCCGTCCGTCCTCAAGCAGCTGGATGTACACCTCGATGTCCGCATGATCAAACTTTCGAAGGAAGGGGAGAAAGAGGAAGCCGGGTTCGAAAAGGTCTTTATCTCTGCCTATGTATTCCTCATGATGCTCTTCCTTCTTATCGTCAGTTCGGGCCAGATGCTGGTCCGCAGCGTTATCGAGGAAAAGTCGAATCGGATCGTGGAGGTTCTGGTGTCCTCCTGTTCGCCGACGGACCTGATGGCGGGAAAAGTGCTCGGACTCAGCGCCCTGGGACTGACGCAGATGTCGTTCTGGGCGCTCATCGGGGTCACCATTTCCATGAACTTCGGAATCACTTTTGTTAGTGTCACACAGGCACTCCTGCTGGTCCTCTATTTTGTCCTCGGATATCTGTTCTATGCGGCCATCTTCATCGGGGCGGGATCTCCGTTCAACACCGAGCAGGAGGCGCAGCAGATAACGTCCTATCTGATCATCTTCCTGATTCTCCCCATTGTGCTGGCCATCCCGGCGATGAAAGATCCGGGAGCACTCTGGATCAAGATCCTGACGTTTATCCCGTTGCTCACTCCCACGATGATGGCATTGCGGATCCCTATCCAGATGCCGGCATGGTGGGAGCTTCTTGCCACCACGCTCCTCCTTGTCGTTTTCATCTATCTGGCGATGGTCGCCGCCGGGAGGATCTTCCGCATCGGAATTCTGTCGACAGGGAAGAGTCCGGCGTTGCGCGACATCCTTCGGTGGATACAAACCGGCTGAGGCCCCCATGAAACGTGTACAGCTGTTGGTCGTCGCAGTGTGCTCCGTGATGACATTCCAGGTTTCCGCGCAGGTTGTGCTGCCGGAGCGCGAATCGGCCGGCGGCCTTTCGCGGCATGTGTTCGGGCTCGGCGTGTTCGTCGGCCCGGCCTCCGGACTCGGCCTGAGCTTTCGTCATCATCTCCCGTCGACGTTGAGCTACCAGATCACGGGTGGAATTATCAAGGTCGATGACCGGCTCTCCTATGCACTGGGTGCGGAGGTGCAGGTCGATCTGTCGCGGACGGGCGTCACCAGGTTCTTTGTGGCTGGCGCTGCCGGTTACTATTATGCCGGCTCGGCCAATAAGAACGAAATGGCCGGACCCGGGCGGGCGGGGCTGGGGATCGGGGGAGAGGTGTTCGCCGGAGGCGGGTTCCATACCACCGGAGAACTCATGTTCACGTATTTCACGGACGGCACAGTGCTCCCGTTGCCCCAGATCGGATTTCATTACTATTTCCAGTGATCCGACGCTGCTTTGCTTCTCTGCGCTTTTTGTCGTACTTTAATGCTCCCACAACGTACAGTGTGTACAACCAAGACCTGGTACCGTGACCGCCGAACCCATCGTTTTCGTCCTGCTTGCGGCTCTGGCCATCACCACCGCCGTCGTGACGGTAATCCACCGTAACCCCGTCATGAGCGCGATCAGTCTGATCGCGAACTTTTTCTGCCTCGCTGCCCTGTACCTGCTGTTGCGGGCACAATTGCTGGCCGTGCTGGAGGTCGCCGTGTATGCGGGCGCGATCATGGTGCTTGTCGTGTTCGTGATCATGCTCCTGAACGTTGGCGAGGAAGCGAAGCGGACCGTGCGTCTCCAGCTGCGGACGGTTGTGGGAGTGGTGCTTGTCCTGGCGCTCGTCCTCGAGCTGGTCTACCTGTTCACCATGAGCCAGATGCCGGGCGGCGCTGCCACACTGCATCCTGATGCCGGTGCTATCGGTACCGTCGAGGCCATGGGACTGGCGCTCTTCAGCCGCTACCTTCTTCCGTTGCAGGTGACCGGCTTGCTCCTCCTGGCGGCCATCGTCGGCGCCGTCATTCTGGCAAAACGCAAGATCTCCTGAGAGACCTCTATGTCCGTTCCCTTGCCGTACTACCTCGCTCTCAGCGCCGTGCTCTTTGCAACCGGTGTTGTCGGCGTCCTGTCCCGCAGAAATGTCATCGTGGTGTTCATGGCCATCGAGCTGATGCTGAACTCGGTCAATCTCACGCTCGTTGCCTTTTCGGCCTTTCTGGGTGACATCACCGGCCAGGTCCTCGTCTTCTTTGTGATGGCCGTTGCCGCTGCAGAAGCGGCGGTCGGTCTGGCCATCGTCATATCGCTGTTCCGCAACAAACAAACCGTGAACATCGACGACATCAACATCCTGAAGTGGTGATGACCTACCAACTTGTCCCTCTTGCCGTCGCGCTGCCGTTCCTCGGCTTTCTCGTGAACGGCCTGCTCGGCAGACACATCAAGAAGGAGTCGCTCATCGGGGGGATCGGCAGCGCCGCAGTGGGTGCCGGATTCCTGATCGGCCTTGTTGTGCTCGCCGAACTGCTCACCCTGCCCCCCGGTGATCGGGTGCGGATTGTGGATCTCTTCCCGTGGATTTCTGCCGGCGGCCTGCATGTCTCCGTCGCGTATCAGGTAGATCCGCTGTCAGTCGTGATGCTGTTGATCGTCACCGGCGTTGGATTTCTCATCCACGTGTATTCGATCGGCTATATGCACGGCGACCCGGGCTTCTGGCGCTTCTTTGCGTATCTGAACCTCTTTATCTTCGCGATGCTGAACCTGATCCTCGCGGACAACTTCCTCCTGCTCTTTCTGGGATGGGAGGGCGTGGGCCTCTGTTCATATCTGCTGATTGGCTTCTGGTACGACCGGAAATTCGAAAAATCCACTACCGCCGATGCCGCCAAGAAGGCATTCATCGTCAACCGGATCGGTGATTTCGGTTTTCTGGTGGGGATGTTTTTGATTTTTGTGACATTCGGGAGCCTTCGCTTCCAGGATGTGTTTGCGCAAGCCACCACGTTCGCGGTCGGGATCCCGGTCGTCACCGCGATCGCTCTTCTGCTTTTTGTTGGCGCGACGGGGAAGTCGGCGCAGATCCCCCTGTTCATCTGGTTGCCGGATGCCATGGCGGGTCCGACCCCCGTCAGTGCACTGATCCATGCCGCCACGATGGTAACCGCGGGCGTCTATATGGTCGCGCGCTGTTCGATTCTCTATGCGCTGGCCCCGACGGCATTAACAGTGGTTGCCGTCGTTGGTGTGGCAACGGCGTTCTTCGCTGCGACGATCGGCCTCGTGCAGAACGATATCAAGAAGGTCCTGGCGTATTCCACAGTGAGCCAGCTCGGCTACATGTTCCTGGGGCTCGGCGTCGGTGCGTTCAGTGCGGGCATCTTCCATGTGATGACCCATGCCTTCTTCAAGGCGCTCCTCTTTCTCGGGGCCGGGGCGGTGATCCATGCGCTCCATGATGAGCAGGATATTCAGAAGATGGGCGGACTGCGGAAAGCCCTCCCCATTACGTACCGGACCTTCCTGCTTGGCGCAATCGCCATTGCCGGGATCTTCCCGTTCTCCGGATTTTTCAGCAAGGACGAGATACTCTGGAAAGCGTTCTCCGGAGGTCATGTCGTCCTGTGGGGGGTAGGTTTTCTGGGAGCCGCTCTCACCGCATTCTACATGTTCCGGCTCGTCTCGCTGACCTTTGGCGGCGAAGCACGATGGGGACACGACAAACACCCGCATGAAGCGCCCGCCACCATGACGATACCACTCATCGTGCTGGCCGCGCTGTCCGTTGTCGGCGGTGTCGTCGGTATTCCGGCAAGCCTGGGAGGCGGCAACGCGATCGAGCACTGGCTCGAACCGGTATTCCAACCGGCGATGGACAAACTCGGGACCGTGGGTCACGAAGACCATCTTGCCGAATATCTCCTGATGGCGCTGTCGGTCGGCATCGCGCTCGCAGGAATAACCCTGGCCCGGAAGTGGTACCTGCAGAAGAGGGAGGTGCCCGACGCCCTCGCGGTGCGCTTCCCGGTGCTCTACAGACTCCTGCTGAACAAATACTACGTCGACGAGGCGTATGACGCCGTGGTTGTCACGCCGCTCCATAAACTCTCCGAGAAGGTCCTGTGGAAGGGGATAGACGTCGGGGTGATCGACTGGTTGGTGAATGCTTCAGGACGCTTCGTCCAGGCGGCGGGCCGTACGGTCCGGGTCGTCCAGACGGGCGTCACACAGGTCTATGTCGTCGTCTTCATTCTCGGCGTTGTGGCTATTGTCGGCTGGCTTCTGGTACACTAATACTCCGGACGCTCCATGATTGCACAGCACATGATTACCATCTTGCTTCTCCTGCCCCTTCTGGGAGCCCTGGTCGTGGTCGCGTTGCCAGCCCGGGCAACGACCGCGATCAAAGGTGCGGGGATTGCGTCTTCCTTCCTGGCCTTTGTGCTCTCGGTGTTCATCTTCCTCGGATTCGATGATGTGCAGGTCGGAATGCAATTTGTCGAGAAGATCCCCTGGATCCCGTCCCTCGATGTGTCCTATCATGTCGGTATTGACGGGATTTCGCTGCTGCTCGTCGTCCTGACCACCTTCCTCACGCCGATTGCATTGCTGGCCTCATGGGAGTCGGTGCATGACCGGATCAAGGGATTTGTTGCGCTGATGCTGCTGCTGGAAGTCGGAACCCTCGGTGTGTTTGTCTCGATCGATCTCTTCCTCTTCTATGTGTTCTGGGAGTTCATGCTCATCCCGATGTATTTCATTATTGGCATCTGGGGAGGGGCGGAGAGGGTGTACGCCGCCGTGAAGTTCTTCCTGTACACGATGGCGGGGAGCTTGCTGATGCTCGTTGCAATCATCTGGCTCGGATCATATGCGTCGACGCTTCCGGATGGCGGGTTCACGACGGATCTTCTGAAGCTCATGACGATTGCGCCGTCCATCCCGTTAGGCCTGCAGTCCTGGCTGTTCCTGGCATTCACGCTGAGCTTCGCCATCAAGGTTCCGATGTTCCCCCTGCATACCTGGTTGCCCGACGCGCACGTACAGGCGCCGACGGCAGGGAGCGTTATTCTTGCAGGCGTGTTGCTGAAAATGGGCACGTACGGACTCATCCGTTTCTGCCTTCCCCTGTTTCCCTATGCCACGTTCACCTATCTTCCGTACCTTGCGGCACTCGCGGTGATCGGGATCGTGTACGGCGCGCTGGTATCCACTGTGCAGCCTGATCTCAAGAAACTGGTGGCGTATTCGTCCGTCAGTCACCTCGGCTTTGTCGTCCTCGGCATTTTCGCGTTGAACGAAGAAGGGATGCAGGGGAGCATTATCCAGATGATCAACCACGGGCTCTCCACCGGCGCCCTGTTTCTTCTGGTCGGCATGATCTACGATCGCCGGCACACCCGGATGATCAAGGATTACGGCGGCCTTGCAAAAACCGTCCCGGTCTTTGCGTCGTTTTTCATGATTATCATGCTCTCGTCGGTCGGACTCCCTGGCTTGAACGGGTTTGTGGGTGAGTTTCTGATTTTGCTCGGGGCCTTCAAGTCAAAATTCCTGGTGACCCCGTGGTTTGCAATCGTCGGGGCCACCGGAGTGATTTTCGCCGCGGTGTATCTCCTCTGGAGCTACCAGCGGGTCTTCTTCGGAAAAGTCGAGAATCCAGAGAACCGGAACATCGCGGACCTCGGCGTCCGGGAGTGGTGCGTGCTGGTTCCGATCGTCGTGATGATCGTCTGGATCGGAGTGTACCCGTCGACGTTTCTCGGGAAGTCTGCGGTCGCGGCCCGACAGGTCGTCCGGCAGATCGAAGAGGCCCGGCGGGGTGCCCCGCGCGGAGTTGCGGTCGGAATCGAGCGCTCCCGGGATGAACAGAAGGCTCCTCAATGAGGAAATGGTGGACACTCTTCCCGACGATGGTTCTCGTGCTTCTCCCGAGCGTAGCACGGGCAGGGGACGAGTCCCACCCGTTGTCTGTACCGCCGGTGATGATTGTTCCATTTGTGGTTCTCCTCCTTGCAATCGCGGTCGCTCCGTTCATCAACCGTCATTGGTGGGAGAAGCATTATCCGTCTGTCGCGATCGGTCTGGGGCTGGTGACCGTCCTGTACTACCTGGCCGTTCTCCAGACACCTGCACGGATGTATCACACCTTTGTGGAGTACATCAGTTTTATCTCGTTGATCGGATCCCTGTTCGTCGTTGCCGGAGGCATTCACATCCGGATACGGGGCCGGTCACAGCCTGCCACGAACGTGTTCATCCTTGGCCTCGGTGCGCTGCTTGCGAATATCGTCGGAACGACCGGGGCGTCGATGATTCTGATCCGGCCCTTCATCCGGGTCAACAAGTATCGTATCAAGCCGTTTCACGTGATCTTTTTTATCTTCACGGTGAGTAACATGGGGGGCGCGTTGACCCCGATCGGCGACCCGCCCCTGTTTCTGGGATATCTGAAAGGCGTGCCGTTCTTCTGGATCATGGAGCGGTTGTGGCTTCCCTGGCTCATCGCGATGACGCTGGTGCTCGGCGTGTTTTTCGTGATTGATACGCGGTCGTTCCGCCGGCTTCCACCTGCCGCGCAGCGCGAGGCAGAGAAGATCCACGAGGAGGGGGCAGTGAGAGGAATCCATAACGTTTTTTTCCTGCTGCTGATTCTGATTGCGGTGTTCATCACTGACCCGCCATTCGTCCGCGAAGTCTTGATGATCCTGGCGGCAGTCGGTTCCTATGTCACCACCAGGCATGAGATCCACAAGAGCAACGATTTCAATTTCCTGCCGATCAAGGAAGTGGCGATTCTCTTCCTCGGCATTTTTGCCACAATGGTCCCTGCGCTGGACTGGCTCGAGCTTCACGCGGCGGATCTGGGAATCCAGACTCCCGGGCAGTTCTACTGGGGGACGGGCGTGTTGTCCGCATTTCTTGACAACGCCCCGACGTACCTGAACTTCCTCAGCGCCCAGCTCGGCTTGTTCGTCACGCCGGAGCTGGTCAAGGCTGTGGAGCAGCTCGTGGCGACGCACGGGGCGTCGCTGGGAAGCCTGACGGGGGTGTCTGCTCCCGAAGTGCAGGCGACGTACGTGACGCTGCTGCGGTATCACTACGACCTCGTTGCCGCAGGTGCAGTCCCGGTGTCGGATATCGCCGTGAGCTATCTTATCGCGAATCACCCGATCCACCTGGAGGCGATCTCGCTGTCCGCAGTGTTTTTCGGGGCGTGCACCTACATCGGGAACGGGCCGAATTTCATGGTCAAAGCAATTGCCGAACACGCGGGTGTGCACTGCCCGAGTTTTTTCGGGTACCTGGTCAGATATGCAATCCCGGTGCTCCTCCCGATCTTCACGCTCATCTGGCTTTTGTTCTTTCTGGGGTAATGCGGTTGAATGAACTGTCACCGATGGGACCATCATGAGTCTGCCTCTTACATGGAATGACGTTCTGGCTCTCGGGCCGATCGGCATTGTGTTTGCCGGTGCGTTGCTTGTTCTTGTGATCGAGAGTCTCCTGAAAAACACGGAGCGATGGAATTTCTGGATCACACTCACGGTGCTCCTCGTGGCATGCGGGGTGGCGTTTCGCTCGCTGGGCGAGCCGGGCCGTGCCTTCGGCGGCACGCTGACCACGGGTGGCTATGCATGGTTTTTTGCCATTCTGTTCTCTCTCGCGGGAATTCTCACCACACTCCTCTCCCGGCAGTACGTGCGCGCGGAGAAAATCGAGCACAGCGAGTACTATGTACTCCTCCTCGTCGCTGTCGTGGGAATGATGCTGATGGCGGCTGCGCGGGACCTCGTGGTGTTCTTCCTCGGGCTGGAAACGATGTCGATCGCGTTCTATGTCCTCGCGGGTTTCCTCCGCAAGGTGCCGGCAAGCAACGAAGCCGCACTGAAGTATTTTCTCCTGGGGGCGTTTGCGACAGGGTTCCTTTTGTACGGCATCGCGCTCCTGTACGGGACAACCGGGACAACAAGCATTGACGGTATCCAGGGAAAGCTCGGAGTGGTTGGGGGCGATGCCCTGTTCGTCATCGGGCTTGGTCTGTTGACCGTGGGGCTTGCGTTCAAAGTGGCAGCAGTGCCTTTCCACATGTGGGTCCCTGACGTCTACGAGGGATCTCCGACGCCGGTCAGCGGGTTCATGTCGACCGGAGGGAAGGCGGCGGCGTTTTCCGCGTTTCTCGTGCTCTTTCCGGGCGCGATCATGCTCGGCGTTCCCGCTCTCAGGGAAATCATCGCCGTCCTGGCCGTGCTGTCGATGGTCATCGGCAACGTCATCGCCATCGTGCAGACCAGCCTCAAACGGATGCTTGCATATTCGAGCATTGCCCATGCAGGATATCTTCTCACGGGTGTGCTCGCCGGAAACGCGGCCGGCAGCAATGGCGTCACATTCTATCTCCTTGCCTACACGTTCATGAATATCGGTGCGTTCGGCATCGTCTCCTTGATGGAACGAAGCGGAAGCGAAACCGTCCGGATCGACGACTGCGCGGGAATGTCGAAATCGAGGCCGGTGCTTGCGGGACTCATGGCGCTCTTCATGTTCTCGCTCGCCGGGATACCGCCCCTGGCCGGGTTCTTCGGCAAGTACTATGTGTTTGCCGGGGCGATCGAGGCGGGGTACACATGGCTGGCAATCGTCGGCGTACTGATGAGCGTGGTTTCGGCATACTACTATCTGCGTGTCGTGGTGGTGATGTACTTCCGCGATGGCGAACCCGGAGCGGTTCCGGCATTCTCCGTGCTGAGCATTATTGCTCTGGTGTTGTCTGCCGCGACGCTCGTGGGATTGGGCGTCTTGCCCTCGACAATTCTTGAGATCACGACGCGATTCTTCTGACGTGGTACGACACCTGGTGCTCATGGTCCTCCCTGTCCGTCTATGGAACTTCTGACAACACCCTCCCAGATGCAGGCTTTTGACCGAGCGGCGATCAGCCGTTTCCGGATTCCCGGACTCATCCTCATGGAAAACGCCGGGCGGGCGTTTGTGGACATGCTGTGCGGGGCGGTCGGTCCCCTGGCCGGCAAACGCGTCACGGTGGTCTGCGGGAAGGGGAATAACGGCGGCGACGGGTTCGTGATCGCGCGGCACCTGCTGAATAGAGGGGCCCGGGTTCAGGTCCTTCTTGTTGCCCGGCGCGCGGCGCTTTCGGGTGATGCGGCAACGAACTGCACCGCGCTGCTCCAGATGCGTCGCGCGTTTCCCGACGACCTCTCCTTCACGGTTATCAACCGCTCCACGAGGCTTTCCCGTATGCCATCCGGTGCGGTCATCGTGGATGCGATGTTCGGAACCGGGTTTGCCGGTTCGCCGCACGGCATCTCCAAACGCGTCATCGAGTGGATTAATAGTCGCGGAGCATTCGTTTCATCTGTCGATGTTCCTTCGGGTGTCCATTCTGGTACGGGTGAGACGGAGGGGGCCGCGGTGCATGCGGATATGACCGTTACGATGGGTGCATCGAAAATCGGCCTGTTCTTTGGCGAGGGGGTCGAATGCAGCGGAACCGTGCGGGTGGCGGAGATCAGCATACCGCGCACGCTCATGCGCCCGCCCGCGCGTGCGATGTTCCGGGTGGGTCGATCGGACATCCGATCGATCCTCCCTCCCCGGCCCCGAACGGCGCACAAGTACAGCGTCGGAAAGGTCTTTGTGTTGGCGGGTTCGCGTGCGTTCACGGGTGCGCCGGCGCTTGCTGCACTGTCGGCCCTTCGGTCGGGGGCCGGCGCCGTGGTGCTCGGAGTGCCCCGCTCCATACATGCGGTGCTTGCGCGGAAACTGTCGGAGGTCATACTCCTTTCGCTCGACGAGACGGAAGAAGGTACTCTCGCTCCTGCCGCCGCCGGCGAGATTTCCTCCCGGATGGCGTGGGCCGATGCAGTGCTTCTCGGGCCGGGGCTTTCGCGCAACGCAGATACGGATGCGCTGATCCTCGATGCCGTGGCCCGCTGTACGAAACCACTTGTGATCGATGCAGACGGGTTGAATGCGCTCGGCGAAAGATCCCGCGTGCTTGCAGGCAGAAAAGCCCCGACAGTTCTGACACCCCATACAGGTGAACTTGCCCGCCTCACGGGCGGAACGTCAGGGGAGATAGAACGGACTCGCGTCGACGCTGCGGCCGCGGCTGCACGCCGGTTTCGCTCTGTCATCGTCCATAAGGGCGCTCCGACGGTGACGGCACGTCCGGATGGCACGCGCATCGTCAATTCGACCGGAAACCCCGGCATGGCAACCATAGGAACGGGAGATGTTTTGGCGGGACTCATCAGCGGCTTGATCGCGCAAGGGCTCGGGCCGTTCGAGGGTGCGTATGCAGGGGTCTATCTGCACGGGCTTGCGGGCGACTGTGCGGCAGAGAAGTACGGACAGCGTTCACTTCTGGCGGGGGACGTGCTGGCGCACGTAACGGAAGCACTCCGCACGGTCGAGGGCGAATGAGGGGCATGCGTCGTTCCAGGAGCTTCTGGGTCATTACGGGGCCGGCGATCACCTGGGCATTACTGATCTTCATCGGTTCGTCTATCCCCTCGTCAGCGATCCCCGATTTCAGCATTTTTCGTTCCGACAAACTGATTCATGCGGGAATTTACTTTGTTCTGGCCTTCTTCACACACCGTGCACTCCGCCTCGAGCAAGCCTTGCCCTCGCTGCACAACGCAACGCTCGGCGTAACCATTGCCCTGTGTGCCTTCTATGGTTTCACGGATGAAATCCATCAGCACTTTGTCCCGGGTAGGAGCATGGACGTGTATGATTGGTTTGCAGACGTTCTGGGAATCCTCCTGTACGCGGCCATATGGAAAGCCTGGCAGGTCCGGCGTGCGCATTGATTCTCCCCGCCGGAATGCGTATTTTACCATGCTTGGACTTCCGCGTCGAACATATTGATGGCTCCGCCCGGGCGGGGACGCTGACAACCGACCACGGAGTCGTTCATACGCCGATATTCATGCCTGTAGGAACACAGGGGGCAGTAAAAGCTGTGGCCCCTCGTGAGCTGAGGGAAATCAAAGCCGAGATCATTCTCGGGAATACGTATCACCTGTATCTCCGGCCCGGGTGTGAGATCATCGAACAGGCCGGGGGACTGCACAGGTTTTCCGGGTGGGAAGCTGCCGATCCTGACGGACAGCGGGGGGTTTCAGGTGTACAGCCTCGCGGACCTTCGTGGTATCGACGAGAGCGGGATCACCTTCAAGTCCCACCTCGATGGCTCCACCCACCAGTTCTCTCCCGAACGCGTGGTTGATGTGCAGCGCTCTCTGGGTTCGGACATCATGATGGTGCTCGACGAGTGTACGCCCTATCCGTGCGACGAGGAGTATGCGCGGAAATCGAATGCAATGACCGTGCGGTGGGCCGACCGATGCCGTGCGCGCTTCGAACAGACGACGCCGGTGTACGGACATCGGCAGGAACTGTTCGCCATCGTCCAGGGAAGCGTCTATCCTGCTGTGCGCGAAGAGTCGGTGCGTGCCCTGGTAGAAATGGACTTCCCCGGGTATGCCATCGGGGGACTGTCGGTGGGAGAGCCAACGGAGAGCATGTATGCCATGACGGAACTCTGCACTGCGCTCCTGCCGGAGGGCAAGCCCCGGTATCTGATGGGTGTGGGGACGCCTGAGAATCTGCTTGAGTGTATTGCGCGGGGGATCGACATGTTCGATTGTGTGATGCCGACGCGCAACGGACGCAATGCGGTTGTGTTCACGCGCGGGGGGCGGATGAACCTCCGGAACGCAGCATACAGCGCGGATTTCACTCCGCTGGATGACGCGTGCGACTGCTACACCTGCCGCACGTTCACACGGGCGTATCTCCGGCACTTGTTCCGGGCAAAGGAGATTCTGGCTTTGCAGCTTGCAACGATTCACAATCTGGCGTTCTATCTTTTCCTCATGCGTGCCGCGCGTGAGGCAATCCTGGCAGGGCGGTTCGCCGCATGGAAGCGGGAAACGCTCGCCGCGATGACGCGAGAAGGACGTCTCAACACATCTCACATATCATGATGGAAAACAGGAGGACCCTTTGAATACCTACGCGCTCTTCGCGATGTCCCAGCCCTCGGGTGGCAGCCCCGAAGGCAGTCTGGTCAGCACACTTATCATGTTTGCCCTCATCATCGGCATCTTCTACTTCATGATTCTCCGCCCCCAGCAGAAGCGGCAGAAGGAGCGTCAGAAGATGCTCGAAGCGGTCAAAAAGGGAGACAAAGTTGTTACCTCGGGAGGCCTCCACGGCACGATTGCCGGCATGGATGACAAGACCGTGTTGCTGCAGGTTGCGGACAACGTGAAGATGAAATTCGACCGCACGGCCATTACGGGGATAGTGCGCGAAGGCGACGGACAGGAAAAATAGACCGGTGAGCCGCGGCCATGCCGCACAGGAAATGAAAGAATCGTTCGACACAATCGATAGCGCGATCGCCGATGTTCGGGCGGGAAAGATCGTGATTGTCGTGGATGATGATGACCGCGAAAACGAGGGAGACTTCGTATGCGCGGCGGAACACGTCACTCCCGCGATCATCAACTTTCTTGCTCTGCATGGACGGGGGATTATCTGCGCGCCCCTGCAGGCGGCGCGGGCCGATGCGCTTGGTTTGCCGCCGATGGTGCAAACCAATACGTCGCTTCATGAGACACCGTTCACCGTGTCCGTTGACCTCATCCATGGCACAACCACCGGAGTATCGGCCGCCGACCGGGCAGCGACGGTGCGGGCTCTTGCGGATCCGGCAACGGAACAGTCGGATCTCGCTCGACCGGGACACATTTTTCCGCTCCGGGCCGCCGAAGGGGGAGTCCTGCGGCGCGCAGGTCACACTGAAGCGGTTGTCGATCTCTGCAGGCTGGCAGGGCAAACGCCTGCCGGAGTCCTCTGCGAAATCATGAACCCCGACGGATCTATGGCGCGTGTTAGGGACCTGTTCCGGATCTCAGACCAGTTCGCCCTGCGGATCATCACGGTCAAGGACCTGATTGCCTTCCGCATGAAGAGGGACAAGCTTGTCGAGCGGGTCGTTACGACCGATCTTCCTACCCGGTACGGTATGTTCCACCTGCATCTGTACAGGAGCACCCTGGACCACAAAGAGCACCTCGCGCTGGTGAAAGGGGAGCTCCAACCCGACCAGGCGGTTCTGGTGCGGGTTCATTCGGAGTGCCTCACGGGCGATGTTTTCGGGTCGCTACGATGCGACTGCAATGAACAGCTGAATGCTGCTCTGGCTATGGTGCAGGGAGCTGACGCTGGTGTGATCGTGTACATGCGACAGGAGGGGAGAGGGATCGGGCTGGTAAATAAATTGCAGGCATATCTGCTGCAGGACCAGGGGCTTGACACCGTCGAAGCCAACGAAAAACTCGGGTTCCGGGCCGACCTGCGCGACTACGGCATCGGCGCACAGATTCTGCACGACCTCGGGGTTGGCAAAATGCGCCTGCTGACGAACAACCCTAAAAAGGTCGTGGGCTTGCAGGGATACGGCCTGAATATTGTCGAACGTGTCGCCCTGGAGATGCCTCCCCACGCATCGAATGAACGGTATCTCCGCACGAAGCGGGACAAGCTCGGTCATCTGATCCTGCTCGATCCCCCCTCTTCAGAGGCTGGAACCAGCTAATCCGCACTTTCCCCTTGCTTTTTACCCCGGGGATGTTGTACATTTCTCGTGTACCCCGGTCATGACCGGAGTTCTGTAGCCACCATTCGGACGACGGATGATGGCTATTCTTTTTGTTTTGTTCTATCTGTGAGGGAAGCGTATGCAAGGTGACGGCATTGGAACGACGGTCTATCTGACCCGTGAACGTCTCGCGGAGATGGAACAGGAACTTCGTGAACTGAAGACAACGGGTCGCAGGTCGATGGCAGCGAAAATCGCCGAAGCCCGGGGGCATGGTGATCTGTCGGAAAACGCCGAGTACGATGCGGCGAAGGAAGAACAGCAGCACCTCGAGTTGCGAATCGCCAAGCTGGAGCTTTCCCTTTCGCGGGCCAAGATCATTGAGGCGCGTGATCTGCCGAATGATAAGATCTACATCCTCAGTCGGGTCAAGCTGAAAGACCTCGCGAACGGTGAAATGTGCGAGTATCTTCTCGTTTCCCCCGAGGAGTCCAATTTCGAACAGAACAAAATCTCCGTCACCTCACCCATCGGCAAGGCCCTTCTCGGCAAGAAGGGGGGGGATACCGTCGAAATCACGGTCCCGGTCGGCATTCTGCACTACGAAATCCTCGAAATTTCCCGTTGAATTCATCTGTGGCAACCAATCTCGAACTCAAGTGCAGGGTGACCTCCCTGGACGCCGTGCGGGCTGCAGCGGAACGGCTTGGTGCCTCCGGGGCCGGCACTGTGAGGCAAGAAGACACCTATTTCATGGTACGGGAAGGACGCCTCAAGCTCCGGCGGTTCGATGACGGTCAGGCAGAGCTCATCTTCTACAGGAGGCCCGATACGGCAGACGCGCGCTGGAGTTCCTATTCGCGGGTGCCCGTGAAGGATCCTGATGCCTTGCTCGAAATGCTGGAGTCGGCACTCGGAGTGCTTGCGACGGTCCGGAAGAGCCGCCAGGTCTACCTTTTGGGCGAAACCCGCATTCACTGTGACAATGTGGACGGCGCAGGGTATTTTCTGGAATTTGAGGTCATGGAAGCCGATACGGATCGTGCTGAAAGAGTCATGCGCCGTTTGCGCGATGCATTCGGCATTGAGCAGGAATCGATAGTGGGGGGGTCGTATGCCGAGCTGATGGCGCCCGATCGGGCGGAAGGGAGAGAGACTTGACTTTCGACACTCACTCGTGTATATTGACATGGGGGTGCAAGCGGCTGAGGGGAGATAGAAAATGCTTGCATGGCAGGACGCGAGTATGTATATTTTCCGAGCTGTTGCGGGAATAGCTCAGTTGGTAGAGCGCAACCTTGCCAAGGTTGATGTCGCGGGTTCGAATCCCGTTTCCCGCTCTGTCCCGCGTCAACGGGACAGGGGGCTTCGGCAATCGCGCCGAGCCACCGTTGTATCTCTTCTTCATTTTAGACGGCCCCGCCGCCCCCAATCCCACCAGGTGGCGGGGTTTTGTTTTATAGGGGTTGATACGGCGACGTACCCAAGTGGCTAAGGGGGAGGTCTGCAAAACCTCTATGCATCGGTTCGAATCCGATCGTCGCCTCTGAACCAACAGAAACGTACCTGACGGGAAGAGCCCGGCACGGTACGTTTTTCTTTGTTGCAATTTTCGCTCTTTCTCGGTATATTAATCGATACTGTACGCAAAGATCCCCTTGCACGTCGCTGTGCGGGCTCCGGCACAGGCAAGGAGTGCCGGGGTGGCGGAATTGGTAGACGCAAAGGACTTAAAATCCTTTGGGCTGCAAGGCCCGTGCCGGTTCAAGTCCGGCCCTCGGTACGAGCAGAACAGTGAGGTTGCAGCGTGAATGAACCGGGCGGTTAGCTCAGTTGGTTAGAGCGCTACCTTGACATGGTAGAGGTCACAGGTTCGACTCCTGTATCGCCCACAGCGCGTCACACCAATTGTCCCGCGCGTCCTTGACGTCAGGGACATTTTTTTTATTTCAGCATCTCCTGAGGATGGACCAGATCACGATCACACTTCCCGACGGCTCGTCACGGTCGTTTGCCCGCGGCGTGACCGGCATGCAGATTGCGGAAAACATCAGCCGGGGCCTGGCACGCGAAGCGCTCGCAGCCACGGTCGATGGGGAAGTCCGTGACCTCGCCCGGCCGATCACCGGTGATGCCACCGTTCGCATCCTCACATGGAAAGACGATGACGGGAAGAAAGCATACTGGCACAGCTCTGCACACCTCATGGCCGAAGCAGTCGAATCACTCTTCCCGGGCGCGAAATTCGGCATCGGGCCGGCGATTGAGACCGGCTTCTACTATGACCTGGATCTGGGTGATCACTCGCTGACGGCAGACGACCTCGGAAGTATCGAAGAACGGATGGCCGAATACGCACGCCGCGACGATCCCTACCTGCGTGAAGAGAAGAAATGGGATGATGCCGTCGCCTACTTCCGCGAAAAAGGCGACCAGTACAAGCTCGAGCTGCTTGAAGGCCTGAAAGATCAGCAGATCAGCTTCTACCAGAGCGGCACGTTCACCGACCTCTGCTCCGGTCCGCACATCCCGTCCACGGGACGGATCAAAGCCATCAAGCTCCTCACGGTCGCGGGGGCGTACTGGCGGGGAAACGAAAAGAACAAGATGCTGCAACGCATTTATGGCATCACGTTCCCCACGCAGAAGGAACTGGAGGAACACCTGCACCGTCTGCAGGAGGCGAAGAAGCGCGACCACCGGAAGCTCGGAGCGGAGCTGGAGCTCTTTCTGATTACGCCTGCAGTCGGCGGAGGACTCCCGATCTGGCTTCCCAAGGGAACGATTATCCGCGAAACACTGGAAACATTCCTGCGCGAGGAGCAACGCAAACGCGGCTACCAGCCCGTTGTCACACCCCATATCGGGAATCTGAATCTGTACAGGACCAGCGGGCACTACCCGTATTACAAAGACAGCCAGTACGCGCCGATCGTGGTCGAGGACGAAGAATATCTCCTCAAACCCATGAATTGCCCGCACCATCATCAGATCTACCTGTCGAAACCGCGCAGCTACCGGGACCTGCCGATCCGATTCTCCGAATTCGGGACGGTCTTCCGGTACGAACAATCGGGCGAGTTGAGCGGTCTGACGCGCGTGCGGTCATTCACGCAGGATGATTCACATCTGTATGTGCGGCAGGACCAGTTGAAGGCCGAACTCTGTGACGTTATCGACCTTATTCAGTACGTCTTCGCAACGCTGGGCTTCAAGGATTTCAAGACACGGCTGTCATTCCGTGACCCGAAAAACATGGCGAAGTTCATCGGCGCACCAGAGCAATGGGACCAGGCCGAGCGCGACATCAAGGATGCGGCCGATGCGATGAAGCTCAACTACTTTATCGGGATCGGCGAGGCCGCATTCTACGGACCGAAAATCGACTTCATTGTTCAGGATGCGCTGGGTCGCACCTGGCAGCTCGGAACAGTCCAGGTCGATTACGTGATGTCGGAACGCTTTGATTTAGAGTACACGGGAAGCGACGGGCAGAAGCACAGACCGATCATCATTCACCGGGCGCCGTTCGGTTCCATGGAGCGGTTCATCGGCATCCTCATCGAGCACTATGCCGGCGAATTTCCACTCTGGCTCGCCCCGGTGCAGGCGGTGGTCATGCCGATCACGGATGCGCAGCTGGACTATGCAGGGTCCGTCCACAAGGAACTTCAGGATGCGGGCATACGGGTGGAACTGGATGAGCGCAATGAGAAGATCGGGTACAAGATCCGTGAATGGGAAACCCGAAAAGTTCCGTACATGCTCGTGATCGGAGAGAAGGAACGCCAGAACGGGTCCGTTGCCGTTCGCAAACACAAATCCGGAGATCAGGGCGCGGTTGACCGTGCCGCGTTTATCGCGGCCCTGCAGAACTCCATCGCGGCAAAAACACTCACTACGTAGGAGGGACATCCATCAGCAAGGAGAAACGCGCTCGCACAAATGAAGAGATCCGCGTCCCCGAGGTGCGGGTCGTCGATCAGCATGGCGCCCAGTTGGGCGTGATGACGCCGTCAGCCGCTATCGCGATGGCCCGGGAACGGGATGCCGATCTCGTGGAGATCGTCCCGAATGCAAAACCCCCGGTCTGCAAGATCATCAACTTCGGCAAGTTCAAGTATGAACTGGCGAAGAAAGACAAGCTGCAAAAGAAACACCAGCACGTCTCACTGCTGAAAGAGCTGCGGTTTCATCCCAATACGGATGTGCATGATTTCGACTTCAAGACGCGCCATGCCCGGAAGTTCTTGCTGGACGGGCACAAGGTGAAAGCCACGGTGGTCTTCAAGGGTCGTGAAATCACTTACAAGGAGAAGGGGGAAGTCCTCCTGGCGCGCCTTATCGAACAGTTGACGGATATCTGCAAGGTCGACCAGGCCGCACACATGGAAGGACGGAGCATGATCATGATTCTTGTCCCGGATCGCGCGAAGAAGAAGGCGGAGGCCAAAGCCGAGCAGGAGGCGGAAGCGAAAGGGGAGCCGAAAACAGAAGCCAAAGCGGAAGCAAAGCCGGCCACGGTGTGAAGCACAGTGCGGCCAGATCTCTCATATTGTGAAAGGATGTTCGTATGCCTAAGAGCAAGACGCGCAGCGGCGCCAAGAAGCGATTTACACTTACCGCTACGGGCAAAGTGAAGCGCGCAACTGCATACCGCAGCCATATCCTGACGTCAAAGTCACGGAAACGGAAACGGAAGCTCCGTGGCGTCCATTATGCGGCAAAAAGCGACACAAAGTCCGTGCGCGGGATGCTCAACGTGTAAGGGGATCGTCCCCGCGGCCGGCCTGACGCCGGCCTGTTCTCTCATCATCAATCAAGGAACAAGAGCAACTTATGCCACGCTCGCAGAATAAAGTTGCCTCCCACCGCCGTCGCAAGCGGGTCCTCCGCCAAGCGAAAGGCTACTGGGGAGCGAGAAGCAAAGTCCTCACGGTCGCAAAACACCATGTCGATAAAGGCATGCAGTATGCGTACCGGGACCGTCGGACCAAGAAGCGGACCTTCCGCCAACTCTGGATCACTCGCATCAATGCGGCAGCCCGCCTGCACGGGACTACCTATGCACGGCTCATCGCGGCGTTGAACACGAAAGAGATCGACATCAACCGGAAGATTCTCGCCGATCTCGCGGCGAACAACCCTGCGGCATTCGCCGAAGTGGTGAAGTTCGCCCTTGCCTGATCAACCATGCATCTTCCCATGCGCAGGCACCCGCCAGGGCGCCGCGTGTGGGAAGATCTGTTTTCCTGGAGCCGCGTTCCATGCTCGATCGGATCGAAGAAGTATACCGTCAGGCGGAACAGGACCTCGCCGCCGCCGCCGACACGGCCGCTCTGGATGCGTTCCGCGTCACCTATCTCGCCCGCAAAGGGCGGATTGCTGAACTGTTCGATGCCCTCCGTTCGGCGCCGGCAGACCAGCGACCGCTCCTCGGGAAGAAGCTCAATGAACTCCGGACCCGCGTCCAGGAGCAGTACGACGCGAAAACCTCGGCAGGAGGCACCACGCTATCCCGCGCATCGTCGCTGGATGTGTCCCTCCCGCCCCGTCATGTCCCCACAGGCACGAGGCACCCCATCACCCAGGTGCTCGATGAGATCAAAGGGATCTTCGTTGCCATGGGGTTCGGTATCGCCGACGGACCGGAACTCGAAGACGATTACCATAACTTCGAAGCCCTGAACTTTCCTCCCGATCACCCGGCTCGCGACATGCAGGACACGTTCTTCCTGAGTCCTACGGCATTGCTGCGGACACACACCTCCCCGGTCCAGATACGTGTGATGAAGGAGAATCAACCGCCGGTACGCGTCATCATGCCCGGCAAAGTCTACCGGAACGAGGCCATCAGCGCCCGCAGCTACTGCCTGTTCCATCAGGTGGAGGGGCTGCACGTGGACGAAGGAGTCACGTTCAGCGACCTGAAAGGGACGCTGATCTCGTTCATCAAGCAATTCTACGGGAGTGCAACAAAATACCGCTTTCGCCCCACATTTTTTCCTTTCACGGAACCGAGCGCCGATATCTACATCTCCTGCTTCGTGTGCGGGGGGAAGGGATGCCGGTTGTGCAAGCAGATGGGCTGGCTCGAAATTCTGGGCTGCGGCATGGTCGACCCGAACGTCTTCCGTGCGGTGGGCTATGATCCGGAGCGGTATACCGGGTATGCCTTCGGCATGGGAATCGAACGGATCGCCCTGTTGCGCCATGGCATTGACGATATCCGCCTCTTCTTCGAGAACGATCTCCGTTTCCTCAACCAGTTTTGACCTATGCGCATTGTCCAGAGTCTGGCTGAAAGACTATACAGACGTCCGGCTCTCGCCGGATGAGATCGCAGAACGCCTGACGATGATCGGCCTGGAATTCGAGTCCGTGACCGTCCCGGCGAGCGGTATCAGGGCTTCGTGGTGGGGCACGTGCTTGACGTCCAGCGCCATCCCCGTGCGGACCGTTTGACCGTCTGCCGTGTGGGCATCGGTGCGGAAGAGTCCTTCAGATCGTGTGCGGCGCCGCGAACGTCGCTGCAGGCCAGAAGGTACCGGTCGGGCTCGTCGGGGCCACGGTGCCCCGGAATCAGCACGATCCATCCGGAAAACCCTTCGTCCTGGAATCGGTCTCCCTCCGTGGTGTACGATCCTCACGGAATGATTTGCTCCGCCTTTGAACTCGACCTTGGCGGTGATGCCGAGGGGATCCTCGTGCTGGAACCCGGCGCCAGGGTCGGGACACCCCTGTCGGACTACCTCGGTCTGGTGATGTGATCTACGATGTCGAAATCACGCCGAACCGTCCCGATTGGTTGAGTCATATCGGATTCGCACGTGAACTGTCCGTGCTTACGGGAAAACCTCTCAAAATCCCAAGCCCGCAGCTAAAAGAAACGCAAGGAGCCATTCCCGGCTCCCTGTCGGTGACCGTGGAAGATCCGCTGAACTGTCCCCGGTTCGCGGTGAGTATGATCCGCGGAGTGCGGGTCGGCCTTCCCCATCATGGCTGCAGGACTGGCTTTCGCTTGCCGGACTGCGTCCGATCAACACGGGTGGATATAACCAACTTCGTCATGTACGAATGCGGACACCCGATGCACGCCTTTGACTACGGCTGCTCGAAGGTGGTGGGCTGGTGATCAGGCCTGCGCGGGACGGGACCCGCTTCACACGCTGGACGGCAAAGAACGACGTATTCCCGGGGTGCGACGATGGTGTGCGATCGCGAGAAGCCGATCTCGATTGCGGGAGTCATGGGAGGTGCCAATTCGGAGATCGGCCGGTCCACGATGGACATCGTTCTCGAAAGTGCCTACTGGAGGCCGTCCGGCATCCGCCGCACCGCAAAGACGCTGGGGATAAGCACGGATGCATCACAGCGATTTGAACGGGGGCAGATCCGAACGCGGTGCCCTTGCGCTGAACCGTGCCGCCGCGATGATGCGGACATGGCCGGTGGGACGATGCTGAAGGGTGAGATCGATGTGTATCCAAAACCGATCAGGCCGGGTCGGGTGGATTGCGGCCGTCCAGGGCCAACGCCGTGCTCGGGACATCTCTCCGTGCCGCGCAGATGGTCCGCTATCTTCAAGCACTCGGCGTACGTCCGGTGAAACCACACCGAAAGTGATCACCTTCGCTGTGCCCACCTTTCGCGTTGATCTTGAGCGGGAAATCGATCTTATCGAAGAGGTTGCGCGTGTGCACGGATACAACAACATCGAAGACAAGACCCGGAGCAGCGTTGATTTTGTCCAACCATTTCTGAAAGTGCTTCCCGCTGACCGCGTGAGGGAAAAGGCGGTCGGGGGCGGCTTTTGTGAAGTGGTGACGAACTCCATGCAGGATGAACAGCGCGCAGGGTTCGGCGGGCGGACGGCGGTGAAGATTCTGAACCCCCAGAATCAGGACATGATCTATCTGCGGACGAGCCTGATTCCCGGCATGCTGGATGTCGTGGCCAGAAATATCCGGTCCAGCGTGTCCGATATGCGCCTCTTTGAGATCGGGCATGTATTCGGTAGAGCGCGCCGGGAGAGGTTACACTGGTGAGAATTACTTCGAGGATTCGAGCAGATTGCGCTCCTTTTGACGGGGAAAGCGGATACGGAGCATTGGTCGCATCCTGCCCGCGGGGTTGACATTTTTGACATGAAGGGGGCAGCCGAGGGGCTGTTTCAGTCGTTAGCACTTGACAAATGGCGGCTAATTTCTTATTCTACCGCCAATGGTTTAACCGATGACGCCCTAGCCCTTGAAATTCATGGAAGTTATGCCGGTCACTTAGGCAGGGTTCGAGGTGAGGTTCTGAAGTTCTTTGGGATTGAACAGGACGTCTTTGTAGCCGAGTTTGCCCTGGGGCAGCTCGCCCGGGAAGATCGGCGCCGGTATGAACCGTTACCGCGTTATCCCCGTGTCAGACGGGATGTCGCGTTTGGAGTGCGGCTGGACTTGCCGGCCGGTGATATTGCAGACGTCATACGGGCTTCTGCCGGAGAACTTCTGCGGTCGGTCGAGGTGTTTGATGTGTATCAGGGTGCGAATCGGCTCCGGGTACGAAAAGTCTCGCCTTCACCCTTGAGCTTTTGTCTCGCGAAGGACGCTGACGGAAGCTGATATCGATGCGGTTCTGCAGCGGGTTATCCAATCGGTGCAGAAGGCATGCGGGGCAACACTACGAGGCGTGAAGGCGTAGATAAGGTCCGAAAAGACAACGGCACCAGCGTGGAACACGCACCCGTCACAACACCATCGACGCTGCCCGCGGAAATGCGGGCGATGGAATACGCTCTTAAGGTGCTGTGGGAGCGCGTTCGCCGGCGGTAGAGCGTACAACAACTGCGCGAAGAGCGCCAGGCGCTTTGCTCCCAGGTCGAGCAACTTCGTGGTGATGTGCAGCAGCTCCAGCAGGAACTGCGCGGAAAGACCAGATCCTGAAGACGGTGCAGACAGAACGGCTCCAGCACCCCGTGGGCGAGCGTATCCCGTATTCGAACGGCGATCGTGACGTCACTGGCACGAAAAGTCAAAGAGCTGCTCGTTAAGATCGAGGCGTATCTGTAATCAGGTGACGGTGATTCCGCATGACAACGGACAAGAAGAGCATCAAAGTACGTATCTTCGGCTCCGAGTATCCCCTGCGAGGGGAGAGCGAAGAATTTACGCAGCGGGTTGCCGCCTACGTGGACGAAATGATCAAGCACCATCCACGGGAAGATTCCCGAGCAACCCACCCTGACAGTCGCCGTGTTGTCTGCGCTGAATATCACGGAAGATCTGTTCAAGGAGCGCGAGCGCGTCGACAACGATCACCGCGGCAGTGGAACATGAAATCGGCCTGATGGTGGACCATCTCGACAGCTGTTCTGCGGGAGTCCTGACTGTTCTTTGGTATCGTTGCTTATTGTGTGACGTACGGACTATAAGATCCGCACCGTCAACCGTTTCACTACACTAATAAAGAACCAACACTTGTAGTCATGGGAGCCCGACTCATGGGCGTCGATTACAGGCCTCATCCCGCTCACGCGGGATACTTGCGATGACCTCCGCTTCGGCGGGGCGAGCGAGTGTGTGGACGTAAAAGACGCTCAGGCGAGCACCCACTGTGTCGGAAGGGTTCTTTAATTCGTGCCTTCCTGAACGGTTGCGTAGTGCGGATTTTTTTGTTCTGTTAACCCTGGAGGCTCATCAAGCGTTCCAGAAAGTTGGAGGATGTATGGATCTCATGTTGTCGCTGCCCCTGGTACTTGTCGCAGCAGGCTGTGGCGGGCTTTACGCTTGGGTGGGTTGTGAATACCCGGAGCAGCAAGCACAAGACTCAAATCCTCGAAAGAGGAAGCGGCAAAGAAGCTGCTCGACGAGCGCTGAAAAGGAAGCCGAAACCCTCAAGCGCGAAAAGCTCCTTGAAGTGAAAGATGAGTGGTACCAGAAGAAGAAGGAATTTGACTCCGATGTCCAGAGCAAACGGAGCAAGTTCGCCGCACAGGAAAAGGCTCTGGAGGTGCGTGAAGAGAACATCGACCGGAAAGTCGAACTGCTCTCACGCAAAGAACGGGAACACGCCGCTCTCAAAAAGACTCTTGATGAACGTGTGTGCACACTCAACGCCCGTGACGGTGAATTGGAACGGCTGCTCCAGGAGGAAAATCAGCGTCTGGAACACCTCTCCGGACTAAGCCGCGAAGAGGCCAAGCGGCAACTCATCGACAATCTTACGAACGAGGCCCGCTCGGAGGCCGCCCTCCAGCTCAAAGATATTCGCGACACCGCCCGCGACGAAGCAAAACGGGAAGCACAAAAGCTCATCGTACAGGCTATACAGCGCACTGCCGCCGACCATTCGGTAGAAACAACCGTCAGCGTCCTGAATATTCAAAGCGATGAAATGAAAGGAAGGATCATCGGACGGGAAGGGCGGAACATCCGTGCGTTTGAGGCGGCTACAGGTGTTGATGTGATCGTGGACGATACTCCTGAAGCAGTGATTCTCTCGGCATTCGATCCGTTCCGTCGCGAGGTCGCGCGGGTGGCGACTGGACCGGCTCATCGCCGATGGCCGCATTCATCCGGCGCGCATCGAAGAGGTCGTGGAAAAAGTCCGCCTGGAATTGGAAGAGGAAATCATACGGGTCGGGGAGAATACGATGCTGGAAGTCGGCCTCCATGGTACCCACAAAGAAATCCTCCGCCTTATCGGCAAAATGAAATACCGGTCCAGCTACGGGCAAAACATGTTGAAGCACAGCGTGGAAGTGGCGTTTCTTACCGGCGCAATGGCTGCTGAACTCCGGCTTGACACCATGCTCGCCAAACGCGCCGGCCTGCTGCATGATATGGGCAAGTGCGCTGAAAAGTCCATCGAAGGTCCCCATGCCCTCCTGGGTTATGAGCTGGCCAAAAAGTACGGGGAGCACCCGACGGTCGCAAACGCCATCGGTTCCCACCATGAAGACATCCCGATGGAATCACCGATTGCTGCGCTTGTGCAGGCAGCGGACGCAATCAGCGGTGCCCGGCCCGGTGCCCGGCGGGAATCGGTGGAGGGATACGTCAAACGCCTGGAGACGGCTTGAGGAACTCGCGCAGTCGTTCCGCGGCGTCTCCAAGACCTACGCTATTCAGGCGGGCAGGGAAGTCCGGGTCGTGGTCGAGCAGGACAAGGTCGACGATGTCCGGGCCGACCAGCTTGCCCATGATATTTCGCAGAAAATTCAGCACGAAATGGAATATCCCGGACAAATCAAAGTTACGGTCATCAGCGAGTACCGGTCGGTCGCCTATGCCAAATGAACGCAGCTATCTGCGCGTCGGAGTGACGGGGGGCATGGGGGCCGGAAAGACCGAAGTCTGCTCGCTTTCTGCCGCACGCGGACGAGTCGTGCTTTCCGCAGACATATCGCCCGCGAACTTATGGTAACCGACCTGCCATTACCGTGCGGCATGTGAAGCCTGTTTGGACCGGAGGCATACCATCCTGATGGCACGCTCAACAGCACGTTCGTCGGCACGGGCCGCGTTCTCAGACGCCGAACAGCGTGCCCGGATTAATGCCCTTGTCCACCCCCCGGTGATTGCGGCTCTTCTTCGCACCATGGAAACTCTCCCTCCCGGAGTCAAACGTTCCCCCTATATCATCGTGGAGGCCGCGTTGTTGTACGAAAGCGGCATGGACAAGATGCTTGATGTCGTGATCGTGGTCCATGCATCCGAGGCGATCCGCATCAATCGACTCCTCACCCGCGATACCACAACCCGCACGGAATGAAGCGCCTCCGATAAGCCCAACTTCCCGCCGGCGAAAAACGAGAGCGGGGAGATTTTGTTGTCCTCAACGAAGAGCCCACTGTCGACGCTTGCTGACAAAGTGGCCTTTCTTGATCGTTGCTCTCGCGCATGGCTAGTTGACTCTGAGAATATTCTCTCACTACCTTGGCTCGCGGTTACGATGTGCTGGACTACAATGTTTTCCCCATCAACAACTTGATGGAGGTTTGTCATGAAGCAGCTGCTCGTGGTGGTTCTTGTTCTCGCGGTGGCATTGGGCAACGCCGTGGCTGGCGATAACGCCAAGCCGATCACAAAGGCGGGGAATACTGCCCTCATGTTTGACCTGGGCGGCCTTGCTGCACTCAGTGCGAACAACTACCAGGGTGGGTTTGGAGCAAAGTACTATATCTCTAATGGATTTGCGGTGCGCCTTGGGCTCGGCTTCAGCTCGTCCAGCACCACAACTCAAAACCCCGCAGATCCCGTTCCGACGACGCAGCTCTCCGAGAGCAAGTTCAGCTCAACGAGCTTTACGGTTGCTCCGGGCATTCAATACAATGTGGCCAGCACGGCGGCGGTGGTCGCGTACGTGGGAGCCCAGATTGCCTTTACGACGGGTAAACAGGAACGCGACGGTAATGCAAACAATTTTGGCGTTGGATTTACGAAGGACCACATGTACACCGAATCCTCCTCCACATTCGGCGGCGCGGCATTTGTCGGCGTGGAATGGTTTGCATGGGACAATATCAGTCTTCGCAGGGGAGTACCGGTTCAGCTTCTCCTCCACATCGGAGAGTGCCAAATCCAAGAATGCCACAACCTCCACAACAGTCGATGCTCCGTCACGACAACCCTGGGCATCGGATCCGGAAACGCGGCGGCTCTGACACTGTCGGTGTTCTTCTGATACTGGTGCACCACCGTCTCTGAACGGTCTCTGAAGCTTTTCACGGTGAGAATGCGTCCTGCTGGAGCGGGAGGCTCCTCACCGCCCGGAGGCTGTCAGACGGGCGGGCACCATGGTGAGATATCGTTCCTTCACTGAAGGGCGGCTGGATTCGACCGCCCTTTCTCTTCCTCTTTCGGCAGGTGTCTATGACACATCGATACGATTTACTTGTGATCGGGACGGGAATTGCCGGCCTGTCATTCGCTCTGAAGGCCTCCCGATTTGGTTCGGTTGCCATTGTAACGAAAAAAGAACGTGCTGAATCAAACACCAACTATGCGCAGGGGGGCGTGGCCGCCGTCATGTCCCAGGTCGATTCGTTCTTCCTTCATGTAAACGACACCATGGGCACCGGCGTCGGTCTGTGCCATCGCGATGCGGTTGAGACCATGGTGCGCGAAGGGCCGGACCGGTTGCGCGACCTGATCGAGATCGGCGCTAAATTCACGTACACCGACGGCCATCTGGACCTCGGCCGAGAGAGGGAGGTCACTCCACAAACCGGATCGTGCACGCGCAGGACCTCACGGGCAGGGAGATCGAACGGGCTTTGCTTTATGGCTCCGTGTCGAAAATCCGAATATCCGCATTTTTGAAGATCATGTCGCGCTTGAACTGATCACGGAACATCATGTCCGGTCCGCGCCGGCCGCCAATCCGTCGGCCCGATTCACTGCTGGGGTGCGTACGTGCTCAACAGCCTGGAACGGCGTGTGGACACATTTCTGTCGCCGCGTCGTCATCCTTGCCACCGGCGGACTTGGACAGGTGTACCTGCATACCACCAATCCCGCCATCGCCACGGGAGACGGTGTGGCCATGGCGTGCCGTGCAGGAGCGACGATTGCAAACATGGAGTTCATTCAGTTTCACCCGACGACTCTCTTTAATTCAGGTTCGCCGTCCTTTTTGATATCAGAAGCCGTGCGGGGTACGGCGCCCTCCTGAGGGCAGCAAACGGGGAGGAGTTCATGCACCTGTACGATCCCCGGAAGGAACTCGCTCCCCGCGACATCGTGGCCTATGCGATTGACACGGAATTAAAGAAGCGCGGCGACGACCACGTGTTGCTCGATCTTCGTGACCTGCCTGCGTCCGAAGTCCGTGACAAGTTTCCGCATATCTACACGACCTGTCTTCAGAAGTACAAACTCGACATCACCGCGAACCCATCCCGGTCGTCCCGGCCGCGCACTACTCCTGTGGCGGTGTCATGACGGACATTAACGGATGCAACGAGTATAGCGGGCTTGTATGCCGCCGGAGAGGTGAGCATGACGGGCGTGCATGGGGCGAACCGGCTTGCCAGCAACTCCCTCCTTGAGGCCCTCGTATTCTCCGATCGCGTCCTGCGCGATTGCTGAACGGTATCGAACGAAACTCGCACCACATCCCGAGGTCGATCCCTGGGATGACAGCGGTACGCTGAACAGTGAAGAATGGGTTCTTGTTGTCCCACAATCGGCGGGAAATTCAACAGATCATGTGGGATTACGTTGGTATCGTCCGCTCGAATCTTCGTCTTGACCGGGCACTCCGCCGGATGGAACTTGCTCGGGTCTGAAGTCGAGAACTTCTACAAACGGACCAAGGTCACCGAAGGACTGATCGAACTCCGCAACCTGGCCAATGTGCCACGCTCGTTCATCCAGTCTGCAAAATTGCGCGGAAGGAGAGCAGGGGGCTTCATGTCACGACGGACTACCGAGACCGGGATGATTCGTACACTTTCTCCGCGACACGGTCCTTCTCCACGACCGGATCCCGGTTAACCCTGTTTCTCTTTCCGCTCCCGGAACATCCCGCTTTTTGGGTTCTACCCGCAACTTCCCCCGGCTTACCTTGACTCTCGTGGCCAAATTGGATATATTTTCGCCATGTCATACGCAACGCGCACTTCCCTCAAGACTCACCGCCAGGTCGAAAACGCTCACTATCGCAAGACAACGCTGGCTAACGGCGTCCGGGTCGTCAGCGAGAATATTCCGCATGTCCGCTCCGTCTCGCTCGGGATCTGGGCGAATGTCGGCTCACGCGACGAAGGCCCCTCTCAGAACGGTATAAGCCATTTTCTGGAACACATGGTCTTCAAGGGGACCAAGACACCGTAATGTCCGGGAAATTGCGCAGAGCCTCGAGTCGCTGGGCGGGTATCTAAACGCGTTCACGACGAAAGAACAAACGTGCTTCTATGCCCGCGTGCTCGACACGAACATTGGTCAGGCGATGGACGTCCTTGCCGACATCGTGCTGCATGCGACGTTTGAAAAACGCGAGATGGAGAAGGAGAAGCTGGTTGTGATTGAAGAGCTGAAGAACGCGGAGGATGATCCCGAAGACATCATTCACGACTACTTCGAGCGCTCCATTTTTCCCGAGCACTCCCTCGGGTTTCCCATCATCGGAACGGAAGAAAATGTGCGTCGGTTCAACGGGACATCTCCGGTCGCACGTCGCGGACCACTTACCTCCCTCCCGGATGGTCGTTTCGGCGGCCGGGCACGTCGACCATGACGTGCTCGTACGGCTCGTTTCCAGATACTTTCAGACGGTTGCGTCCGCGTCAACAAGCGGAACAGGTCAGCACGGCAGGACCCGACGCAATCCGGGAGGGCACGACGGTGGAGTATGCCCGCCCGATCAACCAGGCACACATCTGTCTGGGAACTCTGGCCTACAGCATTTCTCACCGCGATCGTTACATGCACTCATGCTGACCAATGCGATGCTTGGAGAGGGGATGAGTTCACGCTTGTATCAGACCATTCGCGAAAAACACGGTCTGGCGTACACCGTGTACTCTTTTGTGAACCTGCTGAGTGACACGGGAGTGTTCGGAGCGTATCTCGGGACGGACCGCAAGAACATAAAAGATGCAATCGCGCTGGTCTACCATGAACTTGACCGGATCCAGCGCGAAAACGTGCCCATGACCGAACTTCACCGAACCAAATCGCAAATCAAAGGCACGTTGATGCTTGGTCTGGAAAACATGTCCGGGCAGAATGATCCGTCTCGGGCAGTGCGGAGCTCTACGTCGAACATACGTTTCCCTGGACACGATCCTGGAGCGCGTTGACGCTATCACGCCGGAGGACATAAACGCGTGGCGAACGACGTATTTGTTAAAGAACCGATTTTCCGCCGTGATAATTCGACCGTCCTGACACCCGTACGCACTCCATGATCACACTCTCCGATCTCAACCCGCATCTCCTGCACGCACAGTATGCTGTCCGTGGACCGATCGTGCAGCGCGCCCAGGAACTCGAAGCCGCCGGCAAGAAGGTCACCTACTGCAACATCGGCAATCCCCAGGGCCTTGAAACAACGGCCCCTGAGTTATCTCGTCAGGCATTGAGCCTCCTGGAAAACCCCGAGCTGCTGGAGCACAGGAGATCCTGCGGCGTATCCGGATGACATTGTGGATCGCGTCCGGGAACTGCTCCACCATCATCCTCCCGGCACGGAGCGTACACGCAAAGTCCGGGGATCCCGCTTATCCGGCAGGCGGTCGCCGACTTCATCGCCCGGCGCGACGGTGTGCCGGCTGACAAGGAACATGTCATCCTGACCGACGGTGCCAGCAAAGGAGTTCAGGCCGTCCTGTGGCCCTCGTGAAGGACTCCGCCGACGGTGTGATGATTCCGATTCCGCAGTACCCCCTGTACAGTGCGTCTCTTGCACTGTACGGCGGGAGACAGATCGGGTACTTTCTGGACGAGAAAAACCGCTGGCAGCTCAACGAGACACATCCTGACGCAGAGCATCGCAGAACGCCGAGGGACGGGACGCGGCCCGTTGCTCTCGTCGTCATTAATCCGGGGAATCCGACCGGCGCAGTTCTCTCCAGTGAAAATGTCGAAATGATCGTCCGCTTTGCCCGGACGCATGCCCTCTCCCTCATCGCCGACGAGGTGTATCAGGAAAATGTCTATGACCCGAACGCCGCGTTTCACTCGTTCACCCGAATCATGGCGCGAATCCGGAGTCAGTCGACGTCGTCCCTTTCACGCTGCACTCCGTATCGAAAGGGTTTCTTGGCGAATGTGGGCACCGGGGCGGCTACCTGGAACTTCGCAACGTTCCCGACGACGTCCTTGCACAATTTATCAAACTGCAGTCGATAAGCCTCTGTGCAAATGTTCCCGGGCAGTTCGCAACCTACTTGCATGGTTGCTCCTCCGAAGCCGGGGGACGAAAGCTACACGCAGTACGTGCAGAGAGCGGGATGGTGTCCTGTCGGCACTGAAACGAAAAGCAGAAATCCTCGGCACGGGTATCAACGCCATTCCGGGGATGTCGGTTGGACATACCCCAGGGGGCCATGTACGCCTTTGTCCGATTCGAGCTTCCCCCGGAGAAGGGCATCAATCCCGCAGCGTTGACGCCCGAAGAGCGTGAAGCGTACGAAGCACGTCGCGATTCCGGTTACTGCCTTTCGCTTCTGGAAGAAACCGGGATCTGCGTTGTCCCGGGGTCCGGATTCGGTCAGCAACCCGGCACACTTCATTTTCGCACGACATTTCTTGCCTCCGCAGGACGAAATCGAAGGACTTGTGTTGCGCCTAAAGGCGTTTCACGAGAGAGTACGTTCGAGCATTGGAAGACGCATGACATGGCGAAGATCACCCTCGACGGACGAATCCTTGACGTTGAAGATGGACATACCATCATCGAAGCGGCCCGCGAAAACGGAATCGACATCCCGCACTTCTGCTGGCACCCGAAACTCTCCATGGCCGGCAACTGCCGCATCTGTCTTGTGGAAGTGGAGAAACTTCCGAAGCTGGTTATTGCCTGCGGTACCACGAACGTGATGGATGGGATGGTCGTGCACACCAAGAACCCCCGTGTCGTGAACGCACGTGAAGCGGTCATGGAATTTCTCCTGATCAACCATCCGCTCGATTGTCCGATCTGCGACGAAGCCGGGGAATGTAAGCTCCAGGACTATGCCTATAAGTTCAGCGTCGGCTATAGCCGGTTCCACGAAGACAAAGTACCACAAGCCGAAACGGGTCGAACTGGGTCCGCACGTTCTGCTGGATACCGAACGGTGTATCATGTGCTCGCGCTGTGTCCGGTTCTGTGCGGAAATTGCGAAGACTCCGCAGCTCACATTCACCCAGCGAGGGCGATCATGTGGAGCTGACGACGTTTCCCGGGTCGAACAGCTCGACAACCCGTATGCGATGAATATGATCGATATCTGTCCGGTCGGTGCGCTGACGAGCCGGACGTTTCGGTTCGGGCGCGCGTGTGGGAAATGTCAGCGACGGAAACCGTCTGTCCGGGATGTGCGCGGGGCTGCGATATGTTCAGCTGGGTCAGAAACAACGAGATCCTGCGACAGACGCCCCGGTACAATCCCGACGTGAACGAGTACTGGATGTGCGACACGGGCCGATCTGAAGACGTTCAAGCGGTCAACGCTGAGACACGAATAAAGGCGCCGCTGATCAAGTCTGGAAGGGGAGCTGAGTCAAATGAGACCGGGTGGGACGAAGTGATCGCACGGGTGGCCTCCGAATTTCGGGTGTTCCGCAAGTCGGAAATAGCCGTCCTTGGATCCGCCTTCGCGACGAATGAAGATAACTATCTCCTCCAGAAGTTTGCGCGAGAAGTCCTTGGAACAAAAGACCTTGCCGTGATGTCCCATCGCATCGAACCGGCGACGAGGATGATCTCCTGATTCGGGCGGACAAGACTCCCAATGCACGGGGGGCGGAAGCTGTCGGGATGCCCGACCGTCAGACGTCCGACGCCGTGGTGCGCCGCATCATCGACGGCGAATTCAAGGCGGTGTTTGTGATGGACGACAATCCGGCACACGACCCGGCATTGGCTGAGGCACTGTCCCGTCTGGATTTCCTCGTGGTGCAGGCGTCGAATGAAAACGAAACAACACGCCTTGCTGATGTTGTCTTCCCTGCGGCGACCTATGCAGAGCGGCACGGCACATTCACCAATTTCCAGGGGAGAGTACAACGGATCCGCCCTTCGGTCGCCACGCTGGAAGTGGACAGGGCGATGGAGGGATTCGCAATGAGCCGTCTCGACAGATTCGGGACTGCCTTTGACCGTTGGGGGCGCGGCATAAAGCGGGATGCCCGGGCAAGCTGGCAGATTCTTGCCGGGATTGCATCGGTCATGGGATTCAAGTACCGCTATGCCACGGCGGAGGATGTGTTTGCTGAAATCGCCTCGACCCAGGCACCGTTTCGGGGCATGAACTATCAAACCCTCGGCAACCGCGGACTGATGCTTGGCGTCGTCCGTGAACAACCCGTTCGTTCCTGATCCCGGCGCACGAAGAGGAACGCACACATGGACTTTCTTCTCCTCTCTCTCATCAAGATCGTGATTGTCCTGCTGATTATCCTGACAACCGTCGCGAATCTGGTGTATACTGAACGGCGTGTCAGCGCCTTTATTCAGAACAGGATCGGCCCCAATCGTGTCGGTCCGTGGGGCCTCCTGCAGGCGCCGGCGGATGTGCTCAAGTTGTTCATCAAAGAGGATATCGTTCCGGCCAATGCAGATCATTTCGTGCACACCCTGGCTCCGATCATCTCAATCGCTGTCGCTCTCAGCACCTTTGCCGTCGTTCCATTCGGCAATACGATTATGCTCTTCGGAACCGAAGTCAAGCTGATGATTGCCGATGTCAACATTGGCGTGCTGTACATTCTCGCCATGACCTCGATGGGGGTGTACGGACTCACGCTGAGCGGATGGTCCTCGAACAACAAGTATTCACTGCTCGGCGCACTTCGGTCGTCGGCGCAGATGATCAGCTACGAATTGTCCATGGGTCTGTCGGTCGTTGGGGTTATCATGATGGCGGGGACGGTGGAACTGGACCGCATCGTAGAGCTCCAGTCGGAGTTTGCCTGGAATGTCGTGCTGACGCCAATAGGTTTCATCACCTTTCTCGTGGCATCATTTGCCGAGACCAATCGGCTGCCCTTCGACCTGCCGGAGGCCGAGCCGGAACTTGTGGGAGGGTATCACACGGAGTATTCCGGAATGAAGTTCGGCGCGTTTTTCCTTGCGGAATACGCCAACATGATCACCTCCAGCGCGATCATTGTCACACTCTTCCTTGGCGGGTGGCAGATTCCGTATGTCGAACACTCTCGGGATGTCGGCACTCTGGATGAGCGTCCTGCAGGTGCTTGCCTTTGTGATCAAGGTCGGCGCAGTCCTCTTTTTCTATATCTGGGTGCGGTGGACGATTCCGCGGTTCCGGTACGACCAGCTGATGAACCTGGGATGGAAAGTGATGCTGCCACTGGCGCTTGTGAATCTGGTGGTGACGGGCGCATGGTTGTTGTGGTTCGGCAACTGACCGGGACGAACGGGTTACGCACGAGGAGACAGCTGAACGATGTCGAAGTCAAACGGCGACGTTACACAACAGGTCCGGCGCAAGGACCTCACTCTGTTGCAGAAAACCTACATCCCCGAGATTCTCAAGGGGATGGTGCTGACCATTCGGCATTTCTTCCGGCCGAAGTTCACGCGGCAGTATCCTGAGGAACGCTGGAATCCGCCGTCCTCGTTCCGGGGCCGGCCCGTCCTCGTCGAGGAAGAGGGGGTCGAGCGTTGCGTTGCCTGCGGTCTCTGCGCGCGGGTCTGCCCTGCTCTGGCCATCGAGGTGCAGGCGTCCGAAACCGAACATGAAAAAGAACGATATCCTGTTCGCTTTGAAATCAACATGCTCAGATGCATCTTCTGTGGCTTCTGCGAGGAAGCCTGTCCGGAAGAGGCAATCGTCATGAGCGATGAATACGAGCTGGCATTCCGGCGGCCAGAAGACGCCATCTACGGCAAAGACCGTCTGTTGATGTCAACAGACCGGCTCCGCCCTCGCCTGGAATTCCTGCGGCAGGCACGGTAGCGACAGGGGGGATGCGGGCGCGAACCGCTCATCCGGCATATATGGACCATGGAAACATTCTGGCTCGAAGTTCTCGGCGTTTTTTTTCTGATCTTCCTCGTGGCCTTCTTTTCGGCTGCCGAGGTTGCCGTGCTGTCGACGCGCAAGAGCCGCATGAAGGAGCTGGCCGATGACGGGAACCGTAAGGCGGCAACCGTCCTGGCCTTCCAGTCGGCGCCAGACCAGTTCCTTGCGACCATTCATGTCGGAAACATCTTCTCGCTGATTCTCGCCTCCGTTCTCGGCGGCGTGCTTGGAATCCAGCTTCTGGTTCCGGCCCTCGAGGCCAGCGCAACCCCCTGGGTCGCTGAAGCCAGCAACTGGATCTCTTTGGTGGTCACCGTCGTGTTCATCGGCACGCTCGTCGTTGTGGTCGGCGAGCTCGTCCCCAAATCGCTCGCCCTCCGGTCTCCGGAACCCGTCGCACTTGCCGTGTCCTCTCCCATGCGGATGTTCGCAACCATGTTCCGGTATCCCGCACGGTTCCTTGCCTTTGCCAGCAATATTGTCCTCCGCCCGTTCAAAGACCGGACGACGTTCAGTGAATCCCGGATTTCCGAGGAGGAGTTCAAGCTGATGCTGGAGGAGGGGACGAGGACCGGTGTCATAGGAAAGACCGAGCATAGGCTCATCTCCAGCATTTTCGAATTCACCGATACGACAGTCAAGGAAGTGATGGTCCCGCGTCCGGATGTCGTTGCCCTGAATATCGACATGCCGCGGGATTCGATCGTCAACATCGTGCTGGAAGAAGGATACTCCCGCCTTCCGGTGTACAAAGGCTCCATCGACCATATCATCGGGGTGGTGTACACCAAGGACCTCCTGGGCCTCCTGGAATACCGCAATGTCATCATACTGCAGGACATCCTCCGGCCTCCGTACTTCGTCCCCGAGAGCATGAAGATCTCTCAGCTGATGCAAGACCTGCAGAAGAGTAAGCTCCATATGGCGGTCGTGACCGATGAATTCGGCGGAACCGAGGGGATTATCACCATGGAGGACATCCTTGAAGAGATCGTCGGAGAGATCCATGACGAATACGACGAAGAACTCAAGGATATCGAGCAATCCGCCGACGGCAGTTTTCTGGTGAACGGGAGGTTGCCGATCAAAGACTTCAATGACCGCTTCGAAACAGAGATCCCTGAAACAGGGGGATATGATACCGTCAGCGGTTTCCTGTTCGCCATCACAGGGCGTATTCCGGAAATGAATGAGGAAATCGCCTACAAACTGTTGACGTTCACGATCGTCCGGAAGAGCCAGCGCCGGATCCGCCTCGTCAAAGTGAAAGTGCGTTCGGCCCCATGACGCTCGCCGGGAACGGGCAGCGGCCTGTACGGGTATCCGTCGTTCTGACCAACTGGAACACGCGAGAGTTGCTCCGAGGCGCCCTGAATTCTCTCATGCGCAATGCATCGACTGACGATGTGGAAGTGATCGTCGTGGACAACGGGTCGACCGACGGGTCTGCCGGCATGGTGAAGACGGAATTTCCCTCCTGTGTGCTCGTTGAGAATCCCGGAAACCGGGGGTATGCTCATGCAAACAACCAGGGTATCGCCCTTGCGCGGGGCAGCTCTGTCCTCCTCCTGGGGAGTGATACGGTCGTGCGGGACAGCACGGTGGATACTCTTGCGGAGTATCTCGAATCGCATCCCGGCGCCGGCGCGGCTGCCTGCCGTCTCATGAATCCGGACGGGACTCCGCAGCTTTCCTGCAGGCGCTTTCCCCGGCTCCGTGATGCCGTGGCGACCTACATGAATCTCCACGCGCTCACCGGCCGGTACACGATGCGCGGCTTCGACTATTTCACGACCCAGGTTGTGGAGCAACCGGCGGCGACGTGTCTCATGATCCGTCGTGATGTGATGACAGCGATTGGTGGATTTGACGAGACCTACACTATCCTGTACACGGATGTCGACCTCTGCCGGCGTATCGGCCGGGAAGGGAAGGAAATAGTGTTTGTTGCGCAGACAGAGATCACGCACCTGGGGAGCATGACAACCAGCGCCGCTCCGCCGCGTGTCCGTCTGGAGATGTACCGTGATATCCTTCTGTATTTTTCCCGTACCTATGGCGTTGGCGCGCGCGTGCTCCTGACGCCGATCCTGATGCTCCGGCTGATTGCCGTTACCCGGAATCTGCTGGCCCTGCGCCTTCTCTCCCTCCGGCGGGGAGGGTGAGCGGCATGATCGGTCAGAACATACGGACGCGCGTGTTTCGCGATACCGCTTCACTCTACCTGGAGTACCCCGCCCACATCGTAGCCCCATCGCTGATACGGTTTGTGCGACGGTACGCGGGGACGCGGATCCTCGACCTGGGGTGTGCGACCGGGAATTACTGCCTTCACCTTTCCGGGCTGGGATATGCGATGAGCGGGGCCGACGTGAACGCCGAGTACGTTCGGATTGCTGCCGCACGGGGTGTGGACGCCCGGCTCATCGAGGGACCCGTGCCATTCCCCGACAAATCGTTTGATACCGTGCTCCTCTTCGAAGTGCTCGAACACCTTGCTGACCCTCTTCCCGTGCTTGCGGAAGCGAGGAGACTCGCCAGGACAAATGTTCTGTTGACGACCCCGCACAGCGGCGATATCGATCTGCTGCGCGCGCAGGGGCTGCTCTACGAGCACTTCGCCGATCTCGATCATCGCAATTTCTTCACCTCGGAAAGTCTGCAGGAGCTTCTCGCAGAGGGTTTTCCCCATGCCCGCGTGTGGCGGGGGAACGGCATGAATCCTCTCGCTCTCTTTCCGTTCGCTCCGCTCCGGACGCTGGGAAAAGTCCTTGGCCGTCTTCGGATCATCCCGCCGGCGTTCTATTTCCGCCTGTACGCGGTGGCGGACGTCTGATGACGCAGATTGAAGAAACCCTTGCCTCCTCGCGTGCCGTTGTGCGCAGCGGGATGTACAATCTCGCGGGGTTTGCCGCGTCGTCTCTGTACATGATCCTCATTGTTCCCGTGGCACTCCACTTTCTCGGCATTGAAAGCTACGGACTCTGGACGATGATTCTCGCACTGGCAGGGTATCTGGGTCTCGTGGATCTTGGCCTGAGCACGTCGTTCGTTACCTACCTCGCGCGCTTCATCGCAACGGGTGACTATGACCGCGCCGCACGCGTTGTCCATTCCGGTCTGGGGTTCTACGGAGCTGTGACGGCGGTCATGATGGGGATCTGCCTGGTCGGTGCGGATCCCGTGTTCCGTTTGCTCCGAATTGCCGACCAGGACATGGCGACCTCCCGCACCGCACTTTTTCTCGCCGTCGGGGGATTCTTTGTGACAAGTGTCGCAGGCGTATACGGCAGCGTTCTCACGTCCATACAGCGGGTGGATGCGCTGAATGCGGTGATCATTGGCTCGATGGCGGTCCGGTTTGCAGCCATCGTGGCATCCTTGAGTGCAGGTTATGGCGTCGCCGGGTTGCTGGTGGCGGAGATTGTTGTGACTCTGTTTACTGTTCCGATCCTGATTCTCCTGATCCGGCGTCAACTGCCGGGGCTGCCGTTCTCCTGGCGGGGATACGACCATGCCCTGATGAAGACCCTTCTCCGGTTCGGTCTGCATCTCCAGGTGAGCCGCCTCGCCGATATGGTACAGCAGCAGTGGGACAAACTCCTCCTCAAGCCGTTTCTCGGATTTTCTGCGGTCTCCATGTATGATTTCGGATCCCGGCCCGCGGGTCGCCTCCGTCTTCTCCCTCTGACGGCCATCGCGTCGCTGGTTCCCGCGATTTCGGCCCTGGATGCCCGGGACGACCAGGAGAGGATCCATGCCGCCTTCGTCAGGGGCACCCGATACCTGGCGATGATAGCCGCGCCGATGTTCGGCATCGCCATAGCGTTTGCGTCTCCTTTGATTGCCCTCTGGCTGGGGCCCGGGTACAGCCAGGCCGCGTGGACCCTTCGTTTGCTCAGCATCGGGTTGTTCGTGAACGTGATCGGCGGGCCTCTTGCGATGATTTCGCAGGGGCGCGGGGAACCGCAATATCAGATGCGTACAACGCTGGTACAGGCAGGGCTGAACCTCGCGCTCTCCTACGCGTTGATTGTGTATGCCGGCTACTTCGGTGCGGTGTGCGGCACCGTAGTGGCTACCACGGTCGGCGGATTTCTCTTTTTCTGGGTGTACGGCCGGAAGATCACTCCCCGGCCGCTCCGGTTTCTTGTCGTCCTTACGTATCGGCCTGTCCTCTGCGTTGCTCCAGCTGCTCTTCTCGGCCTGGCAGTGGGAACAGGGGCTGCATGGCTTTCCGGATTTGGTGGGAGGGTGGCGGCAGCTGCGGAGGTGATTGCGGGGGGGATCGTTTTTCTTGGGGCGTACATTGTCCTTCTCAAGAGTGTCCGTGCGCTGACAGCGGATGACGTTGGGTTCTTCCGGAATGCGCTGCCACCGCGCATAGTGGGTCTTCTCGGGAAGTGGCAATGACTGCCGTCCTGCAGACAATGAAGCGTCTGGTGCGTCCCGGCACGCATTGGAGCCTTGACGTCGATCTCCGGTATCTGCCGGTGGTGCGCCGGTTGAAGAATGCCCGGCATTCCGTGATCCTGGAGGTCGGTTCGGGACAAACCGGCATCACGCCGTACGTTGGCAACGGCGTGATCGGGTGTGACACGACGTTCGGCGGAGCTGTCGACCCCCGCCTGACCCCGGTCATTGCCCGTGCCCCTCTGCCGTTCCGTGACGGGACCTTTGAGGCGGTCGTGTCGCTCGATACGCTGGAACATGTTCCCCGGGATGCGCGCGATGCCTTTGTCCGCGAACTCGTCCGCGTGTGTAAGTCACGTCTCTATGTCGGCTTCCCCGAAGGGGACGGAGCAGCACGGCACGATGCGATTATGGAGGAATACTACCGGCGCCACCAGCCAGCCGTTCACCCGTACTTCGTTGAGCACCGTGAATACGGTGTGCCGAAATCGGGGGAGTTTACCGGAATGCTCCGGACGGCGGCCGGAGAGCTCGGCGTGCATGTGAGTGTTGAACAGCAGAAGAATGTGAACCTGACTATGCGCGCAGTGTTTATGCGTCTCATCTGGCACCGGAATCCTGTGCTCTGGCGGCTGTACTTTGCGCTCAGCGCAGTGGCCCGCTGGGATTTCCTGTTTCATTTCGGGCAATGCTACCGCATGATCTACGCAGTGACGATCCATCGACCCGGGGCTGAAGGACAGGCAGACCATCATGGACCAGTTTGAGCAGAATATTGACGCGCTCGATCCCGGCTTGTTTGCGGCGATCCCGGCGCAACTCACCAATGCGGACAGGATATCCCTCCTGGCCATTCAGAAGGCCGTCCGCCAAGAGATTCCCGGTTACGTGTATCTCGAAATAGGGTCGCACCTCGGGGGAAGCCTGCAACCGCATCTCCTTGACCCACGCTGCGCCCGTCTATACTCGATCGACAAGCGACCGGCCCTGCAACCCGATGACCGGGGGATGCCGTTTGCCTATCCGGAAAACTCTACCGCCCATATGCTCGACCTGCTCCGGCATATCGAGCCGGGAAAGGTGGACAGCATCCGGTGTTTCGATACGGATGCGTCGCTGGTGGACCCGTCGGCAATCACCCCGCGGCCTCATCTCTGTCTCATCGATGGCGAACACACTGAAAAGGCCGCGTTGTCGGACTTTGCCTTCTGCCGCATGATCATCGACGAACGCGGCGTCATTCTCTTTCATGACGCCAACGTCATCTATACGGCCCTTGCCAGGATCGTGCAGGACCTGGAGAAGGCGCGCATGCCATTTCATGCGTATGCACTCCCGTCAAGCATCTTTGTGATAGAACTTGGCAACCTGGCCGCACACCGTGCAGACGATGTGACACGCCTGTTGCTTGACAACCATGCTGCGTATCTGTACGGGTTGCTCTCGCTGAATCACTACCGTGAAGTGTACAACCGGCCGGTCCTGCGAGTTCTGCGCTCGCTGTGGCATGCTGTGCTCCGCCTGTGGAGGATGTTCGGAAAGGGCGGTGGTGCGGCTTGATGACTGCATCATCGTCCCTGACGGCGCTGGTCATACCCAATTGGAATGGTCGTGAGCACCTGGAAACGTGCCTGAACGCCGTGCAGAGGCAGTCCATGCCTCCTCATGAAACGGTGCTGGTAGACAACGGGTCGACTGACGACTCGATCGCACTTGTCCGGAGCGCGTTCCCCTGGGTCCGGATCATCGGGATGGGGGAGAATGCGGGATTCGCAGCGGCAGTAAACAGGGGCATTGCGGAGACGGATGCTCCGTACGTGGCTCTCCTGAACAACGACACGGACCTGGACGACCGGTGGTTGGAAATCCTCTTCAACGCTCTGGCTCACGATGTTGCCGCGGGGCTCGCGTCATGTAAAATGTTGCGGTATGATCGCCGGGACATGATTGACGGGGCAGGCGATGCGCTGACACGCGGGGGCGCGCCGTTCACACGCGGCGCGGGTGAACCGGACGACGGGAAATTCGACCGGGAAGAGTACGTTTTTGGGGCCTGTGCGGGTGCTGCGCTGTACCGCAGGAGTCTCTTTGCGAACATCGGCGTATTTGATGAGGACTTCATCTCGTATTATGAAGACGTTGACCTGAGCTGGCGGGCGCTGCTGGCAGGTTGGAAGTGCCTGTACGTTCCCGCTGCCGTCTGCTACCACAAGCGCGGAGCATCGGGGAACCGCATGCCCGGATTTCCCATTCGAATGCAGGAACGGAATCTGACTGCGCTCCATGTCAAGAACCTCCCCGCACAACTTCTGGTTTCCCACGGCCCGATCATGTTCGGGTCGCGGCTTCGACGGATCTTCCGCTCTCTGCGTTCAGGGGCTGGCAGGGCAACACTTCTGGGTTTCATCCAGGGCATCTTTCTGATCCCGCGGATGCTGATCAAACGCAGACACATCCAGGCCTCGCGGACAGTGTCACCTCGTGCCGTTGCCTGGTGGATGGGACGATGACCACACCACTCCCCGAGATCTCGGTTATTATCGTCAACCTCAATACGTGCGGACTCCTTGATTCCTGTCTGGCATCTGTGATGGAGGAAGGGGAGACTCTCCCGATCGAGGTTCTCGTGATTGACAACGGGTCCAGCGATGAGAGTGTTGGTATGGTGCGTGAGAAGTACCCGTCGGTCAGCCTCCTGCTCAACACGCGCAACGAGGGGTTTGCCCGCCCCAACAATGCCGGGATGCGGGCTGCCCGCGGGAATGCGTTCCTTCTTCTCAATTCCGATACGGTGGTCAGGCCGGGAGCCTTTCGGGCATTGGTGGCGACGCTGGAAGCTCATCCGAAGGCCGGGGCGTGCGGGCCGCGGCTCGTCTATCCGGACGGCCGCCTTCAACATTCGGTGAAGGGATTCCCCACACTCTTCACGCATTTCTGCGACATGCTCTTTCTCGACACACTCTTCCCGCGGTCCGGATTCTTCGGACGGGGAGAGATGCGGTATTTCGACTACTCGCACCCCGGGGAAGTCGACCACCTCATGGCGGCCGCATTCCTCGTCCGGCGGCAAGCATGGTCGCAGGTTGGTGATCTCGACGAACGATTTGCGATTTACTACAACGATATGGATTGGTGCTTCAGGATGAAGGCCGCGGGATGGTCGATCCGGTATACCCCCGAGGCCGAAGTGGAGCACCACCTGGGGCGGACCGTCGGCTCGGTGAACAGGGATTTCCGATATTTCGACATGTTGCACAACAATGTGCTGTTGTTCTACCAGAAGCACCACGGCAGGGCGGCCGTCGTCCTGTACCGGCTTTTGCTTGCCTGTGGTTTTGTCCCCCGGCTTATCGCGTGGTCTATCGCTGCGCTGGTCCGGCCTTCGGCTCATGCACGCCACATGCGGCGATTCTCGGTGAAGACGCTGGTCTTTGGATTGACATTCTGGCAACCTGTCCAGGTGGAGGAATTGTAGCATGATGCTCCGCACGCTATTGAAGAGTGGCATCGTTGACCTCCGAAAGATGCGGAGAATGTTCAAGGCCCTCGACCGGGAGTCGGTTGCATCACACTACCTCACGGGTACGGGTCTCGAAGTCGGTGGGCTCCACAATCCCTTGCGCGTTCCCGGAAGAGCGCACGTCCGGTATGTCGACCGGATGAGCGTCGCTGACCTCCGCGCTCACTATCCAGAACTCGCCGGCAAACATCTGACCCCCGTGGATATCGTGGACGATGGGGAGACACTCCAGACGATCTCGGACGGGTCGCAGGATTTCATCATAGCGAACCACTTCCTCGAACATTGTGAGAATCCGCTGGCAACACTTGCCTCGTTTGCCAGGGTGGTGAAACAGGAGGGGATACTCTTCCTGTGCATTCCGGATAAGCGATACACCTTTGATCTCCCCCGGCAGACGACTCCATTCGAGCACATCGTCCGGGACTACCAGGAAGGCCCCGGCTGGTCGCGGAGAGAGCACTACCTGGATTGGGTATATCATGTCGAGCATGTCACCGATCCGGACGCGCAATCAGCCCAGGCTGATGCGTTGCTGGCCCGGGGTTACAGTATTCACTACCATGTGTGGACGATGCATGACCTGATGGAGATGTTTCTACGTGTTTCCGAGGTGGTTCCCATCACCTTCAGGGTTGAGACACTGCTCGCGAGCGATGGGGAAGTGATTGTCGTCCTGCGGAACCGCGTATCATGAACGCATCCTCTCCACCGCTGGTGAGCGTGGTGATCGTTCACTTCAACGGGGCGGAGCTTCTCGAAGCCTGTCTCCGGAGCGTAGAGGCGCAGCCGTATCGCCCCGTGGAGATAATTGTCGTTGATAATGGCTCGACCGACGGCAGCACCGGTCGTGTCCGGGAACGCCACCCAGGAGTCCGGCTTTTGGAGCAGAAGTACAACAGCGGGTTCGCCGAGGGAAACAACATCGGCGTCCGGGCGGCCGAGGGGGAATACGTCGTCATCCTGAACAACGACACAGAAGTGACTCCTTCCTGGATCCCGGGATTGCTCGGGGCGCTTCACGCACCTGGTGTTACTGTGGCAACGTCGCGTGTGGTGACGGACGGCGTTCCGGATGCCTACTACGCAATGAACGGGTCGATCAACGCGCTCGGGTACAACATCATGCGCGTATTTGCGGACCTGTCCACGGTGTTTTTTGCCGGCGGAGCGTCTCTGATGTTCAGGAGGTCCGAGATCCCGCAACCGTTTCCCCCCGAGTACTTTCTCTATCAGGAAGATGTGTACCTGTCATGGCGGGTGCGACTCAGGGGAGGATCGGTGAAGATGGCGCAGGAGTCGCTCGTGTATCATCGCGGGAGCGCAACGACGCGGTCACAGCGATCGGCGCTTGTCACATTCTATCAGGAAAGGAACCGCCTGCTCAATGCGTTGGCCCTGTATGAGACGGCAACCCTCCTCCGCCTGTTCCCCTTGTTTCTTGTAGACGCAGGAGCGAAATTCCTGCTGAGCGTTATCGCCGGCCGCAAGTCGCCCCTGGGCATCATCAAGGCATATGCCTGGTGCCTGGGCCACCCGGGCTGGGTAGCACGGTTCCGTAGGATTCACCAGCGAGAACGGACTGTGCCGGATGCCGGAATTCTGTGCTGGATGAGTTCCCGGCTTCTTGAAGGAAATGGAAGAATGGCGGGAATCATGAACGCGCTCGCACGCGCGTATGCACGTGTCACAGGGTTACACTTCTATGACTGATCTGTCTGTCGTGATTGTGACGTGGAACTCAGAGTGGGACCTCGAGCGGTGCCTGCCGTCGCTTCAGACGGCGGCACAGGGACTCGCGATGGAGGTAGTGGTTGTTGACAATGCATCGACAGACGGAAGCGTCGACGCCGTGGGGCGCTATTTGCCCGGTGCGACCGTCATTGTGAACGCCGTAAACAAAGGTTTTGCGGTGGCCAACAATCAGGCGTTTGCGATGGTGAAGGGTCGGTACCTTTGCCTGTTGAACCCTGACACTGTTGTCACGCATGACGCACTGGGGGAACTCTGCCGGTATCTCGATGCTCACCCTTCCGTGTGGGCGTGCGGTCCCGATATGCGAAACGAAGACGGTTCGCCGCAACGGAACGGAGTCCGGTTTCCGACGCTGTGGAACATTTTCGCAGAGGCGTTGTTTCTGGACCGCCTGTTTCCCCGGTCGCGGTTGTTCGGGGCGCATCGCGAACTGTACGTCGACCATGGTGTTGCGCGCCCTGTGGATTTCCTGCAGGGGGCATGTCTGATGGTGCGGTCAGATGTTCTCAAGCGTGTTGGAGGGCTGGATGATGCGTACTTCATGTACTTCGAGGAAACGGACTGGTGTTACCGCATAAAGAAAGCCGGGGGTGAAGTGCACTACTGTCCTGACGGAACTGTTGTCCACTTCGGGGGTGGATCGTTCGCCCACTACGACGAACATCGTCTCTTCCACTACCACGTGAGTCTGCTACGGTTCTTCATGCAGCATTACGGCATTCCCTCGCAGATCGCTCTCAGGGCTCTGCTCATGCTCCGTTCAGGTATCCGGGTCCTCGTCTGGTCGGGTGTCCTGCTCATACGGCCGTCTGCCAGACCGGAATGCCTGTCAACTTTGAAGGGATATTTTCGAGTTGCGCGGCTTCTCGTTTTCGGAGGTTCCTGAGGCATGTCCAATCCACTCCTCTCGATCGTTATTCCGACGCACAACCGTTGCGCTTCTCTGCTCCGGTGCCTTGGCGCGATCGGGAGGCAGGCAGACTGTGCGGCGTTGTGCGAAGTGATCGTGGTGGTTGACGGATCGACGGACGGGACTGCGGGTGTCCTGGGCTCCCGGCAATGGCCATTTCCGCTTCAGACCGTGAGTCAGCAGAACCTCGGTGCAGGGGTGGCGCGCAATGCCGGTGCGGCGATGGCCCGGGGGGAATATCTCGCATTCCTGGAAGACGATGTTCTGCCAGCCGATGGGTGGCTGGCAATCGCGCGCAAGATTCTTGCGGAGAGCACGCCCGATGTTCTTGAAGGGCGAACGGTCTACGCCGGGACGGAGAGGGAAGTCCGACGGTTCGAGCCCGATCGCACGCCTTCGTTCATCCCTTGCAACTTGATCGTGCGGCGTAAGTGTTTTGTCGCTGTAGGGGGCTATAGCCCGGATTATTTCGATGCCAAACGTGGACTATATTTCCGGGAAGATTCCGATTTCGGTTTCCGGCTTATTGGCGCGGGATATGCGGTGAGTGTTGACGAACGCCTGGTCGTCTCTCATCCTCCGCAGTTTGCTTCGCTCCGCTCATGTTTTCGACACGCGCTCAGGTATGTGTTCGATCCGTTGTTGTTCCGGCGTCACCCGGCTCTGTACAGGCGCATGATTGAAGTGAAGCATCTGTTCGGTATGACGATTCACCGTCCGCTGCATTTTGTGGCTCTTGCCGATGTTGGCGCTGCGGCGCTGGTCCTGGCCGGAAGTGCAGTCGGCTCCGTTCCGGTGTGGGTGGCAGGCGCAGGACTCATGCTGGCTGCAGGGACGGCGTTTCGATTCCGTTACCAGGGGTGGAAGGCACTGCAGGTGTACCGGCCGGGATGGACGATGGCATTCGTTATCCTCCCGTTTGTGTATTTGTGCTCCCTCTTGCGCGGATGCTTCCGCTATCGTACATTCGGAGTGATGGTCTGACAGGATAAAACCATGCAAAAGCGGTTTGGCGTATTCGGCGGGACCTTTGATCCTCCCCATCTTGGGCACCTCATTGTCGCGGCCCACGTTCAGCAGGAACTGCACCTGGATCTTGTGCTGTTCGTTCCCACGAATGTGCCTCCCCACAAACGGGACAACGAGGTGACGCCGGGAGAAGTCCGTCTGGCAATGGTACGTGAGGCCATTTCCGGCAACACCGATTTTGCCCTTTCCGACATGGAAATCACCCGTGGAGGGGTGTCATATACCGTCGAGACGCTGGCCGGTTTACAAGCGGATCATCCGGCGGCGAAGCTGCATTTCCTTATCGGGATGGACAATCTTGTCGAGTTCTCGACCTGGAAGGACCCCGAACGGATACTGGAACTCGCAACGGTTGTTGTCATGACGCGGCCGGGGTCAGAGCCGGCTCCCGAACATGCGGAACTGCTCCAGCGCATGGTTGTATGCCCGGTTCCCGCCATCGGGATCGCCGGGAGTGACATCCGCACACGCATCCGGGATGGCAAGGACGTGCGGTATCTTGTCCCGGAGGGGGTGGCGCAGATCATCGAGGGGCATCATTTGTATCAGTAGGCCTTGCAGCTCGTGCAGGGGAGTTGTACATTGGAACAGGAGCCTGCTGATGAAGTGCTGCGCGCTGCTACTCGTTCTTGTTGCGCTTGCCGGATGCTCGGAATCATCCTGGCGACCGTCGAGTGAGAGGGTCTGGGCTGAAGCTGAACTCAAAGGACTGCAGGGCAAGACACGCGATGAAGTTCGGGAGATTCTTGGTTCTCCCACGGGGCTGTATACGATCGACGCCAAGGGCCGCTGGCACTATGCGCATATGAAACTCGAGGGTGACCGGAGGGAGAAGTCGGAAGAGGTATCGGTGATGATCTACTTCAGCCAGTTTGGAGAACATCGGGTTACGATCATAGACATTGTGCGGCAAGCAGGAAATCCGTAGTAGTCCACACGGGGGGAAAAGAAGCCCACGCTTTCCCTGTGGAGATGTAGATCTCGATGATAAGCAAGCATGCGCAGGACCCTTCGCACGGACCAGATACCCCCCTCGCAAAACATAGCCATCATGCTCCCCGTATCCTGGTTGTTGAAGACGGCATTATCATGGCGCGCGATATCGAGCGGCGGCTTCAGACGCTCGGATACGTCGTCGTCGGGATAGCTACTTCCGGCGAAGAGGCTGTTCGCCTCAGCGCTCAACACCTCCCCGATCTTATCCTGATGGATGTCAATCTCCGGAGCCCGATGGACGGGATCCAGGCTGCCGAGCAGATTCGCAGCACCACAGATGTGCCGGTCGTCTACGTGACTGGATATTCCGATGACGCGACGCTGCAGCGCGCACGGCACACTGATCCATTTGGATATGTCCTGAAGCCGTTTGAAGAGCGCGAACTTCGCACGACAATCGAAATGGCGTTGTATCGCCACGCCCTGTACATTACTCTCAGGAAGAGCGAGCAACGCTACAGAGCCCTGTCTGAACTCACATCGGATTTTGCCTATGCGCTGAGCGTTGATAAGGATGGTGCCTCGTCGACCGAATGGGTGACCGAAGCGTTCTCACGAACCACCGGTCTCCCGCCCGAGGTGCTGCCGGATCTCTCTCGCCACGTTCACCCTGATGATGCCGGCATCGTGAAGGCGCGCATGACGCATCTGACCGGAGGCAGGAGCGAGATCACAGAGTACCGGGTGTTGACCAAAGAAGGAGGGCACCTCTGGTTCAAGGAGTACGCCCAACCGATTTGGGACGCAAATCGGACTCGCGTGATCAGGGTAATGGCGGCAGCGCAGGATGTGACCACGCAGAAACTCGCCGAAGAGCAGGTGCAAAAGAGTGTTCGCGCGAGCGCGGAGTGTGACGGCGAAATTCAGGAGCATGTCAATGGTCTCGCGGCGTGCCTGCACGAGATGCTTGAGGTTGTCGGAGGTGCCGCAAAAGGAAAAGAGAAGTCTCCGATTGTCGATGAAATCAACTCCCGGGTGCAACAGATTCTGCATGTTCATACGATCGTGTATGACGGCACATCTCCCCGTCGCGTTCCTCTTTCCCGGCATTTGCGCGTTGTCGTCGCGGACGTCTTTCGGAAGCATGGGGTGTCACGTCTCACGTACAGCGTCGACGCGTTGCCGGTTGAGACCGGGGCACATACCGCGGTCAGGGTTTTGATGATCCTTGAGGAGGTGGTTCTAAACGCTCTCCGGCATGCATTTCCCGACGGCCGGAGGGGAAATCTCGTGGTCACTCTGGGTGAGGGAGGGAAGGGAAAGTATGAGCTCAGGATTGCCGACAACGGGGTGGGGATCCGGCGGGATATCGATATCCGCAAGCCCAGGACACCGGGGCTTCGGTTTGTCGCATCGTTGGTGAAGAGTGTAAAAGGGTCTGTGTCGTTTAAGCAGGCTGGGGGAACGGTCTGTACGGTGACATTTCCCGCTGAGTAGGCGAGGGGCTGAAAACGGCGTACCTAACCTTCAAGGGAGTTTTCCTGCATATACAGGCTATGATCCCTGCGGCGTAGGTTGTGCAGCCGCTGTTGCTCTTAGATGTCGGTCTTCAGGTAATAGGGGAGGCTGCGCTTCATCTTCTCGCGTTGAGCGCGATACTGCGCCTCTTTCTTCCGACATGACGGGCAACGTCTCATGGAAGGGTTTCCTGGGAAGTCCCTTCCGCACTGCCTGCATATGGTATACGAAGTTTTCTTGGTCATACACTATTGGAACAGCGTCCGGGCCTGATAAGTTTCTCACTTCGGAGACTTTTTGCCGCTTTTCTCAGATTCCCCTCAATTCAGATCCATTCTAGTGCATATGCCTCTCTGGCCCGGATTTGGAAACCACCTCTGGACTTAGTATCTTTGGGGGCTGATTGAGGTAAGAGCCCCCCCAAAAGTCTCTTTTTGACTCATTTCGGGCTGTTTTTTGTTATCTTTTTGGGTGTTCCGAGAGTTTCCCTCGTAGCTCAGTCCCGCCAGAGAGCGGCGGGATTTCGGTCCGCCTCCGGCGGCCCTCAATATGGGGATAGGAGGAGGCCTAGTCTAACGGTTGTAGATTGTTTCGCCCTCGTAGCTCAGTATGGATAGAGCGACGGTTTCCTAAACCGCAGGCCGGCAGTTCGAATCTGCCCGAGGGCACTGTTTTCGCCACTTTTGATCTCATGCGTTAGCGATTGCTAACAGTCTGCTAACAGTCAGTGCTAACACATGGGGTCACATCATGTCACTCCTCTTTCGCCGCTCCAACGGTTTCTACTACCTCGTCACCTACCATAACGGACATCGAACTTGGCGCTCTACAGTCGACGATGCTGCCAAATCAGGGATCAAGTTGGGTAAGGATGTGCATTTCAGACTTGCTGAAATAGGATATGTGTTGATTCCGTCTGAATATTGCCCAGAATTCCGCGGAAAATTGCCCACCGGGCTAGTTAGATTTTATGATATTTTTCATGCGGAAGCTTTTGCCATTGATAAGGAACGGATAGCTGTGATGCAACAGGCGGTCGAGGATAGCGGCCGCGACGACATCGTCGTTGAAGATTTCTCCCCACTGCTCGAAGGGCTTGTTTGACGTGATGATGATGGACGCCTTCTCGTAGCGTTTGGAGACGAGCTGGAAGAAGAGCTTGGCTGTCTGTTTGGTCAAGGAAAGATATCCTAATTCGTCAATGATCAATAGATCGAGCCGGGAGAGTTGGTCAAGCAGGTCGTTGAGGCGTCCGGCGACCTCAGCGGCAGCAAGCAGTTGTGTGAGTTCCTCAGCGGTGGAGAACTGGACACGCTTGCGCGCCTGGGTGGCTTTGATGCCGAGGGCAATAGCGAGATGTGTTTTGCCGACGCCGGGAACACCGATGAAGAGCACGTTCTTAGCATCCTTGAGGAACTCTAGCGTGGCAAGTTCACGGATCAGCTTCTCGTTGAGTCGTGGTTGATAACTGAAATCAAATTCTTCAAGGCGCTTGATCTGGGGAAAGCCGGCACGTTTGGTTTTGGCATTGATGGAACGGTGTTCAACGTCAACTATTATTCCCGGTCAACGACAATTATAATTCCCTATTCTTTGTCCCCTTGTGAGCAGGGGTGTGTGGCGTAATTGAGCTGTTTTTGTGGCTTTTCGTTGTTGTTCTGCTGTTTTGGTGTGTGTTTTTGTGTGTAATTGTCGTTGAGACCGGGTGTGTGGTCTTTGAGGTGTCTCCGGCTGTGGCTTTCTGCTTCTTTGACTCCTTCAGGCGGTAACTCTCCATGTTCAGTTCGATAATCACGCTGTGATGCACAAGACGGTCGACGGCTGCGGCAGTTGTCGTCGGGTCCTTGAAGATCCGCTCCCACTGAGAGAACGGTAGATTGCTCGTGATCATGACGCTGCCCCGCTCATACCGCTCGGCGAGCAGCGTGAAGAGCACTTCCATCTCTTCACGGTTTTGCTGGACGTAGCCTATGTCATCGATTAAAATCACGTCATAGCGGGCCAGGCGCTTTAGCACACGCGCCAGTTTGAGATCCCGTTTGGCGATCAAGAGTTCTTGCACGAGAAGGCTACACGGGGTGAAGCGAATGCGTTTCTCCTGGTGGATGAGTTCATGAGCGATCGCGCACAACAGGTGCGACTTTCCGCTGCCGGAGTTCCCAAAGGCCAGCACGTTCTCCCGGCGGGTCAGGAAGGATCCATCGAGAAGGTGCGTGACCTGCGCATTGAGTCCGTGTGTAAGTCGCGAACGGTCGAACATGGAGAGCGTCTTTTCCAGCGGTAGCCCTGACTCCCGGAGAAGTCGACCGATTCTGTTGGTACGCCGGACATCGCATTCCCGCTCAATCACGTTCAGCAGGTACTGTTCGTAGCTCAAGTGCTCCACCTCTGCCATCCGCGCCGATTCCTGATAACACTCCCTGACGGTCGGCAGATGCAGTTCCTTGAGATGCCCTTTGAGATTGCCTTGAAGCGTTGCTTCGGTACTCATGCGGCTACCTGCGCGCTTTCCAGAAGTGCGTCGTAGAGACGCAAATCGACGGGCGCCACGGCGACATCCCGCACTGACGGTGACGTGCCCCGAGCTCTGGTGAGTTCTTCTCTCAAGGTCTCCTCTGTGATGTCGCCTGAAGCCTCCTGGAGCCGCTCCAGGGCACGATCGACCAGTGCTTCACCTTCCTTGAAGGCCAGGTACAAGACGGCCAGGTACCCCTTGGCAGCGTGAATACCAGAACGCTTCGCTTTGATCTGATCGTAGGCCATCCGAAAACGGTGCGTGGGGAAGAGTGCCTCCCGGTAACGGTAGTTCTCAAATGCTCCCGGTTTGCGCACCAGCCACTCGATGATATGCCGGTACTGGATGTGATATCCTCCTTCGCCTCGAAGGCGGGGGATCATTTCCACCCGCTGTCCACCGTAGTATACTTCCAGATGCTCGATGTACAGTCGGACATCCACCATCTCCCCGATCATCCGGCTATCGACCGAGTACGTGTTGTGATTGACCCGGATCGTGCTGCTGGGGCCCACACGCACCCGTTCCCGCTTGCATGCTTCAAGGCGCCTCTCAGGAAGGCCGTGAAGAACTTTCAGCTCCTCGGCGAAGCGTGTACGACGGTTGCTGTTCATCCGAGCGAAAAGCATCCGGAGGAACACGTCATAGTCCTCACGACGGGAGAAGTCCCGACTTCCTCTCATGAGCAATGCCTGTTCGACCGTCCGCTTCAAGCGGTGATGCCGCTGTTCGACGTCTCCGTTCTCATGCGGGCTGTTCTTGTTCGTGCTTTTCCCATCCAGCCGATAATGCCGGAGCAGAGCACCATAACGGGCAGTGAACTCCTCCGGATGTTTCATCTCGTGTACCGCTGAGGTCAACCGGTCTGTCTGATGATGCTCGGGTACCCCGCCCAGCTCCCACAATGCATTCTGCAAGCCTTCACTCAGGCTCTCAAAACTCTCCGAGAAACAGACCGTGCCCGTCTCCCAGTTCGAGTACGGGAGCACAAGATGGTAGATCATATGGTCGAACCGCCCTCCACCGATTGTGATCTCAAGGCTGCTCATGTGCGTGAAGTCTGACTCACACTGTGCGCCCGGCTGGTAGACCTGCGGAAAGAACACCTCTTGGGAGGGGCCTTCCAACGCCCGCCACCGTTTGATTCGGCGCTGCAGGGTTCTGAGCTGACCATCACTGAATACTCCCGGCCACTCCCTCTGCAGGTGCTCAAAAAGCGTTTTCGCCTCCAACAGACCCCCACTTCCCGCCAATTTGTCCCGCATACCCTCCCAAACCTCCCCAAATGGGTCTTTCCGTGTCCGCCACGTATGGGCAGCCTGAACCTCACTCGGCATTTTCCCCAAACGCGCATACTTCCTGGCGCTCTTCACATCAATCCCTGCTTTGTCAGCGGCCTGGACTTTTGTCTTCTCCGTCTGCCTCAATTCCATTACCCTCCTCACTTGCGGTCACTGATCATGCATCTCCTTCGCTGGTGTAACAACTACAAGGAGACCAGTGTACAGATTTGTTCCCTCACAAATAGGGAGATCGAATTGTCGTCAGTAGGGAAGGATAAATGTCGTCAATCATGCCGGACTTGTATAGAATGATCCCTCTCTGAGGGGTCTCGAATTCTCTACTTTCGCTGCGTAGTCGGAAGGCATTGGATTCTCGAATTCAGCCAATGGAAACTCGGGTGGATCGAAAGTATGAGTGGCGGCCGATTGACCTAATGCCCGTCGCCCAGTTCGAGAATTTGCAGGGGGGGGCACATACTTGTACTCGTCCCCGTCTCACCCCTATACCAGGCGGAGCCAATCCCTCGCATACGCCCATGAACATGGTGAAAAAAAATACCAAGATAGGGTGTGGACACGTGGTGGGTCCAGCCGCAGGTTCTGCGAATTGTTATCTCTTTTCTGCAATAATTCTCACCGTTTGCTAACAGCACTCCTCCTTTGCTAACATCGGTTTGTGCTCGCCATTTCGGCTGGACACGTTTTACGGAGCATGCTCCCTTATCCAACCATGCTCCAGTTGTGTAAAGCGGAGTTTGAACAAAAGGACTTGTGTAAAGTTGGAGCCATTTTGCTTTACACAAATGGTCTGACCGGGCGATGCCTAGAAGGGCCGCCTGGGTTTACATAATTCTTTGAGTAAATGTACTTAAAGGAATGAGTAAATGGACGTGTACACCTCTTGGACATGTTCTTTGAATATGTCCAAGAATCTTGCTTTTGTGGACACGTTTCCCTAACATGTCCACGGCGTGGACATATACGCTGAGTTGCCGTGAGAGCGCCGAGCTCCTTCAGAGTAGCCCAATTTTGAGCCAGGAAGGCCCCACAATGGATCTCAACCCAGCCATACCATATGACGACCTGCCGCTGCTTCCACCAAAGCCGGAGATCGAGACAAAAGCTGTCCTGAAGAAGGTGGCTATGGCCGGGCGATCTCTCGCCGAGCTGAAGGGGCTGGGGTCATCCATCCCGAATCAATCGATCTTGGTCAACTCTCTGGTGCTGCGTGAGGCGAAAGCAAGTTCAGAGATCGAGAACATCATAACGACGAATGATGCGCTGTACAGAGCCTTCACCGCAAGCTCGTTGGATGTGGATCCCGCAACAAAGGAGGTCTTGCGATACAGGGTGGCGCTGTGGGAAGGCTTCAATGAGATGAAGAAGCATGGTCTCCTGACGACCAACCTGTTCATCAAGTTAGTTCAGACCATCAAGGAGAACCAGTCAGGCATCAGAGCCGTTCCGGGGACTGTCATTCAGAATACCAGGACAGGTGCCGTTCTCTACACTCCTCCGCAGGGGGAGTCGGTAGTTCGCGAGAAGTTGAAGAATCTTGAAGAGTACATTCATGCGGACGACGAGACTGATCCCCTCATTAAACTGGCGGTGATTCACTATCAGTTCGAAGCAATACATCCTTTCTCAGATGGAAACGGTCGGGTCGGAAGGATCATAAATAGTCTCTTCCTTGTTGCCAGACAGCTACTCGATGAACCGATCCTCTATCTGAGTAAGTACATCATCGATACAAAGAACGACTACTACAAACACCTCCGAGCAGTGACTACAAAGGGGGATTGGGAGAGCTGGGTTCTGTACATGCTGGACGGGATTCAGGCGACTGCAGTAGAGACTCGAGAGAAGGTAGTCGCGATCCGCAAACTGATGGATCAGACTCTTGAAAGAGGTAAGGCGAACCTGCCGGCGAAAGTCTATTCAAAAGAGTTGATTGAAGCCCTCTTCCGCCAGCCCTACACGAAAGTCCAGCATCTTGTAGAGGCCGGGATAGCTGAGCGGAAGACGGCAGCAGTGTATCTTAGAGAATTGGAGAAGGCAGGAATACTCCGCAGCCAGAAGTCTGGAAGGGAAGTTCTCTTTTTGAACGTGAAGCTATTCCAGCTGCTTTCGAAGTAGTCCTATCCAGAATTTGTAGATTCCCGGTTTGAAATCGGTTGACATCGGTCGTTGTGCATTGTATATTCGTACGTCTCAAGTCAAAATATAGTCCCTCTGCTAACAGTCTGCTAACGTTGCTAACAGAGGTGGCATCCCAAAGTGCCCAAAGGAATTCGGATTCAACGATATTGCATCACGAGTCAGTCTTCCTAAACCGCAGGCCGGCAGTTCGAATCTGCCCGAGGGCACTGTTGCCTCCACCCTCCATCCGAAGCGTAAGCGACTGCTGCCGATATACCTGCAGATGCCTATCGCAGGGGCTCAAGTCATGCCCCCCTTCTTTCTCCACTCCATCGAATTCGACATATGCTATGACTGCCGATATTAGCGAGGCTAGAAACCCCGTGACCGTAAAGGAATATTCATGAAAGCGATCGTGTACGAAAAATACGGCTCTCCCGATGTCCTGGAATTACGAGACGTGGAGAAGCCTGTCCCCCAGGACGATGAAGTACTGATAAAGGTTCATGCGGCGTCCGTCAATGCATACGACTGGCATCTCCTGACCGCTGACATATTCCTGGTTCGCCTGATGGGCGCGGGTCTGTTCAAACCCAAAAACAGAAGACTCGGCGCTGACATAGCGGGGCGAATTGAAGGGGTTGGCAGAAATGTCAAGCAGTTTCAGCCAGGCGATGAGGTGTTTGGCATGGTACGCGGCGGATTTGCCGAGTATGCATGTGCCCCTGAGGATGTCATGGCGTTGAAACCGGCCAATCTGTCGTTCGAGCAAGCAGCGGCCGTACCTATGGCGGCAATCACCGCCCTGCAGGGTCTCCGCGACGTTGGAGAGATTCAGCCAGGGCAAAAAGTGTTGATTCATGGCGCCTCCGGCGGGGTGGGGACGTTTTCGGTGCAGATCGCCAAATCGTTCGGGGCTGAAGTCACTGCCGTGTGCAGCACGAGGAATGTGGATCAGGCGCGCTCGATTGGGGCTGACCATATTATTGACTACACGAAAGAGAAGTTCACCGAAAATGGTCAGCAGTATGACCTCATTCTCGCTGCAAACGGATATCATTCGCTTTCAGCGTACAAGCGTGCCTTAACCCCCAGGGGGACGTATGTTATGGCCGGAGGCACGATGGCTCAGATCTTCCAGGCCATGCTTCTGGGGTCATGGATGTCCGAGACCGGGGGCAAGAAAATGGGGGGTGTATCTGCGAAGCGAAGCCAGAAGGATCTGGTTTTTCTCAAAGAGCTTGTGGAAGCAGGCAAAGTCGTCCCCGTCATTGATAGACGCTATCCACTCCGTGAGGCTGCTGAAGCTCTCCGGTATCTTGGGGACGGACACGCCCGAGGCAAAGTGGTAATACTTGTGGAACATCGGGTATGATACATACCACTACTACGGTACTGCATGCCTTCGTCGGTCTCGACAACAGCCGGTCATTCAGTGAAGGGTGAACTGGCTGAGCATTCAGGACAAGCCGTTTCTGTCACGATCGCGCTTACGGCGATCACTCTCGTTGCGTTTGCGTCCAATTCCGTGCTCTGTAGAATGGCTCTTGCGCACGGAGCAATCGATCCAACGAGCTTCGCCAATCTGAGAATACTCTCGGGTGCCGCAACACTCTGGATCATTTCAGTTCTCTTCCGGCGGAGATCTCGCCCCAGCGGTAGCTGGATATCGGCCTCCATGCTTGCTCTGTACGCTTTTGCATTCTCGTATGCCTACGTGAGTCTCAGCACCGGTACAGGAGCGCTGATTCTGATGGGTTCGGTCCAAATGACCATGATCGTCGCAGGCATTCGTGCTGGCGAACGCCCCATTCCGATCCAATGGATCGGGTTGCTCCTCGCACTGGGAGGGACGGTCTATCTTGTTTCCCCGGGCATCACGGGCCCGCCAGTGATTGGTTCAACCCTCATGATCCTTGCTGGCTTCGCATGGGGAGTCTACTCCCTCCGCGGCCGCGGCAGTGGGGATCCCATCACCACAACCACCGACAATTTCATCAGAGCGGTTCCGATACTCCTTGTTCTCAATCTGCTTCATATCGGAGAGATGCGGTGGTCGACGCAGGGGGTACTGCTCGCCGTCATTTCCGGCTCACTCACCTCAGGCATCGGCTATGTCTTGTGGTATGCAGCACTCCGGGGATTGACGGCGACCCGAGCGGCGGTTGTCCAGCTTGCCGTCCCCGTGATCGCTGCAATGGCTGGCGTGCTTTTCCTGTCCGAGGAGATCGTTGCACGCCTGGTCATTGCATCGGTGGCGGTTCTGGGTGGCGTTGGCCTTGCTGTGGCAGGGCGGGTTCGAAGGAAACAGTAACAGCTGGAAACTGGGAGAAGAAGGGCGCTTGTATACGCTAACATCCGCGCCGACAATTGCAGCTTCTGGCACAGGTGGACATGCTCACTGCATTTCGCACTGAAGGGGCAGCAAATGATGCAAACATGGAGCCTCGCGGAGTCTGGATTCAAAAACTGGAAATGAGACACCCCGGAGCAGCGGAGAGAGGCTGCCTGGTTCCAGCGGCTGACGCCTGGGACATGGCGCACGCAGTGTGCCCGTCGCCTGTTCGATGTGTTGCGAATAACCCCTTTCTATCCTAGATTGTACCTGACGGTATCAGGTTCCTCACCATCTCTCCATGCCAAACATGAAAACGCGTTCCGAAGTAAGAGTTCTCGGAAAAAGCAGAAATTTCCTGGGCATCGACAATCGGCTTTCCACGTATGCCTCTGCACAGATTGTGGTGCTCCCGGTTCCTTACGAACACACGGTAAGCTATGGCGGAGGGACGGGGCGCGGTCCCCGCGCCATTCTGGACGCTTCGCGGTACGTGGAGTTCTATGACGAGGAGATCGGCACGGAACTCTCCACGAGCGTCGGCATCGCTACTCTTCCATCACTCACCCTCGGCAACAATACGGATGAGAAGGCGGTAACGAAGATCCACGGTGCAGTGGCGAAACTCCTCGCGGACGGGAAGTTCGTCACCGTTCTGGGAGGGGAGCACACCATCTCTCAGGCGCCGATCAGAGCCCACCGTGAGAGATACCCCGATCTCTCGGTGGTGCAGTTCGATGCGCATGCGGATTTGCGGGACACGTACGAGGGGTCGAAATTCAGCCATGCCTGTGTGATGGCGCGCGTGTGCGAATTCATGGACCCGGCACACGTGGTGCAGGTGGGCATCCGGGCCCTTTCCCCAGAGGAGGCGGAGTTCATCTCCCGGAGCGGCATCACCACTCTGTACGCCCACCGGATTCGCGCCACAGAAGATTGGATTCAGCAGATTCTTCAGAAACTCTCCCAGCACGTCTACGTGACATTCGACGTGGATGCATTCGATCCATCGATTATGCCGAGCACCGGGACGCCCGAGCCGAACGGACTCTTCTGGTCCGAGACCATGCAGCTCCTGCGTCTGATCGGGGAGCAGAAGAGAATCGTGGGATGTGATGTCGTTGAGTTTGCGCCCAACCGAAGTGTGCGGCACCCCGATTACACTGCTGCGAAGCTCACCTACAAATTGATGAACTACGCTTTCCAGAAGCGTCATACCACGTAGCACACAACGAAGGAAGCAGTATGGACCATTCTCAGAAACGCCATGCCGACCGGCATACGTACCTTTCAGGCAAGCGAGTACTTCCCAGGCCGATTACGAAGGAGAGCGACGTCGCCAGCATCATCGACAACATGGATGCGTACAATGGAGGACGATTGCGGGCGGCATGTCAGTTGATGCGCGACAAGTACGCCAGGGAAGATGTCACCATCGGAGTGAGTATTGCGGGCGCATTGACACCGGCCGGGCTTGGCCCCTCAACCATCATCCCGCTCATGAATCACGGATTTGTGGACTGGCTCGTCTCGACGGGGGCCAACATGTACCATGACATGCACTTTGCGCTCAATATGCCGTTGTTCCGCGGCAGCCATACGGTGGATGATGCCGATCTGCGCGACAAAGGCGTGACCCGGATCTATGACATTCTGTTCGACTATCAGGATGTACTGATGGCGACTGATGCCATTCTGCGGAAGATCATGCTGCAGCCGGAATTCCAGAAAGAGATGGGAACGCGGGAGTACTACCACCATCTCGGCAAGGTCCTCAACGAGTACGAAAAGAAAAACACGCTGGGAGAGGTCAGTGTTCTCGCGGCCGCGTACCGGAACGGGATCCCAGTATTCACCTCATCTCCAGGGGATTCCACAATCGGGATGAACGTGGCGGGACTGGAGCTCCTCGCCGAAGCGGGGGGACTTCAGAAGCACTTCAAACTGAAGATCAACCCAAGCATCGACGTGAATGATTCGACCGCGATCATTCTCAACGCCAAGAACTATGAACACGGTAAGACCGGAGTCCTCCTCATCGGAGGGGGCAGTCCGAAAAACTTCCTTCTGCAGACGGAACCGCAGATCCAGGAAGTGCTGATGATCCCGGAGGCAGGCCAGGACTACGATATCAACATCACCGATGCCCGTCCCGATACCGGCGGCCTCTCAGGTGCCCCGCCGAGCGAAGCGGTCAGCTGGGGCAAGATCGACCCCACCAAGCTGGATGAAACGGTGACCGCGTATGTGGATGTGACGGTCGCCTTCCCGTTGCTTGTCGCGTACGTCCTGCAGACGACACAACCGAAGAAGATGAAGCGACTGTATGACCGCGGAGACGAGCTGCGGAAGAAATTGATACAATCGTATCTTGAAAACAACAAGGAGGTTGACGAGCTGAAATCCCTCATGAAAGGGCTTTCCGCCTGATTTCCCTCCCACACCCTGGACCCGTACCTGGAGAGAGACTTGCACAACCACGACGAACTTCTGAAACTGGTGGAGCAGCACGGTTCCCCCTTGTTCATAGTTGACCATGACGTGCTCCGGGAAAACTACCGGACGTTTAAGAAACACCTTCCGCGGGTTCAATGTTACTACGCGGTGAAGGCCAATTCCCAGCAGGAAATTATCGAAACGCTGTTCGAAGAAGGTTCGAGTTTCGATGTTGCCTCATACAAAGAATTTATGCAGGTGTACCACTACATTAAGCATTTTGAGCGGAAGGAAAAGAAACACTTCATCTGGGACAAGATTATCTTCTCCAACACGATCAAGGACCGCACAACGCTTGCAAAAATAAAACAGTACAAGCCGCTCGTGACCTATGACAACAGCGCGGAGTTGATCAAACTCAAACAGTATTGCGACACGGCCGGACTGGTGCTACGTTTAAAGGTTCCGGACACCGGGTCGCAGGTCGAGATGGCCTCCAAATTCGGGGCGGAGCCGGGCGACGCCCAGCAACTGATCCAGCAGGCGTTTGATATGGGGCTGAAGGTCGAAGGCATAAGTTTCCACGTGGGGAGCCAGTGCACACACTTCGACAACTACACCGTCGCGCTCAGTATCGCCTCGACGATTCTCCACGATGCGCGAAAAAAGGGGTTTGCTCTGAACCTCCTGGACATCGGTGGCGGCTTTCCGGTTCCGTACGATCCAGGAGTTCCCCACTTCGAGAAACTGGCCACTCTGTTGAATTCCGAGTTCACGCGGCTGTTTCCGGATGATGTTGAAATCCTGGCCGAGCCAGGACGGTTCATCGTTGCCACAGCCGCCACGCTGGTCTCGGAGATTATCGGAAAGGCGCGAAGGGAGGGGAAGGTCTTCTACCACATCAATGACGGCGTCTATCATACCTTTTCGGGCGTCGTCTATGATCATTGGATTCCGAATTTTCACGCTTTTAAGGGAGGGGAGTCGGAAATCTGTGCAGTGGTCGGGCCGACCTGCGACAGCTTCGACAAGATTTCCCTGTCGGTCGACCTCCCCTGGAATCTCGAAGTGGGAGATTATCTCTACACCGAAAATATCGGGGCCTACAGCACCGCGTCATCCACAACATTCAACGGGTTTGACGGCGCGAAGATTCTGCACATGAAATGAACACACCATAAAGGGCCCCCGGCAACCATCCTGGTGATTGCCATTTCACCCGGTACGACTGGTATCCGTTGCCCGCGCGCGCCAGAGGCAGTTCCCGGGCCAACCACCTATTGGAGAAGTCGAATCCCTCGATTACTCACGGAGATACAGCATTGAACCGACGAGTAAGCATCCTCGCCAAAGACTGGTGGGACTATACCACGCTCGATGAGAAGATACTGCATGACGCAGCGCAACTCTCGGTGAGGGAGCTCGTTGCACTCTCCCGCCCCGGCTTCACCGTAGCCCTGTATGACACGCTGGAATCATTCTACATGAATGAAGCTCTGGAATATATCTCGGCCTGGAGACGGGCAACCCCTTCACGGCCGACGGGCATCTGCGGACCAATCGGCCCGACCGAACAATTGCCACTCGTGGCTGAGCTGGTGAATAATCTCGACCTTTCCCTGCGGAACTGTCATTTCTGGGGAATGGATGAGTGGGTCCTGGATGGGAAAGAAGTCCCAAGTACACACCCTCTTTCCTTCGCCAAAGCGGACATGGAATACTGTTTCAACAGGATCAGGCCTGAATTGAGGATGCCGGACGAGAACATGCACTTTCCGAAGGCAGACCAGTTGAAAGCATATACTGCCACTTACGATGAAGTGCACTGTGCCGTTATGCAAGGTGGTCAGGGAGAAGTCAAGCATTGGGCCTTCAATGATCCCTTCAAAAGAGAAGGGGAATACCTCGATGCGCCACCAACCCCAGCGGAGTACGGGAAACTGTCGGCCCGCCGGGTAGATTTGCATCCGATTACCCTCGCACAAAACGCAAGAACGTCGGGTGGAGGCTATGTCGTCGGAATACCAACTCAAGCCCTCACCGTCGGACCGGTTGAAACCTGGAAGTCCGAGAAGGTCTCCATATGGCAAGCGGGGATGCATGATAATCCCTTCGGCATGCGCCTTACTGCATTCATGATCTCCAAACGCATTGTGGACACGTCAGTGCCAATGTCGCTCCTCGCTGACCATCCGAATGTTCAGTTCAATTACTACAGGCCGGCTCTTGAAGCCGTTGATACCGGGATGCACTAATATGACGTATCCGGGATGTCACCGAACCGGGAAGATGTGATGCAGGCGGACATCGGCAGCGACAGGACGGTCCTCGCCATCGGAGCTCACCCGGATGACGTGGAATTCTTGTGTGCGGGAACGCTGGCGTTGTTGCAGGCAAAGGGCTGGGGAGTCCACTGTGCCACTATGACGCCAGGTGATTGCGGGTCGGCAACACGAACCAGAGGCGAAATCAGTGACATTCGGAGGAAGGAGGCGGCAGCTTCGGCTGCGTTGCTGAATGGACGCTATTCCTGTATGGATTGTGATGATGTCTTCATTCTCTATGATCGTCTCACCGTGTTGAAGGTGACTAAGCTGATCAGAATGGTGAAGCCGGCAATCGTCTTCACCATGAGTCCCGAAGACTACATGGTGGACCATGAGGTGACGAGTACGGTCGTGCGTACGGCATGTTTTTCGGCAGGCATGACCAACATCGATACCGGTGGGATTGAGCCTTTCCTGAGCATCCCGTATCTGTATTATATGGATCCGGTGGAAGGGAAGGGCATTCTGGGGAATGCGGTCCATGCGACGACGATTGTCGACATCAGCAGCACCATGGGGAAGAAAGAACAGATGCTCTTATGTCATGAGAGTCAGCGAAGCTGGCTGAAGGCGCATCACGGGATTGATGAATACCTCGAGTCGATGAGAGGGCTGGCACGACAGCGAGGTACAACGGTCGGGGTCGCATGCGCCGAGGGTTTCCGGCAGCATCTCGGACATGCGTATCCGCAAGACAACATCCTCAAGCGAGAATTACAGGGTCTCGTTCATCTCGTGGACAGCCCGGGTGCTTCCAGAGAGGGCAGTGCTGGCTAACCACCCGTGAGACCCTTGCGGGCGTTGAGTCGCGTGCGCGCGTCAACCACCTCCTGACGGTTCTTGTCGGCCCCGTTCCATAGAGTCAGAAATCTCTCGTAATTAACTAGGAATTGGTGCCGAAAATGTGCATCTTACATACGTAGGTTACTGGTACACCGCTGGCAGAGTTCTGCTGATTTGACGAACGTCTCCTCCCAAGGTCGCAACGCCATCATTCAGGAACCGGCTGGAAAACTCGGCGTACACCTTGCCCGTCGGTTGAGACGGGTCATTTTAACAACATGAGAGGATGTGTTCCATGGAAAAAGGAACCGTCAAATGGTTTAACGCAGCCAAAGGCTTCGGATTCATCGCACGGAGTGGGGGCGAAGATGTGTTCGTCCACTTCAATGCCATATCGGCTAGCGGGTATAAGAGTCTCAATGAAGGCGACGCGGTCGAATTCGACATCGAGCGCGGTCCGAAGGGGCTTGCGGCAGCAAACGTCTCTGTCATACAGGCGAATGCCAACGTAGCCGAATAGGTATCGGAACGATGCTGCAGCACAAACCCCGCTCACGAGGCGGGGTTGTGTGTTTATAGTGAGAAATTCTTTGTGATGGCATGACAGAACTCGAGCTTGCTGCCGTGCCCATGGAGCGTCAATATTCATAGTTGATCCTTTGAAATATGGGCCTCCGCCGTCGCCATTCCTCCGTGCTTCGTACGTTTCTCATTCCATCCTAGCTTACGACTATCTCAGGAGCCGAGCAGAGATATGAGTATGTCACCATCACCCCCCCCATCACTGTCACCCGGGCGCGCGGACTTCCCATCACTGGGGCGGATGCATAATGGCTTCCCTCTCGCCTATTTCGACGGTCCGGGCGGAACCCAGATTCCCAGACAGGTAATCGATGCTATCGCGGCTTACTACACAACGTGTAATGCCAACACGCATGGCCAGTTTGTCACGTCCATCGAAACAGATCAGATGCTGGAAGAAGCACGACAGGTCGTTGCCATGTTTCTTGGTGCGAAGAGCCACACGACGATCTCGTTCGGCGCCAACATGACCACGCTGACGTTCTCTCTCAGCAGGGCGATAGGGCGCCTTCTTCGGCCCGGGGATGAGGTCGTCATTACCGAGCTCGACCATGAGGCGAACCGGGGCCCCTGGCTGGCCCTGCGCAACCAGGGTATCACTGTTCGCGAGGTTTCGGTCCGTCGTGATGCCACCCTCGACTACGACGACTTCCTGTCGAAAATCAACCCCCGGACGAAACTCGTCGCGATGGGACTCGCATCAAATGCCTTCGGCACGATCAATGATGTCAGTCGGATACGCAAGGCGACGACTAAGGTCAGCGCGTTGCTGATGGTCGATGCAGTGCACTATGCACCGCATTTGCCGATTGACGTGACGAGTATGGATGTGGACCTCCTGGTCTGCTCAGCCTACAAATTTTACGGGCCGCATGTCGGAATCCTGTATGCGCGGGAGGGACTCCTCGACCGGCTGGAGACAGACCGCCTTCGTACACAGAACCAGCAGGCACCGTATCGGATCGAGACGGGAACGCTCAATCATGCAGCCATCGCCGGTGTGCGAGCGGCTGTGCAGTACATTGCAGGGCTGGGAGAAGGGTCAGATCATCGATCCAGGGCCTCCGAGGGCATGCTGCGCCTCGGTGTCCATGAACATGCCCTCGGTGTGCTGCTCTATCAAGGGCTTCTGGGAATCCCGAAGGTCACAATCTACGGAGAATCGTTTGACGTGCCCCGACGGTGCCCCACAGTCTCCTTCACTATAGAGGGGCATCCCGCGGCGGAAGTCAGCGCGTTTCTCGCAAAGAGGGGCATCTGCACCGGGGTTGGGCACTTCTACGCTATCCGTCCGATGGAAGTGATGGACTGCTCGACCGGGGCGGCGTAACGCGGGTAGGGGTCTCTCTCTACACCACAGAGGTAGAAATCGTGCGGCTCTTGGCTGCGATACGGGAACTACAGGAGATGCCATGAACACAGTAAGGACTCATTTTGACCGGCTTGATTCACGAATTACGTCGTTCATGGCCCGGTACTCAATCGTCATACTCCGTGTCAGCCTCGGCGTGACCTTCTTCTGGTTCGGAATCCTGAAGTTCTTCCCGGGCCTCAGCCCTGCGCAGGAGCTCGCCACGAAGACAATTCATACGCTCACCTTCGGCCGCATCTCCCCGGCTGTCTCGCTGCTGATTCTCGCTGCCTGGGAGTCGCTCATTGGAGTCGGGCTCATTTTCGGCGTATTCATGCGGGCGATCCTCCTGTTGCTCTTCGTGCAGATGCTCGGAGCTGTAACACCGCTCTTCCTCTACCCAGACCAGGTCTTCACACATGTTCCCTACGCTCCGACGCTCGAGGGGCAGTACATTATCAAGAACATTGTTCTGGTAAGTGCGGGAATTGTCATTGGTGCCACGGTACGCGGCGGCAAATTCGTCGGGTCCGATCAGGTGATTCCCCATGGCGATCAATGAATCCGCATCATCCCGGCCGGGAGTTGTTGGCCTTAACGAAGTAGCGAATCGGACATGGAATTGAGAACAATGATGAAAGCCATACGCGTGACCCGAACAGGGGGCCCGGAGGTCCTTCTGGTTTCAGACCTGCCAGTGCCGCACCCTGAGTCCACGGAAGTCATCGTGAAGGTCGCCGCTTCAGGGGTGAACTATATCGATGTGTACTACAGGGACGGACGATACGCAGCCCCGTTGCCGTTTGTGATCGGCCTGGAAGGTGCAGGGACGGTTCATGCCGTCGGTGCTGATGTACACCAGATCAGGCCAGGTGACCGGGTAGCGTGGACGCACCTCAGGGGTTCGTATGCTGAATACGCCGCTATCCCCGCGGACCGTGCGGTGCGCATTCCCGCGGGCGTGAGTGACCAGCAAGCGGCTGCCGCGATGCTGCAGGGGCTGACCGCACACGTTCTCACGCATGATACCTACCCGTTGAAGAGGGGAGACACGGCGCTCGTGCATGCTGCGGCCGGCGGTGTCGGACTGCTCCTTGTGCAAATGGCCCGCTACCTGGGAGCGCACGTCATCGCAACGGTCTCCACCCCGGAAAAGGCACAGCTGGCTCGTGAGGCCGGCGCCGAGGAGATCATCCTCTACACGCACGATGACTTTGAACGTGAAGTCAAGCGTTTGACAGACGGCCGAGGTGTACACGTGGTCTATGATTCTGTGGGCAAAACCACATTCGAGAAGGGATTGAACGTGCTGCAGAGGCGCGGAATGATGGTGCTCTATGGAGCATCAAGCGGGGCAGTCCCCCCCGTGGATCTCAGAATTCTTCTGGAAAAAGGGTCGCTGTACGTTACGAGTCCTTCCCTCGGTCAGCATATCGCAACCAGGGATGAGCTGGAATCCAGATCGGGCGTGGTGTTTTCGATGGTTACATCTGGATCCTTGAGCCTCAGGATCGGTCAGACGTATCCTTTAGCCGATGCGGCACAGGCGCACCGCGATCTTGAAGCGCGGAAGACCACAGGGAAAATCCTCCTGCTGCCATAACCGCAAGGTCACATGCCGCTGGCTCCGGTTGACACATATGGCCCGAGCAGAAATGCGCGGGCCATACGGTATTTACAACGACGCGTCAGAAGAGCCCGAGTACAAGGCCGGGAAATGTTCCGGTGCGACAGGGCTCGTTGTGGTCGTCAGACTTTGGAGACGTTCGTTGCCTGCAGACCCTTCGGTCCACGCGTGACTTCGAAGCTCACTTTATCCCCTTCGTTGAGCGACTTGTATCCCTCGCCGACGATCTCTTTGAAGTGGACGAACACGTCTTCTCCGGTTTCTCGCTGTATGAAACCGAAGCCCTTTGAGGCGTTAAACCATTTTACTGTACCATTTTCCACGGAACACTCCCTCTTATATATGTGTCTGTCCGCTTCCGGCGAACGCGGTAAAGCAAAGTCGTGCTTCTGATGTTGTCCGGTGTGAGAACGGCACCGCAGTGCGCTCTCGCAGCCGGGCTGAACTTAATCCTGACAGCTCTCCCGTGCGGAAAGTGTTCCCTCCCGTTGCTTGGAGTGGAGGACTCGGCGCACATTGAATTCCCAGCGCAGGGTTCGTGAGCGTACTCCCATGCGTTGCATGTCTTCGGCATCAAGCGGAATCCTGGGTCGCAGGATACGGAAAATCTCCCCGATGGATATCCACTCCCTGCGGGGGAGGTGTTTCCGAAGCATGGTCCAGAGAGTTGTGTCATTCGTCAACGCTGGTGTCTCCTTTTGCGGACATCCTCGTGTTCTTCGTGTTGCCTCGAGGCATTCTTCGAAAAAGAGGCAATCCTAGCCCGCAGCCTCCGCTACCATCGCTCCGGTCTGCCGCGTGGCCGAGTGAGCTTTCAAGAATGCGTAGGGATCGTGTTCAATGGCTCCCGCTGGTAACGACTCCCACCAGGGGCCTAGGTCGCGTTGGATCTGATCCCTATAGAATGTAGGAAGAATTTCGGACTCTTGCTCGAAATAATCGCGGAATCCACGATCAGAATCGAGAAATTTGAGGACCTTTTCGTGGTAGTGGAGTCGGCCATATCCTTCGGAGGATACGGCCCGAATCAGGTTCAACCACCGTGGGATGAATGCTCTGGTCCCGGCAAACCGTCGGGCGATCACCCGTGGCGAAAACGTGTAGCGCGTAAGGTCTACCACGTGAGCGTAGAATTCAGACCACTGGTATTGCCTGGGGCGCATATTCATTGCCCCGTTGTTATTCAGGAAATGGAAGGGAAAACCAATGAGCCGCCCTTCCAGCTGATACTGGTAGTTGATGGGCGCTGCTTCGCCGAATGAGGTCAGAAGTGAATAGCCGGGAAAGGCCCCAGGGGCAAGATCAATGAATCGCTTGGTCAGCTCGAACGGCTCCGGCCCCGCATCGGAATCCAGCCCCATGACGAAGTTTGTCTGGACGTAGGGGACGTAGCGGAGCACCATATTGATGTGTTCGGCGATGCGTTCCACCTTCGCGAGACCCTGTGCGACGCCGGCTCTGGATTTCTCCCCGAGGTCATACCATGACTCGATCCCCGGCAGAAGCATCTTGAATCCATTCTGCTTCATGCGTGCCAGGTGAGGTTCTGAAAGGAGCGAGAGACTGCTCTCGGCGACGAAGTCTATGCTGTTCGGGGGAACCGCAGTTTCAATAGTGTTCATGACCTCATCAAACCGGATTCCGAAGTTCGGATCGTGCCAGCCCACGAGGGGTCGTTTGAATTTCGTGAGAAGGAAACGGAGATCGTCCCGCATCTTCTCCATATTCAGTGTCTGGTACGGGACCGACGAGTCAATGCAAAAGCTGCAGGTGTAAGGACAGCCAACGCTCGCGAGCATCGGCACCATCTTGATAAGGGGCGCCTTTCGCAGCGTGTCCTCAATAAAGTTCCACCGTTCACGCACTCCCGGGAATTCGTCCGGTTGCTTTGGTGCGGTGAGACGGATACCGAGGGGTGCATGCCGTGAACAATCGTGCAGGACATCCTGTATGACGGCCTCGCTGGTAAAGCCGAGGACATAATCGAAATACTTCTGGGCATCCTGCGGATAACAACGGGCATGTGGACCGCCGAGGACCGTCACAACACCCCTGGAACGGTGCTGGGCGCTTATGGCGTAGGCGAGAAGCGCGGATTCCGTAAATGCGCCGATGAACAAGAGGTCGAGATCACCCGGCAACTCCTCGGCGAGATTCTCGGATCCCGTATAGCAGACCAGCGTCACGTCATGCCCCGCTCTCTGACACCAGACGGCCACTACCTGTGGCATGATGCTTGCAAGGTTCGCATTCATGACCCGTGCCCAGAGAGCATTCGTAGGCCCCTTGCTGACAAGGTCGATGATTCCTATCCGCAGTCGCCGCATGCGCGATTCCTTCTCTGTTCGGTGTGGTGTGAGCATAGTTGTGCCCCCGTCGATCTGGCATCAACGAATTCACGTGTGCGGCTGTGTGCGGAAGCCGGTCCAGTTCCGCGAATACCCCGGTGTGCCGGTGCTATCATCTTGTACCATAGTGTACCAAGAAACGAAGAGGGGGGGTATAGATCGAAAGATTGGAAAAAAAACTGGTCCCAAGGGGGGGGTACAGAGCATGAGTCGTGGAAATCGAGAATTTCCGGGTGTGGTGCCCGGCGGTCAGAACCTGTTCTGGCGCCTCTTGCTCCTGTGGTTTGTCTCATGTATATTCTCATGGAAGGGGACTTTCGGCTTGGTGTTCTATGTGCTTTGTGGTGATCTGCTGGCTCTTCGTGGCTGCCTGCGGGCAAATACCTGCTTTCCGACGCGACTGCCGGCGTTCGCCCTCCGCACCAGATTTCCCTCCGCAGCGCATTCTGCAGAACCAGAGACATCCGGCTCGTCCGACGAGCCATGGGATCGTCCGTCTGGATGACAGACAGCATGTGGAGCAACAGTTTCTTGTGTGGTGTTTCACAACGGAAAGGTGGTACCATTGAAACGCTTCTTCTACTTGCTCGGACTCGTCGCGATCGGCGGTGCCCTGACTGCTGTGGCCCAGCACCTCGTGTACGTTTCGCCGTTGCCGAACTCGACAATGGTCTCTCTTCACACCAATATCATCTTTCGATGCGACAGGGACATTGATCGCACAACACTCTCGCCTTCGGCGATTCGCGTGACGGGAACTGCAAGTGGAGTGCATGCCGGTTCGCTCACCCTCTCGGATGACGGCCAGACGATGCTCTTTACGCCTGAGCGGCCACTGGCGCCCGGGGAGCAGGTGGACGTCACATTCGGCGAAGGGGTAGTGACGACGGACGGTGCGCCGGTACGTCCCATGACGTTGTCGTTTACGACGACATCGCTCCAGCAGCCTCTGAGTGCTCTGTACGCGGTGACCGACGAGGGCAGTGTCATACCCCGTTCTGAGCTGGCCTCCATTGCTCTCCGATCAAAAGCGGAGATCGATTCATTGCCTCCCGATTTTCCATCGATAAAAGTTGACACAATCAACAACCCCGCCCCCGGGTATTTTCTCCTGGCAACGGCCGATCATGTCGAGGGTGTCGGGTATTTTGCGTTTATGGTGGATAACACCGGCAACGTCGTACGCTATACACGGACACATGGTCACACCTACGATTTCAAGCAACAGGTAAACGGGTTCTACTCGTATGCGGAGGGGGAGAGCGACTGGGGATACGCCGGCGGAAGCCGGTCGATCCACCGTGTGGTGGATTCCGCCTTCGCGCCTGTCGATAGTTTCAGAGCAGGGAACGGATATGACGCAGACAGCCATGATTTCAGGATTCTGGGAAATGGCCACGTTCTGCTCCATGCATACGACATACAATACATCGATGTGAGTGCCCTGGTCCCGGGGGGGAACCCCAATGCGATCGTCGTCGGATCCATACTGCAGGAACTGGATCTGAACAAGAACGTGGTTTTCCAATGGAGGAGCTGGGACTACATCCCCATCGTGGATACCTACATGTCGACCAAAGCCTCGGCTTTCGACTATATCCACGTCAATGCCTACGTGCCGGATAACGATGGAAATATTATCGCGAGCTTCCGGAATACATGCGAGATCGTGAAGATCAATCGAATGACCGGCGCAATCATGTGGCGGATGGGAGGGAAGCAGAACCAGTTTGCGTTCATCGGGGAACACGCGGAAAATGCCCCGACATATTACACATACCAGCATTCGATCGTGAGGCTGCCCAACGGTAACTTCATGCTCTTCGATAATGGAAATCTGCACCCCACTCCCCGTTCACGGGCCGTTGAGTATCAGATCGATCAGGTGAACAAGACGGCAACTCTGGTCTGGGAGTACTACCATACACCGGATATCTACGCTCCCGCACGGGGCTCCGTGCAACGACTGGCAAATGGCAACACGGTTATCGGCTGGGGTTCCGCCCCCTCGACCGGTGTTGGCAAGCAGTCCGTTACGGAGGTCAGGCCGGACCACTCCATTGCCTTCGAGATGGAGTTCGGGGATGCGACATCCAGTTACCGGGCACTGAAATTCAACCTCGGGCTCGTTGCCACGCCCGCGGCATCGGTCAGCTTCAACGACGTGTTGCCAGGCCTGGTGTACAACTTCAAAAAAGGGGATAGTGTCCTGACCGGGACTTCCATTCTCTTTACACAGTCCCCCTCAGGATATAACCGGGTCACATCACAGCGGTTTGCCTACGGACCGGTGCACGAGGGCTTCTCCGGACTTCCTCCTTTCGTGCAGCCTGAACGCTGGGAGATTTCGCAGATCGGCATGACATCATTCATTGCGGATGTGACCTTCGACAGCATTGCTCTCGCTCCGTATGCGGACAAGGATCGTGCGGTGATCTACCGGCGGGGAACGCCCGAACAGGGTGCGTTCAGCATGCTGACATCGTTCTATGATGCGCAGAAGTCCGCTCTGACGGCCACAACATCGAACTTCGGAGAGTTCATTATCGGCATCCCGGAGGATGTGTCCCTGCCGGCTGTCCCGTCTCCCGTCGTGCCGGCCCAGAATGCACGGGTCAACCAGGAGGTACCCGTTCTGATCCGATGGACCTCGTTTGGACATCTTACGGGCTCACATCTGCAGGTCTCCACGGACTCCCTTTTTGGAGCGTTCGTTATAGATGACTCGACCCTGACTTCATCGGCGTTTTCCTGGGCGGGTGCCGCTCCGGCCTCGGCGTATTTCTGGAGGGCGAGAGTCAGAAATGAGTTAGGGCAGAGTGCGTGGTCTTCTGTGTCCCGGTTCAGTACGACGCCGCCGTTTCTGGAAGTTCTCCATCCTCAGGGGGACTCAACAGTCGTGCCGGGCTCGCAGGTGGTGGTGCGCTGGGAAGCGAATGTGGGCGCATTCGTGGCAATCCGGCTGTACCGGAACGCTTTGTTCACGCTCAAAATTGTCGACAGCGTCGAAAACACCGGGCGCTATGTCTGGAAAGTCCCGGCAACCGGGCTTGCAGGTGATTCCACGTACAGAGTCCGTGTGCAGCTGTTTTCTGATAGCACGTTCTTTGGAGAGAGCAAGGCGTTTTCGGTGGCTTCAACGACTGCCGCCGGAGAAGAGACACACGTGGTTACGTCGTTCACGCTGGACCAGAACTATCCGAATCCGTTCAATCCGACAACCACCATCAGCTATCAGGTGCCTGTTACAAGCACCGTGACGCTGACCGTATACAACCTCCTGGGACAGCAGGTGGATGCTCTGGTGCATCAACAGATCGGGTCGGGTGTGCACAGCGTGGAATGGAACGCGGCAGGGGTCACGAGCGGTGTCTATTTTTGCAGGATGGAAGCAACGGAAGTTTCAAGCGGCACCGGGAGGTCCTTCGTGCAGGTTCGGAAGCTTCTTCTCGTACGTTAAGATCGGGTGATGCGTATGCGGCAGGAGCGGTCGTCACATGGGTGACAGACCAGAAACGGAGGACCATTCCACAGTTGTGGATCAGAGTGGAAAATCGTATCTTCCGATCCATGAAATCCTCATTCTTCGCCCACTCACAACCTGGGGAACAATCAGATGAAAACAACGCTGTCGCTCCTTGCCCTCCTCGTGCTCGTTTCGATGGTGATCGCGCCTTCGTCCCTTGCGCAGTCGAAGGATGGCGAAAACGTCATCACCGCCGGATTGGGTCTGGGATATCCTGGTGCCTACGGAACGGCAGGAATGCCGCCGATCTTCGTGTCGTTTGATCACGGGATTGTGCACAATATCTCGGTGGGCGGGGTCGTGTCGTTCTCCACGTCATCGTATGAATTTGTGTCCGACAAGTGGTCCTATACGTACATTTTTGTGGGCGGCCGCGGAGCGTATCACTTTGCCCAACATCTGAAGGACCTCAAGAATTTCGATCTGTACGGCGGACTGACTCTCGGGTACCACATCGTCAGTGCCAAATTCTCAGGACGTGACGAGAAATTGGTTCCATACAATGCAGGAGGGAGCTATTTCGGATTTGGGATATTTGTGGGAGGTCGTTACTACTTCTCGCCCAAATTCGCTGCAACATTGGAACTGGGGTATGATATCGGATTCCTGAAGATCGGGGTTTCGTACAAGCTCTAGCTGCACACGCAGCGACGGGAAGGCAGTAGACACGCGTGGGCTGAGCGGTGATGCTCAGCCCACGTTTCTTTTTGGGGGGAGTACATCCATCAGAAACACCGCAATCAGAAGTCTCTCGCTGCAGGATGCGTTGCTTCCTGTGGTTCACTTGCTCGCTGTCTGTGCTGCCTGCCGGCGTTCGATGCGGCGCAACGTAAGGTAGACCCCAACGGCCAGAAGCGCGATGATAAGCGTTGACATCCCCAGTCCCCACCGGCGGTAGTAGTATTCGTCGATCTGCTGGGACGCTTCCTGCGCCACCGTTGCCGCTATGGTCTTTCCTTTTGCGACAATCTCTTCATACCGGCTGTTGCTGAAGAGATGCATTGTGGTTCGGGCTTCCTGGCGGGCCTGCCGGGCGTCTCGAAGCTTGAATTTCGCCTCGGAAACCTCCATTCCTTTCTGTTCGGCATCGAGCAGGAGCGCTTGTGCGTCAGCAATGCCCGCCTCGAGAGAGTCCGTTGCGCGGCGCATGCTGTCCGCCACGGCGAAGCCGGCACTGTTTTCTGTGGAGCTGTGACAACGGCTGCACACCGATCCCTCAGCCGTACCGATCATCCCGGTCGTGGCGTGAGCAATGGCATGATTTCCGTGGCAGGTTTCGCACTCGGGCGAGCGCCGCGAATCGAAGGCCCGTTTGTGTGGGCTGGACGCAAAGAGTTCAGCATTGAGGACGTGGCAAGTGCCGCAGACCTTGGAAATCGACTCGATGCCAGGTGGGGTTGCACCATGATTGCCGTGGCAATCGTTGCATGCCGGGGAGGCAGCGTCCTTCTTTTCGAGGAGGGCGATGCCGTGAACGCTGCGGGCGTATTCGGCAAATTGCCCTGTCGGGATCCCATACGGTGCCATGGTCAGCGAATCGCTATGACATCTGGCGCAGGTGTGCGGAACATTCGTCGCATTGACCCGTGACGTTCCGTCTGTCGCCGGTCGGATATCGTGGCTCCCGTGGCAACTGGCGCAGTCTGCGACTTTCGGATCACCTGCCTTGTTGCGGATCCCGTGGACGCTGGTGCGGTACTTCTCGAGCTGGTCGACGGGCAGCGTCAGATTGTAGGAACGCATGTACGACGCGTCGGCGTGGCACCGCGTGCAGGTCGTCACCACATTGAGCGGATTGACGGGAGATTTCGGGTCCCGGACAGAGCGAATGCCGTGGGCGCCGTGGCACGTCGTGCATTCGGTGAGACGCGATCCTCCCGCCATCGAGGGCTTGCCGTGCACGCTTGTCTTCAGCATGTCGGGCTGGCCGACCGGCAGGCGCGATCCATAGGAAGCCATGCGGAGAGAATCGCCATGGCACGATGCACACACGGCCGAAACCTGGTCGCCGACCGGTTTGCCGAGAAACCCCGCGCGTGCGCTCATTGCGGCCTCCGGATCGTCGCTGGACGCATCTCCCCCGTGGCAGCCGGCGCAACCGATGCCATGGCGTGCATGAATGTCGTGTGCATACAGCTGTGATGGAGTGTCCCCCAGCGCACGATGACACTCGAGGCATTGGTCGGTCGGGGGAGAGGCAACGGCAAGGGCCGGACCAATCGCCACTAGTGCGAGAACGAGACGGAAGTGCCAGGTGCGCGAATTCATGTCATCCAACCCAGGATAGTAAGAGTGATGATATAGATGATCGCGATCAGACCGAGTGAGTTCACGAGCCGACCCTTTTTCCCCCGGGCGCTCTTCCTGTCCCACAGCGGAATGATGGTCCAGAGGAACCCGGCCAGACTGAAGAACAGTACGCCAAGCAGCTCCCCATCGATCCCGGCCATCTGTGCCGGCAAATATTTGAGTGTCTGGAACATGAACAGAAAATACCATTCCGGCTTTATTCCGGCTGGAGCTGAAGCAAATGGGTCAGCTTTCTGGCCGAGCTCCCATGGGAAAAAGACGGCCAGGATAGCCAGAATATTGAGCACGATAAGCCAGAGCAGAAGGTCCCGAAGCAGGAAGTTCGGAAAGAAGGGCATGGGGCGGCGCTTTGGACTGTCGTCCGATCCGTGTTCTATCGGTTCGCTCATTCCCTGCCGTTGAACGAGCACCAGATGGAGCCCGAGCAGAACCGTGAAGATTCCCGGGAAGACCGCAACATGCAACCCGAAGAACCGCGATAGTGTTGCGCCGGTCACGTCGGTTCCGGCGCGCAGGAACATCATGACGGGTTCGCCGACCAGGGGAAGAACGTCGGGAATATCGGTGCCGACTTTGGTCGCGAAGAATGCGAGCTCGTTCCAGGGAAGCAGGTACCCGCTAAATCCGAAGGCAAGAACGAGGAAAAACATCACCATACCCGTATACCAGGTCAGCTCCCGTGGTTTCCGGTATGCACGCGTGAAGAGAACGCTGAACATGTGAATCATCGCGGCGAGAACGAACAGATTTGCGGCCCAGCTGTGGATGGATCGTATGAGCCACCCGAATTGGACCTTCGACATGATGTACTGTATGCTCTCAAATGCCTGGCTCTCGCTTCCTTTGTAGTACAGGAGAAGCAAGATGCCGGTCAATACCTGGATGATAAACAGAAAGAGGGAGACGCCCCCGAAATAGTACCAGACGGAATGCCTGTGGACCGGGACAGATTTCTTGTCCATGAATGCGATCAACCCGCCGAGATTCAGGCGCTCGTCAAGCCAGCCGTAAATGGAAGTGCGCAGGTTTTTCATGTCGTTTTCGTGATATAGATGTCGTTGCCTTTGTGGACCACCCGGAGCTGGTCCAGCGGTCTGGGCGGAGGTCCTTCAATATTCCGTCCGTTCAGATCGTATTTGCCGTTATGGCAGGCGCACCAGATGACGCCGAGATCGCCGCGGTACTGCACGGTGCAATCCAGGTGCGTGCAGGTGGCGGAGAAGGCTCTCACCTCGCCATCCGCCGTTCGGATAACCAGTACAGGCTTGCTGCCGAACCGGACAATCTGCCCGGTCTCTTTTTTCAGCCCGTCGAGCGATCCCACATTCACACTCGCCACCTCAACCTCGGCCTGGACTGGCGGTTTGAGGAATGCGACCACCGGGTAGAGAACTGATCCGAGCCAGGCAAGGATGCTTCCCCCGAGGAGGTAGGAGAGGAAGCTCCGGCGTCGCGGCGAGTAGCCCTGGTTTGGTTCTGGCGTCCTGGTCATAGGCTCATCTCAACGTGAGAGGGATGGTTCGGTCCGGAGTGTGATGCATTCCCGACGAGAGTGCGTACCTGTTCGTTTATGGCGCTTCCGGTGGTGACTGACGGCCGGCCCGCTTCCTGGCTCGCATTCGGGCAAAGATCAGAGACACCGTTGTCAGCGTGATGCCCAGCACGAGAAGGGAAACAATGCGAAAGACCGGTGCCACGTCTCCGAGTCCGAACAGAACCACATAGAGTATTGAGAGCAGAAGCGTGAAGTGTCCCATCCACCGGTATTTCTGATTACTGATCAATACATTCATCAGGTAGTACAGCATCGCAATGCCGATCCACCCGAGAGCAACAAATTCCCGGGGGAGAATATGGTAGACCGCATACGGCAGGACAACCAGGGCGGCTGCCAGATAGGCGTTGCGCATCAGGTCCGTCTTCAACGACAATCGGTCACGCTGCCAGTTGAGGATGCGAGCGCTCACGAGACCGGTAACGCCAAAGACGAGAATGAAGCCGGACTCCTGCGATGTGGACACGACATACCCGAAGATGACAGCGAGGAAGATGATGAAGTTGGCGACGATGATGAACCGTGACCGGAACCAGATCGCCGTGGCAACAACAAAGATGCTCTGGATGGACAGCCAGACAAACAGGCTGGGCAGGGTGTACAGTTTGAGGAGCGAGACGCTGAGTGCCATGTAACCAAGCATTGCGTAGAAAAACGTGGAATACGAACTCTCCTCCCGCAGCCAGAACGCAACCGCGAAGGCAAGGAAGACGCAGCAGGCACAGATATTCAGGAACACCGCGCTTGCGCCGAATGCGGCCAATGACAGCACCAGGAACATGCCATATCCCAGCACCGCATTGATGATGGCGCTGGAGATCACCATTGCGTCTTCCTCCGAGCGATCTTTACGGAACAGCATCCCTACCGCAAAACCGGCAGCGTACATGAGCAGGGCAAGCGCGCTCCAGGCGGGCGTATGCGCGGCGGTCGCCGGGTGACCCAGCAGGGGATTGTTGAGTGTCCAGAGTAGGTGAGCGATGTAGATCAGGACCATCCCGTACATGACCACCGGGTGCCACCCAAACCGGCGTGCGACGATCACTATCCCGAGCACCAGGAGGAATAGGCCGGGAAGGGTTATGGGCAGGCTGTCTGCAATAAGCAGAGTGCCGGCTCCCATGGCAAGACTCAGCGCAAACAGGGGGGCCGAACCGCGGCGCAGCGATAGGAACCCCGTCAGAACGGTGACGCAGAGCAACAGGAGCACCTCGGTCGAGGATTCGGGTGCGAGTAAAGGCGAATCTGTGAAAAAGGCAAAGCGGAGAATGCCGCAGTACAGCAGCACAAGTGCTGATCCGCGCAGGTAGCGTGAAAGAAGGACGAATGAGTCGCGCGTAAGGCCCGCGAGACCGTACAGGACTGCGGCGATCACCATTGCGCCTGCTCCGGGCAGCCACGACGGTAGTCCTGGATAGGGAAAAGTCAGAGCAAACGCGCCGGTGGCGCCCGCAACGACCACTCCGATTTTCGCAAACCAGTTCTGGCTCAATTCGATCTCGAACGCATCGACGCGCGACTGGTCGGCGGACGAACGGTCAGCGTCGGCGAGTTCAGAATCCACCTTCTCCGAAGGAAGTCTCAGGTAGGTTTCAATGCGAAGGAGTCGTTCTTCAATGAGGCGGAGCCGTTCGTGCGGACTCGCGGCAAGATCGTTTGTCCCGTTTTCATCCATACGCCGTCAAGCCTCATGTTGGAAGGAAGACCCTTCGTGGTCCGAGCTCCGGTCCGTGGTCGTGGGCAGGGCGGAGCCTCGGTGCAAGGAAGCCCGGGGAAGAAATTCACGAGAATATAGGGACATGTGCAGCGATAGTCAAGGGGTAGGAGGGACGGTGCAGTACGCATCGGCTGTCTTGAATATCCGCAAAGAGTTGATTACTTTAGTCCATTGTCAATGCTCAGGAATCCGGAACCCATACAACCTCTCCCTCTCGTTACCATCGGTCTGCCGGTCTACAACGGCGAGCGGTTTCTCCGGCTGACTCTCGATGCGATCCTTCAGCAGACCCATGAGAGCTTCGAACTCCTGATCGGTGACAATGCGTCCACCGACGGGACGCCCGACATTTGCGCGGGATATGCCGCCCGGGACGCCCGCATTCGCGTGCTCCGCTCGGACATGAATCGTGGTGCCGCATGGAACTACAACCGCCTCGTCGCTGAGGCCCGGGGAGCGTTCTTCAAGTGGATGCCGCACGATGACCTTATCGCGCCGGACTTCCTGAAACGATGTGTGGCGTATCTTGAGGCGCACACCTCTGTCGCGCTGTGTTATCCCTCGACGGTCCCCATCGACCAGCGAGGCGAACGCCTATCACGCGATCCGGAAGACGAACTGACAGTGACGTCCGACCGCCCCTCAGAGCGATTGCGACAATACATCGACTCTTCGTTCGAGCACAGGCAATGCAATGCCGTGCTGGGCGTCATCAGGACAGACGTCCTGCGGACAACCGGGCTGATCGGGGCATACACCGGTTCCGACAAAATCCTGCTGTGCGAGCTTGCGCTGCGCGGGCCGTTTCACCAGATTCAGGATCCTCTCTTCTTTCGTCGATACCATGAGAGCGGGTCACTCGCCCAGCACCCCAATGCGGAGGAGAGGGATAGGTGGTTCGACACCGGGAAGCGCGCGCGGAGGAAATTCGTCCAATGGAAGTGGTTTGCTGCACACGCAGGAGCGGTTCGGCGCGCACAATTGCCGTTGTCTGAGAAAGTCGCTGCATATGCGCAATTGCGGCGCTATCTCTCCCTGTATCGGTATGCGCTCAAGGACGAAGCACGAGAGATCCTCGTGCCGCTCCCACATTTCGTGAATGGAGAGCACACGGCATGACTGCTTTACATCAGCCAACGGTTTCCGTGATCATCCCCGCATTCAATGCGGAGGGCCGCCTCGGGCGTCTTCTGCAGTCGCTCGTGCAACAGCAGTATCCTCGCGAGTTGCTGGAAATCCTCGTGGTGGACAACGGATCGACGGACAGGACACGGGATATTGCAGCGGAATTCCCCGTGCGTGTTCTCAGCGAAACGCGGCTCCAGAATCCCGGCTCGGCGCGGAATGCCGGAGTGGCGGAGGCCACTGGAGAGGTGATTGCGTTTATCGATGCCGACTGTGTCGCCTCGCCCACGTGGATCGCGGAAGCGGTGCATACGCTCGACACGGAGAGCGCAGCGCTGGTCGCCGGCGACATTCAATGGGTTTTCTCGTCACCCCCCCGAGCCGCGGAGATTTTTGATTCACTCGTGCATCTCCGCAACGACATCCACGCACGTGAGAACGGCACCGCCGTGACGGCCAACCTGGTGGTGCGATCGGAGGTGTTCAAAAAGACGGGTCCATTTCCCGCGTGGAAGGCGGGGGAAGACTACACGTTCTGTATCCGCGCCCGCGAGGCAGGCTACCTGCTCGTGTTCGGAGAGAAGGCTGTGGTGGTGCATGAAACCCGCAAGCTCAGGTCACTGTTGCGGAAGGCATGGCGCGTCGGCGGCTTTCAGCGGCATCTGTGCTCAGTATCCGGCGATTCCGATCGGGAGTTTTACCGATCGGTGCTCACTGCCTACATCCCGGGCCATCCGAAGCATGTGCGGCGGCTGATGCGAGCACGTGGGACGCCCGAGATGGAGCAGTACCTCCTGCGTGTCTGGATGATTTCGTACGTCTACAATCTGTTCTGGGGAACGGCAGCGCTCCTGTCAGGGATCCGGGGCGTCACGATTGACCCAGTCTGATCTCCCTCCTACGATCCGAAGAGACATGGGTGACAACCCGCGTCCTCACTTGTAACTTCCCCCCCATCAATGTATATTGTACCGTTCCCGTATTCATGCTGGACAAGACGTTACGCGGATGGGGTCTCACCATAGTCTCCTTGCGTGACAGTTCCTCAGACACTGAACAACTGGTACATGACTACTTTCACGTCACTTCGGAAGGAGAGCGGTATGGCACGATTGGTAGGCAGTCGGAGGTGGTTGAAAGCGCTGGCCGTCTTTTGGTGCGTTGCGCTTGCGGGAGAATCCGCCACCAGTCAACCATTTTTCAAGCATCCACAACCCGGCGATATCTATAAAGAGTATTCCCGGACTATGATGGAATACTATGAGTGGCGCGTCACCGATCCCAACGCATCAAGTCCGTACATCCCTAATGATTCCTATCTGAGCAATGAGGTACTCCCGATAACCATCAGTGATCTGAGCGGCGCCATCAGAGCCGAAGCAGTGATCGATCTCTGGCAGGGACACGCCGGGACAACGGGCAAGCGGTTCCGCGTGAACGGAAACGACTGGATAGATATTCCGGAGCTCAGCACGCCCCCGGGCGAACCCCAGTGCTGGCTGAGTCAATCCAATGTCGTCGTGGATGTACCGCTCGGCCATCTTCAGGTCGGGACCAACACTGTTCAGGGGACGAACTCCGGGCAGACCTGCCACGATTTTGGATGGGGGCAACACGGCTGGAACGGGATCATCTTCCGCATCTACTACAATTCCGGCAAGGCGCATCCGACCGGCTCGATCACGTCCCCCGGGTCGGGCGGGTCCATCGGCGAACTGGGAACGATTACCGCCTCAGCGAGTGGCGACGCTGGAATCCAGCGGGTCGACTTCATTGCCTACTACGACGGGCTCGACACGGATGGCGACGGCGTCTACACGGACTGGCACTATTACTACCATCGGAACAAGAACGACTTTTCAATGTACATTGCGGGTCATGTCGGAACGGCGTACGGGGCACCGTGGCAAGTCGTGTGGGATACCGACCTGGTCCCCGATCAAACCAGTGGAGCCGTAAAGCTGATTGCGCGTATCCAGGATAATAACGGAGTCTATTTCGTGACGGATGAGGTGGACGGGATTACCCTGCAGCGGAGCGGCACATCGGTGCAGATGTACACATCATACGATATCCCCTCGAATTTCTACGTGCGTGCCTTTGGTGAGCTGTCGAGTCACTTCGACATCCCCGGAGGACATGACCTCGACGCCTCTGTGTCGCGCAAACTGGTCATCTCGACATGGAATGGCATTAGCGGAAACATGACACCAGCCTCCGGCGACTACTGGTACAAGGTAAACGGCTGGCGATTGCCCGAGTTCGGGGCCAACCATTTCTGGTCCCTGGATGTCATCGACATTCCCCGCTCGGAACTACAGAACGGGCAAAACTCATTCGACATATACTCGGAATCGTCGAGCACCGGCCTGTTCATTCACTGGCCCGGGCCACAACTGGTTGTCCGGTACGGTGGTACACCTGTTCCGGTCCAGCTGTCATCGTTTAAAGCACGCGTGCTCTCCGCCACACGTGTACAGCTCGATTGGACCACACTGAGCGAAACCAATAACTACGGCTTTGAGGTTGAGAAATCTCCAACCGCCGCCGGTCCGTTTACTCCTATCCCCAGCAGTTTTGTCCAAGGACATGGAACGACGGTTGTCCCCCATGACTATACGTTCACGGATGAGTCGGCCACGCCCGGCGGCTGGTACTACCGCCTGAAGCAGATCGACCTCGATGCAACATTCGTTTTCAGCGACCCGGTCTATGCAGACGTTCTCACATCGGCGAGTGACCAGCGTGTACCGGTTGAAGCTATGCTCGCACAGAACTATCCGAACCCGTTCAATCCAAGCACCGTGATCCGCTACGGTGTCCCGGAAAAGTCCTTCGTCACGCTGAACGTGATCAACACGCTCGGACAGCCGGTGGCGACGCTGGTGAACGGCGAAATCGGCCCCGGGTTCCACGAGGTTCGGTTCAATGCTGACGGGCTATCCGCCGGCGTATACTTCTACCGTCTTACGGCCGGGAATTTTATCGAGACGAGAAAACTCGTTCTCCTGAAGTAGCTCACGGAGTATAGACCAACAGGCGCGCCTGTCGGGGCCCATTGTTCAGGTGCCGGAAGCCCATGCTCTCCGGCACCTGTCTTTTGGGGGGATGCCTGTTTCCACCGTGGAATGCCTCTGGCATTTTCCGTAGTTTTGTCTACATTGTCTTGACGCGCCAACCGCACCAACACGCCGCTGTCCGACAGCCACCGGGAGCACCAGCTGAGCATGAAAGCATTTCCGAACGGTTTCGTCTGGGGTACCGCTACCTCGAGCCATCAGATCGAAGGCGCCTGGCAGGAAGGTGGCAAAGGACTTTCCATCTGGGACGCCTTTGCGCACACACCGGGAAAAATCGCAGACGGGTCGACCGCCGATGTTGCCTGCGATCACTACTACCGCTCTGGTGACGACGTCGCACTGATGGCAAAGCTCGGCCTGAAGGCGTACCGGTTCTCGATCGCCTGGCCCCGCATTCAGCCGACAGGCAGGGGGACGCCCAACCCGGCAGGGCTGAGTTTCTACTCCGATCTGGTGGATACGCTCCTTCGCCATGACATCGAACCCTGGGTCACGTTGTACCACTGGGACCTGCCGCTCGCCCTGCAGATGGAATCGGATGGCTGGCTGCATCCAGACAGCGCGCAGTGGTTCGCAGACTATGCCGCGATCTGTTTTGAGCACCTGGGCGACCGCGTCAAACACTGGATCACGTTTAATGAACCGTGGGTCGTTGCCATCCTCGGTTACGGGCAGGGAGTATTTGCGCCGGGGAGGGTCTCGAACGCAGAACCGTATCGCGCAGCCCATAACCTGCTCAGGGCGCATGCGGAGGCGGTCCACGTGTATCGCACCCGTTTTCAGCCATCCCAGCGTGGCGTCATTGGCATGACCAACAACTGCGACTGGCGTGAACCGCGCACGGATAGTCCCGAAGACCGTGCGGCAGCCGAACGCGCGGTGGAGTTCTTTCTGGGCTGGTTTGCAGATCCTCTGTACCGCGGCACCTATCCCGACGTCATGCGGGCACGGGTTGGTGACAGACTCCCCGCGTTCTCGGACAGGGAAGCGGCCCTGCTTACGGGCTCCAGCGATTTCTTCGGGTTGAACCATTACACGACAATGTACGCCAGTGCCATCCGACCGGGCGAGTCGACAGAGGGAACACCATTCGGAAACGGCGGCATCGCTGAGGATCAGGATGTGCGGCTTTCGGCCGATCCCTCCTGGAGGACAACGCAGATGGGCTGGAGCATCGTCCCCTGGGGCTGCCGGAAGCTCCTGGGCTGGATCCACAAACGGTACGGTGCGCCTGAAATCGTGATCACCGAAAACGGATGCGCGATGGATGACACTCTCCGTGATGGACGTGTGGATGATCCCGCACGCATCAGCTTCCTGAACGCGTATCTCTCCGAGTGCCACCGTGCAATCGGTGAGGGGGTGCGCCTGCGCGGATATTTCCTCTGGTCGTTCATGGATAACTTCGAATGGGCCCTCGGCTACACCCGCCGGTTCGGCATCCACCATGTCGACTTTGCCACAGGGAAGCGGACCCCGAAATCCTCGGCGGACTGGTACGCCTCCGTTGCGCGGAACAACGCCCTGCCCGAACACCTCCACACGCACGACGAAGGACAGGCCGCCCATGGCTGAGGGACGCACGCACGTTTCTGTCCTGGAGAAGATCGGGTATGGGCTCGGGGACACCGCGACCAATCTGGTCTGGCGCACGCTGATGGTGTTCCTGCCGATCTTCTATACCGATGTCTTCGGCCTCTCCGCTGCTGCCGTCGGAACACTCCTCCTTGTGTGTAGATACTGGGATGGAATCACGGATTTCCTCATGGGGTTGATCGCCGACCGGACGCGTACTCGCTGGGGAAAATTCAGACCGTGGATCCTCTGGACGGCGCTTCCCTTCGGCATCATGACGGTGCTGACATTCACGGCTTTCCGGCTCGAGGAGCCATGGAAGCTGGTATACGCCTATGCGACATACAGCGGCCTCATTCTGGTTTTCACGGCGAGCAATGTCCCGTACTCTGCGTTAACCGGAGTGATGACACCCGATCCCGTTGAACGTACAAGCATCTCGTCGTACCGGTTTGTCTTTGCGTTTCTGGGAGGGCTTCTCACACAGGGCCTCAACATTCCGCTCGTGGCGTATTTCGGAGGTGGCGATGACGTCAGGGGATACGCGTACACCATGGTTCTTTTCGCCTCGGTCAGTGTCCTCCTCCTCCTGGTGACGTTTGCCACGACGCGCGAACGCGTCGCTCCCGTGGTCGACCGGCCAGCCCCCTTTCGCGACGATCTCAGGAACCTGTTGCGGAACGGCCCGTGGCTGGTGCTCTTCGCTGTCGGACTTCTGTTTGTCACGATGACAACCCTGAAGCAGGGCGTGACGATGTTCTATTTTAAATACTACGTGGGAAATCTTGGTCTTGCGGCCGGCTTCATGGTATCAGGCCTGCTGGCAGCAATGGCCGGTGCGGCCCTGACTCCGCACCTGTCGAAGCTGATCGGCAGACGAACCCTCATGAACGCCGGTTTCGCGCTGGCGCTCGTGACAAGCGTGCCGATATACTGGTTGGGACCGGATGATGTTATACCGCTCTTCGTGCTCGGAGCGCTGACGGAGCTCGCGACAGGCCCGATTGTTGCGCTCTTCTTCGCGATGCTCGGTGATGCGGCCGATTTCGCCGAATGGAAACAACGCAGGCGCATGACAGGGCTGGTGTATTCCGCCGGGACGCTGTCGATAAAATTCGGGACCGGTGTTGCGGGCGCCCTCACCGGGTTGCTCTTGAGCATGTTCGGCTATGTCGCAAATGCGGCCCAGACCCCTGAGTCGCTCCAGGGAATTCAGATGCTGATCAGCCTCCTCCCGGCCGGCGCAGCACTTCTCGCGATCGTCGCGTTTCAATTTTATCCCCTCGATGACCGCCTTCTGGCACGGATCCAGACGGAACTCATGGAACGAAAGGGGATCACCGCGTGAACGTCCGATCTCGATCACTCCTCCTCCCGTGCGTGGTGTCCGCCATCCTGCTGCAGGGCAAGGCGCTCACGCAATCGATGGGCACACCCGCCTCGGTCATCAGTCTGGGCGACCGGAGAGAGCTGTTTGTGGACACACTCCTCGTTGCCCGTCTGTCGGGTGCAACCCTCCGCTTGCACCATCCGGAATGGATCGGCGAGGCGCTACGCTTTGACAAACCGTGGGAAGGAGGATTTTCCGGGTACACGACGGTCATCAAGGATGGGGATACATTCCGCATGTATTATCGGGGTTTGCCGGTCCTCGGCAACGCCAGCGCTGCGGTTACCTGTTATGCCGAGTCACACGATGGTATTACCTGGGTTAAGCCTTCGCTTGGCATTGTCAAAGGGGAAGAGGGAGTTGGAACAAACATCATTCTTGCCGGCGACCCTCCGGTGACCCACAATTTCTCACCGTTTCTGGATACGCGCCCCGGCATACCTGCACAGGAGCGATACAAGGCCGTTGCGGGTGACGCCACGACAGGGCTTATGGGATTTGTATCGCCGGACGGCCTGCACTGGACCCGGATCCAATCTAACCCGTTGATCACCGAGGGGATGTTTGATTCCCAGAATGTTGCGTTCTGGTGGGCAGCCGAATCGGCCTACGTCTGCTATTTCAGGACATGGACGGGGGAGGGGTACACCGGATACAGGACGATCAGCAGGAGCACATCGCGCGACTTTCGTACCTGGACACCTCCGCGACCTATGAGTTTCGGCAACACCCCGCAGGAGCACCTCTATACCAACGGAACCCAACCGTACTACCGCGCTCCGCACATCGCTCTCGGTCTCGCGAAGCGCTTCTTTCCGGGCAGACCGGCGCTGCCTCCTGAACAGGCGGCCACGCTCGTTGCTGATTCAGGCCACCGCGTCGCATCCAGTGATGCAGTCCTGCTCTCGAGCCGGGGGGGATACAGGTACGATAGGCTCTTCCTCGAGGCGCTGCTTCGCCCCGGTCCGTCTCCCCGCGATTGGGTTGCCCGTGATAATACCCCTGCCGTGGGAATTCTCCCTGCCAATGACCGGGAGATGCTGATCTACCGGCAATCGCACAGTGCGCAACCGACCGCGCATCTTTCCGTCTACCGTGTCCGCGTGGATGGCTTCGTCTCCGTCAACGCCCCGTACGGGGGAGGAGAACTGATAACGCGGCCTGTGACGTTTTCGGGTGAGGTTCTTGATGTGAACGTGGAAACATCTGCCGCCGGCGGACTCCTCGTCGAACTCCAGAATCCCGACGGTACCCCGATCCCGGGCTTCGCGCTCGGCGAGTGTGATGAGATCAGGGGTGATGATGTTGGAAGGGTCGTGACGTGGCGGCACCGTGCCGATCTTTCGGCGGTGGCGGGGAAGATTGTACGTGTGCGGTTCGTTCTGCGTGATGCCGACCTCTATGCGTTCCGTTTTCGTTCCGCCGAATGACGTCGCCTTGTTTCACCCGCCATTTTTTTTTATCTTGAGTATCATCCCACATGACAAAGACCTGTATGCGTATCAGTTCCGGTTTCATCCCTACCGTAAAGGAAATCCCTGCTGACGCAGTGATACCCAGCCACCAGTTGATGATCCGCGCCGGGCTGATACGTTCCCTCGCTGCCGGTATTTATGTGTATCTTCCCCTCTGCTACCGTGTGATGAAAAAAGTCACGGAAATCATACGGGAAGAGATGGACGACATCGGCGGGCAGGAACTCCATCTCCCCGCGCTCAGCCCGGTCGAACTCTGGGAGGAAACAGGACGGGTCAAGGCATTCGGTGACATCCTGTTTCATCTCAAGAACCGGCCGCTGGTACTCGCGCCGACGCACGAAGAAGTGATCTGCTGGCTGGCAAAGAATCATATCTCCTCGTACAAGGACATGCCGCAGATCTGGTACCAGATCCAGACAAAATTCCGGAATGAGCCCCGCCCGCGTTCCGGTGTCCTGCGTGGCACGGCAATTCATCATGAAGGACAGCTACTCGCTGGATGCGGCCTGGGAGGGTCTGGACCGGGCGTACGATCTCCACGCTGACGCATATCGCAAGATCTTTTCGCGGTGCGGGCTCACATTCTTTGTCGTCGGGGCGTCAAGCGGGGCAATGGGTGGAACGGGATCGCAGGAGTTCATGCTTGAATCCGAAGCCGGCGAAGATATCATCGCGGTCTCGGACGATCTGGCATATGCGGCGAACCTCGAGGTGGCGACATCGAAGATCGCAGCGGCGCCCCGTGACCCCGTGTCCGACGCCCTGGAAGAGATCCATACCCCGAACGTCAAGACGATCGATGATCTGGCCGTGTTTCTCAGTGTGCCGCATGAGAGGCTGGCGAAGTCGGTGGTGTACTGGTCTGACGATACGCCGGTTCTTGTATTGATGATGGGGAACGATGAGTTGAACGAAGCCAAACTTGGCGGCGTACTCGGGACCGAGGTGCGGCCCATTGAAGCGGAACGGCTGCGTGAACTCACCGGGGCGGATGGCGGCTCCATCGGTCCGGTGGGACTCAGAGAAAAGACGCCTGCATCGGCGCGGTTCAAAGTCCTTGCGGATGAAGCGTCTGAGAGGTGCAAACAATCTGATCAGCGGCGCGAATCGCAACGAGTATCATATCCGGAACATTGACTTGCAGCGCGACTGTGTCATTGACGGCTACCACGATCTCCGGACCGTGCGGGAGGGGGAGGAAAGCGCCACCGGTGGAGGGCCTCTCCGTATCGTCCGCGGTGTCGAGCTCGGCCACATTTTCAAACTCGGAACCAAGTACGCCGATGCACTCCATGCCACATTCCTCGATGAACACGGCAAAGAACATCCCGTGATCATGGGAAGCTATGGCATCGGTGTTGAACGCATCGTGGCCTGTCACATCGAACAAAATCACGACAAAGATGGGATTATCTGGGACCGTGCCATTGCACCATTCCTGTTTCACCTCGTGATGGTCGGGACGAAGAGCACGGCCGTCGTCGAAGCTGCCGAGCGGCTCTATGCCGACATGCAGAGCAGGGGTCTGGAGGTTCTCTTTGACGACCGGAAGGATGTCAGTCCCGGATTCAAATTCAAGGATGCCGACCTTCTCGGAATGCCCTATCAGGTTATCGTGGGAGAAAAGAACCTCGCCGCAGGCATGATAGAGTTGAAGGAACGGCGGTCGGGAACCAGGCGCCTTGTTCCTGCAGGCGAGATCATGAATGAGCTCATGGAACTGGTGAAAGGATAGATGACGCCCCGCAGATTCTACGTCAGCGGCTCGTGGCGGTCCTCAGGAGAGGTCAGGAGCATTCGGAATCCGTTTGATGGCGCTCCCGCGGGAGATGTGTTCCAGGCGGCTCCACAGGATATTGCTGAGGCGATCGACGGGGCCGTTCGTGCATTCGAACAGACTCGCCGCCTTGCGAGTGTGGAGCGTTCTGATGTCCTCACACGCATTGCTGACGGCGTCGGGCAACGCCGACAGGAATGTGCGGACATGATTACAGCAGAGACGGGCAAGCCGATAACCCTCTCCCTGGGAGAAGTCGACCGTTCCATATTTACCTTCAGGGTAGCTGCTCAGGAGGCGGTTCGCATCGAAGGAACCGTGCTCCCGTTGGACCTCAATGTGCAGTCGAAGAACCGGTTTGCCCTCGTACGGTGGTTCCCGACTCGGGCCAATTGCAGCGATAACACCCTTCAACTTCCCTCTGAACCTTGTTGCGCACAAGATCGCCCCGGCCTTCGCGGTCGGCAATCCTGTAGTGTTGAAGCCGTCGTCGAATGCCCCCATGACAGCGCTCCTGCTGGCAGAAGTCATCTGAGGGTTCCGGCTATCCTGCAGAGGGTCTCAGCGTGCTTCCCTGCGCTTCAGGTAATGCCGCTCAACTCGTTACAGATGAACGGATTAAGCTTCTCACCTTCACCGGAAGTCCGGTGGTTGGCTGGGGGCTTAAGCAGCAGGCCGGGAAGAAGAGGGTCACGCTGGAGCTAGGGGGCAATGCGGCAGTGATCGTGGACAGGGATGCCGACGCTGATCTGGCAGTCTCGAAAATCCTCTCGGGTGGATTCGCAAATGCGGGACAATCGTGCATATCTGTGCAGCGGGTCTATGTGCATCAAGAACTGTGGGAACACCTCCGCTCCGGACTCCTCCAGGGAGTGCAGCTGCTCCCGCTGGGTGACCCGCGTGACGAGAAGACGGTTGTCGGACCGATGATCTCCGAGGCTGCTGCGATGACAGGCGGAGGAGTGGATCCGTGAAGCGCTGGAAGGCGGAGCACGGCTCCTGACAGGGGGACAGCGTGAAGGGGCAATGCTCCGCCCACAATTCTCGAATCCGTCAATCCGTCAATGAATGTGAGCTGCAAGGAAGTCTTTGCCCCGGTGATTACAGTTGAACCGTACACCGACTTCGACGATGTCCTGCGTCGCGTCAATGACTCTGCATTTGGCCTTCAGGCAGGACTCTTCACGGCGAATCTGCACCATATGTTTCGGGCGTTCGAAGTCCTGGAGGTCGGCGGTGTCATTATCAATGATGTTCCCACATACCGGATCGATCACATGCCGTACGGCGGCGTCAAAGATTCAGGACTCGGGAGGGAAGGAGTCCGGTATGCGATGGAGGAGATGAGTGAGCGTAAGCTCCTTGCGATCAATCCGTAACCGGTAGTTCATGGAAGTATCCTGAGAGAGTGCGTGGCGGGGGACGGGTGGCGGCTTCGGTGCCGATGGACAAGATGTTTACAACTAGTCTGTTTCCCCTCTTGACTTTCGACCTTCTCGAGCATACCATGTGCCTGCACTACACCAGAAATGGCGGCAATGTCATCATTCGTCCATCTTCATAATCATTCTCATTACAGCCTTCTCGACGGCGCGTGCCGCATAGACGATCTCGTCAATGCTGCCGTGGCGGATGGCATGCCGGCGATCGCGCTTACCGACCATGGCGTGCTGTTCGGAGCGATCGAATTCTACAAGAAGGCCATCAAAGCCGGCATCAAGCCGATCATCGGGATGGAGGCATATGTTCTCACGAAGGGGAGCCGCTTTGATCGCAGCCTTCAACAGACCGAGGGCGGCGGACGGCGTGGAGCATATCACCATCTTGTGCTCCTCGCAAAGGATGAAACCGGCTACCGCAACCTGATCAAGCTCTGCAGTATCGGTCACCTGGAAGGCTTCTACTACAAACCGCGGATCGATACCGACGTGCTGCGGGAGCACGCACACGGTCTTCTCGCGCTGTCCGCCTGTGCGGGCGGTGTGGTGTCTGCCCATCTTGCCTCCGGCAACGACAGGGAGGCGTACGAAGCTGCGGAGATCTACAAAGGCCTGTTCGGCGACGATTTCTACATCGAGATTCAGGACCACGGGATCGAGAAGGAAGCCATCGTCCGGCGGAAAGCCCCTGCTCTCGCCCGGGATCTGGGCCTGAAGCTGGTGGCCACGAACGACATCCACTATCTCAAACACGAACACGCCATTGCCCACAACGTCTTGCTCCTGATTCCGGACTCCTCGAACGGCGGGTCCCAGGACTACACGCAGCTTCGCTACCAGACCGACCAGGCGTATTTCAAGACCGCGGCGCAGATGACAGAACTCTTCAAGGAGTATCCGGAAGCGATTGCATCCACGCTGGAGATTGCTGCGAAGTGCAACCTGCAGATGGATCTGAAGCGTAATCACATGCCGCAGTTCCCGATTCCCGCCGATGCCGGTGTTCAGACGCTTGAGGAGTACCTCGACACGCTCGCCCGCGAGGGGTTCGTGGTCCGCTACCCTCAGCCGACTCCGGACATGGAACGCCGCCTGGAACACGAGCTCGCCGTCATCAAGTCGATGGGCTACGCAGGCTATTTTCTGATCGTGCAGGACTTCATCCACGCCGCACGGCAGATGGGGGTGACCGTAGGACCGGGACGCGGGAGCGCTGCGGGGAGCATTGTGTCCTATGCACTGGGGATCACCAACGTCGATCCCCTGAAATACGATCTGCTGTTTGAGCGTTTTCTGAATCCCGACCGCATCAGCATGCCCGATATCGACGTTGATTTTGCCGACAACAAACGGGAAAAAGTCATCCAGTATGTGCGCCAGAAATACGGCGACGATTCCGTCTCACAGATCATCACGTTCGGAACCCTCTCCGCCCGTGCGGTCCTCAAAGACGTCGGTCGTGTCCTGGGCATTCAGCTCAGCACGATCGACTCCATCACGAAGCTGATTCCCGTCGAACAGGGGAAAGTGCGGCCGCTCCGGGAGGCGTTCGATACCATCGCCGACCTGAAGTGGGTCAAAGAGAGTTCAAACCCGCAGATCCGCACGCTCATGGAAGTGTCTCTCGTGCTGGAAGGACTGAACAGGAATGCCGGCATGCATGCCGCAGGGGTCGTCATCGCTCCCGGCAAGATTACGGACTACGTCCCCCTGTACAAGACGCCCCAGACAGAGGTCATGACGCAGTACAACATGAAAGACCTCGAGACTGCGGGGCTTCTCAAAATGGACTTCCTGGGACTCCGGACGCTCTCGGTTCTTGACGAAGCCGTGCGGCTTATCAGCGAGATCCATGGAGTAACAATTGACCCTGACCGGTTGCCTGAGGACGATGCGACGACCTATGAGCTGTTTTCCCGTGGGGAGACGGTGGGCGTGTTTCAGTTTGAAAGTTCCGGGATGCGCGACTGGCTGCGCCGCCTCAAGCCGACCTGCCTGAGCGATCTGGTCGCGATGAACGCGCTGTACCGCCCAGGTCCCATGGAAATGATCGGCGATTTCATCGGGCGCAAGCACGGGCAGCAGCGCATCGTGTACCCGCACCCGAAACTCGAACCGATTCTCAACGAGACCTACGGGGTCATCGTCTACCAGGAACAGGTGATGAAGATCGCCAGTGAGATCGCGGGGTTCTCACTCGCGAAAGCCGATCTCATGCGCCGGGCCATGGGAAAGAAGGACAAGGCCCTGATGGCCGCAATGAAGAAGGAATTCGTTGACGGTGCCGTCCATATCGGGGTCGGGCGCAAACAGGCCGATGAAATCTTCGACCTGATCGAAAAATTCGCCTCGTACGGCTTCAACAAATCGCACAGTGTTGCCTACTCGGTCATCGCATACCAGACGGCCTACCTGAAGGCTCACTACCCCGCGGAGTTCATGGCGGCAACGCTATCGTCGGAAATCGGCAACACCGACAAGATCGCTCCGCTGATTGACGATTGCCGCCGGGCCGGAATACGGGTGCTGCCCCCAGACGTGAACGAAAGCGGCAAAGCGTTCACGGTTGTGAACGGCGCCATCAGGTTCGGCCTTGTTGCAATCAAGAATGTGGGCGAGAGCGCCATCGCCAGTGTCGTCGCGGCTCGGACGGCGGACGGACCGTTCAAAAATCTTTTCGATTTCTGTGCGCGGGTTGACCTGCGGCTGGTAAACAAGAAGTGCACCGAGAGTCTCGCGCAGGCAGGGGCGTTCGATAGTCTCGGTGTACACCGGTCGCTTGTGTATGCAAACGTCGAACGGGGCATGCAATTCGGCCAGGCGGTCCAAACCCACCGCGCCGTTGGACAGGAGTCGTTGTTCGATGCCGGCGGTCCGTCGCGCACTGAGGCTGTGCGCTATCCGCCCTTGACGGAAGCGGAGGGGTGGAGTGACACCGAAAATCTTGCCCGCGAAAAGAGCGTGCTCGGGCTTTACGTCTCCGGACACCCCCTGCTCCGGTACAAAAAGGAAGTGGAAGAATTCACGAACGTCCGCCTCGGTGATCCCGCGGGCTTCCGAAATCTGTCAACGGCACGTGCATGCGGTGTCGTTGCAGCGGTAAAGAAGAAGCCCGACAAACGGAACAACACCATGGCGTTTGTCAGCCTGGAGGACTTCAGCGGCAAAGGGGAATGTATCGTCTTCTCGGACGCGTACACGAAGTACCAGGACCTTCTGCAACCCGAGGCTCTCATCATGGTCGTCGGGAAGGGAGAAGTGAACGGAGACCAGTTGCGGATCATCGTGAACGAAGTGTACCCGATCGACAAAGTCCACGAGAAGTTCGCGCGGAGCATTGTTCTATCTGTGCGCATCGATACGGTACGGGAGGAAACTATCACGAGCCTCCGCGCAGTGCTGGAAGAGCACCGGGGGAACTGTCCGTGCTATGTGGATGTTCAGGGATTGCCGGCACCGAGGCTGTTCAGTACGCCGCGCTATGCCGTGAATCCTGGTCAACGTTTTCAGGAAGCCATTCGAGGAATTCTCGGCGAGAACAGTGTCCGGTTCGTCGGAGATCGCGGTGAACGCGTGTGAATAACGAGGAAGAACGATGAAACCTGTGGAAGTAACTGACAGCACGTTTACAACGGAAGTTCTGAACTCGCCAATCCCCGTCGTTGTGGATTTCTGGGCGGTCTGGTGCGGTCCCTGCAAGATGATTGCTCCCATCGTGGAGGAGATTGCAGGCGAGTATGCGGGAAAAGTGAAAGTGGTGAAGCTGGACGTCGACAAGAATCCGGACACATCGATGAAATTTGCCATCCGCAGTATCCCGACCGTCATGGTCTTCAAAGGTGGCAAAGTCGTCGAGCAGGTGATCGGAGCGGTCCCGAAACGGAATCTCGTCGACAAGATCGTTCCGCATCTCGCCTGAGGACTTCATGACCGGGCCGGACTTTCTTGCAGACGGCGACTTTGAACGCGGTCTTTCCTATGCCACGTTCGAGCATATCCTTGCGGACCAGACTGCCAGAGATCCCGCGCAGGTGATGACGGATGTGGAGCGAGACCGCCTGTCTGGCGCTGCCATCAATCTGCAACGCGCCAGGCGCCTCTGGCGCACATACACGCCGGGCCCCGCGATATCCGCCCTCGTGAAGGGAGTCTCCGCCCCGCAACGCTGGCTTGTGATCGCCGAACCGTGGTGCGGCGACTGTGCGCAGTCCCTCCCTCTGATTGCCAAGGTGGCGGCATACTCTCCACATATCACTCTCCGGCATCTCCTGCGTGACACGTACCCTGGCATCATGGATCTCTACCTGACCGATGGAAAGCGGAGTATTCCGAAACTGATCGCGTTCGGGGAGGACGGAAGTGAACTGTTCCGCTGGGGCCCCCGTCCAGCACCAGCCCAACGCATTATTGATGAAGCGTTTGCTGACGGTCTTCCGAAAAACGAGCGACTGGGAAGGCTTCACCTCTGGTACGGGCGGGACCGCGGCAAGACACTCGAAAACGAGCTGCTCAACCTCCTCCGGCAGGCCGTGCTTGGACCCAATCCCGGCGAAGGCCACAGCGTTCCCCCGGCTGGAGGATGTGCCGGACGGGACGAGCGGTGATCGGATTCGAGGTGAGGCTGACGAAACGGCTGCAGCGTGTCAGCGCGGGGGGGCAACTGCGTCGACCAGATCCGGCGTGACACCCCGCCAGGCGGCCAACGTGCCGATAATCCGCTGACGAACCAGATCCCGAAGTGCTGCGACGTCACCGGCTGGAACCGAATCCGACGGCACAGGGTCGAGGACATGCACCCGAATGTCCTGCGGCGCACCAAAGAGCCATGAATGTTTTGGCAGCGCGTTCCGTGACCCTTCGACAATGATCGGCAGAACGGGTGCCCCTGTTCGGATGGCAAGGTGGAACGCGCCGTCGCTGAACCTGCCAACGCGGCCGTCAGGGGAACGGGTACCCTCGGGGAAGAACATCACCGGACACCGCCGCTCCAGGTAGCGCGAAGCCTGGATGAGGGCCCGCGCTCCGCTGCGAGGGTCTTTCCGTTCCACCGGAATATCCCCTGCGAGCGTCATCATCCAGCCGACAATCGGGAGACGAAACAGCTCGATCTTTCCTACCCACTTCATCTCCCAGGGCAGATGTGAGATCAGCGGGATGTCGGCGAGCGACTGGTGATTGCTGACAACGACAAACGGCTGCCGCTCTTTCGGAATAGGGTGTCCCGTGACGCTGAGGCGCCAGAGAGGATTGACTTTTGTCATGGCAACGCCGAGGCGGCGGAACCAGCGGCCTGTGCGATAGTGAACCTCGTCGCGGTCGAAAAGGCGTATGACTGCGAGCAGGGGTAGCCAGAGAAGAATAAGGAAGGCGACCGAGGTCCAGACCCACGCTGACCGGAATATGGAGCTTACCATGTGTGTCCGCGAAGTGTCGAGAAGGGTTTGAGTACCGATTCAATGTACCACCGTTATGACCGGGAATCAAGGAATGCGCATTCTTGCTGTTGCGGATGTTCACGGCGCATACGATATGGTTGAACAGATCGTCAAGCGCGAGGCAAACGTTGATCTGCTCCTGGTAGCGGGAGACCTGACGACGAACGGGACGGCCAGCGAGGCCGGCAGGGCGCTCGATCAGTTTGGTGCTCTTGGCCCCCGTGTGCTCGCCGTCGGTGGGAATATGGACCCGGTGGACGTGGACCGCGAACTCGTGAGGAGGGGAGTGTCGCTCAATGGTTGTGGCGTTGTGATTCAGGATGTCGCCTTTTTTGGTTTGTCCGGGGCTCCACTCTCGCCATTGCATACGCCATCCGAATATCCGGAGGAAGACCTCTTCGGGCAGGCCGAATCGGGATGGGAACAGGTGAAACACGCACCGCGGAGGATCTTTGTTCCGCACGCTCCCCCATATGGAACCGCGCTCGATATAGTCGCCGGCGGACGGCATGTCGGGAGCACCGCCGTCAGGGATATCATTGTACGTCACCGACCGGACCTGACCATCTGCGGCCATATTCACGAATCGCATGGGTCCACAACGCTTGGCGATGTTCCGGTGATCAATCTCGGTCCGGCATATCAGGGGTATTTTGCGTTGATCACTACCGGCGCGAAGATCACAGTGAGTGCGGCACGACTCTGAGACGATCCCACCGATCCCGCTTGCAAACCCGGATTTCTCAGCGTACCTTATCAGTGGGGTGCGGCGCGCCGATCCTGTTAAGTGTATATCCGCCACGCCGTTATCCCGCTCAGGTGAACTTCTCTGGCATCGAAAGTGTTACAGGGTACGAACGGGAATAGTGCGGACCATCGTCCGAACGCCCGGGAAACGTGTAGTCAAAGGAGAGGAAGTGTAGTATGAATACGACGAAGACATTCATGCTCATGGCCCTCATGACCGTCCTCCTTGTCGTGGTTGGCAACGTCATCGGCGGGCAGAGCGGCATGGTTGTGGCGTTTGTCTTTGCAGTGATCATGAATTTCGGGTCCTACTGGTTCAGTGACAAGATTGTGCTGCGCATGTACGGAGGTCAGGAACTTACTGCCGCTGATGCGCCGGACCTGTTCCAGATCACGCAGGAGCTGGCAGCGCGTGGCGGGCTTCCGATGCCCAAGATCTATCGTATCAAAGGGGATCAGCCGAATGCTTTTGCCACCGGACGGAATCCGGAGCATGCCGCCGTCGCTGTGACCGAAGGGATCGTCCGACTGCTCACCAGGGACGAGCTCCGTGGCGTCATCGGACACGAACTTGCACATGTAAAGCACAGGGATATCCTCATTGGAACGATCGCGGCTACAATGGGTGGAGCGATCAGCATGCTGGCCAGCATGGCGCAGTGGGGAATGATCTTTGGTGGCGGACGCAGCTCGGACGGCCGACAAGGGGGGAGTCCTCTCGGAGCGCTTGCGATGATGATTGTGGCACCGATTGCCGCCTTGATGATTCAGATGGCCATCTCCCGATCGAGGGAGTTTTTGGCTGATGAGGGAGGCTCGGCGATGGCGGGGAACCCCCTCCCCCTTGCCAGTGCGCTTCGAAAACTCGAGGCGACGGCAAAGCGGATTCCGATGAATGCATCGCCGTCAACAGCGCACATGTTTATCGTGAGCCCTTTGCGTGGTGGCGGCCTAGCGAAGCTCTTCAGCACCCATCCGCCGCTCGAGGAGCGGATTGCACGGCTTGAAGCGCTTGCGTACGGCCCGACCCGCTGATGCAGAGGTCCACACGCGCGGCCATAGTGTCAAGCACGGATAGTAACACTCCAGACCATTGCAGCTCATGACCAAACAAGCGGCACTGCCCGGAAAGGAAACCGGGACGACGTACCGGGCCCCGGATACTTCCGTGTGGCATACTGCATCGGTTCACGATCTGCTTGTGGATCTGGCAGTCTCTGAGGCAGGACTCTCCTCCGGCGAGGTTCGCGAGCGACGTGCGGTGTATGGCCCCAATGAGCTCCCCGCACCACCAAAGCAGCATCCTCTCTTACTTCTCCTGAAGCAATTCACCAGTCTCCTGATCGTCATCCTGATGATTGCCGCAATCGTTTCTGCCGGGATGGGCGAGATCGTGGAAGCGGTGGCGATCTTTGTCATCGTCGTGCTGGCGGGGGTCGTCGGCTTCATTCAGGAATATCGGGCGGAGCGGGCTCTGGAGGCTCTCCAACGGCTTGCGGCTCCGCAGGCGACAGTCAGGCGGGATGGCCATGATCAGATGATCGAGGCGCGCGACCTCGTGCCCGGCGATATCATTCTTCTCAAGACAGGAGATGCCGTTCCGGCCGATGCGCGTATTCTGCATGCATCAACGCTTCAGGTCGATGAGTCGACATTGACCGGCGAATCGCTCCCTGCAGAAAAACAGCCCGCTTCCCTCGAGGATGGTGCGCTTTCGCTTGGAGACCGAACCAACATGGTCTACAGCGGCACGACTGTGCAGTTCGGCCGGGGGAAGGCACTGGTTCTCGGGACCGGGGGGAATACAGAATTCGGCAAGATCGCCTCTCTCCTTCAGACAACCGAGACACGGCGTACGCCTCTGCAGCAGAGTCTGGACCGGCTTGGAAAGGTTCTCGGTATTTTTTCTATCCTGCTCGCGGCTGGCATGAGCGTCCTCGGGCTCTTGCGTGGGTATGGCATTGTGGACATGTTCATCTGGGGGGTGGCGATCGCCGTTGCCGTTATCCCGGAAGCGCTGCCCGCTGTTGTCACCATCACCCTCGCCCTTGGTGTTCGCCGCATGGCCTCCCGCCAGGCTCTCATCCGGCGCCTGTCCGCGGTTGAGACACTCGGTGCCACGTCGCTCATCTGCTCGGACAAGACCGGGACGTTGACCCAAAACGAAATGACCGTGCGGCGAATTGCCACGGCCGATTCGACGGTTGAGGTGTCCGGTGCGGGCTTCATCCCGGTCGGCGGCTTTGTCGTCGATGGCGCGAACACCGATCCGGCCTCACAGCCTGTCCTGCTCGAAGCAATGAGGGCAGCGTGCCTGTGCAACGATGCGGAACTGCAACAGGGCAGTGACGGACAGTGGCAGATCCTGGGAGATCCGACAGAGGGTGCACTGCTGGTCGTGGGCCGGAAAGCCGGTCTCGACATTGAGACCCTCCAGCTCGAATTCCCCCGGATTGCGGAATCTCCCTTCAGCTCCGAACGAAAACGCATGACCACAGTTCATCCGATGGAGTCTGATGACACACTGTTGTGCAGCAAGGGGGCGCCCGAGGTGATCCTCCCGCTGTGCACCGCCAGGAACACGATCGCAGGTGAGCAGCCCCTGACAGATGAACAACGCGCGGACCTGCTGCGCCAGGCGCAGACGATGGCATCCAGCGCCCTGCGCGTCCTTGCCGTCGCATACAAACGAACCCCGGGACGTCTCTCCTCCACCGAAGAAGATGATCTGGTGTTTGCGGGCCTGTTCGGGATTCAGGACCCCCCGCGGGCTGAAGTGTTCTCGGCAATCCGGACGTGCGAGGATGCGGGAATCAGACCCGTGATGATCACCGGCGACCACCGGTCAACTGCCGTCGCAGTCGCCACCGAATTAGGAATCCTGAAAGAGGGGAGAAATGTCCTTACAGGACAGGACTTGTCCCGGCTTTCCGACCAGGAGCTGGCGGATCAAGTCGATAGCGTGGATGTCTTTGCACGGATTTCACCCGAGCATAAACTCCGTATCGTCAACGCATTTCTCGACAAGGATTACATTGTGGCGATGACCGGAGATGGTGTGAACGACGCTCCATCTTTGAAACGGGCAGATATTGGCGTCGCGATGGGAGTCACGGGTACCGATGTAAGCAAGGCTGCATCCGACATGATTCTCACGGACGACAACTTCGCCACAATCGTTGAGGCCATTCGGGAAGGGCGGAGCATCTTTCAGAATATCCGGAAGTATCTTGTCTTCCTCCTGAGCGGGAACATGGGGACGGTCCTCGGGCTGATGATCGCCCTCCTGACGAGCCTTCCGCTTCCCCTCGTGGCCGTCCAGGTGCTGTTCATCAACTTCATCATGGATGGGCTCATTGCCATTGCGCTCGGCCTGGAACCGCCGGAATCCGGCGTGATGAAACAGAAACCACGACCGATGCGTGAGGGCATGCTCAACGCCGACGCGTACTGGTTCATCGGCGTCATGGGTACGGTCATCGGACTCGTTACCGCCGGTGTGTTTGCCCTGATGATCCGGATGGGAATGAATGAGGTGTCGGCGATGACGATGTTCTTCATGACGCTTGTCGCGGCGCGCCTGTTTAATGCTCTGAACTGCAAGTCCCTTACGGGAAGCTTCTTCATGCGGATGAGAAAGGAAAAAGACGGACCGCCAGCGGGGAGCCGGAGGAATGTGGCGCTGCGCTGGAGCACTGGGCTTGCGCTGGTGCTCACGCTGATTGTAGTGTATGTTCCAGCGTTCCATGAGCCATTTTCCACGGTTCCATTGACACCCGGGCACGTCGGACTTGCGGCAGGAGCGGCAGCGCTGGTTCTCGCGGCCGGGGAGGGATGGAAGGCGTTCCGCCGATCGCGAATGGCACTGCCAGGGACCGGAAGGGGAGGATAGAGTCAACAACCGGCTCTCCGGAGCGAGCTGGAGGTATAATGGTGATAGTCTTTCAAAAACCAATCAGAGAACCGTGTATGCGACAGAGCATCATCTTTGCCCTGGCCCTGGGTCTTACCGTCACAGCTGCTACCGCGCAAATCGTCTGGAAACAGGATGCGGCCCACAGCCAGGTAAAATTCTCCGTCTCTCATCTGGTCATCGCCGAGGTGACTGGTACATTCAATGACTTTGACGTGACTCTAACCCAGAAGAAATCCGGCGACTTTGCGGGCAGCGTGCTCGAAGCGACCATCAATACGGCCAGCGTCGACACCGATAACGAAAGGCGCGACAAACATCTTCAATCGGATGATTTCCTGAACGCCGCCAAGTTCCCGATGATCTCGTTCAAAAGTACGTCCTTTGAAAAGACCGGAGAAGGGACGTATACGATCTCCGGCAGCCTGACGATCCGCGACGTGACGAAAACGGTGGTCCTGGATGTTCGTTATAACGGCGAAGTCAAAGACCCATGGGGGAATATCAAGACCGGTTTCAAAGCCACCACGTCCATAGACCGCTTCGACTACGGCGTGCGCTGGAACAAAGCCATCGAAGCCGGCGGGCTCGTGGCAGGCAACGAGATCGAGATTACGCTCCTCTTGGAATTGCAGAAGCAAGAAAAAGCACAGTCGTAACAGCGTGGCAGCGCGGGGGCCAGGTTCGCCATGGTCCCTGCCGACGCCGGTGCTTTCTTCAATCCTTCGTTTTGAAATTCACTCCCCTTCTCGCTATATTACCTCCTTGCCACTCACCACTCAGGGACTCTGCCATGGCCGTACCACCCCCCCAGCTCCTCGTTGCAAAAAGTGACAGGGAACTCTTCCTTCTTGCACGCATGGCAAACCGCCATGGGCTCATCGCGGGAGCCACCGGCACCGGGAAAACGGTGACATTGCAGGTGATCGCTGAACAGTTCAGCCGGATCGGCGTACCGGTCTTCATGGCTGATGTGAAAGGCGATCTGTCGGGTGTGAGTCAGGCAGGGACGGAAAAGCCCCGGATACTCGAACGGCTCAAGACCCTCGGCATGGAGGGGTTTACGTTTGAGGGCGCACCGGTGGTCTTCTGGGATGTGTTCGGAGAACAGGGACACCCTGTCCGTGCCACCGTTTCCGAAATGGGACCGCTTCTCCTGAGTCGGCTTCTGAACCTCAATGACACACAGGGTGGTGTCCTCACCATGGTGTTCCGGATTGCGGATGACAACGGCCTTCTGTTGCTTGACCTCAAAGACCTTCGTGCGATGCTCACACACGTGGGCGACAACGCGGCATCGTTCAAGACGCAGTACGGCAATGTTTCCACCGCCAGTATCGGTGCAATCCAGCGCGGTCTCCTCGGGTTGGAGGAGCAGGGGGGGAAGACGTTCTTTGGCGAACCGGCGATGGATCTCGATGACATGATCCAGACCGACTCACGGGGGCACGGTTTCGTGAATATCCTTGCCGCCGACCGCCTGCTCCTTGCACCGCAGCTCTATGCCACGTTTCTTCTGTGGATGCTGGCCGAACTCTTCGAGCGGCTCCCCGAAGTGGGCGATCTTGACAAACCGAAGCTGGTGTTCTTTTTCGATGAAGCACACCTGCTTTTCAACGATGCACCGAAACCCCTTCTTGAAAAGATCGAGCAGGTAGTCCGGCTCGTGCGTTCCAAAGGAGTCGGGGTGTACTTTATCACCCAGAATCCCCTCGATGTGCCGGATGTGGTGCTGGGTCAGCTCGGAAACCGCGTGCAGCATGCGCTCAGGGCTTTCACACCGCGCGATCAAAAAGCCGTCAAAGCTGCAGCCGAGACCTTCCGGGCAAACCCGCGCCTGAATGTTGAAACCGTCATTACCGAGCTTGGCGTCGGGGAAGCCCTCGTGTCGTTCCTCGATGAAAAAGGGCGGCCGGGCATTGTCGAACGCGCCCTTGTCTGTCCGCCGCATGGACAGATCGGACCGATTCAGCCGGACCAGAGGCAGCAGATTATCCGATCGTCGCTGGTGTACGGCCACTACGAGAAAGCCATTGATCGTGAATCAGCATACGAGAAGCTGAAGGTCCGGTTCGAGCAGCCGACGGCGCAGACGGCCCCCGAACCGGCGGCACCGCGGCCGCGGGGACGTCAATCAGAGAACATCTTTCAAAGTATGGCGAAAAGCGCGATGCGGGCGGCAGGCACACAGATCGGCCGTGAAGTCATCAGGGGCGTGCTGGGATCCATTCTTGGAGGATCGAAGAGGCGGTAGAGTCGTGCCTTATCGTTTGGGTCCTGCAGCCCGCACTTCCGGAGGGCAGCCTTCTTCGTATTTCTTGAAGTTCTCGATGAACCGTGATGCAAGCTCTTTGTATTTCTGCATGTACTGATCTTTGTTGGGCCATGACCCCGCGGGATTCAGGACGTGGTCCGGGACGCCCTCGCATTGCTGCGGGACCTCGAAGCCGAAGACCGGATCTGTTACGGAGGGAACTGCAAGTAGCTTTCCGTCCAGTGCGGCATTCAGCAGGGCTCTCGTATACCGGATGCTGATACGTTTCCCCACGCCATACGCCCCTCCGATCCACCCCGTATTGACCAGCCAGCAGTGCGCGTCGTATTTGAGGATCTTCCGCTTGAGGAGGTCGGCGTAGAAGGAGGGGTGATGCACCATGAATGGCGCTCCGAAACAGGTGCTGAATGTCATCTCCGGCTCTTTGCTCAACCCCACTTCCGTGCCCGCGATCTTTGATGTATATCCCGATATGAACTGGTACAGGGCCTGGTCCGGTGTCAGGCGCGCGATGGGAGGCATCACGCCCGACGCATCGCAGGTCAGTAGAATGATATTCTTGGGATGGCCCCCCATCTTTTCGGGAACCGCATTGTCGATGAACGCCAGCGGATAGGACGCGCGCGTATTTTCTGTTATCGACTCATCATCAAGATCGATCACCCGTGTCACCGGGTCGTAGACCACATTCTCAAGGATTGTTCCGAAACGCTCGGTGCATGCATAGATCTGGGGTTCGGCGGAAGGGGAGAGCTGAATCACCTTCGCGTAGCATCCGCCCTCAAAATTGAACACGCCATCGTCACTCCATCCGTGCTCGTCATCGCCGACGAGACGGCGCTGGGGGTCTGCCGAAAGCGTGGTCTTGCCGGTCCCGGAGAGTCCAAAAAACAATGCGGCATCGTCCTTCCCGCCGATATTGGCGGAACAGTGCATGGGCATTACACCCTGGAGCGGCAGGAGATAGTTGAGGATCGTGAAAACGGACTTCTTGATCTCGCCCCCGTACGCGGTGTTGCCTATAATGCACAGTTTCTGGGCGAAGTTGATCACGATAAAGGTGTTGGTTGCCGTCGCGTCGATCTGCGGTATCCCTTTGAACGACGGGACGGCGATCACCGTGAAATCCGGAACGTGCCGGCGGAGTTCCTCGTTGGTCGCGGCCATCAGGAACATGTTGCGCGCAAAATGGCTGTGCCACGCATGCTCCGTGATGATGCGGATGGGAAGGCGGTAGGAGGGATCGGCGCCGGCAAAACAGTCCTGCACAAACACATCGCGCCCCTGCAGAAATCCCTGAAGCCGGTTGTAGAGGTCATTGAATTTCTCCGGGCTGTACGGGCGGTTGTACTCGCCCCACCAGATATGCTCTTCCGTGGAAGCCTCGCGCACGACGAACTTGTCATTGGCCGATCGCGCCGTGTGTTTCCCGGTGTTCACAATAATCGGGCCCTGGCGTGAAATGCGGGCCTCACGACGGAACGTGATTTCCTCGTAGAGGGCTTCCGTGGGAAGATTCCAGTACGCCATCCGCAGGTTGGTCAACCCGTGATTCTCCAACCCGAAGTCGCTGCGCACGGCCTGAGCCTCCGATTGGGCTGGTGTCTTGATATCAAGAAGATTGTTCATAGCCAGTCCCGTGTCAATTTGCGTTCGCCGATATAGATCTCATTGGGCGCGGTGGGATCAAGTGCCCACTTGATCCGCTCAATGCCCTGTTTGATGTCCTTGACCGTTGTCGCATAGCTGAGCCGCAGATATCCTTCCATGCCGAACTCGCGGCCGGGAACCGTGACAACGAGGGCTTTCTTCAACAGGAACTGCGACAGCTCGACCGAACTCTTGTTGTAGGCGCGAAAATCCGGGAGGCAGTAGTACGTCCCATCCGGTTTCGTGATGTGGATGCCGGAAAACGCGCGGAGCTCCTGCATCATCACGTTCCGGTTGTTCTCCAGTGTCAGCTTCAGTGAGTCCACGATGCTCTGCAGTCCCGTCAACGCCCCCTCGGCGGCGGCCTGAAGGATCACCGACGTGCACGACGTCGTCTGCGCCTGCACATTGGTCATAACCTCGATGATCTTCCGCGGGGCCACAACCCAACCGATACGAAAGCCGGTCATGCCGTAGAGTTTCGAAATGCCGTTGATGGTAATGACCCTGGTCGACTCCGTATCGCGGGAGGTGAAGCTGTACGGAGAGACCGCCCGCTTCCCCTCGAACACCAGCTTGTGATAGATGTCGTCCGTGATCAGGTAGATGCCCTTGCGCTCACAGAACTCAACGATCTGCCCCATGAAGGCTTCGCTGTACATGATCCCTGACGGATTGTTCGGGCTGTTGACGATGATGGCCTTGGTGTATGTGCTGACTGCCTTTTCGATGTCCTCCATCCTCGGATGGAACGTGCCGTCCTCAGGAGTCACGACAACCGGGACTCCATACACCATCCTGATCATTTCAGGATAGCTCACCCAGTACGGTGCAAGGACGATCACCTCCTCCTGGGGATTCAGCAGAGTGAACAGGAGGTTGAACAGGGCCTGTTTTGCGCCTCCCGACACGAGAACGTTTTCCGGCGCCACCACGCGGTCGTACTGTTCCTCGGTATACCGGATGATGGCTTTCCGGAGGGACGGTATCCCCTCCGTCGGTGTATACTTGACGTCGCCGGTGTTCAGGCGGGCCGCAGAACTCAGGATTGCGTTGATCGGGGCTCTGTTTTTTGGTTCTCCAGCGCCGAGATGTATCACCGCCTCGCCGCGCTCCTTGAGCAGGCGGGCCTGCTCATTCAAGGCGAGCGTCGGGCTTTCGGCAATGGTCCGCGCCAATTGACTGATGCTCATTGTGAAGTGCACCTCCGGTTGAGTGTCAAATAGATGAAGATGAACGGCGTGCGAAGAACGTGGGGTCAGCGAGAATTGTCGTGTCCTGAAAATAGGGAAATCAAACCGGGAAAGCAAGGAACGCGGGCTGGGGATCCAGACCCGGGGACGCCTACCCCTTGACAGTATCAGAGTATCTGATACATTACCGATATCCTCCGTATGCGGAGTGCTGACGATGATGGATCGGCGGTGCGATAAATCGGCGCAGGTCGTCGCGCGGGGATGGAGGAGCACGCAGAAACCCATCGAAATGGTGGATATTGAGAATCTGATCAATATTGTTCTCTCTCGCGCTCTCCTTTGTTCAAAAAATCTGCACTCCTGCACAGCATGGAGGGAGCAATCATGGCACGGCCGTTGCGACTGCTTGAGAAACCCGCAACGGGGGAAGGGTATCTCCTGATCGTACTCACGTTCACCTGATGGAGGCAGATCTCATGAGAAAACAGTGGATAGTCTTTGTCGTTACCATCTTTGCCGCACTCCTGATGCTCAGTTATAGCGGTTGCAGCAAGGATGACGACAGCACCACAGATCCTGGTGCGGCAACGAGCATCTCAGCGAATGGCACGCTGGCCCCGACCTCGCGGACGCAGGCCCAGGGGACCCTTTTCGTGTCCGACCAGGATGGAAACCCCATTACCGGATTGACCGCCGCAAACGTTGTGGCGAAATTGAAATGGGGGACACCGAAGGTGGCGGTGCTCGACTCGGTGACCGGCGCAGTCCTCCTCCAGACCCTCTCCCAGTCCGGAAAAAACATCGCTGCAGCGATGACAATGGACTACAGCTCGAAGCATGTATGTCGGGCGCGTACGATTCCGTTGCAAAACGGTATCAGCGCATCAGGGACATGGAGAGCGCCGTGAAGACGTTTGTCACGGCTATGGGGACGCAGGACCGGGCAGAGATTATCAAGTTCGGCTCACTGTCCTCGATCAACGTGGTTCAGTCTTTCACGTCAGACAAGGCCCTCCTTACGAAGGCGGCAGACACTCTCTCATTTGACCGGGGCCTGACCGCTCTCTACAGCTCCATCGTCCGGGGAGTCCTCGATGCGTCGACCCAGTCCTCGTCCAGCTTTGCCCGCGCGGTTGTGGCCTTCACGGACGGCGGTGAAAACGATTCCAATGTGCCCAGGGATTCCATCTTCCGCGCCTCCCGTCGGAATGCCATCCCGGTCTACACAGTTGGCCTGATCGACAGCATTTATCACACAGTTCCCCCGGGCCAGCAGACCTACAGCCCGGAACGCGACCTCGTTCAGATCGCCGACAGCACCGGCGGTTTCTATTTCTATGCGCCGAACGCGGCACAACTGGTCCAGATCTATCAGCGCATCAGCGGGCAGTTGTCCAACGCCTATACCATAACCATCAACTGGCCGGGCACAACATTGCCACCTGCGGGCACGCTCGTGACGGTCACCATCACGATTCAGTATGGGGGATTTACGTCGACCTTCACACGTACCTACACCATGCCGTAGCACCCTCTTGTCTGAGTCTTTGCCGGCCCGTGCTTTGGCGCGGGTCGGTTTTTTTTTGTATATTGGCGCATCCCGGTCCACCCACCCCTGGAGACCCCATGGATTCACGTTTGATTCAACGGTGTACGACGCTTATCAAACGCCATCGCATCGAAATCCTTGATCTGAAGTGTATTGATCTCACCGGAACGCTCCATCACATCTCTCTGCCCGTGCATCCACGGCTCCTGGAACGCCTCGTGGACGAAGGCGTGGGGTTCGATGGGTCGAGTTACGGCTTCAGCAAAGTGGAAAACAGCGACATGGTGCTGGTGCCGGACCTGAGTACCGCGGTGGTGGACCCGTTTCGCACGGTACCCACATTGAGCTTCTACGCCAACATCTGTCTGACCGATGATCAGCGAACCCCCTTCACACAGGACGGCCGGGCCATCGCGCGGAGGGCAGAAGCGCTGTTGAAAAGCCATATCGGTGTCGATGCGTCACACTGGGGCCCGGAATTCGAGTTCTATATTTTCTCGCGGGTGAAATTCGATACGCGGACATCCTCGTCGTTCTACGAAGTGGAGCACGCCGAAGAATTTTTCAAGAACGCCTATCATGCGGCGAATCCCTTCGATGTGTATGACGATTTCCGGGATGAGGCCTGCGCACTCCTGAAGCGGTTCGGCATCAGCGTCAAATATCATCATCACGAAACGGGAGAACGGGGGCAGCAGGAAATAGAAACGCATTTCGCAGATCTTCTGACGACAGCCGACAACATCGTCACGACGAAATACGCACTCTTCAACTTTGCACGCCAGCGCGATCTGTTCCTGACGTTCATGCCCAAGCCGATGTATCAGCAGGCAGGCAACGGAATGCACCTCCATCTGTTCCTCACCCGGAAGGGAAAGAACGCTTTCTACAAGAAAGGGGAATACGGAAACGTCAACGAGATGGGACGGTATTTCATCGGAGGCCTGCTGAAGCATGGTCCCGCGTTGTCCGCCTTCACGAACCCTTCGACCAATTCGTATAAGCGTCTGGTCCCGGGCTACGAAGCTCCGGTCGCCCTGACGTATGGGACGGGGAACAGGGCGTCTGCTATCCGCATCCCGAAGTATGTGTCCAATCCGGAAGAGACCCGTTTTGAATACCGTCCCCCTGATGCAACCGCAAATCCATACCTGTGCCTCTCCGCAATGCTTCTGGCCGGCATCGACGGGGTCTTGAAGAAGATTGATCCCGTCAAGGAGGGTTTTGGGCCGTCCGACACCAACATCCCCGAAGGCGCGCAGCACGAGCATGTTCACTTTCTGCCGCGCAATCTGGATGAGGCCCTCGATGCCCTCGCCGTCGACCAGGAGTTTCTGAAGCGTGGCGGGGCGTTTTCCAAGGACCTCATCGACCAATGGGTGCGGAACAAGGAAGAGGAAATCAAGTCGATCGGTACCATGCCGCACCCGTTTGAATACAAAATGTACTTCAACCTGTAAGAGAGGTCATCGTGAGACGTTCCTTCGTGTTCTGGATTCTGGCCCTGGTTCTTACCCTGGCTTCCGCCATCTACCAGAGAGTTACCGGGCCGACGTACCCCGTTGCTGGCAGTGCGGAATTGGCGGAAACGACTGTTTCGTACACGCTGGCACGGACGCACGGAGGAGAGACAAATCACCCGGTGCGCATTGAAACGGGCGACGTGGGTATTGAGGGGACACTGGAATGGAAGCGGCACAAGACATCCGAGGCTTGGACTGTTGTGCCCATGAAAAATGATGGGGGAGTGCTGGCCGGTGAACTCCCGAACCAGCCCCCTGCCGGAAAACTCGACTATCTCGTCCGACTTCGCTCCGGCGAAGACCAGGCGGTCCTGCCCGCGGAGGGTGGGGTCGTGATCCGGTTCAAGGGGGATGTACCGCTCTTCGTCCTGATTCCGCACGTCATCGCGATGTTCGGGGCCATGCTCCTCTCAACGCGCGCAGGGTTGGAGTACTTCAGTCCCAAACCGGAGCTGCGTGTACTCATCTACTGGACTCTTGGCCTGCTTGCTGTGGGAGGACTTATCCTCGGTCCGATCGTCCAAAAATACGCCTTCGATGCCTACTGGACCGGTTGGCCGATTGGCCATGATCTGACCGACAACAAGACCTTTGTGGCCTTTCTGGCATGGGTCATCGCCGCTGTTGCCCTGGCGAAGGTGCGCAAGCCCGAAGCATGGGCGCTGGGGGCCGCAATTGTAGTGCTCATCATCTTCCTTATCCCCCATAGCATGTTCGGGTCGGAGTTGAAGTACGAAGATCTTGACCAGGAAAAGCCGGGCTCGCACCTGCTCACGACGGTCCTTCATGACGCGCCAATCGATGTTGCCACGTTTTCCATCGTCGGTCGCGATTCAGCAACCGGCGAACTGGGCGTGGCCGTTGCGTCACGGTTCTTTGCCGTTGGATCAGTCGTCCCGTGGGCCAAAGCAGGCGTGGGGGCGGTTGCAACACAGGCGTTTGCGAACACGACGTTCGGATGGCGCGGGCTTGACCTCATGGAGATGGGAAAAGCCCCGGCACAAGCGCTGGACGAACTGCTTGCACCGGACGAGGACCGTGAGCGCAGACAGGTTGGTATGGTGAGTGCGGGCGGATCCTCGTCGACGTATACCGGAAAAGGGTGCCTCGCCTGGGCCGGCGGACGCTCAGGGCCGAATTACGCGGCCCAGGGAAACATCCTCGGCGGAGAAAAAGTTGTAGTTGCGATGGAGCACGCGTTTCTGACAACGAAGGGGACTCTGGCAGACCGGTTGTACGCGGCGTTGCTGGCGGGGGAAAAGAATGGAGGCGATTCACGCGGGAAACAATCCGCCGCACTGCTCGTTGTCCGGAAGGGGGCCGGCTACGGCGGATTCACAGACCGGGCAATCGACATCCGCGTGGATGACCACCAGGAACCGTTCCGCGAACTGGGGCGCCTGCTGGAAATGGCGCAGATGAACTATGCATGGAATGAAGGATGGACGCTCTTCACGCAGAAGCGGTTCGCAGAGGCATTGCCCGTGCAGGAACGGGCCGCGCTCCTCGGTGCCAGGAATCCTGAAGTCCTGTACGACCTTGCAGTCATCCGGCTCGCGGCGGGTGAACAGGAACGTGCGCTCGACGCGCTCGAGAATGCGCTGCAGTTGAACCCGAAACTCCGGATCCAGGCTTCAAAGGACAACGATCTCGAATCGCTGCGCACCCACCCTCGCTTCATCCGACTCGTGAAGCCGGACTGATCGTTTAGCGGTCGACCGTGAGATCATAGATGCGGTCATTGCGCTGCAGCGCGTCGACAACACTCATCCCGCCGGTGACGGTTCCGATGACCGTGTAACGGCCATCGAGATGAGGCTGGGGTGATTGCGTGATGAAGATCTGTGATCCCTCAGTATCCTTCCCGGAACTTGCGATCCCGATAGTCCCGGTCCCGAACCGATGGTCCGAGAATTCGGACCGGAGCGTGAATCCGGGCCCTCCCCATCCATCCCCTCGCGGACACCCCCCCTGGACAACGAACGTCGGCACGACGCGGTGAAAGGTCAGCCCGCGATAGAATCCGCGCTGAGACGCAAGCTTCAGGATCGCCATGACGGTGAACGGAGCAGCGTCCGCATAGAGGTCAGCATTGATGGTCCCCCGGACGGTCTCGATGCTGATGTGGACGGTGTCCGGAAGAGCGCGGAGGTAGGCGAAGTCGAAGTCGGTGTAGAGAGGCTCGAAGCCTGTCGGGACCTGGGCGCGGTAGTCTGTTCCGGTGATCCGTGTGAGGGCGTCGGCGGATGCCGCGGCGATCGTTCGCGGCGGTTGCTGGAGGAATTCCATGAGGGGGAGGATCGCCCGCGTTTCACCCAGCGAGCCCAGGGCCGCGATGATCTCCTGCATGGCTTCAAGATCGTCGGGAAGGCGGCGTGTCGAAAGCGCCTGCAAGAGTCTGGTGCCGGTGTTCTCGTCGCGCACCAGCGAATCCGCGAGGAGGGTAGCAGCGGTTCCGGAAATCGCGACATCCCTGGATGCAAGCGCATCGTACAGTGCCGCGCGCGCATTCTTCCACAGAAGCGTGTCCTGAGGGAGCCGGCGGCAAAGGGAGAGAAGGCCGTCAAGCGCACCGCAGGCCTTCACGGGATCAGTATCGTGGCTGGCTTCCAGAAGGAGCGGGGCGGCCTGCCGCGAACCCGTTGTGCCAGCCGCGCGGAGGGCATCGGCCTGGAGAAACCGTTGTGGCCAGGAGCCCGGCGCTACATCCGGAAGGGCCGATGGTCCGAGCAGGAGCGCATATGTCTGGACAGCCTCTGCCTGAAGGGGCCACGGCATGTTCCCCCCCCTGTTGAGTGCGAGGAGCCGGAGGTGAGAGAAGACGTCGGAGGCGGGTCCCGCAGAATCGGCCGCCACAAGGCCGCTCGACCTGAGCGCCGCCACTGCGCTCAGCGCCACTGGGGTGCTGGCGTCATAAAATGCCCGCCGGAAGAGTTGAAGCGTCGAAGGATCACTTCGCATCTGATACAATGCCAGCGCCTTCAGTGCCTGGACGCGGACACGCCAATCCGTGTCGAATTCCGCCAGACGTCTGAGGGGATCGAGGGCGATCCGTTCATCCTGCACCTTACCCAGGAGGATCGCCAGCTGCATACGGACGAGAGGGTCGGTGTGATTCCTCAGGAGGACGATCCTCTCCAGCTCAGCCCGGATCTCAGGTGTATCCCCGATGCGTTGCAGAGCGTAGACGGCTTCCCACGAGGCTGCGTCCGTGCTCTGTATCTGTCGAAGCAGATAGCGCTGAGCGTCCGTGGTCTGGATACCTCGGATTGCAAATCGAGCGAGAGCAAGGGTCATGGCGCGAACATGGGTCTGGGGAAACACGTTGCCGATTCGTATCAGAAGGTCTGAAAGTCCCTCTCGCGTTCCGAACTTTCCAAGCTCCTCCAGCATGCGGTCCGTTGCCCGGGTGTCCGGCAGCCGTTTCCAGATGATCTCGTTTTCCAGGCGTGCCTGCCCCTGGGGCGAAAGGACTACCGCTGTCTGTCCGATGGCAAAAGCTGCAGCCTCCTCGACGGCCAGCTGGCGGTCGGCAAGGAGGGGAAGCAGGAGCGGAAGGGCGGCGGTATCCTGGATACTCGCATAGGCAAGCGCCGCATGTTCGCGGATGAAGGGGTCCTGATCGCCAAGGAACTGGATGAGTTTGCCGTCGTGGACCGTGCGGCGGTCTTTGATGCGCAGTATGGTTTCGAGTTTTTCCTGACGGAGTCGCGCACGCTCATCGGTCCTCTGGGCAAAAAGAGTGGTGGTGAACAGACAGAGCAGGAGCAAAGGAACAAGGGTCTTCATGCGTTAGCCACGGAGTTGGTGTGAGGGCGAATGCATGGTACAGATTTAACCGAAGAACCTCAAGAAGAGGGTGGTGACTACAGGACCGGCTCGGTATATCCATTCAGGATGCGCTCGCCACGATGGTACCCCTCAGGTGTGTTGCCATTGAGAGGATGCCGATCCGCAAAACTCTTGCGGGATTCTACGAAATTCACTATTTTTGCCTTGCGAACTCCTACGTTGGCGACCGTCCCCCGATTCAATGATGCAAGGACACAGAGGATGAGGAAGACTTCAATTCTGCTCGTTGAGGACAATAGGATATTGCGCGATGGCATGAAGGCCATTCTCAACAAGGAATCAGATTTCAAGGTTGTGGCAACGTCCGCCGGGAATCACGACACCCTCCGCCAGGCGCAGACCCTGAAACCGCAGGTCATTCTCATAGACCTCGGGCTGCGGAACGAAAATGGCCGGCGCCTTGTGGCAACGCTGACCAAAGAATTGCCGAACACAAAGGTGATCGGGATGGGTCTTATTCCGACACAACTGGACGTCGTCGAATTTGTGGAAGCCGGTGCAGCGGGGTTCATCCTCAAGGATGCGACAATAGCGGACGTCCTCGGGACCATCCGGGCCGTCGCGCGAGGGACAAAAATCCTCCCCCCCCTGCTGACACAATCCCTGTTCACTCATGTCATCGACCATGCACTTCGGAACGGGCAGGGGAAAATTCCCCCTGGCGTGCGGATGACGAGACGTGAACGCGAAATCATTGAGCTCATTGCCGATGCGATGAGCAACAAGGAAATTGCCCAACGTTTGAACCTCTCGACCAACACCGTAAAGAGCCACATCCACAATATCCTGGAAAAACTGGCCCTGCACAGTCGCCTGGAGATCGCAACCCATTCCTACAACGAGAAAAAAGTGTAAGCGACACCGTTTCTCCCTCTCTACTCGCATTGCCTTTCAGGAAATGCGCTTACCTCCTTCTGGGAATTAGCTCCTTTTTCATCCTTTTGGCCGATTCATCTTGACGGCCTGACCGGTATCCTTCATGCTAGGGACAAAGCGGGGGGAAAACTCGTGTGGCTATTGCGCGGGGTCCGGTCTGGCACATCACACGGAGGGCTATCCATGACCAAGGCAATCTCGTTCGCAATTCTTGCTTGCGGCATTCTTCTTCTGATCTTCGGCATCATTGCGTATGACTCAACCAGCTCTGACATTTCTCGGTTTTTTACCGGCTCAGCTACCGATAAGTCACTGTGGCTGCTGGTCGGGGGTGGCGCCGTGACCGTTCTGGGCCTGGTGGGATTGTTGCGCGGATCGAAGGCTGCGTGAGCAGGGGGAGTCCGTCCCCCGCACGACGGCTCCTTTGCCAGCCGTTTCAATGGCGATACACGTTGCACGCTTGCAGGACAGGCGCGCGATTCACTGCCGGGACAGGGAAAGCACTCTAGAGAACACATGGCTACCAAGCATCCAGTCGCTGACGGAAGAACGTTGTCGCCGTTCAAGAGTGCCTGGGCTGCGGGCATTGCTGCAGGAGCGTTGGTTCTCGTGGGCATGCTCGCTCTCCTGCTTTACCCTGATCCCCTGGTAAACAGATTCATCAGGCCCAGGATTGCCGGGGCACTTGCGGAAGCGTATCCCGCGTACACGGTTCGCATGGCCGCTATGAAGTACAGCGTTTTCGAGAACCGCTTCGAGGTCGACTCCATCAGCGTGGGCACAGCCGATAGCACATTCTCGAGCACGATCGGTCCGGTCTCCGTACGCGGGATCGGCTGGATGCATCTGCTCTGGGGAGGAAGTCTTGTACCGCATGACTTTGCCGACGCGGTTGTCGATGCACGCGATATCATACTAAACTTCACCCATTCGCAATACGAGCTACGGTGTGGGCTGTTGCGTGTATCGGTGCCAGATTCAGATCTCACAGCTGAAACCCTGACGCTTCATCCCTCGGTCGATGATGAGCAATTCTTTGAGAAGAGCGCATTCAGAAGAACCCGGTTTCGCCTCGCAGTGCCCAATGCCAGAGCACGTGGCGTTGCATGTCTCGAACTCCTCCAAGGGGAAGGCTACCGCATCCGCTCCGCTCAACTCCAGAATGTGCTCCTCACAACCTTGATCAACAAGGACAAGCCTGGGGCGAAAGTTACCGAGAATCCACGTATGCCGAACGAGATTCTTTCCTCGATACACGGCATGGTACAGGCTGATAGCCTGAGTATCGTGAACGGACGGCTGCTGTACGGGGAGAGGATTGCGGCCGGCTCGAGTCCGGCCGTGATCACGATTGATAGCATGCAGGTATTGACAGAAGGAATAGTCAATCATGGCGACAGTGGTGCCGCTTTCGTCATTCATGTACGCGGGCGATTCATGAACGCCGGAACGATGAGTGTGCGTATGGCAATCCCGGTCGTTTCGTCGGGGTTCTCGTATCAGTATTCCGGCTCGCTGAGCGAGATGGACCTGGGAGCGCTCAACGCGTTCCTTGAGGAAGCCGAGCAGATGCGGATCAAGACGGGTGTCCTGCGATCAGCAACATTCGAGATCACTGTTGCCTCGGGACACGCCCGCGGTACCGTGCGTGCTGTCTACAGAGACCTGACCGTCGCGGCCATCAACAAACGTACGGGCAGTGAAGCGGGCTTTGGCGACGGTGTTGCTTCGTTCATCGCCAATACCTTCAAGATCCGTGGAAACAATATGCCAGATGCGGCGGGCGCGACAGAGCCGGGCGAGGTGGATTACGCGCGGAAACAGGATGAGGCATTTCTGGAATTCACCTGGTTCGCCCTGCGCAGCGGACTCGCGCATATCGTGGGATTTTGAGTGAAGAATACGAAGGGGAGTCATGACTGACCAGAGCGTGCCTCATCGTGGAACTCGCCTTCTCATGATCGCGGCATCGGTCGTGATCATTCTCTGGGGACTCCATCAGGCACAATCGATTGTCGTGCTGATGCTCGTCTCCCTTTTTCTCGCAGTGATCGGTACGGTGCCGGTTCTCTGGATGGAACGAAGACGTATCCCTTCCGTTGTCGCTGTGGTCGTTGTCGTGGTGGCGATGGTCGCGCTTCTCCTGGGCGTCGGTGTCGTCGTAGGCGCGTCGGTCAACGGTTTCTCCAATGCGTTACCTCTGTATCAAACGCGCATACAGGACATGCTCGCTGCCCTGAAGGGGCAGCTGGCAGGTGGGGGAATCACAATAACCGACGACATTCTGCGCCGCTATGTCAACCCTGCGGCGGTCATGGACTTCATAGCCTCTCTGCTCACAGCACTGAGTTCGGTGCTTTCGAATATCGTCCTGATACTTTTCACGGCACTGTTTATCCTGCTCGAAGCCTCGAGCTTCCCGGCCAAGATTCGATCTATCCTCGAGACGCCACACGCTACGTTTCCGCAGGTTACGAAGTTCGTCAACGACATAAAGCGCTACATGGTCATCAAGACGGCACTGAATCTGGTCGTGGGTACGCTGACGGCGCTATGGCTGGCCATTCTGGGTGTTGACTTTCCGGTCCTCTGGGGATTTCTGGCATTTCTCTTCCACTATGTTCCCAATATCGGTGCCATCGTCGCCGCTGTCCCTGCTGTGCTCCTTGCCTTCATCCAATTTGGCGGTGGTTTTGCTACGCTTACCGCCGCCGGATATCTGGCAATCGGCCTGGTACTCGGAAACATTATTGAACCGAAAATCATGGGGGACCGGCTTGGCATGTCAACGCTGGTTGTGTTTCTGTCGCTGATATTCTGGGGAAACTTGCTGGGGCTTATCGGTGCACTCCTCTGCGTCCCCCTCACCATGACGCTGAAGCTCGCCTGCGAGGAGAATGAAGAAACACGATGGATAGCGGTCTTGCTGGGGCCTGAGATTTCCCGTTTTCCCTTCCCCGGCGTGTCAAAGAAGGGGACACCATGAGCACACCGGCCGATTCCTCGATACACATGGCACCCTCTAACATTATAAGGAGGTTATGATGCCTTTACTTCAAGTGTTGATCATCCTCATTGTGGTTGGCGTTCTCCTGTGGCTGGTGAACAGCTACATACCCATGCAAGCCACGATAAAGAAAATTCTCAACGCCGTGGTGGTCATAGCGGTGGTTGTGTGGCTCTTGAACGTCTTTGGATTGATGGATTCCCTCCTGAATATTCATCTTGGTAATTGATCTCGCACGTCTGCGAAACCAGGGGATAGATTATGGAGGAGAGGAGGCGCATATGCAAAACGACAGAAGGCCGACTGCACCGAGCCTGCTACAAAGCAGTCGAGATGATGATGCGGTATTCAAGGGGTGGCAGAAGACAGGTTCGGGAAGAGTGTTTCCCCTCTATACGGTCATGGCACCGGGTCATCCCTCGCGTGGCTCTACAGTTTCTGACATAACATTGCAGAGACTGAACCTCCGTGTGCCGGGCGTGCCTCCTCCTGAAGAACCCGACGACGAAGAGTAAGGGAGGAATACCGAATCCCGATGGAACCGATTGCCGCATCACGAAGGGGATTGCGGCTCGCTGAGCGCATCATGCATACATGAATCTGCAATTCCGCTGGTCAACAGGGCCGGTGCTTCTGGTGGGAGGCATCGGCTCTTCTTTTGCAGAGGGGAGAGCGAGTCGCACTGGTGAAGCGCACGCATTGGTCGAAAACGAACGTCGAGTCGGCCGGCAAGGCTTAATTACGTTTTCATCCTCCTAGCCGATTGGATTGCGGTGGATTACACGATAGATTGTATCACAACCCAAAAGAGACTGCTCGTTCTCGGATTGCAGGAATGAAACAACGCGCTTCACAATACACGCACAGGAGGTTTCAATGAAACATGTACACATAGCTATGTTCGTGGGGAGTATTCTACTCGCCACGGTGATTGCAGGTTGCGGAAGCAGCCCGGCGCTCGATAAGGAGGCGTCCACATCGGCTATTCGCGCTGCCGAAGCGGTCGGTGCCTCCACTGTCCCCAGCGCATCTCTCTATTTGCAGCTTGCGAAAGAGGGGCTGGAGAAAGCCAAGGTGCTTTCAGCGGATGGTGACAGGGAAGAAGCCGAGTCGATGCTGTTGCGTGCTCAGGCTGATGCCGAATTGGCAGTAGCGCTCTCCCGCGGAGATTCCGACAAGAAGGAATCCACAGAGGCAATAGAGCGGGTACGACAGCTTCGCCAGGACAACAATTTACCCCAAGGAAGGAAGTAACTCATGAAACCCAATACAGTTCTCATAAGCATCGCGTGTGCCGGATTCCTTGTCGGTTGTGCTGCGAGCAAACCCCCTGCAGAGCTTATCAATGCGCGCCAGGCCTACGAACGCGCGAGCGTGGGGCAAGCGGCACAGTTGGTGCCGGCAGAGCTCCACAAGGCAAAAGAGGCACTGACACTTGCTGAGAAGTCTTTCCTGGACGATCCTAAATCGTTCCGTACGCGAGATCTGGCCTATATCGCGGATCGCAAAGCCAAGATGGCCGAGGCGTTTGCAACCACCGCGGTGGAAAATGCATCCGCCGCCAAGGCAGCCAAAGATCTCGAGAAAACCCAGGCGGATATAGCAAAGAATGCGAAAACCGATCTTGCGGTAGCACAACAGGGACGGCTCGACGCGGAGAAGAAGGCGGCTGATGCACAAGCGGCTCTCGCCAAACTCGCGTCAGTGAAAGAAGAGGAACGCGGTCTCGTTGTGACGCTTTCAGGGAGCGTCCTCTTTGCATCGGACAAATCGATGCTCTCGCCGGCGGCGCAGAATCGGCTGAATCAGGTTAGCGATGCGCTCATGGCAACGAAAGAGCGGAGGCTCATCGTTGAGGGTCACACCGACTCCCAGGGCTCCTCCGGCTACAACCAGGGTTTATCGCAGCAACGTGCGGATGCGGTGCGCTCCTATATCGTCTCGCGCGGCTACCCGGGTGATCTGATTACAGCCCAGGGAATCGGCGAAGACAGGCCGGTTGCGGACAATGCCAACACCGAAGGCCGGGCCAACAATCGGCGCGTAGAGATCGTCATCGCTCACACAGCGAAATAGAAACGAAGCAGGCATGCTGATCGGGGGGACACAGGACCCGGAACGTGTTCCGGGTCCGATTGTATGTGCGGTGACGTATCACGTGCGCAGAGCGTCGCACCGTTGCCATGCTCAACCGCAGCGACGCGATGAGTCGGATATCGAGCACATACAAGGGATAGACTGACGACGATCGCGTGTATATGGTAGGCACATCCACAGAAGAGGCAAGTACTATGAAAAAGCATTCGAACAGAGTCTGTGTCCTGGTGCTGTCACTCTCCCTTGTCATGCTGGGCTGTTCGGCCAGCAACGCCGTGAAGGGCGGGGCGATCGGGGCAGGCGGCGGCGCTGTTATCGGTGGTCTGATCGGGAACGCAGCTGGCAATACTGCCCTTGGCGCCATCATCGGCGCGGCAGTGGGCGGGACTACAGGTGCGCTTATCGGCAACGCTATGGACAAGCGGGCAGAGGAGATGAGACAGGATCTTGCGAACGCAAAGGTGGAACGAATCGGCGAGGGAATCAAGATTACGTTCGACTCAGGCATTCTGTTCGCAACGAATTCCTCCGAACTCCAGCCTGCGGCGAAGGCAAACATTGCAAGCCTTTCGAAAATTCTAAATAAGTATCCGGACACGAACATCCTCATCGAAGGGGATACCGACAACGAGGGTACGAACGAGTACAACCAGAAATTATCGGAACGCCGTGCTCAAGCAGTTGGAGACTATCAAAAAGGGCAGGGTGTTCCCGGCTCGCGAATTACCACCGTGGGCCTCGGAGAGTTGAATCCTGTCGCTTCGAATGAGACTGCGTCCGGCCGCCAGCGAAACCGGCGGGTTGAAGTTGCCATTTTTGCGAACGAGAAGATGAAGGACGCTGCCGATAACGGCACGCTGAACTAACTGACTCATACCCAGCCTATAAACGTTATGAAAGGTACTCCGGTGAGATCACGAAGAGTATGCGGTGCGATTGTCATGATGAGTGTCCTGGCCCTCACGGCATATGCGGGTGGAAAAGGCGAACTGCAACAGTACTTCAGCAATGCAGCAGCGAAAGTGAGGGCCACAGACAACCCGTCCGAGAAGCGCGCAATCCTCAACAGCTCATTCCAGACCATGTCCAAGGCCCTGGACGTGGTGCAACAGTCATCGTCGCTTTCGAAGGAGGATGGCATCAGGATTGACCTCGTGAAAGCGACGCTGCAGGAAAAACAAGACGAGCTCGCAGGTGTGAATGGCTATGTGCCTGTGCCTGATGCCCAGCTTAACGCCTTTTCGCAATACGTTGTGCAGGATATGGAGCAGGCTGACCAGATGATTACTATCAGTCTTGTCACTCTCCTCCTCATCATTATCCTGATTGTGCTCATTGTGTGAGAGACCTTCTGTGACCAGGGATGCACGGTGGTCGATATGAGAGGTCCACGCAGTCGGACGGCAGGGGGCGGCCCGTATGCGATACTTGTCGTGAGCGTGTGTTTTGCAGTGCTCACCGCGATGCTATCGTCGTGCAGCGCGGACCTCCCGGCTCAACGCGAATCACAACAGGCCGATAAGAATGATCTCCCGCTGCGGTATTCAATTGTGTGTGTCATCCACGGCGACGGCGACTATCTCTTTCACGATACCGACGGCAACGAATACGCAGCAGACGAAGAGGTTCTCGCGGCAGCGCAACGGGTTGCCCAGAATAACCCGCGCGCCGAAGTGTTCATCTTCCACCAACGACCCAGGAGCCACGTCTTGTTCCTGTTTCCGCTTCGGGACGGCGACTTCTACTATTATCGGAACGGGAGACGTATCACCACTCTCTCATACTGGCGCGATCAGCGACAATCACGGTTCGGCGCAGAATTGGAGTTGTATCGCCGATTCCGCGCGGACAATCTCGGGGAGATGACGAACGTGTTCCTGTACTGCGGTCACGAAATCCCCGAGTCCAGGGAAACCTCCGGGTACGATGCATCGGATCCAGATCGGTCATTCACTGTTCATGACCTTGCGGATGGGTTACGGGGCTTCACGCATGATTCCGTCCGATGTGATCTCGTGGTGCTCTCCACCTGCTTTGGTGGAACGCCGTACACGATCGGATCGCTTGCACCGTTTGCACGATATATCATCGCATCCCCCGACAATCTCCATCTGTCGTACTTCGATCTCCATGCGCTGGAACGGCTGGATTTGAGTGTGCCGGATGGAGATGTGCCCGTCCTGGCAAGACTCTTTGCCCGGCACGCATTTGACAGGTTGACTGAGGATGTCCATACCGCTGTAAGCGTGGCGGTCTACGATGCGGATCGTACACGGGATTACGTTCTCTCAGTTCGCAGTATGTATGATCACACGCTGACAACCATGACGGGAGGGCCACAGGTTTCCATGCTGACGATGGAGCACTGTGATTGCGCCGATCTGCCGGCGTATATCCTGCCGACGATCGTTGACGGAGTAGACGTATTCTACCGGCCAGCTCGCTTCGGCCGCCTGAAGCACAAACTGAGCCATTCAGGATGGGAATGCTGGAGGGAGAGATCTCCACGGGCTGTACCTTCACACATCTCTGCGCCGGTGGTGCAGTAGATGCGTTATCTGGGAGTTTCACTCGTGATCGGGCAGCATGGCAACCCGGGAGACAGAAGTCTGGCAATACGTCTGAATTCGAAGATAAATCCTCAGAGAGGGCGTGATCCATTGAGCCTTGCGTGCCGCAGGGGCAAGCGAAGTTGTCAAGTTGGCTAAGAGTGAAATTGTCGGTCCACGATGAAAAAGGAGAATATCACATGAGCACAGAACACTTGATAATATTCCTCGCGATTGGAATTCTCGCCGGATTCCTGGCGGGAAAAATCATGAAAGGCTCCGGATTCGGTCTCATCGGAGATCTGGTCATAGGAGTGATAGGAGCCTTCATCGGAGTCTGGGTATTCGGTCTGCTGGGTATCTCAAGCGGGGGTCTCATCGGCCTGTTGATAGCGGCTGTCGTCGGCTCATTGATCCTGTTGTTCGTCATCCGGCTCGCCAAATCCAAATGAGAGTACAGTTCCGCACGGACGGCGGGTGGACGCGGGTCGGCTCATTACGGACGTTCGCATGCAGGATGGATCCCGTACAGCCTGCAGGCAATTGCGGAAATAACGGTATCGTCGTCCCGCACGGGTGAGCAAGATTGATGGCGGTGTTGCCCGTTATCGGGATCGCTCTGACCGGCACACGACATTCCTTGAGGATCAGGCGCGCCTGCCGGTCTCTGGCGAGAGCGTTCGGTTTCTTCGGGAACCTGTTGAGACAGTGCTGTACGAGCACATTCTGCACCTAGTTCCATTGCGTGAGATCTCGACGCACACGCGGATCTCATCCAATGGCGCCGTTGGCGAGGTCGCGCCCTCCGTGAGTCTGTTCGGCACCCCTCATACATCCACACCCAGGACTCAACTCCACTGCAATAATCGATATGGTCAGCTGCCGGTACACGCAGGCATCGGCTACAGGGCATCGGTTAGAGCCTTGGATTGATACTGTTTCCCCTTTTCTCTATATTGATTATTCATACCGAAGGAGCGGCATTGGGAACGGTGGCAAAGCGAACGCATACGTGCGGTGAGCTCCGTGCGTCCGATGTGGGGGAGCGGGTGACCCTGAACGGCTGGGTCGATGTTCGACGGGACCTTGGCGGGGTTATTTTCATCGACCTTCGTGACCGGTACGGCAGGACCCAGGTTGTATTCAACCCGCAGCATCATGCGGAGGCCCACCAGGCAGCGCGTGAGCTTCGAAACGAATTCGTAGTCTCTGTCACCGGAACCGTGGAAAACAGGCCTGACGGAACTCCCAACGATGCTATTGCCACCGGCATGATCGATGTGATGGCTGATTCGCTCGCAATCTACAACCGGGCGGATACCCCGCCGTTTCCGATTGATGATGCGGTTGATGCGAGCGAGGAACTCAGGCTGAAATACCGGTATCTTGACCTCCGGCGGCCCGCCCTTCAGAACACCCTCCTGGCGCGTCACCGGCTGTACCAGATCGTGCACAGGTACTTCGATGAACGGCAGTTCATCGAGATTGAGACACCGTACCTGATGAGAAGCACGCCGGAAGGGGCACGTGACTATCTCGTGCCGAGCAGGGTACACCGGGGGAAATTCTATGCCCTTCCCCAATCGCCGCAAACGTACAAACAGATTCTCATGGTGGCCGGTTTTGACCGGTACATGCAGATTGTCAAGTGTTTTCGCGATGAGGATCTGCGTGCAGACCGGCAGCCGGAGTTCACCCAGATCGACGTGGAGATGTCGTTCGTCGACGAACAGGACATCCGGGACCTCACCGAAGGCCTGATGAAGGTGGTCCTCAAGGAGATGAAAGGGGTCGACATCACACTGCCTCTGCCCCGGCTGACATATCGCGAGGCGATGGAACGGTACGGGAGCGACAAGCCGGATACGCGGTTCGATCTCGTTCTGGGATGTGTGAATGACCTCGTGCGTGAATCGGCATTCCGTGTCTTTGCCGAGAACGTCCGGAAGGGGGGCGTCGTCGCAGGGTTCGTAGTCCCCGGAGGAGCCAGCTCGACACGCAACCAGATGGACAATCTCGTCGACTATGCAAAGTCGATCGGGTCCGCCGGGCTTGTCTACGCCAAGTGGACGGACGGAGGGCTTGAGAGTCCGTCGGAGAAATTCCTGGGTCGCGAGCTCCTCGAGCGGATGGTCGTTCACCTTGGGGGGAAGAAGGGGGATCTTGCATTGTTCATCTCCGATTCATGGACGCGCGCATACACGATTCTCGGGACGTTGCGTCTGGAGATGGCCCGGCGTCTCGGTCTCATCGACGAACACCGTTTCGCGCTCCTCTGGGTGACCGAGTTTCCCCTCATGGAATACAGCGAGGAGGACAAACGGTTCGTTGCCGTTCATCATCCATTCACCGCTCCGCATCCCGATGACATATCCCTGCTGGAGAGTGACACTGCAACGGTCCGTGCACGCGCCTACGATCTGGTTCTGAACGGCACGGAGGTGGCAGGGGGAAGCATCCGTATTCATGATCAGGCGCTCCAGAAGCGGGTCTTCGCCCTTCTCGGCATTGGCGAAGAGGAGGCAATGGAGAAGTTCGGTTTTCTGCTCTCGGCGTTCCGGTTCGGCGCTCCTCCGCACGGGGGGATAGCGGTCGGGTTCGACCGCCTGGTGATGCTTCTCACAAACATGAAATCGATTCGGGACGTCATGGCGTTCCCGAAGACGGCAAGCGCGATATCCCTCATGGATGAAGCTCCCGGAAACGTGGACGATCGCCAGCTTCGCGAACTCCATATCAGGATCGTATGAAGTCCTTCATTCGTATTGCGAGCGGACAGGGGTTCTGGGGCGACCTTCCCGGTGCGCCCGTCCAGCAGGTTACACGCGGCCCGGTGGACTATCTGGTGATGGATTACCTTGCCGAAGTGACCATGTCGATCCTCCAGAAGCAGAGGAAGCGCGACCCGTCTGCCGGGTATGCCCGCGACCTGATCCCGCTCATGCGCCAGATTCTCTCGACGTGCATGGAGCGGGGGATCAGGATCATTACCAACGGAGGTGGTGTAAACCCGGCGGGGTGCGGTGAGCAGGTTCTGGCTGTCGCCCGCGAACTGGGTATCCACGGTCTCCGCGTTGCTGTGGTATCGGGTGACGATCTGATGGAGGAACTGGATTCCCTCCTGTCACGGGGTATCGAGCTCCGGAACATGGAATCGGGAGAGCCGCTCTCGCTGGTCCGCGACCGCATCGAAAGCGCAAACGTCTATTTCGGTGCCGCGCCCATTGTTGATGCCCTCCGTAAGGGAGCCCATATCGTCATCACAGGCCGGACAACCGATACCGGCCTCACACTGGCGCCCATGATTCATGAGTTCGGATGGGAGTTTACGGACTTTGACAGGCTCGCTGCAGGCACGGTTGCAGGCCACATTCTGGAGTGCGGAGCACAATCGAGCGGCGGCAATTTCTCGGCAGCATGGAAAGACGTTCCCCGCATGGCGGACATCGGCTTTCCGATTGCAGAAGCGTATCCGGGCGGTGAAGTCGTGATCACGAAGCACGAAGGTACGGGAGGTCTTGTGTCTCCGGCCACCGTGAAGGAGCAATTGCTCTACGAAATTGGAGATCCCACTTCGTACATCACACCCGAGTGCGTCGCGGACTTCAGTACTATACACGTTGAATCCGCAGGAGAGAATCGGGTTAAAGTGTTTGGTATAAAGGGGAAAGCTGCCACCGATTCATACAAAGTCTCGATTGCTTTCCGTGATGGCTTCACAAACGTCGGCACCCTGACATATGCATGGCCTGACGCCCTGGAGAAAGCGCGCGCCGCGGACCGGATACTTCGCGAGCGCCTTGCTGCGCTCGGTCTGGCATTCGAGGAGATCCGGACGGAATACGTCGGTTACAATGCCTGTCATGGCTCTCTGTCTGAACGGGGCCAGGACCCTCCTGAAGTGATGCTCCGGGTGGGAGTCCGGTCACGGGACCGTGCTCCCGCAGAGCGCTTCGGGTACGAGATCGCGCCCTTGATCCTGACGGGCCCGCCTGCAGTCACGGGGTTCGCCGGCGGCCGTCCTAAGCCGGTGGAGGTAATGGCCTTCTGGCCCGCCCTTATCACGAAGTCGGCGGTGCAACCAACTGTCCGCCTGGAGGAGTCGTAACGCCATGCGCATCCGGCTAATCGACATTGCCCATGCCCGCTCGGGGGACAAGGGGGATTCTGCGAACATCGGCCTGATCGCGCGGGAGGAGATGTACTATCCGATCCTTGTGCGGTACGTGACGGCTGAGCGAGTGGCCCGGCATTTCGCTGGACAGGTGCTTGGCCCTGTAGAACGGTTCGAACTCCCGAATCTGGGCGCCCTGAATTTCTTGTTGCACCAAGCCCTCGGCGGCGGAGGGACCCGTTCGTTGAAGCTTGACGCGCAGGGAAAGACGCTGTCGTCCGCCCTCCTGCGCATGGAACTCGACATCGAAGAACCGTTGACCACACCCTAGGATGGCCATGCTCGAAGAACAGAAACTCGGCATCAAGCAGCTCACGGAACGATTGAAGATTCTCCGGGGCTATCTTTGACCTCGATGCCAGGGAAAAGACGGTAGCAGAACTCCAGGGGAAATCTCACGCACCGCATTTCTGGGACGACAATGTTGCAGCCCAGAAGATGATGCAGGAGATCAGCAGGCAGAAGGTTTGGGTGGATGCGTGGTCTGCGCTCTCCCGAAAACTCGGCGATGCGCGCTCGTTCGTGGAACTCGCTGAAGAATCGAACGACAGTTCGTTGGCCGGAGAGATTGATGCGGAACTCAAAGCCGTAAGCGACGGGATTGCCGATCTGGAATTCCGGAACATGCTCAGCGGCGATGATGACGAGCGGAACTGCATCCTGACGATTCATGCCGGTGCGGGCGGAACGGAAGCACAGGATTGGGGGGAAATGCTCCTCCGCATGTACATCAGGTGGTGCGAACGGAAAGGATTTTCGGTGGACCTGGTCGACCGTCAGGACGGCGATAGTGCCGGGGTTAAAAGCGCCACAATCGAAGTGACCGGCACGTTCGCCTACGGATACCTCAAGGCGGAAAACGGCGTCCACCGCCTGGTCCGGATCTCCCCGTTCGACGCCAACGCCCGGCGTCATACCTCGTTCGCATCGGTATTTGTCTATCCCGAAATCGAAGACGACGTCGAGATCGAAGTGAATCCGGCCGATCTCAAGATCGATACCTTCCGCTCGGGCGGCAAGGGAGGGCAGAACGTCAACAAAGTCGAGACCGCGGTCCGTATCACGCACGTTCCGTCGGGAATTATCGTTGCATGCCAGCAGCAGCGGTCGCAGTTCCAGAACCGGGAACAGGCGATAAAGATGCTCAAGTCCCAGCTCTACCAGCGGCGCAAGGAAGAAGACGAAGCCAAACGGGACGCCATCGAAAGCTCCAAGAAGAAGATCGAGTGGGGGAGTCAAATCCGGTCATACGTCTTCCACCCGTACAATATGGTCAAGGACCACCGGACCGATGTTGAAACGAGCAACGTCCAGGCCGTCATGGATGGAGAACTTGACGAGTTCATCAAGGGGTTTCTCATGACCTTCGGCACCCAGGGACGGGGCTGAGATGTCCTACACCCAGTTCATCGCCAGGCGCTATCTTCGGTCGCGCAGGAATGCGGGGTTTTTCTCCTTCATCTCCGGCATCGCGACACTCGGCGTGATGCTGGGGACGGCCACGTTGATCATCGCTCTTTCGGTGCTGGGCGGCTTTGAAAAAGAGATCACCGAGAAGGTGGTGGGCTTCACGAGCCATGTGCAGGTGATGGGATTCCAGAACTTCCCCCTGCGCAACGTCAAAGAGAACGCGCTGCTCCTTTCGGGCATGTCGCCGGCCGTTATGACCGTGACTCCCTACGTAGCCCGTGAGGCCCTGATCCGCTCGAAGACGGGAGTTGACGGAATCCTGCTCAAAGGTGTCCCGACGAATGCGGAGGATATTGCCGCCCGCAAGTACCTTGTGGCGGGCGCTTTTGCCCTGGACCATGACCCCGGCGCCACAGCGGGGTTGGTGGTCGGACGCAAGCTCGCGACGAGGCTGGGCGTGACGCTGGGCGACCGTGTTGTGGTCTTCGGCGTGGGCCGGATGCTCGAAGGAGGGCAGGGAAGGGCAATGGCGTTCAGGATCACCGGCATCTACGAGAGCGGCATGGCGGAGTATGACGACGTGTATGCGTATGCCGCGCTGCAGGACGCACAGGTGCTCTTCCAGATCAGCGACGCCGTTTCCGGCTATGATCTCCAGCTGAATCCGGTGGATAGCGCGGATGCGATCGCGGAGCGGATTCCCGGTCTGCTGGGCTATCCGCACTACGCGCGGACAGTCTATGAATCGTACCGAAACCTGTTCAGCTGGATTGAGCTGCAGAAAAAACCGATCCCCATCATTCTGGGGCTGATCATTGTCGTGGCAACTGTCAACATTATCGGCACGCTCCTCATGATGGTGCTGGACAAGACCCGGGAAGTTGGTGTTCTGGCGGCGCTGGGGGCCACCCGGTGGGGGATTACCATGATTTTTTTGCGGCAGGGACTCACGATTGCTCTGATGGGCACTCTGCTCGGCAACGGGCTCGCGCTTGCCCTCTGCCTCCTGCAGCGAGAGTTCCGGATCCTCTCTCTGCCGAGCGACATCTATTTCATGACGTCGGTCCCGGTGCTTCTGCGACCGGAGTATTTCTTGCTGGTGTCGGCTGTGACGATTGCGCTCTGCCTGCTGAGTGCGCTCATCCCGGCCCGGCTTGCGGCACGCCTGCATCCCGTCACGGCTATCAGGTTTTCGTAATGGGCTTCGAAGGGTTCATCGCGGGACGGTATGTGCGTTCGAAACGGCAGATGCGGTTCATCAACATCATCATGCTGGTTTCCGTGATCGGCATTACTGTCGGCGTCGCCGCCCTCATTGTCGTGCTCTCCGTTTTCAACGGGTTCAACACTGTTGTCACCCAGGTGCTGGTTGGTTTCGATCCTCACCTCCGCATAGAGCCGGCACGAGGAAATAACTTTGAGAACGCCGACAGCATACTGTCGCTGGTGCGCGCCGATGCCCGCGTCACTGCGGCTTCTCCGTTTGTGGCCAGCAAGGCCCTGCTCGTGGCCCAACGGATGAACCGGGTGGTTCTGGTGAAAGGAGTGGTGGATTCGACCATCGACGGTGTCTCGGGCGTCAAGCAACGGACGGTCCTCGGGGAATTCCGATTCCGGGACGTTCCTTCCGAGGGGAGCATCGTGCTTGGCCTTACGCTCGCGGATCGTCTGGGGACGATGGTCGGGGCGTCGCTCACGATCCTCAGCCCTGTCGGTGTCGACGTTATGATGATGCAGATGAGCCAGCCTCTCATGAAGACCTGCACCGTTGTCGGCATTTACGACTCGAATAACAAGGACTATGATGCGCACTACGCCTACGTGTCTCTCGCAACCGCGCAGGAGCTCTTTCAGATGGGCGAGAGTGTCAGCGGGATCGAGATCCGTCTTCATAGTATCAACGATGCGGAGGATGTGCAGAGAAACCTCCGGACGCTGCTCGGTCCGTCGTTTCAGGTCCTGTCGTGGTACGATCTGCACCGGGACCTGTACTCGGTGATGCAGGTGGAGCGATGGACGGCGTACATTATTCTCTGCCTGATCGTGGGCGTTGCGAGCTTCAACGTGCTCGGGTCATTGTCGATGGGAGTTATCGAGAAGCGGCGCGACATCGGCATTCTCAAGGCGCTCGGGTCCACCCGTGGCAGTATTACCCGCCTGTTCATGTTTGAAGGTGTGCTGGTGGGAACGGTCGGGACCGTGCTCGGATCGATTCTCGGTCTGGTGGTCTGTTATCTCCAGGTCCGGTATCAGTTGTTCCCCCTTGACCCGACGGTCTACATCATTCCGGCGATTCCCGTGGAGGTGCGCTGGACGGATTTTATTGTGGTAGCGGGAGCATCGATGCTTCTGAGTGTGCTTGCTTCGTTATACCCTGCCCGGCGTGCGGCGAATCTACTGCCCGTGCAGGCCATCCGATGGGAATAAGACACCGGCGCGTATGATCATGGCACAACCTCTTATCACAGCAACCGCGATCACAAAAACGTTTCCCGTAGGGGAAGGCCGGGGGACCAAACTCTGTGTCCTGCGCGGAATTTCCATGCAGATCGAGGCGGGGCAGATCATTGCGGTCGTGGGCGCATCGGGAGCGGGAAAAAGCACGTTGTTGCACATCCTCGGAACGCTGGACCGCCCCACGTCCGGTACGCTTTTGTACGATAACGAGGATGTCTTTGCCCTCGAGGATGATGTGCTTGCACGATTCAGAAACCGCACGGTCGGTTTCGTTTTTCAGTTCCACCATCTGTTGCCGGAGTTCTCCGCGCTGGAAAACGTGGCAATGCCCGCGCTCATCGGCGGAGCGAAACTGTCTGCAGTGCGAGATCAGGCGCGCGACCTCCTGAAGGATGTCGGCATGGAATCTCATGCGGACCACCGGCCGTCAGAACTCTCGGGTGGGGAACAACAGCGCATCGCGGTGGCGCGGGCCCTGATGAATTCACCCCGCGCCGTGCTTGCCGATGAACCGTCCGGAAACCTCGACAGCGCGAACGCCGAGCTTCTCCACGCGCTCCTGTGGGATCTGAGCCGGCAACGAGGGCAGACGTTCGTTGTCGTTACACACAATGAAGAACTGGCGAAGAGAGCCGATCGGATCGTACGGATTGTGGACGGTGTTATACAGCCGCCAGGTTGATCGAGGCAGCCCGCACCTGGTTCTGTAGGGGAAAAGGGGGCGTATTGAACGCGTTTTTCAACGAATTATGGCAAAAAAAAAGTGCTTCGCCTCTTGACAAACGTCAAAGTTTTCGTATATTTGCTGGTGACCTATACGACAGTTTCTCCCCTGACTGTTGTACGGTACATGGTCAAGCCCGGCGTTCCCCCCAACGCTGGGCTTTTGTTTTAGTGGGGGTATCAACCATGACGGAGATCCACCGTGTCAAAGGCCATTCGTCCAAAAGGGAGAGTGCGCAAGGGTGCGCCCGAGGAACACCTCCCTCTTCACCGTGAGAATTTCATTATCCTCGGCATCGGCCTTGCAGTGATCGCCGCGGGGTATATCGCCATGTGGGAAGGGTCGGTCGAGGGGTTTCTTCCGCTCGTCCTGGCGCCGATTCTTCTCGTGCTGGGATATTGCGTCATCATCCCGTTCGGGATTTTCTACCGGAAATCGATGTTTTCGCGTGCAACCGGTCAGACACCGATCGCGGGATCGCGTGAAGCCTGATTTTCACTTCTTCGGCATTGCCATCGTCCACCTGCTCCTGGTGGGAACCGTCCTGTCTCAGGAGCCTCCGCGGACGATTACGGTTTTTCAGCGGCAGGCAGGCGCCATCGCGGAGCGCGCATATGCCGCCGCGCACGCACGCGACTCGGCCCGCATCGTCCTCTCGGTCGTTCCTGAGGGGTCCGCGTGGTTCCTTGAGCAGCCGATCTTTGAGGTAACACGCCATGCGGGGTTCGTCCCTCGCGGTGACTCGTCCGCGGCGTATGTGGTGGAGTTCGGGGTCAACGATATGCACGTCGTCTATCGGAATGCACGGCGCACATGGTTCCTTGGTACGTCCGTCATCGACCGGGAAGTCTCGCTGGCCATGTGGACCACAGTACACGACAGGGCCACCGGGGAGATTGTGCTGGCAGAGCAGTTCGATGAATCCTTCGCCGACACCATCGCGGTCGCTGATGTCGAGCGTCTTGAAACCCCCGGGGTCCCCGCGACGCGGGGCACGCTTCCGCCGGCAGGATTCTTTTCGAATGTGCTGGAGCCCGTGATTTTCATCGGCAGCGTGGCCGTGGCGATTTACCTCCTGTTCAGCGTGAGGAGCTGACCGGATGCCGACTCCGTTCTTTTCTGCCGTACTCTGGGTGCTCTCGATTGCCGGATCTCTGGGAGTGACCCGGCAGGATGCGCCGGTGGCTCCTCCGGACAGCGTTGTCCGTTTTCTGGCGGTCGGGGATATCAACCTCGGCAGAAGGGCAGGCCAGCTGCTGCTGAAGGGGGACACCCTGTTTCCGTTTGCAGCCGTGCGTGACACGTTTGCCCTCTATGACATCGTCTTTGGCAATCTTGAGTGTCCGGTCTCTGAGCAGGGGGGCACTACCGAGCATCCGAGGAACAACCTCATTTTTACCGCACCGCCGGTGGCGGCGTGGTCGCTTCAGCGCGGGGGCATCACGGTGGTCGCGACGGCGAACAATCACGCATTGGATTATGGTGTGCCTGCTGTCGGGGAGACGCTGCACTGGCTGGATTCCGCCGGCATTGCCCATGCGGGCAGTGTTTCTTCTCCGGGCGATCCATACATACCGGCGATTCTCGACCGGCAGGGTGTGCGCATTGCGTTCTTTGCCGTGACGGCGTTCGTCAACGGTTCCCCACCTCGGTGGAAGGAGTATGTCGCGGGTGCGGACACGGGAAGGCTCTTCCCGCGTTTGAGGGTCTGGCGGGATTCCGCCGATTTTCTTATCCTGAGCTATCATGGCGGGGCCGAATATGCGGAACGGGCAGGAGACGACACACGCAGATTTGCCCGTCAGGCGGTGGATGCGGGGGCTGACCTTGTCCTTGGCCATCATCCCCACGTTCCGTACGGACTCGAGCGGTACCGGGATGCCTGGATCGTTCACTCGCTCGGCAATTTCGTCTTCCGGCAGCCGGGACGGTTCTGGACGCGACACGGCATCGCCGTGGACGTGACATTCACGAAGTCAAAGGACGGGTGCCGGACCACCGGGATCCGTGTTCTACCCGTCGCCAGCGATTTTCAGCCGGCGTTTCTCGCGGACGGGCCGGATGCGCAGAAGGTGCTCGAGCGGGTCCGTGCTCTCACATCAGATGGTACAAAGGAGTTCGTCGTATGGTGAAGTGGAAGGTGGTGCTCGCAGTAGTTGCCGTACTCGTGGTTGCAGGGTGCGGGGGAAATGACATGACCAAAGTCATGACGGTTGAGGAGCGGTTTGCCCATGCCAAGACCCTGTTCGAGAAGGAAGACTATCTCGACGCGATCAATGAATTCACCGTGATCACGCTGCAGTATCAGGGAAGCGCCTTCGCAGCGGACGCCCAGTACTATATCGGCGAGTGCCGCTTCGCACGGAAGGAATACCTCCTGGCGGCATTCGAATATTCGGTGGTGAAACGGAACTACGCCGCGAGTCCCCGGGTCCCCGATGCCCAGTACAAAATCGGAATGTCGTATTACTATCTCTCGCCGAGGTCCACCCTCGATCAGCAATACACGAAACGGGCGATCGATGAGTTTCAGGCGTTCGTTGAGTACAGCCCGGGCCACGAGGAGGCCGCCGATGCCGAGGCCCGGATACAGGAGCTGACCATTCGCCTTGCCAAGAAGCAGTTTGACACAGCCCGTCTCTACCGGACCATGCAGTACTATCGCGCGGCCCTGTTCTACTTCGATGATGTGATCGAGAAGTATCACGATACGGAATACGCACCCCTTGCATCCATTGATAAGGTGGAGCTGCTGATCGAACGCAACAAATACCCCGAGGCCGCGATCGAATCCCGACGCTTCCTCGAACGGTATCCGAACTCGGTGCTCCGCGGCCGGATGGAAACGCTGAGCAAGGAAATACAGAAAGAGCTCCCGGCCAAGAGCGGGAGCGCGGCCGGACAACAAGGCTCATCGCCGAAAGGGGCGGAGGCGTGATGCAGGCCAGGGCGGTCAGTGAATCCCAGGTGACCTCCACACAGCTGGTGCTGCCCAATGACACCAACCAATTGGGAAATCTGCTCGGCGGGACTCTGATGCACTGGATTGACATCGCGGCGGCGATCGCCGCACAGCGGCATGCAGGGCGCGTGTGCGTGACAGCGTCAGTCGACGAACTGCTGTTTCACCATCCCATACGCCTTGGCGAAGTTGTCACGCTCCTGGCGTCCGTCAATCGCGCCTTCCATACATCCATGGAAGTCGGCGTTCGTGTAACGGCGCACGGGACGTCTGATCTCCCCACGCGGCGTTCAAGTACGGCATATCTGACGTTCGTCGCTCTCGATGAGACAGGCCACCCGGTTCCCGTTCCACCGGTGCTTCCCGGCACCGATGAAGAACGCCGGAGATACGACGAAGCACGTGTCCGGCGGGAGGCGCGACTCGCACGCCGCCGGCCTGACAGGAACGGGGCATGACCCGATGGCGCCTCTCGAATCGCTTTTCTCGCGCCGGGGACGAACTCCCGTTGACGTCCTCCTCGGGCTGCTGACGGCACAGGTGTTCTGGGTGTACATGGCGTACAGCCAGCGGTATGCTCCCACCCTCGGATCCTATGTGGAATCACGCCTTGAATCCCCACCGTCGTGCGTAGCAGTGCTGACTGCGCCGCGGGGGGCGTTGGCCACCATTCTCGTAGGGTACTCCGATCGTCCGATTCTCGAGTCGTATACCCTCTCGCCTGCGGGAAGGCTGGTCCTCCGCACGGTGACGCGCACCGGATTTCCCGCAGCCATGATTCGACCGGCAGACATCAATGGCGACGGGATCGACGAGATCATCCTCCTCTCTGCGTCAGGCACGGAGTGCAGTGTCCTGCGGCAGAAGGGGAAGGAGTATCATGAAGACCAGTACCGGCTGGAATTCCGTGCACAGCGGCTCACCGTCGCCGACATCGATAATGACGGGATAAAAGACATTTTGGTCTACGGGCGGTCTATGGCCGGCGTGCAGACTCTCACAGGCACCCGGCGTGGCACCTTTGAAATGGGGCCCCTCCTGTTTCCCGAGGCCTCCGTAAGCGATCTCGTCGCGGTCGACCTCAACGGAGATAGAATCACGGACATCGTCTTCCTCCACTGGCTCTCCGAAAATCTCCAGGTGCAGTTTGGCATCGGAAGGGAGGTGTTCTCGGAGCAAGTCAGTCTACGCTTACCCGGGGAACCCGGACGCCTCGCGCTTGTCACTGTGAGCCAACGACGGACAATCCGTGTTGCGGTCACGCTCCCGCAGAACGAAGCCATCGCGCATATTATCGGAACTCCTTCCGGCGAATTCTCGATCCGTGAGCTCATTCCAGTACAGGGGCATCCGCTGGCGATCGGGCTCCCTCTTCTGAACGACGATGCGCTTCCGGATCTCCTGTGCAGTACAAGTGAGGGCCTCTTTGTGGCACTCGGTGCATCGACCTCGCGCTTTGCACAGGGATCCATGTTCGGCGCCGGGGCCGGGTCCGTCTCGTGGTCCTGCACGGATCTTGACGGAAACGGATCGCGGGACCTTGCACTGGTCGACCGTGCGGGACGGAAGCTCGTCGCCGTTGCAAATGCCGGCGGCACCGCCACGATCGTATGGCCGTCGGAATATGTGACGGGGATTGCCCCCTCGGGAATGCACATCGCCGACTGGAACGACGACGGGCGGCCGGACATTCTTGTCGCGAACAGGGGATCGTCCACGGTCGGACTCTTCGTTGGGTCAGGGACAGGGACCTTCTCGGGCATGCACGCGTTTACCGTCCCCGAAAAGCCGGATGCGGTGCGGATGGTGCAGACCAATGCGCAAAACGGAAAGGTGTTCGTCACGGTCCACCCAACCACCGAGCAACTCGGCATCGTCCGGGTGCCGGTGAGTTCCTCAACAGTTGGCGTCGTTGCGGTCCCGACAGGCCCGCGCCCCTTGCTCATTGCGGCGGACCCGGATCCCGAGACGGGGCGGCTTTCGATCCTGCTCCGATACCGCGATGCAAACGGGGTGCGGCCACCACTCTCTCTCTTCGAAGAGATCAGCAGCCGCCAGGTCGTAGAGCGAAGCTATCAGTTCACCTCGCCCGCCCTGATCACGGCAATGGCGGTCGGCGACTTCACCGGAAACAACAAGAATGACCTCGTGCTGGCCGTGCGCGACCGTTCGAGCAGGCAGACATCCATCTCTCTTGCCCCGGCATTCTCGGGTTACGACTTCCGTCGCATTCAGAAACTCTTCGTGGTCCCCGACAGCACGGCCACCGTCCGCTTGCTCACAACGGCATATCTCGGGTCCGACGGGAGGATGGATGTGCTTTTGTTCCTCGGGGGACCGCGCTACGCGATGGGAATCGCCGCTGCGGGTTCCGACAGCGCGCTGCTTACTCTCCCGCCCCGGTGGATACCCGGCGTGCGGCCCGCGGGGGAACAGGCAGTGCTCTGCGAAGACGTGGATGGGGATGGCATGAAAGACGTGGTCTATCTGGATGAGGAGGTCGATGCGGTCTATTGTCTGTACGGGACAGGGGACCGGAACCTCCTCGCGCCCAGGCTTGTTCTGCGCGGAGAACAGGCAACGCAGTTTGCCGTGGCACGCGTTCGCGGGCGAAAGTCCGCCGATCTCATCCTATCACACGAGTCCCGCCATACCATTTCGCTCTATTCCGGGGTGTTCGACCGATGACGCAACTTCGTCTCATACTGCTCCTCGTGCTGATGTATGGTGTGATCGCCGCGGCCCAGGACCGCGCAGCCGGGGCCGGTCAAACCGCATGGGATATTCTCTCCCGGGACGCGGGTCTCGTCGGGTCCGGAGACGAACCGGTAAAATGCGGATTCCCCGTGCTCACATACGCTCTCAGCCACCGGGATGAGGCCAGGGGCGACCGGCTTCTTGCGCTTCAGAAAATCCTCACACGGCCGGTCATGCACGTCAGCGTCCCTCAGGGGAAATTCCGTGTCCATTACGATACGGCAGGGTATAATACACCTGCGATGCTCACTGCCGCCGGATTGCGCATCCCTGGCACGGCCGAAATCTTTGTCGATTCTGTGTTGTCCATGCTTGAGTTCGTGGAACCGTATGAGTCGCAGACGCTCGGATATGGCCCCCTCCCATCTGACGGGACCGGAGGGGGAGGGCCGGAGTACGACGTCTATATCCTGGAACTCGGTAACATGTACGGCTACACCACTCCCGACGGCGCGGTAACCGATGGAGGGAAAGCGCCGACGTTCATCACCATTGACAATGATTTCGTCTTTGTCCACCCGGACGGAAACCGGGGGATGCCGGGTCTCAGAGTCACCCTCGCCCATGAGTTGCATCATGCCCTGCAGATCGGCAACTACGGGTACTGGACAAGTGATGTCTTCTTCTACGAAATCACGTCGACCTGGATCGAGGACGTGGTCTATCCGGACGTGAACGACTACTATGAATATCTCAGGGCATCGTGGGGTCACTTCAGGAATCCCGATAAGCCGTTTGCATCGGATGATCTCATCATGTACAGCCGCGGCATCTGGGGCCATTTTGTGACGAAGAAGTACGACCCGGGCGTTATGCGGAACACCTGGGAAGCGATCCGGTCCGTCCCTCCGATTCAGGCCATCGACCAGACCTTGCGCACACGGGGGACCGATCTCGCGACTGCGTTCGGCGAATGGGCGCTGTGGAATGCATTCACCGGATCGCGGAGCGTACCGGGATACTACACTGACGCTGGCGAGTATCCGCCGATGATCCGGGTTCCCGTTGAGTTCACGCCGCCCGCCCGGGACGTCTCGGGTATCCTGTCGTCCCTCTCTTCGCGCTACTACGAGGTCGTCCGCGGCTCTGATACCCTGACGGTGGTTGTGAACAACGCCGACGCCGTTGGCGCGGAGCAGCCGAGCCCTCCCGCGCGCTCATACGTACTCCGCCTCCGATCGACTCGGCCGGGCGATTCGTATCGTGAGACGGTGCCCGGCTTGTATGCACTTCTTGACGTTGCGAACGTGGCTTTATGGCGGACGTGGTACATCAGCGGTGATTCCGTGAACAGGGATTACGATCCGGAGGCCCTTGTGGAGGGAAGACCGTTTCCCAATCCCTTCCTTCCGGACGGGCTGTCGCGCGTTTACCTGCCTGTTGCGGGGGGGCAGGAAGTTCGCGGAAGCCTGTTCATTTACAGTGCAGGACTTGACGTGATCTATGCTTCTGGCGAAGTCGGATCTACGCCGTACCTCGGGCGGCAGATGTTCTCCTGGGACGGCAGAGGCGAGCGGGGCGACGCAGCCCCATCCGGCATCTATGTCTATGTGCTCCAACTCCCCGACAAACGGATCACCGGAAAGATTGCGATCGTGAGGAAATAGTCGTGTCGCTCTCGATTATAGCGGAAGATGTCCGGCAATCGTTCAACAGGCGGACGATTTTTTCCGGACTCGGGTTCACGGTCGCGGCCTCACAGGCTCTGCTGATTGCGGGGCGGAACGGGTCGGGGAAATCGACCCTGGTGAAGATCCTCTGCGGGGTCCTGACGCCGTCGGCGGGCCGGATTGCGATCCATCGCGGAACGCCTGTCGGCGCTGATGAGCAGCGTCATCTGGTCGGGCTGGTATCTCCGTATCTCCAGCTCTACGAAGAATTCTCCGCCCTTGAGAATCTCTCGTTGAGCCTCCGGTTGCGTGGCGACAGGCCGGACACGACATTTCATCGCGCGCTGCTGACGCGTGTCACCCTGGACCCGGATCGGGACGATCCGGTACGCGGCTATTCGTCCGGTATGAAACAACGGCTCAAGCTGGCACTGGCGTTGGCCCACCGTCCGGAAATTCTCGTGCTCGATGAACCCATGACGAACCTCGATGGTGATGGGGTGGAGATCGTCCGCTCCATCATGAGGGAACACCGTGAACGCGGCATCCTCGTCGTTGCAACGAATGATCTCACTGACCTTATGGACCCCGATGTCAGGGTGGACCTCAATGTCCGGCACTGACGGACGGATGCGCCGCTGGCTCCGGGCGACGGGTGCCGTCTTTCTCAAGGACTGGCAGTCGGAACTCCGCACCCGGTACGCGATCAGCGCCCTGGGCATGTTTGTCATCACGACGATCGCGATTGTCCTCTTCTCTCTTGGGGGTGAGGGAGCATCACAGGACGCGCTTGCCGGGATGCTCTGGGTCGTGATTTTCTTCGCGGCGATGTCCGGCTTGTCCCGCACCTTTGTGATGGAGGAGGAGCGAGGGACTGCGATGACGCTGCAGTTGCAGGCCACGCCCAGCGCAGTGCTGTTTGGCAAACTCCTGTTCAACCTTGTCCTCGGGGCGGGGCTGACCCTCCTCACGGTCTTCCTCTATGCGCTCCTGATCAACGGGTTCGTCATCCGGACCTACAGCATCTTCATCGTGGCTGTCGTGCTGGGGAGCATCGGTCTGGCAGCGGCATCGACGATCATTGCCGCCATTATTGCCCGTGCCAACACGAAGGGAACGCTTTACCCTGTTCTCTCGTTTCCAATTCTACTCCCCCTTCTGATGACGGTCATCAATGCGACCCGGCTGGCCTCCGAGGGTGCCCCCTGGGGTGAGGCGGGGGGTGAATTTCAGATTCTAATTTCGTATATTGTCGTGGTCGTAACGATTTCCTGGCTGCTCTTTGATTATATCTGGAAAGACTGACGGTATGCTTCTGCGCGTGACGCTCGGGATTGTCCTGACGCTGGTCATTCTTGCGGGTCTCGGGCTTCCCATTGTTGCACAACCTTCCGCGTGGTACGAACTTCCTCTCATCCCCGGGCTTGAAGAGAAGGCACGAATCATCTTCTTCCATGTGCCTGCCGCCTGGCTCAGCGTGATGGCCTTTTTCACCAGCATGGTGTACGGGATTCTCTACCTTCGCCGGAGGGATATGCTGGACGACATCAAGTCGTCCGCCGCCGCCGGACTGGGGCTTCTTTTCTGCATCCTGGCCACCATAACGGGGGCCGTCTGGGCAAAATTCAACTGGGGTTCGTTCTGGAACTGGGATCCCCGGGAGACGTCGATCTTCGTCCTTCTCCTCATCTACGGCGCCTACTTCTCGCTGCGGGCGGCGGTCGAGGTTGAAGAAAAACGGGCCGTTCTCTCCTCGGTCTATTCCATCATTGCCGCGGTCACGGTGCCGTTCTTCGTGTTTGTGATGCCGCGAATCATGACCGGGCTGCATCCCGGAGCGAAGGGCGATCCGGACGGGGCCGGGCCGGTGATAGAATTCAAGATGTCTCCGAATATGCGCGTGATTTTCTTTGCGTCGCTGTTCGGGTTCACCCTGCTCTACATTTGGATGTTCACGCTGCGGGTACGCGCGGCACGTCTCGAATACGATCAACAGCCGAAAGGTTGACCGTGGAGTTTCTCGCACGCCATGAGTTGTACATCGTCATGATCATTGTCCTGGGCATCTGGCTCGGGCTGTTTTTCTATCTGTTCCGGCTGGATGGCCGCATCCGGAAGCTGGAGAACAAATCGCGGCAGGGATCCTAGAAGGGAGGAGTGCAGATGAACACCAAAGTCGTCGTCGGAGCCGTTATCATCGTTGTCTTCATCATCTTCGGGGCATATGCCTTTCTCGACAGCAACGTTGAATACACCGACATCACGGGTGCGATGCAGAAGGGAAAGAAGGTGCAGCTGAAAGGAACCTGGAACCGCGAGAAGTCATCGAGCTTCGATGCGTCAAGCGGCCAGTTCACGTTCTATCTGAAGGATGATGCCGGGCGGGAGTGCAAGGTCGTGCTCGAAGGCGCTGCGCCGAATAATTTCGAAATGGCGACAAGTGTCGTGGCAAAAGGGAAGTTCACCGGGGAAGGGTACTTCCATGCGACGGAGGTTCTGACGAAATGTCCATCGAAGTATGAAGCGCAGGGATCCGAGGTCACCAAGAAGGCTTCCTGAGGCGTGTGCGGCATCCGCGGCGCGTCTGCGGTTCAAGTTCCACTGTTCTTTCATGTGCAGGAGCCGTTATGATCGGCGGCATACTTCTGAAGATCGCGTTTGCAGCGAGTCTTCTCTCGATTCTCTCCTACATCCAGCATCACCGCCGGGGTTCCCGGGCCTCTCTGGCTCTGGGAAGGAGCTTGTATCATCTGACGGCTGTCAGCGTGATCCTCACCGCGGCGACGCTTCTCTACCTTATTCTCACCCATCAATTCCAGTTCACGTACGTCTGGAGCTACAGCTCCCGCGCGCTGTCCACGCCGCTGCTCATCTCCACGTTCTACGCAGGGCAGGAGGGGAGTTTTCTTCTCTGGGCGCTCTTCACCGTCCTCATCGGACTTTTTCTCATGCGGCATTCCGCGCGCCACGCCTATGAGGCCCAGGTGATGAGCGTGTTCACGTTCATCGAGATGATGCTGCTCCTCATGCTGCTCGTCAAGAATCCGTTTCTGTATGTCTGGGAGAGTTTCCCCGGCGACGTGAAGGCCGGTTTCCTGCCTGCCGACGGACGCGGCCTGAATCCACTACTGCAGAACTACTGGATGGTCATTCATCCACAGGTCCTGTTCAGCGGTTTTGCCGCGATGGGTGTGCCGTATGCCTACGCCGTGGCGGCGCTCCTGAAGCGTGACTACGACTACTGGTTCAAGGCCGCAACACCCTGGATCGTGTTCGCGTGTTTCGTCCTCGGCATGGGAATCATGATGGGCGGGTTCTGGGCCTATGAGACACTCGGATGGGGCGGGTACTGGGCGTGGGATCCTGTCGAAAACTCCTCGCTCGTGCCCTGGCTGGTCGGCATCGCGTCACTTCATGGTATCCTCTCGCAGCGGAAAAGCGGCGCATTTGCGCGCTCGAATCTGGTTCTCGGAATGCTCTGCTTCCTCCTCGTACTGTATTCGACCTTTTTGACGCGCAGCGGAGTCCTGGGCGACACGTCGGTCCATTCGTTTGTCGATCCGGGCATGTGGGCCTATGTCCTCCTGCTCGGGATGATGTTCGCGTCTCTCCTGCTTCCAGCCATCCTCTTTATCCGGCGCTGGAAGGAGATCCCCCGGCGCCCGGCGAAGCACAGCTATTACTCGAGGGAGTTTGCTCTCTTCCTCGGGTCGTCAGCCCTCGTCTTTGCCGCCGTGTTCATCATCGTGGGGACATCGTCACCGATCATCAGCGACCTTCTCCACGGCAAGAAGAGCGCAATGGACATCGGCTATTACGCGACAACCATCCTGCCGCTCGGAGTCGCGATGGGGATGCTCATGGGACTCGGGCAGCTGCTCTGGTGGACGCGATCGGACCGGCGCGCTCTGGCCACGGCCGCCGTCGTTCCTCTGGTCCTTGCACTGGCGACATCTGCGTCGCTCTGGGTTGCGGGAGTGACCGAGCCGCTGGTGTTGCTCTTTCTCTTCGGCGCGTCATTTGCGTTGTTTGTGAATCTGCATGTCGGCTGGACGATTGTCCGGGGGAATCCGAGACTTGCGGGCGGCGCCATCGCCCACGTCGGAGTTGCAGTCATGTTTTTCGGCTTCGTGGCCTCGTCGGAATATGATGCTGCTGCCACGGTCGCTCTCCCGCAGGGGACTGCGGTGAATGCCCTCGGGTACCAGCTTACCTACGAAGGGTACAGGATGCTTCCGGGCGAACGGTATGCCTTCTCCGTCCGTGTCGAAAAAGACGGGAAGGACTTCACGCTCGCGCCCGTCATGTACTTCAGCACGTACAACGAGGGGATCATGCGCCATCCCGACATTGCGAACATGATCATGCGCGACTTCTATCTCGCTCCGCTCTCGCTTGAGGAACCGAAACCGGATGCGGCAGCCGGCATGAAACCGGTCGAAACCCTGGTTGTGGAAGCGAGCGTCAAGCCGTTCATCAACCTTGTCTGGGCAGGGGTGATTGTTCTGCTGGTGGGTTTCGGGGTGACAATTGTGCGGCGCGTCGGGGATGTGGTGGCGCGCGACCACGGGGGAGCGGCCCTACGGTCCGGGCGCGATGACCCCAATGCCAAACGTGTACACGAGTTCGCCGCCGAACGCAGCGGTGACCCAGAGGGCAATGACGGCAAGAGTGCTGGTAACGAGGTAGAGGCGGGGTGACCGGGGAGGGAGTGCTCCGCGGCATCCGGCACGCCACAGCGTCAAGGCGACAAACGCAGCGGTCGTGAGGAACGCCCACAGTTGATGACTTTCGAGTCCGGTGAGCGCGGCGCCCGATGGAGGTGCGATCTGCTCCCTGGCGAACAACCCGCTCGCCACTGCGAATGCGAGGCTCAGCGTCCCCGCACCATGCGCCCACCAACCGATACGCGAATCCCGCAGAGACCCGATGACCCTCGACGCGAGGTCGAGCACCACTCCGGCAGTCAGGAGTACGATCGGAAAATGAACCACAAAGGGGTGGAGGGGGAGCATATCAGGTGTTCAGCGTAAACAGGTCGTGCACTTCCACGGCCGCAGGGGAAAAGAACGGCTCGCCGTACTTCTTCCCAATCTTGTCTCCGTAGTATTCCAGCCGTGTTCGCATCATCTCCAGAAATTCCGGTGTGCTGAGAATTGTCCCCGGTTCGCTGCTGCTCGGGTCATAGAACTGCGACCGGTAGGCACGCATGGCTTCGAGGCGCTGCTCGATGGTATCGGTCACGTCTACGATGAATGAAGGGGGAAATTCCTGCCACTGCATGTAATGATAATACGCACGGGGCCGGAACGCCTCCTGCGGTCCGCCCGCATCCTCGGTTTCGACTTTGCGCAAACCAGCCGCGAACCACGCCTCCCGGCAGAGCACATGCGCGTGTTCATGATCGGGATGCCGGTCGATGCTGTGGGGGATCAACAGGACGGCGGGGCGGGTCGCGCGTATCACACTGACCAGCCGGAGGAGGTTCGGGCGGGATGCTTCGATATTGCCGTCGGGGATGGCAACGTTGGTGCGATACTGTACGCCAAGGACCGCCGCCGCAGCCCGGGCTTCGTCCGCCCGTATCTCCCGTGAACCACGGGTACCCAGTTCTCCCTCGGTCAGATCGACAATTCCCACTCTGCGACCCTGACGGACCAGCTTGATAATGGTGCCGCCGCAGGAGAGTTCAATATCGTCGGGATGGGCCCCTATGGCAAGGACATCGAGATGCATGGACACAATATACGTTCTTTGCCGTTTCGATTCAACCGGTGTTGTTCAGACAGGAATTTGCTATATTCCTTCATCAAACGATTCCATCACGACCACCGCACCTGGCACTGATGCAGAGCGAACAGACCCCGTACACCGTTTCCGAGATCACACGCCGCATCAAACAGTCCCTCGAAGCCGGCTTTCCCTCGCTGCAAATTGTCGGTGAAATTTCCAATTTCAAGCGCCACAGTTCCGGACATCTCTATTTCACGTTGAAGGACGAGAATGCCCAGATTGCAGCTGTCCTCTGGCGGAGCCGGGCTGCCACCCTGAAAATGGAACCGAAGGATGGGATGAAGGTTGTGGTGACGGGGCGCCTCGCCGTGTACGAGGTCCGCGGCGTGTACCAGGTGGATGTGTCGTCGGTACGGCCTCTCGGGACGGGCGACCTCCAGGCCGCGTTCGAGCAGCTCAAACAGAAACTTGCCGGGGAAGGCCTGTTCGACACCAAACGAAAACGGCCGCTTCCGCAGTACCCCGAACGCATTGGTCTCGTGACGTCGCCCACCGGCGCAGTATTGCACGATATTGTGCATGTCTTCAGGCGCAGGTTCCCGGCGATTACCCTCATCCTGCGTCCCGTCAGAGTGCAGGGGCCGGGGGCTGCCGATGAAATTGCCGCAGCCGTTCAGGATTTGAACGCCTATGGCGAGCTGGACCTCATCATTCTGGCACGTGGTGGAGGATCCCTCGAGGATCTCTGGCCTTTCAACGAGGAGCGCGTAGCGAGGGTGATCGCTGCGTCACGCCTTCCCGTGGTAAGCGCCGTGGGACATGAAGTCGATTTCACCATCGCGGATTTTGTGGCCGACCTCCGGGCGCCAACGCCGACGGCGGCGGCGGAGCTGGTGGTGCGCGACCGCCGCGCAATCCTTGAACTTCTTGAGAATTCTCGCTATACTATGCAACAAATCCTTACGTCACGGATCTCTGCCAACCGTAACCAGGTCCGTCATCTCCTAAAAAGCTACGCATTCAACCGGCCGATTGACCTGCTGAGGGGACACAGCCAGCATGTGGACGAGTTGAGCCGGTCGCTGTCCAGCACAGTCTCCCATCGGCAGGAACTCGTGGCAGCACACGTGCGATCGCTCACAGAGCGCCTCGGCGCCCTGAACCCCACTTCCGTGTTGCGGAGAGGCTACGCGATCGTCCGGAAGAACGGTCTTCCGGTCTCATCGCGGTCGATGCTTGCAGCACACGACACAGTGGAAATCGGATTCCATGACGGCAGCGTCCGCTCCACAATCGAGGAGGAGTAGCCGGTGGCTGCAAAAAAGCAGTCGGGAAACGTGCCGACCTTCGAAGAAACTCTTCGCCGGCTGGAAGAAATAGTGAACCAGTTGGAGGAGGGGGATGTTCCATTGGAGGAGTCGTTGCGTCTCTATGAGGAGGGCATCGGCCTCTCACGGATCTGTGCCCAGCGCCTCGCTCAGTCGGAAGTAAAACTGAAGCGGCTCGGCAAGGATCTGGAAGGGAGTTTTTCACTGCTGGACGAAGAATCGGAATGAACGGACAAGGACACTATCCCTATCTCGACCGGGTAAACTCTCCGGAGGATTTCCGGGGATTCACGGTCCCGGAACTCAAGGGGCTTGCCAACGATGTGCGCGACTACCTTATCGAGGTTATCTCCCGGACGGGCGGGCACCTCGGGGCCGGTCTGGGAGCCGTCGAGCTTACCGTGGCCCTTCACTATGTTCTCAAGACACCGTACGACAAGATCGTCTGGGATGTCGGCCACCAGGCGTATCCGCACAAAATCCTCACCGGGCGCAAAGACCGCCTCGGTACCATCAGGCAGTACAAAGGCCTCAGCGGATTCCTGAAGCGCTCCGAAAGCGAATACGATACGTTTGGAGCGGGACATGCCAGCACGGCCATCTCGGCTGCGCTGGGAATGGTCGCTGCACGGGAAGCGATGGGGGAGCATTACAAGGTGGTCGCGATTGTGGGCGATGGCTCCATGACAGGGGGCATGGTTTATGAAGGCATGAACAATGCGGGCTTGTTGAAGAAGGATATGATTGTCGTGTTGAATGACAACAACATGTCGATCGCGCCAAATGTGTGGGCGATATCCAACTATTTCACCGAGCTGATTGCCGATCCCCGGTACAACCGGATGAAGAAGGGGGTCTATGAACTGACCGGAAAGCTGGACCAGTGGGGCGACCGCATCCGGAAGGTCGCTGCGCGGCTGGAAGAGGGGATCAAGGTCGTGATCACGCCGGGGATGTTGTTTGAGGCGCTGGGATTCCGGTATTTCGGCCCGATCAACGGCCACAACATGGCACAACTGGTCCGCATCTTCCAGGAAGTGAAAGAGTATGATGGCCCCATCCTGGTGCACACCATTACGCAGAAAGGAAAGGGATACGCGCCGGCCGAAGCAGACGTTCAGCGGCTCCACGGTGTTACGCCGTTCGACAAGATCACAGGTCAGTCTGCGAAGAATTCCGACGGCCCACCCGCATATACGAAAGTCTTCGGGAACGCCGTCGTCGAACTTGCACAGCAGATCCCGGGGCTGATCGGGATCACAGCGGCGATGCCGGATGGAACGGGGCTGGACAAACTGCAGCGCGAGATGCCCGAGCGTTTCTTCGATGTCGGTATCGCAGAGCAACATGGCGTCACGTTTGCCGCGGGACTTGCCACGCAGGGGTGTACTCCCATCGTGGCGGTCTATTCATCATTCCTCCAGCGGGCCTTTGACCAGATTGTCCACGATGTTGCGCTCCAGCATCTTCATGTGGTGTTTGCGCTTGACCGGGCCGGGCTTGTTGGGGCCGACGGCCCGACACACCACGGCGTGTTCGATCTCTCGTATCTGCGGGCTGTGCCCGGCATGGTCATCATGGCTCCGAAAGACGAAAACGAATTGCGGGACATGCTCTACACAGCCGTGCTCCACAAGGACGGCCCGATTGCCCTGCGCTACCCGCGGGGGAACGGGCTCGGCGTGCCCCTCAAGCCGGGCTTCGACACACTTCCGATCGGGAAGGCTGAGACTCTCCGGGAAGGGAAGGACCTTGCGATTCTTGCGCTGGGGGAAATGGTGGCCCCCGCGCTCGCCGCATCGGACGAACTCGGTCGTGACGGGATCAGTTGCGAAGTCGTCAATATGCGGTTCGTGAAGCCGCTCGACGGAGGAATGCTGGAGGATATTGCCCGGAGGTTCTCCCATATTGTGACCGTTGAGAACAACAGCGTCATGGGCGGTTTCGGGAGTGCAGTCTGCGAATTCATCGCAGCGCACCGGATTCAGGGGGTGCATCTGACGGTGCATGGCGTCCCCGACCGCTTCATCGACCACGGTTCTCCGGCTGAACTCGCAGCGGAACTCGCGCTCGACGCACCCGGCATCGCTCGCGTCGCCCGTGCCGCCTTCCGCCACCCTCTCACAATCGAAGCGGCTTTGTAGCCATGGAACCTGTTCGAATCGGCATCGTCGGCGTCGGCTGGATAGCCCAGGTCGTTCACCTCCCGACGCTGATGAAACTCCCGGAGGCCTCTGTCGTCGCGATCTGCGATCGTGACAAAGCGCGCGTGAGGCTTGTCGGTGAAAAATTCGGCATTACCCGGCAGTTCACATCGGTCGAACAGATGCTCGACCAGGTCGATGTGGATGCCGTGGTTGTGTGCACGACCACGGATGCGCACCGTGAGGTCACCCTGGCGGTCCTGCAGGCCGGGAAAGACGTCCTGGTCGAGAAGCCGATCGCGCGAACCTTCCAGGAGGCCTCGGAAATCGCGGCGGCTGCCAAAGACGTAAAACGGAAATTGATGGTCGGGATGAACCACCGATTCCGTCCGGATATCATGCTCCTGAAGAGTTTCATCGAAGCCAAAGAGCTCGGGAAGATGTACTATGCCCGCGTGGGATGGCTGCGGAAACACAACTTCGATCGTGCATGGGTAACACAAAAGGAGAAATCCGGCGGTGGCGTGTTTATCGACCTGGGGATTGTGATGCTGGACCTCGCCCTCTGGATGATGGGATATCCGGAGGTTGCCCGCGTCACGGCTTCAGGCTACAGCCACCGCACGAAGCAGGTCGAAGACACTGCGCTGGCCAACCTGACGCTCTCCTCGGGTGCCACGATGAACATCGAAGTGAGCTGGTCGATGTGCCTGGACGAAGATGTGTTCTACTGCTACATGCACGGGAGTGAAGGAAGTGCGAGCCTTTCGCCGTTCAAAATCAACAAGGAACTGCACGGAAACCTGGTGAACCTCGCGCCGGCGAAAATTGATACTCCCCACCAGCTGTACAAGCGCTCCTACGAAAACGAGCTGCGGCACTTCCTCGGGGCTGTGAGAAACCTCCATACAGTCATTTCAACCGGCGACGAGGCCGTTCAGCGCATGCGGATCGTCGATGCGGTCTATCGCTCTGCAAAACGAGGCAAAGAAGTCTCGCTGGGATAACCCGATGGCTGACGCCAGGAAGTCAATCCTTGTCGTGGATGATGAACGCGATATCGTGGACCTCATCCGGTACAACCTGACAAAGGAAGGATATGACGTTGTCGTAGCTCATAACGGCAGGGAGGCCCTCGAAAAGGCAAACGACCAGATTGATCTCATCCTGCTCGATCTCATGATGCCCGTGCTCGACGGCTTTGAGACCTGCAAACGTCTCAAGGGAGCCCCCGCCACATCCAGCGTACCCGTGATTTTTCTGACCGCAAGCTCGAGTGAAGTGGATGAAATTGTAGGGCTGGAACTTGGTGCCGATGACTACATCCAGAAACCGATCAGCCCCCGCAAGCTCGTTGCACGAGTGAAGGCCGCTCTCCGGCGCAGGGAAAACAGTCCGGAAGAATCCGTCGACCCGGGCCCCATCAAGGTCGACCGGCTCGAAATCGACCGGCGGAGCTACACCGTCAAAGTGGGCAAGAAAGAACTGTTCTTCCCCCGCAAAGAATTTGAACTGCTCGCGCTCCTCGCAGGCAACAGGGGAAAAGTGTTTTCCCGTGAAATGCTCCTCAACAACATCTGGGGCACCGAAGTGGTGGTGATCGACCGCACGGTCGATGTCCATATCCGGAAGATTCGCGAAAAGCTCGGCGACGAAGCCGATGCGATCGAAACCATCAAAGGGGTCGGGTATCGCTACCGTGCCTGAGCCACACCGATGAAGCTCCGGACCCGTATTGCCCTCACCTACATCTCCCTCACCGTTGCCGGTGTGGCGCTCGTCAGCCTCATTTCCTCCTGGCAGATCAAGAACTACCTCGAACTTCGCAACCAGAACATGCTCGTGGCACAGGTGGACATGTTTTCGCGCCTTCTCGTGCTCGGGTCACTTGACTTCAATGAGGGTACGGCACTTGCCCATCTTTCGCAGTCGCTTGGCGTCCGGCTCACTCTCATCCGCAAAGACGGAGTTGTTGCGTACGATTCGAAAGTCCCTCGCGATTCTCTCCGTTTCTTGGAAAACCATGGGGCACGGCCCGAAGTGATGCTGGCGAGAACAGGCGCGATCGGGACAAATGTCAGACGAAGCGCCTCCCTCGGTCATGACTTCCTCTATGCGGCGAAACAGGTTGTCGGGGCGCACGACCGATCGCTGGATTCAGGGTTCGTCCGGCTTGCGCTGGGAGCCGACGAGGCGAGGGCGCTGGACGCAAACGTCCAGCTGGTGGTCTGGACCGTCGGCCTGGTGACGATTCTCATTGTGAGTCTCGTCAGCATCACGCTCTCGGACCGCATCACGCTCCCCATCCTGACGATTGCGACCACGGCACAGGCTATCACCGACGGTGATTTGAAGCAGCGTGTTCCCGAGGGGAGGAAAGACGAGATCGGGGCGCTGGCGAGCGCCATTAACGAGATGGCCGAGACGTTGAGCAACGACATTGAGCGGTTGCGTAAACTGGAACGCGTTCGGAGCGAGTTTCTGGCGAACGTGTCACACGAACTCCGGACTCCGATCTTTTCCATCCAGGGCTTCCTTGAGACGCTCATGGATGGTGCGGTGGACGACCCTTCCGTGAACCGTGAGTTCCTGGCCAAGGCGCACAGGCATGCAGAGAGGCTGAATGCTCTTCTCAATGATCTCATCGATATTTCCCGTATTGAATCGGGCGAAATGAAGATGAGTCACCGGTATTTTCCGGTGGGCGAATTTCTCAGGCAGGTTGCGGAAGAGATGTCCCCGCTTGCGGCACGGAAGAGGATCGATCTGCACGTTGAGGGGTCGGTTCTGGAAACGGAGAACGTCTTCGGGGACAGGGAGCGGTTGAAACAGGTCATGATCAACTTGATTGACAATGCCATCAAATACACGGAACCCGGAGGCTCGATCACTCTGCGGTGCCGTCTGGACGGTCCGAGGGGATTCATTGCAGTGGCGGACACCGGATCAGGAATCCCGCCTGAACACCATGCACGCATCTTCGAGCGCTTCTACCGGGTCGACAGGGACCGGTCGCGCGATGTGGGAGGAACCGGGCTGGGACTCGCCATCGTCAAGCATATCGTCGAAGCCCATGGGGGAGTCATCAATGTCAGGAGCGAGGTGGGGAAGGGGAGTGAGTTTGAGTTCAGTTTGCGGAGATGAACAGCGGTGAGGCACGATGGTGAGGTATGACCAAAACTGCGCGGGAGGTATCGATGACCCGACTCGACGCGACCGATAGGAAGTTCATGGCAGAAGCGCTGCGGCTGGGTGCCCGGGGAAGGGGAAAGGTAAGTCCCAATCCGATGGTGGGCGCCGTACTCGTCAGAAACGGACACATCCTGGCCCGGGGCTTTCACAAGGCCTATGGTGCCGCTCACGCCGAAGTGGATTGTCTGTCGCGATACCACGGCCCGCTGGACGGAACGACTCTCTATGTGAATCTGGAACCGTGTGCACACTACGGCAAGACTCCCCCCTGCGCTGCATTGCTTGCGTCGAGCGGCATAGCGCGTATCGTCGTTGCAATCCGTGATCCGAACCCGCGTGTTATTGGTAAGGGTGTGGAGATGCTTCGAGCGGCGGGGAAGCGTGTCGATGTCGGCGTGCTTGCCGAGGAGGCGAGAGAACTCAACCGGGTCTTCATTCGGTCCATGGTTGGGCGTCGGCCGTACGTCCACGTCAAGATCGCACAGACGCTGGACGGCAAGATAGGCGATCGGGGACGGCGGGTCGCCATCACCGGGCCCGAAAGCCAGCGTCTCGTGCACAAACTACGTTCGATGCACGATGCCGTCCTCGTCGGGTCGGGAACGATTCGCATCGATGATCCCATGCTCACCGTCCGGGATGTACGGGGACGTGACCCGCACGTGGTCGTGCTGGACGGCGGACTGCACACGCGCCCCACGGCACGCATCTTCTCGTCCGGAACCGATCGGAAAGTGATCGTGTGTATCCACGACCGCACAGCGCGGCGGCACCCGACGAGGGTTCGGCGACTTGTCGCAGCCGGTGCACGGGTCATCCAGGTCTCTTCGCGGGGTGAACGCTTTTCGGTCGGGGCCGTTCTCGAGAGGCTCTGGGCCGAGGAGATCGGTTCAATGCTCGTCGAGGGTGGGCAGGAGGTATTCACGGAGTTCCTGGCATCGGGTCTTGTTGATGAAATCAGCCTCTTCATCGCTATGGGAATGGCCGGGAGGGGATTGACCGTGAGCGCAGATACGCCATGGAGCGGGGCAGAAGGAGTCATGGCGGCGCGCACGATGAAGATGCGCAGGCTCGGCAAGGATCTCTACATCCACACCATGTTCTAGAGAGGAAAGTATGTTCACCGGGATTATTGCGGAAGTTGGAACCGTGGCTGCGCTGACGCGCAGGGGGGGAGGGATCGAGCTGGCGGTTCGGGCGGCCGCAGCGTCAGCGGAGACGCATAGTGATGACAGCATCGCGGTAAACGGGGTCTGTCAGACCGTGATTGCTGTCGATGGCGACATTCTCCGCGTTGAGGCAGTTGAAGAAACACTGAAGAAGACAACCCTGGGCAGGTTGCGCAGCGGATCCCCCGTAAACATCGAGTTGCCTGTGCGTCTGAGTGACCGGCTCGGGGGGCATCTGGTTCAGGGGCACGTGGATTGCGTAGGCACAGTGACGCGCGTGGCGAAGCAGACGATGGGCTGGTTGCTGGACATCGACTACCCTCCGGCATTTGCGAAGTACTTGATTCCTGTTGGATCGATTGCGGTCGATGGCATCAGTCTGACGGTTGCCGCGCTCAAAGGGAGCACCTTCACGGTGTCCATTATTCCGCACACTCTGGACCGGACGACGCTGGGTGGGGCAGAACCGGGCATGGAGGTGAATCTGGAGTTCGACATGATCGGGAAGTACATAGAGCGATTGCTTCAGGTCGGCGGTACGGGGGGAGGGGGGATCACGCCTGACAGGCTCGCCCAATGGGGGTACGGTACTTGATTTTTGCGGCTCGATTTCCGATATTTAAAGCCTACGATTGAATGGGAAAAGCTCTATGTTCACATTACTTATTGCCGTTGAAGTCCTCATAAGCATTCTTCTGGTGCTCGTAATTTTGATGCAATCCAGTAAGGGAGGCGGTCTGGCGGGCACGTTTGGCGGCGGGTCTGTTGGCGTGGTGTTTGGCGTCCGCCGGACGGCGGATTTCCTTACGCTTGCGACGCAATACCTGGCCGGGGCGTTTCTGGTACTGGCGTTGGTCATCAATATTTTCTTCTTACCCCGCGCGACCGAGACAGGTGAGAGCGTGTTGCAGGGAACAGGACAGCAGCAGCAACAGCGGGCGACGACGCCGCAGTTGCCGCCGCCCACGCAGCCGCAAGAGCAGGCGCCGGGGCAGTAGGGAGCTCGAGGGGCGGCAATCTTCTCCCACACCCATGGCTCAAATGCTAGAGTAACTGGCTCGCAATCAGACGGAGTCAGTTTCTTCGATTCTGTTTTTGAGGGCGTGACACGATGACAGTCCCTCAGGGAAAACGACATTCCCATAGACCTGAGGGTACCACGAACGCTCCCCAAAACTTCTCCGCTCTTTTCGATCTGTTCGTCTCGCTCCGCTCCTCCGACGTCCGACCCTCGACCGTCTCCGGCTCCCTGATCCCGACAAAAAAGTCGCTCATGAGTGTCATGGGAGACCCGATCGCATTCGACGTTACGAATCCCGACCTCCGTAGCGTTGCATTACAGGCACTCATTTGCGATCATGATGTTCCGATTCTGCCAAGCCATGGGGTCAGCTGCTATGACAAAGCCGTATGAGATGAAAGAATCAATCACAACAGCCTAACTGACTGTCCGAAGAATCGGGGAAACATCAGTGACCACCTTCTCTGAATGATACTTGGAGCGCAGCACTTGCAGAATCAAAACGTTCACACGTTTCACATTCCCGTTCTTGGACTTGGATTCTCCATCGACACACCGCTGCGGGTTGCGCGTTACGGTATTGCCTCGGTAATTTCCATTGTCGACGACGTACTTATCGAGCGGATGCGGGAGCACTACTCGAATCTTCACGGCAAGCCGTACACGACCATTGATCCGAACGAGGACGATCACCGTGCGCGGAGGATCACCGCCTACCTCAATCTTGTGAACCAGATCGTCCATGAGCAGACGGCGAAGCTCAAGGCCTCTGCCTTCGAGCAGGGGAGCGAAATCGTGAAGTACTTCGAGATGCTTTCGGAACACTCTCCAGTGAAGGCTCTGTACCGGCGGTTGGCGGCAGCGGTCGACGCAACTCATCGAGCGAGCCTGGAAGACGAACTCCGGTCCCGAATTGTTGCGGGTGCGATCGATGTGAACATCATGACGAAACTCGACAAGGTCAACCGCGCCACGCCCGGATCAGAACCGCCTGCGGATTCATCTGATGCTGTTGCGGCTCTCCGTGGCTTCGTGCGGAGTGAACTTGAGTCGTCCGTCGTGCTCTCTGCAGGTCTCAATCCGCGTCTGTTCAGCTACATGGAGCGTTGCCCGGAGTTTTTTCCCGGTCCAGACGGCGGATCTTCAAAGAGTGTGATCCTGAAAGTCAGTGACTACAGGTCCGCTTCGATCCAGGGAAAGCTCCTTGCGAAGAAGGGAATCTGGATTTCGGAATATCGCATAGAATCAGGCCTGAATTGCGGCGGGCATGCCTTTGCGACTGACGGCAAATTGCTCGGACCCATTCTGCAGGAGTTCAAAGAGAAGAGAGAAGCCCTGACTTTCGAATTGCACGAGCTTTATCGCGCCGCACTGCGGGAGAAACGACTGAACGCCCCTGCGGCGCCCAGGCCGGTTCGCATCACGGTCCAGGGAGGGATCGGCACCACGGCGGAAGACGAATTTCTACGGGAGTTCTTCGAAATAGACGGAACGGGATGGGGATCGCCCTTTCTTCTGGTTCCGGAAGCAACAAACGTTGACGACGGGACCAGGGCCAAACTCGCTGCCGCAGGCAAAGAGGGTTTCTACGTCAGTGATGCATCGCCGCTCGGCATCCCGTTCAACAATCTTCGGGGCAGCTCGAGTGAAGATCTGATTCGCCGACGTGTCGGGGTAGGAAAGCCCGGAAGTCCGTGCACCAAGAAGTATCTCGTCACCAATTCCGAGTTCACGAAAGAGCCAATTTGCACTGCGTCGCGACAGTACCAGTCGCTGAAGATCAACCAGATGAAGGGCATGGATCTGCCAGCGGAGGAGCTCGCATTCCGGATCCAGAAGGTTGTGGAAAAGACTTGCCTCTGTGAGGATCTTGCCGCGTCACCGTTTGTCGGACACGAACCGAAAGAAAGACGCACGTCCCATGCGGTTGCGGTCTGTCCCGGTCCCAACCTTGCGTATTTTTCCCGCATTGCCTCGCTGGAGGAAATGGTGGGGCACATCTACGGGCGGCTCCAGTTGATATCTGTTCCCGATCGGCCAAACCTGTTCATCAACGAACTGCGGCTCTCCATCGATTACTGGAAGAGCGAGATCGGAAAGAAGCTGGAATCGCTGACGACGAACGAGCACAGGTATCTGACGACTTTCCGGGGGAACCTGCAGAAAGGGATCGAGTATTACCGGTCGCTCATCCCCAGGCTGACGAAAGAAACCGAGCGGTACCGCGAGATCATCTGGACGCGGTTGCAGGAACTGGAACTGGAGATAGAGATGCAAGTCATCCCTTCGCCCGGGATCGAACCTGTTCTTGTGGTGTCCTCGCCCCGGAAGGGATAGGGGGAGGGGTCGCACCTGTGAGAAGTAGGCCCGGGGTCGGCCAGAAGGCGATACCAAGGACTGCCGTCGCTACCCTGCAGTTCACCAATTCCATGGTGACGAGAGTCAGAAACCTCATTCTCACAGAGGAGGAGGGAAAACTCCCGAGCTGGTTTCAGGGTGTGGATTCCGTGGAGTTCATGGAGGGGATTCCAGTACGAATTGCCCGGTCTGAGGCGCGCGGAGGGCCGAGGACGACATTCGCGAGCGGACTGGAGTTCCGTACCTCTTGTGACCCATTGGAGAGAGATTGACTTCGACGCGAGGTATTTGTATATTTAAAAATTCCCTTACTGGACATGACGTACGGTCAGGCTTTGCACCCATGGCTCAATTGGTAGAGCAACTGACTCTTAATCAGTGGGTTCCAGGTTCGAGTCCTGGTGGGTGCACAAAGTCACTTTGTGAAGGTGCATTGAGTTACAGAACCCCGAGGATCCATGTTGTCCGAGGATAGTGCCCCCAATCGGGGCATTTTTCATTTGGATCCAGCCTCTTCACAACTCCCCCGCAGCAACGCACCGGCTTGAACGCACCGGCTTGAATCGGACACAATAGCGATTTCCATTCGGATTCGCTATCTTGGACATGTTCGGAATTCTGCCGAGGGACAACCCGCTGCCCGGAAACGGGAACAGGTGCCCATCGCCGATCATGTCCACCTCCACCCATCAGGCAACCCCTCATGAAAACCACCAATGGCATTTTTCGCCCCGTCCTTCTTGCTCTTCAACTTGTTGTTCTCCCGCTCGCACTTCGGACCGCTGCCGCTACCGACATTCCTTCGCGCGTATCGGTCGTCGATATAGCAGGTGACTGGGAGACAGGAGGAGATCTTCCACGGCAGGCGCTGTACATCAGCCTTCAGGGAATCGTCAACAAACATGGAGCCCACATCTATCTTCTCTATCCCAGGGAGCATGTGCATGCCGGCTCCAGCGCCATTCTGGACTTCTATCGCCGCCGCCACAGTCTGAATACCCGAGAGGTGAAATCCACCGAGGAGGCCGTGACGACGTACCGGGAGTATCTCAAGGGTTACGTTGTATGGGACCCCGCGGCGAAGACCTCTCTCATGGTCTCCTTCACTGTTGCGGGACTGGAGGATGCTCTCGTCGTAACGGAAGCGCATCTTCCACTGATGAAAAAGCTGGGGATCAAACCGGTTGCGGACTTCAGAAAGATATTCCGCGGGAAGACGGATCTGGAGATCTTCCAGTGGGCGTACGACCGCTACTGGGCACGGTGCAGCCGGGACTACCTGGTGTACCTGGGCGAGTATTGCACGGGGTTAAAAAACGGCCCCGGGATGCGGCCTGCAGTCGCTGATTTTGCCATTGTGCAGAAAGCTTTCTGTACCGATCTTTCAGCGATGCCCGCGACGACGGGCGAATACCAGCTGGCGGAGAAAATCTTCAGCGAGATGCATCGGTATGCGTACATCTTCGGATGGCATTCGTACTGCAAAGACAAAGAAGAAGAACACATCACACTTCTCTCCCGTCATGCACTCGTCATGGCCGAGGGACTGGCCTCGCTTCCCAATATGAGTTTCCACGCACAGATCCCGCTCTCCCCCGATTTCCGGTTCGTACAGAAGGGGAAGTTCAACCCGAATCCAACGATCGAGGATAAGGTCTATCTCACGCTCATCGAGAGCGATGGCCTCGGTATCGGGTCGTGGCTGAAACCGGGGCGCGGTGATCTTCCCTACGGATGGGAAATGAACGAGGAGTATTTCCACGTCGCGCCTGCGCTTCTGCAATACTATTACGAGACGGCAACCGGGAACGACCATTTCATTGGAAGTCTGAGCGGCCCGGGATATTTCTACCCGAAGGCCTATCCGCCGGGGATGCTGCCGGGTGTGTTGCGCCGGGAGGATTCGCTCATGCGTCAGATGGATCTTCACGTGTTTGGCATCATGGATTTCTCGGAAGGAGACTATTGGGTTGGCAATGTCGACCTGCCGAAACGCATCGTCGATGCCTACTTCGAGTATCTCCCGACGGCTGACGGCTTCCTCAATGGCTATGGCCCGGGGAACACCTTCGACGTGCGGGATGGGCGTCCGCTGATCTCATACGATTACTATGTCGAAGTGAAGAAACCGGCTGAAGAGGTTGCTGAGGACCTCCGGGAGCTTGGCCGGATCAATCCGCGAAGACCCTATTTTCTGCCTGTCCATGTCAGGGAAGACAACGATATCGAAAGGATGAAGAAGGTCATCTCGCTCCTCGGTGACGAATTCGAGGTGGTTCCTCCGCGGGAGTTCATGATTATGGCAGGGCGCCGACCGACGACAACAACGCGGTTTCTTGATGAGCGACCTGACCTCTCCGGACGCTGGAAACTGGTGCCTGCAAGGAGCCGGAACAATTTGCCTTCGATCCTCGAACTTGTTATCGACCATCGCGGGAACAGCATTACGATGACGACGACGGCCCGGGAAAACCGGTATATCCACCATCGGGAACTCACGACGACGAAACAGATGATCATCGGCGGCGCCGGAGTTGCTTCTCCCGAAGAGATGACCCGGCGGATGGGGTATAGCGGAGGATGGTCGGACAGCGTCCTGAGTTCGGCAGCGTGGGGCCCTGACGGTTCGACGCTTGTTGTCACGACAGCGCTGACCCTGCAGACCCAGCAGGGAACGTTCGCGACGACCTCCACGAGCGACTATGCGCTATCGGAAGGCGGGATGACACTCACGGTGCAAGAACGCAGGCGAACCCGCTCGGGTCAAGAGCCGGTCACTGTTCTGGTGTTCACACGTATTCTCTGATGAAAGGGATGCATCCCGGCTCTCCGCCGTACCTTGATATTCGCTGACACCTCCTGTATCTTCATGGAGGACATTCACTCCTTTCCTTTGCGGGGAAGTAATGGAATTCACACCCGTTGTCTATGAACATGCAGCAAAGTTTATCGGCAGGCGACCCTGGGACGTCTCGAGGAGTACCGACCTTCTCGTTGAGGCTCATGCGGCCGCCTATGCGGTGTACCGGCACAATCCGGTTGTCGCTGGCATTGATGTGTACAATATTGAGGCGGAAGCGTATGGGGCCGTGGTGGGGGCTTCTCGCGAAAACGAAGTTCCTTCGGTGGTGGGACAGTTGTGCAAGAGCGCGTCAGAGCTCTGCACGCTTGTGTGGCCTGACGCCACAGCCAGCGGCAGATTTCCGATGATCGTGGAAGCGGCCGCGCGATTGAAAGACGAATGTCCGGGGGCTGAAGTACGCATTCCACTGAGCGGTCCCTTCTCAATTGCCTGCGCGCTGGTGGGTTTTCAGGGAATGCTTACCGAGGTGCTGACGAACCCGGAGGGGGTTGCTGCGGCGTTACGACATCTTGCGGCAGGGCAACTTGAGGTGTGCCGCAGGTTTGCAACCAGAGGGTTTCGCGTCATGTTCTTCGACTCTGCGGCCTCTCCACCCATTATATCCGCGGACTCGTTCAGAGACGTGGTCTTTCCTGCGCTTCACGAATTGATCGCCGGGGTCCGGAACCTCACGGATGAATCGCCACCATTGATTCTCGGTGGTGACACCATAAGCATCCTGGAAGATCTCCTGAGGACGGGAACAGAATATCTGATCTGTCCCGCCGAAACGGATCGTGAGGCATTCATGGAGATCATGCGGAAGCACCCGTCAGTCACGGTGCGATTGAACACCCCTGCGAGATTGTTTGCCTCGGATGATCGGGAGGCTCTCCGGGCGGAATTGGTATACCTGGCTAAAGTTGCCGGGGGACGGCCTGCGACCGTTCTCGGCAGCGGCGTTCTTCCGTATGATGCGGATCCGGCAATGGTCAGGTTCGCACAGGAGGTTGCTGAGGCACTGTAGATCGCCGCGAAGATTCCTGGATCCGTTCTTTCCCGTCAGTATCCCATGCGAACCGGTATTCCACCCTTGGAATGGCGTTTCGCATATTGCGAATGGTTCTTTTCCCCCGTATCTTGCAGCTACTCAGATGATCGCTCCGCTCCGTGCAGACCCGGTGATAACGTACGGGTGATGCAATCGCTTCTGCTCAAGCGGGCGCCCTGCTGAACCGTTCATGAGTCCTGTCTCTACAAACCCCGATGCTCCATCGGGCAACACCTGCGACTCCATCTGTAGCTCTTCCCAAGCATGACCTCATGGAAGGCACGTGAATGAGTATTCCTGGTCTTACGATCATCGGCGAATCGATTAATGACTCCGTGCCGTCGACGCACGTGTTGTTCGAGGAGGGCAACCTCGATGGCATTGTGGAGCTGGCCAGACAGCAGGCAGAAAAGGGCGCAGCGTACATTGACGTCAATGTTGGATCCCGCTCTCCGGAGTTTATGGCGACAGTTGTTCGAAAGATCCAGGACCATATTCCGTTTCCGCTCTCCATCGATACTCCAGACCCGGCGATTGCGGCTGCGGCGTTGGAAGCGTACGATGTCCACCGGGCGGGCAATCACGTACCGATTCTCAACTCGATTTCTGAAGCCCGGCTGGAGATGTTTGACCTGTACGCCCAGCACCGCTTCATGCCCGTATTGCTGATCACCGAAGGAAGGAACGATTCCGGTGAAATGATGCTGAATCGGACCGCTGACCACATCTATGCGACGGCGAAATCTCTGGTGAATATCGCGCGTCAACGCATCCCGGGCTTGCCCAACAACCTGGTCCTTCTCGATCCTGGCATCATGCCAATCGGGAGCGACACCAAAGGCGATTTCAGGCGGCTCATGGAGGCGATTGGGCTGATCCATCAGGACAAAGACCTCGCCGGAGTGAATATGTCCGTGGGACTGAGCAACTTCACGGCAATGCTTCCTTCAAAAAAAGGAGACGGTTCGCCGGTGAAAGGCCCGCTCGAAAGTGCGTTTCTCACCATGGCAATGCCGATGGGACTGAACACCATCATCGGGTCTACGAAACGACAATACTCGTTGCTGACCGAGGGACATTCCGCACTGCAGTGCCTGAACGACGTATTGAAACTGGAAGGTGTTGAAGCTGTCATGAGAGTGATGCTGTATCTTTCATGACAACCGTCGAAGTCGCAGCGACGCCGGGTGTTCGTAATCATAGTGTACGGATTGAAGAATGGTTCTCCCTGATGGACATAGCGCCAATCATGATGCTTCCGCACCGTCCGGAAAGACCCCGTTGCTGACAGATCTGGTGACGTTCAACGTTCACCCCATGACCGTACCTGAGCGAAAGCTCTCCCATGTTCTGCTTTTGTTTGAGAATATCATTAAAGTGCCGCTCTTTCGCTGTCAGCGTTGTGGCGAATGTCAGTTGTCCTCGACGGCGTTCATTTGCTCACAGAACTGTCCAAAACGGCTTCGCAATGGTCCGTGCGGGGGAACCGGGGAGGACGGATCGTGTGAGGTATTTCCCGACCGGAAATGCGTATGGTACAAAATCTACTTCCGCTCAAGGCTGTTGCATCGCGTCAGCCTCCTCTACACGCTCAACAGGATCCACAACTGGAATCTGGAAAAGACCTCGACGTGGCTGAACGTGTTCAGGGGGCGCATCCAGGGATCAATACTTTGGCTTCGCAATGATGCGCAAAGGGTAAAGGACATTATCGCTGATGACGCTGCAGAAGAAGCTTGAGTCGAATCAGTTTGTCGTGTGCGGAGAGATTACGCCCCCGCAGAGCTGTGATGGCAATGTCATCAGGGACAAATCGAGGCATTTCAAGGGCTTCGTCGATGCGCTGAATATCACCGACAACCAGAGGGCTATCGTTCGATTGTCGAGCATTTCCTCGGCTACGATACTCCTGGACGAAGGTATTGAGCCGATCATCCAGATGACATGCCGGGATCGCAACAGACTGGCAATTCAGAGCGATCTCCTGGGTGCCGCGGCATTGGGGATCCGGAACGTGCTGTGCCTGACCGGAGACCATCAGACATTTGGCGACCAGCCCGAAGCCAGAGGGGTGTTTGATCTTGATTCCATTCAGCTCATCGCTGCGGTCGCCACGATGAACAGCGGGTTCCTGCTTTCTGGCTCCGAAATGAAAAAGCCAACTGAATTTCTCATCGGTGCGGCGGCAAATCCATTCGCGGAACCGTTCGAAATGCGCTTGATTCGTTTGCACAAAAAGATCGCGGCCGGTGCGCGTTTCATTCAGACGCAGGCGGTCTTTGACCTGGCGACATTCGCACGGTGGATGGAAAGAGTCGTGGAGATGGGTCTCCATGAAAAGGCGGCAATTCTGCCCGGGCGTGATGCCTGTTCGATCAGCAAAAACCTTACTCTGGATGAGAGAACACCTCCCCGGCGATGAGGATTCCTGACGAATACATTGACCGGATGAGCCAGGCACGCGATCCTCAGGAAGAAGGGATCGCGATTGCGGTTGAGACTCCTTCGAGCGCTGAAGGATATGCATGGAGTTCGAGGTATTCATGTCATGCCGTCGCTGTGGGAAAGCGTCATTCCAAGGATTATCACAGAAGCGGGTCTACACGTAGCACACTAGAAGAGGCAGTATGGAAGAGTATGTCGAGCGAATCGCCATGTGCATTGCGCGAGGAAAAGTGTACAAATCAGCCCCGTATCCGCCCGGATATGAAAGATCAGGACGGGGCCGATGAGATCGCCGCGGAGGCAGTGGAAAAGGGGATTGCACCGGCCATCCTCCTCGAGGGCTGCATGCGGGGAATGGACATAATCGGAAAACAGTTCAGCGAGAATAAGGCCGCTGTGACGAATCTGGTGATTCCGGCCGCCGCGATGAATGCTGTCTTGAAACACATAAAGCCATTCCTGGAATCCGGCGAGGTGAAACGCAAAGGCAAATTGGTGATCGGGACCGTTTCTGCCGATCTGCACGATATTGGCAAGAACCTGGTCTCTATGATTGTCACGGGGGGAGGATTTGAAGTGATCGATCTTGGCGTGGATGTACCGACCAGCAAGTTTCTGAGTGCTCTCGCTGAGCACCCGGGATGCTTCGTAGGGCTTTCTGCCTTGCTTACGATCACCATGCCCACGATGGAAAAGAGCGTCCGTGCGATCAAAGAGGCGTATCCTGACACAAAAGTCCTGGTTGGCGGGGCTCCTATCACGGATGACTTCTGTACCCGCATCGGTGCGGATTTCACTTCACACAATCCGCAGGAGGCAGTGGAATATTTGAAGAGAAACGTGGCGTAGCTCTCTCCGGTGCTACCGCCTTCTTGGATCGATGACTGCCCGTCCTCCCGAGAATACCGTGTTCAAGGGATTGCAGATTCACCCCCCGACTCCGTAGCTTTATCCCAGATCTGACCATTCCCGTTACCGGTGCCCCTTCAACCGGGATTCCCCGCGTCGGAATGTGCCGGGCAGAGGGGACAATTTCGAATAGTCAAGAAGACACGCTGCACCCCGCTGGCATGGTTGGGGCGGTGCCAGCATTTATCCTGCAGGAGGCCCGATGAACTCGGCAAAGACATGCTTCTTCCAGATGCTGAATCGTGCGGTTTTGATGCTGTTACTCATCCTCCCCGGAGCCCCGCTTGTGGCCCAGGTCAACTCCAATGCCGTCCTCGATGCTGCGAAAGGCTACGTCGTTGTTCCGCATGCTGCCCCGCTCGACCTTGCACCAAAACTGACAATCGAGCTCTGGCTGAGACCGGGGCCGGCAACGGCATCCTACGGAGCAGTAGTGGACAAAGACTACACAACCGGTTTCTCCTTCGGTGTCTCCTCGATATCGGGGCGGACAGACAGTGTGAATGTAGCCGTGATTGCGGGGGGCATATTCTATGGACCTCGAATCGCTTCGGACGACCTCACGTGGACGCATCTCGCCGTGAGCATAGACACGGTAGCCCATCAGGTTGTGTTCTATCAGAATGGAACCCTGACAAACACCGTCTCCGTCGACGGCGTGCGGTTTGAGAACAACGCTGCAGACGTTCGCCTGGGACGGAGCGCGTTTGGCGATGGGTTTGTGGGTGCGTGCGATGAAGTGCGGATATGGACCGGCATCCGCTCAGAAGCCGAGATCGGGAGCCTGTGGAATCACGAGGCGAAAGGGAACGAACTGGGCCTTGTCGCCGCGTATCATTTCGAAGACATCCGCGATACGGTGGCCTGGAACCGCGCATCCTCGGGCGGATTGCACGGGACCTTCAGCGCGCAACAGTGTATCGTTGCGGTGCAGTGGCCCATGGCCTTCCTGAACGAGCACGAACCGAATGGCTCCTTCGCGAACGCAACCCCCGTGAGCCATCAGCGCTTTGTCCTCGAGGCGTCAATCGCCCCGGCCGACACGGACCACTACAAGATCTGGACATGGCCGGGTGATCTCGTCAGAATCGAAAGCGCGGCAAAGAACGCAGGAGAGTCGGCGGATTTGCTGATCAGTTTCTTTGGACCTGATTCCATTCTCCACATCACGACACACGGTGGCGGGTATCCCGGGTTCTATACCGCGGCGTCCGTCCCCGGCTACCATTTCATCCAGGTCGTCAACCGCAGTGGAACAGGAGGAGCGTATACGCTACGGTCTTACTTCCCGGGTTGGACTATCGAAGCTGATGAATTCGAGCCGAACAATTCGCTCGCCCAGGCAACGCCGCGGCCATGGGGAGAAACCGGCATCGCGAGCCTCTTTCCCGGTATCGACGCGGGCGTTGTGGCGCCGGACACGGACTACTATGCGTACACAGCACAGGCCGGCGAGATCGGCTTTTTCCCCTACTCGATCGAGGGGGTTGGGTGTGGCAGTGGTATCGTGTCGATGCACTCTGCGACCGAAACACTCACGAAGACGTTTCCCAGCTACTACCAGAATTACAGATTTCCAACCGCGGGCACCTACTATCTTCGCATTTGTCCGAACGAGGCAACCTATGATTACTACTGGGGCGGATTCAAAGGGCTTGAAGATATCCATCATATGCTCTATGATCCCGCTGCGGTCGGCACGGGAGTGCAAATCTGCACCGGCATGAATGGCGCATACTCCAATGGCTACATGCTGAAAATCGATAACACGTGGTTCACCGCTAAACCGGATTATTCCGCAACCGAACTCGACGGCCGGCAGTTCCTCTTTGGACCGCAGACGCTTGCAGGGCTTTCCGTCGTCCGCAAGTTCTTCGTTCCCACGGCTGCTCAGGGTGACACCCTCGGCTATATGCGTATCCAGGATATTCTCACAAACCCCACGGCGTCCGCGATCAGCGTGAGGGTCTCCGTTCTGTCCGACCTGGGGTATAACACGACCAGAACGATCGCCACATCAAGCGGGGACTCGATCTTTACCAGGGACGACAGGTGGCTCTGGACCGACGATGATGCTCCATCAGGGAACAAGCCGAATATTCTCCATATTTTCGACGGAGTGGGTGGGGCGGACAGGGTGGACTCGGTTTCATTTGCGCAGGATGAACTGTACTGGGAGTGGAGAGACGTCACGGTAGGTCCGGGAGAAACACGAATCTATCTCTACTATGTCGCACAGGATACCTTCCCGGAGAATGCTCTGAAGAAGGGCCCGGCATTTTCAGGTTCGGAGCTGCCCGGTGGGGCGAACTTCGGGCTCGGCGCTGATGCAGCCTCCGTAATGAATTGGGCTACGGGCGCTCTTGTTTCCGTGGGGGGAGCGGATCTGGAACCGTTGGAATACAACCTGGAACAGAACTATCCGAATCCATTCAATCCGGTCACAACGATACGGTATAGCGTGGGCCGAAATGCGAATGCGGCCGGGTGGCACGGCTCGAGGTGGGTGAAACTCACGGTCTACGACCTCCTCGGACGGGAGGTGGCCGTGCTCGTGGATGAGCAAAAAGCGCCGGGGACGTATGAGGTAAAGTTCGATGCGACGAGTCTCTCCAGTGGAATGTACGTGTATCACATGCATTCCGGAGCGTATGCTCAGGTGCGAAAGCTCCTCGTTCTAAAATAGTGAGACGATTTTTCTCCTATTCGTTTGGTGGGCAGTTCTGATCCGTGTGGCGCCGGGGCACCATATCCGGTCAGACGGGGACGGCGGGAAGCCCTCCAGTCGTGTCTCTGCTCTCCACCGGTCGCGCCCCGGATCGCGGAAGGGGGGGAGCGCACCCCGAATGAGTGTAGTGAGAGTGCAGCGGTTTGTCCCTCCAGCTGCGGTCCCTTCTGTGTATTCCTCTTTCCCTGCGTGCCGCATCCATCTGGTCCAGGATCATCGCCGTGCGAAAGTGACACATTAATTGTCGTAGCCCACATCGCAGGCACAGGCGGTCCACGTCAGGTCTGACCATGACACCCAACGTGAAAAGACAAAGCCGACATTCGCATTCTGTGTGTTTGTGGCTATCCGGCATCAGGAAAAGACGATCTCTTGAATGTGGAGATAGGATATCGTACCATAGCAGCTGCGAGTACTGGTGAGGACCGTGCTCGAGCAGAATCGTGACAGCATGATACCTTCAGGATGGGGGAGGTTCGCGCAGCAATCACAGGAGTCAGCACCATGAGGACGCACTGCTTTGTTGTTGCGCTATTCATTGTAGCATCCGTGACCGCGTGTGCGCAGAAAGCCGGCCGAACGTTCGAGATCACGCCCTACGGTTCACTCCAGGGATTTAGCTGGCAGGAGTTTGATGACAATGGATCTGAAGCGTTGAAGGAAAGCGGGCCGCGATACGCGTTTGGTGTTCTCTCGCGGTATGCATTTCTCCAGAAGAGAAACCTGTACGTCGAAATGGATTTGCAGTACACGGTGGGAACTATAGACTACGCAGGTTTCACATTCGACCTTCAAACGGGGGCAAGAACACCCTACAAAACTCAAACGGCATACTCCGGCTATGAGGCAACGGTGAATGCCGGTTATGACGCGGAGCTATCCAGGACATTTCGGCTTTCTCCGGTTGTCGGATTTGCGTTTGAGGGTTGGCTCAGAAACATTGGAAACGGCGACCCTGCCGGGTACGATGAACAGTATACGACATTCTTGGCGTCTGTCGGAGTGATTGGTACGTACGTCGTGACCCCGCAGGTTCGGTTCTCTTCCGGAGTAAGTCTCAAGTTCCCGCTTTCACTTTCTGAATCCATCGATCGCGTCCCGCGGGAAAACAGTCAGAAATTCAACGTTACCCTCAGCCCGGGACGTAATCCGAGGTTCCTGGTGCACGGAGGGGGAACACTATACCGGGTTTTCGTGATGCTCTATTTCGAGACCTGGACACTTTCAAAATCCCCTGAAGTTCAAGAGCTGCTTCAACCGGAATCGAAACGAGCGCACTTCGGAATCAAGGTCGGGTATTCATTCGGGTTGATGTAGCGATCTTTGGCGCCCGGCCCGTATGAGTGCAATGACAGTGCAGTACTGGGCCGCGGTCTATGCATTTCGGCGGAGGCGTTTCAATCAGAGACAGCGGAACGGCAATGAAGCCGGGGAAGCCATCATAGTACCGATGGATACTCAATCATCCATGACAAGGTAAGTCCATGAGCGGAAAACGACATGTGTATATCGGCACAGATAGCGGTGCGACTTCATCAAAGACCGGTGGCGTGTGGGAAGACGGCACCACGATTTCGACCACACTGGCACAGCAACCGACAAACTCGGAATCAGGCACGAATGCGGTGGTCCGTGGATGGATGGAAGGTGTCAATGAGTATTTGCTCCGGAACGACCTGACGTGGGACCAGGTGCAGGGGGTAGGTCTGGCCATGCCGGGACCGTACACGCGGTACGGTGTGCTGGGCCGCTCGCCCAACCTCCCGGCGACGTTCGAAGGGTGGGATTTCCACGGGGCATACAGCAAGGCGCTGTCCGAACGCGCCGGGCGTCCCGTGCCGCTCGTTGTCGGCAACGATGGTAACTACGGAGGGGTGGCCGAAGCGCACCATGCGCGCGGACAGAGCAAGATCTCGGTCGTGATGCTCGCTCCCGGTTCCGGATTGGGGTGTGCATACGTCGATTCGAGCGGCCTCCCGCTGGATGGGGACACACTCAACGGGATGGAAGCAGGCCACATGCCTGCGCCTCTGCATCTTCTGGATACGAGGGCATATCCGTGCGGCTGCGGCCGTACGTGGGGTTGCGTCGAGGTCTATACAACCATCTCGGGGCTGCCGTATCTGCTGACAGAACGATTGGCGAAATATCCCGATCATGAGCTTGCGAAATCGCCGCTCAGCGCGAAGGAGAAAGCGTTAAGCCTGCGCGGGCTGGCTCAGAAGGGAGATCCGCTCGCAGTCGAGATCTTCGACTTCCAGGCAAAGGTGATGGGCTTGCATGCCGCCTCTCTCGCGATGGCGCTCGATGCGGAATTCGTCGTGATCGGCGGCGGCCTGATGGATCCGGGGTCGACCACCGAAGAGTTCCGGTCACGGTACCTGCGGATTCTCCGGGAGAGCATGGAACCGATGCTCTGGCCGGCGCAGAGGGGCCGGATCACGGTTGTCCCTGCCGCACTGGGCGATCTCTCACAAGCCATAGGCGCGGCGCTCGTTGCGCTCTATCAGAGTCGGAAGTAAGCACAACTCTATGTGACACTCCAGAATTCCGAAACGCGAACCCTGAGGGGTCCGCTCCTACAGCATTCACCCTACCTCGAAATACACTACATCCTCTATTGATCCCGGGCGCTGGCAGCCTTACGTTATGCTGAGTATTCCCTTGCCAGGGCTTGAAGCTGAGGGATAGCCCTGCCGCAAGAGGCGAAAAAAAGGTAACGATGACTACTGCCCGGATGAACGTCTTGCCATCGGCCCTTCAGTGATATCCCCCGTTTCTCCACGAAAGCCCGGTCACCACGGCGTGGCGTGCCCTACTCGTCCCGGCCCGGACGTGACGTCCAGCAACCGTGTAGATATTTCACTTCAGATTTACCTTTCTCCAATGGGACGGTGTACTCAAGCTGCACCCGCATTCGGCAGGGCGAAATGCCTCCATGTGGCACATTCTGTGTGGCACTGTGAAGAGTTCGACAGTGGATTCCTCTCCTGGGGGCAGTTATGAAGAAGTTTCTCACGACACTCGTGGTGCTTTCTGCATCGCTTGCATATGCCAATCCAAATTTTACCATCGGGAGCAACCCTTTCTATACGTTCCTTGCGTATCCCCACGATATCCTGCGGTGGCCAAACAAAGCGGCTTTCACCTACATGTACCCGCAGACCCTGCCATGGCAAGGCCACGTGACCAATCTCAATGAACGCCCCAATGATACATACATCAGCAACTACAACGATTTTGAATTTCCGGTTCCCAGCGGGTATTCGGGCGATCCGAACGCCATCCGGTCGTACATGAAGGTGTCCTCGTATGCCTATAACAACAGATACAGTGTGGGGGCCGTATGGGGTTTCGGGGACTGGGGGAAACTCTATTTCGAGGCGGGGACGAACAGGGTCGACATGGAGCTTCGGACTGTCGGCGTCGTGCGGAACAACACCTCTCTGGAGCTGATTCCCGTATCGGCACGGACTGACGCCGCACGAAGATACTACGACCTCCAGCTGGTGTACGCAAACTACCTTTTTGGCAATCCTTTTGGCTTGAGAGTTCAGTATCAGACCAAAGAAACGCAAACTCCACAATCCGAAATCACATTTGTCCGGAATGGGACGACCGTCACGTCGAACCATCTCACCTGGGGATGGACGACGACGCCCTGCGCACACATTTTTGAGACGTCCAGCCAGAATTTCGATGCCTGGTTCTTGAATGACTATACGCTCTACAGGGGTGGGCAGCTGGATCTCCAGCTGAGCTATGAGTACGGCGATCACAAATCGGGGATCCGTTACAGAAGGAGAAGCGAACACGGGCAGAATTACTACTGGCGAAGCAACGTGGCAGACACGATCGCCGGTGCGAACTTCAACGGGACGTACATCACTGACAGCAGGTATGAGGATGAAATCGCGGATGATTTAATACGTGCATATTCAAAAATCCGCTTCTGGAAACTGGGTGACGCCGAAATGGGTCTCCTGTTCTTCTTCCAATATGCCGATCGTGACAACAACACCGTGAGTACCAACAAAGCACTCGACAGTGACCCGCTCAGCAGTGACGCCGAGAATGAGTACACGATCGAGGTGAATCCCTGGCTGAACTACAGATTCGGGAAGAGCTATTTCGATTTTGGACTTCTCCTGGAGCTGTCGACGACCGGAATGGGAAATACATCCCCCCGGTGGAATGGTTCCCTCGGAGCCACGCAGAAGGGGATCCTCAGGAATTCCTCCCCCTCGGCAAGCGGGTTCAGCCCTTCGTGGGAGTCCTTTTCACGGGGCAGGAACACCTTTTTTGCGACAGGTTTTGAGGCGTCCACGGGGATCAATATCAGCGGACGATTCTCCGTGCTTGCATCCGTTCTGCTCCTGCGCAAGTACAGTTTCATAACGAAGGAGTATGGGAGCTCCGTAATTCCGACGGGTGGCAAAGACTACGTGTTCAATGCCTCGTATACGCGGCACGACTACAAGAATGAAACCTGGATGACGGGTTCCGTCGGGTTCATGTACGGTATGGGTCCGTTCCAGCTCCTTGCGACCATGCACCTGCCGCTTGCGTATATGCTGGAGAAAAGCACCGAGCTGTCGAACTCCAGCACGAAGCTTGTTGACCTGACACAGCGAAATGTCTGGGCCGTTCAGGAGCCCGTGAGTTTCAGACTCCTCCTCGTGTTTGGGATAGAACGACAATAGTATGCTGTGCCGTTGGGGATAGGGCTTGACGTTGGAAGAGGGGGCTTCGGAGGGGAGGAGGTACGAAGGGGGCTAGGTCAGTGGGATAAGAGTACACCTGACGTGCGATGACTTGGAAGCCGGCTCTCAATGGTGTTACCAGCGGCTGTTTTCCCATGCATCGATCTGGAAGAGACGGCCGGCGGCGGCTTCTTCGGTTGTGCCGTATCTTGCAATGTCCGATCTCTACAAACGATCGAATTGGTTCTGGTATTACCTGATCCGTCTCCGACTAACCGGATGGGTGTGGCGTCCCCTCGTTGAAATAGCTCGCTGGAGACATCGCAGGGTACGGGAGAGCCTTGCCTGCCAGGGCTCGGTGCAGTCTCATCCCCACCTCCTCTGGGCACGGAGCGCTCTGAATTAGCAACGGGCATGGATACCCAACGGTCTCTAAGCAGGAGTGCTGACTGCGATCAGGTGTCTGCCGAAATGGCCACTGCGACCATCGACAATGCTGGCACTTCTCACCGGTGCAGGGCTTGCCGAGAATGCTGCGGTGCAGTGGCGTACCTGATCGTGTGGTCGAGTCGTCGTGCGGGCCCTGCTATGGCCCACACTTGCTTTTTCACGTTGCTTTCGATACAATCTCCTCACACATCTCATGTCGACGAGTTCCCCTGAGCATCAGGAGGATTTTCTCGTTTGCTCACACACCATCCCCATCGAATCGTTGTCGAAGAGGAAGACATCAATGAAGAAGATGATCCTGCTTTCTTCAGTGTTTGCCATTCTTTCTTCTCAGGGAGGAGTTGCGCAGTGGATCCACACTGCGGGACCTGAGGGGGGCTTCGCTTCGGAACTGGTCACCACCGCCACTTCGGTTCTGCTCGGTCTCGAAGGAGGAGGTATTTATCGATCGACGGACCACGGAACGACATGGGCTTTTTCGGGGTCCGGGCTGAGCCCGTTCGCCGGCGGGATCAGTGGCTTCGCACGTATTGACACTACGGTCCTCGCCGCGACGGGGAGCGACGGGGTTTATCGCTCGACAGATAATGGACAGTCATGGACTCCAGCGAGCACCGGGCTCCCGCCCGGGGATGTGTATACGACAGCCCTGGTGGAGAAGGAAAACCTCCTCATTGTCGCCCTCTATCCCGGGGTCTATCGTTCGACAAACGGAGGCTCTTCATGGGCACAGGCCGACTCCGGGATGTCCGCGGACACAGCGTTCAATGCCCTAGCGGTAGGCGGATCGAGGATCTTCATCGGATCAGACGAGGGAGTGGGGATTTTTATCTCCACAGATGATGGGGTGTCGTGGAAGCGATCGAATGCCGGATTGAGCGGCGAAGGACTGAGGGTTCTCAGTCTTTCCGCAAGCGGGGGAACCATTGTTGCAGGCACACGGAGGGGAGCGTATTGGTCAACAGACAATGGGGCCAACTGGGTCCTCTGCTCCGGCGGGCTCACGAATGTCGCGGTTTCCACACTGCATGCACACGGCGGCGGCTTCATGGCAGGAACATACGGCGCCGGAATCTTCCAGTCGACAGACGGGGGAGTCAACTGGTCCGCAATGAACGACGGTCTCTTGAACAAGAATGTCCGTGCTATCACGGTTGTCGGCGACGATCTTCTTGCCGGGACATATGGCCCGGATGTGGTCTATCGATCTTCGGACGCCGGCGCGAGCTGGGCCGGAGCAGGGAGAGGTATTGCGTCTCATGGCATTTATGATCTCGCCGCACGCAGCGGCAGGGTCATTGCCGCGTCATATTCCAGAGTTTTTTCCACGTCGAACCAGGGCTTGTCCTGGGAGATCAGCGACAGCGGTATGGCGCCGAATCCCATCTATTCGCTTGCCCTGGGAACAAATCAGATCCTGGCGGGGATGGCAGGCTCGGGAGTGTATCGTTCGACCGATGAAGGGATGACATGGTCGCCGGCTGGAACGGGGCTGAATGGCAACGCGAAGATCGTCTGGGCACTTGCAATCAACGGGTCGGACCTCTACGCTGCGACACTAAGCGGGGTCTTCCGCTCTTCGAACGATGGCGCTCAGTGGTTCAAGGCGACAGACGGCATCCCGGATTCCCTCGTCGTTGCACTCTTTGCAGACGGCGGTACGCTGCTAGCGGGAACACGCTCGAGTGTGTACCGGAGCACGAACAGCGGGATAAGCTGGAACGAGGCCGCTTCGGGGCTTCCACTTCCATCGGAGGCACAGTCGTTTGCCAAGAGTGGTTCCTCTATCTTCGTTGGGATGTGCAGCGGAGTATACCGTACAACCGATAACGGTGGATCATGGAACCTGACCAGCAGTGGTCTCCCTCCCTCCCCAGACGTCCGGGCCCTGACCAGGTACGACGGGCCGTCGGGCCCGACACTCTTTGCCGGTTTGAATCGACGGGGGGTTTTTCTGTCGTCTGACGAAGGTGCGAGCTGGAAAGATGTGAGTGACGGTCTGCAGGGATCTGGTATGAGCATGAGCTCCTTCGCAGTGGACATGGGGTACCTTTACGCCGGGACATTTAGCGCAAGCGTTTGGAAAAGGCCGCTCGCAGAGATGGTAGTTTCGGTGGACCCGCAGGTGGGGACCCCACGGGAATATGGAGTTGATCAGAATTATCCGAATCCATTCAATCCGACCACGGCGATCAGCGCGCAGTGGCCTGTGGCCAGCGATGTCAGGCTCATTGTGTGCGATCTGCTGGGGCGCGAGGTGACCGTGCTCGCAAGCGGCTTCTATGCGGAGGGGGGCTACACCTTCATATTCGATGGCGCACGACTGGCGAGCGGAGTGTATTACTACCAATTGACCGCCCGCCCGACCGGAATGGGGCAGGGCAGCTCCTTCATCGCCACGAGAACGATGCTCCTGGTGCGATGACATGAAATAGTACTGGAAAACGGCGGGTTGCGTCTGGACCCTGCTGATGCAGATCGCTGATTCTCCCGGCGTATGAACCGGACTCGAATCACTTCAGTCAGACAGGTCGCGGAGATTTGTGAGTCATGCCACCTCCCCCGTCGATATTCTCCCGATGTTGCCGCAGTGCACGGGTTCACGAGATCGTCTATTCGATGCCCAGGAACGGGCGTCGACGGTGGGGTATCGCCGGATCCGAGAAAATCGTATATTACTATCCTACTAATCAGCAGGTTCCACCACTAACAGGATTTCTCATGAAGATCATCTGCCTCTTTGCCGCCGCAGGTGTGCTGATGGGTCTGTCCCGTGCGAACGGGGCAGATCGTATTCTGCCGTATCCCATCCACACCCATCGGCTTGCAAACGGCCTCAACGTGGTGACTGTGCCATTCGATAGCCCGGGCCTTGCCGCCTTCTACATCGTCGTCCGTGCAGGGTCACGGAACGAGGTGGAAAAAGGAGTCACAGGATTTGCCCACTTCTTTGAACACATGATGTTCCGCGGCACCGATACGTATCCGACGGAGAAGTACACGGAAGTGCTGAAATCGACGGGGGCATCGGCGAATGCCAACACGTCAAACGACCGGACGATGTATCATATGACCGGAAACGCAGACAAGTTGGACGTGATGTTTGCGCTTGAATCCGATCGCTTCATGAATCTCAACTATTCGATTCATGATTTCAAGACCGAAGCCGGGGCGGTAAAAGGCGAGTACACGAAGAACTATGCGAGCCCGTACCAGAAGCTGGCCGAGATGACGGTAAATACCGCCTTTGACGCGCATCCGTACAAGCACACCACGATGGGCTTTTTTGCGGATATCGTGGATATGCCGAACCAGTACGAGTACTCCCGCACGTTTTTCCAGCGCTTCTACCGCCCGGAGTACGCCACGATCGTGGTGGTGGGCGATGTGACCCCCGAAAAGGTGAACGGCCTTGCTGCAAAGTACTTCGGCGCCTGGACGCACGGATCATACACGGCCGCCATTCCCGTAGAGCCGCCGCAAAAGGAGCCACGGTTCGTGCATCTGCAGACCGACGAAGTACCACCGCTCCTGTCTCTGAATTACAAGGGCCCCGCATTCCGGGATACCGAACTCGACATGCCCGCCCTTGACGTCATAAGCACAATCCTCTTTTCTTCCAGTTCACCCCTGTTCAAAAAGCTTGTTGTGCAGGAACGGAAGGCACGATTCATCGGGGGCGGGGCGTTTGACTCCCACGACCCGAACCTGTTTTCGATTCAGGCTTCCCTCATCAAGAAGGAAGATATGCAGTACGTGAAAGACGAAATTGTGAAGGCAATCGACCAGCTCAAAGCCAATGGCGTCGACGCGGAGCTCCTGGCGAGCACAAAATCGAACTTGAAATACAGCTTCGCCATGCGCATCGACAATCCTGATGCCGTGGCAAATACCCTGTGCCACTATATTTCGCTGACCGGTGACCCCGAGTCCATCAATAGAGTCTACACTCTTTATGACAGCGTCACGTCGGACGATTTGAAGAAGTTCGCGGCGAAGTACCTGACGCCCACCGGGCTCACGATAGCGACGATCTCCGCAGAAGCGGAAGGGGGTATCCGATGAAAACGCTCATGCTCGCCGTAGCGCTTGCCTTTGCACTCCCCGTCCTGGGACAGGGAGTTGTGGAACTCAAGCTCCCGCAGTCTGGGAAGGTTGTTGTCAAGCTGATGTTCCGGAACGGTTCCACCTGCGATCCGAAGGGGAAAGAAGGACTTACCTTCCTCACCGCATCCCTCGTTGCTCAGGGGGGGACCGCGGATATGACGTTCAGTCAGATCCAGGACGCCATCTATCCCATGGCGGCAAATTACGGGGTCGACGTCGACAAAGAGGTGACGATCTTCACGTTTGAGGTCCATCGCGACTGGCTGAAACGGTTCTATCTCATCCTTCGCGGGTTGATACTCACGCCATCGTTCACGGACCAGGACTTTCAGCGTGTGAAGGTGAACCAGCAGACCTATGTGGATCAGGTCATCCGGGCCTCGTCCGATGAAGAGTACAGCAAGATGGCGCTGGAGGATCTGCTTTTCCGCGGAACCAACTATCAGCACATGAAACAGGGCACGTCAGAGGGGGTGAAAGCCATTACCCTGGACGACGTGAGGAAGCACTATACGGCGTTCTTTACCGGCGCGAATCTCACGATCGGTGTGGCCGGCGGCTATGACGACGCCTTTCTGAGCACGCTGAAAGAGGATCTGGCAAAGCTGCCGGGGACGACACCGGTGATTCCGAAGTCGGGAGCTCCGCGGACCCCTAAAGGGATCGAAGTGGAGATCGTCGCCAAGGACAATGCATTCGGTTCCGCGATCTTCACCGGCGTGCCATTGAATGTAACGCGTGCCAGCGACGATTTCGCGGCGCTGATGGTGGCCAATTCGTACCTGGGAGAACACCGGAAGTCGTATTCGAAGCTCTACCAGGAGATCCGCGAAAATCGGTCGATGAACTACGGCGATTACTCGTACATCGAATGGTACAACAACGGCGGTGCAAACATGCTCCCGCCGCCCGGTGTGCCGCGCAGTTCCAACTACTTCGCAATCTGGATCCGCCCCGTGCAGATCGCCGCCCAGTTGCGGGAGCAGTACCCGGAGCTGTCGGATGTAAAGGTCGGCCATGCGCACTTCGCACTCCGGATGGCACTTAACGAACTCGGAGTGCTTGTGGAGAAAGGGATGACCGAGGAGCAGTTCGAAACCACACGCGCGTTCCTTCAGAGCTATGTGAAGCTTTACGTTCAGACACCATCGGACCGGCTCGGATATTTGATGGATTCCCGGGCGTACGGCCGGAAGGACTACATCAGTGAGCTGGGCACCCGTCTCGCCGCGCTTTCGCGCGAGGATGTCAACCGGGCAATCAAGAAATACTGGAACGCCGAGAACATGTATGTGGTTATTGTGACGAACACAAACGAGGCAGAGCCGCTTGCGAAGAGTCTGCGCGAGAATCAGCCTTCGCCAATGAGTTATTCGAACGTCGTCAAGGCAGGTCTGCCTGCCGCCGTGTTGCAGAAAGACGCCGTGGTGGCAACGATGCCGCTGAAGGTCACGTCGGTGACAATTGTGGAGTCGAAAGACACGTTTCGCTGAACAGTGCCCTCCGATGGCAGAACCGATACGAAAGCCGGGCCTTGTGCCCGGCTTTCGTGCTTGGTGATCGCAGTGATGTATCCGTTGCCCCCCAGCTCACGTCTCGCCTCGCAGGTGAGCAGCTGCATTCCGATCCAGCATCCAGATCGTCTCTCCAGAGTGCGGCCTCACAAGTGACGCCGGCAATTCCTGACGCTCGTTTCTGCCAGAGAGTATCGAAGCCGCGATGTCCGCCTTCTCCTTCCCGGCGACAAGAAAGATCGCTTTCCGCGCATCGTTGATGCATTCGAGCGTCAAGGTAATGCGCCATTTCCCGAGCTTCGGGACGAAAACAGGCCGGACAGATGAGCCCGTGGCGGCGATGGCGTCCGTGCCCGGGAAGAGCGACGCGGTGTGACCGTCCTCACCCAGACCAAGGAGAATCAGATCGAGACGGACTCTGTCTCCGCCCGCAAGGTCGCGAAGAGTCTTCTCGTACTCCTGCGCAGCCGAAGAAGGGTCGTTCTCTCCGGGAATGCGATGGACGTTTTCAGACGGGATGGGAATTCTGGAGAACAGTTCTCTGTCGATCATGCCAAAATTGCTTTCCGGATCATCGGGCGGCACCGCCCGTTCATCGCCAAACACAAAATGGACGAAGTCCCATTCGACCAGATTCCGTAATGGTTCCGAGCCCAGGAGCCGGTAAACGGGGCGGGGTGTTTCACCTCCCGAGAGGGCAACACAACATTGCCCTCGCTCTCCGATCGCCCGGTTGATCGTGCCGACGATATCATCGGCTGCCGCCTGCACGAGCGCGCTGCCTGATGGAAACACCCGTAGTGTCGGGACCGCCGGCATGTCTACTCGTCCTCCGGAGCCGCCGCCGCATGAGGCCTGCAGTCATTCATCCACCACCGTCCTTCACCCCAGAGGAGATGATCCGACGCTTCAGGTCCCCACGTGCCGGGACCATACTGAACCATGGGGGGTGCGTGGTCGCTTTCCCACCCCGCCCGTATCCTATCAATGAACTGCCATGCTGCTTCGATCTCATCGCTCCTGGCGAAGAGAGTGGCATCACCCTGCAGGGCGTCAAGCAGCAGGCGCTCGTACGCCTCGGGTATCGCATGCTGGCCGAACGAGTCCCTGAAGTGAAATTCCATATCGACCGGACGCGTTTTGAGTCCCTGATCGGGAACCTTCGTGATGAATCGGAGGTGCATCCCCTCATCAGGTTGAACGCAAATGCTCAGCCGATTTGTGAACAGTTCGGTTACCCCTGACTGCACATCAAGGATCTGTGTGGGCGGCCGGCGAAATTGCACAATAATCTCCGAAGATTTGCTCTTCAACGACTTCCCGGAACGGAGATAGAATGGCACGCCCTGCCATCGCCAGTTGTCAATGAATACCCTGATTGCGGCGAACGTCTCAACCGTCGACGCAGGACTGACACCCGGCTCGGAGGTGTATCCGGTGTATTGACCCCGCACGGTCTGTTCCGCGGACATTTCGGGCGGGATATCTCTCAGACTTCTCAGAACTTTGACCTTCTCGTTTCGTAATGCGTCCGCGTCATAGACGGCCGGCGGTTCCATTGCCACGAGGGTCATGAGTTGCAGTAAATGGTTCTGGACCATGTCGCGGAGGACTCCTGCAGTCTCGTAATACTTCGCCCTGTGTTCCACCCCCACCGTTTCTGCTACGGTAATCTGGACATGATCGACGTAGTTGCGGTTCCAGAGCGGTTCGAAAATAGCGTTGCCAAACCGCAGGACAAAGAGGTTCTGAACGGTTTCTTTGCCGAGATAATGGTCGATCCGGAAGACCTGTGTCTCCTGGACGCTGTTGTGAAGGATAGAGTTCAGCGCGCGGGCGGAGGGGAGATTCCTGCCAAACGGCTTTTCGATGACAATTCTCCTTGTTCCCTCGGTTTCCGAGAGAAGATTCGCCCGATTCAGGCCTTCCAGGAGCGTCGGAAAAATTTCGGGAGCAGTGGCGAAATAAAAGAGACAATTGACAGGGGTTCCCCCCGGGGGAGCGATGCGTTGTGCCAGCGAGTGAAGATCATCGTCGCGTTCGGCTCTCCCGGTGTGATAGTGGAGTGACGGGGCAAAGCGCTTCCAGTCGCTCTCATGATACGCGGCGGGAGCAAATGCCTGGATCGATGTCTTCATTTTATCGCGGAAGGAATCGTCGGTAAACGGAGTCCCGGAGAAGCCAATTATGGACGTTCCCTCCGGAAGGCGGTTCTTCCGGAAGTTGCTGTAGAGTGCGGGAATGAGCTTCCTCGCGGCCAGATCGCCCGAGGCCCCAAAGATGATGATTGCAGTGCGCATGGCTGTCAGCGGAACAGCCAGAGGAAGTCCCCGTATCCCTTTTTCCGGAGATCCTCCTTTGGTACGAATTTCATGGAGGCCGAGTTCGAACAGTATCGCAGGCGGGTAAGCGGGGGGCCGTCATTGAACACATGCCCCAGATGGGAATCTGCATGCGCGCTCCGAACCTCTACCCGGGCCTCAGACAGAGAACGATCGACCGGTTTCTTGACGAACCGTGGATCGATTGGTTTCGTGAAACTCGGCCACCCCGTGCCGGATTCGAACTTGTCCGTTGAGCTGAACAGCGGCTCACCCGAGACGACATCCACATACAGTCCTTCTTTCTTGTTGTTCCAGTATTCGTTCATGAAGGCCCGTTCGGTTCCGTTAGTCTGCGTGATTGCATATTGCAGGGGGGTCAGCATGGCCTTCAGTGTGTCATCGGAAGGCTTGTGGAATGTGTGGTATGCACGATCCCCCCAGACACTTGTGATATAGTCGTCCCTTCCCGATGCCTGCCGGTAGCTGTAATACTGGTCCGGGTTCTTCTTGCAGTACTGTTGATGGTATTCTTCAGCGGGATAAAATGTCTCGAACCTGGCGACCCTTGTCAGGATCGGTTTGTCGAAGACCCCGGCCTTCTGGAGAGAGGATTTCGACTTCTCGGCAAGCGACTTCTGCGTGTCGGTGTGATAGAAGATTGCGGAGACATATTCCGGTCCACGGTCGTGGAATGACCCGCCGTCGTCCGTTGGATCGATTTGCATCCAGAATACATCGAGCAGCTCGGAATAGCTGATGACGCGTGGATCGTACAGTATCTGGATGGCTTCCAGGTGTCCGGTTCCGCCTGCTCCTACCTGCTCATAGGTCGGATTCTTGACATGGCCGCCTGTGAACCCGGAGATGATCTTCTTCACCCCGTCAACATCCTCGAATGCGGCGTCCACACACCAGAAGCACCCTCCGGCAAACGTCGCCGTTTCCAGGCCGTCGGTGGTGATGGCGGATTCGGGGGCAGCCGCCACCTTTTCCTCTCCTCCGGCCCCCTGCGCACCCGGCTGATTTCCCCTTGCGCATCCGGTAAGAAACATCATGAACGCCAGTACGCAGGGTAGCGTGAGTCTTTTCATTGATCCCTCCACCGATCTAGTCGACGCTGGTGTGAACGACTTCCGTGCTGTTCGGGCTGCCAGCGTCGGGTTCTGCCTGCGTGTGAAAGGACAGGGTGTCCATGGGGCAGACAGTCACGCAAATCCCGCACCCGATGCAAGAGCTTGTAGCGTTGTCGAGAGTATCCTGCTTCAGTGCATAACTCATAACATCGATTCCCACCTGGCAGTTCCGGGAACACTCGTTGCACCCGATGCATTTGTCATTTGCTGTGATCGCAAATCTGCTCCATCGCATTCTCGCGAAGAACGCCGATTGCATGTTCATCATCTTTGCCAGGGGGCACCAGTACCGGCACCAGACCTTTCCACCCAGAAACGGGTAGAGGGTAACGGGGAGGATTCCGACGAGCCAGACGTCCGCAACCAGCCGGTAGAGTCGAATGCCCAGCGTTGCCTCCCCTGCGAAAACGCCCCATGCGTCGCGCGCGAGGACGATCGCAGTGACAACGACGGCGACACCAAGGACTGCGGATCCCATCCATTCAAGTTTGATCGACGTCTTCCCCTTCGGTGCGAGGTGCCTCCATCGGTCACCGAATGTTTCCGCCAGTCCGCCACAACCGCAGATCCACGAACAATACCGCTTGCCCTGGAACAGCACAAAGATCGGGATGATGCCAAAGGTCAGGATGACTCCCCACACAACCCAGATCTGATGGGGGTCGTAGAAGAAGGTGTAGAAAAACAGTGGCCATGCATAGACGATACCGTACGTTCTCCAGCCCTGATCCGCGAAGGTCGGGTCGGTCGCAAGGGCCGCACCCATCCACTGATACTGCACCGCATGCTGAAAGAGGAATTCAGGGATCAGGAAGAAGAACACCCACTGAAAGCTGAGCAGGCTCACATACCGCCAGATCTGAAACTTGTCCCTCCGCTCCAGCCCCCATCGTTGAATGGCCTTCAGGCCATAGACGCTCATCAAGGTTGTATATAAGACCGTATACCAGAACGACCAGGGCCGGTCGAAGAATGACAGGAACTTGTACCCCCAATCGGTGTAGGGCCAGAACTCCCCGCCGTTTCCCAGTTTGGCTCCATAGATGGTGTACCAGACGAAGAAGGAAAGCCCCAGCCATGAAAACCGGTCTCCCTTTGAGCCGAACCAAATAAGCCCCCCCAGGCTGAGAGCCCAGATCAGGGCGCCTCCCCAATCCGGGAGCAGAGAAAGACCCACACTTCCTATGCCGCTGCTTCCGCCGTGGTGAACCCCGAAGATCCAGATGCCGATGAATCCGAACAGGGTGAGGAGCGCGGAGCGTACGATGCTTCCACGCCACTCGTTCTCCATCTTGATCCCGAGAGATCGAAGGAATTCCCGTGGGACATCGGCGCCAACGAGCACAAAGGCATGGTCGTAGGGAATGGTGCGGATCTCGTCTCCGGCACCGCGACTGATCGTGAGAGTTGCCGTCGTGTCCCCGAACTCCGCTACAGAGGAGTTCAGGATCGGCTCGATCCTCTTTGCCGCTATGGCCTCCATGAGTTTGCGTTCGTTCTCTTTGAAGATGCGGGAGAATGCGTTTCCACGGTATGAGAGGTACACGGTGTTCTGTGCGCTCAGCGTAATCGCAGCCTCCACTGCACTGTTTCCCCCGCCCACAACGAGTATGTTTTCCCCGTTGTATTTCCTGGGAGAATACAGCCGGTGGTAGACCCGTTCTGTCTCCTCCCCCCTGACCTGGAGCTTCCGTGGATTGCCCCGCTGTCCCGTCGCAAGAATCACGCGCTTCGCACGGTACGAGCCTTGTGGCGTACCGACATGGAACACACCGTTTTTCGTATCGCACGTCGTTACTGCTTCCATTGCACGCACATGCAATCCGTTAACCCGGACTATCTGATTCCATCGCTGCGTCAGGTCTTCCTTGGTCGCGCCGTCCAGCCAGAGCTTTCCCTTTGGTGGCCGGCTGTCAGGTTCGGCATAGACCCATTTCCCCTCGGGAAAATTCTCGATGGTGTTGGCGATGCGCTCCTTTTCGAGGATCAGGTGCGTCATACCCCGTTCTTTCGCCTGCAAGCCGGCATTCAGTCCGGCCGCCCCTGCCCCAACGATGAGAACGTCCAGGATATCCGGATCCTCGCCGCCGATTGCGCCATTGAGCGAAGCGATATGTTGAATGACCTCATATCCCTGCGCCATTGCATATTTGATGACGGGGGCGCCGGCGAGATCGCCAATGACAAAGAGCCCGGGAACGGTGCTCTCGTTGTGATTGTTGAGCAATGGCCGTTCATGGGCCCCGCTCCCCGAACGGAGGATAGTGAGAAACCTGTGCCTGAGGTTTTCGACGAATCCTCTTGTGTTCTGACGCTCAGCCATGATAGTCCTTTCTTCGCTCGAGGTTCTCTATCGTGCGCGCGTCACTTCCGATTCCGATCGCGGGGTCAGAGCGGTTCCGCAACCGGCACATTGCCGTGCGGACGGATGATTCCCTGTCCCACACTTCATGCACGGCACCGGAGTACGTGTGGCCGGGACTTTTACCAGACCGGCCGGGACTTCACCGGGGCGCACACACGAAGGCCGCGTCAGGACATACAGAAATCCGAGCACACTGAAAACGAGCCCGAGGGCGAAATGTGGCAGGGGCCTGAGCCCTTTTCCCACTGCCACATACCCACTCAACCCCGCAAACACCAGGGCGACAAGAACATGGAGCCCGAAAAGAAACCATCCCCAGCTCACTCCTCCGAGCGCCGGGCCATGTGTCTCATCGAATGATTCCGCGAAGAGAGCCCCACGGGGCTGGAGGAGGGAGAAATACTTTTCCCGATTCTTCAGAAATTCAGCGAGATGCATCGAGTCGAGCGGAACACGGCGGCCTTTGACCAGGAGGACAAACCCATCCGTGGTATCGACAGCGCCGTCGCAGACGAGACATCGTTCCCCCTGATGCACCTGTACACGTTTGTACGGAAGGGAACCGGCGGTGTCCTGCGCCCGGAGCGATACCACGAACAGAAGGAGCGGCACGATTGTGAGAAGTATCTGTTTCATGTGTGTACTCCGGCGATTGAGCATCTTCATGTGCGGATTCCTGCGAGCGTGCGTTTTCCTGTGCATGCTTCGGTGATCGCACAGTTTCCTGTTGAAGATCCCTTTTCGGTGCACCTTTGATCTCTGTATTCTGCCCCCCAGGTGGAAGGAACAAAACGACGATGCGGCAATATAGCGATTTGAAGGAGCAGAAGGCAACCGCGGCGAGAAATCCTCGCTACAGTGGGCAGATGGGGTTGAGTCTGAGCGCTAAAGTTCCGATCTTTTTTCATGTCGTTCTTCCTGCAGCAAGCATGAGAAGTGCCGGCGAAAAATCATCTCCCGGGACACAATCGAACCGAGCGTGACGGCCGCCTCCACATCCGACAATCAGGCATTCGTACGGCATGAAGCCCGCCCAGTCCACGGCGCGCTCCCTGTCGTCGTCATCATTCCCGCGCTTAATGAAGAGCTCTCGATCGGCGAGGTGGTGAGTTCTCTTCCACGCACGGCGATACGTGAAATTATTGTGGTGGACAATGGCTCCACAGATCGAACCGCAGCCGTAGCGCGTGACGCCGGTGCTACAGTTCTCCGGGAAGAGCGCAAAGGATACGGGTATGCATGCCTGCTGGGCATTGAACGTGCCAAGCAGCTGGAGGCGGAGGTCATTGTGTTCGTCGACGGGGACCTGAGCGATTATCCGGAAGAGCTGCCTCTCATTCTCCAGCCGATTCTGGAGGAAGGATTCGACATGGTCATCGGCTCGCGCATGGTCGGGAAGAGGGAAACGGGCGCCATGCTCCCACAGGCGGTATTTGGAAACTGGCTGGCAACAAGACTGATTCGCCTCTTCTGGGGGTACTCCTTTACTGATCTTGGACCGTTTCGCGCCATACGCACAGACGCACTGCGCGCAATGAACATGTCTGATCCGACATACGGCTGGACCGTCGAGATGCAGATCAAGGCCTTGAAGCTGGGGCTGCGCTGCACAGAAGTCCCTGTACGCTATCGAAAACGGATCGGAACCTCAAAAGTGACGGGGACAATCCGGGGGACGATTGGTGCGTCAGTGAAAATTCTCTCCACGATCGCGAAACACCTCGTTGCCGGTCCTGGGTCCTTGACACCCGGCGATGGCAGGAGTCAGCGGTGACAGATCCGAGGGCGCTCATCCTGTTTGCGAAGTTTCCACGGCCCGGGGAGGTGAAGACGCGTCTCGGGAAGGATATCGGTCACGACCAGGCCGCCATGGTATACCGGCAGCTTGCAGAGAGGGTGTTCGAGCTTGGGGAGCGGGCGATGGCACACGGCATACAGGTCTTTCTCTTCTATGCTTCTACCGCCGATGAATCCGCTGTGCGCCAGTGGGTCGGACGAGACTTCCACTTCTTCCCGCAGAAAGGCACCTCGCTGGGGGACCGGATGCTCAGCGCTTTCGAGACGACGTTTACGTGCGGCGCAGGAAAGGCGGCGATCATCGGTACGGACATCCCCGATCTCGACGACACTGCCGTCGCTGACGCTTTCGCTGCGCTCGATGTCAGCGACGTTGTCATCGGCCCCGCAACAGATGGAGGATACTACCTCCTGGGAATGCGTTCACCGGCCAGGGATCTATTCTCGGGCATCGCCTGGAGCACGGAGAACGTGTTCCGAAAGACGGTCGACAAGATAACACATCTCGGGCTTTCACTCGCGGTCCTGCGAACGCTGACCGACATTGACACTGCAGCGACGTACACCGAATACATCCGACGAACATCTGCATAAGGAGCAACAATGGCGTCGTACTATGAATCCCGTGATCTCGGCAAATTCGGAACGATGGGTAACAATCAACCGCAGTTGTGGGAAAAGTTCATTGCATGGTACACAGAGGCGACTGCCACAGAAGGCGCGCTCACAAAGCGGGAAAAGTCGCTCATCGGACTGGCCGTTGCACACACGGTGCAATGCCCGTACTGCATCGATGCATATACCAATCAGTGCCTCGAAACCGGGGCGAACCTGGATCAGATGACCGAATCAATCCATGTTAGTGCCGCGGTGCGAGGGGGCGCGTCGCTCGTCCATGGCGTCCAGTGCCGGAACATCGTGGAGAGACTGAGCATGGGCTGAGTGAGAGGCATCAGTGTACACGAGCGTTCCCTACTGACCAGCAGGAGAGTGGAATGACTTTCGAGACCGCGCTGAGTACGCATCATCTGGACTTGCGACCCCTGACAATCGAAACACTCCAGGTGAACGTTGGAAAACTCTGCAACCAGGCGTGCAAGCATTGTCATGTTGATGCCGGGCCCAAACGGACGGAAATGATGACACGGCCGACCATCGACCGATGCCTCGAGATCCTGCGCATGTATCCCCAGATCACAACCCTCGATATCACGGGAGGCGCTCCGGAGCTGAGCGACGACTTCGAACATTTTGTGACGGAAGCGAGATCCCTGGGGAAGCGCGTACTCGTGCGTCACAATTTCACCGTAACGCTGGACCCGCATCCGGTCCACGGCACAAGCATGCACCATCTTCCGGAATTCTTCCGCGATCATCGCTGCGAGATCATCAGCTCTCTTCCGTACTTTCAGGAACATGAAACCGATGCCCAGCGCGGGCAGGGAGTGTTCAGGAGAAGTGTCGAGTCGATGCGGCGACTGAACGCACTGGGATACGGCAGTCCGGACACGGGACTCCTTCTCAATCTTGTGTACAACCCGGTGGGGGCATTCCTCCCACCGGCTCAGGCGGCGATCGAAAGTCAGTTCAAAGAAGAATTGGCAAGGCGCCACGGACTTCATTTCAACAACGTCTATGTGATCACCAACATGCCCATCAACAGGTTCAGGCACTTCCTGGAGAGGGCAGAACTCTATGACGACTACATGGCGCGGCTGGTCAATGCCTTCAATCCGGCGGCAGCAGAGGGGGTGATGTGCCGGAATCTGATCAGCGTCGGGTACGACGGCACCCTCTACGATTGTGATTTCAACCAGATGCTTGAGTGGAGGGTCAACCATGGCGCTCCAAGCACGCTCTGGGATTTTGATTTTGAGCAGCTTATGAAACGCCGGATCGTCTTCGGATCGCACTGCTACGGGTGCACGGCAGGGGCGGGGAGCAGTTGTGGCGGTGCGGTTGTCGCATAGACCGATTGCATCGAGGCCTGGCAATACAACATCAGCAATCCTCAAACCCTGTCACGACGAAACCTTTGACGTCGAGTCTGTTCACAGATCATTCCCTTCTGGTTGCAGAGTTGCCCGCGGTGTCGTGCACCAGGAGGCGAACCGTTGATTATTCACGCAGAGTGTGGTATCTTTTATGATATTCCTTACGGCACCGAACAACGGAGATACTCCCCGTATGAGTGAGTCAGATATCAAAACAATGGGACAGCAATTCGGCCGCCGGTCCTGGGCCGAACCCTGGAAAATAAAAATGGTCGAACCGCTGCAGATGTCCGACCGCAAGCAGCGGGAAAAGGCGCTAAACGTAGCAGGATACAACACGTTTCTCCTGAAATCCGAGGATGTGTACATCGACCTCCTCACCGATAGCGGCACGAGTGCGATGAGCGATCGGCAGTGGGCGGGCATGCTCCTCGGCGACGAGGCGTATGCCGGAAGCCGGAACTTCTACAACCTTGAGGAGACGATTCAGCGCTACTACGGCTACAAACACATGATCCCGACCCATCAGGGACGGGGGGCGGAACACCTGATAAGCCGCACGGTGATCAAGCCGGGTCAGTTTATCGCCGGCAATATGTATTTCACGACAACGCGGCTGCATCAGGAGCTTGCCGGAGGTACCTTTGTGGATGTCATCATCGACGAGGCACACGATCCGCAAAATCTCCATCCGTTCAAAGGAAATGTTGACCTCGCGAAGGTGGAATCGCTCATCAAACGCGAAGGGGCGCAGAAGATCGCCTATATCAGTCTTGCAGGCACGGTGAACATGGCGGGCGGCCAACCGGTGAGCATGGCCAACGTGAAAGCCCTGCGTGCCCTGACCAGGAAGCACGGGATCAAGGTGTACCTCGATGCGACGCGCATGGTGGAGAATGCCTACTTCATTCAGGAGCGGGAAAAAGGATACGCGAAGCGCTCTGTGGCACAAATTCTGAAGGAGTTCTGCAGTTACACCGATGGCGCCTGGATGAGCGCGAAGAAGGATAGTCTGGTCAACATTGGCGGCTGGCTCGCAGTGAACGACTGGACATTGTTCGAGGAACTCCGGAACATGGTGGTGGTTTACGAGGGCCTGCACACGTACGGAGGTCTCGCCGGGCGCGACATGGAAGCGCTGGCAATCGGGGTCGTCGAGTCTGTCCAGGACGATCACGTTCGCTCCCGCATCGGTCAGGTCCGATACCTCGGGGACCTGCTCGAACACTGGGGGATCCCCATGGTCCAGCCTGTCGGCGGACATGCAATCTTCCTGGATGCGAAGCGGTTCTACCAGCACGTGCGGCAGGACCAGTTTCCGGCCCAGACGCTGGCGGCGGAATTGTATCTGGACTCGGGCATCCGCTCGATGGAGCGGGGAATTGCGAGCGCAGGCCGCGACCCGACGACGGGGGATCATTACTACCCGAAGCTCGAACTGACACGGCTTACCATCCCCCGGCGCGTGTACACGCAGGCCCACATGGATGTCGTCGCCGAATCGGTGCGCGCGGTCTACGAGCAGAGGAAGAAAACGCGTGGGCTGAAGATGGTGTACGAGCCCAAGTATCTGAGGTTCTTCCAGGCGAAATACACCCGTCTATAAAACACGTTTTGATGACCACGAAAAAGGAGAGAATGTCCTTGCACACTATTCTGGGAGCCGGTGGGGTTATCGGGAGCGGGCTTCTGCGGGAGCTGGGCAAAACGGGAGAGCAGATCCGTCTGGTCGGCCGCAATCCCCGTCCTGCCGCCGGTGCCAAAGAAGTCGTTGCCGCCGACCTCTCGGATCTGCAGGCCACGATGGCGGCTATAGCCGGATCGTCGGTGGTGTATCTCACGGTTGGGCTCAAGTACGATCTCCAGGTCTGGCAGGACCTCTGGCCGAAGATCATGCACAATACGATCGAGGCATGCAAGAGGGCCAACGCGAAGCTTGTCTTCTTTGACAATGTGTATATGTACGGCAAGGTCGATGGCCCGATGACCGAAGAGACACCGTTCAATCCCTGCAGCAGGAAGGGGGAGATACGCGCGAGAATTGCGACACAGGTGCTGGAGGCGGTATCGTCCGGCAGCCTGACGGCGCTCATTGCCCGCGCTGCGGACTTCTATGGCCCGCATGCACGCACCGGCGTGGCAAATGTGCTCGTCTTCGATAAGCTCGCAAAGGGGCAAAAGGCGGCAGTTCTCGCCAATGATTCGGTCCGGCATTCCTACACGTTCACACCTGAGGCCGCGAAAGCCCTGGTTGTGCTTGCGGGGCGCGACAGCTCGTGGAATCAGACGTGGCACCTGCCCACTGCATCTGATCCCCCGACCGGCCGGGAATTCATCGAAATGGTCTCGAAGGAATTCGGCATACCGGCACGGCACACTATTCTGCGCAAGTGGATGATCAGAGTGGCCGGCGCGTTTGATCCGCCAATCCGCGAATTACCTGAGATGCTGTATCAGAACGAGTCGGAGTATCTCTTCGACTCGTCAAAATTCACCCGGGCCTTTGGATTCACGCCAACGTCCTATGCGGACGGCATACGGGAGACTGTGGCCGCGTACCGGTAATTGCTCACCGGGTTGAGGGAATTCCTTCGGGCATACGATAGAGAGAGGTGTCATGGCAAAAGTCGATTCATCATCCGGCGCGGATCCTTTCGCAGCTGCCAATGAATCTGTGCAGGCCCGACGAACTCAAGTCGCCCAGTTTGCGATCTACAGGGCTGCGTCACACCTGAGCGAGGGGAACCAGGAGGAGGCAATCCGGGAATTCAAGAACGCTCTTGCCTTCGACCCGCAGAATATCACTGCCCATACCTATCTTGGCAAGATCTATCAGAGTCAGAACAAAATGGCGGAAGCCATACAATCTTTCACCAAGGTTGTTCAGATCGACCGGACATCGATTACTGCCCGGAACAATCTCGCCAACGCGTACATGGCCGACAAGCAGTACACTAGAGCCGAAGAAGAATTCACGTTTGCCTCGAGACTTGATCCGCAGGACCCGGTGGCTGACTATACCCTTGGGGTCATGTATACGGAAACCGATCGCTTCCGGGAAGCTGAGGCGCAATTCAACAAAGTTGCAAAGGTCGCCCCCAGAGATGGAAACGTGCCATACAGTCTCGGGGTGCTCTACAACAAAATGGGACGTTCGGAGGCTGCTATCGAGCAACTGGAGCGGGCATTGACACTCAAGCCGGATTTCCCTGCTGCCAACTACGAGCTGGGCGCTGCCTACCTCAGTCTCGGCGAAACAGAGAAGGCCGACAAACAGCTGGACATCCTTGTGACCAAGGATGGCGGACTTGCCAACGATCTCCTCTTTTTGCGCAACAAACCCAGGATTGCCTATATCGAAGAGACGAACAACATCAACTTCAACTCTCAGCTGCGCGCCGGGACACCGCTCTGGATGCTCAACCCCGCTGAACTTTCAACGGCCAATGCGAGTTTGCGGGTTGCGATCTCAATCCAGTTCACCAACGACATGGATCCCATGTCGGTGATGAATCCGGCCAACTGGGATATATCGAGGGCACAGGGCACCAAGGGGGGGTTTTATAACAACACCATGCCGGTTGGCCCCAACGAAGTGAGCATACCAAAACGCCCGTTTTCTGTGGTCTACGATCAGGCAACACGCCAGGCAAAGGTGTTCTTTATCCTGAACCAGAACAGCAGCATCGACCTCGCCAGCGGGAACCCTGGTGCGACCATTGATCCATCACATCTGGTATTCAAGTTCTCCGGTCTGGATGCTGCCGGAAGAAAAATGGATACGACGGGGGACCAGATAAGCGGCTATTCGATCCGTCCGTTCTGACCAAAGTGCTAGAGGATACGTTTCTCGAGACATCCTGGTACAGAAGCACAGGAGCGGTTTGTCGTTGTCGGACAGGGGAGGGGAGTCGTGCTGAGCCAAGACGGTACGAAGAAAAGTTTCAGGAACTCCTTGCGATGAGTGCCAAGAAGAAGAGGATGCCCGAAGTCTCCACGTCGACCGATGCCATACTCGAAAGCATCTCGGATGGCGTCTTTACGGTGGACCTGGAATGGCGCGTGACGTCGTTCAACCGGGCTGCCGAAGAGATCACGGGCGTGTCACGGAAAGAGGCGATCGGCCGACGCTGCTCAGACGTGTTTCGGTCCAGCATGTGCGGGGCCGCGTGTGGGCTTCAGCAGACATTGAAGACAGGGAAGCCGATCATCGGCACATCCGGATATATCATTGACTCAACTGGAAATCGCATCCCCATCAGCATTTCGACTGCCGTGCTCCGTGACAGCGATGGGCGATGTCATTGGCGGTGCAGAGACGTTTCGTGACCTTTCAGAGATCGAGGCATTGCGCCAGGAACTTGAGGGACGATTCCGGATCGGCGAGCTGATCAGCAGAAGCCCTCTGATGCAGCGAGTGTTTGAGGTTTTGCCGGCCATCGCGACCAGCCCGAGCACGGTTCTCATACTCGGAGAGACCGGGACTGGGAAGGACCTTATGGCACGGACAATCCATTCGCTCAGTCTCCGCAATCATGGTCCGTTCATTGCGGTTAACTGCGGAGCGTTGCCCGACACACTGCTGGAATCTGAGCTATTCGGCTACAAGGCCGGGGCGTTCACCGGTGCAAATAAGGACAAGCCAGGTCGTTTTGCAATGGCGAAGGGTGGGACCATCTTCCTCGACGAAATCGGGGAGATCAGCCCAGCCCTGCAGATCAGATTGCTCCGCGTGTTGCAGGAGCGGGTCTATGAACCTCTGGGAGCGACAAGCTCCGAGGCCGCCGACGTCCGGGTTATTGTGGCCACCAACAAGGATCTGTCACAGCAGGTGCACCAGGGACAATTCCGTGAAGATCTCTACTACCGCGTGAATGTGGTGCGCGTAGAACTGCCCCCGCTGCGCCGGCGAAAAGAGGACATTCCGCTTCTTGTCGACCAGATTGTTGCGCGCTTCAACCGCCTGCAAAAGAAATCCGTGCAAGGGATTGCCGCTGAAGCCCTTTCCCTCCTCATGGCCCATGAGTGGCCGGGGAACATCCGGGAACTGGAGAATGCCATTGAGCGCGCGTTCATCCTTTGTGGCAATGAGCGTATAGGCATTCCCCATCTGCCCACGGAGTTGACCGGTCACAGCTTGGCACCGGGACCGGAGGCCAATTTGCGGTCCACACACGATATCCTCGACGCCCAGGCCATCCGTGCTGTACTGGAACGAAATGCGTTCAACCGACTGCGAGCGGCGCGGGAACTCGGCATCCACAAGACAACCCTTTTCCGCAGGATCAAAAAGCTCCGTATCTCTCTTCCGAAGCAAGACGGCCGCACCCCCAGCAAGAAATGATAGTAGCGCTGCCGCATCTTTTGTGAATCGTCACGGTAGCGCAATGGCTACTCAAGCCTCTTGATCCTCTTTCCATGTATCCCTGTATCCGCTGTATTCACAATCTGTTACGAGTCGATTCTGCCGGTAACTACGTTTGGCACCCCCTTTGCATTATGAAGAGTGGCAACCATGCTTGGAGTCGACAGATGAAAGCAGCATTCCCATATTGGGAGAATCGCATCGCGCCGGTCCTCGACACCGCGTATCAGGTCCTCGTCGTCGAGGCGGAGTGCGGGCAAATTGTCAGCGAGACGCAGGAAATGTTGCCGGAAGACCCACCTGTCCAGAAGGCACTTCGACTGGTAGGTCTTGGTATTGACGCCGTGGTTTGTGGCGCGGTTTCCAGACCGATGCACGCACTGGTCGACGCCTACGGGATCCAGGTGATTCCGTTCGTCGCAGGCGATCTGCGCGAGGTTATGGATGCCTGGCTGCGTGGCACCTTAACATGGAACGCATTCGGCATGCCGGGCTGCAGCGATCGGGGCGCTCGGGTTTTCAGCGGAATGCGTGATAGCACTCATGAGGAGGACTCCATGAAACGAAGACACCGAGGAATGGGTGGTGCCGGTGGAAAAGGACGCGGTCAAGGTGGCCGAGGAGGAGGTGGCGTGGGCGGCTCGGCAGCAGTCGGATCCACCGGCGATTGCGTTTGTCCGCAATGCGGGAACCGAGAAGCACACGAGCGCGGAGTGCCTTGCGTCAAGCGCCAATGCGCGAAATGCGGAACCTTCATGACAAAAGAGTAACAAATAATCATGCTGAGAGGAGGGTACGACAATGCCAGGTGGAGATCGAACAGGACCAATGGGAATGGGAGCGATGACCGGACGTGCGGCTGGAGATCGCGCTGGGGCAGGGAGCCCGAATCCTGTCCCTGGACGCGGTCATGAGATGGGGTTCGGATGGCGTTGCGGCGCCCGGAGCCGAGGATTCAACGGTGGCGGTCGACGATGGAGGAATATGTTTCGCCCCAACGGCCTGCTGGGGTCGATGCAAATCCTTGATCACACGGCGCAGGACCAGAAACCCGCTCCGGAAATGGAACAACAGGCACTCATGAACAAGGCCGAGTCATTGCAGTCAGAACTGGACATCATACGAAAACGTTTGGGTGAAATCGAAATCAAAACTTCGACGGAATGAACGCCAGCTACCTTCCGTCAGGCACGTCGAAATCACACAACAATATATGTCGCATGCGCCCATCCAGCCGGCATATGCGAGGGGTTGCAAGGGAAAAGCGGCGATCTCTCGTGCGGAGAATGATCATGAATATGAATAGCTTTCGATACCTCTATGGGCCTGTTCCGTCGCGACGCCTGGGGCGGTCTCTCGGGATTGACCTCGTTCCGTTCAAGACCTGCACGTACGACTGCGTGTATTGTCAACTCGGGCGAACCACGAACAAGACCCTTGAGAGAAGAGAATACGTCGGGATCACGGAGGTTTTGGACGAACTTGAGCGAAAACTGACCTCGGGGGATGTACCGAACTACATAGCTCTTGCGGGCTCCGGCGAACCCACACTGAATTCCGGCCTCGGCGATCTGATTGAGAAGGTCAAGGAATTCACGAGTATCCCTGTGGCGGTTCTGACGAATGGTTCGCTCTTGTGGAAGCGCGACGTACAGGACGCTCTGATGGGGGCCGATCTCGTCCTCCCATCAGTTGACGCCGGAGGCGAAAAGCTGTTTCGCTACGTCAACCGTCCCCACAGAGACATCTCCTATGAGCAGGTCGTCGATGGTCTCTCCGCATTTACAAGGCGCTTCCCGGGCGAGGTGTGGCTTGAGGTCTTCCTGCTTGCGGGAGTGACAGGAATCCCGGCTGAGGCCGAAAACATTAAGGCCGCCATCAGCCGAATCCGACCGGCGAGAACTCAACTGAATACCGTTTCCCGTCCACCGGCCGAGGCCTTCGCGTTCCCGCTCTCAACGAGCCAGATGAATGCCCTGAAAGACTCCTTTCCAGGTCGGGTCGACATTATTGCCGAGATGGCATCCCACGATGTGCACCATTCATCGATTTTCCGGGCAGGTGCTGACGATATTCTGGCCCTCCTCAACAGACGTCCCTGCACCTTTCAGGATATTGCAGGCGGTCTTGGCATCCATGTGACGGAGGCACTCAAGCACCTGGAGGTGCTTGTTGCCGCCGGAAAGGTAACAACGGTCGTTTCTGGTGGGAAAGGATTCTACATGACTACCAGTCCGGAGAATGCTCGAAGGTCGTCCTGAGAGCGAAAATCACTTCGGGGTTTCCACGGTGTGGCTCTGGGGAGGAAAGAACCGCTCGAGCGCGTAGCGGAGACTCGATCGGTGCAGTACGAGGAAACTCATAACGATAAGAACGACGTTCTCTCCGAGTTTCCACCACCCGAGGCGCTCTGCCACGGGGTCTTGCGAAAAGCACCCGCAGGATATGTCCAATCCACGCCAGAGGGCGGAGAGTATCACGATGGTGAACAGTATGAGCATGAGTAGTGCCAGGAGTGCGCTTCCACGGAAGAACAATCCAAGGAGAAGGCCGAGGCCGCTGAAGAATTCAACCCATGGCAGCACTGTGCCGATGAGCAACGCTGCATCACCTTTGACGATCCCGTAGGCGCTGACTGATGCGGCGAACGAACCCGGATCGGCAACTTTCCCGATGCTTGCAAGGATGAAAACCACTCCGAGGATGATCCTCAGCAGCGTGATCGCAACGTCTGTGCTAAGAAAGACGTTTCTCGTTGTCATGGATCCACGGGCTGATCGTGTTTCCGCCATTCGTTCCACCCACCGAAGAAGACCTTCACGTTTATGAATCCGGTTGCGTACAACAATTTGGCCAATGCTATGCTTGAACTGCATTCTTCTCCATCACAGTAGGTGACGAGCATCTGATCTCTGGGCAAGGAAGAAAGAAAAGGCCGGGCCGTTTCAAATTCCTCAAGTGGAATGTTGAGAGCGCCTTTGATGTGTCCGATGCCGAAGTCGTATGGGTGTCGTCCGTCGATGAAGAGGGCGCCCTGCCGGTTGTACAGCGATTGTGCTTCTTCAAAGGTCAGGAATGCGGATTCCGAGGCCTCTGGCATGGCGGATCCTGGCGATTCGGACGTAGGGCGAAAGAGTCCTTTTCCTGTGACACCCGAATACAGTACGCCGACGATGGTGGCGATCAGAACGATTGTTGCTGCCTCCATGACAGGAGTGCGAACCGGGCTCTTCTTCGCGGGAGCGATCAAGGGAATAGCTCACGGGAGCCATCGGGCTGTTGCTGCGATTCGATCTCCTCAACGATTCTGAAGACGCCTTGGGCGGAAGCACAGCGCGTTGCACCGCAGACAATGTGGGCATTCACCCAGTGGGTATGCGCCCGGCTTCCCGTGAGACGGGCGGTAACTGTCAACAAGGTGCGAAGGGGGGTCTCGTTGATGTAGCGTATGTCCAGTCTGGCTGTAACGGGATTCCCTCCGAAGCGATCGCGCAGCAAATGCACCATGGCAGTGTCCAGGATGGTTGCGACGATCCCTCCCTGAGCAATGTTTTCATACCCTTGAAATCGTTCGTCAATCACCATCGTGCCTGTGCTCGAGTCGCCTGAGGTGGTGAAATGCACCTGGAGCCCATCGGGGTTCTCAGCTCCGCAGGCAAAACACTTGCGGTGAAACATCGGCGTCGCTCCGGTCGTCATTGAGTCTGTCATGGTCATGAGGTATATCCCGCTGCCGCACGCGCGTCTTGCATTCTGTGTGGATGAGGGGAAGGACCACTATCTGGCCCCTCCCGCGGAGGCAGGGAGTGCCTCATTCGTGTGATCTGGTGTTCTTGTGATGTTTGTCGTATGAGAAACGCGGTTACGGTAATAGGACTGCCATCGCAACAACAGACGTCCAGTGTGCCTCTTTGTCTCCCTGTGCTGATTGGGTAATGTTAAACGTCCGAAGGATCTTGCCGCTCATTTTGTAGTGCATTTCGCGTTCGTCCCAAGCAAGCGATGGATCAAATTCCACCCCCAGGGTGGTCGCGAGCATTGTCGCCGCAAGGTCCTCTGCGTAGTCGCCAGCCCGCTCATCGGTTTCGCCAAAAGAGTGATGCTCCGACAGATACCCGTATGCGGTGTCATCTGTCGGTTGAGCCATCCCTATGGAAGCTGCCACCAAGCGGTTCGGTTCACTCGTGGCACCGCGAGCCATGACCACAAATGTTATCATCCCTGTTTCGAGGAGGGTTCTTCCCTCTGAAGCCGACAGCTTCTTGCATTTCGGTGGTATGATACTCGACACGGCGACGAGGTTACATTTCTCGACGCCCGCATCACGCAATGCCAACTCGAATGATTGCAGGTAGTCTTTGTGCCTGCCTACTCCCTTCGTGAAAAAGATTCTCGTGGGGACAAACATGATCGTCCTCCTTTGGCTCGCACCACGACAGTCTATTTTTTCAGGATCTTGCCCAGAACCTCCTGCTCGCTGAGTTTCTTCGTGCAGAAGAACCAGTCGTAACACTTCATGTCACGTTTGTCTTCCATCCGCTCTTTGGCGACTCCGCAAGACCCGGCAGGTGGCACGACGACGTCGTCGCCCGGTCGCCAGTCAGCAGGCGTTGCAATCGAGAACATGTCTGCCGCCTGCAGGGCAATAGTCACTCTGTAGAGCTCGTCAAAGTTCCTCCCAAGACTGAGAGGGTAGTAGATCACGGTCCGGATGATTGCCTTGGGATCGATGACGAACACTGCACGTACCGCCTTGGTTGTACTTTCGCCGGGCTGGATCATGCCGTAGAGCTTTGCGACATCCATGCTGATGTCTTCAATGAGAGGGAATGTTACCTCGACATCCTTCATCCCTTTGTATTCGATCTTTTCTTTGATGGTGCGCAGCCAGGCGATGTGGCTATAGAGTCCATCAATGGACAAGCCGACAAGCTTGCAGTTTGCGCTTTCGAATTTGGATTCCAGCGTTGCGAAGGTCATGAATTCTGAGGTGCACACGGGGGTGAAGTCCGCGGGATGGCTGAAGAAAATCACCCAGCTACCTGCATAGTCATCCGGGAAGTTGATTTCTCCCTGCGTTGTTACAGCTTTGAACGACGGTGCTTTTTCCCCAATGCGGGGGGGCGACAATGTCTGCGTGGCAGATGGTGTGTCCATGCTGTGTCTCCTTGCGGGTCTTGGTGAGGAAGGATCGTGTTCCTTCAAACGGGATAGTCATCGTTGGCGCACCATCGTCATGCCGGGGCTCCTCGACATGGCCTGAGGTATTGCAGCGCGCTCACCCGGTGAGAGGAGCACGAGGGGTGGGTCGGTTATCGATATGACCGGTGGCTTGAGCACGTTGGTGGTACGGTTGCGCCAAGGAAACATTATCTGTATGATCGAGCCGGAGCAGTTATGCACTTATGCTCATAACAAAGATGGGGAAGCCATCTGACAATGTCAAGCAGACGGAGGAAGAAAATCGATTTGTGGGTTACCGGCGAACCTCATCCCACAGGTTCATTCATACTTGGCGCTCACTCCGGGCTTCATGGGCCGTGTCCAGGATTCCCCGACATTGCTCTGGGGATGGAAATTCATCTCCCAGAGGTGCTCGGATATGACGCTCCGGTTCAGGATGGTGCCGGGGTTCATCATGAACAGTTCGAGAAGTGCGTACTCTTTGGCCGTCAGGAGGACCTCCTTCCCTTCACGTGTGGCCTTATGAGTGGTCAGATCCAGCCGGAGACCGTATCGCTCCACGACGCTTGCCCGCACGTCGGTCTGACGCCGGACAAGAGCGCGGACACGGGCGAGGAGTTCCCCGCTGTGAAAGGGCCTCACAAGATAGTCGTCACCACCCTGATCCAGGCCCCGGATCCGGTCATCGACATCCCCGAGGGCCGAGAGGAAGAGGATCGGGGTCCCTGCTTCTTCCCGCCGGAGGTGCGCGCAGGTGGTCCACCCGTCCTGCCTGGGGAGCATGATGTCGAGGATGATCAGGTCGTAATCGTTTGACAGTGCAAGCTCTTCTCCTTCCTTGCCGTCACGGGCGAGGTCAACGGCATAGCTTTCCGACCGCAGCCACCGTGCGATAGAATGTGCAATGCGCGTATCGTCTTCTACAAGGAGAATTCTCATGGTGAACACCGTAATGTACGCCATCTTGATGAAAATACCATGAAAGCCTCTCACGCCGGAGAACCTGTGTTTCTCGCGAGGAGTGCCGAACTTGGTGTCGTTGAGGCGCGCGAGCGATTCCAGGAACTGTGCAGGTAGTAATTCCCTTCGTGGGTATCCCGGGCCTTCAGAGCTTCAGTACCTTTGCCCCGCGAATCTTCCGCGCCTTCAGCTGCAAGAGGGCGATATTGGCCTCCTCCAGTGCGAATTCCTGCACCTCTGGCTTGACGGGGATCGCAGAAGCAATTTCAAGAAAGCGCCTCACATCAGTCCGTGTGACGTTTTCGACGCTCTTGATCTCCTTTTCCATCCAGAGGTGCCCCGGGTAGTCGAGGCGTTGCAGCTGGTCCTTGTCCCGCTCCTCCTTCCGGATCGCGTTGATCACAAGCCGCCCACCGGGTTCGAGGTTCGTCAGAGCCTCAAGAACCGGTTTCCACGCGGGAGTTGTATCGATGATGGAGTGTAGGCGCTCCGGAGACTTCTCCTCAGTATCTCCGGTCCAGACGGCGCCGAGGCTCCGGGCAAACGCATTCTCCTGCTCGCTCCGGGCAAACACGAAGACTCTCGTGCTCGGAAACTGATGACGGACCAACTTCAGAACACGATGGGCCGAAGGGCCGAGCCTGGTAAGCCCCAGCCTGCCGCCATCATGTATTCCGGTCAGACGCAAAGATCGGTATCCAATGGCTCCGGCGCACAGGAGGGGAGCGGCCTCGATGTCGGAAAAAGGTGCTGGTATGTGGTGGACAAATGCGGCCGGCACCACCACGTACTCTGCATAACCCCCGTTTACGTCTCTTCCCGTCGCTATGAATTCAGGGCAGAGGTTTTCCCTGCCGTCCTGGCAGTACGGGCACTTGCCGCAGGCGGAGAAGATCCACGCTACAACCACTCGTGCTCCGGGAGAGACTCCATGTGCTCCCGGTCCCATTTCCATTACGGTGCCCACGACTTGGTGGCCAGGGACAACAGGGAGGAGTGGAGGAGGAGTTCGTCCTTCGATCTCGTCAAGTTCGGTATGGCATACAGCGCAGGCAGAAACACGGACGAGCATCTCTCCTGCCTGGGGGTGTGGGATCGGTAGCTCATCGATCTCGAGAGGAGAATCCTCATGTTCGAGGTTTGAGAGCTTCCTGAGCACCATGGCTTTCATTGGTGGGCCCGTAATTATCCAGGGTACGGAGGGGTTACTGCGTAATCATCTTTCAAAGCCCAGAATCTATATCAATAATACACGATAAAACGTTTTACTACAGAGCATTATGCCCCTTGATATGAAACGAATTCTGCTATAGGTGGGGACGTCTCGGTTCATTACGCCGGTCCGAGTCCGAGGCAAAAAGGATGCGGGTTTCCGGAGCACGGAAACCCGCATCGTGTATCTGCTCGCGCCCCACCCGCCGAGGGTGGAGTACGTGGAGAGGTTACCTCTTCTCGTACGGCGGTTGCTGTGGATACGGAGCAGGGGATTCTTTCACTTTTTTCATGACTTCTTGGATCGCCCGCTCGAGCTGAGTGTCAACACCTTTCGCCAGCTGGGCCGGGTCCTCCGGAACCACGATGTCCGGTTGGACTCCCTTTCCTTCGGGGAACCAGGTACCGTCGGGGTTATACATGCGGAACGTTGGAACAGTGACCGAACCGCCGTCCATGAGGCGCGGGCACCCCGTAATTCCGATCAATCCACCCCACGTGCGCATGCCGATCAAAGGCCCGAGCCCCGCTTTCTTGAAGTGGTCGGGGAATGCGTCCCCGCCTGAGCCGCTCCAGCCATTGATGAGCATTGCTTTCGGCCCCACGTGGGCGATGGGGGGCCACTGCCAGTTCTTTCCGTCGCGCACGGCATACATCGCCAGAAGCTTGCGGTCGAGGAGTTCGATGAAGCGGTCAGGGATCTGGCCGCCGCTGTTGAACCGCTCGTCGATAATCAGCCCATCTTTCTGGATCTGGGACGTGAATTGACGGAGAAGCTCGGTCTGTCCGTCGATGCCGGTACTCGGCACATAGACATATCCGAGACGCCCACCCGAGGCATCATCGACCCGACGGCGGCGTGCTTCAATCCAGGCCAGGAAGCGGAGGCGCTCCTCGTCGGCGAGGGTTTTGACAATGATCGTCCGCGCTCCGTCGGAGGAAGGTTTTGTGTTCACCGTCAGCTCAATGGTCTTTTCGGCCAGACCGTCGAATGCCTCCCATGGCGCGCGCGTAATATCAAGAGGTTGGCCGTTGACTGCGAGAATGTAGTCGCCTGCCCTGACCTTTACTCCGGGTTCAGCCAGCGGGGAACGCACCTCGGTATCCCATGGTGCTCCGGTAATGATGTCCTTGATCCGATAGGCCCCGTTGGCGAGCTCCCAGTCGATGCCGAGGTACCCCGTGGTCCTGCGCTCCGGTTGCTCGAGATCACCTCCTCCGCGGTACGTATGGGAAGCATTGAGCTCCGCGATCATCTCGCCGATCACGTAGTTTACGTCCCACCGCGTTACCGCGTCATTCAGCAGCTTTCCATACTGTTCGCGTTGTGCGTTCCAGTTGACACCGTGCATGCCCGGTTCGTAGAAGAAGTCGCGCTCAATCCGCCAGACGTCTGCAAAGATCTGTTTCCATTCCGCCCGTGGATCCACGGTCATTTCCATCTGTCCGGTAGGCATCGGTTTGTCCGTCTTCTGATTCTCGCCGATGTCCACGACGGAATACTTGCCGGCTTTGACGACAAGGATCTTCTTCCCGTCGGCGCTGACGTCGAACCCATCCGCATCATCGACAATGGTCTTCTCCTCGCGTTTCTCCAGATCGTAGAACAGAAGGGGCTTCTTTTTCTCGCCGGACCCTGAGTTTGGTGCCCGGTGGAAGACGATTTTGCCTGAAACCCCGTGCACGCCCGCGATATTGCCGGCTGCGGGGGGAAGGACGACAACACGTTGTTCGAAACCCTCAAGCGTGATTGCGGTTTCTTTTGTCTTGGCAACGGTGTCATCCTTCTTCTTGTCGTCCTTTTTCGCCTTGTCGTCTTTCGGTTCGTCTTTCCCTTTCATGGAGAGTGTGTCGTTCTTCGGGGCGAGGGGTGATGGTACGTCGTCCGTAAGCGATGCCGCCGCTATGGTTGTACTGTTTGGATAAATCCAGGTGTTGTCAAAATCGGAATAGACGGGGGACAGCGACCTGTTGGTCAGGAAGTAAAGGTACTTTCCGTCCGGATCGAATGATGGCTGAAGGTCAGAATAGAAACCGGATGTCAGTTGCCGGGCCTTGCTTTCCTTCGTGTCGAAGAGGAATATCGCGTCTTTGCGGTTTTCGAGATCGCGCGAATACACGACGTACCTGCTGTCCGGCGACCAGCTGACCCGGAAGTTGTCCAGCGAGCCCTGGTAGAAGTACAGTGCCTTGTCGACGTCCACCGTCCGGTTCTTCTCCGTATCGTACAGCTTGATGCGCATGGCCTTGTCAATGAAGGCGATCATCTTGCTGTTTGGCGACCAGGTGGGCTGATACCTGTATCCGCGGCCCGTACGAGGTGACCGTCTTCTGGGTCCGCTTCTCGAGATCCATCAGGACCAGTTCGTATTCACCGGAGCGGTCGCTCCAGTAGACAGCGAGTTTTCCGGTCCGGCGACCAGGCCGGATACCGCTCGGCGGAGCCTGAACTCCGTGTGAGGTTGTAGACCGGGCCATTCTCGGCCGGGAGAGAGAAAATCTCTCCCCGTGCCTCGAGCAATGCCCGTTTTCCATCAGGGGAGAGAGAGAATGCCTGTATGAGTTTGCTCACATTCTCCGTCCGGGGGAGGAGGGTGATTTCATCGGTAAGGACCTTCACCGGGACTTCCCGGGTCTTCTCCGTTTCCAGATCGAGGAGATAGAGGAGACCCCCGGTTTCAAACACAATTTCGGACGGTCCGAGAGACGGGAAATGGATATCGCTCTCTTTGAAGTCCGTTACCTGTCGCGTCTGTCTGGTCGGAATATCATATACCCAGATGTTCATTCGTTGTTCCGGACTCCGGTCTGACAGGAAGTAGATCTTCGATCCGTGCCACATTGGGAATTCGTCATTGGCGGGATTGTCAGTGATATTCTCGTCGGCGATCGTTCCGAGGTCGAAGATATGGATGTCTGCAGCCATTCCCCCCCGATATCGCTTCCATGTGCGGAGGGCGCGCGTTCTGTAGGTGTAGACGAGTTTCTTCCCATCGGGCGAGAAGGTGCCGTTTTCGCCAAAAGCAAGGGGGAGACGTTCGGGGAGCCCGCCGCGTGCCCCGACGCTGTACAGCTGGTTGAACCGGAGGCGTCCGCTCTGCATGGCTGATGCAAAGAGTATCCTGGTTCCATCAGGGTACCAGGCGAGCACTCTGTCCGGGTAGTCGTGCGACGTGATCCGGAGCGGCAGCCCGCCGGCGGTGGGTACAACGTAGATGTCCGTGTTCCCGTCGTAACTCGCAGAATATGCGATCGACTTGCCGTCCGGTGAAAAGCGCGGATAGAGCTCTTCGCCTTTGGGGGAGCTGAGCCGTGACGCTGTCCCCCCCTGTTTCGGGACGAGCCAGAGGTCGCCGGCGTAACAAAAAACGATGTGGGTCTGGGAAACGTCCGGTGTCCGCATCATTCGAGCGTCGATCTGGGCGTTTGTGGACGGGGAGGCCAGCAGCAATGCTGCCAGGGCACAGGCCCCGGCAAGGATGGTGGAAGCTCGCATGGGCACATATCTCCTTTATGGATCTTGAAATATACTCCGGACTGTGCTTCCGGTCAAGTGGGGGGGGGGTGTATTTCGCGGGCGACAGAGTTGACTTTCGTTTCCGCGGGAGATACATTCTCTAAGTAGTAATCCCTCCCGTGTCCTGCGCGCAGTCGCCCGGGCACACTTTACCTCCATACAATCGAGGAGCGTTCCTATGAGACGTTCGTGCATGCTTGGTGTCCTGGTCGTCCTCACTGCGGTTCTGACTCTGGCGCAAAGCTGGGCCCCCGTCTGGAAGATGACCACGCCGCCATATCTCACCCGGCAGGATATCACGGAAATGGCCATCGTCAAAGGGGGGTTTGACACGGACCAGGACGGATGGGGAGAATTTCTCTGTGCCTGGACCGACCTCGATACCAACGCAGTGATGATGTACGAGGCGGTCGATGACAATACGTACCGGCTGGTCTGGTCCTGGGTGGTTCCGATCCCTATCAACAGCTTCATAGGCATTGCCGTCGGGGATGTCAACAACAACGGGGTAGTCGACCTTGTGATATCGACCCCTTCCGTGGTCGGGACCGACCCGAACCCTCTCCGCGTGTTCTTCTTTGAATGGAACGGTGTGGTCGGCAAGAACGACTATGGAAGCCTGGACGCGGGGAGCGGGACCTTTTCCTATTCGGGGGGCTACAATTTCGGCGTACCCGACAACTCCGACCTCCGCCCCTACAGTCTTATCGTCGAAGACATCGACAACGATGGAGCCAATGAGCTCATTGCAGGGGTCCGTCAGGCCAACCCCAGCTCGACGCGCGAAGTGTATGTCGTCTCCGTCCAGGGCGACTTCGCCGGCTTCTACTTCTGCGAGGTGGAGTGGAAATTCTCCGGGACCTTCGGCGGGTCGAATTACAGCACGACGACGGGGGACCTCGACAATGACGGGAAACGCGAAATCTACATGTTCATCTGGAACTACTTTACCATGCGCATTTTCGAATGTAACGGCGACAAGGACTATACGCAGGCTGCCGCGCTGGATGCGATTTACACCACGGCGGGAATCGACTATGGCGCTTTGGATGCGGTTCGTGTCGCGGATGTGAACAACGATGGTGTCAACGAGATGTATATCGCTGCCACGGAGCCCGTGAACAAGATCTTCGTCATCACGGGTATCAGCGACGTCAGCACGATTACGGCTGCTGATGTCAAGGAATTGTACACCATCCCCGTGACCGACGGCGGCAAATTCCGGTCGATGTACATCGCCGATCCCGACCACGACGGGAAACAGCAGTTGATGATCGGAGGGGAACTGAACGGAAAGATCTTCTCGCTCGAATACAAGGGGTCCGGCAATCCCGCCGATTCGTCGAGCTGGGATCTCAGCGTGATCTTTGATATCTGGGCCCAGAGCGGCGTTTCGACGATCAGCCCGCGCCTCTTCTACGGATATCCCGCGAAGGACATGGACAAGGACGGGAAAGACGAGTATCTGTTCGTCAACTATAGCCCGGATTACGGCGATTGGGCCGATGACGTCCCGCTGTGGGTTCTTGAAATCGATGTTGCTGCCGATGTGCGCGATGCGGCGGCCCCCGTTCCAACCGACATCCAACTTTTGCAGAACTATCCGAATCCGTTCAACCCGACCACGACTGTACCCTACAAGATCACGAATCGCAGCCGTGTCCGCCTGGAAGTGTACAATGTCTACGGCGAACATGTGTCTACGCTCGTGGACGGCGAGCGCGAACCCGGGCTCTATCAGGCACGGTGGACAGCAGGTGTGCCAAGCGGGACCTATTTCTCGCGCCTGACCGTCGAGCCGCTGGACGGCACGGGGGCGTTCTTCAGAGATGTGAAGAAGATGATGCTTGTGAAGTAACGTTTCCAGACGTGAACGGCAAAGCCCTGTCCTCTTTGGGCGGGGCTTTGTTGCTCTATGGTGAGAAAGGACAGGCTGTATGCCGGACAACGATCAGAACAGGGTTTCAGACATCGACCGCCGCAACTTTCTCGCCCTGATCGGCAAGGGGGTCGGACTTGCCACGCTGTCGTCGGCGACCGTTGCAGGACTCTATCAGCAGCTTCAGGCCGCGACGGGACGCATCGCGCACCTTCCCCCATCCCAGGCGGCGACGGATGAAGACTTCTGGTTCGAGATCCAACGGGCGTTTAGCAGTACCCGGAGCATCATCAATCTGAATAACGGGGGAGTCTCGCCATCGCCACGGATCGTGACAGAAGCCTTCGTACGCTACACCTGGGAACAGGAAGACGTCCCTGCCTACACGATGTGGCAGCTCCTCGAGCCGCAGAGCGAAAATGTCCGGGCTGGACTCGCGGGCCTCTTTGGGTGTGACCCTGAAGAAGTGGCAATCGTGCGGAATGCTTCCGAGGGGCTGGAAGCATGCCTGTTCGGGCTCGACCTGAAGCCCGGAGACGAGATCCTGACGACGACGCAGGACTATCCGCGCATGCTCACGACGATCCGGCAGCGCGAACTCCGCGAGAAGATCGTCATGAAGCAGGTGAAGTATCCGGCGCCCCCCAAGAGCCTCCAGGAGATCACCGACGCCTTCGAACGGGGGATCACACCGAGGACCCGCGTCATCCTGGTCTCCCATGCCGTCTTTCTGACCGGTCAGCTTACCCCGGTCCGTGCTATCTGCGATCTTGCGCGAAGCAGGAATATCGAGTGCATCGTGGATGGGGCGCATTCGTTTGCGCACATCGACTTCACCTGGAGGGACCTCGGGTGCGACTACTTTGCGACCAGCCTGCACAAATGGCTCTATGCTCCCAAGGGGACGGGGATGCTCTTCGTCAGGCGCGACAAGATCGAAAAGGTGTGGCCCCTGATGGCGGCTGAAGCCAGGCAGCGAGGGGATATCCGAAAATTCGAAGAGATCGGGACGCATTCGGCCGCCATGCGGCTGGCAATCGGCGAAGCCATCCTCTTCCACCAGGGTCTTGGCGCAGAGCGGAAGGAAGCACGCCTCCGGTACCTCAGATCGGTCTGGACCGACCGGCTGCAATCGTTGTCGAACATCCGGTTTCACACATCGTTCGCAAAGGACCAATCATGCGGTATCGCACTCGTGGAAATCGATGGCGTTGAACCAGGAGCAATCGTCGAATACCTGATGAAACACCACCAGATATTCACGGTGGCGATTGTGCATGATGAGTTCAGAGGCATACGGGTCACGCCCAACGTCTATACGTCGCTCCATGAGCTGGACCGTTTCTGCACAGTGATGGAGACGATTGCAAAGAAGGGGATCCCGGGCGGTTGATCCACGCTGCCGGATCCTCCCGCTGCATGAAAACATCATTCGTGTCTGTCGGTTCCTTCCCCATGCATGACAAGACCATACTCGTGACAGGCGGCACGTCGGGTATCGGCGCGGCTGCCGCCCGCGCGCTCGCATGCAAGGGGGCGACAGTCGTCATTGTGGGACGGGACCTGCGGAAATGTCGGAGGGAAGTGAAGCGGATACAAGACGCATGCGGCCACCCGCATGTCCACGCTCTCCTCGCCGATCTTTCATCGCAGCAGGAGATCCGCCGGCTCGCCGGAGAGTTCCAGGAACGATTCCCGACACTTGATGTCCTGATCAACAACGCCGGGGGCATCTTCAACGCCCGGCGCGAAAGCGCAGATGGCCTGGAGATGACGTTTGCGCTTAACCATCTCGGCTATTTCCTTCCCACGCTCCTCCTGGCGGACCTCCTGCGCGCGTCTCCTGCCGGGCGTGTCATTGTGGTAGCGTCACATGCACACGAGAACATGCGCATGGATTTCGACGATCTGCAATCTGCACGGCGGTACGATCGACTTCTTGCCTATGGCCGCTCGAAGCTGGCGAATCTGCTTTTTGCATATGAGCTTGCACGCCGGTTGAAGGGGTCGCGAGTGACCGTCAATGCGATGACGCCCGGATCGGTTGCGACAAACCTCGGCAGCAACAACGGCTGGTTCAGGGCAAAGGTGAGGAATATGGTGTATCGTGCGAAGGGGAGTATGCTATCGCCTGAGGACGCGGCGCGAACGGTCATCTATCTCGCCGGCGCGGATGAGGTGCGCGCCGTGACCGGCAGGTATTTCCGGGATGAGAAGCCCGTTCCGTCCAGTGATGCATCCTATGACGTAGCCGCGGCGCACACGTTGTGGTGCGTGAGTGAGGATCTCACCGGTACGACCGGGCTGCTCCCCTGACCTTGTTGCTCTCCGTTTCGTCGATTGTCAGCGGCAGAAGCCGTCACCCTCCACGCCTGAACAGCTCTTGATACTGATCACCGAAAAATATACAATGGGATTGGTCGCCCCGTGTTGAACGCGATGTTCGTGCTGCCGGGTAGGACTGTTGGTCAACGAATGATGTCCGTACCATCAATCCTGTGGAGGAGATATGAAAACACGATGGGCTGTGTCCCTCGTTCTTGTTGCGGGTTACGTGTTCTTTTTTAAGAGCCAGCTCGCCACCCAACCCTCATTCAATGGCACAACGCCCGGCTGCAGTGGAGGTGGATGCCATTCGCTCTCGGGGAATATCGTCGCGGTACAGGTGAACGGCCTGACCGTGAGTATCAACGTGTCCGGAACCGCCTCGTCCGTAGCCGGGGAGCTTGTCGACAGTGCCGGGACGGTTGTCGCCTTCAACAACAAAACGAGCACGAACCCCTTCTCTCTGACGGCCCCCAAGGCGGGGTTGTACCGCGTGAATGCCGGATACGACTCGCCGGGGCGAGTCTGGGATTCGCTCCTTGTCAACGTAGGGACAACGACAGGCGTTGCCGAGAATGTACCGGCGCATTTCTCCCTGTCCCAGAACTATCCCAATCCGTTCAACCCCGGCACAACCATTGCGTTCTCTCTGCCGTCGCCTGCGTACGTTTCGTTGCAGGTCTTTGACCTAGAGGGTCGTACGGTTGCGACGCTGGAGGAGGGTCTGTTGCAGGCTGGAGACCATCGGTCCCGGTTCGATGGGAACGGTCTTGCCAGCGGAGTGTACTTCTACCGGTTGCAGGCTGGGAGACTGACGCAGACAGCAAAAATGCTTCTCCAGAAGTAGAGTGTCCCGATGGCGGGGTGTGTCAGACGCCCCGCCATGATGTTCATCAGCGACCGATGACCCCGTAGTGACGGAGCAGTGCGAGCGTCAGGTCCGCGCGATGTTGAACGTCCGCATCCCGGCGGATGTCCAGCTCCGTGGCGAAAAAGAAGACATCGTTCCCCCGTTCCACGTAGCCGACATACCAGCCGACCCCCGGCGTAGGAGCATCGGACCAGCCGGTTTTCGCTCTCAGCGCGTACTCCTCTGTGTGTTCCCGGATCATGATTGATTTGACAAGAGCGATGGTGCGGGACGAAAAAGGGAGATCACCCTCGTACAGGCGTCTGAGGCAATGCACAACACCTCGGTTACGGCAACGATTGCCTCCGGAAAAGAGCTGGCCGGAAGGAGTCCGGGTTTTTGACAATGTCCGTGGCATGCAATAGATTATGAGCACGCAGCAGTTGAGATGGCATCGGCCGGCAGAGGAGGGGCGGAATCCGGGGAGCTGCCGTGTGCCGTTGCGCGTGCGGACGGCATTCCAATACTCCCGAATGGAGGAGCCGATGCACACCGAGAAGCGTATCCTCGCCTTTTTAACCGTGTTCCTTTCTCTTCCACTCCTTTCGACAGCACAATGGCAGGCAACGAACGGCCCGACCGGAGGGACGGTCTACACGTTTGCCTCCCACAACGGACTGCTGTTTGCAGGAGGTTCCGGAGAAGGTCTGTTCCGATCCAGTGATGCCGGGTCGACATGGACGGTCGCAAACTCCGGGCTGAACTACAACGGCGTATGGCAGGTTGCTGCGGGTGATTCGTTTCTGTATGCCGGAACCAATGCCGGGTTGTTCCGATCGTCAAACAGCGGAACAAGCTGGCAGACCGCAAACAGTGGAAGGCCGGGCGATATGGTCTACGCGGTTTTCTGGACCGGCACGACCCTGTTCGTGGGGACCTACAGTCATGGTGTGTACAGGTCGACCGACAGGGGCGCATCCTGGCTGAAGTCCGATTCCGGAATGACACGCATTCGTCCGACTGCATTTGCAAAGCACGGATCGGATCTTTTCGCCGGGATGTCCGATGGCGGCGTCTTCAGATCCACGAACGACGGCATCTCCTGGGCGGCTGCAGATGCGGGAATATCGATGCAGGGAATCAAGGCCCTCGCGTTTGTGGGTTCGGACGTCTTCGCGGGGACGGAGTATTCTGGGGTGTACCGGTCGACCGATCTGGGCGGATCGTGGACGTTCGTGTCCGCTGGAATTCCAGTGCAGATGGTTCGGACGCTGTTCGTAAATTCTGCGGGCTTGTTCGTCGGCACGCGCGGTGGTGGGATCAGCGTGACCACGAACGGCGGAACGTCGTGGGCCGACGCTGATAACGGGATCAACTTGCCACACGTCTATGCCCTGCACGAGTACGGGTCGACACTCTTTGCCGGCACGTACGGATACGGTGTCTTTCGCTCAACAGACAATGGCGCAAGCTGGACGTTCGCCAATACAGGGATGAAGAATGCGAGCTGCTCCCGGCTCCAGTCGACGCCACGTGGGATGTTCGGTGCGGGCGGGAATGCACGCGTGGTGCTGACCACCGATGGTGGGTCAACCTGGGGCTATGCAGACGATGGATTCACTGATGATCTGGTGTATGATATTCTGACCGACGGGCAGGAGGTATTCGCGTCATCATCGGATCATGTCTGGCGCTCATCGGATGAAGGGGCCTCCTGGCAGGTGTCGACCCACTGGTTCCTCTACCCTGTAACGAAACTTGCCGGGACGGCAACGAAGCTCTATGGGGCCAGCCGGGAGAACAAGGTGTATCGGTCGACAGACCGTGGTGACACGTGGGCGGCGCTTCCGGCGGACCTCCCGCAGGAAACGATCAATGATTTTGTCCTTCTGGGGACCGACCTGTTCGTGGCTACCCCTGCGAGCGGCGTCGTGCGATCGACGGATGAGGGTATCACGTGGGATACGGTAAACATCGGTTTACCATCACTTAACGTTCTGGCCCTGATGTCGAAGGATACATTTCTTTTTGCGTCAGTTGCGGGGCAGGGAATCTATCGCTCGTCGGACCATGGCGACACATGGGTGTTTGCGAGCAGCGGAATGCTGACGCAGTTCATGTATGGGTTCGCGGTGTCAGGTCAGAACATCATTGCGGTGGGAGGTAGCGGTGCAGTCTCGCGGTCGACGAACAACGGAGAGACCTGGCAGTCGTTCCCTCTCCCGCTCATAAGCAAGAATTGCTATGCAGCGCTGGTTCACGCAGGATATGTGTATGTGGCGACGAACTATGGTCCCGTGTACAAGCGGCCGGTGTCCGAGATTCTGGTTGATGTATCCTCGGCTGAGGAGATTCCCGTTGGATATGCGCTTTGCCAGAACTATCCGAATCCATTCAATCCGGTGACGACGATTCGATATGTCATCGGATCGGATGCACAGGGGGAAGGGGATGGGGGGAGCAATACGGGCACCGTGGCCCGGGGGAGTGCAGGCCGGATCGTGCGACTCTCCGTGTATGACATGCTCGGACGGGAAGTCGCGCTCCTTGTCAATGACACGAAAAGTGCAGGGGCGTATGATGTGACATTCGACGGTACGGATCTGGCGAGCGGCATGTACGTGTACCGCCTGCAGGTCGGCGAAGCGAAGGGAGGCCTCCCCGATGGGGTCACCGGCGGCGGGGCCGGCATGTTCGTGGCTGCGCGGCCGATGGTCCTTTTGAAATAGGAATAAATGGTCTTGCATGTGAGTCGAGGTATTTCTATATTGATCGAAACACATTGAGGACCATAATGAGCAACGACAACGCGTTGCACGAGATGCTGCCGCTGTTCAAGGCTCTTGCCGACCGGAACCGGCTGCGCATCGTGGGAATGCTCGCGCAACGACCGTATGCTGTGGAAGAGCTTTCCGCGCTTCTGGGGGTCGGGCCGTCGACCGTCTCCCACCATCTTTCCGTCCTGGGAAAGGCGGGGCTCGTGTCAGGAAGAGTAGACGGCCATTACAATATCTATTCACTCGAGTCGTCCCAGCTGGAGGCAGCCGCTAAACGCCTCCTCCAACGCGAAGACCTGAAAAAACTCGCGGGCCAGCACGCAGAGGGAGGATTTGACCGGAAGGTGCTCGCCACGTTCCTGGAGCCCGACGGGTCGATCAAAGCGTTCCCGGTTCAGGAGAAGAAATTTCTCGTCCTCCTGCGGTATGTACTACGGGAGTTCCAGCACGGCATCCGCTACAGCGAAAAGCGCGTGAACGAAATCCTTCGCCAGTACAACGAAGATACCGCCCGCCTCCGCCGCTCGCTTGTGGAGCACCGCTTCATGGCGAGAGAAGGGGGCGGCGGCAAATACTGGAGGATCGACGACGAGGCCTGAGGGTGCGGGTCCGACCCACCCGGAGGGTTTGTCAGAAATCCATGCGCACCACTCGACCTCTTCGATGCGATCTCCCATGCACCACTGCCTTCCCCACGGCCATTCGGCTGCTGAGCAGGACGTACGTCGATGCCTGGGACGACAGGTCGACTGATTTTCCCGAGACACTGCAATCCTATTCTCCGCGTGAACAGCGGGACAACGAGGTGCAGGTTCTCGATGCGTTTAATCGCCCTTCCGGTGTCAATCGGGGTGCGAAGAGGTCTGCATTTCCGTGGGACCTGCCCGGAGCCGTGCGCCGACGCGCTGCAAAGCTTTTTCTCGCGAAACTGGCGACACACGAGAGCGCAGACATGCTCCCGGCACAGGAATTCGAAAAAGCAACGCGCGTGTTTCTTCAACGCGCGAAGCGTTTTGACCCGGCACTCACACCAGCAGCTCTGGCGCAGGCCCTCCGGAACCTCTGGGTGTTCTGCAGCTTCCGTCATCTCGCGGGAAAGCCGATCGCTCTCACCCCGTCGGCGCTGGCGTACAGCCTCCTGTATCCTTACACCGACAACACCCTGGACCGTAGCGGTTTCACAACGTCCTCGAAAGAGAGATTTGCGGCACGAGTGACTTCGATGCTCAACGGAGTGACGCCGAAGAGTCCGAGTACGCGTGAGCGCAAAATCTCTTCATTGCTCGGAATGATTGAGAAGGAATTTCCCCGCACCCGGTTTCCTCTCGTGCACAGCAGTCTTATGGCAATTCACCTGGCGCAGCTTCGTTCCATGAAGCAGCAGACCGGACGCTCCCATCGCGTGATCCCCGCGCTTTCTGCCGAAAAGGGCGGAACATCGGTTCTCACCGATGCGTTTCTTGCCGGTGCCGTACCGGATGCCGCGTGGCTTCGTATGGCGTTCGGTTATGGTTACATGCTGCAATTGCTTGACGACCTGCAGGACATGAGCAATGACACCCGGAAGAACTCATCCACCCTGTTCAGCCGCGCGGGCAGTCCCGCCAGGCGAGCCGCGCACGCATCCCGACTTCTGCGATTCAGCGCCGAGACCATTTCCGGATGGGACTTCCTCACGAAGCCGCATCAGCGGACGATGCGAAGGCTGATGATTCACAGTTGCAGGATCCTCGTATTCGAGGCCATTGCCCGCCAGCGCGCCCTCTTCCCGGCGGACTATCTGGACACGGTGAATTGTCACGCGCCGGTTTCGCTCTCGTTTCTCACTTCGTTCCGGCAGCGGTTTCCGGATTGAACCTCCCGGGAGGTGCCTCCGTGTGTTGCTTTTGTACATCCCCGTAAAGATATTGTGACGAGAAGGTACTTTCATTTCGTCAGGAGCGGGAATGCAGCGTCTGCAGTGGCCCCTGGTTCCGGTTATGCTCTGGGCATGCGTCACGAGCGGTGTCGCCCAGAGCACGCTTCACCACGATTCGCTCACAAGTGCCGCGTTGCAACGAACGGTTCACTTCCGGGTCTACCGTCCGGCTGACACCACGCGCACCTACCCGCTCCTTCTCCTTCTGCACGGGTTTGGGGGGAACCACCGGGACTGGTCCGAACTCACGGCGCTCAGTCATGATCTGGACGGGCTTCCTCTCGTGGTTGTGATGCCGGACGGCGACACATCCTGGTACGTGAACTCCCCGGTCGACACGGGTGCGCGGTACGAAGACTACCTCGTCCACGATATGCTTCCCGCGGCTGCTGCGCGTTACGGCGGTGATACGGTGGCTCTGGGTGTGGCGGGTCTCTCCATGGGAGGGTATGGGGCACTGGTCCTGGGCCTCCGCCACCCGGAAATATTCAGGTTCATCGGAGCGCTCAGCGGGTCGCTCGACATTCCCTTTGGCATCCTGGCTCTGGAAACATATGGAAGGGGAGGGCTGCGCCGGACGCTGGAGCGATCGTTTGGAACCGACTCAAGCCGCTGGGGGGCCTACGATCCGTCCCGTCTCGTGGGAACCATGGATTCATCGACGGTGCCGTATATCTATCTTGCGAACGGCATTCAGGATGAATTTCACGGGCGCATGGCGTTCTACCGGAGGTTTGTGAAGTTGCTCTGGGAGCGCCATCTGCCGTACGAATACCATGAAACGCAGGGTCGCCACAACTGGAGCTACTGGAGCCGCGAGATTGCGCCTCTTGTCCGACGGTTCGTGGACCTGATGCATCATCAGTAAAGCCGGATATCTGCCACCACGATACAGGGAGAACGCTGCCATGGAAAAACATCTTACAGTCGTTGCCGTTCTGAACTTCGTGTATAGGGGCTTCGGAGTCATCCTCGGCCTCATCCTGTTCCTCCTCGGCGCCTGGTTCCGTCCGTTCATGGAGGGATTGATCGAGTACGGGGCCATTCATCCCCATGAAATCCCGCCCCCCGTGCTCACAATCGTACCGGCCATCCTGGTATTCATCGCCGTTCTGATTCTCCTCGGGTCCGTGGCCGGCATCGTCGGGGCTGCCGCGGTATTGAAGAGGCGGGAGTGGGGGAGGATCCTCCTCCTAGTCGTATCGTTCTTCACGCTCCTGGACGTCCCTCTCGGGACGCTCCTCGGCGGGTACAGCATCTGGGTCCTCATGACTGACGAGACGATTCGCATGTTCAAGAACGGCGGCGAGGCGACAACGTCATAGAGAGCATACATGGTTAGGCGCGCAGTGAGCGCTCGAACGAACGTGCATCGTGAGATTCGCAATTCTGATAAACACGCATCAGAAGATATTTCAGAATATCTGTAAATCGTCCCGGCTCCTCGCAGGCAAGATCCCGCGTTTCGCACAAGTGACAATCATCTTTTTCGGCCCGAATGAGAAATCTGTCATTCGGGCCGATCTTGTTCTGGCACGTCTTTTGAAATCCCTCTTATGACGCCGCGTTACCCCCCGGCGCCCGGAAACCAAGACTCTTCTTCATCAGCCATCCATCAAGGTGGGAGGATTTTTCATGAAGGCAACACGGCTACTCATTTTTGGATGCCTCGTCATCCTTGCCGCAGGGCAGCTGCTTGCGCAGGCGAATTTCGCCACGAGCCTGCATGCGACCAGGGCGGGGAAAATGTATTGGTATGGCCCCGCCAACGGAGGATTCCAGACGCTTACCAATGTCCCTATCGACAGTCTCCAATGTCTCCAGTGCCACGGGCCGACGAATGCCGACGGGCAGGCCTATGCCGGAACATTCACAGCAAGCTGCGTCGATTGCCACAAGACAGGGATCTTCTCAAAGGACTCCCTCTCGGTTGACCAGTGCTACGGGTGTCACAGCAGACAGAAGACCGAGTATGCGACCCTGGGGTACCATGATGTGCACCGGGACCGTGGAATGAAATGCTGGGATTGCCACACGTCTGAAGATGTTCATGGAGGTTCGACCCCACGCAATTCGATGCTTGAGCCCGGCGGCATCACGGTTGATTGCGAAGACTGTCACAAAACCACCGGCGGCACGGCGCCCCTGCCCAGTCACGCCGCCTACGATCCGCATGGCGGAAAGATCCACTGCACTGCCTGTCATGCAAAGACCGTGACGACGTGCTTCAGCTGTCATCTCGAGAGTCAGATCGTAGGGAAGAAACGGCACCGCCAGGTCCTTCACGATTTTGTCATACTGGGTAACCGGACTAAGGACAACAAAGTGTATCCCGTCACATTCCAGAGCCTCACGTATAACGGCCTCGCGTGGGCGGCATTCGGTCCGTTCACATCCCACACGATTGATTCCGTGGGACGCGGGTGTCCTGACTGCCATAACAATATTGGCGGAAACCTCGAGGCGATAAACCAATACAACACCAACGGCATCATGAAATTTGTCACCTGGAACCCGGCCGACAGCACGCTGTCCTGGATCCATGGTGTGGTTCCGTTCCCCGCCGACTACAAGCGGTCGTTCCAGATGGACTTCCTGACCTACAACGGAGCTCCGTCGGACCCGGTTGTTTCGACGAAGAACTGGTCACCGATCGGCAAAACTGCCGTCGACGGCGCCCACATGCTGTTCGCAACGCCGCTCACCAAGGTCCAGATGGCCAAGCTCGGATTCGATACAACAAAGGTCACTGATGTGTCGGAAAAGAACGACCGCGTTCCGGCCACCTTCGAGCTCGGGCAGAACTATCCGAATCCGTTCAACCCCTCGACCTCCATCGATTTTTCACTTCCGCGGGCCACTCAGGTATCCCTCGTGGTCTACAACGTGCTGGGTGCGGAAGTCCAGACGTTGATTGCAGACCGGCGCATGGAGGCAGGGATCCACACGGTGGATTTTCAGCCGAACAACCTTCCCAGCGGGGTCTATCTGTACAAGCTATTAACATCTGAATTCAGCCAGACACGCAAGATGGCATTGCTGAAGTAGCAGGTCTTCCCTCCGGCAACACCCTTCACCGGGAGCGCGCGCCCCACAGCGTGCTCCCGGTTTCTTTTTGACCCGCGATCACGTACCTTGGAGCATCCGTTTCCTTTCCCTGCTGACCTCGAAAGGGTAGTATGAATCGTCCGGTCTCAAAAGTTCTGCGCATTCTGCTGCTGTGCACTCTCGGTGCACCCACCGGTGCATCGCAGCCGGCAGGATATCCCTTCACGCCGGTTCCCTTTGCCGATGTCCATGTCCACGATGCATTCTGGTCGAAGCGACTCGAGGTCAACCGTACTGTGTCAATACCGCACGCCCTCCGTCTGTGCGAGGAAACGGGACGCGTGCGGAACTTCCAGGTTGCTGATAGCGTCCTCCGCGGAGTCATCCCGGAGGGCACCTTCTGCAGCCGCTACGGGTTTGATGACTCCGACGTTTTCAAAGTTATCGAGGGTGCATGCTATGCTCTGCATACGAAGTATGACCCATCCCTGGATTCCCGGGTCGACACCCTCATCGGGATGATCGGGCGGGCGCAGGAGCCTGACGGGTACCTGTACACCATGAGCACCATGAAGGCCAAGAATTCCTGGGCGAAGGAACGATGGGTCAACGCGCGAACGAAAGGGAGTCACGAGCTGTACAATCTCGGTCATCTGTACGAGGCTGCCGTTGCGCACTACCAGGCGACCGGGAAACAGACCTTGCTGGATGTTGCGCTCAGGAGCGCGGACCTTCTGGTGTCGACATTTGGTCCGGAGGGGATCCATACCACACCGGGACACCAGGTGGTCGAAATGGGGCTTGCCAAACTCTTCACGGTGACCGGGAATCGATCATATCTGGATCTCGCGAAATTCTTCATCGAAGAACGGGGGAGGGGCGTACCCCCCGGCGAATCGTATAACCAGGACCAGGTACCCGTGCTTCAACAGACGGAGGCGGTCGGCCATGCAGTCAGGGCAGGCTACCTGTATGCCGGCATGGCGGATGTGGCCTCGCTTGCGGGCGATGACCGTTTCATGCCGGTTCTTGAACGCCTCTGGGATGACGTGGTCTCCCGGAAATTGTACATTACGGGGGGAGTTGGCGCGGTCGGGTCAATTGAAGGATACGGTCCACCGTATGAACTCCCCAACCTCAGCGCATATTGCGAGACCTGTGCAGGGATTGCCCTCGTCTACTGGAGCCACAGGATGTTTCTGTCTTCGGGCGATGCGAAATACATGGACCTCGTGGAGCGTGTCATCTACAATGGATTTCTTTCGGGAGTTGACATGCGCGGGAACCTCTTCTTCTACCCGAATCCGCTTGAGTCGTTTCGTGGCGCCGATCGGTCGCCATGGTTCACCTGCGCCTGTTGTCCTTCGAATGATGGTCGCTTTGTCCCTTCCATCCCCGGCTATGTGTATGCATTCCGGAAAGACTCCCTCTATGTGAACCTGTTCATCGGTGGGAAGGCAGCGGTGCGCATGCCCGATCGGATCGTCAGCGTGTCGCAGTCCACAGGGTACCCCTGGTCGGGTGATGTGTCCATCGTTGTTGGCCTCGCAGAGCCGGCAGCGTTGACCTTGCACGTGCGCATCCCGGGATGGGCGCGCAACAGTCCACTCCCGGGTGACCTCTACCAGTACGCGAATCCGCAACGCGAGGCCGTCGAAATTCGGATCAACGGACGGCCCGTGCCGGTGCGTCTTGACGGGGGATATGCCGTGCTCTCGCGGGTGTGGAATGACGGGGACACGATCGCCGTTACTCTCCCCATGGGCATTCATCGTGTGCTCGCCCATCCAAGGGTCCAGGACGATCTGGGGAAGGTCGCTCTCGAGCGAGGTCCGATCGTGTACTGTCTTGAGGGAGTGGATAACAGTGCCGGCCGTGTTCTCGACCTCGTCATTCCGGACACGGCAGCACTGGAAAGCCGGTTCAGCCCCGATCTGCTCGGAGGTGTTCAACTGATCACAGGGTTTGCAACGCCGACACATCGAACCATGGAGGGGACGATTCTCACGGATCACCCCGTCCGCTTCACGGCTATTCCGTATTTTGCATGGGCACATCGTGGGCGCTCACCGATGACTGTCTGGCCGGCGCGAATTGTTGAGGCCGCAAAGCCACGGCCCGCTCCAACCATCGCCGCCCGGAGCTCCGTGTCGGCGTCAGCCGGCACGGAGGTGGACGCCGTGGCCGACCAGATCCTCCCTCGGAACAGCGCCGACGTTTCAGTTCCCCGATTCAACTGGTGGCCAGAGAAAGGAGGCACGGAATGGGTCCAATACGACTTCGACTCAACACGTCGCGTCAGCGCCGTTGAGGTGTACTGGTGTGATGACGGGACTTCCGGGCTGTGCCGGCTCCCCGCAAAGTGGACCGTGCTCTATCGCGATGAAGATGACTGGAGACCCGTTGTATCTGCCGGAGGGTACCCAACAACCGGCAGCACGATGAATACGGTCACGTTTGCTCCTGTTGAAACAGACGCGCTTCGACTCGAAGTCGTCTTTCAGGAAGGGTGTACGGCAGGTCTCTACGAGTGGGCGGTCCTCGACTAGCGGCGGGGGCCGGCTCCGGGGCGGTTGCATCTTCCCCCTATTTTCCTACATTAAGACGGTGGAACAGATGTTTGACCGAATCATAAGAGGGAAAAACGGAGGAAAGACCATGCGAAGAGCAGGGATGAGTATCGTGGGAGTGATCATATTCGCACAGTCGCTGTATGCGGCGGATTTTTCCGCCGGACTCATGGCAGGGTACAAAGGAGGACTGGGCTTCAAAGCCACCGGCATGGTGTCCAATTTTGCCCGTGGCTTCCCGTTGTCATTCGAAGTCGGAATCGCTCATACGCGCCTCGATCCCGGGGTGGCGACCGTTGCGAGGAAGGTGTTTATCAATGACGCGACCAACGGTACGCCTGAGGAAAGCGGGTATATCTGGGATTTCCGGTTGGATTTTCTCTACAGGATTCCTCTGTTTGGGATGCAGAACGCACATGCGTTCATCGGCGTCCGCAAGGCGATGTTCTCGGCCAATTTCAAGTTCATCGGAGGAAACGAATTCTTTGAGATCACGAGCGACCCGTGGGGCTGGGGTGCAGGGCTGAAGGCCGACTTCCCGATGGGGTCCAGGGTGAGCTTTTCCCTGAGTGCAGGGTTTGACCACTATCCTTCAACCGCCCTGAACGGTCACGATACCGTGTATAGCCCGAACGGCGAGAATATCAACGGCCGCAAGGGGTATGACTACACGAGCGCCGACGACGCGATCAACCAGCCGAAATTTGTTCCTATCCTGATGGGAGGCATCACCGTCGGATTCTGATCTCACGCCGCGTCTGAACCATGAACGCCTGTCGCACGATCTGAGAGCGACAGGCGTTGGTGTTGTATGAGTATACCGTACCGGATGCGGAGAGGCTGAATGGTCAGAAGAGACCCTCGATTGAGAGATACCGATCTCCGGTGTCATAGCAGAACGTCAGCACACGGCCTGACGAGGGGTTCTTTTGAAGATAGCTGTTGACCGCCGCGAGGGACGCACCCGAGGAGATGCCGATGAATACCCCTTCTTCGCGGGCACTCCGTTGTGCAAAGGCGAATGCATCGGCCTTCGAGACCTGGAAAGTCCCGTCGATCGATTCGCGATGGAGATTTTTCGGGATGAAACCGGCGCCGATGCCCTGTATGGGATGCGGTCCTGGGGCCCCACCGCTGATGACCGGTGAAAGTTCGGGTTCAACGGCAAAGACCTTGAGGGCGGGCCACTGGACCTTCAGAATCTCGGCGCAACCGGTGATGTGGCCGCCGGTCCCGACGCCGGTGATCAGTGCGTGCAGTCCGTCCGGAAAATCGCGCAGGATCTCCTGTGCCGTTGTTCTCCGGTGTATTTCGATATTCGCCTCGTTCTCAAACTGGTTCGGCATCCACGCTTTGGGAGTCGATGCCACGAGTTCCTCTGCACGCTGAATGGCTCCCCGCGTTCCCTGCTCTTTGGGTGTGAGCTCAAGCTCTGCGCCGTAGGCCTTCATGATGCCGCGGCGTTCCACGGACATTGAGTCCGGCATGACCAGGATGAGGCGGTACCCTTTCACGGCCGCGACCATGGCAAGCCCGATCCCCGTGTTCCCCGAGGTCGGTTCGATGATCACCGAGTCCTTCGTAAGCACCCCTCTCCGTTCCGCATCTTCGACCATCGAGATGGCGATTCGGTCTTTGATACTGCCGCCGGGATTGGCGCGCTCGAGTTTCATCCACACGTCGTGCTTCGGAAACAACCTCTGCAGCCTCACATGAGGGGTATTGCCGATGGTCTCAAGAATGGTCTGCGCTCTCATACTTCCTCCTCCACTTCATGTCATGATGGGTGACGCAGCGCGTTTCGCTTCCTGGGCCCGCACCACTGTGTTATGTTCCTGATACACAAACGAATAAGGGGGGACGCTTTCTGTCAACCAGACGTTTCCGCCGATGATGCTGTGATGTCCCACGTGTGTGTCGCCGCCGAGAATTACCGCCTGTGCGTAGATGACCACGTCATCCTCGATGGTGGGATGGCGTTTCGAGTTCGCCATGTTCTTGTCCACACTGAGCGCGCCCAGGGTAACACCCTGGTACACCTTGACGTTGCTCCCGATGATCGTCGATTCTCCGATGACGATGCCCGTACCATGGTCGATCGCAAACGGCGTCCCGATGTTGGCCCCGGGATGAATGTCAATGCCGGTGGTCTGGTGTGCGTACTCTGTCAAAAGACGCGGCATGATCGGGACATCTCTCTTGTAGAACTCGTGGGCAATCCGGTACAGCGCAATCGCCAGAAAACCGGGATACGCAACAATAACCTCATCCAGACTTTCCGCAGCCGGGTCGCCGAGATAGATGGCTTTTGCGTCCTGCTGCAGTTGCTCATGGAGGACGGGGAGCGTGCTCATCACTTCTTCAATTGTAAGCCCCGGATCTTTGCCCGACTCCTCCAGAAACGGACTCACGAGCATTCGCAGATCGCGCTCAAAGAGAACCAGGCGAGCGGCAATCTCGGAGGCAGATGCGTAGTGCTCACGACACAGCTGAGGAAAGAGGAGGGCAAGGAGGTCTTGAACAAGGGCCTGGGCGCTTTCCTTCACCTGATAGCCAAGGGAGTGGTCCTCGCGCCCGATCATGAGGCGCTCGGCAAATGTCATACGGTCCATAGGGCTGGTCCATTGTTCATATGTACCAGAACGCCGAAGGATCAGCCATTAGTTCCGAGGTACCGCAAGCGGACATGAACAAAGGGCGATACAGAGCCGGAATTCATAGAGAAAAGAAGAAGTGTTCCGGGCACCAAAGTGCCATCGGCGGTGATGAGCCACCAGGGCCTGGTGCGGCTCAGGACGGAGCGAACATGGTGTGGGTGCAACCGGCAGGGAAGAACCGGTGTCGCGGTCATCGCCATACATTGGGCCGGTGCCGACCCTTGTGTCGTTCTCAGGAGAGAGATGGAGATAGGTCAGTACAGATCGGCACCGGCGGGAAACCAGATACGCGTGCTAGCCGCCGGACGGAAGATTGGCAGGACGGCTGCGCTCGACGCGAAGATGGCGGAGCGGGATGAACCCCTTCATCCGGTCCGCGATCTCTCGTCCGTACCCGCACACCCAGCAACCGTCGATTTCCAGCGTGCTCGTTTCACCATGGACCATCATCGTCCCTTTGCTGCCGCATTTCGGGCAATCCGCAACACCATTCCAGGCACTCATTGGCATTCCTCTGACGAGACGCCCCCTGACCGTAGCTGCAGTCCGTCCGCGCCGGGGCTCATCATCTACATAAGCAAATACGATACCAACCGGTTATGGGGCAATATGCGCTCCCCGGCTTGCTCCGGGTTGCCCCCGGCGCCTCTGAGTGATCATGTGGTCAACTTCGGCCAGACGAGTTGCATCGACAAGTCGACCTGTGTATATTACTTGCCTGGGGGGACAGACAAAACGGATAGCATATGTCGCCGAAGCAGAAGCCGCTGGAGGGACGACTCCGGAAGCTGAAGAAGAGGTTCTTTGCCGGAGAAACCGCTCCTGCCATTGACGGTGGGGGAGAGCCACGCGATCCTTCGGACCACCGCAAAGCTCTTCAGGATGCTACGGGCATTCAAAATGACAGAATTCTCTCCAGGCTGGTCGACATGCAGCTTTCACCGGATGTCGTTGCGGCACTCACCATTATTCCGTTTCTCGAGGTTGCATGGGCAGATGGAGAGATCGATTCAAAGGAACGGGAACTGGTGCTCCAATGTGCCCTCAGACTCGGCTTCACGCCCGGGAATCGCGACTATGCTCTTCTTGAACAGTGGCTCAGGCAGAGGCCGGATCCCCGGCTTCTCATTGCGTGGGCGCATTGTGTCGAAGGCATATGCGAACAGTTGAGTCCGAAGGATGTACGTGCGCTCAAGGGGTCCTTCCTGGCCCATGCACGCGCGGTTGCGCAGGCGACAGGAGGTCTCTGGGGCATAGGACCGCATGTTTCTCTGTCGGAAGCCCGGATTCTCCGCAGCCTTGAAACTGCGTTTGGGGGATAAACGCACAATTTTTCCGGATCAGTGAGCGAACTCGATCGCAGGAACACACACGTGAAAAACACGTCGTCACCAGTAGAACCCAAACGGACGCCGAACGGAAGTGCCAAACCGTCCTCTCCGCGAGTTCTCATCGTCGAAGATGAACAGATTGTCGCCCATGACCTGCAAATCGGGTTGACAAATCTGGGCTACGTCGTACCAGGAACTGCTGTTTCCGGCGAAGAGGCGCTGCAACTCATCGCGCACGATCCACCCGATCTGGTTCTCCTGGACATCGGTCTCGGCGGTGGGATGGACGGCATTGAGGTGGGGAGTCGCATTACCAGGGATTTTGACATTCCGGTCGTCTTCGCCTCGGCGTACACGGACGAAGACACGTTGCGTCGGGCGCGGCAGGCGGTGCCGTCCGGGTTTATCGTAAAACCGTTCGAAGTCCGGGATATTCGGAGCACGATCGAAATGGCGGTGTACAAACACCGGCTCGACAAAGAACGGAAGCGCGAAGAAGAGCGGTATCGCCTCGTCTTTCAGAGTTCTCCGGTCGGGATCCTCCATTTCGACCGGAACATGGCCGTCACCGAGCTGAACAGCCGGTTCGCGAATCTCATCGGCGTATCACCGGAAGAGGTGCTGAACCTCCCTGTGACGCGTTTCTTCGATCCGACGGCACATGCGGCTCTGGCAAGTGCGCTCCGTGGTGTCCCGGCCCACTACGAAGGCATCAGCCACCGGTTGAGTGACCGCGAGGAGATCTGGATCATTCTGCGGTACGGCACCGCTCAGGACGCGCAACAAGGAAATCTCCGGCGCCGTGGCAATCGTGGAGGATCTCAGCGAGCATCGGAAAGTGGAGGACGCCCTGGTCCGCCGGGTGGCGCTTGAGAACCTGGTCGCTGCCTGCGCAGCCCGGCTGATCAATGCGTCCTCGCCAAAACTGAAACTGGAGATCGAACAGACGCTTGGTGCAGTCGGACGATTTGTCGGCGCCGACCGGTGTTTTGTGGACATGTTCACGCCCGCGTCCTCGCATGTGGATCAGGAGATTGTCTGGACACCTCCGGATACCCCCCCCGGCGGGCTCAGTCATCAGGGTGTTTCCCTTGCTCGCTGGCCCTGGGCGCTCTCGCACCTGCAGACCGGCGATCCGGTCTGCCTTCATCGCGTTGCCGATTTGCCGGATGAGGCCGGGGCGGACGTGGCCTTCTGGGCCGACGACGGTGCGCAGTCGCTCCTGCTGTTCCCTCTGATGACCGAACAGAGACTCTTTGGCGCGTTCGGCGTTGTCACCGAACGTGAAGAACGAATCTGGGGCGGGGAGGATTTGCGCCTCCTGACTCTCCTCGGCGAGGTGCTTGCCGGGGTCCTCGCGGGCGACCGGTCGCACGATCAGCTCCGCAACAGCGAAGAACGGTTCAAACGCATCGCCAATCAGATTACGGACTATATGTACACCGTCCGTCTCGAACACGGACACTGGGCGGAAACCGTGCACGGGTTTGGGTGCGCGGCGGTTACAGGGTACTCACCGGAAGAGTATGTCCAGGATCCGCACCTCTGGCTGAAGATGGTCGACGAACGGGACCGCGGAGCGGTTCTCGATCAGGTAAAGCGCCTGCTTGCCGGTGAGCCAGCTGAGCCGCTGGAACACAGGATCATCCGCAAGGATGGGAGAGTGCGGTGGGTGAGAAATACTCCCATCCTGCACTTCACGCCGTACGGTGAGCTCTCCTCCTATGACGGCCTCATGCAGGACATCACCGAGCGACGGGAGGCTGCGGAGGTGCTCCGTCTTTCCGAAGAGCGCGATCGCGGCACTCGTGGAAAACTTGCACGACACCGTCTTTTCCCTCGATGGAAAAGGGGTATTTCACGTACATGAGTCAGCGGATCGAACCGCTCACGGGTTACGCACCCAGCGACATCGTCGGGCAACACTTCACCCGGTTCGTCCACCCCGACGACCGGCAGGGCCTGCAAACAGAATGGGAACGAATGCTCGCGGGTCAGGTCGGCTCATACGAATTCCGGATCCTCACGGTAAAACAGGCAATGAGCGAATGGTCCCGGACCACCAGCAGGCAGCGCACCGGTGCCGACGAGACCGTTGCCGTGCACCGGCATTATGACCGACTGTACTGAAAAGCGGCAGATGGAGGAGCGCCTGCGCATTTCGGAGCAGCAATTTCGCGAGGTCCTCGCACATGTCCCTCTCGGTGCCGCTATTCTCGACCACCAGGGGACGATTCTGTTCTGCAACGACGCCGCGCTTCAACTGGCCGGGCGCGGGATGGACGACCTGCGTGGGAGACGGTGGTACGATGTCTGCACGGGTCCGGAGCAACGCGAAACTGCGCGCAGATTCCTCCTCGACCATATGATCCAGGCCGAGACTTCCGTTGAATTTTGTTCTGAAATTGTCCGACAGGATGGTCATACGCTTTCCATTCCGTGGACGGTCACGCCGTTCCGGGACGATGCGGGTCGCCTGTTAGGCATGACGTGTGTCGCGCGTGAGCACCCGGTCAACGACAGTACCCTGAAGGAAGGAGGCATACCGTATGATCTCCCGTGAACCACTCCTGCATGTAGGTGTTCTCGAAGGATATCCGGTTGTGCGGGGCCGCCTCGACGGAGTGTTCCGCGACGATCATGGGAGGGAAGTCACCGGTTCATTCTCCTGCAGCGTCGCGAACGACGAGCTCGTCCTGGCAATCGAAGGCCATCAATTCGCCGAACGCGCACGGTCTCTGAACTTCACGGCCCAATCCGACGGGTGTATCCTTCATCTGGACGACGTGACCATCGGCGTCAACTTCCACTGGGAGCGGAAGGAGCGCCAGCAATTCCGGGAGGTCTTCGGCTCCTGGCGGCGCCCGGACGCGGCATCACCGTGATCAACAACGTCCCGCTCGAAGAATACCTGACAAGCGTGATTTCGTCTGAAATGAGTGCGACGGCGCCGCCGGAACTCCTGAAGGCGCATGCCATCACGTCACGCAGCTGGCTTGTGGCCATGCTCGAGAGGTCTCATCGTACACCCATGGCATCGCCGTCACCCCCCGGCACGGACAGTGCAGAGATTGTCCGGTGGTACACGCGCGAAGACCATGATCTGTTCGATGTCTGTGCAGACGATCACTGCCAGCGTTATCAGGGAATCACGCGGATTCTCTCGTCCGCCGCCGAGGAAGCGGTCCGGTCGACCCGCGGGGTGTTCCTGGTGCACCATGAAGGGATATGTGATGCGCGCTTCTATAAGGCGTGTGGCGGGCGAACGGAGAATTTTGAGAACGCGTGGGAAGACGTCCCCGTGCCGTATCTGCGGAGCATCGCCGATACGCCGTCCGATCTACCCCCCGTTATCACCGAAGACGACATGGAGAAGTGGATTTCGCATCCCCCTGATGCGTACTGCAACACCAGCGACGGAGAGATTCTCCGACAGATCCTCCCGTCGTTCGATCAGGAGACCACCGACTTCTACCGGTGGAAGATTGTCTATCGACGCGAGGAACTCGAACGGCTGATTCTCAAGAAGTCGGGGATCGACGTGGGTATACTCCTGGACCTTCAGCCGCTGCATCGTGGCCCGTCCGGGCGGATTACCCGGCTTCGCGTCGTTGGAACAACACGATCGGTTATTGTGGGAAAAGAACTCGAAATCCGCCGATGGCTCTCCCCGAGCCACTTATACAGCTCGGCATTTCTGGTTCGCACCGACCGCGATGCAGACGGAACGCCCGTACAGTTCACGCTCCTCGGCGCCGGATGGGGCCATGGTGTGGGCCTCTGCCAGATCGGCGCTGCAGTCATGGCAACCCGGGGCTTTTCGGCTGACGCGATTGTCCGGCACTATTTTCCCGGTGTGGCGTTGCAGAAGCTGTACCGGTGACCGCGGATGGCCCTCCTTCTCCTTCTCTCCGCCCTCGTGCTCGCTCCGCTCCGGTTCGCGTGGCTGAGCGACCTCCACGTGGGGAGCCCGACAGGGCTGACGGATCTCACGGATGCGGTGTCCGACATCAATAACCAGGGAGATATCGCATTTGTCCTCATCACCGGCGATGTCACGGAACGCGGAAGCGACGCTGAACTCCTCGAGGCGCAGAGCGCTCTGGCCGGATTGCGGGCTCCGTTCGCGATCATACCCGGCAACCACGACACAAAGTGGTCAGAGTCCGGGGGAACGACCTTTCCCCGTCTCTCTTCGGGGGAGAACGTTTTTCTTTCCGGACAGAAGGGTTTACTTTCCTGGGCCTTCACCAGGGCCCGCGCATGCGGATGGCCGAGGGGCATTTTGCGCCGGAGGACCTGCGCTGGCTCGACACGGCGCTTACACGCGCGAACCCCGATCTGCCCCTCTTCGTGGCGTCGCACTATCCACTCGACAGCAGCATCGCAAACTGGTATGAAGTCCTCGATCGACTGCGCGGGAGGGACGTGCGGATGGTGTTCGTCGGACACGGTCATCGAAACCGCGTGCTCGATTTCGAAGGCCAGTCGGGATTAATGGGGCGGAGCTTGCTCCGCGGATCTGACGAGAGGGGGGGATACAATGTCGTAACGGTGCACGGCGACAGCATCGTCGTGCAGGAGCGCCGCACGAGTCAGGAGACCTCCTCCCCATGGTTTGCCGCACGATTGGGGAGGCGTAGCCTGCAGGGGCAGGGCCCATTCCCGCGCCCATCCTATGCGGTGAACAATGCATATCCCGCTATCCGGGAACGGTGGCGTTTCGCGACCGGATACACCATTACCGCTTCCGCGGCAATCAACGACTCCATCGCCGTGGTGGCAGATGGCGGCGGATGGATCACTGCGCTCCGGATCAGAGACGGGGAGAAGGTGTGGGCCCGACCCACGGGAGGACCCGTGTACGGGACGCCGGCCCTGGCGCAGGGGCGGGTCGTCGTCGGCTCTGCTGACAGTGTGATCTGGTGCTTCGATGCGTCTTCAGGAGAGACACTCTGGCAGACCCCGACGCGCGCGCCAATCGTTGCGGCTCCGGCAATTGACGACGGAAGGGTATTCATCGGCTCAAGCGACGGGAGCTTCCGTTCGCTCGATCTCGAATCCGGTAGACTTCTCTGGAGCTTCAACAGCGTTGGTGGATTTGTGGAAACACGACCGGCAGTTGACGGAGATGCTGTGTATTTTGGCGCATGGGACAACTCCTTCACGGCGCTGAACAAACACAACGGCTCGCTCCGCTGGAAATGGCAGCGTGATCCCGGTCAGGTCCTTCTTTCTCCTGCGGCCTGTTGGCCCGTGGTCGCTGGTGGACACGTCTTCTTCGTTGCGCCCGATCGTGTCATGACAGTTCTGGATGCCGCGACGGGGGACAGCGTCTGGCGGAGTCCATGCCACCAGGTCCGCGAAAGCATCGGGGAATCGGGAGATGGTTCAGCGGTGTACGTCCGTACAATCCGGGATTCGCTTATCGCCTTTGCAACGGCGCCGGACCATCCCGAGATGCTCTGGGGCAGTGACGCGGCGTTTGGCTACGACATCAACGCAGCGATGCCCGTGGAATCCGGTGGAACACTCTTCTATGGAACCATGAAGGGTGTGGTCCTGGCGCTGAATGCTCGAACAGGGGCCGTGGTGTGGCGGCACAGGATCGGGGCGTGTGCGGTCAATACTCTCTGCCCGGCCGGTCCCGCAATGGTGCTCTGCACCGACTTCGATGGTACCGTCGTACTGCTCGATGCATCCGGAGGCACCCGATGAGTCTCAGTGGTTCCATCCGGGACAACGCTGTCAGAAACGGCGGGAGCATGCGGGAGCACGATGCGACATGCGCCATTGTAGAGGGAGCTGATGGACTCGACCTCTTGCATCGCATCTCCACGAATGACCTCCGGAACGGACCGGGGGCAAGGGCGGTCGAGACCGTGTTCACAACCGAGAAGGGGCGTATCATTGCCTTTGTGGATGTCGTCGTCACTCCCGCGCGAACGATACTCTGCTGCAGCGCGGAGACGATGGGCCCACTGATTGCCTGGATTGCGAAATATACTATTACAGAAGACATTCATATACAGCCCTTAAGTCCCTCCTATGCAGTCATTAAAGCTATTGGAGGCAATGTTCATTCTCTGCATACTGAACTTGAGCCCTTGCTCGCACCAGAAGGCAGGGTCGGAAACGTGTACTGGGGACCTGCAGTGACCATCTGGCCCGTACCGTTTGGCACGATTCCCGGAGTACGCATTCTGGCCGGGCCCGAGTCGGTCGGACGTGTTGAGGAGGCACTTGAGGCGTGCCATCTTACATGGCTGGAGGCTGAGCAGGCAGAAACGATCAGGATCCTGGAAGGTGTCCCCCGTTGGGGGAGGGAGATCACGCACGACCGGAATCCGCTTGAGATAGGTCTGCGGGGTGCAATCAGTTTCACAAAGGGGTGCTACATAGGTCAGGAGGTCATTGCACGCCTTGATGCTTACGAGAAGGTCCAGCGAGAGCTGGCGGGTCTCGAGATTCTCGCGGAAGGATCCCCGGGAGCAGGGGAGGAGGCCGGGTGGGAAGTGTACGCGGGGGATGAAGCTATCGGACGCGTGACGTCACTCTCTGCCAGGCTGGACGACGGGTCCCGGCGTGCGCTTGCGCTGGTCAGAGCGGGACGGCTTGCGGCGGGGGCGAGGGTCACGCTCAGGGGTGGTGCTCTGGTTGTGCCTGCCGACGTGGCCCGGCTCTGGCCCGACGGTGACAGAGGGAAGAGAGATGAGGGACGATGACCGTGTACTCCAGGGAGGAACTCGAGCGGTGGCGGGATCGCGTGCACCGGCGTGTCCCACGATTGGCCGTGACGACGAAGCGGCGGGCGTTGAATTTCATCCAGGATGTCGGATTCTGCTTCGTCTTCAAAGCGGAAAATTCCGAACTCCCGTGCCTGTGGCACGCGGCGCGCGGGACGCGGGCACTTCCGGACAATGGCCGATCGCGCACCGATCCCGGCTTTGCATTCGTGTGGGAGATGAAGGACCTCCTTCCTGCACAGCGTGAGGTGTTCTACGGAAAACTTCTTCTGCGCCGGCCCATGATGGTATCTCTCGAGTACCTGCCGCATTTTCTTGCGCTGAGCGGTCGCACCGGCGAGCGGGATGAGCATGTCGGGGCGTCGGTACGCGGGGCCCTCAGCACACGGGCCCGTGTGATTATGGATGAACTGATCAAGCATGCGCCCATGTCCACGCAGACACTGAAGCAGGCGACGCTCCGGCGCGGATCGGCGGGACACTCGTCGTTCGAGCAGGCCCTCATGGAACTGCAGGTGAAACTGTACATCGCGAAGGCCAATGATGACCGGAGGCCACATTCATTTGCCTGGACTCCCGTGCGCGGCATCTACGGTCGGGAACTCAGAAAAGCACGTCGGATCACACCGGAAGATGCCCGTCGGGCGATCCTGGAGCGCTATTTCCGGAACCAGCGAGTTTCCACCCTGGCGACGATACGCAGATTGTTTCACTGGAGCCGCCAGGAAATCTATCAGGCACTTGGATACCTTCTGCGTCACGGCATCATCCAATCGGATGTACACATCGAAGGGATCCAGGGCCGTGCGTACGGTCTGTTCGGCTAACAATCACCCGGAAACAGTACACCATGAAAAAAGTTCAGGAGAAACCGCCCAAGGCATACAAGGATCTCGAGTTTCTCAACAGCCCGGACGCCCGGCTCGTCCGCATGCTCGCAGAGTTCCTCGGTCCGCAACGCAGGTTCCGTCGCGAACACATCAAGGACACGATTGTGTTCTTCGGATCCGCGCGCATCTCGTCGCGCACAGAGGCGCTTGCCGCACAGCGTGCTTCCGTCGCGGCGATGAAAAAGATCGGCCAACCCGGAACGGGACTCATCCGCGCCGTGGACGAAGCGAAGCTCCGTGTGGGTATGTCGCGGTATTATGAAGATACGGTCGAACTGGCGCGGCGTCTTACGATCTGGTCCAAGACCCTGAAAGATTCGAACAGGTTTGTGGTGTGCTCGGGCGGAGGACCGGGCATTATGGAGGCAGCGAATCGCGGCGCGCACCGTGCGGGAGGAAAAAGTGTCGGGCTGAATATCAGTCTGCCGTTCGAGCAGTTCGCGAATCCATACATAACCCCGGATCTCAGCCTGGAGTTTCACTACTTCTTCATGCGCAAGTTCTGGTTTGCATATCTGGCAAAGGCCCTGGTCATCATGCCAGGCGGCTTCGGCACCATGGACGAGCTGATGGAAATCCTCACACTCCTCCAAACGGACAAGGTCAAGAAGAAGATGGCGGTGGTGATCTACGGTACGGAGTACTGGAAAAATGTGCTGGACTTCGACTACATGATCGCTCACGGGGTCATCAGCAAACGGGATATGCGACTGTTTCACTTTCACGACGATGTCGAATCAGCATTCATCTATCTGCGCGACTTCCTGACGCGGACGTACGTGCGGCGGACGCCGACTTGACATTGGTCCGCGGTTTCGGTAAGATAGCGTCATGGGGATGATCTGGCTTCGACGTGGATGAGGATGGTCCGGATCGCGTGCCGTGCTCTCCGTGGTGCACGTTAAACAACGCGGAAAAACCTAAGTGCTGACTACAACTACGCACTGGCCGCCTAAGTAACCCTTAGGTGACCCGTCGCCCGGAGATTTGCCTGCCGGTATCCGAAGCGGCGCCGACTTCAGACAGGATAGCGTGGCGATGCCCCTGGGGGCGACACGTGAATCGCGCCGCAAGCGCGTTACCCGGGGTGGTTCTGTCAATCGCCTGTCTGTCGGAGATGGCGGAATGAAGCAAAAAAGACAGAATACGCATGTAGTGCTCTTGATGGTCTTCTCCTCGGACGCGGGTTCGACTCCCGCCATCTCCACACAAAACGCTCTCGTAGTCATTGTCGGGAGCGTTTTTCTGTAGTACGATCATAGCAATTGCTCATATCGTCCGCTCGACCCATGGAAATCGCGTTTACGAAACTCACCGGTGCAGGGAATGACTTTGTCGCACTGGACAATCAGGACGGTCACCTGACGGTAGACCGGGGTGACCTGGCCCGGGTCCTCTGTGATCGTCATTTCGGAGTCGGGGCTGACGGGATACTCATCATCGACAAGAGCTCAGCGGCCGACTTCCGTATGTCGTATTACAACGCGGACGGCAGCACCGGCGGGATGTGCGGCAACGGGGGGCGGTGCGCAGTGCGGTATGTGCAATCGCTCGGCTCGAAGAAACAGGAGTTTCGCTTCGAGGCGATTGATCATGTCTATGCGGCAACCGTTGCCGGCACAAGCATCCGCTTGCAGATGAAAGACCCTGCCGCCATTCAACGCGGCATCCGGGTGCGGCTCCAGGATTCGCCCTATACGGTCCACGCCATCGACACAGGGGCTCCGCATGTTGTGCATTTCGTGGACGATCTTGAAATCGTGGATGTCGTGCGGATTGGAAGACAGCTCCGGGAGCACGAGCGCTTTTCGCCCCAGGGGACAAACGTGAATTTCGTTCAACTGCTCGACAAAACTACGATTGCGGTCAGAACCTACGAACGGGGCGTGGAGGCGGAGACGCTGGCGTGCGGCACTGGATCAATCGCAGCGGCCATCATGGCGCACCTCGAGCGTGCCATATATCCGCCGATACGGGTGCGAGCCAGGAGTGGGGAATGGCTCAGTGTCTCGTTCGGCGAACGCGACGGATCGTTTGCCAATGTCATACTTGAAGGAGGGGCCGATATAGTGTTTAAGGGAACGACACTATATGATCCTCTGAAAGTGCGATTGAGGGGTTTTCAGAACAGCCAGTGGAATATCCGTGCCTGAATTTTCGTTCATCCTGAATCCAGCGGCGGGAAAGGGGAGCGGCCGAAAGGTGAGAGCGCCTCTCGAGCGCCTCCTCGAAAAAGGAGGATCGTCGTATGAGGTCCTTCTGACGGAGGGGCGCGGACACGCTACGGAGCTCGCGCGTGAAAGCACGGCCCGCGTCGTTGTGTCGGTCGGCGGTGATGGAACGATCAACGAGGTCGCCAACGGACTGGCGGGCACATCGAAGGCTCTCGGGATCATCCCGACAGGGTCAGGAAACGATCTCATCCGGTCGCTGGGAATCCCGAAGAAGCTCTTACGGGCACTAGAGATTGTCAGGCATAATCACATACGGAAGCTGGACATAGGCCGGGTTGCATGCGGCACATTGTATGGTGATGAACTGAAGTTTGAGCCATTTCGGTTCTTCATGAACGGTGTTGGGGTTGGATTTGATGCGGCTGTGGCGCGGCGCGTGAGCGAGATGCGTTTTCTCAGAGGGACACTTCTCTATCTGGTGTCCGTGCTCCAGACACTTGGCAAGTACCGGGCGCCCGTCATCACCGGGAGCACGGACGAGGAGCACTGGACGAAGCGACAGTTGCTTGTCGCGACTGGAAATGGAATGTGTGCAGGCGGGGGTTTCTATCTAACGCCTGAAGCTGCCGTGGATGACGGGTTGCTGGATGTCTGTGCGATTGAGTATTTACCGGTGAGGAGGATCCTGCCGATGATCCCGACAGTCATGAGCCGGAAACGGGTTGAGAAACCGTATGTGAGGTATATGAAGACACGCACGTTACGTCTAGAGTCATCAGAAGGGTTTGACGTACATGCAGACGGCGAACTGATCGGGAGAGGGGTGCATGGAGTGAAGTTGGATCTGGTTCCAGGGGGAATCTACGTTATTACGCCCCGGGAAATGGTCGGAGGGATGAATGCCAATAAGATCAAGCGCCTGTACCAGTGAACGTAGACGCGACCCCAGGTCCGGCGATCGAACAAGGAGGCAGATTGAAAGACGGAATCCAAGGGCGATTCGAGGAGGCGTCTCGTTATGACGCCATGATGGCCCGGGTCTTCCCCGGCTACGAGCAACTACCGATGATCCTCCTGTCGCATCTTCGAATGTACGTGGGTGAAGCGGCGCGGGTATTGGATGCCGGGTGCGGCACCGGCACGGCGCTCGCGACGTTCGCGACACATCAGAGATCCTGGTCTTTCCTCGGAGTCGATCCGGCCGAGCCGATGTTGGATCTAGCTCGCCTGAGGCTTGACAGCGTGGACGTTTCGGAACGGGTCACGCTGACCGTCGGTACCGTTGACGCCCTGCCGAAGGAGCCAGCGTTTGACGCTGCGACCGCCATTCTTGTCGAGCATTTGCTGCCCGACGACGGTGCTAAGCTACGATTCCTCGAGGGGGTCTGGCGCAGACTCGTGCCAGGTGGGTGGATCTTCTTGGCGGGACTACACGGCGACCTGCAGTCGGGTCCCGCTCAGCAGGCTCTCCAAGCGTGGCTAGAGTTCATATTCTTGCAAGGTCTGCCTCCCGAGGTGCAGGAGATGGTCCGCCGCAGGGCGACTGAGGAAGACTCGCTGGTGAGTGAGGCGCGGATCCAGCAGCTCTTGGCGGAAGCTGGCTTCGTGAACGTGAATCGGATCTACCAGGTTCACCTCCTCGGAGCATGGGCAGCGCAGAAGCAGCAGGAGGCCTAGACGCAACGCGTTCACTGTCCGGCGCCCAGGACGTTCATGTATTCCTGGTCAATACCAAATAATGTATATTATGTTAAGTCGGATTCTTCATCCTCTCACGAATTGACCCGAAATAGATATTCCTCATTTCCTCTACCCCTGCATCCACTATCCCCTCGATCCTTAGACGGTCCCCTGTAACTGTGCCTATTTCCATGAGTGGCACGCCGTGCGAACCTGCAATCACACGTATCTTCTCCACGTGTACCGGTGCTGCGCTCACCACGACGCGCGATTGATCCTCTCCGAATGCGAGCGCATCCTTCCGCATTGTCCGCTCCCCGAGATCAACGTTTGCGCCGATAGCCCTGAAACCCCCGAGAATGCACGATTCGGCCAGCGCAACCGCAACGCCGCCTTCAGAGCAATCGTGTGCCGAATGGAGCAAGCCTTCGTCAATCATGCCGATGACAGCCGTCTGAAGGGCCCGCTCGCCACGCAGATCAATAGTCGGACAATCGCCGGCAACAACCCCGTGCACATACGCGAGGTATGAACTTCCCCCGAGCTCTCCACGCGTGCTCCCAAGCAGCAGGATCGAATCCCCGGCTTGCGAGAAGTACGCCACGCAGGCCTTCCGGACGTCATCCAGGATGCCCAGCATGCCTATCACGGGCGTCGGGTACACGCTCGTCGTAGGGCTTTCGTTGTAGAAGCTGACGTTTCCACCCGTGACGGGTGTGTCGAACACACGGCACGCCTCGCCGATTCCGGCCACAGCCTCCTTGAACTGCCAGAATACACCGGGCTTGTATGGATTCCCGAAGTTGAGACAATTCGTGATTGCGACAGGCGTAGCACCCGTGCATGCGACGTTGCGCGCCGATTCCGCCACAGCAATGGCGGCTCCGCGCCGGGGATTCAGGTAGACGTACCGGCCATTGCAGTCTGTCTTCATCGCCAGCCCCTTAAGCCCTTGCTTGACATACACAACAGCCGCATCAGCTCCAGCCAGAACTACGTTATTTGTTCGCACCATGGAGTCGTACTGCTCAAAGACCCACTGCTTCGACGCAATCTCCGGGGTGCCAAGGAGCTTCAGCAAGGCGGAGGTGCATTCTGGTGGTTCTGACACTCGGCTGAGATCAAGCAGGCGTGTGGATGCGATGTACTCAGGTTCCCGCGCCTCCCTGATGTAGACGGGAGCACCACCGCCGAGGACAAGGGTCTCCGGGGGAACATCGGCGACCAGGCAGTCCCTGTACGTGATCAGCAGCCGGTCCTCAGGAATCACCTCCCCGATGATCTCGGCATGCAAGTCCCATTTCTCGAAGATCGCCTGCACTCTCGGTTCCTCTCCCTTACGGACAACCACGAGCATCCGTTCCTGGGATTCTGAGAGCAGAAGTTCATACGCCGACATTCCGGTTTCACGAGCGGGCACGCGGTTGAGGTCAATCCTCATGCCACACTTCCCTTTCGCGCTCATTTCTGACGTCGAGCACGTAATTCCTGCGGCGCCCATGTCCTGAATGCCGACAACGGACCCCGACCGTATGGCTTCAAGCGTCGCCTCCAGAAGAAGTTTTTCCGTGAACGGGTCGCCGACCTGAACGGACGGTCGTTTCTTCTCGGATGCTTCAGAGATTTCCTCGGAAGCGAATGTCGCTCCGTGGATTCCATCTCTTCCCGTTGCCGATCCCACAATCATGACGGGATTGCCGGGGCCGGACGCGGTGGCGCTCGCCCACGCTCCATGCTTCACCACGCCGACTGCCATGGCGTTGACAAGCGGGTTCTCCTGGTAGCAGGGATCGAAGTAGACTTCTCCGGCCACCGTCGGGACGCCAAAACTGTTCCCGTAGTCCCCGATCCCGCGTACCACGCCGTCGAACAGATACCGCGTCCGCGCGTTGTCCAGCGTGCCGAAGCGCAATGAATTCAGCGCCGCAATCGGGCGTGCGCCCATCGTAAAAATGTCCCGCATGATCCCTCCGACGCCGGTCGCAGCCCCCTGGTACGGTTCGACGGCAGACGGATGGTTATGACTTTCGATCTTGAATGCCACGGCGAGACCATCGCCAATATCCACCAGCCCGGCATTCTCCTCGCCGGCACCGACAAGCAGTCGCCCCCCGCTGCGCGGGAGTGTCTTGATCAGCGCGATGGAATTCTTGTAGCTGCAGTGTTCACTCCACATGACGCTGTAGATCCCGAGCTCGGTATACGTGGGAACCCTTCCCAGAATTTCGATAATACGTGCGTACTCATCTTCCGTTAGGCCATGGAGGCGTGCGAGTTCAAGTGCGACGACAGGTTCACCGGGAAGGTTGACGGGGAAGGTCATGATTGTTCCAGGAATAGCGTACGTTGAGAGCGGCGACCGTGCTCGACAGGTCGTACGTGCCGTTGAACGGGACCCCGGGCAGCAGCATCACCTTGGACGCCTGCACGGTGCGTTGTTTGTATCGAACTGATTCAAGCGCGAAATCAAGCCGGAGCCCTTCACCGACTTCGTACCCAAGCCCCAGCGAGTAGCCCGTGCGGTCGGCATCCGGGAGTGACGGCCTCAGCTCTTCTCCGGGGATCGGGGATTGATCCATGCTCAGGCCCAGACGAAACTCAATATCGAAGAGACGCACTTCCGCGCCGATCCGCGCGATCCAGGAGTCGCGCCAGCCGGCCTGCTCCACCCATACTGTCTGCGCAGAACCCGAACCGATAATCATGGGCGTCCTGTGGAATGCCGACCACCGCACAAATTGCACTTCGCCTGAGAGAAGGAGCGCGGGGATCGGTTCAAGGCTTACACCTGCGTGCCAGTTGTCCGGCACCGTCATCTCCGTGGAAAATGTCGACGCTGCGGCAATCTCCGCGCTCCCTTCAGGCAGCCCCCCGTAATCAATGCTTCCTTCATCGATGCGTACCCGTGCGCGGGATTCAAACACAAGCCCCACCGAAAGCACCGGTGACGGGTGATACAGGAGTCCGATCTGGAGGGCATGCGACGCTGCGGCGCTCCCTGTTGCGTAAATCGTGGAGAGTTCCGCCCCCGGCGCGGCCGTCTGAGCTGCAAACCTGCGGTTCAGGTTCATCCTGAAGAATATCAGACGGAGTCCGACCCCCACGGAAAAATCCGGCATTCCGAATGACACTGCGGGGGTCACATAGACACCGCGGATCTCCGAGCTTGTCACGATGCGGTTACCTGGCCAGTTCTCTCCCCAGTCGGTCTTTGCAAAATAGGGGATGCCGGCACTGACCCCGAATCCCACTCCCCCTGCAAATGTGTGTGTCAGCGCAAATGTGGGGGGGAACAGGACCTGAGACTGCATCTTGGCGGATTGACCACTGGACCCAGAGGTGAACGCATAGTCCGGCATCGTGATGATCGTTCCGATGGAGAAGTGCGTTCCCCGCAGCGTGGAGAGCGCTGCCGGATTTGCAGAAACCACTGTAGGATCGTTCAGGATCGACACCGTTACTCCGCCCATGCCGATGCCCCGCACAGACAGGACGCCCGTCTGAAAACCGCCTGCGAAGACCTGCGTGGCCGCACCGCACACGGCGGCAACGATCCACACCCATCCCGCTCTTAAGTGTTTGTTTTTCATACGATACTGATCAGGACCTCCCCTTTCTCCACTGCCTTCCCGCACTCGACATGAATCTTCTTCACCGTCCCGCTGCGGTTTGCTTTCAACTCGTTCTCCATCTTCATGGCTTCAAGCACAAGCAGCGCCTGACCCAGTTCAACAACCTGTCCCTCCGTCACGGCGATCCGGACCACCAGCGACGGCATGGGAGCGACAACGGCAAGGGAATGGTGCGTGGCCGCGTCCGAAAACATGTGACGCTTCAGCAGGCGTTCCCGTTCTGTTTCGACATCCACGGCACAGAGAGAGCCGTCAATCAGAAGACGATTTGCCCCGTGCGTCCGTTCAACGGCAAAGGTGTACGACGCCCCGTCAAGGAGCACGGAGTATACGCCCGTGCCAGGCTGGCCGACGGTAAAACCATACTCCGTGCCGTCGACCCGCACGTGACCGTCGTCGACAAACTCCACTGCGAAGTCCCGGGCGCCGATGCGCACCGTGTAGGTGTGCGGGCTCATCGGCGGGGTACCCAGGATGCGGAGGTACGGCGAGCTTTCCAGGCGGAAGGGACCCCATTACCGCTGTTGTCCTCAGTGTGCGGAGAAACGGGATCCGTGCGCTCCAGCCACGCAGACAGGAGAGCGGCAGCGGCGAGCCTTCCCTCGCCCGATACGGGACCGGCAGCAGCATCGTAATAGCGACTGATGAAGCCGGTATCGAATGTCCCTGCACGAAACGCAGGGTGGCGCATGACAAACGTACAGACAGAGATATTCGTCGTAACGCCCACAATCTCGTATTCATGGAGGGCCCGCTCCATGCGGGCGATGGCCAACGGGCGATCTGGTGCCCAGACCACGACCTTTGCAATCAGCGGGTCGTAATACACGGACACCTCTCCCCCTTCTTCGATGCCACGGTCGTCGCGCACGCCCGGGCCCTGGGCCGGTCGCAGCCTCCGGATTGTTCCTGTTGAGGGAAGGAACCCGCTCGCGGGGTCTTCGGCACAGATCCGGCACTCGATCGCATGGCCCCGGAAAACTACGTCCTCCTGGGCAAGGGCCAGCGGTTCGCCGCCGGCGATGAGGAGTTGCTCCCGCACGAGATCAAGGCCGGTGCGGAGCTCTGTTACCGGGTGTTCCACCTGCAGGCGCGTGTTCATTTCAAGAAAATAGAAATTCCGTGATGCATCCACGAGGAATTCTATCGTCCCGGCGTTCACATACCCGCATGCCCGAGCCGCGCGCACTGCTGTCTCCCCCATACGCAGGCGCATCATGTCGTCGAGAACAACCGACGGCGTCTCCTCCACCACCTTCTGATGCCGTCGCTGAATCGAACATTCCCGTTCCCCGAGATGGATGCAGTTGCCGTGACCGTCGGCAAGGATCTGGAATTCGATATGCCGGGGCTGGTCCAGGTACCGTTCGATATACACCCGGGCATCGCCGAACGAAGAGCGCGCTTCGGATTCTGCCTGTTCGAGCGCGGAGCGGAGATCCTCGTGCTTCTGGACGACGCGCATTCCTTTTCCTCCGCCGCCGGCAGCCGCCTTGATGAGGACCGGGAAACCGGCTTCCGCACAGAACCGTTCGGCATCGTCGAGGCCGCGTACCGGACCGTCAGTGCCCGGGACAGTCGGGACGCCCGCTTCGCGCATGAGTGCGCGTGCAGCTGTCTTGTCGCCCATTGCGCGGATCGCGGCTCCGGGGGGACCGACGAACCGGATCCCCGCGGCCGTCACCATCTCCGCAAAGTCAGGGTTCTCAGAGAGAAAACCGTACCCCGGATGAATGGCATCGGCGCCCGTATCATTGGCGACCTCGAGTATCCGGTCCATACGGAGATAACTCTCGCGGGCAGGTGCAGGCCCAAGGCGATACGCTTCATCCGCCATCAGAACGTGCGGCATCAGCCGGTCGGCATCGGAATAGACCGCGATGGTCCTGACGCCCATTTCGCGGCAGGTCCTGAGAACGCGGACAGCGATCTCTCCGCGATTCGCAACGAGGAGAGTCCGGATGGGCATGTGCATGATCATCCTTCCGCCAGATCGACCACTGTTGCCCCCGTACCGCCTTCATTCCACTCGCCAAGCCGGTGGGAACGAACCCGGGGATGTGTCGAGAGGAACTCGGTCACTCTCTTTCGTAATGCACCGGTCCCCTTCCCATGGATCAGATCGATGCGGTGGAGACCTGCGAGAATCGCCTCGTCGATGAACTTGTCGATCAACGGAAGAGCCTCGTCCCCGGTCATCCCGCGCAGGTCAAGTTCCTGCGAGACGTTTTCCGGCCGATCGGGCATCACCGGGGCAGGGATACTGCGCGCAGAGGAGCGTGCGCGGGCACGCCGGAGGTCGCTTGCCGGAACGCGTATCTTCACGATTCCGAACACAACGGTGGCAGTCTGGCCGTCCGATGAGAGGCTGACCACCTCGCCGGTGTCAGTTCTGCCAATCAATGAGACCGTATCACCCTGTTGAACCGTCTCCCCTCTCTCATCGGACGCATCGGGCGCCGTTTCTTCCACGACACGGTCGACATCAGCCCGCAGCCGTTCGATATCCTGCCGGGCGATCTTAACGACCATCCGGTCGGCCTTCTGCTCCCGGATTTCGCGCACACTGTGCTCGATGACTGCATTGGCGCGCTCGACGATCTGGCGCGCTTCTTCTGCGGCAGCCCGCTTGAGATCGCGCACCTCCTGATTGAGAAGACGCATCCGTTCCCCGTACTGCCGTGCCTGCTCATCGACGGCACGGCGTTCCGATGCAAGTGCGTCCGATTCCTTTCGATTCTGCTGTGCCGTCGCTTCCAGCTCCTGAAGAAGAGCATCCAGACGCAGATGTTGTCCGCCCAGCAGCGCGCGCGCACGGTCCATCAGCGTCTGCGGAAATCCAAGGCGCTCTGCCATCTCCACGGCATAGCTGCTTCCGGGTACGCCGGCCTTGAAGCGGTACGTCGGCCGCAGCGTTTCCTGGTCAAATTCCATCGCGCCATTCACAACCCCCGGCGTTTCATGGGCAAAGAGTTTCAGACTGCCATGGTGCGTGGTTGCGACCGTGACAGCCTTGCGTGCCGTCAGGAGTTCGAGCACCGCGGCGGCGATCGCCCCCCCTTCCGCAGGATCCGTCCCTGTCCCGATTTCGTCGATCAGCACGAGGCTCCGGGCGTTTGCACCCACCGTGATCGCCTGCAAGTTGCGCAAATGGGAACTGAATGTGCTCAGATCGCTCTCGATGGACTGCTCATCGCCGATGTCGACATAGATGGAGCTGAACACGCGCATCACCGCATCCTCACGGGCGGAGATATGAAGACCGGACTGTGCCATCAGGGCGAGGATGCCGAGGCATTTCATGGCAACGCTCTTGCCTCCCGCATTCGGCCCGCTGATGATCAGTGTGGTGGCTGTCTCCCCGATGTCCAGGTCGAGCGGCACGGTGCCCTCCCAACCGTGATGTGCAAGCAGAATCGGGTGACGCGCGTCGCGCAGCCGAACAGGGCCGGTCGCGGTAACCTCCGGTTCGACACCGAGTATTTCAATGGAGTATTTTGCACGCGCGTGGAGGGCATCGACGTGTGCGAGGATGGCGAGCGTGGAGAGAATCCCGTCGCGCTGCGTTCCGACGGCCACGGTCAGGTCGCGCAGTATCTTCTCGACCTCCCGCTGTTCCTGGAACTGGAGACTGCGGATATCGTTGTTTAGCTCCAGAGTCTCCGTGGGCTCGATGAACACCGTTGCGCCGCTCGCCGATGCGCTGTGAATGAAGCCCGGGACGTGTTTCTTGTGCTCCACTTTTACAGGGATCACCATGCGCCCTTCCCGCGTGGTGATGATCTCGTCCTGCGTGAAGCCAAGGTCGGAAACTCCCCGCAAGACAGACTCAAGGCGTTTCCGGAGGTCATCGACCGGTCGGCTATCGACCGCCGGATGGCCTGCAGTTCACGCCTGACCGCCGCGCACCGGACGGCGCCAGATTCATCGACGGCCTGGTCGATGTTGAACTCCAGGACCTTGTCGATGAGCATAGGCTCAACCAGCTGCCAGATGGCCGGATGGGCATCGCGGCGTTTCTGCAGTGCCGAACGGAGAATCCGTGCGGCACGGGGAGGGTGCTGGCAATTTGTGCGAGCTCGCGCGGTGTCAGAAGGCTCCCTTCCACCCCCGCCTTCTGCACCGACGTGCGGATGGTGTGGATGCCGGAAAGCGGCAACTCTTCTTCCGACTCGAGAAGGCGCTTCATGGCGGACACTTCTCGCAGAGCCGCACGAACGGTTTCCGTGTCCGTGCTGACCGCAAGCGCGCGGAGCATGTCCCGTCCTGCGTCGGACGCGGCGTACCGGAGAACACGCTGGCGGACCTTCTCGAACTCCAGCTTCTCCAATGCAGCGTCAAACGGTTTCATGCCCTCAGCGCGTGCCAAGAAGCTCCTTCACAAGATCCTGGACAAGCTTCCCGTCGGCCTTTCCCTTCAGGGCCTTCATCGCCGCGGGCATCACTTTTCCGAAGCCCGCTGGACCGGACACGCCGGTCTCCACAACGATCGCCCGGATCACCGCTTCGATTTCGACCCGGTCGAGTTGTTTCGGAAGGTATTCCCCGATGATGCGGAGCTCGGCCTGTTCCTGATTCACCAGGTCCTCGCGCCCCCCCTTCGCAAATTGTTCGATCGATTCTTTCCGGCGTTTCGCTGCAGTCGTGAGAATGCCCAGCTCATCATCGGGCTCCAGCGTCGCCCCGCTTCCCCGGAGCTCGATCTCTTTTTCCATGAGCGCCGCACGGAGGGTCCGCAGCGTTTCGAGACGGATCTTGTCGCCGCTCTTCATCGCCGTTTTCATGTCGTCGGCGAGTTTCTCTTTCAGTGTCATTCCGGCCTCGATGTGGAAGGTGTCCTGCGCGTCCGCCCGGAAACCGGAGGGTGGATCCGCTCACAGCGCGACCGTCGTCGCTGCAGAGATATCGTACAGCTGTCCACACCTCGTGTGGCGTGACCCACCCGGAACGGTCCGCCTCCGGCATGGATGCGGCGTTCGCGTCAGTGTCCAGTGTGGACGGGGCAACAGCATTCACGGTGATCCCGGTCGTGCGAAGCTCTGCGGTGAGGACTTCCACGAGTGTCAGGAGCCCCCCTTTCGAGACGGCATAGGCCGCATGCCGCGCCCCGGGTTTCAATGCTGTCATTGCCGCGACGAACAGAATGCGACCGGTGTTGCGAGACCTCATGCCCGGGAGAACCGCCCGGGCGAAGAGAAACGCCGAACGCAGATTCATGGCCAGGAGTGAGTCCCATTCTGCGGCCGGGGTCTCTTCCAGAAGCCGCCCACCGGCGTAACCGCCCGCCGCATGGATCAGGAAATCCACCTGGCCAAAATGCGACTCCACACGCTTCGCACACGCCGCGACATCGGTCTCCCGCGTCACATCGCACTGAACGAGAAACGGTCCCGGTTTCCCTTTCCCTGACGTGGGCTCCGGCGGTGCTCCGGAGAGACTGCGCGTTGGCACGGCAACCCGTGCCCCCTCCCCGAGGAACTCCCGCACAAGGACGGAGCCGAGTGCCCCCGTCCCACCCGTCACGATCGCTGTCTTCGCTGAAAAAAGCATAGAGAGAAATATATCCACCATTCTCCCGAATGTCAATAACCTTGCAAGTCACCGCCGGCAAATGTATATTCAGTAAACAGTATTCTCAACGTTCTCTGGCAAGTATGTATTCGACTGCTCTTTCTCTTCTTTTCTTGTTGCTCCCACTCCTCCCTTCGGTGCTTCCCGGGGGGTCTGACGGACTTGCATTGCCGGAAGAACGGCATCTCACGAATATCCGTCAGCTCACCTTTGGAGGCGAAAACGCGGAGGGGTACTTTTCCTTCAACGAACAGCGCCTGATCTTCCAGTCCACCCGGCCCCCGTTCTCATGCGATCAGGAGTATATACTCGATCTCGCCTCCGGGTCTGCCCGGCTGGTCAGCATTGGCAAGGGGCGGACGACGTGCGGCTACTTTTTGCCTGGCGATACGACCATACTGTATGCCTCAACGCACGGAGGCTCTCCCGACTGCCCGCCTCGTCCCGACTACTCGAAGGGGTACACGTGGGCGGTCTACCCGGACTACGACATCTATCTGGCGCATGCCGACGGGAGGATCGTGAGAACGCTCGCGCCGGCTCCGGGCTACGATGCCGAGGCAACCGTCTCGCCACTCGGCGACCGGATCGTGTTTACTTCACTCCGGTCGGGCGATCTGGAACTCTATGCAATGGACACGGATGGATCGGAGATCACTCAGTTGACGCATGAGCTTGGCTATGACGGGGGCGCCTTTTACTCGTGGGACGGCCGGAGCATTGTCTACCGAGCGTGGCACCACACTGACAGCGCGGCCGCAGCGGAATACCGGGCATTGCTGGCAGAGAACCTCGTGCGGCCGTCGCGGATGGAGATCTTTGTCATGAACGCGGACGGAACCGGAAAACGGCAGATTACGAACAACGGGGCCGCCAACTTCGCGCCATTCTTCCACCCCGATAACAAGCGGGTCATCTTCGCATCAAACCTCGCCGATCCCCGCGGAAGGAACTTTGACCTTTATATGGTATCTGTTGATGGAACAGGACTTACCCGCATTACCTTCAACGAAACGTTTGATGGCTTCCCAATGTTTACACGGGACGGGAAGAAGCTCGTTTTTGCTTCAAACAGGAACGGAACCGCCCCGGGGGAGACAAATCTCTTCCTGGCGGATTGGGTTGAAGAACCAGACTCTCACAACTGACATATCAGGACTCTCACATGCACAGACATCTTCTCGGATACCTCCTCCTCCTTGCCGTGCTCCCGGTATTCGCGCAGGATTCCACTCCGGAGATCACCGCTGCTGAAATCCGTGACCATGTTCGCTATCTCGCGTCCGATGACCTGAAAGGGCGAGGATCGGGAACGGACGGAAATACTGAGGCAGCCATCTACATTGCTGCGAAACTAAAGCTCTGGGGCCTCAAGCCGGCTGGAGTAAATGCGACGTTTTTTCAACCATTTGATTTCGTGTCGGCCGTGAAGCTCGGACCGGAAAATCTCGCGGTGCTGGAGACAAAGGACGGAAAGAAGGAACTTCTTGTGGACCGGGATTTCCGGCCTTTCGGATTCAGTGCCACCGGGTCGGCCACAGCCCCACTGGCGTTCGTGGGCTATGGCATCACCGCACCGGACAAAGAATACGACGATTATGCCGGCATGGATGTGAAGGGGAAAATCGTCGTCATGTTCCGGTTCGGCCCGGACGGGACCACTCCCACGAGCGAATTCCAGCGCTACACAGGCCTCAGAAACAAAGCACGCATCGCCCGGGATAACGGCGCGGCCGCGATGATCATGATCAACGGTCCCCTCGACGAGTCGGAAGACTCTCTGTACAAACTCGCGCTCGAACAGGGCGCGGGGTCGTCGGGCATCATGGCGGTGTCGATGAAACGGGAACATGTCGTGCCCCTGTTCACTGAAGCTGGGTGGGACCTGAAGACCCTGCAGGACACCATGCGGGCCAGGCGCACGCCACTCTCGTTCGACCTCGGCACGGGGAAGCTTACACTTTCGACGGAAATTGTCAGGGTCACGAGCCAGACGTCAAACATCATGGCATACCTCGAAGGAAATGATCCGATTCTCAAAAATGAGGTGATCATCCTCGGAGCACACATGGACCACCTGGGCATGGGTGGGCCGGGATCGGGATCCATGATGCCCGATACGATAGCCATCCACAACGGCGCCGACGACAACGCCTCCGGCACCGCCGCACTCCTGGAGCTCGCCCAGGCCTACGCGGCACGTGCGTCGGGCCTGAAACGGTCATTCCTCTTCCTCTTCTTCTCCGGTGAAGAGCTCGGGACGCTCGGCTCCAATTCCTATGTCGAATCCCCCTTCTTCCCGCTCACACAGTCTGTGGTGATGGTCAACCTGGACATGGTGGGGCGGATGCAAAACCGTACGCTCACGGTGGGTGGGACGGGAACCTCTCCTGCCTGGCCCGATCTGCTCAACCGGCACAACAGTGATTCGGCGTTCACCATCGTCATGAATCCCGACGGATTCGGCCCAAGCGATCATGCCCCCTTCTACGGCAAAGACGTTCCCGTGCTCTTTTTCTTCACAGGCGTCCATGACGACTATCACAAGCCGTCCGATGACTGGGACAAGCTGGATTATCCGGCTGAACAAAAGATCACCAGGTATGTGTACGGCGTTGTGAATGACATCGATACGATGCACGTCCGGCCAGGCTTCACGCGCGTTCAGATCGCGTCGTCGGGGCGCGGAGGCCAGGGCGACCGCCGCGGATTCTCTGTAACGCTCGGCATCGTCCCGGACGTCGGGGAGAGCACAACAGGAATGAAGATCAGCGGCGTGAGGCCGAATGGAGCAGCAGAGAAGGCCGGACTGAAGTCGGGGGACATCATCACCGCCATGGCCGGGAAGAAAGTCCTCAACATCTACGACTACATGGGCGTGCTCGGTGAGCTGAAGGCAGGCGATGAGGTGCCAGTGGAAATTACCAGAGACGGCAAGACCATGACTGTTACGGCACTCATGCAGAAACGAAACTGAGCTGCACGCGTGCCCGCATCGTCCCTACCCTTTCCGGGGGGGACGCAGCCGGTCGTGAATCTCCCGGATCCCCTCATGGGCGATACGCACGCGTGCCTCTTCGCTGCGGGCAGCAAGAAGCTGTGTGCGGTATACGCCCAGGAGTTCCTGAACCTGACGGCGGTCGTTCTCTGACAGTGATGCGGTGAATCCGTTGAACGTATCTGTCGCGGCCATACGATCCCCGGATCTACTTCCGGGCCCCTTTGTGATGTGAAGGGCGGTATTTCCACCCGGTCGCATCCAGCGTGAGCGTTGCTCCCCGTCGGAGCTGTTCCCCACCCATGACTTCCCCCAGAATGATCGTGTGATCTCCAGCAGGAACGGCCCTGTGCACGCGGCACCAGAGCGTTCCCAGCGCCCCTTCAAGTGCGGGCACACCTGTTGGTCCCGCGCGGAACAATGGAGATCCTCCCGGAAAGTCCCCTTTCCCGCCGAGCACACGCTGGGCAATGTCCTTGTCCTCGCTGCGGAGGAGACTTACGGAAAAGACACCTGCATGTTCAACCTGCTTCACGAAATCCCCCCCCGTCTCGAGCGAGATCATGATCAGTGGTGGTTCGAACGATACCTGGGAGAGCCAGGTAAGGATAATCGCTGTAACGGTGCCCTCTCCCCCGGTGGCAGCAACGTGAACACCATACGGAAGGAGTTCGAGGACAGTGGTAGCGTCCGTCTTAACCACGGAGGGGTTCCTTCGTCCGCGCTTCGAGACAGACGGAGCATTCACAGAGCGAGCGGAGGTGCTCCCAGGTATAGAGCCCCTGGTCGTGCCCGTCTCCCCATGTGAATCTCATTGCGTAACTGCCAACAGTCTCGGCGGAAAGCAGGGCATATTTTTGCGGGTGCGGATTGGTGTCCGGCGGCGGTGTATAGGTCATGAACAGCACAGACTCACCCTGACATCCGGGCGCAGGGGCAACGGTCCCGCAATGTCCGGAGAGTGACACGTCCCGCATGTGTGGCGCCGAGGATCCCGTTATCATCGGTCCACTGGCACTCGAGAGTCGTTGAGTCGGACCGGGCTAGCTTTTTTAGTTTCATTGTGTTCCATCGAACAGCGGAAGCATATTCTTCCGACTATACGGTAAATCTTCCATCTCGGAGAAGTGTTTCTGCTGCGGAGTCCGCGTAAGTAAGTTGCAGGCTTTTACAGCGATCTTCGGTTGAAGCGATGGCACATACACCCAATCGATATGAATAACACGCTGAGCATCACGAAACGCTGCAGGCGCTGTGGCTCCCCCGAAATGTTCACTGCGGCCGAATGCGATGTGAACCCCCAGTTTCTCGTCAAGCAGCGTGCTCCCGACAGCTTCGACTCCCCACTCCCCAAGGACTCCCAGGCCCAGTTCGGCGATATTCCCGTAGGCGGGTTCCTCTGAAAGGGCACGGGCCTGTTTGGCCGATTCCGGACCGGTACTCACGACCTGCATCGCTCTGTTTGCCTTCACGTCGAAGACGACAACTTCCTGTCCGAACTGCACGGGGAGGAGTCCTTCGGTCCGGCTTTTGTCGCCGTCCCGTTCGCCTTCATACGGTACAATGTAGGCCTCGCCTGAGGGGAGATTTGCGACGGTGCCGGGCTCGCGGATCACTCCCCCGCTGGCGTGAGCCGTACGGTGGCGAAGATCTAGATGAAGCGTGTAGTCACGATCTCCGCTGCGGAGTACAACATCCGCCCCATCCGCCCGGTTCAGTCGTGACTGGAATTCTACGACGCGTGCATTCACCTGCGTGTAGTCCAGCCCGAGAGCGGGGATCATTGCGCGTGAGAACCCCGGCAACGTGGCCCCCCGGAACCCCAGCCGGCGTGCATGCATCTTCAGGGGAGCGGTGGCGGAGAGCTCAGTGGGTGCAAGGACGATGCTCGACTGTGTGAGGATCTCGTCGAGCGTGACCGTACTCCCGGCCACGGGAATGCGACCCCAGGTTAAACCTTCCACAAGAAGGACCTCTGCCGGAAGATCACCGTTGTTGGTCCCGACATTTGGATACGAGCAGAGGTTGACCGCTGAGAATGGAAGCGCCTCGAGATGGTCGAGCAAGACCATATACCATTCGGTGGCGATCCGCCTCCGGTCCATCCACGCCGTCGTATCCCGCACCCGATCGTCAGGAAGGTCGACCAGGAATGTGAGCGCGCGTTCATCGGGTCGAAAACCGAATACTGCATCCAGCAGCCGGGCAAAGTCCTGATAGCCGAGGTTCCGGTTCATGCTAGAAGTTCTCCATTTATGTGTCCGAGACCATCCGGCGGGCCACTTCCCGAAGGGCATCCCGGGTGAGGAATTTCTGGACGAGGGGAAAGAGGATGTTATTTTCTTTGTGGATGTGGTTCACAAATGGTTGGATGACGGATTGCGCGCGTTCCCGGAGAACTTTGCTTGTCTCAGCGGAGCGGGGTCCCCTCTGTACTTTACGCACAGCCGTCTGCAGTTTTCGGAGCTGGCGCTTGAGCACCACGTGTTCGTCGCGCATAACCCGTGTCGGCCCCTCCACATACCGCTCCAGAACCGGGAACAGGGCATCTTCTTCCCGTTGATTATGGACGCCGACTTCATCTTCCAGGAACCGCATCGCAATTTTCACCCGCCGGAACGCATCGTCGGTGTACCCATGATCGGCAATCTGCTGCGTTGCGCGATTCAGGATGGCAAGGTGCATGAGTGTCTCGTCATGCTCCTGCATGAACCGGGCGATCGGGTCGATAAGCCGGCGATACGACATCTCATGCCTGCTCGATCAGCGTCGTATATCGCATTCCGTCGCTGTCGACAAATTCTTCCAGCTTCGCAACCATCGCTTCGCTCTCGGCATCGAGGTTGTCTTCGAGGGCGTCGAATTCTTCGACGCTCTCACTGACGAACACCTCCTGGAACTGGTTCTTCTTTCCCTTCACCTCGTACACGGCGTAGTTCTTTCCTGCGACCGTGGTGAGGTGGCTCTTCAGCATGCCGATGTGGGCAAGGTATTCCTCCCGCATGTCAGGCTTGATGCCGTAGGAGATCGTGAAGAGGACTCTGGGCATAATGGCGCTTCCTTCGTTGTCAATGGACATACACTCAGCTCAATACCCGGCCCGGCGGATGTCCGCCTCGCTCATGCCATAGTAATGGCCGATTTCGTGGATCAGCGTTTCCCGGATGTGGACCCGGAGGTCGTCATCATCCCGTGCAATCGATTCCAGATTTCGTCTGTATAGAACGATCGTGTCGGGCACTACGGGATACATGCCGTAGTCGGCTCCTCTCCTCGTGAGTGGAATGCCTGTATACTCGCCCAGAAGCAGCGTCCCCCGTTTGAGGCGGCGCGACGGTACATCCTCAACGACAATGCGGAGGTTGTCAATTGTCGACCGGAACAGTTCCGGAAGCCGCTCAAATTCCTCGAGCACGACCCGCTCGAACTCTTCATGCTCCATTGTCACCAGATCCGGATCAGTGACAGGAGCCCGAGGGTTACCGGCCAGAGGCCGGCAAGGAGAAAACCCCGGATGCCCTGAACGGAACCGACGATCTGAAGTCCGATGCCGAGTAGAACATATGACCAGATCACCGCAACACAATCCAGCCCGGCAAGAATCAGAAACGCAGCCGGGTTCAGTACCAGCGGCGAAGGGTTGTAGTCGAACAGGTATCCTCCAAAGACGGCGATTTCCAGAGGAAAAACCAGAATCAACGATATAACCACAGGCACCTGGGCATACGCAACCACCGCAAATGCGTTCCTGAATGTCACTCCTCCTCCGGCCAGAGGGAGAATCAGTTTGTAGAGGAGTGCAAACCCCACTCCCAGAAGCAGCCCGATCACCAGACCCGCGCCAAGACCTATGCCAATGATCGTCGCCAGGCCCGGGAAGACGGCCCCCGCCCCGGTTTTCCAGAGATATGCATACGCACAGGCAACCCCGAACAGCGTCGAAAGCAGCAAAACGTAGTTCTTTGTCCCGGACAAACCAATCCGCCGGAAGGTTGCGGAAGGACTCTCCAGCAGGCCCCAGATCGTGTGAAAAAGATCAATCGTGTCCACTTTCCCCTGTATGTAGCTCTTGCAGGAGGTGCACACGATTACCAGATCATCATTGGCCGCCCCGCAGACGGGGCATGTACGCGTTCGCCGTGGCATCGTTCTCAATCTATCGGAAGATACGGTTTTTCAGCACGTTATACAACCTTGCTGAATTTTGCCGTGAAGTGCCGGAGCATGGGAGGCTCCTCCACAATCCTGTACCCGCCCAGACTTCCCCTCCCCTCAAACACCTCAATGACCGCCTCGATAACATAATCAATGTGGCTTTGCGTATAGACCCGACGGGGGATCGCCAGACGGACCAATTCCATGCGGGCCGGAACGAAAGCTCCGGCGCTGTCGTGTTTCCCGAACATGACGCTCCCGATCTCCACGGAGCGGATTCCGCCCACCCTGAAAAGCTCAACGGACAGTGACTGCCCGGGATACTGCTCCAACGGCACATGCGGAAGGAACTTGCGGGCGTTCAGATAGATGGCATGGCCTCCCGGAGGCTGCAGGATCGGAACGCCTCCGCGTGTCAGTCTCTCGCCCAGGTACGCCACCGACCGGATCCTGTACTGGAGATAATGCTCATCCAGTATTTCGTCGAGCCCCTGTGCGATGGCCTCGAGGTCGCGCCCGGCCAGTCCGCCATACGTCGGAAAACCTTCCGTCACAATAAGGAGGTTTCGTGCCCTCACAGCCCACGCATCATCGTTCAGAGCCAGGAACCCTCCCATATTGACAAGAGCGTCCTTCTTTGCGCTCATCGTGGCCCCGTCCGCGAGGGAAAACATCTCCCGAACGATGCTCTCGATGCTTCTGTCGGCGTACCCTGGCTCCCGAAGCTTGATGAAATATGCATTTTCTGCGAACCTGCAGGCGTCAAGAAACAGCGGGATGCCGGCACCTGAGCACACGCGCTTGACAGCACGGATATTCTCCATCGATACGGGTTGGCCACCGCCTGAATTGTTCGTGATGGTGAGCATGCAAGGGGGGATGTTTGCGCTGCCGGCCGTGCGGATGAAGCGCTCGAGGGCCGCGACATCCATGTTCCCTTTGAAATCCGCAAACACGTCGGGGTCCTTCCCCTCCTCGCAGGGCAGATCCACGGCCTCTGCACCGGAGAATTCGACGTTGGCGCGGGTGGTATCAAAATGAGAATTGTTCGGGACGAACTTCCCTTTCCCACCGACGATGGTGAAGAGAATCTTTTCGGCCGCTCTTCCCTGATGTGTGGGAATGATGAAGCGGAACCCGGTGAGCGAACGGACTTTCTCCTCAAACCGGTAGAAGCTGCGTGCCCCTGCGTACGACTCGTCACCACGCATGATCCCCGCCCACTGCTCGGCGCTCATGGCCGACGTGCCGCTGTCGGTCAGGAGATCAACCAGAACGTCGTCCGCGCGCACGAGAAACAAATTGTACCACGCCTGTTCAAGAATCTGCTCGCGTTCGGCAACGGTCGTAAACCGGATCGGCTCAACCGACTTGATCTTGAACGGCTCGATGATTGTTTTCATGGGGTGTCCTGCCTGGGTCTGATACGGAAAGTTACGGGGAATCGGCGAGGATAGCAACGCCGGCCGCGGAGTGCGGGGGCTTGATTCTTCCGGGGCGGTGCTCTATCATGTGGTATGTTCCGAAAGCGCAGAACGGCAGCCGAGCTGGGCGCGGCTCTGTACGAGGACCTTCGCCAGGAAGTGGCAGGCGACGGCGTGCTCTCCATGGAGAAGCTGCGCCGTGCCCTGGGCACATCGTTGGTCGGCGTCCATGAGCAGTATCAGGGGGAAGCGATGATCGGCTGCCTCTTCGCAGCCGTCCTCGCCATTGAAGAATCCGCGCCGCCGGACACCTGGTCAACGCTGCGGTCGGGCCTCGAAGGAGAGTTCTACCGTCATCTTGGCGAACAGGGTGCGACCGGTGCGCAGGTTGACGAGTGGCGAACCATCCTTGCGGAACACTTTGCGGAATACTTTCAGAGCCTCACAGGCCACGACGCACCGCCACTCCCGCTGGCGCTGGGGAGAGAATTTCTCTGGAACATAACCGGTGTGGAACAAGACGATGCCGGCCTTGTGGAGGCCGCGACGGTTTATCTGATGGCGGCGCGGTTTGTCGCCCGCCGCCATATGACGGTGCTCGTGCGCGAGCTCCGTTTGTAGTCCCCGCCCACCTGCCGGCCCCCCCCCTCCACAAACGCCAACGGCTCCCCCCCGGGGAGCCGTCAGCACAATGCGTGACCCGGAGCATGCGCCCTACGATCCGGTTTCGCCTGGCTCACCCCCGGTCAAACGTTGGAGGATCGCCTTGGTCTTGATCATCCATTCCTCAAGGAGTGCGTAGAACGTCGGGACAATGACGAGCGTCAGGAACGTGGAAACTGATAGGCCAAAAATGATCGCCACGCCCAGCGGCCGCCAGAAATCAGCGCTCTCCGCCCCGATGACCGGTTGGAACGATCGCCAGTCGAAGTCGATGCCTGTGGCCAGCGGGATAATCCCGAGAACCGTGGTGGCAGCCGTCAGAACCACCGGGCGCAGCCTGGTACGGCCCGCCTCGACCAGGGCTTCGTCCAGCGTGAGTCCGCTTTCGCGCAGCTGCTTCACGAAGTCGAGAAGTACGATGGCATTTTTCACGACGATCCCCGCCAGGGCGATGACCCCCACCCCCGTCATGATCACGCTGAACGGCGTGAGTGTTACCAGCAGGCCGATCAGCACGCCGATCAGGGAAAGAAGGACGGATAGCATGATGACGAACGGCACGCGGATCGAATTGAACTCGCTGACCAGCACGAGGAACACCAGGAGCAGCGTGATCACAAACGCGCGCTGCAGAAAGGCGGAGGCCTTTGCCTGTTCCTCATCCTGCCCCGTGTACCGGAGCGTGTATCCCTGAGGAAAAGACATATCCGCAAGGGATGTTTTCACATCGGAGAGGACCTCCGACGCCAGACGGCCCTGCACGTCGCCGGTGATCGTGAGGACCCGCTTTTGGTCCTTCCGCTGGATGTCTGCAAGTGATGATGTCTGCCGGATCCGCGCAACGGTGACGAGGGGGATTGACAGGAGCTTGCCCCGCTTGTTCATGAATGTGATGTACAGGTTTTCCAGGTCTGCTGCGGACCGGCGCTGGTCTTCGCGGAGGCGGACGCGGATCTTGTACTCATCTTCGCCGACACGGTATTTTGACGCCTCGACGCCATTGACCGCGGCCCGGACGGTTCCCGCAATCTGCCCGGTGTTCATCCAGAACAAGGCGGCTTTTTCACGGTCAATCTCAATTTCGATCTCCGGTTTCCCGGTATTGTAGTTGTCCTTGAGATCAACGAGGTTCGGAATCCGCCGGATCCGTTCCTGGGCTTCGGCGCTCAACTGCGCGAGTTGCACATAGTCCTCGCCGGCAATCTCGATGCTGATTGCGGCGCCGACGGGCGGACCCATCTGCTGCTTCGCAACTTTGATGATGCCCCCTCGAATTCCCGCAGTCTGGGCGCGCACTTCATCGAGCGTTCTGAAACTGCTTTGCGACCGTTTCTTCTTTTCATAGAAATTGATGGCAATGCGTCCCTTGTTCGATGTCCCCTGTCCGCCAAAATCAAACGGGTCGTCCGACGTTCCGATGCTCGCCACGACGAACTCCATGTCGCGACGGCCAGGGACTGTCCCCAGTTGTCTCTCGATCTCCTGCCCCAGGATGTTCGTGCGGTCCAGCGCGGTCCCCGGCGGCAGCTCCATACTCACGTTGATCAGGTTTGGCTGGGTTTCGGGAAAGAACACGATTCCCTGGTTCAGGAACCCGAACAGGATCGTCACGAACACGAGGAAGAAGACGGAGAGCAGTATCGCCTTTCCTTTGTGGAACAACGCATACCGAAGTGCAACTTCATACCGATCGATCAGCCAGGGGAACAGCTTCTCGTCCACTTTGTGGTAGATGATGGTGATGGGGTTGTATTTCTTGTACCAGTGCGGGTGTTCCAGATTTTCCCGGGCTTTACGGATTTCCTTCTTGTAATTGATCCACTTCGCACCCTGGACCGGGCTGATGACATAGGCGACGAACAGGGATGCGCCCATGGTGAAGATCAAGGTGAGGGGAAGGTACTTCATGAAGTCCCCCACCACCCCGGGCCAGAACAGGAGCGGAATGAACGCCGCGAGAGTCGTAAACGTGGAGGTTGCAACCGGTACGGCCACTTCGGCAGTGGCCTCTTTTGCCGCAACGTCCGGCGCTTTGTCATACACCTGCTGGTGGCGGTAGATATTCTCAAGGACGACGATCGCATCGTCAACCACGATCCCGAGCACGAGAACGAGGGCAAACAGCACGACGAAGTTCAGGGTAATGCCGCTGAACGAGAGAATCGTGAACCCGATGAACATCGAGAGCGGGATAGCGGTCGAGATGAGGATGGCATTCTTGAAACCGAAGAACATGAACAGCACCAGGACCACGAGCACCATGCCGGTCATAATGCTGTTTTCGAGCTCGTGCACGCTCCGGTTGATGAAGATGGACTGGTCGTTCGAGATCACGAGGGTGACACCCACGGGGAGCCGGTCCTGTGTCTGGTGGACGATTGCTCGCACTTCCTCGGCGATTCGCACCAGGTTCTCGCCGGCACGTTTCCGGACGGCGAGCGTCACCACCTCCTCGCCGTTCAGCCGGGCGTAGGTCTTGCGGTCTTCAAATGCGTATGCCACCGTCGCAACGTCGCGCACGTAGACGGGGAGGTTGTTCTGAAGCTTGATAATGATGTCTTCGATCGGGCGGATGGTTTTGTATTCGCCCGGAACGCGGACCGACGTCGCGGTCTCCTGGTTGTCGAGCGTGCCGCCGGGAATCGTGACATTTTCTCCCTTGATCGCATTGGCAACATCGTCGAACGAGATCTTGTACCCGGTCAGGAGGTTGATGTCGCAATTGACCTGCACCTCCGGCTCCAGGCCGCCGGTGAGATCTGCGCGGAGAACTCCCGGGATCGATTCGATATCATCCTGGATGTCTTTGGCGATCTTCTTCAGACGTGCGATCCCGAGTTTCCCCTGCACGTTCACGTACATGATCGGGAATTCGCTGAAGTTGATCTCCGTGACGATCGGGTCGAGAATGTCGTCGGGGAGCTCCGGACGCGTGGAATTCACTTCATCCCGCACGCGCCGTAGCGCCTCGTCGATATCAACGCCGACGTTGAATTCCACCCGAATGGTCGAGAGCCCTTCCTTCGATGCGGACGTGATCTGCTTGATGTCCTTCAGCGACTTCAGGTTCCGCTCGAGCGGTTGGGTGACCAGGCCCTCGATATCCGCCGGGGAGACTCCGATATACGGCGTGGAGACAATAACCAGGGGAATGGTGATGTCCGGGGCCGCTTCGCGGGGGAGACCCACGTACGAGGTCCAGCCCAGGACGATGATGATCAACATCAGGATATAGACAGCGACCTTATTGTCAACGGCAAGATTTGAGATGCGCATGGGGGCTCCGGAGGCGTTACTGGGCGATGGTCAGAGGTTGGCCGTCGACCAGCCGGCCAGCGCCGTCGATCACCAGCGTGTCACCCGGCTCGAGTCCGAGCGCGATCTCAATCCGTCCTTTGCTTCGTTCACCGAGGGTTACGCGGCGCTGGACGGCTTTGCCGGTAACGGCAAGAAACACGACCTGAAGGCCCTGGTCCATCTGCACAACAGATTCTTCCGGAACGAAGATGGCTCTGCGCGCCACAGCCTGCGCGATTTCCGACTTCGCGATCATTTCCGGCTTGAGCTTGTGACCGGGATTCGCAACAACACCTTCCACCACCAGGGTCCGATTATCGGCCGACACGGTGGAACCGACATGCCAGAGTACTCCCCGGAACAGCTCCTTCGGATACGCGAGCACCGTGAACGAGAACGGCGTGCCGCGCGTGAGGGCGCCCGCATACCGTTCGGGAACATTGATCTGGACACGGACGCGGTCGATGTTGACGATCCGCGCGATGGGAACGCCGGGGGCGGACATCTCCCCCTCATCCACAAGATGGTCGTCCAGGACACCATTCACCGGGCTCTTCACGGACGTTCGATCCCAGCGGGCTTGTGCGATATCGGCCTGCGCCTTCGCGGCATCGCGCGCATATTCCGCCGACTTATACGCCATCTCGCTGATACCCTGCTCCTGATAGACCTTTGCCTGTTTCTGGTAATTCATGTCTGCCGTCAGATACTGCGCCCGTGCCGCGAGAAATGAGGGGTGCAAGACATCGTCCTTCAGGAGCGCAATGACCTCCCCTTTCGTGACGACCTGACCTTTCCGGGCCTTCCATTCGCGTATGATCCCCCCCTCTTCGGTGCTCAGGTACACATCGTCATAGGCTTTCACCACGCCGGCGATCTGCAGGCGTTCCGTGTACGGCAGAGGCTGCACCTCGACGACCCTCACCGGGACGGCAGCAGCCGCACTGTCCGCTGCACCGCCGGCGGGAGTCGCCGCGGGTTTTGCGCAGGAGAAAAGAATCATGGCCGGGGCCGCGAGGGCCGTCAGGGCCGGAAGGTGTCTGAACAACGGTGTCATGGGAACGCGTCCTTTGCCGGTTTGGTCAATCGAGATCGTCAGTCGCTGCGCGCAAATGCTCCGGTACCCTACCGAGGGCCTGGTCCAGATCCGCCGCTGCAACGAGGTAGTCATACAGAGCCTGCATCCTGTTCACTTTGGCCTGGGTGAGGGCAAGCTGGGCATCATTCACTTCAAGCTGGGTTCCGGCGCCGCTGGCATAGCGCGCGGAGGCAATGCGGTATCCTTTCTCGGCCTGCTGCACGGTCCGCGCCTGGGCCTCAATCCGCTCACGTGTCCGGCGCAACTGCAGGGTCACCGATTCCACGGAGGTCTGCAATGACATCTCCAGCCCGCTCAACGCTTCTTCCGATTTTCTGTAGTCCAGCCTCGCCTGCTCCACCCGCGCATTGGTCTGAAGTCCGTTGAAGATATTCAACGAGAGCGAGAGGCCGACGGAGGAACTTGCGATGAAATCCGCGGTGGAGAACCGGAACATGTTCTTCTGCGATGTGTAGGCATAGTTGCCGAACGCCGAGAGGGTCGGGAGGTAGGACGAGCGCTCGACGGAGATGATCGCATCATTCACTTCGGTCTGCCTGCGGAGGGCCTGCAGCGATGGATTGGACGAGAGAACGGTTGTCGTGGCCTGTTCCAGCACACCCTCGTCCACCGGATGGAGTTCGAGCGAACCGTCAACGTCAACGCTTGTCCCGAACGACGCGCCGAGGAGGATTTTCAGGCCATTCACGGCCGTCGTAAAGGTGTTCTCTGCGCGGATCACTTCCGGGCGCAGGTTGTCGACGGACACTTCGGCCCGCAGGAGGTCATATTCCGACACGAGGCCCTGGTCGGACAGGAGTCGTACCGTGCGGAGATTCTCTTCCGCATTCACGAGGTTCGCCCGCATCATGCTGAGTACTTCCTGCGCGAGGAGCACGCCATAGAATGCTTTGCGTGCATTGGCCACGATTTCGGCTTCCTTTGTACGGTAGACATCGCGCGCTGCCCGGGCATAGATTTTTGCCGCACCGACGCCGATGAATACCGCGGAGTTGAACAGAACCTGGTCAGCGCTCAGCGTCATGTCCAGGGCGTGCGTGGAGCCTATTTCGATGGCGCTCACCTTTCCGCTCCCCGGGTTGAGAAAATCAGGGAGGAAGAAGACTGGCTTCTTAATGGCCCTGGTGTATTTCGCCTTCAGGTCGATGCGGGGCAGTGCGGTCCCCCACGCTTCACGCACACGCGCATCCGCGCGGTCAACTTCGAGGCGGGAGCCCAGCAGTTCGTGATTGTTTTGCAGCGCGAAGCGGACAGCGTCTTCCACCGTAAAGTGATGCATCACGGTATCCTGTTGCGCCGTGAGCGGAGTGGCGGCACAGAGTGCTCCCGCGAGGAGCACCATCAGAGGCTTCATAGGTTCCTATCCATGAGGGTGTGCGGCGGTGTGCTTGAGACACGAGGCCGCTCGAGACTTGTGCCCGTGCTGGAACGGAAGTCGACGGGCATCGACGGCCATGGTGTACCTGCCGTCATCGCCGTCTCGCGCACTGCGCGCGGACGGTGGTCTGGAGTCCGTTACAGGCTCGCAGGCAAAAAAAAATGACCGGCTGGTCATCTGTCGACTCCCCGGGCATAAGATACCATATCAAATCAGGGAATGCAAGTGTCTGCGTCCCCTTCCGGAGACGATTGTCAGGTGCGGCGGACGCGATCCACGGTATTATTCGCTGTCGTAGTGAAGAACCGAATAAATGTCGTAGTTGCCGAGGCGTTCGCGGCCCTTCAGAAAGCTGAGCTCGATGAGAAACGAGATGCCGCTGATCACGCCGCCGAGTTTCTCCACCATCCGGCTCGTGGCCTGTGCGGTCCCCCCCGTGGCAAGAAGGTCGTCGTGTATCAGCACGCGATCGCCCCGCTCCAGCGCATCGGTGTGCATCTCCAGCGCATCCGTCCCGTACTCGAGCGCGTATTCTTCGCGGATCGTGGCTGCGGGGAGTTTTCCCGGCTTTCGGACGGGGACAAATCCCGCCTTGAGTCGGTACGCAAGCACTGCCCCGAGGATGTATCCGCGCGACTCAACGCTGACGACTTTGTCGACCCGGATGTCGCGGTACCGCTCGGTGAGGATGTCGACGGCCCTGGCAAAAGCGTCCTTGTCTTTCAGGAGCGTCGTGATATCTCGGAAGACGATTCCCTTCTTCGGGAAGTCGGGCACGCTCCGGATTCTCGCGAGCAACTCTTCGTGCATACGGTCACCATTCAGGTTGTTGCTTCTGGAGGAACGCCTGCACCCCCTTCTTGCAGTCGGCTGTCATGCGTGCCGCGGCGTTCATATTGGCGGCAAAATCGAGCGCATCGGCAAGGTTCAGTCCGGCGAGCTTTCCAAGCATTTCTTTGGCCATTCCCATCGCCGTTCCGCTGTTCCTCGCGAGGAGGTCCGCGACGAGGCGGGTGCCTTCCGCTTCCAGCTCGTCATCGGGCACTGCGGCGGTGACCAGGCCGATTCGTTCCGCCTCTGCCGCGGTCACCACATTGCCGCGAAGCACCAGCTCGCGGGCACGCCCTTCGCCAACGCGTTTCATGAGGAAGACGAGGACAAGCGCAGGGATGAACCCCACATGGACCTCCGTGTACCCGAATCGGGCGCTGTCGCGGGAGGCCAGGACAAAGTCGCAGAGGCAGGCGAGCCCGCATCCGCCCGCAAGGGCCGGACCGTGCACCAGGGCGACCACCGGCTTTCGTATTTCGTACATCACGCGGAAGAGCGCGGCAAGCCGGAGCGAATCGACGCGATTCTGCTCCAGGTCCGCCCCGCTCATCCGGTGCAATTGTTCGAGATCCGCGCCTGCACAGAAGGCCTTTCCGGCAGCCCCGAGCACGACAACTTTGACCCCGGGATCACGGGAGGCGGCATGAAAGGCGGTGGTGAGTTCCTCGATCATGAGTGTGTCGAGGGCGTTGCGCTTTTCGGGGCGATGCAGGGTGACGCGCGCGACTCGATCCCCCGCAGCATACCGGATGTGGCGGTAGTCCATGAGCCAACATAGCGAGAATCCGCGGGAAAAACAAGAGAAACGCCCGTACGCGGCGACGCCGCCCCGTGGCGGGGGCGGCGTCCTCTGTCTCAGCCGGTCATGAACGTGATGCTACACGTCGTAGTACAACCCGAACTCGTACGGGTGCGGTCGCAACGCCATGGGCTTCACTTCCTTCTCCATCTTGTACGTAATCCACGCATTGATCACGTCCTCGGTGAACACGTCGCCGCGTGTCAGGAAGTCGTGGTCCCTCTCCAGTGCGTGCAGCGCATCTTCGAGCGAACCCGGCGTGGACGGCACGTTCTTCAGCTCTTCCGGCTCCATGTCATAGATATCCTTGTCGAGCGGTTCGCCGGGATCGATCCGGTTCATCACCCCGTCAAGGCCGGCGAGGAGGAGGGCCGAAAAACCCAGATACGGGTTGCAGGCGGGATCCGGGCAGCGGAATTCAATCCGTTTGGCCTTCGGGCTCGTCGAGTACATCGGGATACGCACCGACGCGCTCCGGTTACGCTGTGAATAGGCAAGGTTCACCGGGGCTTCGAAGCCCGGCACGAGGCGCTTGTAGGAGTTGGTGGTCGGGTTGGTGATGGCGCAGAGTGCGGGCGCATGCTTCAGAAGGCCACCGATGAAGTGCAGCGCCATCTCGCTCAGGTTTGCATACCCGTTGCCGTAGAACAACGGCTTGCCGTCCTTCCACAGACTCTGGTGCACGTGCATTCCAGAACCGTTGTCACCGAAGATCGGCTTGGGCATGAACGTCACGGTCCGGCCGCGGAGCCGCGCGGTGTTCTTCACCACGTATTTGAAGAGCAGGAGCGCGTCGGCGCTCTCCAGGAGCGGGGCGAAGCGCAGGTCGATCTCCGACTGCCCCGCCGTCGCCACCTCATGATGCTGGGCCTCGACATTCAGACCGATGGCCATCAGATTCTTCGTCATCTCGTTGCGCAGGTCCTGGAGGTGGTCTGTCGGCGGCACGGGAAAGTATCCTTCTTTGTACCGGGGCTTATACCCCAGGTTCGGCATTTCGTCGCGCCCGCTGTTCCATCGTCCTTCGACCGAATCGACGTAATGATAGCTGCTATGCTCGTTGGTATCGAATCGCACATCGTCGAAGATGAAGAACTCCGCCTCGGCCCCGAAGAAGCAGGTGTCGGCGATGCCGGTCGACTTCAGATATGCCTCGGCCTTCTGCGCGATGCTGCGAGGGCACCGCTCGTATTTTTCCTTCGTCAGAGGATCGTGCACGTCGCAGATGAGGCTGACGGTCTTTTCCTGTATGAACTGGTCTACGAACGCCGTTGCGGCGTCCGGGATGATCAGCATGTCGCTCTCATTAATTGCCTTCCACCCGCGGATGCTCGACCCGTCGAAGCCGAACCCTTCCTCGAACGACGATGCAGTCAATTGCCCGGCGGGGACGGAGAAGTGCTGCCACTGACCGGGGAAATCCATGAACTTGAAATCGATCATCGTCGCGCCTTCATCTTTGATCAACTTGAAGACGCGATCGACGGCACTCTTCGCCGTTGCCTCTGCCATTGCGGTTACCCTCGAGATGTGGATGATGGTGAAATGAAAAATCGAACACGTGACGTTTCTTTTGAGCTTGAGAGCACCAGCTGGGTGTTCGTATGCACGACTCCCGGCCATGCCTGGATCCGCGCCAGCAGTTTTTCCAGCGAGCCCGTGTTGCAGGTCCGCACCTTGAGCATATGCGTCCCGTCCCCGGTGATGGCGTGGCATTCCATGATCTCGTCAAGAGCATTGGCGTGCTCAATGAAACTCGTATAGTGGCGCGAAGAATCCACGGTCACCAGAATGAACGCAGAAATGTCGTTGCCAAGCCGCTTGTGGTCAACCGTGGCGTGGTACCCCAGGATGACCTTGTGCTCTTCCAGTTTGCGGAGCCGTTCGCTCACGGACGGCAGGGACAGGCCAACCGCTTCCGCGAGGTCGTTGCGCCGGGTCCTTCCTTCACGCTGCAGGATGTCCAGTATCGTCAAATCGATGTCGTCAAGCATGGCGTGTTCCAATGTCCCCTTAGTAACTAAGGTGAAACCCGTTGTTAGACTTCAAATATAAGGTCCTGGCCGGTCAATGTCAAGAAAAAAGAAGGGAGAAACCATCAGGAGCGGAAAAGAGAGAGAAGGAGAAGGGGATGGCCAGGACCAGGGGAGGAGGCTCAGGCGATCCGGGGGGCGTCGCCGGACCTCGTCCGCAGGCCCTCGGCCGCGCTGGCACGCAGGGATGCGATCCCCTCTTTCATGGAAGGTGCTTCGAAAATGTAGCTTCCGGCAACGAGCACATCCGCACCAGCCGCAACCACCTGGCGTGCGGTATCAGCGTCGATGCCCCCGTCAACCTCGATCACGGCACGGGCACCGGCGGTGCGAACCGCATCGGCCAGCGCCGTGATCCGGCGGAGCGACGCAGGAATGAACGTCTGCCCCCCGAACCCGGGGTTCACCGACATCACAAGAATCAGATCGACCTCGCCGATGACTTCCTCTACCATGGCGACCGGGGTCGCAGGATTGAGGCTCACACCGGCCATGGCGCCCAGTTCCTGTATCCTGTGGACCGTCCGGTGAAGATGCCGGCATGCTTCAGCATGCACCGTGATCACGTCCGCTCCCGCCGTCCGGTATGCCTCCAGCCAGCGGTCCGGATCTTCGATCATCAGGTGTGTATCGAGTGTCAGCGATGTGACACCCCGCACGGAGGCAATGACCGGAGGTCCGAACGTCAGGTTTGGCACGAAATGGCCGTCCATGACGTCAAGGTGGATCCAGTCAGCACCGGCTTCCGCGAGACCGGCGATCTGCCTGTCGAGACGGGTAAAATCGGATGTGAGAATCGAAGGGGCGATGCGGATCATGATTCGTGCGCCACCTCTAGAACTGCTCTGGTGTTTGAAACTCCTCTGCCGGTCGTCCGACCTGCACGACAAAGAGGTCAACGGCCTGACCGCGTCCGAGCGGGTCACCCGGCCGCGGATACTGATCAACGACAGTATTGGGCAGCAGGTCAAAACTCTGCTGATACGTGATCTGCCCCACCCTGAGGCCCGACGAGGCGAGGATTTTTTCGGCTTCCGAAACGGTCCGCCCGATCACAAGTGGAGCCCTCGCGTCACTCACAGCGCGGCCCGCACTCACCCTCACACTGATGGAGCTTCCTTTGGGCACCCGGCCGTCTGCCGCTACCGACTGATAGATAATCGTGTTCTCGGGATAGGTATCCGATGTGTCGTACGCGACCTGGCCAAGAGTGAGGCCGTAGCGTTCAAGCGCGAACCGCGCATCCCGCAGGGAGCGCCCGCGGAGGGATGGGACAGGAACCTGGACCTCTCCCCCGCTCATGGTGAGATAGACATGGCGCCCTTCCTTAACGATCGCCTGGGGGGGCGGAATCTGCTGCACCACGACACCCGGAGGATGGTTAGGATCAGGACGCGATTCAGCCTCTACCACCCGCAATCCGGCCCCTTCGAGCGTGCGATAGGCTTCTTCACGTGTCGTCCCGACAACGGCAGGGACGCTCACGCGCCCCGCGTGATTGACGTACAGAGGGAGAACAACGTAGTTCACCATGACGAAAACGGCGAGGAGAACACCGGCCACAATAAGGAACTTCTTGCCCACTGTGGCGCCGAATCGTGACACCGCAATTGTCCGGAGGAGTCCCATAGGTGACACAATATAACGATCCCCGCACAGACTCACAAGCCTCCGCCGCTTCCTCCGCAGACGGGGTCGGAAGGAAAGATTCCGCCCCGGACCGAAACTTCAGGCGCTCCCCCAGCGTTATAACGTAAACCGGATACCTATCGTATGTTTTTTCGCATCATATTGCCCACATTTCTCCTGACCCTTCAGGGCTACCTCCTTTTTCGTTTCTGGAAGTGGTCCAGAGGACGCGATACCAGGTGGAATATCAGGGTCCCCGTCGTCATCGCGTTCCTGGTGTCCAACGTGGCGCTGATCGTGCTGCTGGTGACCCGCCTCCGGAGCGTAGTCTTCCCCGACTGGTTCATGTACGTCGGCGTCTACCCTTTCTTTGTCTGGCATACAGCCACATTTCTCATTGCGCTTGTTTTGCTCGCCGTTCACCTTGTGAAGCTCCCCTTCCGCGGTGTGTGGGCCGGACTGAAGATACTCCCGGCCACTCGGCCCGCCATAGAGTCCCTCCAGGCCCGGCCCACGGTTCAGAAGTTCGATGCATCGCGCCGGACGTTTCTCCGCCGCAGCGTCTACGGTCTCACCGCCGCTTCCTTCGGCGGCACCGCATACGGCATGTTCGCGGAAACCTCGCGATGCGATGTCAACGAAGAGACGTTCCTCATTCCCGGACTCCCTCCGGAATTCTTCGGATACAGCATCAGCCTCGTGACCGACATCCACTCCTCCATCTACATGCGAGAAAAGGAGATGGGTGTGTACACGCGGATCCTCAACGATCTTGAATCGGACATGATCCTGGTGGGAGGCGATCTCGTGAACGGAAGGCCTGATGAAATCCGCCCGTTTGCGGATGCATTCAGCGTGCTCCGGGCGCCGGACGGGGTGTTCGGAGTTCTCGGCAATCACGACTATTACTCCGGCGAACCGGACATGATAGCCGATGTGGCGACGCAGGCGGGAGTGCGCATCCTCCGGAACGAAGGGCGCATTTTGCAGAGAGGCCACGCCAGGCTGACGCTACTCGGGGTTGACGACGTCAGCAATGCTGCCGGTGCAAGAATGTTGATCGACCGCACGACCGCAGCGGTCCGCCCGGAGGGCCCTACCGTTCTTCTGTGCCATCGGCCGTATTTTCTCCCCGTGGCGGCCGCTCGAAAGATCGATCTCGTCCTCTCCGGCCACACGCACGGCGGACAGGTCGTGCTCGGCCGGTTCGGCGACTCGGTCATCACACCGGCGGCGTTCGCCTCTCCGTATGTTGCGGGAGTCTATGAGCGGGGCACGACGAAGATGTACGTCTCCCGCGGGATCGGCACGGTCGGCATCCCCATCCGCATCAACTGCCCCCCCGAGATCACGCGCATCGTCCTCAAGCCGGCCTGAAGCACGCGGGGTCCCGGGTTGCTTGTCTGGCCTCTTTTCGATATATTTCGCGCTAGCTTCCACCACGGAGGTGCATGGACTACAAGACGCTCGTTGCGCGGGCCAGGGCCGCAAAGCGGTTTTCCCACTCTCCATACTCCCATTTTCGCGTAGGAGCGGCGGTGCTCACCAGGGACGGAACGGTGTACACCGGCTGCAATATCGAGAATAGTTCGTACGGCCTCACGGTCTGTGCGGAACGTACCGCGCTCTTCAAGGCGGTCTCCGAAGGGGAGACAGCGTTTTCGGCCATGGCCATAGCCTCAGACGAAAACACGTACACCCCTCCCTGCGGCGCCTGTCGCCAGGTGATGATGGACCTCACCGGGGATATCGACGTGATCCTGTCCACACGAAACGGAGGGATAAAGGTCCTGCGCCTTTCTGAGTTGCTCCCGCACCCCTTTGGAGGCAAGAATCTCTCCCACGTCCGCCGCACCAAACGATGACCACCCCGACATTTCATGATTCGCCCCGGACCACAGGCTGGATCGAAGTGATTGCAGGCTGCATGTTCAGTGGCAAGACGGAAGAACTGATCCGCCGCCTCCGACGCGCACAGATTGCGCGTCAGCATGTGGAGATCTTCAAACCTCGCATCGACACGAGATTCAGCCATGATCACATCGTGTCGCACAGCGATCTCAAAATCCCCTCAACGGTTGTCCAGGATGCCCCGGAGATCCTTGCGCTGGCGCGCGACGCGCAGGTCGTCGGCATCGACGAGGGGCAGTTTTTCGACATGCGCCTCATCGACGTCGTCGATCAGCTCGCCAACGAGGGCAAGCGCGTGATCGTTGCCGGGCTTGATCAGGACTACCGCGGCAAACCATTTGAACCCATCCCGCAATTGCTGGCCGTTGCAGAGTACATTACGAAGACGCTCGCGATCTGCATGGTGTGCGGGAACCCGGCCGATCGCACGCAACGGATCACGCAGTCGAGCGAACGCGTCCTCGTCGGCGCAAAGGATGCCTATGAAGCCCGCTGCCGTCGCTGTTTTCAGCCGCCGCCTGCTGAAGGCTGAGGCATGCGGGCTGTGACGGCCGAATCCACCACCTGATCACCCGGAATCTTTATGTCCATCTCCTCCCTGCTCCATGGCGCCGTCGGTCTTGCCGTCATTCTGGGCATCGCCCTTCTCCTTTCCAACAATCGCAGGAACGTGAACTGGCGCCTGGTCATCTCCGGCTTTGCCCTGCAGTTCGTCTTCGCCGTCCTCATTCTGCAGGGGTCCCAGCTTGCCAGCATCTTCCCGCCGTTCGGGTGGCCGACCCTCGTCTTTGAATGGATCAGCTTCGGTTTCGTGCGAATCCTCTCCTTCACAACCGAGGGCGCACGATTTGTCTTCGGCAACCTCGCCCTCAGCCCGGGCAGCGACGGCAATCTCGGCTTCTTCTTCGCGTTCCAGGTACTCCCCACCATCATCTTCTTTGCTTCCCTCATGTCGGTACTGTACTACCTGGGCATCATGCAACGGATCGTGCAGGGGATGGCGTGGGTTATGGCCCGCATCATGGGAACGAGCGGGGCCGAATCCCTCTCGAACACAGCCAACATTTTCGTGGGACAGACCGAAGCGCCCCTGATGATCAGGCCGTTCCTCAAGGGGATGACCAATTCCGAACTGCTGACGATCATGGTCGGAGGAATGTGCACCATCGCAGGCGGCGTCATGGCGGCGTACGTGCAAATGCTCGGCGGCGCCTATGCCCAGAAACACGGGTTGCCCCTGGATGTAGGGCAGGCGAGGTTCGCCGCACAACTCCTCGGCGCAAGCATCATGGCCGCACCGGCCGGACTCGCCATCTCCAAGATCCTTTTTCCCGAGACAGGCACTCCGGAAACGAAAGGCACCGTTCGCATCAAGATCGAACGGAATTCCTCCAATCTGGTGGAGGCCGCTGCTTCGGGAGCATCCGACGGACTCCAGCTTGCCCTGAACGTTGGAGCGATGCTCCTCGCCTTTATCGCCATCATTGCCCTCGTCAACTACCTCCTGACGGGCCTTGGCGATCTCACAGGCCTGAACAACCTGCTCATGGACGCCTACGGCCGCCCTCTCTCTCTCCAGCTCGTCTTCGGCCTCGTCCTCCAGTTTCTCGCTTTTGCGATCGGCGTTCCCTGGGCCGACGCACTCAGTGTCGGATCACTGATCGGGACGAAAATAGTACTGAACGAATTTGTCGGCTACCTCGACCTAAGCACAATGATAGCAAGTGGTGCACTGGCATCGGATAAAGCAATCTTCATGTCAACCTTTGCCCTTTGTGGATTCGCAAACCTCTCCTCCATCGCCATACAGATCGGGGGCATAACCCCCCTCGCGCCTGAACGGCGCAAGGACCTTTCTTCGCTGGGGTTGAAGGCGGTGCTGGGAGGCACGCTCGCGAACCTGTCGACGGCGACCCTGGCCGGAATATTCTTCGGATGAGTCCCGAAACCTTGCATCATCTCGACGAAGCGCTGCAGCACCTCCGGGAGCACGGCGCCGGATCCCCGGAGCTGGGCATCGTGCTGGGGTCCGGGCTCGGCATGTTTGCCGAGAGTCTCGCCGACCGCGTTGTCATCCCGTCGGGGGGAGTGCCGCATTATCCCCGGTCAACGGTTGAAGGCCATAAAGGGGAACTTGTCTTCGGCACCCTCGGGGGCAAGCGCGTGCTTGCAATCAGAGGCCGCGTCCATTTCTACGAATCAGGGGACGTGCAGACGATCCTGTTCCCTATCCGTGTGGCGGTAGGGCTTGGGGTCAGGACGCTCATAGTCACGAATGCAGCCGGGGGAATCAACCGCACCTTCGTACCCGGGGATCTGATGATTATCGCAGATCAAATAAACCTTACGGGTGAGCCGCTTCCCCCACCTCTCCCTCCCCGGAAGGGTCCGATAGAATACTACGCACCGGCTCTGGTAACCCTCGCGAAGGAAGTAGCCGCCGCAGCCGGGATCCGGGTTGTGTCAGGTGTCTACGCAGGGGTCAAGGGGCCCTCATACGAGACGGCGGCGGAGATCGAAATGATCCACCGGCTTGGTGGAGATGCGGTCGGCATGTCGACAGTTCTGGAGACAGCCCTCGCCGCATCTCTCGGGGTCCGCATTCTCGGCATCTCCTGCATCACCAATAAGGCAACGGGAACAGGTCCCGCAAAACTCGACCATTCCGAGGTGACGCAGGTCGCAAACCGGGTACGGACACAATTCTCGGACATCCTTGCCCGCGTCATCTCCGCGCTCTAGCCCACGCAATCCCTACCGGATCAAAAGATCCGTCTAATTTCGTTGCGATCAAACGGTTTATCTGTTGATAGGGATGAAGTTACATCGATGTTTTGATGTAACTTAGAGGAAGAAAACCCTGTCTAGTACGATTGCTACGAGGAACGATGGAATGAAGGCCAGCGATGCGAAGAAGACTCGCCGGGCGCGGAGATTGGACGTCTCACGGACAAACTTCACCCCCTCGGCGACAAACCAGAGAGACGACGGGAGCATCAGGATCAGGAAAGCTGTGCCTACGATCCCCGCCAGCGCGAGCGCTGTGGTCGCAGGGAGCAAGAGGAGGACATAGAGCAGGACAAGCCGGCTGGTTACGCCTCCGGTCGAATCCAGCGCAGGAAGTAGTCTGTACCCCCCCCGCTGATAATCCACCCTGTACATCCACGCCAGCGCCAGAAAATGGGGCATCTGCCAGAGAAAAAGGACGAGAAAGAGCAGGTACGCCTCCATCGAAAATGTGCCCGTCACCGCAACCCATCCTATCACCGGTGGAAGGGCACCAGGTATTCCGCCGACGGCAGTCGCGAGATGTGTGTGCCGCTTCAGGGGAGTGTACAGGCCGAGATACGTGACTAGGGTGATAACGGCCAGAAGGGCCGCGAGGCCTGTGGTCCACGCCGCAAGAATCAAGAGCCCGGCAAAACCTGCGCCAAGGCCCACTGCAAGTGCCGTGTGGCTCCCCACCAACCCTGACGGGAGCGGACGCTGCTCCGTTCGCTTCATGCGCGCATCGTACGTTCGTTCCAGAAGCTGATTGAGCGCTCCAGCAGAGGCGCCGACCAGCCAGGTTCCGCCAAGAGTCGCCAGGAAACGCGTGACGTCCGGAGTCCCGTAGGAGGCGAGAACAACACCTGCCGCCGCCGTTCCCGCCGACATCGAGGTCAGACCGGGCTTCGTGAGAGCAAAGATCGCTTCCGCGAATTCCCGGCCGGTTGCCCGGGGAGCTGCGATCTCAGCCATGTGGAGTCCTTCCCGCCTCATGATCCCTTCACGTGCACTTTTTCCATGAGATAGGTGGCAATCGAATCCGCTTCGGAGGGCTTCAGACCCTGGCTCGGCATCGAAGGATAGGCGGGGTCCACTTTGCCCGGGTTCAGAATGAATGCGATGAGCTGGCTCTTCTTCCCGCTATACTTCGGGAGCACGGAAGCGTACGGCGGTCCGACTTTCTTCTGATCGAACATGTGGCACGCCGAGCACTTCGCGTTGAAAATATCCTCACCCGTAAGCTGCTTTGCGGCAATGCCGAGCGACGACTTCAGCGCCTCTGCCTCCTTTGTGTACCGTTGGGCGAGGACGAGCGCATGATCCTGTGTGGCGTTATGCAGGACGACCTGATCTTTCGAGACAAACACCACGGTTGCGAGCACGACTGATGCAAACGCGAATGCGGGATAGACTGCCCGCTCCGAAACAGAAAAGGCGTACGCAAAGTGCAGCGCGAGAAAGAACAACAATATCCCCGCGCCGGCTAGAAAGAACACTCCTCCGGAGAGAGCGACGGGGGGAAGCACGACCAGATTGACCACGAGGAGAAGCGGGGCAACGAGCAAGGCAGCAACAAGGATACGGATTGCGCGGGAGCGCACATAGTGCTCGTAGCCCGGCTCGGCCTGCCGCCTGCCGGGCGTGTCATCCCGGGTCCGGAAGAACAGAATTGCGCTTCCCGTGACAGCGGCAGTGACGGCAAGGAACATCAGCCAGGCAAGCCAGATCGGGCCGTCCAGGACGGCGGCGAAGAGGGATCCGACCCTCGACCACGACTCCGGTTGTGCCGCAACGGTTACTGCGGCTGTCATGCAAAATGTCGTTATCAGCAGCGTGACTGCCGCGACCATCCCGCTCTTACGGTGCGTCGTCTCCGCCCCGGCTCTCAGGTCGGCAAGTCCTTCACCCGGTTCCGACGCAGGGACGGGAATCGAGGACAATGCCTGCTCAAGTTGAAACGTGTACCGATACGAAAATGCGGCCACGCCACCGGCGATCAGAAAGAGGACTCCAAGCGCTGCAAGCGTCGCCGACGCGGCAGCGGATTCCTGGAGTATCTGTGCGAACACAAAGACCAGTGAGAGCGCAGGGATGAGGCCCAGGAACGTGAAGACGGTCTTCGTCGGAATAACGGCCAGAACGAGGTCCCGGGCGAACCGGACCCCGTACATATCGGTCCCCTTCCGTCCGCGCCGGTCGGACCAGACAGCGAGCACGACCGCGCCGCTCATCAGCGCAAGGTACGGCACAAGGACCGCCATCATCAGATTGAAGATGAACAGGAGCAGGTGCACGTGTTCAGTCGACTGCGGGACTGCGATATTGTTCAGGACGTCCATACCGGTCTGCTCCTAATTCCTCTCTGATGGTGCGGGAACAATCGGCTCATAGGTCTTCCCGGCGCGGGCAGACCGTTCCTGGTACCATGCCACAAAAGACGCGCTGTCGAGGGCGACCAGCCTGGTGTACATGTACGAATGCCGGAGGCCACAGTATTCCGCGCAGGCGATGTCAACGGACTTGGTGTCGTTCGCGCTGAACCACATTGTGTTTTCCCTGTTGGGAATCGCGTCACGCTTGATCCGGAATGCCGGAATGTACATGGAGTGGTTTACATCCAGCGACCGGAGCGTAAGGGCGACGGGTACGCGCGCCGGCACCACCAGCGTGTCGGTCTCCAGACCGTTGGGATACGTGAATGTCCAGGACCACATCCGGGCCGTGACGCGGATGGGTACTGCGCCCTCCGGGACCTCCGTCTGCCGCAGATACCCCTCCCAGCCCAGATAGAACATACCCATGAACAGTATCAGCGGGATCACCGTCCACGTGATCTCCAGCGGCACGTTTCCTTCGATATTTGTCGGATGCGGATTCCGCTTCCTGCTGTAGCGGATAATGAAGATGACCATCGCAACGACGAGCCCGAGCAGAACGAGGGCGGACACCCCCACGATGGCGAGGAATGTCGTGTCGACGAAGTCGGAAAATGGTGATGCGCCTGTAAACATGGTCTTCTCTCCGGTCGCGCCGGTCTCAGTGAAAAGCGTAGTCGAAAAACGTCAGTGAAATGAAAATCGCAAGCGTAATGAGCGCCACCAGTCCGAACACGCGGAACACCCGGTCCTCGAACTTCAGGTGCATGAAAATGCTCAGCACGAAGTAGCTCTTGATCGAGGCGATGGCCAGTGCCGTGATGATCACCCAGCGTCCCAGTTCGATGCCGGCGAGCGCCACGGTGATTGCCGTGAACGCAAGCAACCCGAACCAGATCAGAAGATAGTGCGCGTACGGGACAACATGCGTCGTCTCCGCTCCGTGCCCGTCAGTATGGAATTGGTCCATGGCGCTCCTCAATGCAGCAGATAGAACAACGGGAACAGAAAGATCCAGATAACGTCGACCAGGTGCCAGTACAGCGCGCCGGATTCGAGGCGGACAAACGACGTCCGGTGTACGCTGCCCCGGCGGACCGCCTCAAACAGATAGACCAGGACCGCCATGCCGATGATCACATGCAATGCGTGCAGTCCGGTCATCACAAAATAGAGCCCGAAATACAGGACGACGCCCTGCGGCTGGTTGAGCAGGTCGGGGGAGCCCGGGTAGATCCCGACCGAGAATTTGTGCCCCCATTCGAAGTACTTGTTGACGAGAAACGCAGCGGCCAGAAAAACCGTGATCGCGATGAGCGTGAGCGTGAATCCCTTCCGCCCTTCCTGGATTGCCGTGATGGACATCGCGACCGTCAGACTGCTCGTGAGGAGGATGATGGTGTTCACGGTGCCGACAAACGTGTCCAGCTCATGCGACGCCAGCTGGAATTCCGCCGGGTGGCTGAACCGGTACACGGCATACACAAGGAACAAACCGCCGAAAAGTATGAGCTCCGTGAAGAGGAAGAGCCACATGCCCATCCGTGAACCGATATCGTCACGGTGCGCATGCCCTTCAGCCGCGTGTGTCGGAAGTGTGCTGCTCACGTGTGCTCCGCTCTGGGTTTTTCGTATTCGGAATAGTCATACGGGCCGGTCGTTACGTCCGGGATTGTGTGGAAGTTCTCCATCGGGGGCGGCGAACTGACTGTCCACTCGAGCGTCTTCCCTCCCCAGGGGTTCATCGGAGCGCGCTTCCCTTTCCGCAACGCCACGATCAGGTTGATAACCATGATCAGAATCCCGAGGACAAGTACCCAGGATCCGATCGTGGCAAAGACCTGGTACGACTGGAACTCCGGGAGGTAGTCGTAATACCGGCGCGGCATGCCAAAATATCCGAGGAAGAAAAACGGAAAGTACAGCATATTGAAGCCGACGGTGGTCAGAACCCAGGAGAGGAACGCGGGGCCTTTGAGATACATCCGTCCGAACATCTTCGGGAACCAGTAGTGCATGGCTGCAAAGAGCCCGAACCCGGTCCCGCCGAACATCACATAGTGGAAATGGCCAACGACGAAATAGGTGTCCTGCACGTGGATATTGATGGCCAGCGCGCCGAGAATGAGCCCCGTCAGGCCGCCGATGGAAAACTGCACAATGAAGGAAAGGACGAACAGCATCGGCACGTCGAGCACGATCGACCCCTTGTAGAGCGTCGCGATCCAGTTGAAGACTTTGATTGCACTGGGGATGGAGACAAGGAACGTGAGCAACGAGAAGATGAACATGCCGGTGTCGCTCATGCCGACCGTAAACATGTGATGGGCCCACACCAGCGAACCGAGGGCGGCAATGGCAACGCTGGAGAACGCGATGAACCGGTAGCCGAAAATCGTCCGCCGCGCAAATACCGGGAGAATCTCCGAGACGATGCCGAGCCCCGGCAGGACCATGATATACACCGCCGGATGCGAGTAGATCCAGAACAGGTGCTGGTAGAGCACCGGATCCCCGCCGAGCGTGGGGTCAAAGATGCCGACGCCAAACAACCGCTCCAGCGCAACCAGCAACAGCGTGATGCCGATGATCGGCGTTGCCAGTACCTGCACCCAGGCCGTACTGTACAGCGACCAGATGAACAGAGGCATCTTGAACCACCCCATCCCCGGAGCGCGCATGCGATGAATGGTGGTAATGAAATTGAGCCCCGTCAGGATCGACGAAAACCCGAGAATGAAGGCTGCGATAAGCGCCGGCATGACGTTTGTCGAGGTCCGAATGCTGTACGGCACGTAAAACGTCCAGCCTGTGTCTGCAGGACCCCCCGGAAGAAACACAGAGACGAGTGCGAAGAGGCCTCCCGCCAGAAACAGCCACCAGGACAGAAGATTGAGCCGGGGGAAAAACACGTCCTTTGCGCCAATCATGAGCGGCAGAAAGAAATTCCCGAACACGGCGGGGAGCCCCGGGATGATGAATAGGAATATCATCATGATCCCGTGAAGCGTGAACCAGGTGTTGTAGGTCTGCGGATCGACGATGGTCTTTCCCGGCGTGAGCATTTCCAGACGCATCAGGAACCCGAACGTCACCGCGGTGAGGAAGAACACGGCCATTGTCACCAGATAGAGCAGACCGATGCGCTTATGGTCCGTGCTCAGGATCCATGACAACAGTCCGGTGTGTTTCCCCTTCTCCGCGTAGAACCCGCGTGTGACCGCATCCACAGTCACTCCTTCCTGTGCCATACGTGTGTTACCTTTCGGGTTTCTTTTTCTTGGGACGGATGACGAATACCACTGCAAACAGGGCCACCAAGGCCACCACCACAATGCCGCCGATGCGTGTGACATTCATGGTATAGGTCTTCCCTTCCGGGTCGTACCGGTAGCAGAATGCGATGAACTTGGCGATCGTCGGCCCGGTCCGCCCCTCCGATGCTTCGATCAGGGCCATCTTGATGTCGAACGGGAGATATTGGATCCCGTGGATATAGCGTGCGATCTTCCCCTGAGGCGAGATAATGATCAGTGTACCGGCATGCAGAAAATCCTGGCCGTCCCGCTTGAAATAGAATCCCGCGGAATCCGTCAACTCCCAGATCGTGGCGCTGTCCGCCGTGAAAAACCGCCAACTGTTCGGATCGATCGGTTTCTTCAGGGCATTCAGGTAGCTCTCTTTTTTCTGCGCGGCCAGGTCGGGCGTCTCACGATGGTCAAAACTGATCGTCACGATCTGATAATCGACACCGATCTGAAGGTCCATCTTGTCGACCATGCGCGACAATTCGGTCAGCAACGGACTGCAGATCCCCGGACAGCGGTAGTAGACGAACGTAATGATTGTGGGTTTTGTGATGACGGACCGCAACGAGACCAGGTACCCTTTCTCGTCGTAGACATCCGCGCTGAGGGGGATCGTTTCCCCGAGCTTCTCAACGATGCCGACCTCCTGCCGGGGCTTCGCGCCTTCGGGTGTCTGACTGACGGCAGGGGCAACCGTGGTCGCGAGTGCAATGAGCGCCAGAAGCACCGGGATGTGAATATGCCTCATGCTCCCTCCTGCAGGATGAAGTGATGAAGAAGGTTCCATTGTTCGGGCGAGAGGTCCACAACGGACGCCTTGAAGCCCAGGCCGACCGGATCGGCGCAGACCACGCGCACAAATTCGTCGACCGTGCCGATCTTCCTGCGCATCGCATCGAGCCCGGTGAGAACCCGTGCCGGACGCGTCGCGACCGTGCGGAAGAGTGCGGCCCCGGGATCCGCACTCGTCTGGAGAGCCCTGTCCCATCGCCGCGTGCGCTCGATGGCCGGGACATTGTCGCCGATCACTTTTGCGGTGGCCAGGCGGACGGGGATCTGTGCCGGGAGGACGCTTCCGCGCGATAGTTGATACGTGGTTTCAAGCGCCATGATATTCTGGTCAGTGTCGGCCGGCGGGGCAGTCGAGAACGTACGGACAAAATGGATCAGCGCGAACCGGTCTGCAGGTGGAATGTAGCTGTAGGAGGCCATGCCATTCCGCACGATCCCCTCCTGCAGCGTGCGATACATCCCGCTGATCGTTGCCCCGTTGGTCCACCCCGTTGTCTGATGGAAATTGCGTGGCCGGGGGTTCATGACCATGCCGGCAGGGCCGTCGCCAAGACCGTTGCCACCATGGCAGGACGAACAATTCGCCCGGTACAGCTCCCTGCCTCTGGTGATGAGCGAGTCGGTAGGCACGGAGATCTTTCGGACATCGACGGGCGGAAGCACGCCCGGCGCCTGGAACGGAACGTCTGTGGCATGAGCTGTTGAATCTGCGGCCACGGCCGCGCGGACGCTGTTCTTGCCGATCGTCGTGAGGTTCTGAACGTACAGAATGCCGACCAGCACGAGAACGCCGAGAAAGACAAAATAGGTGAAGCCGAACAGGGTGCGCGGATTGCGCACGAGGTCGTGGAAATCGATCTCCGCTTTGTAGTGTGGTTGCTGTTCCATCCACGTTCCTTGATCAGTTCACAGGTGGAAATCCAGACCGCGTTGCAGCTTGGGATCTCCAATCGGTACAAAATTGTAGCGTTTGCTTTTCCACGAGATCAACAGAATGACCATTCCCACACCGACGAGCGGGAATCCGATCTCTGTCCAGCTCACACCGGCCGCCGGACTGTGTGTCGGCATCACCAGCCAGTAGAGATCGACCGCGCGGGCTACCAGGAGCCACACAGCCATCAACTTAAGACGGCGTGTGTCCATCTTGGCTTCCTGCGGAAGAAGCACAAAATACGGAACCGCAAAGTGCATGACGATGAGAAGGACGGACACCACCTGCCAGCCGTTCTGCCACCGGGCCATGAACCAGACCGTTTCTTCGGGAATATTGGCGTACCAGATCAGCAGGAATTGACTGAACGCGATGTAGGCCCAGAAATTTAGGAAAGCAAACATCAGAGCACCGAGGCTGTACAAATGATCCCTTCTCAGCCCGGGCAACTGACCTCCTTCGTGCAGGAGCACCACGATCAGTGTCGCCGCCGACACGGCAGCGACCACCGTTCCGGAAAAGTAATAGACGCCGAAGATCGTCGAAAACCAGTGCGGATCCAGGCTCATGCCCCAGTCGATCGCCGTGAAGGTGATGGTCAGAGCGAACAGCGGAAGGAACACGGCCGACAGTATCACGTTCTTGCGCGTCAGCTTCGGATCATTCGTGACATCCTGCGTGGTCGAGTTGCGGACGAACAGATAGCTGAACGCGATCCACACGGCGAGGAAGACCAGCGTGCGGATGGAGAAGAATCCGATATTGAGGTACGGGCTCTTTCCCTGCAGGAGCGTATCGGCCTGGACGAGCTCGGGGTGTGTCCAGTGAAAGAGGTCGTGGAGATGCAGGAACAGCGGCGCCACAAGCAGGAGCAGGAACGGTGCGAGCCCGGCCAGGAATTCGTTCACGCGGCGCATGGGAACGCTCCACACGGCACCGGTGATGTATTCAAGGGCGATCAGGAACAGTGCGCCCACGGCGATGCTCACCATGAACAGATACAGGATCACGGAGTCGAACGCCGCCCGCACAGGCTCGAACACATAGGCGGCGACTACCAGAAGGACGCCCGCGGCAAGGAGCATGAAGCCAAGGCGGTCCACGGAAGGCGAAAGGCTCTTTGCATCTGCTCCACCGGTCATTGCCTGTGTGCTCATCGGAGATCGGACTCCTTTGCATTGTGGGCGCGCTCAAGGACGCGGATATAGTGTATGATCGCCCACCGATCATCTCTGCTCACCTGCGCTGCGTACGAGGGCATGACGTTCTGGCCTTCAGTGATAACGTGATAGATGCTTCCGTCCGGCCAGTTCCGGACCTTGTCGGAATGGAGGGTCGGAGGATTCGGGAACTGCCCCGCCAGCCGGCTGTCACCCGCGCCGACATTTCCGTGGCACGGGCTGCAGAACGTCAGATAACGCTCCCGGCCCCGTTTGATGACCGCGTCTGTTGCCGGAAGCGGGTTTGCGAGCGATGCCCCGGCAGCTTCCGGCTTCCCCTTGAAGGCATACGGCAGGAACGAGCGTGCCACGGTCCCCTGAACCGGAGGGCGCATCCCGATGCCGTCCGGAAACTTCGTGCTTGCCTCCTGCGGGTTCAGCTTCGCCTGCGTCATCATCCAGGAGAATGGTTGCACATACAACAACACGTTGAGGGTGAAGTACGACCCGCCCGCAACGATGAGGGCCACCATGGCCAGGAGTCCGATGAATTTCGGGTCGAACACCCTGCGCCCGTGCGCACGGTCCTCGACATCGTAGTACACCGGCGATATCTCTTTCCCTCCCAGAGAGGCCAGAAACTCCCGGACCGTTGTCTCCTGGAAGAGCGGGTCCACCGCCTCGATACTGACACCGAATCCGTCGGAGGAGACCCGTTTCATGAACGGCGTGTCATGGAGGGGATGGCTCGTGTTGGGAAATTTGAAAAAGACCACAATCATCGAGACGACCGTCAACACAGCCGCGAGCAGGACGGTGATCTCGAAGGCAATGGGAACGAACGCGGGCCACGACCAAAAAGGCTTTCCGCCGATGACCAGCGGGTAGTCCACAAGCGTGATCCAGGTCATCAACCCCACCGAACCCACAGCGCCGAGAAGTCCGAACACCAGGGCAAAATACCCGAGCGGGGACTGCCGGAGCCGCATGGCGCGTTCGATACCGTGCACAGGGTACGGCGCGTGCACATCGAATTTCGTGTACCCCGCCCCCGTGGTCTTCGTGGCAGCCTCCAGAAGGGCATCCGGAGAGTCGAAGAGCGCTGTCAGACAATACAGTGGTTTTTCCATGCTTCTCTATTGGCTATGGTTGCTGCTGCGATCATCTCAGCCATGGTGCCCCGGCTGCGCCCCCGGTACGACCGACTTGATCTCTGCCAGTGAAATCACTGGGAGCGCCCGTACAAATAACAAAATGAGAGTGAAGAATAGTCCCAGACTGCCTATGAGAATGCCGACGTCGTAGATGGACGGCACGTAGTGTCCCCAGCTTGACGGGAGATAATCGCGCGACAGCGAGGTCACCACAATGACAAAACGTTCGAACCACATCCCCACGTTCACGAAGACGGCGATCACAAACATTGCAGGGATGGAGCGCCGTACTTTTTTGAACCAGAACAGCTGCGGGAACACCACGTTGCAGGTCACCATGGTCCAGTACGCCCATGCATACGGCCCCAACGCCCGGTTGACAAACACAAACGTTTCAAACTGACTTCCGCTGTACCAGGCCACGAAGAACTCCATGGCGTAGGCATAGCCGACCATGCTCCCCGTCAGAATCATGACTTTGTTCATCTTCTCGAGCGTATCGAGCGTGATCAGGTGCTTCAGTCCGAAGAGCTGGCGGACCACAATCAGCGAATTCTGCACCATGGCGAAGCCGGAGAACACAGCGCCTGCAACAAAGTACGGGGGGAAAATCGTTGTGTGCCATCCCGGGATCACGGATACGGCAAAGTCGAAACTGACGATGGTGTGCACCGACAGAACCAGCGGTGTGGCAAAGCCCGCCAGAATGAGGTAGGCGCGCTCGAAGTGCTGCCAGTGCCGGCTCGAATGCCGCCACCCCAGACTGCAAATGGAATAGACAAGCTTCTTGATCGGATGCACGGCGCGGTCGCGCAGCGTGGCGAAATCCGGGATCAGGCCAAGGTACCAGAAGACCGCGGAGACGATGAAATAGGTCGACACCGCGAACACGTCCCAGAGAAGCGGCGACGTGAAATTCACCCAGAGGGCATGCTGGTTCGGGTACGGCGTCAGATAGAGCGGAAGCCAGGGCCTCCCGGTGTGCAGGAGGGGAAAGATCGCCGCGCACATGACCGCAAAAATTGTCATCGCTTCCGCAAAGCGGGCAATGCCGTTTCTCCACCTCTGTCGGAGCAGGAAGAGGATCGCGGAAATCAATGTGCCCGCATGGCCGATACCGACCCAGAAGACGAAGTTGACAATGTCGAATCCCCATGCAACTGGCTGATTGATTCCCCACACACCGACACCGAAGAAGAACGTGATAGCGAAACAGGCAAGTCCGATCCCAAGCATGCTCGACGTGATGCCGAACGCGATCCACCAGGTCCGCGACGGAAACCGGTCCAGAGGACTGGTGACGACAGCATCAATCTCGGCCGCGGTCGGGCGGCCGATGACAACGGGTTCTTCGACGGTGTAGTCGACGACAGCTGTGCTCACGCGTTCTTCTCCGTTTGGATGTTCCGTAGACGGGCAAGATACGTCACGTTGGGACGCACATTCAGATCCTCAAGGACGTGATAGCCGAGGGCGTGTGCGCGATAGCGCGCGACCGCTGACTCCGGATCATTCACGTTGCCGAAGACAATTGCCTCTGCGGGGCATGCCTGCTGGCACGCGGTCTCCACTCCCTTTCCCGTGAAGGTCGTTCCCGCTTCCGTGGCGTGCTGGCGTGCCTCCATGATCCGCTGCACGCAAAACGTGCACTTTTCCATCACCCCGCGCGAACGGATGGTCACCTCCGGATTGTGCATCAGCTCCAGGGGTTCCTGCAGATAGTACCCGTCAGCCAGATTGTCGCGGAAGTTCAGGAAGTTGAACCGGCGCACCTTGTAGGGGCAGTTGTTCGAACAGTACTTCGTCCCGACACACCGGTTATAAATCATCTGATTGAGGCCGTCCGGGCTGTGGTTCGTTGCGACCACCGGACAGACGTTTTCGCAGGGAGCGTTGTCACAATGCTGGCAGAGCATGGGCTGATGGCTCGGCAGCGGGTCCTCCGGCGTGCCGCTGAAGTACCGGTCGATCCGAATCCACTGCATCTCCCGCCCCTTGTCCACCTGCTCTTTGCCCACGGTGGGGATGTTGTTTTCAACGTTGCATCCGGCAACGCAGGCGTTGCACCCCGTGCACTTGTTGAGGTCGATCGCCATCCCCCACTTCACACCGGGATACCCAACTTCTGTGCTGATGCTCTGATACTCCTTGCGTCCGTGCTGCAGGAACTGGGGATCCCTGTGGTACTCATCCAGGGTTCCTTCGCGGATGATGTGCCGTTTCAGATGGAGATCTTTCACGAAGGAGTCATCGAGCGAGTGATGTTCCTGGGTGGATGCAAGCAGGTAGTGGCCGTCGGTCTTGAGAACGGAGACCAGGGGGAGGATTCTCGAGTCGTTGAGCGATTCCTTCGGCAGGAGGGGTGTCACATCGGTACCCACACCGCTTCCGATCGGTCCGCCGTCCCAGCGGCCGTATCCCAGCGCAACGCACACCAGGTGCTCCGCAATGCCGGGCTGCACGAAGACGGGAAGCGTCTGCTTCCCGGCGGCGGTTGTGACGACGATACAATCATTCGATGCAACACCGAGTTCTCGGGCCGTTGCCGGCGCAACTGCCGCGTAGTTGTCCCACACAACCTTGGTCACCGGATGCGGCAACTCCTGAAGCCAACCGTTATTCGCAAATGCGCCGTCGCCGACGAACGGCGGAGGGGTCACAGAGAGAACCCACGCCGGCCGCTGCCCTGCCACCTGCAGCGCGCGCAGCGCATCGACGCGGAACATGGGACGCTCGGCGCGTGTCGAGGGCATTACCACAATCCCGTCGTGAAGGACGCTGTACCAGAACGTGGCAAAATCAGTCTTCCGCTGTCCCGCGGCAAACACCGCCTTCTCCCAGCGGCCACGGAGATACTCGTGATACAGCGATTCCGCAAACGGTTTTCCGGCGGCCATCCAGTGGAGAAGCACAGCTTCCTTCTGCCGCGTTGCGTACAGGGGGGCCACCACCGGCTGTTGCAGCGAGTATGTCCCCGCCCGCACCTGCATGTCGCCCCAGGATTCCAGCGCGTGATGGATGGGGAGCATGTACGTACACAGCCTCGCGGTCTCGTTTTCGGCCTCGACCAGCGCCACGCTAAATGGCACCGCTTTGAGCGCGTCGGGATAGCCGAGCTCGCGCGGGAGGTGATAGACAGGATTGACATCGCAATGAATAACCACGCCCACCGTGCCGGCTTTCATTGCGCGGACCGCCTCACCGATCTGGCCGACACCGGTCACCCCTGGCGTCGCCGGTATCTCGGCCGTGCCGTAAAGCGCCGTGTTTCCCAACGCCTCATTCAGCGCATTCACCGCAACGTGGACGTCTTCGGGCAACGCGGCGCCCGCATAAACCATCGCTCTCCCCCGGTGCTCCGCAAGGTCGGCAATCAGACGGCTGACCGCCGGAGCCGGGAGCGCGTGACGTTTGACGACCTCCTGGAGAGAGACCCCTCTCGCCGCCGCGGGAACCAGGGATGCAGATATTTTCCTCTGGCCCCCCAGCTCGTTGAGGAGACCCAGCACAAATTCGAGCTGTGCATCCGGGCGCAGACGGAGACGCTGATCCGCATTGGCGCCTGTTATGGAGAAATCCCCCTCCACGGCGTACAGCCGGTTGAAGTCGTCGGAGACCATCACGTCGCGTCCTGCGGCAAACTTCCGCGTCTGTTCCACCGTGAAGCCTTCTGTCCCGAGAATATCGGCTTCGAGCGTGACAATGACCTTTGCCTGTTCCCACAGGATGACGGGGGGGACGCCGCTACCGTAGCAGCGGGTCCAGGCCCGCCGGCGCGTCTCCTCATGCGTCCGGTCATACGAAACGACCATGGTCCGCGGGAATGCCGCGGCAAAATCTGCAAGCACGCTGCGCACGGTCGGAGACGCCGAGGGGCGGGTGACGATCAGGACGGTGCGATTATCGCGCAGCGTGGCCGCCAGGGCCCGGACAGTATCTGCATCCACCTGATCCCATGACGCATCGCCGCTCCGTCCCGCGGCTGCACCGGTATGCGGCTGCCGGAGCCGTGACGGGTCGTACAGATTGAGAATGGCAGCCTGCCCGGTGGCGCACACCTTCCCTTTGTTGACGGGGTGTTCCGGATTCCCGTCGATTTTCACCGGACGCCCTTCCCGGGTCTTCACGAGAATGCCGCATCCCTGGCTGCAGGCCGTGCATGTCGATGCATACGCGTTCGCCACGCCGGGAGTAACCTCTTCCGGCTTCCTGTCGTACGGGACAATCTCTCCCTTGTCGCGGTAGTTGGTACATCCGGCCGCGGCAAAGGCTGCTGATGCAGCCGCGAGTGCAAGGAACCGTTTTCGTGAAATGGGGGTCATCGTGGACGGATCGATTCCCTCCGTCACGCCAGGCATGAATTCCTGATCCCTGGCCTCCCGCACGCTCTCCGGATCGTTGGCTTCGCGAAGACTACGCCATTGTCTCTGATCATTCATGGGAAGACGGCCTCGTGCTCGATCGTGGAACGGCCTGATGATGAGGGCGCACGCTGACGCTCCCCTTCCGGCGCGTTGCGCCGGATGCAAGCGAGCGGAGCAGGTTGCCGGCGGTGAATCCGGCCACGACCGCGGCTGCCGCCTTCGCAATGAAGGACCGCCGGGACGACGGGAACGGACCTCTCTGTGAGCGTATTGAAGAACGCATCGTGGATCTCCTACCGATGACAGGCATTACAGTTCTCAGGGCCGCGTTGTATCCCCCGGACCGAGGCAAGCCGCACGGGCGCATTCCGATGGCAATCCAGGCAGGATGCCATGGTAAATGACGACACCTGTTGCACCACATCCATGTTCTCGACATGACCGTGGCACTCGACACAATCAATCCCCTTGTTCACATGCGCACTGTGATTGAAGTACACGTAGTCAGGCACGCGGTGTACCCGTTTCCACGGGAGCGCCACGCCATCGTCGTAGTATTTCGTCAGCTTGATGATCTCCGGCCGGGTCTTGCGCGCCACCGTGTGGCAGTTCATGCAGGTCGAGACAGGCGGCACTGCCGCATGGCGCGAAGACGTCACCGATGTATGGCAGTACTTGCAGTCGATCTCCATCGTTCCCGCATGGAGCTTGTGCGAGAACGCCACCGGCTGTGCCGGCGCGTACCCGACGCCGTCGCGCTCCGCACGCGAGACGTAATAGGTGACGACGAACGATCCGACCGCCACAAACGCCACCAGCGGGATGCGGATCTTCAGCGTGTAGTCAAGAAGAGACTTCTTCATATGTACTCAGCGACAGGTGGCGCAAGGGAGAACCGGGCATGCTCCCGCAGAGGGCAGTTCGGCCGGAGAAAATCATATACAGAGGAGTTGCGGAAATGCAAGGAACGCAAGATGAACTACTCGACGGGATTCGTTGCCGGCATTAAGAGTTCGAAAAAAAAGTACAAAACTTTCGACTTGAATGCAACGGCTTTTTTGGCGATATTCGGCAACTATGACATGGATCGACTACGCCCAGCTGCCTCCTGCCGCAGGAGGATACTCCCGTCTGTTTCTGGACTACATCAACACTGCGGCTCCGCTCAAGCCCTTCTTTCGGCTCAACTTCCGCGAGAACGCATCATATGAATCGCTCATCCGCGACCAGCAGGCGCACGGTCGTGACCGCGCCGCACTTGTCGCCTCACTCCGGGAGCAGCAGAAACGGTACGGTGCCCCGCACCGCGCCTTCGAGCATGTCGATGCCCTTGAACGGCCGACAACGTTCGCCGTCGTAACCGGCCAACAGGTGGGAATCCTGGGCGGGCCATTCTACACCATCCTGAAGACCCTGACGACGATCAAGCTTGCCGCACGCCTCACGGAGAAGTATCCGCTCTACAGCTTTGTCCCGGTCTTCTGGCTCGAGGGTGAAGACCACGACTTTGCCGAGGTCCACCGGGTCGAAGTGCCGGATGCCTCCGGGTCCCTCACCCCCATTCCCTATCTCCCCGGAGGAGAACTTCCCGAAAAGAATCCGGGGCCGGTGGGTGAGATCCAGTTCGACGAGACCCTGGCGGCCACGTTTGCCGCACTGCAGGGAGCGCTTTCCCCCACCGAATTCACCGCGCCTCTGCTGGAGACGCTCCGGCAGCATTACGCCCCGGGCGTCTCGCTCAACGAGGCGTTTGCCCGCTGGCTCAACAGCTGTTTTCCGGACGACGGCCTGGTGTTCATATCCGCCCACGATGCCGGAATCAAGCGCCTGCTCTCCCCCCTCTTCCTGAAGGAGATCAGCGAGTTTCCCGCTTCTTCCCAGATCGTGATCGGACAGAGCGCCGAGCTCGAAAAGACGTACCACGCACAGGTGAAGCCTAAATCGCTCAACCTCTTCCTGTTTCACAAGGGGGGGCGGTATCCGATCGAGCCCAGGGAGCACGATTTCAGTCTGCGGGGAACACGGCATTTCCTGGAGCCGGCGGAGCTGGAGCGGATCGCACACGAGACCCCCGAAGCATTGAGTCCGAATGTGATTCTCCGTCCCATTGCACAGGATACCCTTCTTCCGACGGTGGCCTATGTCGCCGGACCGTCGGAAATAGCGTACCATGCTCAGCTCTCCCCGCTGTATGCGCATTTTGGCATTCCGCAGCCTGTGCTGTATCCGCGGGCCAGCGTCACCATTCTCGAAGAGCGCGCACAGCGCGTGATGGACAAGTACAACCTTGAACTCACGGCGCTGTTCGGCGACTCCGGCGCCCTCACGAGCCGGGTCATGGAGCAGATCTCCGAAATACGGCTTGATGACCTCTTCGGCCGCACGGGCAGCCAGATCCACGGCCTGCTGAACGAGCTGCGGTTCGGACTGAAGGAACTGGACCCCACGTTGCTCGGCGCACTCGAGAACGCGACATCGAAGATCGACATCAACCTGGGGGTGCTGAAAGAGAAGAGCGTTGCGGCGCAGAAGCGGCGCAACGAAACCGCGGTGCGGCAGATCGAGCGTGCCGTTGCGTCGGTGCTGCCCGACGGCACACTCCAGGAACGGCGCGTGAATGTTGTCTATTTCCTGAACAAGTACGGGCCGGAATTCCTCACCTGGCTCGCGGGCGAAGTCGATATTGCCGGCTTCCGCCACCAAGTGCTTTCGCGCTGAGACCTCTCGCGGAACCTCCCCCCCAAACGCGTGAGCCGCAGAGACGACGCACCCTGTCTCTGTGCGCCTCCTCTGCGGCTCGTGCTGTGCAGCGTCAGTACCTGCTAGTGCCTTCTGTCTCCGCCACCGCCCCGCCTCTGCCCGCCGTCGTGTGACCGGCGGTCACCATGGGGTCTGTCCCCTCCCTCCCGCTTCGGCGGCCTCTCATACGGAACGTCCGGAGCGAGCACGGCTTTGCGGCTCAGCTTATACCGCCCCATGTCGTCCTTGTCGACGATCTTCACATCGAAGACATCGCCGACCTTCACGACATCAGCCGGGTTGGCAACACGGTTGACGTCGAGCTGGGAGACGTGCACAAGTCCTTCTTTCCCGGGAAGGAATTCGACGAACACGCCGAAGTCCATCACCTTCTTGACCACTGACGTGTAGATCTTTCCGATTTCCGGAATCTCGGTGATCTTGTTGATTGCGTCGATGGCCTTGTCGGCGGCCTCTTTGGATGTTGCGGCGATGACCACGGAGCCGTCGTCTTCGATGTTGATCTCCGCTCCGCTGTCGGCCACGATCTTCCGGATGTTCTTTCCGCCCGGTCCGATCACCGCACCGATCATGTCGGTAGGGATCTTCAGGGTGGTGAGCCGTGGCGCGTACTGCGAGAGGTCCGCACTCGGAGCGCTCACAACCTCGTTCATCTTTCCGAGGATGTGCAGGCGCCCTTCATGGGCCTGTGCAAGCGCATCACGCATAATTTCCAGCGATATGCCGCGGATCTTGATGTCCATCTGGCAGGCCGTGATCCCATCGGTCGTACCGGCGACCTTGAAGTCCATATCCCCCAGATGGTCTTCGTTGCCGAGAATGTCGCTCAGGATGGCCACGCGTTCTTTTTCCTTCACGAGGCCCATGGCGATGCCGGCGACGGGTTTCCGCAACGGCACGCCACCATTCATGAGGGAGAGGCTTGCCGCGCACACCGTCGCCATGGACGATGACCCATTGGATTCGAGGATATCGGAGACAAGCCGGACGGTATAGGGGAAGTCGTCCTCGGCCGGCATCATGTTCTTGATCGACCGTTCGGCGAGGTTGCCGTGGCCGATTTCCCTGCGGCCGGTGCTCCCGAGCCGCCCCACCTCACCAACCGAGAAGGGGGGGAAATTGTAGTGGAGCATGAAGCGTTTGGTATACTCGGGCAGCAGACCGTCGATGCGCTGTTCGTCCAGCTTTGTTCCGAGCGTCAATGTCGTCAGACTCTGGGTTTCACCCCGCTGGAAGAGAGCGGAGCCGTGGGTTCTAGGCAGGAGTCCGACTTCGATCACGATCTCGCGGATGTCGCGCAGGCCCCGGCCGTCGAGCCGTTTTCCGTTGCTCAGAATCATCTCGCGCATGGCATGGTATTCCATGTCGTGAAGCAGTGTTGTGATCGTCGCCGCCTTCTCCGGGTACTTCTCGGCAAGAGCGGTCACGACCTCTTTCTGGAGTTCCGCGGTCTTCAGCGCGCGCTCCTCTTTCAGCAGGGGTGTCGCAGCGAGCGTCCGGGTCCGTTCCCCCGCAAGCGCTTCGACATCGGCCTTGAGGGCGTCATCGGCCGCCGGTGCAGGTACGGGCCGTTTGGCGACGCCGATTTCACGGACGAGCTCATGCTGCAGGGCGCACATCTGCCGGATGAACTCGTGCGCAAAGGAAAACGCCTCGAGCATGTCCTGCTCCGAGATCTCGCGGGCCTCACCTTCCACCATGACGATGGAGTCGTCTGTGCCTGCGATCGTAATGTCCATGTCGCTCTTGGCCAGCTGGGTGAAGGTCGGATTGATGACGAACGCACCGTCGACCCTGCCGACGCGCACTTCGGCGATCGGACCTGCGAAGGGGATGTCGGAGATCATCAGAGCCGCGGACGCTGCAACGGCGCCGAGGACATCGCCGTCGTGTTCCTGGTCCGATGAGTAGACCGTAACAATGACCTGTGTTTCGCACCGGTACCAATCCGGGAACATGGGGCGGATCGGACGGTCGATCATACGGGCCGAGAGGATTTCTTTTTCCGAGGGTCGCGCTTCCCGTTTGAAGAACCCTCCGGGAATCTTGCCGGCGGATGCCGCCTTCTCGCGGTATTCCACCTGGAGCGGGAAATAGTCCAGCCCTTCTTTCGGTTCCTGATTGGCAACGACGGCGGCAAGCACCATCGTATCGCCGAAGCGGGCCATCACTGCGCCATCGGCCTGCTTTGCAAAACGGCCGGTTTCAAGGGAGAAGATCTTCCCGCCGATATTGATCTCTTTCGTTACTTTCATGTGCTTCTGCTCTTTCTCAATACTCTCGACCCAGTCCGCGTTACTTGCGTATCTGAAGCTCCTCGATCACTTTCCGGTAGCGGTCGATGTTCTTTTCCCGGAGGTAATCGAGCAAGCGGCGGCGTTTGCCGACCATTTTCAGCAGGCCCACTCGCGAGTGGTGGTCCTTTGAAAAACTCTCAAAATGCGGCGCAAGATCATTGATGCGCGCCGTCAGGAGGGCGATCTGCACTTCCGGCAGCCCCGTGTCTGTCGGGGACGTACCGTACTTCTTGACAATGTCGGCCTTCATCTCCTTGGTAATGGCCATTGATTACTCCTTGGTGTGTGTTGATGTAAACGACAGTGTGGCGATCGCGCGGCGCGCTTCGTCGCGGTCCAGTTCAAGCTGCCGCACGAGGGCATCGACGGAAGGAAACTTCCGCTCGTCCCGCAGCCGCTTCAGAAACGTCACGCTCAGACGCTCGCCGTAAATCTCTTTGTCAAAGTCGAGCAGATGCACCTCGATCACATGGTGTGTTCCGGCTGATACGGTGGGCCGTACGCCGATGTTCATCATTCCGAATGTTCGGGCTCCGGCACCGTGCACCTCCACCAGGTACACGCCGTTGCCCGGGACCAGTTTGCGCGTCGCCGCCGGCTGCAGGTTGGCCGTCGGGAACCCGATCGTCCTCCCCCGCCTGTCCCCCCCTACCACCGTCCCCGTAAACCGGTACGGGTAGCCGAGCATCCGGTGTGCCAGATCGACGTCTCCGCCGGCGAGGGCCCGGCGGATGCGTGTGCTGCTGATCGGATCTCCATCCTGCGTCACCGGGTGCACTGCGATGACAGAAAAATCGAGCTCACGCCCGAGCGCCACCAGGTCCTTCGGTCCAGCTTCACGGTCCCGGCCGAACATGTGGTCATATCCGACCACGACTTCGCTCACGCCGATGCGCTGCGCAATGTACTCCCGGTAAAACTCTTTCGCGCTGATCCGGGAAAACGCATACGTGAAATCAATAACCACCAGGACGTCGACGTGATGCGCACCCAGCAGCTCGATCCGTTCATCGAGCGTCGACAGAAGGGACACGGGCCCCCTGGTCGATGCGACCACTTCCTTCGGGTGCGGATCGAAGGTCACGACCACGCTCCGTCCTTCCCGCATCCGGGCGCGGTGGACCACATCCCGGATAATTTCCTGATGCGCGCGGTGAATTCCGTCGAACGTGCCAACGGTCACCACGCTGTTCCTGTCGAACTTCAGTTTCTCTGAAGCACGGACGACGTTCATGCCGGTCGCATCGCTTCTGCCTGTTGCACAAAATGCTCAATGGTCCCGGCATCGGCGATCCTGTACGGACCGATGCGTGTCCGGCGCAGGGATGTGAGAGTTGCCCCGCACCCCAGGGTCTCACCGACGTCGCTTACGAGTGTGCGCACGTAGGTCCCTTTGGAACAGACCACCGTAAAAGGAACCTCCGGTATCGCAATGCGGCCGGGCCGGATCGCGTGGATCTCGACAGGCCGCGGGGCCCGTTCGATTTCCACGCCTTTGCGCGCCAGCTTGTACAGCCGCGTCCCACCCACCTTCACCGCCGACCACATGGGCGGGGTCTGGAGCGACGGGCCGACGTAGGATGCGAGGACTTCCACCACGCGGGTCTCCGTGATCCCCTCGACGCTGCGCTCCTCGGACACGTCGGTCGCCATGTCGTAGCTGGGCGTCCGGATCCCGAGGCGCATCACGGCATCGTACTCTTTGTCCAGCATCATGAACTGCTCGATACTCTTCCGCATGCGTCCCGTGCACACAATCAGCAGGCCGGTCGCGAGCGGGTCGAGCGTTCCGGCATGCCCCATCTTCAGGCCGCCATACGCCCTGCGGAGCTTGTTCACCACGTCGAAGGAGGTCCATCCGGCGGGTTTGTCCACAAGCAGGATCTCCCCCTCGGCGGCCGCCGCTTCACTCACTCGTTCCGTCGTCCCGGTTGCCGTCATTCTTATGAATTTCTTTCAGCAGCGTGTTGATCCGATCCACACGATCCATGGTGGTATCGTGATAAAACTGCAGCTCCGGAACGAACCGGAGGTGCAGCTTCGACCCGACCAGTCCGCGGATGTGCGACCGTTCGCCTTCCAGCATGCCCATGGTGGCCTTCTGAATCTCCGGGGTTCCCATGACGCTGAAATAGATCTTGGCGATGCGGAGGTCGCGCGTGACCCGTACGTCGGTCACGGTGGTGAACCCGATTGACGGATCGCTGTAGTCGCGGACCAGAATCGCACCGATCTCCTCCTTGAGGAGCGATGCGACACGTTCGGTTCGGATGGACATCTCAGAGCTTCCGCTTGCTTTCGACGATGCGGAAGGCTTCGATCGTATCGCCCACCTTCACGTCGTTGAAATTCTCGAAGCCGATGCCGCATTCGAAGCCGGACTCCACTTCGCGGACGTCTTCTTTGAAGCGTTTCAGCGAGCTGATGCCACCCTCGAACACCTGGATGCCGTCGCGGACCAGGCGCACGCGGTTGTTCCGCATGATCTTCCCGTCCTGCACATAGCATCCTGCGATCATGCCGACCTTCGGCACCTTGAACACCTCGCGCACGTCGATCGTGGCGACGATTTCCTCTTTTTTCTCCGGGGAGAGCATCCCTTCCAGGGCCTTATGAATATCATTGATCGCATCGTAGATAATATTGTACGTGCGGATATCCACCTTCTCTTTTTCTGCAAGGCGGCGGGCGTTCAGGTTCGGCCGCACCCGGAACCCGATGATGACTGCGCCGGAGGCCGCGGCGAGGATGATATCCGATTCGGAAATCGTCCCCACGCCGCTGTGGATCACGTTCAGCTTCACCTCTTTGTGGGAAATTTTCATGAGCGAATCGGCGAGCGCTTCCACCGATCCGTCCACGTCCCCCTTCACGATCACACCGAGTTCCTTCACCTGTCCGTCTTTAATCTGGGCCGAGATGTCGTCCAGCGTGGTCAGGTGGATCTGCCGGAAATCCTGTTCGCGCTTGAGCTGCTGGCGGCGGAGCGAGATTTCGCGCGCGACCCGATCGGAGTCCACGACAACGAACGTGTCACCCGCCTGCGGGAACCCGTCGAGCCCTGTCAGCTGCACGGGTGTCGAGGGCCCTGCCGCTTCGACCCGTTTGCCGCGTTCGTCGAACATCGCGCGGACCTTGCCGCTGTAAATCCCGGCGATGAACGGATCGCCCACGCGGAGCGTCCCCTTCTGCACCAGGAGCGTGGCAGTGATCCCCTTCCCCTTGTCGAGCTGCGCCTCCACGATCGTCCCGCTTGCCACCCGGTCCGGGTTCGCCTTGAGGTCCAGCACATCGGATTCGAGGATGATCTTTTCGAGCATCAGGTCCACGTTCGTACCGCTGCGCGCTGACAGTTCAACGCACTGGTACTTCCCTCCCCACTCTTCGACGAGGATGTTCTTCTCGGCGAGTTGCTGGCGGATCCGGTCGGCATTCGCGTCGGCCTTGTCGGTCTTGTTGATGGCGATGATGATCGGCACTGCCGCGGCCTGCGCGTGGCTGATCGCCTCCAGGGTCTGCGGCATGACACTGTCGTCGGCGGCGATCACCAGAACCACGATATCGGTGATCTGGGCGCCTCGGGCACGCATGGCCGTGAAGGCCTCATGACCGGGGGTGTCGAGGAATGTGACCTTCTGGCCGCTCGGCGTGGTCACCTCGTACGCGCCGATGTGTTGCGTGATGCCGCCCGCTTCACCTGCCACGACATTCGAACGCCGGATGTAATCGAGCAGCGAGGTCTTCCCGTGGTCGACATGCCCCATGATCGTGACAACCGGAGCACGGCGCTGCATCATTTCCTCGGTATCGACCGGCTCGGGGATTTCTCCCTCTTCCTCCACGCCCGATACGAACGTCACCTGGAACCCGAACTCGTCCGCCACCAGCTGGATCGTGTCTTTGTCGAGCCGCTGATTGATGGACACCATGATGCCGAGGTCCATGCACTTCTTGATAACCTCCGCGACGTTCACCTTCATCAGATTTGCGAGGTCGTTGACCGAGACGAATTCCGTTACACGAAGGATCCCCTGCTCGCGGAGCGCCTCTTCCTGGATGCGCGCCTCTTCCTCTTCGCGTTCTTTCCGTTTCCGCTTCTTTATCGCGGCACGGCCGCTGACCGGCGTGTCGTCCATTGCCGCAAAGGTCCTGCGGATGGCTTCCTGAACTTCGGTCTGGTTGATCTCCTTGTGACGCAGTTTCTTCTTCTTTTTCTTCTTCCGGTCGAGATCATCGGTCTCCGGCGCTTTGGTCTCCGGAACGTCTTTGTCGACCCGTTTCTTGACCTTCTTCTTTTTCTTGTGGTCTTCGCTTTCAGCGGCTGCCGCTCCCGGCGCGGCGGTTTTGGCGCCCTTGGCCGGTGCCACACGTTTCGGCGCAATTTCCATCTTCCCTTTAATGGTCAGACCGATCTTGCCCCGGCGGTCCTTCTGGAAATCGAGGGGAGACTTGAGGTCGTCGCGGGCCTTGCCCGTCTTCTTGCCGGCCGTCCGCTTCGCCGCGGCGCCCCCTGCAGCAGTGTCTGCGGGCGTTCCGTCGCCCCCCGCAACGTCTTCTTCCCCGGAATCTGGTTCACCGGCCTCGGCGGTGACCTCCGCCTCTTCTGCGACCTCCGTCTCTCCCGATTCTTCTTCCGTCGTTCCTGCCTCATCCACGACGGCAGCTTCTTCAGCGACGGTTTCGGCTTCTGCGGTCCCCTCGCTTGCGGGTTCTTCGGCCGGGGTTTCCGCCACAACGGTTTCTGCCTCACCGTCCTTCGCCGTCACGGCCAATCCCGGTTCAGCGTGCTGTTCGGGCAGAGGCCGCCCGGTGGCCTCGGCGAGTTCTTCTGCCGCCTTTCGCTCCGCACGCTTCTTGGTCTCGCGGATTTCCTGGATCTTGCGCTGATGCTTCTCCGCTACATCCTTTTCCTTTTTGAAATGGACCAGGATGTCGCGCATCATGTCCGCGTCCAGGGACGACATGTGGCTTTTGACCTCATGTCCCTTCTTCCGCAGAAACTCCAGCACCGTCTCATGCGAGAGGTTGAGTTCCGTCGCAACCTTGTAGAGCTTCTTTTTCTTTTCTACCGTTTCAGCCATGCGATTCCTTTACGAGTTCTTCGGACCGTCCCCGGCCACGGGGGTTCCCGTTGCGGCTTCTGGGGGGACCGCAGGGCCTGGCACCTGTGGAGCAGGGGCAGCGCCAGGAGGCACATCGTCGGGTGTCGCCGTTGCGATCGGCTTCCCCTCTTCCTCCTGCGCCTCTTCATCCTCCACTTCGGCTTCCTCGAGGTCACGACGGATCAGATCACGGATCTCTTTCACCCGGGCTTCATCCAGTCCGGGAATCGCCAGCAGCTTGTCCATGCTGGCGCTCAACACGTCTTTGGCGGTTTCCATCCCCGCCTCGATCATGCTGAGGTACAATTCTTCGCCCAGTTCGGGCTTGAAGTCCACGAGTTCGATATCGTACTCGTCCTCGTCGCCTCCTTCTTTAATGAGATTGATTTCGTATTCCGACAGCTTGCTTGCCAGCCGGATATTCTGTCCGTTCCGTCCGATGGCGAGGGACACCTGGTCGGCGGCGACAAGCACGTTTGCGGTACGGTTTTCTTTGTCGATCTCGACGCTCTTCAATTTTGCAGGCGACAGGGATCGTGTGATGAAGAGTTCGGGGACGTCGGTGTAGTTGATGACATCGATATTTTCGTTGTTCAGCTCGCGCACGATCGTATGAATCCGGACGCCTTTCATGCCCACGCATGCGCCCACGGCATCGATGCGGTCGTCATGCGACTCCACCGCGACCTTCGCCCGCTCGCCGGGTTCGCGCGCAATACGCTTGATTTCAATGATCCCGTCATAGATCTCCGGGATTTCCATCTCGAACAGCTTCGAGAGGAACTTCGAATCGGCACGGGAGACGATCACCGCCGGATTGCCGTTGTTCTTGCGGACCTCTTTCACCACCGCCCTGATCGTGTCTCCCTTCTTGTAGCGCTCCTTGAAAATCTGTTCGCTCTTCGGGAGGATGAGCTCGTTCCGGTTATGGTTGATCAGGATTTCGTTCCGTCGGATCTGGTAGATCTCGCCCACGATGATGTCGCCTACGGTGTTGCTGTACTCGTTGTACATCAACTCCCGTTCAATTTCCTTGATCCGCTGGTTCAGGTTCTGTTTTGCGCTCACCACCAGACGGCGGCCGAACGTGGCGAGCGGCACCACCTCGACGTAGTCTTCGCCGACGTCGAGATCTTCGCCCGAGAGTTCGTGCGCGGTCTCCCGGTCGATCTGTCTCACCGGGTCCTCCACGACCTCAACCACTTCGCGTTCCAGGAAGATTTCGATGTCACCCTTGTCCATATTGACAACGACGTCGAATTTTGCCTCCTGTCCGTATTTCTTGCGCACCATCATCGAGAACACGTCCTCGACAATGCCCGCAAGGATATCCTTGTCGATACCTTTCTCGCGGACCATCTGCGCGAATGATTCGACGATTTCCGAATTCATACAACCTCCACAGAAAAAAAATTGGATCCTGAACCGGGACCTACCACGGCAGGATGGCTTTTGCCTCCTTCACGCCGGCGAACGGGAGACGGACATCCGATCCGCTGGCGAGCCGGAGGACCAGTTGCTCGCCCTCCACCGCCGTCAGCGTTCCTTCCAGCACCTCGGTCCCTTCGGACGATTCCACTTTCATGCGGAAGCGCCGCCCCGCATGTTTCGGAAACTGCCACAGATACCGGAGGGGCCTCTCGATGCCGGGCGACGAGACCTCCAGACGGTACTCGGCGGCCACAATCTTCTTCACGTCAAGTTCGTCGCTGATCGTCCGGCTCACCGCAGCACATAATTCGGTCGTGACGGGGCCGGGCGCATCGATGAACACCTCGATCACCGGCTTGCGGTAGTGCCCGCGAAACACAATTTCGATCACATGTGCTTGAAACTGCGCGGCGCTGGATTCGACGATCCGTCGAACCGACTCCGGGAGTACCATGATGTTCCTGGCAGATGCAAATGAAAATAGCCCGTTACGGGCTATCTCTACAAACCATAGTATGATAGGGGTTTCAAGGACAAAAAGCAAGTAAAATGTGAGGGCTAGGCCATCACCTCCTGGATCATCCTGCAGGCGCGGATCACCTCTTCCGTCGTCACATCCAGGTGCGTGACGGCACGGAGCGTATCCGGACCCGCCTGGATCAGGCGCACCCCTTTTTGCTGGAAACGCGCGTTCCACTCCCCCGCCGGCCTGCCCGTCCCTGCAAAGTTTACGATGATGATGTTCGTCTGTACGCTCGCCATGTCAATGCTCACTCCGGGCAACTCCGACAGCATCCCCGCAACGGTCGAAGCTTTTTCGTGGTCTTCCCGGAGCCGTTCCACATTGTGGTCCAGCGCGTACAACGCCGCCGCCGCAAGAATCCCCGCCTGACGCATCCCTCCTCCGAAGATTTTCCGGAAATGACGTGCCTGCTCGATGAAGCTCCGGCTCCCCGTTATCGCCGATCCGACCGGCGCCCCCAATCCCTTCGAAAAGCAGACCGATACGGAGTCGACAAATGAACCGTACTCCTCGAGCGAGACCCCCGACGCCGCACTCGCATTCCAGAGCCGCGCGCCGTCGAGATGTACTGCCAGCCCGGCCTTGCGTGCAAAGCCGGTGACGTCGCGGAACAGCTCAATCGGATAGACGGTCCCCCCCGCCCTGTTGTGCGTGTTTTCCAGACAGAGAAGCCGCGTCCTGGGCATGTAGTAGATATCGGGGCGGATTGCCGGACGGATGTCCTCCACCGAGAGCGCGCCGTGTACCCCCCGCACCGGATACACCTGAACCGACGAGAGAAACGCGGCTCCGGCGGTTTCATAGAAGAAGACATGAGCCCCCGCCTCCGCAATAGCTTCATCTCCCGGCTGTGTGTGGGTCTTGATGCAGAGCTGGTTTCCCATGGTGCCGCTCGGCACGAAGAGCGCAGCTTCTTTCCCCAGCATCTCCGCAACACGGTGTTCGAGCCGGTTAACGGTCGGGTCTTCCCCGAAAACGTCATCGCCGACTTCCGCATCCGCCATGGCCTTGCGCATGCCGGGCGACGGCCGGGTTATCGTGTCACTCCGAAGATCGATCATTGTTGTGCCTGCCAGAGAAGATTTCGTTTTCGTGTGACAAATGCCTGCCCCCATCCACCCGCGGCAAGAACAACTGCCAGCCAGAGACAGATCTCTCCCAGCCAGTCGCCATGCTCGGTGTAGAATGATAATGCGGTGCGGCGCTCGATCGTGCGGCTCAGCAGCCGCTGTGTGAAGAGTTCAGTTGTGTCATGAACACGCCCGTACGGATCGATATAGCCGGAGATACCTCCAACCGCGCAGCGTGCGATCCACCGCCTGTTTTCTACGGCTCGCAGCACTGCAATCTGCTGGTGCTGGTAGGCACCCGACATGTGATCCCACCAGCTGTCGATCGTGATCAGGGTCAGGAACTCCGCACCCCTGCGGACAAACTCCGCAACGAATCCGGGATACGTGGACTCATAGCAGATGAGCGTGGAGAAGCGTGCGCCCGTGGCGGGATCCAGGAAGATCGTCGTGTCCGGTCCGATCTGCCACCCCCCGATGCCGACATCCCAGCGGAGGAAATCAAAAAACTGGAAAATATTCGCATACGGCACCCGTTCGGCAAACGGGACCATCTTCATTTTCCCGTACCAGTCCGGCTGCCGGTCTCCCGGAACGATGTATGCAGCCGCATTGAACCAGTCGTACCGCACGCCCGACCGCTTGTCCGTCCGTGCGCTCCCCGGAGCACGCAGGGAATCCTCGTAAACCACCTTGTGCGGCAGACCTGTCAGAAGCCCAATGTGCCACTCCCCCAACCGTTCGCGGAGTGCCGCCAGAAACTCCCGGTTGTTCGGCCCGAGCACGTCGAACGGGAGCGCAGTCTCCGGCCAGAGCACCATATCCGGCGGATCCACACGGGTACTGTCGAGGAGATGACCTGTCAGGCGGAGATACAGCGCGTAGGTGTCGTACCCGTCAGCCGTCCATTTCGCCCAGGGATCCACATTCGACTGTACAATGCCAATGGTGATGCTCTTTTCTGTGCCGGTCTCCGCGGCGGATGCCGAGAGGACGGTCTGACCGTACACCGACGGGAGCACGTAGAGGATTGTGAGCGCCCCTCCCCACACCCACGTTCCCCCTTTCTTCCATCCACTTGGCACCGTTGCAAGGCGGAGACAGAACACGAACGCGAGAACGTTCGTGAGAAGGATCCAGAGGGAGAGTCCCCATACTCCGGTAAACGCGATGAACTGCACACGAGCCAGGTCGTAGGTCTGGCTGTTTCCGAGTGTCAGCCAGGGGAAGGACCATTCGCTCAGCGAGTGACTGTATTCATACCCCACCCAGAGGAGCGGCAGGGCCGCGAGGGCCACCGCTTCGCCCTGATGCCGTCGGAGCACGAGGTATATCCCCATCGGCAGCAGGTAGAAAAGGGGGTGCACCACAATCGTCACGGTCCCCGCGATCATCATGTACGGGTCGTTGCCATGCGCATAGCCACCCGTCCAGTTTACGGTGATCGCATGGAAGACCAGCATTGCAGCATACACATACCCCAGCGCGGCCCGGTAGGCGTTCACTCCGCGGAGGGCGACAAGCAGGGGCACGAGCCCGAACGACGCCAGGATGCCCAGATGGAACGGCGGGAATGAGCATCCGAGCATGGCGCCCGACAGAACCGCGAGGAAGAGCCGCCGGGTCCGACGGCCGGCCGGGGGTGCGTCAATCATGGACCGGTGCCTCCTCGGGAGAAAGCCGGGCCCATCCGGGCAGAAACCGGCCTGCAACCATCCAGACGCCAAGCACGCACCATCCAACGCCCAGGCCGATCAGGGCGCCGCCGAGAATGTCGGATGGATAGTGCACCCCAACCGCAACACGGGAGAACGACACGATCGCCGCCCAGCCGAAGAGAGCCCATCGCCAGCGGTGGTAGAAGAATGCGAACAGCGTTGCCACGGCGAATGTGTTGACGGCATGCGACGACGGAAACGACTTCCCCCCGCCGCAGTGCACCAGGAGATGAACCTCCGGTACCGCCGGGGCCCCGTCCACGACATGGCACGGACGGGGCCGCTGCACCAGCGGTTTGATGACCGAACTGCTGAGCTGATCGGCGCAGAACACCACCAGCACCACGAGCACCGCTGCAATGCGGCCCCGCTTTCCTCCGCGAACGATGAGGCCGAGCCAGACCGCAACGAGGAGTATCCGGATAACCAGAAACCGGTCCCAGTCCGTGATGAAGGGCCAGAGGAAGTCCCCCACCGGATTGCTCAGGGTTCCGTTCAGGAACGTGAACAACACCACGTCCGCGCCGTAGAGAAAATCCATCACGGCTTTTGTTTCCGTCCGTTTGTCTTGCTGTAGATGTACCGCGCGATCAACACGAGGACCACGATGATGACCAGCGTGGTAACCGCCTGACTGTAGGTGGTCAGAAAGAACCCGATGCGGTCCCAGTTCTGCCCGAGGTAGAATCCGAGCCCGATGAGAATCGCGTTCCAGAGGAGGGCGCTCACGAAGCAGAGGAGCGTCGTGGGGACGAGCTTCAGTTCCGACATACCGGCGAAGAACGACACCACGGCGCGCGTGCCGGTCAGGAATCGGTTCACCACGATGATCGCGTACCCGTACTTCCTGAACCATCGCTCCACTTTGAAGACGGCTTCCACGGGGAGGAACTTGATCTTTCCCTGTTCCAGGATATGGTCGCCGAACCAGTCGCCCACTTTATACATGGCGATGAAGCCCAGTGTGCTCCCGGCGGTGGCGCTGAGCAGCGTGATCAGGAAGTCGACCTGTCCGAGGCCGATAAGCGAACCGGCGGCCACGATCATGATATCGCTCGGTGACGGCGGAAAGAGGTTTTCCACGAGGGCAAGGCCCAGAACCAGCGCATAGACGTAGAGGGGGTCGAGGGTGCTCAGGAACTGAAAGATGTCTTGCAAGAGGGCGTGTCCTGACGGTGCGAGAAGTTACTGGCGGACAATGGCGGCGACGGCATGGGCCGCGGCCCCTTCGCCGCGCCCGGTAAATCCCATCCCTTCGCCCGTTGTGGCTTTAACGGATATCTTTTCGGGCGGCACATCCAGGGCCCCCGCGATGTTTTCGCGCATGGCATCGACGTAGGGGAGGATTTTGGGGCGCTCGAGCACGAGCGTGGCATCAATATTCACGAGCGAGAAGCGGTGTCCTTCCAGCAGCGCTCCGACCTGCTCCAGGAGCACGAGACTGGAAATGCCGAGGAACCGCGGGTCGGTATTCGGAAAATGCTTCCCGATGTCGCTCAACGCCGCGGCGCCGAGCAGCGCATCCGCGACGGCATGCACGAGCACGTCTGCGTCGGAGTGCCCCTCCAGCCCCTTCTCGAACGGGATCTCCACTCCGCCGAGGATCAGCTTCCGACCGGCCACGAGCCGGTGGATATCGTAGCCGAAGCCGATACGGGGGAAGGGGGTATGTGCGTCAACGGATCTCAAAGTCGCGCGTTTCGTGTTCCGGTGTTTTCCATTCGATGTGCAGATTGCGGACCTGCGCTGAGCGCGGCCCGACCTTCAGCCCTGCGATGAGCTCTTCGACGAGGGAGCGGTCTCCTTCTGCTGCGACCTCCACAGAGCCGTTATACTGGTTTCGCACGTAGCCCTTCACGCCGAGCTCACGTGCCCTGCGGGCGGCAAACCAGCGGAATCCGACGCCCTGCACCAGCCCCTCGACAACAATGTGCGCACGCACGAGCATAAACGCAATCCATGTGAGTATACTGCGGCACCCGGTGAAAGTCAAGCCGGCGGCCCCAGCCCCCGGTTCAGGAGCGGGATCGCATCCGACAGTTCGGAGAGCAGCACGCCGGCGATGATCAGCCCTCCCCCCAGTGCCCCGAGCGGACCCAGCACCTCGCCAAGAATGAGATACGCAAGGACGGACGCAATCACCGGCTCAATGGAAAAGATGACGACCGCCCGTGTCGGCGTGGTCTCTTTCTGGTACCGGGTCTGCACGTATGTCGTGAGCAGCGTCGCCAGGAACGTCAGGTACAGCAGCGCCGCAATCGCCTGTCCGTTCCACGAAAACCTGACCGGCTCGAACACCAGCGTCGCGGCGATCGCAAAGACCGCGGTGGACGTCATCTGGATAAACAGGAGCTGGAGCGCAGACATGTCCCTGGACACGACGTCGAGATAGACGATGTACACTGCGAAGAGGACGGCGCAGACCAGGGTCAGCGCATCGCCCGCGTTCAGGGAGGCACCCTCCGGCGAGGTCAGCAGCCACAATCCCGTTACCACAACGAGGATGCCGACGATATTGCCGACCTTCGGCGCCCGGCGCTCGATGACGAACTGCAGCAGCGGAACGAACAGCACCATGAGTCCGGTTATGAATGCCGATTTCGAAGCCGTGGTAATCGTAAGCCCGATGTTTTGCGCCACGAACCCGAGAAAGAGGAAGAGCGCCAGGACGGAACCCTTTGCCAGCGCACCGGGTGGAAAGGGAAAGACCTTCCTCACAAACAGCAGAAGAAAGGCCGCCGCGATCGTGAACCGGATCGCGATCAGGAGGATCGGGGAAATGGATTCCATCCCGATCTTCGCGATCGGAAAGGTCCCTCCCCAGAGCACGGTCATGGAGAGGAGCGCCAGTTCGGCACGTGTCTTCCGCGTCACGGCATGTTCCGTTCCCGCCGTCGGGCCGCCTTCATGCGCACTACCGCAGGGCTCTCAGGCGTGTGTGGCGGCATGCACGGCGTCGGTCTGCTCGTACGTCTGAAACAGCTTCCCCCACTGAGTCGTTGCACGCCAGTGCTCGAATGTCCGGCGGTCTTTCACCGGCCACCGGTAGTAGTCGTGATACGCTTCCGACGCGAAAATGAAGGGTGCACCAGCGGCGTGCGGAAGAAGAGTTTCTGGGCGAACTTCAATGGCCCGAACCAGGTCAGGTTTCCGAACATGCTGGCGCCGTTGTTGCCGACGCGGAAGCCCCACGATTCGTTGCTGATGTCGGCCCCCACAATCTCGATCTCGCGCACGTCTCCGACCCCGAGACCGTCTTCGTGCGCAACGCGGATGTACTCGAGAGAGAGCGGATCGAAGCCCATCATCTTCGCAGCCACGGCATCGATGGCAACCTGATCGGCGCTTGCAAGCATGTAGTCCTTGATCGACAGGATACATCGTGCGCGGACCCGGGCCGTTGCCGACCGTGGTCCCGTCCATGAACGCGAAGATGCCGGTGTGGATCTCCTTCTGGATCGCGAGCAGGTCGACCAGCGTCCGTGGATCCAGGAATGCGTGTAGTGCCGCTTGGTGTTCAGTAGACCGCCGAAGGCGTTCTTCATGGCGCCGGTCGTGGTCGTGTAGATGTGGCATTTCACCGTGGGCAGATGGACGATGTTCTTCCCGACAAAGTAATCGGGAATGGTGATCCCTTCCGGGATAGATCGTGTCCAGCACGTGCATCTTCGCCTTTGGACGGAACTGGACCCACTTCATGTCCGTCTCCCTGAAGTTGAAGAGCACGGGAACGCCGTACTTCCGGAAGATCGGGACGTAGCTGTTGAGGTCTTCTCCCTTGAACGCATCCGTCACCACGGTCTTGTTCTGCACGCAGATGATGGTCGTCATAGCCCGCGTTTCGCAGGGCCACGATTGTTCCCTCGAGCTGCCAGGGTGTCGTGTTGGCGGCCGGGAAGGGGAAGTGCCAGGAGATGTTGTCTTTCAGGATCGTAGTGGCCTTCCTGTCCAGCGCCTCGGCCATCCCGGCCAGTTCGGCAAGCCGTGCGTAATCCTTCAGAACGGTTTCGGGAGTGGTCTTCAGCACGGCAACTGTGGATTTCTTCATTTGTTCCTCATCATGATGTCAGATACGTTTCAGACCTCAGACGCTCGCAGCGCGGATGAGCGGCGTGGGCCGCATGGCTGGCCCGGATCCGCCCCGTGCACTGCCGCGTTAGAACACGGCCGTTTCCTCATACAGGCCGAACACTTCTGCGAGTACGGTGCATTGTTCGCCCAGCGTCGCATAGGCACGGGTCGCGGCCAGGAGCGGCGGAAGCAGGTTGCCGCCATCCGCTGCGATCCGTTTCAACTCGGCCAGGGTGCGGTCAACGTCTCCCTGGTTTCGTGATGCGCGCACCTCCGCGAGCCGCCGGCGCTGCATCGTCTCCACCTCCGGCGAGATGGTGAGCAGCGGGATATCCACCTTCTCGTTCTCTTCAACGAACCGGTTCACGCCCACAATGGTCTTCTCGCCGCTCTCCAGCTCGCGCTGGTACCGGTAGGCGGCATCCGCGATCTCGCGCTGGAAGAACCCCTGTTCGATGGCGTCGATGACGCCCCCCAGCGCATCGATGCGCTGAAAATATTCTTCGGCCCCCTGTTCCATTCGTCCCGTGAGCGCTTCCACGAAGTAGCTCCCGCCGAGGGGATCGACGGTGTTGATGACGCCGGTTTCATGGGCGATCAGCTGCTGCGTCCGCAGGGCGATTTTCACGGCCTTCTCGCTGGGAAGTGCGAGCGTTTCATCCATCGAGTTCGTATGGAGCGACTGTGTGCCGCCGAGGACGCCGGCAAGGGCCTGAAACGCCGTGCGGATGATGTTGTTCTCCGGCTGCTGCGCCGTGAGCGTGCATCCTGCGGTCTGCGTGTGGAACCGGAGCGCCAACGAACGGTGGCTCTTCGCGCCGTACCGTTCCTTCATGCGCCGGGCATAGATGCGCCGTGCCGCCCTGAACTTCGCAATCTCTTCGAAGAAATCCAGGTGCGAATTGAAAAAGTAGGAGAGACGCGGGGCAAATGCATCCACATCCATCCCCCGCTCCAGACATGCCTCGACATACGCGAACCCGTTCGCCAGCGTGAACGCGAGTTCCTGGATTGCCGTCGAGCCGGCTTCGCGGATGTGGTAGCCGCTGACGGACACGGGGTTCCAGAGCGGCATTTCCTGCGTGCAGTACTCGATCATGTCAGTGACGATCCGCATGGACGGCCGCGGCGGGTAGATCCACTCCTTCTGCGCGATGTACTCTTTGAGAATGTCGGCCTGAATCGTCCCGCGCAGGTCCGCCGGCTTCGCGCCCTGTTCCTCCGCAACGGCTACATAGAAGGCCAGCATCATGGCCGCCGGGGCGTTGATGGTCATCGATGTGGAGATCTCTTTCATTGAGATCTCGTTGAAAAGGACCTCCATGTCGGCCAGGGAGCTGACGGCCACACCGCAGATCCCCACCTCCCCTTCCGCAAGCGGGTCGTCGCAATCGCGTCCCATCAGCGTCGGCAGATCGAAGGCCACGGAGAGCCCGGTCTGTCCGTGGCTGAGGAGATAGTGGTACCGTTCGTTCGTGTCTTCCGGGGTGCCGAACCCGGCGAACTGGCGCATGGTCCAGAGGCGGCCGCGGTACATGGATTGGTGGATCCCGCGGGTGTACGGATATTCGCCGGGGTTTCCCAGCTCGGCAAGGGCGTTTGCAGCGGCCACATCCTCGGCCGTGTAGAGGGCCTTGATCGGCTCACCGCTCACCGTCGTAAAAGTCATTCTGCTCATGCGCTCCACAGCCCTCCCCTATTTCGGAAAAAATACGAACTTCTGCCCTTACATGCACATCATCCTGACGCAAACACCGTACCGGAATGCCCCGGAAAATGCCCGGATTGAAGGATTTCCGGGAACCGAGACAATCAGGTCCGCCCGAACCGCCGGTCCAGTTCTTCCGTCGAGATGCGCAGAAGCACCGGCCGCCCGTGCGGGCAGACATAGGGCATTTTCGTGGCAAAGAGCTGATCGATCAGGGAACGCATTTCCGCCTCCGAAAGCTGATCGCCCGACTTGATCGCCGTCCGGCACGAATACGACTTCGCAATCGTGTCCCGCACGTCCGTGGGAGCATGCTCCTGATATTCTTTGTACTGCTCCAGCATCTCATTGAGGATAGCCTGTTCATTGCCCGGCCGCACATCCTGTGGAACACCCTCCACGACCACGGTGTTTCGTCCAAACGGTTTCAGATCGAACCCGAGCTGTTCGAACCAGGGCATCAGTTCTTCCAGCAGGGCGGCGTCACCCGGGGTCAGCTCGAGGGTGACGGGAAACAGGAGTTGCTGTGATGCGCGCAGTCCGCGATCCATCCTGTCGAGTGCCTGCTCATAGAGGATCCGTTCGTGTGCCACGTGCTGGTCGACGATCATCACGCCGTTGCGGATCTGCGAGAGAATGTACCTGTTGTGGAGCTGCCAGAGGAGTTGTCCCCCCGCCTGCTCCGGCCGTTCGCCGTCGTGCGATTGAACGGCGGCTCCCGCTGCGGCAAGCAGTTCGCCCGTCTGCAGGTCCACACGCTCCGTCTGCGGAAACGTCCAACCTGTGTCGTGCTGCGGAGCTCTATCGTTCCAGACATGCTGCCTCGACGTGAACCTGAACGCGGTCTCTCCGCTGCGCGGATCGATGTCCGTCATGCTGAGCGCCGGCACCGCTCCGGCAGCGGCGAGCGCTTTCCTGGCAACGGACGCGACAAACCTGTGCACACCCTGCTCGTCGTCGAACTTCGCTTCCATCTTCGAGGGATGCACATTGACGTCGATGCGGCGGGGATCGATTGCAACGAAGAGAAGGAAGAACGGGAAGCTTCCCTTGATCATCAGCGTTTCATAGGCCGAGTGCACGGCGTAGCTGATGCTTTTGTTGACGATGAAGCGTTTGTTCAGGAAGAGATACTGGCCGAGGCGTGACTTCTGCCCGAACTCCGGCTTGCCGATGTAGCCCTGCACCGAGAGGAAATCCGTTTCCTCGGAAAGGGGGATCAGGGACTCGAAGCTCCGTTGTCCGAACAGGTCGAGCAGCCGCTGCTCGAGCGTGCCCGGCTTCAGCCGGAAGACCGTTTCGCCGTCGCTGATGAATTCGAACGCGAGGTCGGGATGTGCCAGCGCGTTCCGCTGCACGGTGTCGTAGATGTGCCTGAACTCGGTGTTGGTGCTCTTCAGAAATTTCCGCCGCGCGGGAACATTGTAGAAGAGGTTCTGGACGGTCACCGTGGTGCCGGGTGCGCGGGCATCGCGCGACACGCTCTGGTCGCTCCCCGCAATTTTCACCACCACCGCCGTGTCGTCTTCCGGCCTGCGGGTCTTCATCGTCACCTGAGCAACGGCGGCAACCGAAGCAAGCGCTTCGCCGCGGAAGCCGTACGTCCGTATCTCCTCCAGGTCTTCGTAGGTCGCGATCTTGCTCGTGGCATGGCGCTGGAACGATGCGACCGCATCCTGCTCATCCATGCCGTCGCCATCGTCCGTTACCTGGATGGAGTCTTTGCCCCCCTCCTTGATGATCACCTGCACGGTTGTCGCGCCGGCATCCAGCGCATTTTCTATCAGCTCTTTCACGACCGAGTCCGGCCGCTGTATCACCTCGCCCGCGGCGATCTTGTTGGCGAGAAGTTCGGGCAGCACCATCACGCGCCGCCGTGCCCCCCCGGTAATGTCGGGTGTACTCATGCGTCGAACAGCGCCTCGGCGAAGTCGTCGGGGCTGAAAGGCTGAAGGTCGTCCACCTTCTCCCCCACCCCGATGTATTTCACGGGAATATTCATTTCGCGGTTGATGGCCAGCACGATCCCCCCTTTTGCGGTGCCGTCCAGTTTCGTCAGGACGAGTCCGGTGACGCCCACGGCGCTTCCGAACAGCTTTGCCTGCTGCAGCCCGTTCTGGCCCGTGGAGGCGTCGATGACGAGGAGGACTTCATGCGGCGCATCGGGGGATTGCTTCTGGATCACCCGGCGGATCTTTTTCAATTCTTCCATCAGGTTTACGCGGGTATGCAGCCGCCCGGCCGTGTCGATGATCACCACATCGATTCCGCGTGCGACCGCGGATTTCACGGCATCGAATGCCACGGCACCCGGATCGGCACCCTGTTTTTGCTGAATGAGTTCTGCGCCGGCTCGTTCGGCCCAGATTTCAAGCTGTTCGCCCGCCGCCGCACGGAACGTGTCCGCCGCAGCGATCACCACCGTTTTCCCGGCATCCACATACCGGCGTGCGAGTTTGCCGATCGTTGTGGTCTTCCCGACGCCGTTGATGCCCACGACGAGGACGACATACGGTTTGGGTGCGGTTGCGGCGTCGGGCGGGGAGGACGGTGCGCCGGCGGCTTTTGAGAGCAGGGCGCTGATCTCACGCCGCAGAAGCGGCAGCACGCCGGCTGCGTCGGCCGGGGGTTCTTTTTTCATGCGGGCGCGGAGTCCGTCCATGATTTCCGCGGCAGTCCCGGCACCAACGTCACCCGCGATCAACGACTCCTCGAGCCGCTCCATTAACGCGTCGTCGATTTTCGCATGCCCCGTGACGATGCGTGTAACGGTGCCGACAAGACCCTCGCGCGTCTTCGCGAGTCCCTGCCGCAGTTTTCCTATGCCGAGTTTGTCGAGGAGCCCCATCGATTCCTATGCCGTTCTTCGGTATACCTGCATGAATCTTCTCACATAGCCCGCGGTTGACACCGCGACCATGCCGAGGCTCACGCCGATGCCGTAGTCCACCGCCGCCATGGTGTGGTCGATGAGCGCCAGGAACAACGTGAGCGCAATCATCCCCGCCGCCCACTTGCCAGCCATGTTCGACGGGAGCACTTCGCCGGTTTTCCGCTTCACCACGATGCCCCCCGCGAGGATCAGCAGATCGCGCACGAGGAGCACGGCCACGAACCAGAGCGGGACCGCCCCGAGCCAGAGAAGGACCAGGGCTACCGTGGCCACCGCCACTTTGTCCGCGAGCGGATCGATGATCCGTCCCCATTCCGATTCGGCCTTGAGCCAGCGTGCCAGGTCGCCGTCCAGCTTGTCGGTAAGAGCGCCCAGGAGGATGATGCCCACGCCCCACCATTTTGCGTTCTCCATCCCCGACGTCATCACGAGCGCAAACGGCACCGAGAGCGCCATCCGGAGCAGGCTGAGCATGTTCGGGAGTGTGAAAAAGTCACGCTTCATTTTCTTCTTTGGTCTGATGCGTATCCACTTCGACGGGATACACGCCGCTGAAACATGCGGTGCAGTAGTTCTCTCCGTTCTCGCGCGGAGCCGCGGAAAGGAGTTCGTCGATCGTCAGGTACCCCAGGCTGTCCACGCCGAGCTCTTTTGCGATGGCATCGATATCCCCCTGCTTCTCATTCGCGATCAGCTCGTCGGGTGTCGGGAAGTCCATGCCATAGTGGCACGGATGCATGATGGGCGGGGCGGTGACGCGGAAATGGACCTCCTTCGGCCCGGCCTGCCTCACGAGCTGGACGAGCTGTTTCGATGTGGTACCGCGCACGATCGAATCGTCCACGATCACCACCACTCTGTCTTTCAGAACGCCGCGCACGGTGTTGAACTTTGTCTTCACCTTGTTCTGTCGGATTTCCTGCCGGGGCTGGATGAACGTGCGACCGATGTAGTGGCTCCGGATCAGGCCGATCTCGAGCTTGGCATTCCCCCCCGTCTTGTTCGTCTGCTGCACGAACCCCATTGTTGCGGTGTTGCTGGAGTCGGGGACGTTGATCACGATCAGCTTCTCCCCTTCCGCCTTGGGGGTCACGGGCTGTGCGTTGGCAAGGGTCTTTCCCAGTTTTCGCCGCACTTTGTCCACGCTGTGTCCGAAGATCTGGCTGTCGGGGCGCGAGAAGTAGATGTATTCAAAGATGCAATAGTGCGGACGTGCGGGCTCGCTGTCGATGCGGATGGAGCGCGGGACGCCCGTGGAGAGAGTCTCATCGTCGATCACCACCATTTCTCCGGGGGCGACATCGCGGAGGTACTCCGCATCAATGATGTCAAATCCCACGGTTTCGGAGGCAACGACAAACGCGCCGTTTTTTTTGCCGATGGCGAGGGGGCGGATTCCCTGATGGTCGCGCGCCGCGATAAGGCAGGTGTCGGTCATGATCACCAGGGAAAATGCTCCCTTCACCGCCGCCAGAGCCTCGCGGATCTGTTCGAGCTGGTCGGGTTTCTGGCTCCGGGCGATAAGATGCAGGATCACTTCGGTGTCCGAGGTGGTCTGGAAGATCGTCCCTACATCCTGCAGCTTCCGGCGGATGTCACGGAAGTTGGTCAGGTTGCCGTTGTGGGCGATGGCCAGATTCCCCGACCTGTACATGACGGTAAAGGGCTGGATATTTGCTTTGTTGTTCGAGGCCCCGGCTGTGGAATACCGGTTGTGCCCCACGGCCGCTCGGCCCCGGAGCGTTTCGGAGAGGAGCCGGTCATCTGCATATACGTCATTGACCAGACCGAAGTCTTTGTGGACATGAAAGCGATGGCGTTTCCGCTCGGGATCATACTCCGAGGTGACAATCCCCGACCCTTCCTGCCCCCGGTGTTGCTGCGCGAGCAGTCCAAAATACGTCAGGTGGGCGGCGGCCTGGTGCCCGAAGACGCCGAACACAGCACAGTGGCAATGTGGTTTGTCGATCTCCCGAGGGTTCATCGTCCCTTCTCCAGCCGATTCGAACTGCTAAATTTTACAATATAGAAAATGACCTAAGATAATACAATACACCATCTTCACCGCTTGACTGCAACCAGAATATCCTGGAAGCTGACGTGGGGAATTCTCCCTGACCAGGAGCCGAAATGGACGGGATCCTGGACCCACAACTCATGACGTTGCAGGAGTGACCGCACAGCGGCTTCGTCATATGCCACGGCGGCCTCAGGATCGGCGGGGTCTGCAATCGAATGCCCATCGGCCTGTCTGACAAAGTGAAACGACGCACGTTCCTCGGCAATTCCCCGTCTGGCCTCTTCATTGATGAGGAAAAACGTGGCCAGGCACCTTCCCCCGGGCCGGAGCACGCGAGAAAGCTGCTGCACGTAGTTCTCCAGGTCACCCGGGAGCATGTGTGTAAAGACCGATGTCAGGAAGGCAAAATCGAACGACTTGTCGGCATAGGGAAACACAAACGAGGCTGCCCGGACGGTGCCGGCGGGATTGTAGTGCTTGTTGTACACGGGAACGTGGGTGAAACGGAAATTCGGGAACCTGGGGGTGATATGGGCGGCACACCAGTCAATGCCGTCAGGGACAATATCGAATCCTTCGTACCGCCCTTCCGGTCGAAGGAACCGTGTAAGGGGCGCTGCCATCCGGCCGATGCCGCAGCCGGCATCCAGCACTGATTCTTCCGGGCGGAGCCCGCCAAGATCCCGAAAGTAGCGGAGGAATTCATTTCCAACGGCGCGCCAGCTTCCGTCGCCGACAAAGATCATGGCATCGGGCGGGCGGTTTCCCCGGAGCAAATCGTAGGTATCGATGGGAGCGAAGACGAGGCGTTGAGCCCGCCGCTTGAGACGAGTTCCCAGCGTATGGCGACGCGCCACGGTATTCTCCTCTAAAACGCCGCGCGGGCTCCCGGTTCAGCCGGCAGCCCGCACAGAGATGCTTTCAAAGCGGTGCGCTCGATGCGCAAGGGTTACTTTACTCCTACTGACGTCCAGTTCCCCCACACCGCTCCAACTTTTCCTTCGCCCCAGGTCTTCACGCGAAGCGTAAATCCGCTCTTCGAGACTTTTGTGGCGCTTACCTGTACACGCACGGTGTTGTCCGGACCTGCGGTTGCATCATAGCCCGACAGGGAAACGATGACCGTCGGAGGAACGCTGTACGACTTTTCGAACTGCACGAACGAAATGAACGTCCGTTCGCCCTTCCCGCCGTTCAGCGAATATCCCTCGTTGTTCGGTGCCGCTGTGAACTCGCCGACTTCAACAACCTGCGCGAATGCGACAGTTGCCAGCATCACCATTGCAACGAGAGCAAGCATCACTCTGATTTTCATGGGTCCTCCTCAAATATAGTGATTGGTGGTGTGAAGCAGTTGCATGATCGATAACCAGTATACGGAAATTCCCGCAAACAAGAAAGCCCTCACCTTGCATTCTCAGCGGGTTTTCGCTATTCTGGAAGTGCAGCAATTCCCATCCGGAGAACGCTTCTGTGGTCGGCACCATCGTACAACTCCTTGGCATTGTCTACGCCACAGGGATTATCCTGTCTGCCGTCGCGGCCTGGCTTGCGCGCTACTCAACAAACAGAACATTTCGCCCTAAAGTTTCCGTCATTATCGCCGCGCGCAACGAGGAGCACAACATCAGCCGCTGCCTTGAATCCGTCATGCGGCTTACCTACCCCCGCGAGCTCCTCGAGGTCATTGTCGTCAACGACCGGTCCACCGACTCCACGCCGGCCATTCTGCACGATATCATGTCCCGCTTTCCGGTGCTCCATGTGGTGAACGCCACTCCGGGAGTCGGACATCTCGTGGGAAAGACCAATGCCATCACACAGGGGATCGATGCATCATCGGGCGAGATCCTGCTGATGACCGATGCCGACTGCACGCTTCCGCCGTCCTGGGTCGAGGAGATCGTGAAATATTACACGGACGACACCGTCGGTCTCGTTCCGGGATTCACGGCGATCCGGCACCGGAACCTGTTCGAGGCGGTGCAGGCGGCCGACTGGTTTGCGCTCTTTTCCGTGGCCTCTGCCGCCACCTGGATGGGTGTCCCGGTGACAGCAGTCGGCACCAATTTCACCATACGCCGCGCTGCATATGACGCAGTCGGCGGGTACCGCAACATCCCGTTCAGCGTCACCGAAGACTACGCCCTCTTTCATGCGGTCACATCGCAGACGAGCTACCGGGCGAGGTATCCCATGGACCCCGGAACGGTGGTCGGAAGCGAGCCATGTCCGACCCTGCGTGACCTCTTCGGCCAGCGGAAGCGATGGTTCACGGGGGGAAAAGGGATGGACCTGAAGAGCATCCTGATCTTTGCTTCCGTATGGCTCCTGAATCTGCTGATTCTCGTCGCTCTCTTCACCGACCCCGGCGCCGCGCTTGCCGCACTCGGGATGAAGATTGCGGCCGATTTCGTGCTCACGCTTCCTGCCACGATCAGGTTCCGACAGTGGTCCCTCCTGCCCGCGTTCCCATTTTTCGAACTCTATTTTTTCCTGTACGTCCTGATCTTTCCCCCCATCGTCCTTACGCACAGGGATGTGACATGGAAAGAGAGAAGTTTCAAAGGAGAATCTACCGGATGAGATACAGAATGCGCCACCTTGTTCCCCTCATGCTTGCGCTCCTTCTCGCCTCTCCGCTGATGGCACAGATCGGGCCCCGGCGAACCGTGCTCCTCCGGATAGACAACGTGAAACCGGACATCCTCGTGAAATCAGGCACCCTGACATACGACGAGTACGACACCCGGAGCATCCTCTCGAACGTTCGCGATACGGCATACGTCCTCGTGACGCCTCTCGAACGGGATCTCCTCCGGGAGCGGGGGTTCACTTCCGTGACGGTCATGGAGGACTCCGACGAGGTGACGCTCATTCGCAGGGCGTTCTACGGTCCGGCGCTGCATCTTGAGAAGCCGTACCATACCTACGCGGAGATGATCGGTGAGATTGAAGCCCTCCAGAAGAACTTCCCTTCTCTCGTTCGCCGCTTTCAGATCGGCACGACCACGCAGCGCGGGCAGCCGATCTATGCCGTGAAGGTATCGCGCGACGCTTCCAGGGACGATGGCCGTCCTGCCATCCTCCTTAACGGCTGCCACCACAGCAACGAGCTGCTTGGCGGTGAAATCTGTCTCGCCGCCCTGCACGAACTTGTGGAGCAGTATGGAAAGGATCCGGACATCACCCGGTGGATGGACATGTTTCAGATTTTCATCGTCCCTGTTGTGAACGTGGACGGCCACGACGTGGTCACGTCAGGGCGTGATCCACGCTGGCGCAAGAACACGCGCGATACAGACAGCAACGGTGTCCTGAACTGGCCGGACGGAGTTGACATCAATCGCAACTACGACTTCAACTGGGCTCATGGCGGGAGCGGTGAACCTGGCAGCGGCCGGTACCGTGGAGCGTTCCCCTTTTCGGAATCCGAACCCCGCGCCCTCGCGCAGCTCGCCCGGCAGCAGCACTTCGTTCTCTCCATCACCTACCACAGTCAGGGCGAAGTGATTTACTACCCGTGGATGTGGGGGGGACGCAAGGCGCCCGATGACGTCCTGCTCACGGACTTTGCGCGCGGACTTGCGGGGAGCATTGTGACGATGGCCGGGGACACCTGCTACAAAGCCGAGTATGGAGCGGGACTGGTCGGACAGTCCTACCCCTGGCTTTACGGAAGCCTGGGCACGTTCGATTTTGTGGTGGAGACGGGGAGAGGAGCCAGTTTCTTCCCTCCGTATGAGGTTCAGGGGATTGTGCGGGCCAACCTGAAGGGCGTCCGTTACCTGTTCCGGCGTGCTGAAGGACCGGGACTCGCTGTGCGCGTTACCGACGCGGCGACCGGCACACCGATCGAAGCCGTAGTCTGGTTTCCCGCAATCGAAACGGAAGATGTCGCCCGGCGGACCAGCAGTCCACAGTCGGGGATGCTGCACCGCCTTCTCAGCCCCGGATCACACGCGGTTCACGTATCGAAACCAGGTTATGCTCCGTTCATTCTCAGCGGGGTCGCCGTAGCGGATTCAGGGTGGACGCTGCTGTCCGCGGCACTCAGAAAGGCAGGAAGCAGGTAGTGTCAGGCACCATGCTTGCGCTTTGCGCTCCAGTCCCGTATGTTGTTCGAGTACATGCTGCTGCCTGGAGGTCACAATCTCCCCGGTTCGCATTCGCGCATTCCCATTTCAACCACCGAGCGCGAGGGTAACATAATGGCCGCCTTCTGGCGCATTTTGGGCTGGTTCTTCTCGGTTCTCTTCGGCGTTCTCACCGCATCGATGCTGTTGCAGGGGAGTTGGATCTTTGCAGCGATTCTCTTCGCCCTGGCCGCGTTGTGTTCCCCCCCGCTCCATAACGCCCTCGTCAGGCACTTCAAGTGGTTCATGCATCCCGGCTCACGGTTTATTCTCATTGCGGCCTTCCTGGGTCTATTCGTTGTGCTGCTCCTTGGCAGGGATGCGCCCACTATCTATTCGTCGCCCGCGGTGAACGCCCGTCTGATGGAGATTTACGATCAGAAAATGAAGGATTGGCCGGTCCCGTACGAGGATGTCGTGGTCAAGACCTGGTACGGGAACGTTCACGCGATTGTCAGCGGACCCCGGGAAGCGCCGCCTATGCTTCTCCTCCCGGCCTCCGGCGTTGCCGCCTGGTCGTGGAAGTTCAATGTCGGGGGACTGAGCCGTGACTACCGGACGTATGCCATCGACATGATCGGTGATGCCGGCAAGAGCTCGTACACCAACATGAAGCACGTGCTGGCAAACCGGTTTGACCAGTCGAGACTGTACACGGAGATCATGGATACGCTTGGTATCGGCAAGGCGTACCTCGTCGGGGCTTCGGAGGGAGGGTTTGTCGCAACGAACATCGCGCTGTTTGCTCCGGAGCGTGTCGAGAAGATTGTGCTGCTTGGCCCGATGGGGTACTCCGGGGCCCTTCTTTCGGTAATACGGGTCACCCTCACGCAGATGTTCCCCCTGGGGCCGTTGCAGGAGAACACATTCCGGTGGGCATTCAGCGACAACGCCCATCTGGAGGAGGAATTCGGCGAGTGGTACCGCCTCCTGATGACCGGGGTGGGTCCGGTGAAGGTCCCTCCCCGCTCATTCACGAAAGAAGAGCGGCAGAGTCTGAAGGTGCCTGTCCTGTTTGTGTTCGGCGAGCGGGACAACCTGATTGGCGATCCGCTTGCGGCGAAGGATCTGGTCATGGACATCCCGGAGGTGCGGGTGGCAATCGTGAATGCGGGTCATCTGATGGGGGCGGAAGAACCCGCAGCGATCGACACACTGATCAGGGAGTTTTGTGCCGTAAAGAAGTGAGTGGGTTTCTGTCGTTCTGCGGCACGAACCCGGGCGGGGTGCGGGGATGCGGTGGTGCCCCGGGAGAAAGCAGCGGAGGGGAATTGCCTGCTGCTCGCAACTCCCCTCCCGTACTCTGTTCACTCTTCTGCTGGTGCGGTTTCCTTCTTTCTACCCTCGAGCCCTCGCGCTTGCGATCCCCAGCCGTTTGAGTTTATAGCGGAACGTTTGCTCGGTCATGCCGAGGAATTGTGCGGCTTTGGACTGGTTGAAGCCGAACTTATCGAGCGACCGTTCGATGATCCCCTTTTCGATCACATCCAGGGACCTGTCGAGCACGAACTCCTGGCCGGCCATGATATTGTTGATCATCTTCACGACTTCGGTCTTCTCGTCGACCAGTTCCGGCGGCAGCATAAAGCGGCCTTCGGAGGAGAACATGACGCACTTGTCGATGACCATTTTCAGTTCGCGGATATTTTCGCGCCAGGGTTGGCGGACCAGCACGTCGATGGCATTGATATCGATGACGAGGTCTCCGAGCCCGAGTTCGCGGGAGATCTCGCTTGTAAAGTGTTTGACGAGCAGGGGTATATCTTCCTGCCGTTGGCGGAGGGGCGGGATTTCGATTTTTTCGAAATCCTTCACCTTCGTATAGAGTTCTTCGAGCAGTTTCCGTTGATCGAGGAGGACAGCCGGGTCCCCTTTCATTGTCAGGATGATGCGGAGGTCGGCCGCGTTGCCGCCCGCTTTCAGGGCTTTCCGGTCGTTCATGAAAGCCAGCACTTTCATCTGGGTCCGGAAGCTGGCTTCTTCGAGGTCTTCGATCAGGAGTGTACCGCCGTTGGCATGTTCGAGCAGGCCATGGCGGACATTTTGCGGGACGCCTTCCATTCCGCGGCCGGAGCCGCTGAGCAGCGCATCGAGTTCCCGGTCATCGACGACCGAGAGGTTGATGGAGAGGAACGGTCCGTCGGTGCCGTTGCCTTTGCCGCTGAAGAAGATATTTTTGGCGACGGCCCCTTTGCCCACGCCTGCTTCGCCGACGATGACCACATCGCGGCGGGTTTTAGAGAGGGTCGCAATCTGTTTGATCAGCGAATCGACGGCGCGTGATTTCCCGACGATCGGATAGTCGAACTGGGCTCGTCCTCTCCGGTCGTCGCCGTTCCCGTTACCGCCGCCTTTATTATCTCTCTGTTCCATACATCCCCCTGCTGCTGACGCGGGTGAGGCGCGTCATCTCGTGATTGTGGAGTTATCGGGACGCCGTTCCCGGGGCACGACGAAGAGTCGGCCGACGATGCTTTTCCGGTTGAAGAAGCTATCGACGACCATATTATCGAGTGTATCTCTCCAGCGTGTGACCCCAGCCGGCCGTTGTGCGAGCTCCAGCTCGTAGAACTCCCCCTTTGCTGACATGATAAATCGGAGACGGAGCCCGAAGAAGACTGCGACAGAAGAACAGAACGCCGACTGATACATACTGGCCTGCGTCGAGAATATCATAGAAACTCTCCCACTCGATCGCCTTGATGCCGCTCCACGCATGGAGGATTTCCATGCTGGCGAGCAGGAGGAGGAGAAACATCATCTTCTCGATATACGCCCCCTGCGGTGGATCTTTCATGTACTGGTAGCCGAAGAACAGGAGGATGAAGCCAATGGAGAGCACAGACATGTAGATGATGTAGTGGTTCAAGGCTTTGCGAGAAGACGCTGACATTGTCGGCGTGGAGGTACGGGTAGATTTCGGCGATGCGCTCCGCGCGCGCATCGGGACGCAGCGTCGCGACCCGTTCTCCCTGCTGGTACACGTACATCTCCATCATTCCTGCCAGCTGTTCGGGACCGGGCATCTCGCCGGTCTTCGCCACTTCGTTCTCGGCGACAGTGATCATGTCTTTCCAGTCGCGCACGTCCTGAGTCGTGTACGCGTACTTCGGATCGGTGAGGTAGCCGTGGAAGTAGATGACGAAGAAAGACCCTACGATGCCGAGTGCGATGGCGTACTTGGTGGCGGTCTTAAACTCCCGGAACAACGCGTCGATGCTCAGATAAACGACTGCGAACGCGAGGAAGAATCCCGTAAGCGCCGGAGAAGTAGTTGCTCGAGTAAGTGCTTCGCATAGGCGTATTCGGGGAGCAGAACTTACTTTCCGCGCCCATGAAGACCCAAGGGCTCCGAGGAGAGAAATGCCGAACAAGAGCGCAAAGTTAACGAAGACGTACTTGTTTTTTGCGTTGGCTTCGTGTCTTGTGATGGCCAGAGCCGTAATGAAGAGAAACCACCTGGATGTGAGGTTCACGAACAGAGACGGCGGCACCTCACGTGTGCGGGAGAATCCACAGGGCACCTGCGAAGGTCGCCATGAAGGCCACCCACGTGCGAAAGATGATGCCTGCTGTTCGATAGAACTCGTTCATGCTCTTCATGTCTAACGTTGCATGAATATAGCGATGGCAAAGAAGCGAGTCAAGAGAGAAAACGCAGTTTTTTTTGGTCCCGCGCAGTTTTGTGCTACACGTCACAGAGGGCGGGGGATGACATGGTAAACAACTCAAGTGCCAGAAATTGCGAAAAAATATTGCATTAAAGCGAGTCAAAAACAGCGAAAAAATAAAAAAACTTGACAAATAAAAATCGCGTGGCTATATTTAGCACCCAGATGGAGGTTATTGGTCACACCCCTGGGCTCTTCAGGGTTGAGGTAATCGGGAGAGTGCCTCACATTCACTTCTGACGCAGCGCTTCAGTTCGCACAACTCGACGCACAGGTTCTTTTCTCGGATCACAGTTGGACTGCATGGGGAGAGTGCAGTTCGGGCGGTTGGAACGGTACGCCCATTCGGGGGGAGAGGTACCTACGATGTCACGACCACTCACGTACAAAAATTCAGATACACACGTTTCAACTCACGGAGGAGTTATGTCGAAGAACGCCCGTCGGTTTCGCTCGGTGGTGATCACCGTGGTGGCTGTGGCGGCAACGAATTTTGCAATTGCCTTTGCGAGCGGGAGTTCCGATGCGACCTCAATCCCGCCCAGGCCGAAGACGAGCGGAGTGGCGACCTGTCGTCCTGAATCTCCACGTCCGCGGTTGACGAGTGGGACCACCGGTGTTCCCACGCGTCCCGAATCCCCCCGTCCGTAAGGAGCGTTGCGGTCTGTTCTTGTCAGTGGCTTCACACTCTTTAGAAGAGTTCAAAGTGGTGAGTTTGGAGTACTGAGGTGGTGAAAAGCGATGATGCTTCCCCGCCTCCGCTCTCCGAATTTTTCCCTTTGAACTCTTTTTTTTCTTTGGTATCCTTTGGTGGTAATATGAAGATCCTGTGACTATCCGAACTATTGCGGTACACTCCTCGCTGTTTCTCTTGACCTTTCTGACCACGGCCTTTGCGGGGGTGGCGTGGATGAATATGAACCCGTTGGAGCTGACGCACTTCTGGTACGGGGTTCCGTACGCCCTGTTGTTGATGGGGATGTTGTTGAGTCACGAGATGGGTCATTACATTGCCGCGCGCCGCAACGGTGTCAGGGCGACGCTCCCCTACTTTATCCCCTTCCCGTCGTTTCTCCTGGGTGTATTTCCGTTTGGTACGCTTGGTGCCGTGATTCAGTTGCGGTCGCCGGTATCGGACCGTCGGGCGTTATTCGACATTGGTGCAACCGGACCGATTGCCGGGTTCATTGTAAGCGTTCTGTATCTGGTCATTGGTTTTTCGACCTTGCCATCAATCGACTACCTGTATCGAATTCATCCCGAGTATGTCGGATTGGAAAAGATCCCGACGGAGGGCCTGGCATTCGGTGTCACTCTTCTGTACAGCGGGTTAGAGGCGTTGTTGCCCTCGTCGACTGATTTCATACCACCGATGAACGAGCTTTATCATTACCCGTTCTTATGTGTCGGGTGGTTCGGTTTGTTAGTGACGGCCATGAACTTAATACCGGTGGGACAGTTGGACGGGGGTCACATTGTGCGGGCGATGTTTGGAGCCAAACGGGCGTTGCTGATCGGGCGGATAGTGATGGGAATCTTGGCGGTGATGGGGTTACTGGGATTTTTGCCGTTGTTGGGGATGACGGACGAGTTGGGGTGGTCGGGGTGGTTATTCTGGGCTTTGATGTTGTTTTTCTTTTTTGAGAGGCGGCGTCGACCGGTGCCTATGGAGATGGATGACATCCCCCTGGACCGCACGCGAGTTGCGATCGGGTGGTTCTGTTTGTGGATACTGGCGGTCGGGTTCTCTGTGGCGCCGTTTACGATCGGGTTGGGCTAGGGAATATTGTCAAGACGTGCACCACGAGATTTCCGCAATATCCAGCCGCGCAAAGAACTTCTCACCTCGAACACTGATCTCCTTTGATGATTGCCTCCCATGGCACACCTAATTCTGAAGCTGATCTTGGTGCACAATGATCACACCGGTGTCTTTGGAGATCTCTGACCGGCTTCCCGAAGGTACTTCACCCCAAGCCACAGCATGATCAAAACCAGCACGATGAGAAGCGCACTTGCGGAAGGGTCACTTCTTGATATTGCCGATGAAGATGTTCTCGTGTTGTACTGCCCCCGATCACCCAGAAGGATATATGCGCCCCATTCGGCCGGATTGCTCCATCCGGACTTGATGAGATGAACTTTGGCCATCTGAAGGGCACTTGACTTGCTCATACCCTTACCAATATTCCCGTAGAAGCTCTCGAACAGCTCGGCGGTCGCTCCATCGCTCACTTCCCACCGTGCCGCAATCACACTCTCAGCACCTGATGAGAGGAAAGCTGTCGAAAGCCCGTCAACTCCCAGGAACTCATCCGAGAGATCGGTGTTGCACCCTGCCAATACAACGAGATTCGCCTCATATTCCTGCCTCAGAATCTCGTAACCATGAATTCTTCCGTCTTCTCCTCTCCCTGCAACCATCTGGAGAAAAAGCCCAGAACCCCGTCGATCGCCAGCGCCCGCATGCGACCCGATATGGAGGAGATTCGCTCTCCACGCCTTCTCGCAAAAGATCCACTCCGTAGCATCAATTCCTAGAAAACTCTCAAGGCGATTGCCGAATATTTCACGAAGGATGCGCACCTCATCTCTAGACTTAGGTAACGAAACCCAGATCGTGTCGTTCCTCCCATGAAGCTTAGTGTATGACACAACATCGGGCCCGCTCGCTAACTCGGAAGGTCCGCACTGAGGATCCGCGAACGCAACCACCCTCTCAAAGGCAACAGGAGCGCGACGAGTCCACCTCCCATGCCTGTACGGAAGAACTGGTAGATAGCTCACGGTGTGTGAATGCAAGAGATATCCATTGACACCGGGCCCGAGAATCTCAAACGGCAGATTCCGAAGCGGCCCATCAGGGACAACGATCAATTCGTTGATATCGATCAGAACCTTTTCAAAAGGCCGAAGAAGCATTTGACTTAATTCCTGGACCCCCTGCGAATTCACCGATGTGCGATATCGGCGTCTTACCCCGGAACCGGAGGTCACATGCACCCCTGTGATCGCCTTGCCAAGGATATCCTCCCACCCTCTTATACCCAAGGGGAGTGAACAGTGGACAAGAGTATCCTGAGTAACCAGAAATGCTTCGGTCCCCTTCTCGCCTACTGCGAAGTCCCACAATGCTTCTCCGGGTTTAAGATAATTCGTTTGAACTCTCCTTACTGTCTCAAGGGGCTGAGGGGATGATTCCACGTCCTCCAGGGCGACTCCTGTGCTAAGATATACCTGAAGGTGGCGTATATGCCCTAGCAGGCCCATCGGGGATGGGCTGGACTCCATTGTTGAAAGGTCTCTTTGAATATTTGCATAGGCTTTTCTCTGCAGCGTGAGAAGTGAATCCACTTTCCATCCGGTGTTCCCATGCACATTGTATGATTGCCTGAATGCTGCATGTGGAAAGAGCCGGTCTCGCATCTCTTCTAGTGTCTCGAGGCCATCGCGTGAGAGACCTAGTCGGCAGAGGGCTTGCACGATTCGGACGACTTTCTGTTCAGTCGCTTGGTAAGCCTCGGTGCAGAGCGTGATAAGCAGTCGATTTCGATAGAGATAGGCTGTTTCTTTAGCGAGTTGCCCATAATACTTCTTCGCATCCGAGTGGTGCCCCAGTCTCTCCGCCACTGCAGCTAGTCCCTCCAAGCTCCCAAACCCAGTGACGCTATGTTCAGTGATCTGTGTGGTCGCCAGTGCAGAGGCAAATAGCTCCTGCGCCTTTCCCATGTTACCTTCCTTCAGATGCCAGAGCCCAATGTTCGATAACGCGCTAGCCTCTTCTGTGTACGAACAACTCCGTCTCGATCGAGCCAATTGTCTCTTGAAGGCACCGATTGCTCTCGAACTATGGCCACTCGCCAGGTCCAGGAGTCCGATGTTTCCTTCGCACACCGACAGAGCTCTGTCAGCAGGAATTGTCTTCCGCGCTTCTCGATACGCTTCGACAAGGTAGATTCTCGCTAGCGAGATGTTGCCCAATCCCTGATGAATAAGCCCGAGTACCGTGAAGAGTCGAGTTCGCTCAAGGTGGTAATCCGGATACAGCCTCAACAGCTGTTCTGCCTGTATCGAATACGCCAGTGCTAACCGGAAGCCTCCAAGATCTGCAAAAGCGCGGGCAAGAACCAGCAGGACCTTCAACTTCACTCCGTCCCCGATCGAACCCTCAGCAATCGAAGGACTGTTGACAAGCGCGTATAATGCTTCAGTGTGCCTCCCTGCTTCCAAGAGTGATCCCACCAGAAGCTCCTGGCTCGAGCTCATGCCGTCAACATCACCGACAAGCCTGAATGCCTCGTGTGCCGAATCTGCATACTGCCTGGCCTTTTCGATATCACCCTTCGAGAGCGCCTCCCCCGAAATAGCTAGACAAATGTGACCTCGCCACCGGTATTGACCGAATTGTGTTGTCCTTGCCAAGGCACTTTTCAGGGAGATACGGGAGGCATCCACATGTCCTAGTTTCTGATGCGTGTCAACGATACACCATCGGAGAAAACCTGCCCCATCATGATCAGCGGATTGTTCCGCATGTGCCAAAAGCGACTCAGCCTTCATTATCGATTGCTGAGAAGGCATGTCATAACATTGAACCACCGTCAGGAGTTGCTCGAGTTTCGATTCTCCCGGACGAAAACGCAGTGCTTCCCGTACCGCACGAAGAGCCTTTGCAGCATTAAGTTCGGACCAATGTGCGAGAGCGAGGGAGTACCACAGCCCGGCGTTTCGTGGCGATTGGTGACATTCAGCGGTTATGATTGCTACCGCCTTCTCGACTCCATCGGCTTTCTCACGCGCAAGCTCCCAATTGGCGTAAACCTCCAGACTAACCTCTCCGAGATCCAGAGCGCGTTGAAAGCACTCTTCTGCATCGTCATATGAACCTCGATGCAGCGATACGCACCCTCGTCCGAAAAGAGCTTGCGCGGGCAGAATGCCTTGGCCAAACCGATCGGCAAAAAAACGATCAGTCTCTTCTACGGTTCCGCAATAAACGGAAAGCTCAACCAATGTCTGATACAAGTTCAAGTGTGTCGGAAAACGTTCGAGAAGATTCCGACATCTGTTCGCGGCAGTCCGGAAGTCAGCGGCTCCGGCAGCCGCCCGAATAGCATTGTACTCCGCTTCGTAGGAAACCGAGGACTCGGGGAGAGCCGGCACTGAGCCGCTGAAGAGAAATACAATAGAGAAGAAGAAAAGTGACGGAATGCTCATACGAAGCTCACTTCGGATGTCCACATTCTGTCAAAAAGTTTCTGGGTGAATTAGGATCTGAGCCTCAGCCCTCTCAGAGATCTACTTCCTGACTCTGAAGGAGATTTAGATACTTTACCGCCATCTGGCCGCGGCGACTCATCAGAAGTTCGTCGTTACGCAAAGCCCTGTAGGCTTGGACCCGATGTCCAATAAGTAAATGAGCTTTAGCCGTGAGCCAAAGAGAAGTCGTGCGCAGCTCTTGATCATTGCTGACTTCGAGTGCCTTCGAAAGACTACCCAGTCCACGCATCACCCGGGAGCTGTCGATTTGGACCAGAAATCCTAAGCGTCGTGTCTCAGCACCCATGATCAGCACAGCCCCCTCGAGGAGATGCGCTCGCGCCGCCGCTTCACGGTCGGGGGCTACCGTCGTGACCCAATGTAAGAGGTCAGATGCCTCAGCATACCTCTGCTCGCGAATAAGCGTTTCAGCGATCCCTAGCTCATCATGCCCTGCGGAGCGAATCGGATCAGGAAAGTCCTCGAGTGTTACTCTCCCCAGTGCGAGCAATGGTGGCTCCGAAAGCGAACCCCAACCCCACATAGCCCCGAGAACCAAGAGAATGCAGGCCGCCGTACGTACCAAGTATACGTATGATGTCTCACGAGTGCGAAATGCTCGCCCCTCACCTATTCGGGTAGAAGGATCAGATGAATCCTCGCGTTGGCTTTCAAAGATCGCAGGATGTCGGACGAGGGTGCAAACTAGCTCAAGTCGATCCGAGAGCTCAGGGGTCAATTCGATCCGCTCGAGCAATTCCTTTGCATCCTGGGGAGCGAGCTTCCCAAGAGCAAGATCAGCAACACGTGCTTTGTCGATTGTCGACAGCATTCCAGACTGTCCTCGGACTACGTATGCATACCTTCCCGCCGCTTGAGTAGACGTACCGCTAAGAGCTGCAAAACAGTACACCCGACTTTTGCCGTGTGAGAGAGCTAGCGATCCGATCATTCATGGTACGAGACGACCCCCGAAGCGCACAATCGCTTCCGGATTCGACGCAAAGCTGCCTCCTCCCTGCTTTTCAACGTCGATACCGGCATCCCCATCACATGGCCGATCTCCGCAAACGTCAATCCTCCGAAAAAGCGAAGCTTGATTATTTCAAAGTCGCGCGCGCTCAAACCTCGCAGGGCAACGCGAAGCGCCGTTTTTTCCTCGTCTCGCTCCATCGCCGAAATCTCATCCCATTCCGTGTCTAGGTTGCCGACATCTTCATCAAGCGGGATCCGTCGACTGCTTCGTTGTCTGTTCTGGATCGCTCGATTTAGTACGCTTTTTGCGACATAGTTCCGCACGTGTTCGAGGGACTCAAAAGACATGTCCTCTCGTGCGAGGATGTTCGCCAGGATACTATGCACAATATCCCGAGCATCTTCGTCAGAAACTTGAGACGCCCTAGCAAGGTTCCTCCAGAACGCAAAATACTTGCGATACGCTTCTGCTATGAGTTCCGGGACAGCTTCCCTGCAGCGAGAGATCTCCTGGTGCATCAGTTTTCCGATGAGATTCGCAAAGCTGTGGCACACATTGCCGTTGGCCTACGAACGATATTCCCTCTGGTCACGTGCCGTTTGTCCTTTGCTACTCGGCAGAGTATCGGCTGAAAGAAGCCCCTATGCTAATTGATACTCACCATTGGCTCTTTTTGCGATGTTGGATTCATGCCGTTACTCACTATCCAGTCTTCCTCGCCAAACATGAACCGGGGGAGACCATTCAGTCTCCCGGTAACGGCCTGGTGCCTATTTTCCGTGTCGTCCCGCTCAACTCCTTCAGCTCGTTCGCTAACGCCGCCTTGTTTACCGTGGGCCCCTGAATCGCCTGCTGCATCTTCGTCAGCCTGGCCTCTACTACACCCCGGTAATCCACCCACTTCTGGCTCTCCTCCTGGTACTGCTTCACCACCGCCGCCTTCTCCTCCGCCTTCAAATCCGTTTCGGACTTATTGAACATCGCGTTCAAAACCCCCGACGCCCCCGATAACACCGCAAAGATCAAACAGGTCACCAGATAATACTTCAATAACCCCGACTTCTCCTTCGAAACATTGTTCGGCAAACGGTAAATAATCACACCCGTGACAAAAATCGCCAGTACGCTCACCCCCGTCGCCCCTAAACTCGCCAGCTTTACCAGATTGTCATCAATCTCAAATATGCTCAAGAACATAAGCAGTATTGCCTGCATGTCAACCCTCCCTGGTCGTCGTGTTCAAGGAACATACTCAAGAAAATCTCGATCCGCAATCCCATAGACCACCTTTGACTTCCTCCCCCCATATTGATACATTCCTGCCGCCTACACCGGAGATCCAGCCATGAAAAAAACCAAAAACGTCGCCCTCGTCGCCCACGATAACCGCAAAAAAGACCTCGCGGAATGGGTGGAATGGAATACCCATACCCTCCTCAGCCATAACCTGATCTGTACCGGCACCACCGGCCTGATGATCGAAAAAGTGCTCAAACACCAGCTCGATAAGGACGAAAACACAACCAAGGTCCGGTCTATCCTGAAACTCAAATCAGGCCCCCTCGGCGGCGACCAACAACTCGGCTCCCTTATCACAGAAGGCAAAATCGACGTCCTTATCTTCTTCTGGGACCCTATGGAACCCCAACCCCACGACGTCGACGTGAAAGCCCTCCTCCGTATCGCCGTGGTCTATAATATCCCCATTGCCTGTAACCGCTCCTCCGCAGATTTTATCATCTCCTCCCCCCTCATCAGCGACACCTATGACATCAAAATGAAGGACTATTCCGACTATCTGAACCGCGATATTGAATGAGTTACGATCAAGGGATTGACATTGTGCCGAATAATCGCTTATCTTCGCAATACCACTCCCCCTTCTGGTAGAGAAAACCATGAACCTCCTCCAACGAGCGCTCTTTGTCACGTGCGCCCTGCTGGTAGTAGTCCCGGGCTCAGCCCAGACCAAATTCTATAACTACTATACGCAGGGACTCGAATACGTCGAGAAAAAAGACTGGCTCCGGGCTGTCCAGGAGTTCCGGAGCGCCATCTCCCTCGAGTTCGAAGACGCAGGCCGGAAACGGACCTACGGCACCCGCTTCATCGAATACTACCCCCACCGCGAAATGGGGGTCTGCTTCTATAACCTGGGGGAAAAGGAATCCGCAAAAAAGGAACTCGACCTCTCAAACGCCTATACCTCCAGCGAACGGGCCAACGAGTACCTCGACCGCCTTCGCGGCGTGACTCCGCCACCCATCGTGGCAGAACAGCCGCCGGTCACGCCTCCTGTCAAACCCCGGGAAGAGGAAGCGCTCGATACCGCCGAACAGTCGCGCATGGAAACCTCACGCCTCACCACACTCCCGATGGGCGCCCTGACCTACGACCCCATGCGCGTTACTCAGGTGGGCTCACGCCTCGGCGTCGCCGTGCTCCCGATCGAAGTGAAAGGTGAACTCTCACGCTACGGCGATGCCCTGACCGACAAGATGGTCACCCAGCTCGTTAACCTCCGCCGGTTCAAAGTGATCGAACGGACCGCACTGGACAAAGTGCTCGCCGAACAACAACTCCAGGTCTCCGGTGCCGTGGATGAGAAAACCGCCGTTGAGGTCGGCCGCGTGGCAGGCGCCGACGCGATCGTGCTGGCCAGCGTCACCGAGACCGGCAGCGGAGGCAAAGTGAACGTCCGCGTGATCGATACACAGACCAGCGAAACCATCGTTGCCCGGGGCGAACATGTCGACGGCGACGCCCTCGCCGACTACGAACGGGCCGTGGGAAACCTCGCCATCACCATCTATAACGAACTCCCCATCGTCGAAGGGTTCGTCGTCAGCGCAGAGAAGGACGAATTCTTCATCGACATCGGCACGCTCAAAGGTATCCGCAAAGGGTCCAAATGCGTCGCGTTCCGCGACGGCAAGGAAATCAAACATCCGACCACCGGAGAAGTGCTCGGCCGCCAGGTCACGAAGCTCGGCGAACTGGTGGTCGTGCAGGTGCAACAGAAAATGTCGCAGGTCAGGGTGGTGGAGAGAGAGCAGGACATCAAGATCGGCGACAAGATAGTCGTAAAATGAACCCCTTCACCTTTCCAACTCCAGGAGCACCTATGCAGAAATGGATACAGGTCTGTGCCGTTGCGGCACTCTCGCTGGCGGCCTCCCTCGCCGTCGCGCAGGAAAACTGGAACATCACCGGCGCAGGCGCCCGCGCCGAAGGTCTCGGCGGAGCCTTCATCGGCCTCGCCGACGATGCCACCGCCATCTCGTGGAACCCCGCGGGCCTCGGCCAACTCGAACGGACGGAATTCTCCGCCGTCGGCCGGTGGATCGGCGAGGAGTACAAGTTCGAGAACCCCAATAACCAATCCTCGAACTACTCGTATACCCAGTCGCACTTCACCTATAACTTCGCCAGCATCGCGTTCCCCCTCCACGCGGGACGCATCAATATCGTGCCTGCCGTCGCGTTCCAGAAACAACTCGACAGTTACTCCAACTATGACTTCGACGACGAATCGCATGAGGCCACCGGCGGCGCCAGCACCGTCACGCCGGGCATCGCTTTCAAACTCCATCCGATGTTCTACATCGGCGGCGCGGTGAACATCTGGCTCGGCAATTTCGACAACAAGAGCCTCGACAAGACCACGAAGGACGGCCAGAGCAACGACGGCGTGTACAAAGGGCTGAACTTCATTGCCGGCGTTCTGGTCGATTTCGAGGGGATGAAAAGCCCGGTGCCCATCAAGGTGGGCGCAAGCGTGCGCACACCCTTCACGCTGGACGTTGACGGAAACTTCGAACTGACACAGAATTCGGCCTCGACACGCAAGGGGAGCTTCCTGAACCAGGTCGAAGTCCCGCTGATGGTCGGCGTCGGAGCATCGGGCCGGATCGGCGAGAACCTCACCGTCAGCGCCGACTTCGAAACACGCCTCTACGGCGACAAGAAACTGTTCCGGGCGGTGGACGGCGCAGCCGTTGATACCCTTAAACTGAGTGACAGTGAGAAGAACCTCAACCAGATCCGCGTGGGCGCCGAGTACCTCATCGTCACCACCGCCGGCGTCATCCCTGTACGGGCAGGCTTCAGGACCGTACCGACCCTCCGCGGCAACCTGAATGACAAAGGGAAGTACGACGAACAGGTCTCCGGCACCGGGTTCACCGTCGGCACGGGCTTCATCGGCGGCGCCGTGGCGCTGGACGTGACCTATTCCAGGACCACCTGGGAACAGAAATTTGCCCTCACCACGACCAACACGGCAACATACAACTATGTCATGCAAGCGGTGAGCGCATCCGTGATTATCTACTTCTGACGCGTTCTGGATGCTTACGCAGCACGTCGACCTCTCCACCGGAGCCCCGGAGCACAACTCCCGGGGCTCCGGCGTTTCTCCGTCCGTTTCTCCGCCGGCCTGCCTTGCATTTGCCCGCCCACCTCACTATCTTGCCCTCAGATCAGACGGACCATCCGGCACCCCATCGTGCCCCTCAATCTCCCATACCCTGAATCCCCCCTCCCCCGCATGCCCGGCAGAACAACCGCCAGGGTGAAGATGGAACTGTGAGTGAACCATCAACAGTGAAGGTCAAATCGTGAAGAAAACTTTCGTCGTCGCAGCGGTTCTTGCGCTGGGCCTGTTCACGTCGTGCAATGTCGTGAAAGAACTCGGACAGGCAGTCACGAACCTCTCCCGCTGCTCGTTCAAGCTGGACGGGATCGGGGATTTTCAGGTGGCTGGAATCTCCCTCACGGGCAAAACGAATCTCGGATTCGCAGACGCGGCACGCGCCGTGGCAGCGTTCGGCAAAGGTGAACTCCCCGCCTCGTTCACACTGAACGTTGCCGCCGTCAATCCCAATGACGGCAGCGGCGGCACGCCGAAATCCTCCGCCACCCTTACCAGTTTCGCATGGAACCTCCGGCTCGACGACACCCCCACAATCTCAGGCGATATTTCCGATCCGATCGTCATTCCGGGCACAGGCCAGCAGGCAATCATCCCCCTCCGGATGAACCTGGACCTGATGAAATTCTTCAGGGACAAAGGGTACGAAAAGATCCTCAACCTCGCGTTCGCGCTCGGCGGAGCAGACGGGGTCGGCAAGCCGCGTGACGCTCCGCGCACAGCCGACCATCCGCACCGATTTCGGCCCCCTCACCTATCCGGGAGAGATCGACATCATTGACAGGGAGTTCCGCGGAAAGTAAATGCACACGCCTGAAGGAGTCCAGAACAGTGCTGACCGATGATTTCAACGCCACGCTCACTGAGACGATCGCCCGCGCACGTACCCTGGGCGATTCCCCCTCTACCGAACAGCTGACGCCGTACGCTACAATCGGCCGTCTCCTCGAAGAGCAGGCCGACTCCAACGAGCTTCAGACGTATCTGATCTTCTACAGCGCAGAAGGCCAGCGCAGGGAGCTGACCTATCGCGAGTTCTATGAAGAGGTGTGCCGCACCGCAAACCACCTCATCGCTTCGGGCATCACGCCGGGCGACCGCGTGGCAACGGTCGCGTGCAATCACCCCGACGTGGTGATCCTCTACTTCGCGGTCTTTCTGCTCGGCGCAGTCCTCGTCCCCCTCAACCCCGACGACGACGATGCACGGAACACCTTTATCCTGAACCACTCGGGCGCCAGAGCACTCTATGTCCGCGATGCGTTCGTTGCCCGTTTCTCAGCGCTCGAGCCCGGCCTCCCGGAACTGCGCACCGTGGTGCAGGTGGGAAAACGTGTGAACCCGGGCCTCCCCCACCTCCAGAGCGAAGCTGCCCGGCTCAAGACAACACTCAAGCTTACGCGAAAGGGCCAACCTGACGACATCGCGCTCCTCGTGTACACGCCCGGGAGCTCCGGCGCATCGAAGGGGGTCATGCTCGATAATGCGAATCTGCTCGCGAGCGCCATGGGCGCCGCGGAATGGCACCGGATGTCGGACGACCAGCGGGTGATGTGCGTCCTCCCCATCCACCACGTCAAAGGGATAGTGCTCACACTCCTCGTCCCGATGTTCGCAGGGGGCGGCCTCGTGCTCAACGAGGCCTTTCAGGTTGAAAAATTCTTCGAACGGATCAGCGGCGACAGGGTAAGCGTGGTCAGCGTCGCTCCCGACATGCTCCACTCCCTCCTGAAGGCCAAGCCCCCCATGGGCGCCTACAAGCTCGCTCACTTCCGCCATCTGGTGTGCGGCGCCGGCCCGCTCTCGCTCGAGCTGGCAGTGAAATTCGAGCAGACGTTCAAACGTCCTGTCATCCACGGGTACGGCCTCTCTGAAGCGACGGGGTTCTGTTCGTTCCTGCCGATTGAAGAATCCCACGAAGAGCATCGCGCGTGGCTCGCCACACACGGCCTCCCCTCCGTCGGCCTCCCTCTTCCGATCGGGGAAATGACGATCCATACTCCTTCAGGGAGTGAGTGCGAAGAGGGCGAAGAGGGAGAGATTGTGCTCCGCGGCCAGAACGTGATGCGGGGATATGCCTTCGACCCGGCTGCCACGGCAACGGTTTTCCGCACTGGATGGCTCAGGACCGGCGATGCGGGATTCTACAGGTACGATGGGGAAGGAAGGAGATTCTTCTTTGTAGCAGGCCGCATGACGTGAGGGGGGAAGAATGAAGGGCAACTCCCCCCCCTGAAACTGCATTCGATCAGAACGTCCCTATGAACACCCCCGCCTGCAGCATAAACCCTTTGCCCGTGATGTCGCTCGGGACGCCGAGAAGGTCGTAGTTCGAGTCGACTTTCCACGACGGTATCGACATTCCCACATAACTTGCGCCCACACGGATGCCCAGCCATCCCAGCAGCGCATATTCGACGTTCACCGACGGGGACCAGATAAAGAACGAGCCGGAGAGTGTGCGCGTCATGTTCCCCGGCGACCCTGCTGTCCACGACCCGAAGAGGTTTTGCTCGCCGACCCAGGTATTGGTGCCGCCGTTCGACTGCCTGAGCGTGAGGTCGAGCCCGCCCCACCCCAGCATGCCGCCGAATGCCACGTCCAGCCGCTCCACCAGAGGGACAACATACTCGATCGTGACGCCGCCGAATCCGACGGCAAGTTTCGTGTCGCGCCGGATTCCGGAGAGGTCCACCGATGCGCTTTTCAGCGCGCCCGACATCCCCACGCCGCCGACGCGGACATTCGGCAGGAGCATGATATAGGCCGCTCCTCCACCGCCGGACATGAAGACTCCGTCATCCTTCAACGGAGCGCCTTTGCCGGCCAGGAGAAACGTATTGATCGGCTTGACATCCATAAAGAGCCAGCCGGGGGTAAACCCGGCGTACAGACCGACCTTCACAAGACGCGACCGTTTGGGGGGAATCGGCTCTTCCTGCGCGGAAGAGACCGTGACGACCATCATGGCCAGAAGGGCGATGCACAGAAGTTTTCTCATTGCTCGGCTCCGGGTGGCTGCAGAATTAGAAGAACGAATCGTTTCAATGTACAAAACAGGCCTGTGAGATTCAAACACCGGGTTTGAATGTGGCGTTCCGGTTCTCTATATTCCCACAGACACTCACCGACTGCAGGATCCGATTCCGTGCACCGTTCCGTACCCGGCGTTCTCCTCCTCCTTGCTCTTGCACCACAGGATGCGGTGCCGCAGGAGCCCGGGCAGCCGTCCGGCGGCTGGACGTTTCTCCCGGGAACACCCCTCTTCCCTCCCCTCCCCGCCAGCCCGGAAGAGCCGCGGGTCGGCCTCTCCAAGGAGATCGGCAGCGCGCGCATGCGGCTGGACATCGGCGCGACGTTCGATCTCCTCGAGTATGCCCCCGAAAGCGACACCGCCTCGCGGTACCGCGTGGGTGCGGACCTGTTCACGTACGCGCTCACGACCTCGTTCCAGGGACTGAAGCTGCAGGTGGATGCCGTCGACGGCTACTTCGGAGCGCACTTCGTGCTCGAGCGGCGACGGAAAGAGTCGCAGACCACCGTCCGACTCCGCATCCTCCACCTCAGCTCGCACTTCATTGACGGCCACTTCCGCCTCGAGAACAACACCTGGGTGGACGGACAGCTCCCTCGGCCATATTCCCGGGATGCGGCCGAAGTGACCGCGGCATACACCTGGGGAAATCCGGAACGCTCCGTGATGCTCTATGCCGGATTCAGCCAGGCCTGGTTCGTGCGCCCCGCAGACATGAGGCGGTTCACCACAAGCCAGGGTGTGGTCGCCCATACTTCAGGGTGGATCGGACCCCTCTGGGGACAGGAAGTGCATCTGTATCTGGCAGATCACTTCGCCCTCGCCGGAGTCGGCACACTCGACGGGACAAACGTGCTTGAAGCAGGTCTCAAGGTCGGGGCCTGGCAGGGACGCGGGGTGAAGATCTACATCAGCTATCACACCGGCACGGAAATCTACCACCAGTACTTCGACGTGCGCCGCAGCGATGTGGGAGCAGGGTTCACGTTGGACATCTGGTGAGAGGGACTCAGACAAACACCTTCGATTCCCAGCTATCGTTGTAGTTGCCCGTGAGCTCCGTTGCCGCAGCCCTGTCCGCAAACACGAATGCAAGCTCGTGCATCTGGATGATGGATGCCGGGCACATGGCCGTGACCGGTCCTTCCACTGCCGCTTTCACCGCCTTCGCTTTTCCCTTCCCGTTTGCCACCAGCAGGAGCTCCTTCGCATTCATGATCGTTCCCACACCCATCGTGATCGCGTACCGCGGCACCTCTTCCTCCGTGGCAAAAAACCGCGCATTGTCCATGCGCGTGGTCCCGGTCAATGCCTTGATGCGGGTCCGCGACCCGAGCGACGACCCCGGCTCGTTGAACGCGATATGCCCGTTCCCACCGATCCCCAGCACCTGCAGATCGATACCGCCGCATTCCCGGATCCCCTGCTCGTACCAGTCACAGAACAGGTCGACGTCTTTCGCCATCCCGAGAGGCACGTGGATGGAGCGCTCGTCGATGTTGATGTGTTTGAACAGATGCTCGCGCATGAAATGGTGATAGCTCTGGTCATGGGTCGGAGGCAACCCGACATATTCATCCAGGTTGAACGTCGTCACCTTCGAAAAATCCAGCCCTTCGTCTTTGTGCATACGGATGAGTTCGCGGTACAGTCCAAGCGGCGTGCTCCCGCTGGCGAGTCCAAGCACCATGTTGGGCTTCTTCCGAAGACGGTCCGCCACCAGGCGGGCCGCTTCCTTGCTCATGGACTCATAGCTATCGCTGACGATGACAAGCATTGGAGCGCTCCTGTGGAGTACATATGTATCCTGCTGCGTGACACGACTCGGAGGTCATGGGTGTGCCAACGAGCGGTTCCCCTTACGGGTAGTGCGCAATCTTTTCCAGGAGCCGCCTCGCCAGGAAGGGGCTCCCCTCGTGCAGCCTCTCCTGAATCAGGAGGGCTTCCTTCCGGTACCGCTCGATCCTGTCTGCCGACCAGGACGGCGGCGGGGGCTGGAGATTCGTGATCCGGTCTGCCATCTTCACCGTCCAGATCTCCCGGGGCTGCTCCCGTATCCGCCGGAGACTGTCTTCCATCTGCTGGGCGGACGGCAAATCCGGATTCTTGGTGAGCGCAAGGACACCGGCTGCCACTGCGTCCCCGAAAACGGAGCGCAACCGGTCGATTCCGACGTCGGTGTCTTCGAGAGTGTCGTGCAATAATGCGCACTGCAATGCGAGATCCCCATCGTGCACGTCCCCGGCCACCACGGCCGAAAGGACTTCAACACTGACGAGCGAGACATGGACAAGGTACGGGAGCGTACTGTCGGGGAGGAGCTGGCCGGTGTGCGCCTCGGCGGCGAACCGGTAAGCCGTGATGTAGCGATCTTGGGACCAGAGCGTCATGGGAGGTACCGGACGCTTACCAGGCCTTCTTCCTCATATGCTTGACCGACCTGGCGATGAGCTGCTTTAACGTCGGGAGATGAACGTCATCCAGGGACTTGATGTACAGACAGGACTTGCCCGTCGTGTGCTTCCCCAGCTTCTCGAGGATTCCCTCGTATTCGCGGAAACCGGGCATGATGTAAATCGTCAGGTTCTGTTTTCGCGGGGAGAACCCGGTCAGGGGCCAGTCCCCTTCGCGGCCGCTCTCATACACATAGCGATACGAGCCGAACCCGACAATGCTTGTCCCCCACATTGCCGGTTCTTCTCCGGAGGCGTCCTTCATGAGCTCAAGAAGTGCGAATGCGTCACGGCGTTTCTTCACGTCCGGAACGCTCTTCAGGAACCGTGTGACGCTGCTCCGATTCCTCGTGGTTTTGAGTTCATCCATGGACAGCTCCGTGAGGGTAACGTGGGGAACACCTGAATGTAGGGGGTGGAGGGATAAGACGCAAGACGAGCCTGCTAAAACCCCAGTTCGGCCGACCGTGCCCGCATCGCGGCAATAACGAACCCGATATGCTCGTCGAGCGGCACACCGATCTCCTCCGCTCCTCTGGTAATGTCCTCCCTGCTCACCGCACGGGCAAACGCCTTGTCCTTCAGCTTCTTTTTCACGGAGGAGACTTCGAGGTCGGCAAGCCTGTTCGGCCGGATCACGGCAGCCGCCATGATGAAACCGCACAATTCATCGCAGGCGAAAAGCGTCTTCGCCATCGGCGTGTCGCGTGGGATCCCCGTGGCAGGGACGTGGGACATGATAACGCGCCTCACATCTTCGTCCAGTCCCTTCGCAGCGAGGATTTCGGACCCTTTGGTGGGATGGTCCGGATACTGGGGATACATTTCGTAATCGAAATCGTGCAGCAGGCCGACGACGCTCCAGCTTTCGGGATCGTGGCCGAGTTTCTGCGCATACGCCTGCATGGCAGCTTCCACCGCAAGGGCGTGCTTGCGGAGAGGCTCCGTCTTGGTGTATTCGTACAGCAGATCAAACGCTTCCTGACGCGTCACGGGTGTGCTCTCCTGGTACCGGTTCGTACAGGGGTGTCAGGCGCTCGATGTCTGCCTCGACGAGCTTCAGGAGCCGGGGCATGCTCCGGATGACGTCATTGGACAGTCCGGCTCCCGTTTCGAACTGGCACCCTTCAATACCATATAACAACACTACCCGCGGTAACAGTTTCAGCTGCCGGGCCATTTCTATGGCCTCACCCACCCCGAAACTGTGGCTTGAGAAGCGGAAGAGTCCTTTCGGGAACGGCCGTGCCACGACATCGATCCGATGCACCGCCCCCCGGGTCGCCCCGGAGCAGATGGCATCCACAATGAGGACACAGTCATACCCTTTCCATGCTTCCATGAGGGCCGCCCCTTCCCCGCTCGCCTCCATCACAGTAACATGGGCGTAGTTCCTCCTCCGGATTTCCCGGACGGCGCAGGGTCCGACGCCATCGTCGGTTCGGAAGTCATTCCCCACACCGATAAGCAGGATGGGTCCTTTTAGGTCCATTCCATCGTGACAAAGTGCGTTGCGCACGAGATGCACGGATCGTAGTTCCGTACAGCCTGCTCCACCTTCCAGGTCAGCTTCTCCCGGTCCATGTCGATATTGCTCGTCACGAATTTCCGGAGATCGCTTTCCATTGTGGGAAGGTTTTGCGCGGTGGGCGGGACGATCTTCGCATCCATGATGTGGCCCTTGTCGTCCAGCCTGTACCGGTGATACAGGAGTCCGCGCGGGGCTTCGCTCGCGCCGAACCCGATCCCCGGCCGTACGTCCAACGGGACAGATGGCTCGTCGGGTTTCTCGTAATTCTCGATAATCTGCAATGCGAGATCGAACGCGTAGACCGTCTCGATGCTCCGGACAATGATGCTCTTGAACGGATTCTGGACGGGAGGCACCAGGTTCACGTCGCGGGCCACCTGAGCGGCCAGCGTTGAGAGCTTGCCGAAGTTCAGGTTATACCGCGCGAGCGGACCTACATGATAGGATCCCGTCCCTTTCATCACCGAATGCAGGGCGTTGGAGTGGCCGATATGGCGTTCCTCAAAGTTGAATTCATACTCGCGCACCGCGATATCCAGCCCGCGCGTCGAGACAACCCGGTCGCCGAGCATCGGATACTCGGTCGGATGGCTCAGCGAAACATATTCATAGTCCACCTCGAGGTCCGGAAACTCGAACGTCGACGTCAGGTGGGCCATATCAACCGCTTTGTCCCTCCCCCACAGCAGGTTGTCGGTCATCACCTGCAGTTCCCGTTTGGTCGGTAGCTTGTAGAACCCGCCGACCTTCACGTTGATGGGATGGATCTCTCGCCCGCCGAGCACATTCACGATATCGTTGCCGATTTTCTTCATGCGGAGTGCGTCTTTGACGACCTCCGGTTTGTCTTTCGCCAGGAGCAGGGCATCCTCATAGCCCAGGAAGTCGGGGGCGTGGAGCATGAAGACATGCAGCACATGACTTTCGATCCACTCGCCGCAGTACAGCAGCCGGCGGAGTTCGCGAAGCTGGCCGCCGACGGTCGCGTGAAATATATCTTCCATTGCGTGCACCGAACTCATCTGATACGCGACCGGGCAGATGCCGCAGATCCGCGCCGTGATGTCCGGCGCCTCCGTATACATCCGTCCGCGCAGAAACGCCTCGAAGAAACGGGGTGGTTCGTAGATGCGGACCCTGGTCTCCACCACCTTGCCGTCCGCAACCTTGATGAAAATGCCCCCCTCCCCTTCGACGCGAGCGAGGGTGTCGACCTTGATGACTCTACTTTTCATGGACGTCACTCTCCTTCCGGAAGGCCTCGGCGTACGCGTTGAAGCCGCGGTACATCAGCATGATATCCTCTCTCTCTTTCCCGAATTCACCGAATCGTTTGCTGAGGGCGGGAGGGTTCGGGTTTTCCATCGGCCCGAAGCATCCGTAGCATCCGCGGTCGTACGAGGGGCAGATCGCCCCGCATCCGGCCTGGGTCACCGGCCCGAGGCATGCGATCTCTTTCGACACCATCACACAGACGGTCCCGCGAAGCTTGCACTCGATGCACACGCTGTGCGTCGGCACGTTGGGTTTGCGTTTGTTCAACGCGGCGTTGATCACTTCCAGGAGTTGATATTTGTTGATCGGGCATCCGCGCAGCTCGAAATCCACATGCACATACGAGCCGACGGGCATCGACCGGTCGAGCGTGGAGATGTACTCCGGCGACGCATAGACGAGCCGGGTGAATTCTTTCACGTCTTTCCAGTTGCGCAGGGCCTGGATGCCTCCCGCGGTGGCACAGGCGCCGATCGTGATGAGGACGCGGCAGGATTTCCGGATACCCCGGATCCGCTCAACGTCGTGCGGCGTGGTGATGCTCCCTTCCACCAGTCCGATGTCGTACGGCCCTTTCAGCATGCGGCGGGAGGCTTCGGGGAAGTTGGCGATGTCGATCGCCCCCGCCACGGCAAGCAATTCGTCTTCCGCATCCAGCAGGGAGAGCTGGCAGCCGTCGCACGATGCGAACTTGAACACCGCGACTTTGGGTCTCTTGGTCGGCATGTCAGAGTTCCTTCTTGTCGAGCAGGGACCGGACACGCGGCAGTGGATAGACCGGCCCTTCCTTGCAGATGAACGTGGGTCCGTACTGACAGTGTCCGCAGAACCCCACCGCGCATTTCATGTTCCGTTCCATTGAGAGGTAGATCTGGTCCTGCGGCACCCCCCGGCGGTCCAGCTCGTCGATGGTATACTTCATCATGATTTCGGGACCGCACACGTACGCGACGGTCTCGCGCGCATCCAGTTTGATGTACGAGAAGAGGGACGTGACCACACCGATGTGCCCCTTCCATGACGAATCGCCCCGATCCACGGTGACGAGGACCTCGACGCCGTAGTCGTTGGCCCATTTTTCGAGCTCGACGCGGTAGAGGAGGTCGAGCGGGCTTCGGCCGCCGTACAGCACGATGATCCGTCCGAAATCGTCGCGGTTCTTAAGCATGCTATAGATGACAGGCCGCAGGGGCGCCAGGCCGATGCCGCCGGAGGCGATGCAGACGTCCTTCCGGCGCGCCACATCGATCGGCCAGCTGGACCCGTACGGTCCGCGGATCCCGATCAGGTCCCCCCTCTTCTTCTGCGCGAGGGCGGTTGTCACCAGTCCGACACGGTGGATCGTGTGCTCAAGTGTCCCCAGCCGTGCCGGATCCGAGCTGATCGAAATGGCCGCTTCGCCGGTGCCGTACACATAGACCATGTTGAACTGCCCCGGCAGAAAGCGCAATCCGCTCCCGAACCCGCTCATGTCCAGCGTGAGCGTGAACGTGTCGTCATTTTCCCAGATGATTTTTCTGATCATGACGGGATGCGTGGTCATCGGGTCAACTGCATCCGCCCGTACTGCCTGCTGCTTCCGGTTCATTTCGTGGCTCCGACGGGGTACATATCATACAGATCGATGAGCTGGAGCCGTGTGGCATCCAGGCGGCGTTCCATCACCTGGGAGAGCCGCTTGAGCATCTCGTAGCCGAACGCAGAGTCCTTCTCGCACTTCATGCGCAGGCATTCACCGTCAAGTGCGATTGCGCGGGTTTCCAGAGTGACGATGCCGCTGAAGTGCCAGCGGAACGGCGAGATGAGCCACGACCAGCCCAGGATCTCGCCCGGGCCGACGGTCTGGATGCGCAGCGGCTCTTTTCCGGGGATGTCGACCTGCAACGCCACACGGCCGCTCCGGATCAGGTAAAACTTGTTTGCCACCTGCCCTTCATGCATGATCATGCTGTCGTCGGCAAACCGTACGTTGCTGGCGCAGCCGATCAGGGTCTGAATGTGTTCGTGGGACAGTCCGGCCAGGAACGGGTGCTGGCGCATGATTTCAGAGAGATCTTCTTTTTCCATGACGCTGACTCCTATCCGTTGAGAGTGGACATGCTGTTTTCGCGTATCATGGCGGCTTCGGCGGTGATGTCGATGCCGACCGGACACCAGGTAATGCACCTCCCGCATCCGACGCACCCCATCGTGCCGAATTGATCCACCCAGCTGGAAAGCTTGTGGGTCATCCATTGACGGTACCGCGTGCGGGTCGACATGCGGATGTTCCCCCCGGCAATCCGGGTGAAGTCTGCCGTGAAGCAGGAGTCCCACCTCCGCAAACGCTCTGCACGGTCGCCGGTGAGAGTGGTGGTATCTTCGACGGTGGAACAGAAACAGGTCGGACAGACCAGCGTGCAATTTGCGCAGGACATGCACCGTCTGGCGATGTCGTCCCAGTGCGGATGCTCGAACCCTTCCCTGAGGATTTCGGGGAGCTGGTTCGTATCGAGGGTGCGTCCCATGGCATCAGCGGCGTCTTTGAGGAGACGGTCAACCCGCTCGCGTTCGTGCTGCTCAGCGGCGCGGTGCTTGACCTCTTCCATGATGTTCTTTCCTTCCGGACTGCCTATCTCGACCAGGAAATGGTGGACGCCATCCCCGATCACCTCGGTCATGGCAAGGTCGAAATCCTTTTTCGCCCTGGGGCCGGTACCCATGGAATCACAGAAACAGGTGCCGCCGACGTGAACGCAGTTGGCGGTCACAAGAAACGCCGCAGACCTGAGCATCGTGTAATGCCGGTCCGCATACGGTCCGGTCATGAACACGCGGTCCTGAACGGCAATCGCGGCGAGTTCGCAGGGACGGACGCCGAAGAACGCAAAGCGCGGAGCGGGTTCACGCGGCGCGGCCTCCACCTCGAACCCCTTTCCCGCCTTTGTGAGTCCGAACAGACGCATGCGTGCAGGAAAGAGAAACTTTTTCCACGAATGGGGGCCGACATTGAATCCGAACAGGGCGTTGTCATCCCGCCGTTCAATAGCATACGAACCCGCCTCCTGCACATCCCTCCATCCCCGCGGAAGATCGTCCACCGATCCGATGGAATCGATCACGATCGCCCCGTCCCTCACCGTCGGACCGATGACGATGAACCCACGGCTTTGAAGCGCACTGACGAGTCCCTGAAGATCATTGAGCTCGACGATAACCATTCACCTACCTCTGACTCTGAGTATGAGTATGGATTGAGAGTTGTCTGTGATCCCGTCGAATCTGTCGCAGATGGTGTGCCAGCAGCACAGCCGACGATTCCCGGGTTATGGGGCGTGTTGGTCGAGCGGGGTCAATTGCTTTCGCAGCGATGGGAAGCGAGAGAGTGATTTCTTCTTAGATATGCAAAAACGGCGAGAGTGTTGAAATTTACAACAACGGCACGGGGTGTATGGCGAGCGGCGTTACCCGATGCCCGCCGAGGGGCAGAGCCCGGCGAGCGAGCATGCATCGCACTTGGGTTTGCGCGCCATGCACGTGCGCCGTCCGTGGAAGATGAGGATGGAACCGACTTCTATCCAGTACTTTTTGGGAAACACCTCCATGAGATCGAGTTCGATCTTCTCCGGGGTCTTCTCTTTCGTGAAGCCAAGCCGTTGTGACAGCCGGTGCACGTGGGTATCGACCACGACACCGTCCGCGATGCCGAAGGCGTGATTGAGCACGACATTCGCCGTCTTCCGCCCGACACCGGGGAGCGTCACCAGATCCTCCATGCGCGGTGGGATTTCTCCGTTGAATCGCTCCACCACCGCCCGCGAACATGCGATGATGTTCTTCGCCTTCATCCGGAAGAAGCCGGTGGACCGGATGATTTCTTCCAGTTCAGACTGGTCGGCCGCCGCAAAATCCGCCGGCGACGCATACCGCGCAAACAGCACGGGCGTCACCATGTTCACGCGGTCGTCCGTGCACTGCGCGGACAGGATGGTGGCCACCGTCAACTGAAAGGGAGAAAGGTGCAGCAGCGCAGTCTTCGCCTCGGGGAATTCTTTTCGAAGAAGGCGCAGCACCTGGAGGGCGCGGTTGCGCCGCTCCTGGGGAGTCTCTCTGCGGGAACGCCGGGTAGGTGTCATAGGGCTGGCCCGTTCGCCAGTGAACTCATCCGGCCAGCGGCTTGAACGTCATGGCCGCGGGACGGTATGATGGATCAGGGATAAGGAGACGTTCGATGACGTCGCCGTTCACGATCGTTCGTTCGATGATTTCGGGGATGTCCGCCGGCGTCACGCCGCCGTACCAGATCCCCTCGGGGTAGATCACGAGCGCGACCCCGTGGGCGCAGTCGAGACAGCCGGCATTGTTGACCCGCACGGCCTTCGACAATCCCCGTTTGGTCAACTCAGCCTTCAGGGTGTCGCGAACGACTGAAGACCCTTTTTCAAAGCAGCATCCCTTGGGATGCCCAGCGGGCCGCTCGTTGATGCAGACAAACACATGACGCTGATACTTACTCATGGCCCCAGTAGGTTGTGGTGATCGTAATATCGCCCCGGACGCGCGCGAGACATGCAGCGCGTTCGTTCGCACCGAACTCTTTGTCCTCCATCAGACGCAGCTCCAGCGGCGTCGGGGGGGCAAGGTGCTCCATCCCTTCAAGAACGGATACCCTGCACCAGCCGCAGGATCCATCGCCGCTGCACGACTGCCCGAGGGGCACCTCCGACTGGTTTGCAGCCGTGAGAATGGTTGCTCCGAGTTTGATGTCCCGCTCCTTTTGCAGCGGAACAAACCGCACTTTCGGCATCGCTGTCTACCCTCCTGCACGAATGATCGCCACGCTCCCCAGGATCGTCGATCCATCAATCCGGACTTTTTGCGCCGCAGCTTTGTACCCCGTCGATTCCCATTCGAGGGACGGGAAGAAACCGTCCTTCCGGTTTTCATGAATCGCCGCTCCCCCCACGATCGCGTCGGCAACAACCGACGCCTGCATGTCCGGAGGAAGGACCACGCGAATAGTGCCGAACACGGTGTCGACTTTCAATGTGTGCTCTCCTGGAGCCGGACGCGCATCTGTAAGATTGACGGAGACGTTGCCGAACACCGTGGAGGCCGATCCGCCGCGGAACTCCTTCGACGTGACACGCACATCGATCTCGCCGAACACATTTCCCATCTTCAGGGTCTGGCCTTCAGCATCCTCCACACGGTTGCCGAAGCCGACGTCGGCGAGCGGGGCGCTTGTTCCCCGTTCGGGATTCTTCCTGGCCGACCTTCCAAAGAGCAGGATCGCCCCCCAGAGGACTAGGATCAGAGGCCAGAAATTGCGGATCGCGTAGCGCGCGCTGAGAATATCCATGGAATCGAGAAGGAACAGCACGCCTGTAGCAATCAACGCCAGACCCCACCAGAACCGCGAATTTGTTCGCATGTGTCTTCACCTCGTTGTGTTGGAGAGATACGATCTGACCGTGTCGGTCGTCCATGCATTCACCACGTCGGCCCGCCCGAGCCACCCTTTCCGTGCGATCCCGACCCCATAGAACGTGTCGCGCAATCCGTCGATGCTGTGTGCGTCGGGATTGATGAAGATTCTGACCCCCCGTTCGCGGGCGTACTTGCACAACCGCCAGTCCAGATCGAAACGCATCGGGTTGGCATTGATCTCGATTGCTTTCCCGTACTCGGCGGCCGCATCGATCACTCGGACCATATCAACGGGGTACGGATCGCGGGTGAGCAGCAACCGGCCCGTCGGATGGCCGAGCATCGTCACAGCCGGGTGTTTCAACGCCGTGATGATCCTTTTCGTCATGTCCGCTTCGGACATGCGGAACTGGCTGTGGACCGACACAACCACATAGTCGAAGAGCTTCAGCGTGCTCTCCGGCCAGTCGAGCGACCCGTCCGCCAGGATATCGCACTCGGTCCCCTTGAATACCGTAAACCCCTTCAGGGTCCTGTTGAGCGCGTCGATTTCCCTGACCTGTTCCCTGACCCGGGCAGGAGAAAGGCCACCGGCGTATGCGGCGGACTTGCTGTGATCGGCGATGCCCAGGTACTCCCATCCCAGCGCCTGCGCTCCACGCGCCATCTCCTCGATGGTGTTCACGCCGTCGCTGTAGGTGCTGTGGCAGTGAAGAGTCCCGTGGATATCCGATTCCTTGATCAGGTCTGGAAGCGCATCCTGCGCGGCCGCTTCGATTTCACCCATGTTCTCGCGGAGCTCGGGCGGAACATATGCCAGCCCGAGTGCGCGGTAAATATCCTTTTCCTCTTTGCACGCTTGTATCTTCGGGGCGTTCTTCCCCCCTTCTTCAACAGGTGAAAACCCGTATTCGTTCAGGCTCAACCCCTGCCGGCGCGCCCGCGAGCGCATTTCCACGTTGTGCTCTTTGCTCCCGGTAAAGTAGTTGAGGGCAAAGGGAAATTCGCTCTCCCGCACGATCCGGAGATCGCAGGTGATCCCCCTGCCCAGTACGACGCTCGATTTCGTGTCGCCCTGCGCGAGCACGGATTGTACGCCGGGTTGCGTGACGAAGGTCTCCATGATGGCCGGGCGGGCGGCATCGGCCGCGCTCGCCACGATGTCGATGTCGCCGATAACTTCCTTGCGCCGCCGGAGACTTCCGGCGATATCCGCCCTGACGACACCCTTCGTTTTCCTGATCCGCTCCAGGATCTCCGTCCCCGCTTCCTCTGCGGGTGGGTAGAGCGTCTTGTCGCTCCGGACCCGCAGCGCCTGGATCCCCGTCAGGATATTATCTTCCGACTTCTTTCCGAACCCCTCCAGCCCGGCCAGCGTGCCGTCGCGGGCCGCACCCTCCAGGTCATCGATTGTGGTGATCTTCAGCTTTTCGAAAAGAACCTTGACTTTTTTAGGCCCCAGTCCTTGAATGCGCAGCATCTCCATGACACCGTCGGGGACCCCTTTGCGGAGCTCGTCGTAGTCGTTCGACTTCCCCGCAGTGGCCAGCTCGGTGATGATCCGTGCAATGCTTTCGCCAACACCTTTCACATTACGGATTGCGCCGGAGGCAACGGCGGCCGAGAGGTCCTGCGTCAGCCCTTCAACCGCGCGGGATGCGTTATGGAACGCCCTCGATTTGAAGGGGTTTGCCCCCTGGAGTTCGAGGAGTGTCCCCATTTCGTCAAGGATGCGGATAATGTCGCGTTTTTCCATGAAAGGGATTCGTGTCACCTGAGAAATTTCTGAAAAATGTACGATAATCAGGCCTGACCTGCAACCGCACGGATATGGGCTGCCAGGGCTTCACTCCCCTTCCTGAGCGTGCGCTCCTGGGTTCTGAAGTCGACTTCGTACAGGCCAAACCGCTTGTTGAACCCGTGAGCCCATTCGAAATTGTCCATCAGCGTCCAGATGAAGTAGCCCCGTACATCAACTCCGGCCCTCATCGCCCTTTCCATGCTGGCGAGGTGGTCCCGGATAAAGGAAGCGCGTTTGGTGTCGCTGTCGTCCGCGATTCCGTTTTCCGTCACATAGACGGGAAGACCCGTCGTACGGCCCGCAAGAGAGAGAACCTCCTGCATCCCGTCGGGGTAGATTTCCCACCCCATGTCAGTAACCCGATCGGGGGGAGCACGATGCACCTGGCGCACGGGTACACTGCTCCCCGGGGTCAACTGGAGGTGGAAGCGTGTATAGTAGTTAACGCCGACCATGTCGCATGCGTTGCGCACACCGGAGTTCGATCGCTCCCGTGCAACGCCGGGGAACCAGAGCTCGAGCACGCCGGTCACGAGATACTCGAGCAGGGCCCTGTTCATGCCGCGGTCTGCCTGCCGGGCCGCCAGCCAGTCGAGCGGGTGCCAGCTGCGCGCCGGAGCATAGACGAACATGTTCGTGGCGATCCCGATCGAAGTGGACGGATCGAGTTCTTTGCAGGCGCAATAGGCGGCGGTGTGGGCACGAAGAAGATTCCGCAGGACGCGCACAGCCTGCTCTGGATTGTGGACTGCCGGGGGAAACTCCCCGGTCACGTAACCGTTCACAGCCACCACGGCGGGTTCATTGACCGTATACCAGAACGGCACACGACTGGCGAGCCGGGCGTAGACCTTCCGTGCGAAGCGCACGAAGATGTCGGGTGCATCGTCGCGGAGGAATCCACCCTGCCGGTCGAACCAGAGGGGATGCGTGAAATGGTGGAGGGTAATGACGGGGATGATCCGGGCTTCGCGGAGGGTATCCACCACGTGTTCGTAGTGGCGCAGGGCTGCTTCGTTGAACTCCCCTTCCCGCTCTTCGATCTTGCTCCATTCGACGGAGAACCGGTACGCATTCAGCCCGAGGGCCTTCATGAGCCCGATATCCTCGCCAAACCGGTGCCAGTGCTGGCACGCGTCGCCCGAACGCTGCGCACCGGCAATCCGCGGGTTCCCCCCCTCGTCAAGGGCTGATTCGAACGCGGACCAGTTGTTGTTTGTGCAGGCCCCTTCAACCTGATGAGCCGAGGTGGCACTCCCCCAGAGGAACCCGTCCGGGTAGCGCACAGGTGACGCCTGGTCCCGTTTCCCGGGTCTCACAGGAAGCGGAGCTCGCGGGCTTTCTGTTCGAGTTCGTCTCTGAACTCAGGCGCTGCGATGCCGATGAGCGCCTTCGCACGATCGCGAATCCGTTTTCCGTACAGGTTCGCGACGCCGTGTTCCGTGACCACAAATCGCACATGATTCCTCGTGGTCACCACCCCGCCGCCGGTCTTGATGGTCGGGACGATCTTGCTGACGAGCTGTCCTTTTACGCTTGCCGTCGATGGCAGGGCAATGAACGGCATGCCTCCTTTGCTGCGGGAAGCACCGTAGATAAAGTCCACCTGTCCGCCCACGCCGCTGTACAGCCGCGGACCGATACTGTCCGAGCAAACCTGTCCGGTGAGGTCCACTTCGATCGCGCTATTGATGGCAATCATCTTGGCGTTCTGCGCGATCACGAACGGGTCGTTCACATATTCCGTCGGATGCAGCTCGACCACGGGATTATCGTGAACGAAGTCGTACAGCCGCCTGGTCCCCAGCATGAACCCGGCAACGATCTTGCCCGGGTGCAGCGTCTTCGACTCTCCGTCGATGATGCCCCGTTCCACAAGGTCGATGATGCCGTCCGAAAACATCTCTGAGTGGACGCCGAGGTGTTTGTGCGACATGAGCTCATGGAGAACCGCATCCGGAATCCCGCCGATACCCATCTGCAGTGTGGCCCCGTCGGGGATCAGTGCCGCGATGTTCCGGGCGATGCGCCGCGAAAGATCGGACGTTTCCCCCATGGGGATTTCCGGCAGCGGATAGTCGACCGGCACGATGAAATCGATCTTTGATACGTGAATGAAGGAATCTCCCAGCGTCCGGGGCATGTGCGGGTTCACTTCGGCGATGACGGTCCGTGCCGCCTGGGCAGCCGTTTTCGTCACGCCGACTTCCACTCCGAACGAGCAGAAGCCGTGTTCGTCGGGCGGGCTGACGTGGACCAGTGCAACATCGAGAGGGAGGTAGGCGTTCTTGAACAGGCCGGGGATTTCCGACAGGAAGCACGGTGTGAAATCCGCCCGCCCCTCGTTCACGGCCTGCCGGACGTTGTCGCTGATGAAGAGCGTATTGACGCGGATGTGCCCTTCCATCTCCGGAGCGACATAGTCCGCACTGCCGATCGTGAGCACCTGGGCGATTTCCACATTCTCGAGCTCGTGCGCACGCTGCACAAACGCAGCGAGCACTTTCTGCGGCACCGAGCAGTTGCCCGTCAGAAAGATCCGGTCGCCCGACTTGATGGCCGTGGCGGCTTCCTCCGGTGTTACGGTGCGTTCCCGGTAGACATCCATCCAGCTCATCGGGTACGCTCCTTCCGGCTGAGGCTCGCAGCAAGCGTCGCGTTGAGCACGTTCCCGCGGTGTGTGGCCACGCCCCGTGACAGCGGGCCTGCGTGTTCGAGCGCGGCATCGACGCCGTCGCGTGCGATGTCCTGAATGAACGGCCATGCCGCATTATTGAACGCATGCGTGGCGGTCCGCGCAACGACGGATGTCATGTTGGGCACGCAGTAGTGGATCACATTCTCTTCCACAAAAACGGGATCGCGGTGTGTGGTCGGACGGCTTGTCTCGACGCACCCCCCCTGATCGATCGAGATGTCCATGATCACCGATCGCGGGCGCATGAGCTTCACGAGCTCTCGCGTGATCACGATCGGTGCCCGCGCTCCCGGCACCAGCACCGCACCCACCAGAACGTCCGCGAACTTCGCGACCTTCCGGAGGTTGAAGTCGTGCGACACCATCGTCACCAATCGTCCGTTCATGCCGAGCATTTCGTCTGTCACTTGGAGCCGCTTCAGATCTTTGTCGAGCACATACACGCTCGATCCCTGGCGGAGAAACCCGTGGGCGGCAGCAACGCCGTAACTGCCGGCGCCGATGATAACGACTTCCGCCGGAGGGACGCCGGGGACGCCGCCGAGGAGGATCCCTTTTCCGCCATGATTGTTCTGCATCAGCACCGCGGCGATCTGAGGCGTCATCCGCCCCGCCGCCTGGCTGAGCGGCACCTGTACGGGAAGCGTGCCGTCCTCGTCCTGGATGAGCTCGTAGGAGATCGCGGTGATTTTCTTGTCGAGCAGTTTCGCGACCCGCTCCGGTCGTGAAACCGAGAGGTGCAGGAACCCCATCAGGACACATTCGTCCCGCAGCATATCCACTTCGTCGGCAGTAGGGCGGCCGACTTTGATGACCATGTCCGCACGGCCATAGAGCTCGGCCGCCGAGTAGACGATTCGGGCCCCGGCATGCTCGTAGTCGAGGTCCGAGAACCCCGCCCCCATCCCGGCATCTCTCTCGACATAACAGGAATGGCCGGATGCTGTGAGGAGCTCGACGCCGGCCGGGGTCAGTCCGACGCGGTATTCGTCAGGGCGCTGTTCACGCGGTACGCCGATGTGCATGGGATACCTCTGCGATAAGTTACGTCATAGACTTTCGGAGATGCTGTCCGGAGTCGGACAGGCTCCGACTTCAGAATTCAGGGCTTGAAATTCCGCATGGAGCGTGCCTCTACGCCCTTTCGTATCTCCCGTACTTCTTTGCTGCGTCATACATCGCCACCACGTTTTCCGTGGGGGAATTGTCCTGTAGCAGGTGTGTCGGCGAAAGCGCATATCCCCCGCCGGGCATCATGATCTCGAGGGTGTCCCGGACCATCTGAACGGTGTCAGCGACGGTTCCCCTCGCAACGACTCCCGCGGTGGAAATGCAGCCATGGAACGACATCCTGCTGCCGTAGCGCCGTTTCAGATATCCCGGCTCCATATCCTTTGCCTCCGGCTGGAGGGTATCCACCACGGTGATGCCCATCTCGAGGAAATCGTCGAAGGCCCAGCTGCTCGATCCACAGGAGTGCATCATGACCGAAATTTTGAAGTGCCGGGCCAGGTCGGCAAACTTCTGGTGCTCCGGCCGGATGTGCCGCCGGAATAGCTCCAGGCCGATCATCGGTCCCCGTTGCGTGCCGAGATCTTCCCCGAGCCAGAGGATATCGATGGCGCCACGGGCAGCGTCGAGCGCGCGTTCGAGCATTGCCAGCTGGACCTCGTTCTTCCTGGTCATGAACCGGAGGGATGCGTCACCGTCCGTCATGAGATCGACCAGGACCTGTTCCACCCCTCTGATCATCCCAGCGGTGTTGATCATGTCCCCCGCCCCGGGATTGCCGATGAGCAGGGAGTAGTCTTTCATGGCCGCGCACATGGCGGGGACGGCATCATAGTCGAAGTGGTCCGGATTCGGCATCGGCCACGACTCGACCGTTTCCACGTCCGCGTCGCGGAGTGGAAAGTCACAATAGTCCCAGTACCCCCCGTCTTCGTGCTCCACCCAGCGGGTGTGAATCCCCCACAGGTCGACCTTTCTTCCTTCGACTGCAGGATGGAGCGGGGGACCGATATAGGGAGGGATGATCTCGAAAAAGTCGACGCCGAGCACTCGCCGCAATCCTTCGTCGTCGCCCGGCGCAAGCCCGTAATGCGCTTTCAGGCGGCGATCAATGCCGGGATTCGCGAGATAATCGATCGGCACGCGGTCGGGGTTCTCGTGGGAAAAGGCCTTCTTGACACGTTCTCTTGAAGTCATATCTCGGAATACGGGGATGGCAAGAACTGGGTTGGACGATAGGGTGTGACAAAATGTACCGAATGCCAGCGCAACAGTCAACAGAACCGGTCATCTGCGGGAGTTGCAGCTTGAATATGGTTTGGGTATCTTTGGGTGTTCCCCCCTTCGTACATTCCCATAAGAAATCGGAGTCCACCATGAAAGTCCTGGTCAGCGACGGTATTTCGACCGAAGGCGCAAAGATCTTGACCGATGCCGGTCTGCAAGTCGATAACGTGAAGCTCACCCCTGAGGAGCTCAAGGCCCGCATCGGCTCCTATGATGCCATTATTGTACGCTCCGCAACCAAAGTCACGAAAGAAGTCATCGACGCGGGCAAGAACCTCAAAGTCATCGCCCGTGGCGGCGTGGGACTCGATAATATCGACGCTGCGGCAGCCGCAGCCCGCACCATCGCCGTGCTGAACACGCCGGGCGCATCGGCCATCTCCGTCGCCGAGATGGCGTTGGCGCACATGCTGGCCGTCAGCCGTTTCCTCCACGTGAGTACGATGGAAATGCGCCAGGGGAAATGGCCAAAGAAAGAGTACGCCGGAGGAATCGAGCTGTACAAGAAGACCCTTGGTATTATCGGGCTCGGGAATATCGGAAAGGAAGTTGCCCGCCGCGCACTCGGGTTCGGCATGCACGTACTCGCCTATGATCCCCCCTTCTCCCCCATGGATTTCATCGTGGAGATCACCACCATGGAGCGACTTCTGACGCGGTCGGACTATATCACGCTTCACATCCCGTTCGACAAGAAAGCGGGTCCCGTGCTGGGCACGAAGGAATTCGACATGATGAAGAAAGGGGTCGTCATCGTCAACTGCGCCCGTGGCGGGGTCATCGACCAGAAAGCTCTGCTTGCAGCACTGGAGAGCGGCAAAGTCGCTGCGGCCGGCATCGATGTCTTCGAACATGAGCCCCCGACCGAGGATGAACGTGCGTTGATCAACCATCCGCGTGTCAGTGTCTCGCCGCATATCGCCGGTTCGACAGTCGAAGCACAGGAACGTGTCGGCACAGAAATCGCTCTGAAAGTCGTCAAGGCACTCACCCCCGAACTGATACACTGATAGAGGAACCTGCAATGGAACGTTCGGAAGCAGACGCCATTCTGACTGCATGTCTTATGGCGGCATTCGCTGACGGTACACAGGCAGAAAGCGAGCGCGCACGCATCAAGGAGGTGATGGGGAATCTCGAGTTGGAGGGATCGCCGGACCTTATGCAGAAAGTGGTACTGAAGCAGGTCACCACGGACGACATCGCCGGCGCACTCGTCACCCCTCAAACGCGCGCCCTGGCCTATGAAATGGCTCTCTACATCTGCGATGCCGACGGCGAGGCCAATGCGACCGAACGAACGTTTCTCGACACTCTTCGCATGAGCCTGCGTCTCGACGCAGGCTCTGCGGAAGGCGCTCAAAAGGCGGCTCTGGCCGTCCTGAAAACGCCGGTTGCGACCGAGCCACTCCCTCTGGCAGTCGAGCCCACCGACCTGGAGGCCGATCAGATGATCCTGAAGTATGCCATCCTCAACGGCGCCCTCGAACTTCTACCGCAGTCGATTGCAACGATGGCGATCATTCCTCTGCAGATGCGCATGGTGTACCGACTGGGACAGCGGCACGGGATCACGCTCGACAAGGGGCATGTGACGGAGTTTCTTGCCACCGTAGGGATCGGTCTCACATCGCAAATGGTGGAGGGGATGGCGCGTCGCGTGCTGGGGACATTTGCGCGGCGCATGGGAGGCGGATTGCTCGGGCTCGCAGTGAACGCGTTCACAGGCGCCGCCCTGACATTCGGCACAACCTACGCGCTGGGCCATGTAGCGAAGACATACTACGCCGGCGGCCGGCGGCTGGACATGGCGCAGCTCAAGCAGCTCTTCCAGAAGATGCTCGGCGAGGGGAAGTCCCTCTTTACGCAGCACCAGGGCGAGGTCCAGTCGCGGGCCCGGACGCTTAACGTCACCGATGTGCTGCCGCTGCTGAAGGAGTAAGGCTGCCCCGCAACTCTGAACAGAGTGTCAGCCTATTCCCACGACGCGTGATGGAACCCCGGGACCCAGTTTCCCCGCGCTCTCCGATCGGGCGCGTGCCGGGTGAACACTCCCCGGACTCCCTCACGCCTCATTGTTGCGTCTACATCCCGGCACACGCCTGCTGCGCCGACCGTTGCGCATTCTCGCTCCCGGAAAGGCTCTCCCTCCACAGATCGAACGTAACCCACCAGTTGACTGTGTCCCGGAAGTCCTCACGACCGATGTAGTATCCCTCCACTGCCCGCCTGATGAAATCAGCGTTGTAGATTCCACTGCTCTTGACACTGGAGGAAGCTGCGCGATCCTGGACATACTCGCGGATGCGATGCAGGAACATGTGTGGCGCGGCGTCGTGGTATCTTCTTCCCATTCTACCTTTCAGAGCAACAAGACCATGCGCGCCTAGCGTGGGCAGGCCGAACGGGTACGTCGCGCCTGATTTCACAAGCGGCCACCGTGTCAGAGTCTTCGTGTGGGAGGCAATGTAGTCCAAACACCACTTCCCGTTCTGCCGTGCCCGAACTCTCGAAGCAAAGACCGCGCGCAGGAAGGAGGGTTGCGCCAGCGGCATGAAGTTGAGTACTTCTCCATCCAGGCGGCACTGTTCCGGACCTCCCCAATTCGGAACTCGCGTTCGCACCGCAAGAAGATCGAGATAGTTGTCGATTCCGACATCTTTCAGCGATGGCATCATCGCTAACGCCGCACGTAGATCGCTCCTGGCACCCTCTTCCATTTGCAGGACCACATCAGACGCGAATACGTCTGCACGAGAGACGCTCATTCGTCGAAGGAGGGCATTGACATCCCCTCTTCGCAAAGCTGATCTTCCCAGAAGTGCAATCCGGTTCAAGTATTGCCGCCGCGCTATCTCGCCGAACCCGCCGTCGATCATTGCAAGCCCAGCCTCGCGGAGTCTCGCATAGTAGCTGAGTCGAGCCGACGAGCTCACGGGTTCGGTAAGCTGGGTCTGAGCGGCATATTCTCGGGCACTCGTCAGAATGGATCCCCCGTCCGGTAGTGGATCCTGAAAGAGTCTCTGGTGGAGTCCCTCGTCCCCCGCAATCGTAGTTGCGACAGCAACATCCGGATCTTCCGGATCGCCGAAGGTGTGCACGTTCACATTTCGGCTATCCTCCCTCTTCATCATGGAGAGGAGGAGCCGGGAGTCAAGGCCTCCCGATAGCCCGAGCGACACCCCCTGCGGCAGCGCGCATGCACACTCCACCAATGATTCCGCAATGCTGATCGCATGCCCTGCGTCGCCATCGCCGAATTCCGGCAGCCACGGGGTGGACCAGGTTGTTGAGACAGAGGCGGGAGCGAACGGAATGTGCATGAGACCCGCCGGACCGAGGCGATCGATCCCCGCTATGCCCGACCGGTAGGAGAGCTGATTGTAGAGAAGCCACCGGCTGCCGAGAGTCTTGAAGTCGATTGTCGACTTCTGTGCAGCCCTGGCAAGCCAATCGAGGCGGGTAGAGAAGAGAATGTTCCCCCCGGATTCAGCAACATAGAACGTCCGCAATCCCAGCTGGTCGCATGCGAGCGTGAGTCCCTCCTGGTCCCATCGCACCACAGCAAAATGTCCATCGAGGCTCAGGATTTGACTTTGGACAGACGCGGACCAGCCGCCAAGAATATCGCCCCAATCTGCCCCCCCCCCCCCAAGAATCTGTGCACGTGATCTCTTCAGTTCAATCCCGCAGCCGACGACGACCCAGCCGTACGGATGAGTCGTGCTGGGGAATGAACAATGGCAGGTCTCATCGATCCCCCCCGTCGCCACGTAGAGGTCAGGTTGCAAGAAGTGAGCTGCAGGGGTCGCGTGGAACCGCGAGTACGGGTGCAGATCTCCCTTGCCCGACCTCTTCAGTGCTCCGAATATCCAGGTCATCACGATCCCCCGAGAAGCTTCGTCTGGCGTGCTGCAGTCATTTGCTATGGATCCCGTACGCACCGGAAGCCACCCATGTATTTGACAGCTCCGGTGTAACCCCACGATCGGTAGGTGATTCGGCACCTGTACGCATCACCACCTCCGCTCCTGTACACTTTGTATCCGAAAGTGAGCGACGGGCCCTTTGGATTCACTCCCGGACTCACCGCGTAGTAGTCCCACTGATACCAGTCAGAGCACCATTCACGTTGGTTTCCCGTCATGTCATAAAGACCAAGCTCGTTGGGCGCTTTGGTACCGACCGGATGCGCCACTCCTCCGGAATTCCCAATGTACCACGCAACGGAGTCGAGATTGTTTCCACCGCTATACACATACCCGTGGGTCAGCCGGCCTCCCCGTGCGGCGTATTCCCATTCCGCCTCCGTCGGCAAACGCTTTCCCGCCCATTGCGCAAAGGGAACCGCCTGGTCGAATGTAGCAGCGATGGGTTCATTGTCCACCCAACCACTCTGCGGTTCATACGGCATCGCTGCTCCCGTTGCAGTACAGAATGCCCGGTATTGCAGAACCGTGACTTCATACTTGTCCATATAGAAGCTGCTCAGGGTGACCCAGTGCACAGGCCGCTCGTTGGCTTCGCTAGAATCGTTCCCCATCTGAAACGTTCCGCCCTCGACGAAAACCATTTCTTTTGAGGAGGGTGGAGGGGGAGGCACATATCCGGTGACTATGAAATATCGCCGTGACGACCATCCCGATGTCCCTGCGACATTCGCAGCGTTCACATGCCAATAGTATCTGCCAAGTGTGAGGAACGTTGTGATTCGGAGACTTTCCGCGAGTATGCCGCTGTTCTCGAGCATGACAGCAGCAAAGACGCTGTCAGTTGAAATCTGGATGCCATAGCTCAGCGCTCCGCTGCCGGCGTCCCAGGAGAGCGTCACAGGTGTCGAGTCCACCAGCATCCCGGACTCCGGCAAGACGAGCGTTGGAGCTGCCGGGACTTCGCCTGCCGAAGCGATTTCATCGTTTGCACATGAAGGAAGGACCAGAATAAACGCAGTGAGCACAACAGCAGTGACTGCCAGGACCCTCAAGGGTTCGCAAACACCACGTCCCGAAAACCGCAGGCCCTTCACGATTCGCCTGATTGGGTCGTTCGTCGCAACCATCGGTCCCCCCTCATTGTGCGGTGCTATCAATTTCAGATCTATCTTTCCATCCAGCACGCACCACGACTATGATACCATTCCCCTCAACGGTTATCAACCCCTGCCACCCACCTCAGCTTCTCCATCACCTGCGCGCTCTGCCCTCCCTCGTGCTGATTGTACGGCCAGATGCGGATCTCTTTCTCACCGGCGTAATGATTGTACGCCGCAAAGACCGTCCGCGGCGGACAGATGTCGTCCATCAACCCCACAGAAAACAATGCGCGGCAACGGGCCCGCGGCGCAAAATTCACTCCATCGAAATATGAGAGCGTCCGGAATACATCGTCGACCCTGTCGCGATGAATCTTGCAGAACTGCACGATCTCCCGATATGGATCCCTGTCCGTGATCTCCGTCGCAACACGATAGTGGCAGAGGAATGGTACGTCGGGCAGTGCACCCGCAAGATCGGGAACGAGTCCGGCCACCGCAAGCGCAATCCCGCCACCCTGGCTCCCGCCCGTCACAAAAACCTTCTCCGGATCGACTCGCGCATGAGTACGCACCGCTTCGACTGCGCGCACTGCATCGGTGAAGACCCGGCGATAGTAATACGTCTCGGGCGCAAGAACACCGCGCGTCATGAAACCGGGCGACTGCGGGAACGCAGGCACAACATCTTCCGTGTCCGGCGTGTCCCCTTTCGACCAGACACTTCCCTGCCCGCGCGTGTCCATGATGAAATGCGCATAGCCGAAGGCACTCCAGATCAGCCAGTCCGCCGGGAATCCCCTCCCTCCCCCGTACCCGATGTATTCCACAATGCATGGAAGGCGACCCGGGATAGACCGCGGTAGGAGAAGCCATCCCCTGATAGGCTGGCCGCCATATCCCGGGAAGGCCACGTCGAATACTTCCACGGTGGCGGGCTGGAACTGCACCGGCACGAAGTCAGGCCGCAAGGGATGACGGGCCGCATCGGCGAGCGTCTCACGCCAAAATGTGTCGAAGTCTGCCGGTTCCTCACGCCCGGGCATGTAGCGGCGGAGATCTTCTAAGGGTAGATCGAAGAGCATGGGAAGGTCACTGCACTGTGAGTCGTTCGATGAGTTCTTTCTGTTCGGGGAATGCGGAAACGAGGATACCGCGTGTTCCCATTTCAAAATCAGCAAAATCGAAACCGGGCGCAACCTTGCATCCCATCAGAGCATACCCCTGCGCTCCCGTCACCTCCGCTGCCATCCAGACACCCCGGGACACCGCAACCTGAAGCTGATCCCCTTCCAGGGGCTGCTGGCCCAGAGTGTGCATCGCATACCCGCCGTCGGGTGAAAGTATGTGAATGTGCGCACCTGAGCCCGCATAGAAGTGCCAGACTTCGTCCGAGAGGAGGCGATGAAAATGGGACACCTCGCTCGCCTCGAGGAGAAAGTAGATCGCGGTGGAGCATGGACGCGGGCCGCTGTAGCGCGCGGGCAACGCCCCGGGCTGGAGGAGTTCGGACGAGCGGTATGTTTCCACGTACCACCCCCCCTCCCTGTGGCGCCGGAGATTCAGCTGTTCTTTCCAGAATCGGGCATTATGCATGAGCGGAATATACGACAAATCCTCCGGTTGGTCAAAGTTGGAATTGTCAATGAGAGTATGTACCTTCACCGCAGAGACCCAGACGCTACCCCCATGGAACCCCAACCAACATGTCTGATTGTCGGCGCAGGCATGGCCGGACTCTTTGCGGCCAGGACGCTGCATGTACAGGCCTGCAAGGCGACTATTCTGGAGAAGTCCCGGGGCGTCGGCGGCCGGCTCGCATCCCGTCGCGTGGATGATCTCACATTCGACCACGGCGCACAGCATATACACGCACGGTCGGCCGTGTTCAAAGTCTACGTGCAGGCCGCCGAACAGACGCGCGTCCTGCGGCACTGGACTTCTGCATTCCCCGACACGGCCGGAAGCCAGCAGGTGTTCCCCTCTCCCGTGTTACGGGGCCATCCCGCAATGACGGCATTCCCAAAGCGCATCGCCTTCGATCTTCTCATCCATCTCCAGCAGCGGGTCACGGCAGCTCGCGTCAACAACGGCGCATGGAGTATTGACACTGATTCAGGCCATGTGTATATGGCGCAGGCGCTCGTACTGACAGCCCCTGTCCCGCAAAGCCTCGCCCTGCTCGAAGCGGGAGGCGTGACCCTCCCTTCCGACGTCGCCCGGCAGCTGCAGGCAGTTGTCTATGTGCCCTGCATCGTATTGATGATCGGGCTTGAAACACCTTCGGGAATTCCGGAACCCGGGGGACTGGTGCTCGACGGTGATCCTCTCTCATGGATTGCCGACAATCACGCCAAGGGCGTTTCAGCGTCGCCTGGCGCACTCACGATATTTGCGGGGGAACAGTACAGCACGGACCATCTTGCGGATACGGACGAAGCCATCGTTTCGGAGCTTCTGCCGCACGTGCGGCGCATAGTCCCGGTGCCGGTCCGCACGGCACAGGTCCACCGCTGGCGCTTCGCCCGTCCGAAAACCTATCTCCCGATTCCGTTTGCCATTGGCGGAACCGAGCCTCCGCTGCTGTTTGCGGGTGATGTTTTCGGTCTCGGTAATGCCGAGGGCGCGGCGCTTTCCGGCATGGCCGCCGCCGAATTTCTCCAATCCACCTTCTGTCCAGGACCCTGACATGTCCCTTGCGTTGCTCCCTCTCCTGCTTCTTGGCTTGCTCCCGGAAGCACATCCGAATGACATGAACCTTGCGGGCTCAACCATCTATGTTGCCCCCGATGGGAACGACCAGTGGTCCGGAGGCCTTCCATCCCCCAACCCGATGAAGACTGAAGGGCCCGTTGCCACCCTTGAACGGGCGCGTGCGATCGTGCGGCGGCTCCTCGACACGCCTGCCGGAAAGCGCGACACGATCCGGGTCCTTCTTCGCGGGGGCACATATGAACGGCGCACGCCATTTCTTCTGGACAAACAGGACAGCGGAACACTCTCCATGCCGGTCTGCTGGGCGGCATTTCCGGGCGAAACCGTCCGCATCATTGGAGGCACCGCACTCCATGGATTTCTTCCGGTGACGGATACCGCGGCGGCGCGGCGTCTCCCAGATTCGGTGCGCGCCCAAATCCGCGAGGCCGACCTGCGCGGCATGGGCATTTCCGACTTCGGCTCGATCGCCCCGCGGGGAAACCCGGGGATGGAACTCTTCTTCAACGGAACGCGCATGCAACTGGCGCGATGGCCCAACGACAGCTGGCTGTTGATCGCCGACGTCCCCCAAACCGGCGATACGCTCTTCAACAAAGGACTCGAGCGGGAGAAACGCTTCCACGGCGTGCCGGTTGGCCGGCATTACGGACGCATCACGTACTCGGGCGACAGGCCGCAGGGGTGGTCGGACAGGAATGAGATCTACCTGCATGGATACTGGACCTGGGACTGGAGCGATTCGTTCCAGAAGGCCGCCTCCATCAACACCGCTGCCCGGGAAATCACCTTCGCGCCACCGCATCACCATTATGGCTATACGACTAACCAGCGGTACTACTTTCTGAATATCCTCGAAGAGCTTGACGCCCCCGGAGAATGGTATCTCGACCGGAGTGGCGGAAAGCTGTTTTTCAATCCACCAGGACCCCTCGATGGCGTGCGCATCGAGGTTTCTCTTCTTGAAGGACCCCTCCTGCAATTCGACAGCTGCTCGCACATCTGCTTCCGTGATGTGTCTCTCGAGACCTCGCGCGGCAAGGGTGTCCTCATCAGGGGGGGCAACGGCGTCACCATCGACGGATGCACCCTCCGCAACCTTGGCGAAGACGCCGTGGTCGTGGAAGGGGGCAGCGGCCATGCAGTCCTGAACTCGGAAATCGCCGACGTGGCGCGGGGAGGGGTGCTGCTCAACGGGGGCGACCGGGCTTCTCTTACGCCCGCGAACGACGTTGTCCGCAATACCCATATCCATCATTACAGCCGCTGGCTCCGCACCGGCACGTACGCAGTGATCCTGGACGGAGTCGGCAACCGGATGGAACACTGCCTGGTTCATGACGCGCCGTTTGAGGCAGTGTACATCAAAGGAAACGACCACCGCATCGAATACAACGAGATCCACAGCGTCATGCGCGAGTCGGGAGATGCCGGCGCAATCCATACCGGCCGCAACTGGACCTGGCGGGGGAATGTCGTCCGCTATAACTACTTCCATGATTTCCAGGGGCCCGGCCTTCATGGCGTGATGGGAATGTACATGGACGATTGGGCGAGCGGGTTCACGGTGACGGGGAACGTCTTCTACAGGGCCGGCCGTGCGACGCTGATCGGCGGCGGGCGGGATAACGTCGTCGAGAACAATCTGTATGTGGAGTGCGCCCCCTCTGTGCACCTCGACGCCCGCGGACTTGGCTGGGCGAAATATTACTTCGATGGCACCTATCCCGTTCTGTTCGACGGGCTCAAGGAGGTCCATCACGACGTCCCTCCGTACAGCACCCGCTATCCTCTCCTGGCGAATATGCCCGGCACCGATCCGGCAATTCCCAGGAACAACAGCATCGTGCGCAACGTTTCCTGGGGCGGACGCTGGATGGATATCTATGACTATCTCGTATTCGACAAGAATGTCTGCACGATCAAAGACAACGTTGTCGCTGATCCGATCGTGCTCCGCCGCCGCGCGGACGGGGGAACGGGATGGGACCCCTACTATTTGAACATCGATATGGAAGAAGGGTACCTCGCACTCTACCGGAATGACGCGCGCGTGAAGGGTGAATTTCCGCACGATGTCTTCGTCAATGCCCCGCCACTCATCTTTGATCCCGTCCATCGGACGATCATGGTGCCGGAAGATTCACCTGCGCGCGCGGTCGGCTTCGAGGTCCCGCCGCTCCGGATGATGGGCCTTCTTCGACCGTAGCGCACGGTCGACTTCGCGGGGCTGCCCGCACTCATGCGACGGGCCTATGCGGGCAACATTGCGCGTTACCGATGTCTCTACAGGGGTGACAGAATAAACCGCCTGTTGGAAGATTCTTCACTGTCACCCCTGTCGTTTCTACAAAATGTGATCCTCCGCACTTCCATTCCTCGACCCTTCATCGTATATTGAGAGCAGATCGGCGACCCCTGCCACGCGCAGCGGAACCCAGGACCGGTCATAGAACACACCTTCATCGTATCAGCACAAACGAAGAGCATCGTGGGGAGCGCAATGCAGCTTCGGCATTTTTGTCTGGGGGCCGTTTCCATCGTATTCTCAATCCTGACCGCATGCGCGCAACCCGCGCCGGCAGCGCACAACTCCGCGACATCCAGGATTGATTCTACCGGCACTCCCCGCTCGCTCTACAATCTTGCCGTGCCGACGTCCGCTTCGACAGTTCAGGACGCTGCGCGCAGCTTCCTCTCCACGTACGCACAGTCGCTGCGCCTGCAGAATACGGATGACGGCCTTGTCGTTGACGATGTCATCCGAGCTCCGGCCGGCACGCATGTCCGCTTCCGCCAGCGTCACAACGGGGTCCCGGTGTACGGCGCGGACGTCGTGGTGAGTCTTAATGTGCGGAATGCCGTGACGATGGTCGTCAATAATGCTCACGCCGACGTCGAAGCGCCAACCCGGCCATCCTTCAGCGGCCCCGACGCCATTCGCGCCGCCCTCCGGCAGCTCAACGCCCGGGGAAATGCTATCGGCGCAGAGGATGCCGCAGAGCTGGTGGTGTTCCGCTCCGGCGATGGCGCCGATCATCTGGCCTACCGCGTCACCGTCACGCGCGAACTCCCCCCGGGCGATTGGGAAGTAATTCTCGATGCCGAGTCGGGCGCCACGCTCCAGATCAGCGATCGCTTCGTCGAACACAATGACGGTGACCGCGCACCCGGCCGTGGATATGTGTTTGCGGTGGACCCGCTTGCAGCGGCCCGGCAGCAGTACGGATCGACAGGATTCATCGACAACAACGATGCGGATTCCGACTCCCTGACAGCATACCGGTCGCTGGTTGCGCTGGATTCCGTCACGTTTATCGGCGGAGCCTTCCGGCTGCAGGGTCCCTACTGCACGATCATGGATATCGAATCGCCTTTCGACTCCGTGTACGGAGCCGTGACCCCGGACGGGTTCTCCTACACGCGCAGCCAGGCGGGCTTCGAAGCCGTCAACGCCTACTACCATGCCAGCCTGAGCTACCGACGGTTCGAGGAGCTGGGCTTCTCCTCGGCACGGCTGGCCAGAATCCGGATCGATCCCCATGGATTCCAGGGACAGGACAACTCCCATTACAGTCCGACCGGAAACTGGATCGCATTCGGTACCGGCGGGGTCGACGACGCAGAAGATCCGGACGTGATCTGGCATGAGTATGGCCACGCCATACAGTATACCCTGAATCCCACATGGGGTGGGGGGGAATGCGCAGCGCTCGGCGAGGGATACGCCGACTACTGGGCCGAGTCCTACTCCCGTTCGGCCGGACGCTGGACCGAAGCCGACCCCCAGTTCAATTGGGTCTATAAGTGGGACGGTCACAACGAATTCTGGTCCGGCCGCAAGGTCAATGACCAGCGTACATATCCCTTCGGCACCCTCTCCGCTCACACAGCCGGACAGATCTGGTCGACTGCCCTGATGGGGATCTGGGGAACCCTCGGGCGCGACGTCACCGACCGGCTCGTCCTCCAGAGCATCTGCTATCTCGGCGCCAACGCCACTGCCGTGGATGCCGCGATGGCGCTGGTGCAGGCCGACCGCGACCTGTACAACAGCCGCAACCTTTCCACACTTGTCTACTGGCTGGGCACCGTCAAACACTTCATCGATCCAACTCTTGTCTATCACGAAGCGACGGATGTCGAACCGGCCACGGGTGTGGTGCCGGCACGCTTTGCCCTCGGACAGAACTATCCAAATCCGTTCAATCCCACGACGACAATACGCTATGCTGTCGGCGACAATCCACAGGGATCAGCAGGGCCGGGCATGCAGGCCGGGTGGGTGAAGATTTCCGTGTACGATCTTCTGGGGCGCGAAGTGGCAGTGCTGGTGAACGAGAAGAAAGACCCGGGAAGCTACGATGTCAGGTTTGACGCGTCAGGGCTTGCCAGCGGATTGTACATCTATCGCCTGCAGGCAGCAGGCATGGACGAAATGCGGAAGATGACGCTCGTGCGGTAACCTACCGGTCTGGTTCCCCTTCACTCCTCCATCGTCGCAAGCAGCGTCAGGATTTTTGCTTTCCTGGGACGGTCGATGGCCGTCCGGATTTCCAATGTGGCGGCACGCGTCAGCACACGCCGTGCATCCGTCATCCGCCCCCAATCGATATAGAGGATTCCCAGTTCATACCGGTGGCGCATGATGTCCGGCGCCAGCGCAATCGCCGTCAGGAGTGCCTTCTCTCCTTCTTCGAATCCCCCTTCGGGGACCTTGCCGAGCAGGATGGCCGCCAGCTGTCTCTTCAACCAGCCGGTATTCCCCAGCGCCCGGTAGAGGGACCCGCGTATCGAATACGAGGCGTCGTCTGCAGGATTGAGCGCGATCGCCCGTCCGGTCACTTCCATGATTTCATGCGCGTACCGTACCTGCTCACCCATCCCGGCATCGAGGGCCAGGTACCCCAGCGCCCCGGCCAGCCAGGTGTATCCCTCAGACAGCGAGGAATCCATGGCGATACACTGCCGGGCATAGGATTCGGCTGCGTGCATGTGGGCATCGCGCCGTTCTCTGTTTTCATCGACCTCCCCCATGCATACATGCACCCGCGCCATCCGCCAGAGGAGGTGCGGCTCTGCGGGTCCACCCTGCACTACTTTTTCATAGGCGGAAAGCGCGTCGGCATACTCGATCCGGAAAAACGCACTGTCGGCTTCTGCAAGAACAGCAACCGGATCGAACGGAGAGACAAGCATGAGGGACAGAAAAGCGAGGAACACACTACCCCATGGAAGAATGGCTGAAAAACGTTCTCCAACATACGAGAATCGTCCGGGACAAACAAGGGAAATCCTTTGCACGAATCACGGAATAGTCGTATACTTCCGCCATGTTTCAAACGGATATCATACGGTGGATGCAGTCCTTCGATGCTCCCACCGTGCGGCTCTTGTTCCAGAGCATCAGCCTGCTCGGCGAGCGGGAATTCTATACGCTCCTTGTGGTCGTGCTGATCTTTGGTGTGGACCACCGCAGGGGCTTCGTGATCACCCAGGTCGTAGTGTGGACAACCATCCTGACATCCATGCTGAAGGATGCCATTGCGCTCCCGCGGCCGGTGGACGTGGACCTTCTCGTCGCCCACCTGGGGCGCGGAAATCCGCTCCCTCACGCATTCATAGGCCGCGGCGCTCCCGGCTTCTGGGCCCCCCTCCCGTCCGATGTGGTTGCGTACTACCAGACTCTTCACCCCGTCTCGTACGGATTCCCATCCGGACACTGCAGTTCATCTCTCGCGGCATGGGGATCGACCGCACTGCTGTTCCGCCGCCCGTGGCTGTTCTGGACGGCAGGCATACTGGCACTGATGATGCCTCTTTCCCGCATGTACCTCGGGAAGCATTTCCTCGCTGACGTCCTCGGAGGTACGCTCCTTGGCCTCCTTGCGCTCGTCGTCTTCTTCCTGGCCCAAAAACATTTCACCATCGTTGCTCCCGGTCTGCCCCGGGCGACGACCAGGCATGCCTTCCCGTCCCTGGGCTCTACGCTCTTCCTCATCCTGCTTCCGCTGGCAGCGATGGTACTTCCCGGTGAAGCACGACACATCAGCGCCACGCTCCTGGGACTCAACCTGGGCTATCTCGTGACGGGGGGAATGCGGAGCATGGGGCGCATCACGAGCATGGGCAGGCGCGCGGCCATGATCGGAGCCGCTCTCCTGGCATATGCGGCCACCACAATCGCTCTCCGGTGGCTGCTCTTGCCATTCAGGGCGAGCCAACCCGACCTCACAGCAGTCAGTCCAGGAACTCACCACCGCAGCCCTTGTCATTGTTATCCCTGCAGTTCTTTCAATGCTACTATACCGAGACTCACTATCGGCTGATCACAGCTAATCCTTTATCCAGCAGCACATTAAGCATGGAGACCTAATCTCATGTATTGCTTCTACAACGTTCAGCTGAGAACAGGACTCATCCTCCTGTTCACCCTTCTTGTGTTCTCGTGGTCTGCCCGTGCTGCGGATCCCCTCGCAGCAAACGAGTTGCTCAATGTGAAGAGTGTAGGCGAAGCCGTCATCAGTCCGAATGGGGAGCACGTTGCTTATAGCCTGGCGGTCCCCGGGATGCCGCCGACGACCCCGGAGCAGCGTACGCGGAATTGTACGTGTATTCCGTCCGGGGCGGTGCGGCGCGTCCCTATGTGACCGGGAAGACCAATGTCAGTGCCCTCGCGTGGAGTCCCGACGGCACGTCCGTAGCGTTTCTCATGCGGCGGGGCGACAAAGCACAGACACAGGTCTGGTCCATTCCCCTGAACGGTGGCGAGGCGGCCCAGCTAACGAATGCCCCCGACGGCGTGCTCGCCTTCCGCTGGCATCCCTCGGGGAAACAGATCGGCTATATCGCCCTTCAGCCGAAGACCGCCCGGGAGAAAGCGCTCGAGAGCAAAGGGTACGGGTTCATCTTCTACGAAGAGAACATCCGGAACCGGAACCTCGCGCTCATCGAGCTCGGCAAACCGGATGACGTGCGGTGGCTGACGGCGGGTATCAATGTCTGGTCGTTCGTGTTCACCCCTGACGGGAAGCGGGCGGCCGTGGCCGCGTCGCCGCGAAACCTGGTCGACGAAAGCTACATGTTCCAGAAGATTTCCCTCCTCGATCTGGAGACGCTTGCGATGACCGCGCTGTTTTCGCCCCCGGGAAGCTCGGGCCGTATGCTGTGAGCCCTGACGGCCAGCTTCTTGCCGTGGCTGCGGCGCTCGATCAAAGCGACCACGCCGTGAGCCAGGCCCTCGTCATCCCGCTCAGCGGAGGGCCGGCGCAAAACCTCACGCCGCCACGCTACCGCGGCCATATCAGCTGGGTGGGATGGCGGGATCGGTCGACACTCCTCTACCGGGCGGGCGAAGGGGTCTCCACGCTCCTGTACGGCATCCATCCCGACGGCAGCGGGCGTGAAATGCTCCTCGCCTCGAGTACGACCGGCGTGGTTTTTGATCCTCCGTCATTCTCGGCAGACGGCAAGCGTGCGGCGTTCCTCGGAGATGCGCCGACCTTTCCCAACGAGGCCTTCCTCTGGTCTCCGGGCTCCGAACCGCAACGCATCACCGTCACGAACCCCTGGCTGCAGCAGCGCGCGCTGGGAAATCAATCCGTGATCCGATACAAAGCCAGGGACGGTCTCGATATCGAAGGCCTCCTCCTGACTCCCCCCGGATATGCAAAAGAGATTCGCCTGCCACTTGTCGTCATCGTCCACGGCGGCCCGGAGGCACACTACTCCAACGGCTGGGTCAGTTCGTACGGTGAACCCGGACAGGTGCTGGCGGGAAAGGGGTATGCCGTCTTCTATCCGAACTACAGAGCCAGCACCGGGTACGGCGTCGACTTCGCAAAACAGGGGCTGGGTGATCCGGCCGGGAAGGAGTTCGACGATATCGCCGACGGAATGGATGAGCTCGTGGCGCAGGGTGTGGCCGACCGTGAACGCATCGGCCTCGGAGGCGGCTCCTACGGCGGCTATGCTGCCGCATGGTTCGCCACCTACTACACCCGGTATGTGCGCGCTACGGTGATGTTCGTGGGCATCAGCGACCTCGTCAGCAAGCAGGGAACAACCGACATCCCGTACGAAGAGCTCTATGTTCACTCGGGGAAAGCACTCGAAGAGATGTGGGACCTCCAGCTCAAACGCAGCCCGGTCTACTGGGCAAAACAGAGCTCCACCGCCACGCTGATCTGCGGAGGCGCAGATGATACGCGCGTCCATCCGTCACAGAGCATGGAACTCTACCGGCGGATGAAAATGAACGGCCATCCCGCGGTGCGACTCATCCAGTATCCGGGAGAACAGCACGGAAACAGAAAGCAGCCGGGAAGGAAGGACTACCTTCTGCGGAGCCTCGACTGGTACGATTGGTATGTGCGTGATGCCAGACCGTTCAAGGGGCCGATGCCGCCACTTGACATCAGTGAGCGATATGGCCTGGGGATTGACTGAGATCTGCCGGGTCGGGAGTTTCCGGTCCGGCAAGCAACTCAACCGTGTCGCCGATCCGGAGGTGTTTTCCTGACTCTGACAGAGGAATGCGGGTGTTTGTGGCAAGGCGATAGTAGTGATCGAACCGGGACCGTTCGGCCCATGTCGGCAGGGTTGCCTTCCGTTTCGCCATGAACGTGGTCTGGAAACGCAGTACTTCCCTGCTGGTCACCGGATCTCTGGAAGGAACCACACACCGCGCACAGGGGTTGGTTCCCTGGAACAGCACCTCGCCGATGCGGAATGCGACCGACCCTTCGGAAGCGTAGAGCCGGTCTTCCCAGAACGCCGGCACGCCGTCGATGACAAGGTTCGGCCGAAACCGTCGCCTGACGTCTTCATCGCTAAGCCCTTTATACCATGAGGCTACCGTCCGCAGTGTCTCGCGGCTGATCACCGTGGGGCCATACGCGTGACGATCGTCGGGAAATCCGCTGGTGCGGTCGGTCACCAGGGTCACTTTCTGCTCCAACCGTCTGCTCAGCCAGTCGTCAAGCTCTCCGGCGTCACGCGTCAGGGAAAACGTATACTCCTCCGGCTCCCTTCCCCATGAAACGGTAAGGAGACTGAGAGGCCCATAGAATTTGGTGCGGAGGTTGTGGACTGCTGCGGTCCTCTTCCCGGTCACGAACTTCCCATCGGCACCGACGAGCGCCCACTGCCGGTCATGCTCCAGACTTCCCCCGGCGTAATCGTCGCGGTATCAACTTCGAAAGGGTCAAGCGACTTGACCGGATAGACTGTGATGGACGAAAGGGTCAGCGATCTGCCTCGTGCGGGGTGGCGCAGAATTCTTCAAAGACTGCCTGAAGGTGTTCGGCAATCTGCCTGGCGTCGCGGCTTTCGATCTGATACCGTGGCACGAAATGGACGAGCGCGCCGTCTTTCCAGAGCGCCATGGACGGAGACGAAGGGGGCACCGCACCCAGGAGCTGGCGCACACGCGCCGTTGATTCAAGATCGGCTCCTGCGAACACGGTCGTCAGGCGGTCCGGACGGAACCGGCTTTTCTCAAGCGCAATACCGATGCCCGGCCTGGCCTTTCCGGCGGCACATCCGCACACGGAATTGATCACAAGAAAGTGCGTTCCCTGCTGGTGTTGCATCTCCTGGTCAACATCTTCCACTGTCCGGAGTTCCTTGAACCCGAACCGCGTAAGGTCGTCCCGGTACGGTTGTATCACTTGGGGATCGTAACGCATGCGTCTTCTTCCTTCGTATGTGGCAAAGAACAGTCACCATTCAGAACGCGCGGAACCGCATGGAGGTTCCGCTTCACCCCGGACCGTCGGGTACCGGATTGTCTTCAGCGTTTCCTGCGTCCGGTCCCCACGGGCTTCCTCCCAGCGCCTTTCCGGCGTGCTATCCCGACGGGCTTCCTCGCTGCCCCTTTCCTGCGTGCGGTCCGGACAGCCTTCTTTCCAGCGCCTTTTCGGGTCCGTCCCGCTGGGGCTCGCTTCCTACTCTTCGGCACCGATTTCCTGGCCTTTGGCCCTGATTTCCTTGCCTTCTGCGTCCGTTTTGTTGTGCGCTTTTTCACGCTCCGCCTCCCCTTTGCCCCGGCTTTGGGCTTCTGCCGGACGCGCGTCCGCTTTGTCTCTTTCACCTTTCGCACAGACTTTTTCGCTTTCGCAGCCCGTGCATCCGATGCGGCAGCGATCCGGTTCAGCGCACTCCCGGCTTCGAACCACTGAATCTGATTTTCATTGAACGTATGGTTCAGCTGGCATGAATCCGTCGTACCGTCGTTGTGGTGGAGGACCACCGTCAGTGGTACGCCGGGCGCCATCGTGGTCAGTCCGAGAATCGACACCCGGTCAGTTTCACGTACCTTGTCGTAGTCAGCCGGAGCGGCAAATGTCAGCGGCAACATCCCCTGTTTTTTCAGATTGGTTTCATGGATGCGCGCGAAGCTTTTCACCACAATGGCGCGCCCGCCCAGCCAGCGGGGTTCCATGGCGGCGTGTTCGCGGCTTGATCCTTCACCGTAATTTTCGTCGCCGACCACGATCCAGCCAATCCCCTGCGCCTTGTATTCGCGTGCCACTGCCGAGAACTGTTTTGTTTCTCCGGTCAGCACGTTCTTGCCAACTCCCGCCTGGCCGGTGAATGCATTCATGGCGCCGATGAACATGTTGTCTGAAATATTGTCAAGGTGACCGCGGTATGTCAGCCACTTCCCGGCCGGAGAGATATGGTCGGTCGTGCACTTCCCCTTTGCTTTCACCAGGACGGTCAGATCGGTAAGGTCCGTACCCTCCCATGGTGCGAACGGCTCAAGTGCCTGCAGTCGATCGCTTTTCGGATTGATTTTCACCCGTATCGCCGATCCATTTTTTGCGGGGGGGGCGTATCCCCGCTCTCCGGGAGTGAATCCCTTCAAAGGCAATTCATCACCTGTCGGAGGGTCAAGCCGGATCAGCTCTCCCTGGGAATTCATGAGCGCATCCGTTGCGGGGTTGAACGTGAGCCGCCCTGCAAGGGCGAACGCCGTCACGATTTCCGGACTTGCCACGAAGGCATGTGTATCGGGGTTGGCATCGTTCCGGCCGGCGAAATTCCGGTTGAACGATGTGATGATGGAATTCCTGTCCCCCTTCTGAACGTCGTGCCGCTTCCACTGTCCGATGCATGGCCCGCATGCATTTGCCAGCACGACGCCACCGATGCCGGTCAGAACATCCAGGTGCCCGTCCCGCTCGATGGTCGCGCGCACCTGCTCCGAACCCGGCGTAATGGTGAATTCCGAGACCGCCTTCAGCCCTTTCCTGCTGGCCTGGCGGGCAATGCTCGTGGCGCGTTCGATGTCTTCGTAGCTTGAGTTGGTACAGCTCCCGATCAGCGCCACACGGAGTTCTTCCGGATAGTTATTGGACCGCACTGCCTGCGCGAATTCGGAGAGCTTCCAGGCCCGGTCCGGTGAGAAGGGTCCGTTGATCATGGGTTCGAGTGTGGAGAGGTCGAGATGGATGACCTGGTCGTAGAACTTTTCAGGATCATCGGCGGTCTCGCGGTCTGCCTGCAGGAATTCGGCGACGGGATCAGCCATGGTTGCCACTGCGGAGCGTCCCGTCGAGTTCAGGTACACCGACATGCGTTCATCGTACGGGAAGATCGATGTCGTTGCACCGATCTCTGCCCCCATATTGCAGATTGTCCCTTTGCCGGTGGCCGAGATCGTCCCTGTCCCTTCACCGAAATATTCCACGATACATCCGGTCCCCCCCTTCACGGTGAGAATCCCGGCGAGCTTGAGGATAACGTCTTTCGCGCTGGCCCATCCCCGGAGCGAGCCGGTGAGATGGACGCCGATCAGTTTCGGGAATTTGAGTTCCCAGGGCATTCCGGCCATCACATCCACCGCATCCGCCCCGCCTACACCGATGGCCACCATCCCCAGTCCCCCAGCATTGGGCGTATGGGAGTCGGTGCCGATCATCATGCCGCCGGGGAATGCGTAGTTCTCCAGGACCACCTGGTGAATAATGCCCGACCCGGGCTTCCAGAAGCCGATGCCGTGTTTCGAGGAAACCCCGGCGAGGAAATTATACACTTCGCTGTTATCCGATTTTGCCTTCGCCAGATCGTCGTGGGCCCCGACCTGGGCCTGGATCAGGTGGTCGCAATGCACTGTGGACGGTACCGCAACGCGTGGGATCCCGGCTGACATGAACTGGAGCAATGCCATCTGCGCCGTGGCATCCTGCATCGCCACCCGGTCAGGCGCGAATTCAACGTACGATTTCCCGCGTTCTCCTTTGACCTTTGGGGGGCGCCAGTAGTGGGCGTAGAGGATCTTCTCCGTGAGAGTGAGGGGATGCCCTGCGACCTTCCGGGCTACGCGGACACGGCCGGGCAGGCGGGCATACAGCCGCTCGATCATCGCGAGATCATGGATCATGGTTCTGTCCCTGCAGTATGTGCAACGAGGCGGAAATGCGTGGCTTAATATACACACCGCGAAAGCCACGCGCAAGTCGCGAATTGCAATAAACAGCACTATTTGCTACATTTTGAAGACATGATGGAATTCACCCATGGCGACTGAGCCTCTCGGACTGGAGCAGCAAGAAGAAGAGGTCCAGGTCCACGAGCCTGCCAAAGTGGTCCTCTTCAACGACGACGTCCATACATTTGATGAGGTTATTTCACAACTCATCAAGGCAACCCGCTGCGGCACAGAAAAGGCCGAAGCGCTTGCCTGGGAAGTTCATACCCGGGGACGTGCGATCGTGTTCGCCGGCGAGCTGGTCCGGTGCATGGAAGTGAGCGGCATTCTCGAAGAAATCCACCTAATGACCCAGATCGAGGTTTGATGAATTCAGACGAAATACGGCAGAGTTTTCTTGACTTCTTTGCCCGGCACGGGCACCGGATCGTCCCCAGCGCACCCGTCATTCCCCACGGCGACCCGACGCTGCTCTTTACCAACGCCGGCATGAACCAGTTCAAGGACGTTTTTCTGGGTGCGGGCAAACGGGAATACGTGCGCGCAGCCGATACACAGAAATGCATCCGCGTCAGCGGCAAACACAACGATCTCGAAGAAGTGGGCCGCGACACCTATCATCACACCTTTTTCGAAATGCTCGGGAACTGGTCGTTCGGCGACTATTACAAGAAGGAGGCCATCGGCTGGGCATGGGAACTGCTCACAGGGGTATGGGGACTCGACAGGACCCGCCTTTTTGCCACCGTGTATGAGACCGACGACGAAGCCGCGACACTCTGGCGCTCCGAGACCGACATCGATCCATCCCATATCCTCCGGTTCGGCAAGAAGGACAATTTCTGGGAAATGGGCGACACTGGCCCCTGCGGGCCCTGTTCTGAAATTCACATCGACCTGACTCCCGACCGTTCAGGCGGTCCGCTCGTGAATGCCGGCGACGCCCGCGTCATGGAAATCTGGAATCTGGTCTTCATCCAGAATAATCGGAACGCCGACGGCTCTCTCCAGGACCTTCCGGCGAAGCACGTCGACACGGGGATGGGGTTTGAACGTATCTGTGCCGTCCTGCAGGGAAAGACATCCAACTACGACACCGATGTCTTTCTGCCGATCATCGAAGCGATCAGCCGCGCCACAGGCCGTCCCTATACGGCAGAAGCCGACCGGATCGCCATGCGTGTGATCGCCGATCACATCCGGATGCTGAGCTTTGCCATTGCGGACGGTGCACTACCCGGCAACGACGGACGCGGATACGTCCTCCGCCGCATCCTTCGCCGTGCCTCCCGCTTCGGTAGAAACCTTGGCATGCACGAGCCCTTTATTTTCAGCATCGCCGATGCCGTTGTGGACCACATGGGGCACGTCTTTCCCGAGCTGCCCGGAATGCGGGCTCACATCAAGAAGACCATCCGTGCCGAGGAGGAAAGCTTCAACGCCACCCTCGACCGGGGCATCGAGATTTTTGACGCTGTGGTCGAGCGCATCGGCCACTCCACCGTGTTCCCCGGCACCGACGCGTTCCGTCTCTATGACACGTACGGATTTCCTCTCGATCTCACCCAGCTCATGGCCGAAGAACGTGGCCTGAAGGTCGATGTTGGCGAGTTCACGGAGCTGATGGAGGAGCAGCGCACGCGTGCCCGTGACGCCGGGAAGGTCGAAACTGCCCAGATCGCTTCGGCAATCACCGCACGCATCAGCGATCTCCCCCCGTCCGATTTTGTCGGCTACCGGATCATGGAGACCGATGCGACGGTGCGGCGGTTGCTCGAAGGGAAATATGTCTGTCTCGACCGCACGCCGTTCTATGTCGAGTCCGGCGGCCAGGTCGATGACTTCGGCATCATCGAAGGTGAGCAGTTCACGGCAGAGGTGATCGATTCGCTCAAGGTCGACAACCGCATCATTCACGAAGTACGCTTCCTGCGGGGCTCCCCTTCAGCGGTCCGCGAGGGTCCCGTCCATGCCCGCATCGACGTCGAGCGGCGTCTGGCGATCCAGCGCAACCACTCTGCCACGCATCTGGTCCATGAAGCGCTGCGCCGGGTGCTCGGGCCCCACGCACACCAGCAGGGGTCGCTTGTCGCACCCGACCGTCTCCGGTTCGATTTCCCGCATTTCGGAAAAATCACGCCCGAAGAACTCCGGGCCATCGAAGAGATGGTCAACGAGAAGATCCACGACGATATCGCCGTCGAGACGGAGGTCGACCTTCCGATCGAGAAAGCGCGCAAGATTCCGAACGTCAAGATGTTTTTCGGCGACAAGTACGGCGACACCGTGCGGGTCGTTGTCATCGATGAACGGTTCAGCGTAGAGTTCTGCGGCGGCACGCATGTCGCGCGCACACAGGATATCGGACTGTTCAAGATCGTAGCCGAATCGAGCATCGCAAGCGGCGTGCGCCGCATCGAAGCCGTCACCGGCGACGGCCTCCGCCACTATCTTGCAGAGCAGATCCGGAAGGCCGGCGAACTCGACGACCGGATCGCCGCGCTTGTCGAAGAACACGCGGCTCTCTCCAGGGCTCTCCAGGATCGTGCTTCGGCTCCGGCACCACGGCCGACGCTGGGAACACTTACGCTTCCGGACGGCCCCGTGGCGCATGACACCATCGGTGCCATCGAACGCGGCATCGGAGAGCGCCATGCCGCCATCGACGACCTCTCCCGCACTGCCGGGGAATTGAAAAAGGAACTCAGCAAGACGAAAGTCGCCGAAGCTGCATCTTCCCTCGACGCGCTCGTCCACAACGCCCGTACCGTCAACGGCGTCCGCGTCGTCGCTTCTCGCGTGGAGGCGTCTACCATGGATGACCTGAAGCGGATTGGCGACGCGCTTCGGCCACAGCTGGGATCCGGGGTCGGACTCCTGGGCACCGTGATCGATGGCAAGGCTGCGCTGGTCTGCGTTGTGACCGACGACCTGGTCAAAACGAAGAAACTCCAGGCCGGTACGGTTGTCGGCCAAGCGGCGAAGCTCGTCGACGGCGGTGGCGGCGGCCGGCCCCATATGGCCACAGCCGGGGGAAAAGATCCAGCCGGGCTTGACAGTGCCCTCGCGGCTCTTGAAGACATCGTCAGGCGACTGATGAAGTAGACGTCCTCGAATTTCGAAAGAAAACTCTCATGCCCCACCTTCCCCTCACCATTCTGGCACGGCAGGCCTTCATCCAGGATGAACTCCGCGCCAGCGCGGATATCAAGACCAGGATTCTCGATCAGTGTACGGACAAGATCACTAAAGCGGTCGACCTCCTCATCGGATCGTTCAACGCTGGCGGAAAACTCCTGCTCTGCGGCAACGGGGGGAGCGCCGCCGACGCCCAGCACCTGGCAACCGAACTGGTCATCCGGATGAACCCGGCCATCAAACGGCCCGCGATCCCCGCGATCGCCCTGACCACCGATTCGTCCCTTCTGACGGCGGGGGCAAATGACATTGGCTACGACAACGTCTTTGCCCGCGAGGTGGAGGCCCTGGGCAAGCAGGGGGACGTCCTGCTCGCCATCAGCACCAGCGGCCGTTCCGAAAGCGTGAACCTCGCCCTCCGCATGGCCCGCTCGCGCGGCATGAAAACCATCGGGCTTCTCGGCAAAGACGGCGGGACCACCAAAGACCTCGTGGATGTCGCCATCATTGTTCCATCCGACGACACCCAGCGAATCCAGGAAGGCCAGATTACCGTCGGGCATATTCTGTGCGCGTTGATCGAGCGGGAAATGTATGGGTGAACCATGACCAGCGCCAGGCGTGGCGATCTCCTCATCCCCTTCCTGACCGTCCTCGGCGACGCACTGGCCATCGAGGCGGCTTTCGTCCTCTCCTACTGGCTCCGTTTCAAGACTTCCCTGTTCGCGACCATGGGCTTCGTTGACGAAGCCGCACCGCCTCTCGAAGGATACCTCCTCGGCTCGCTGTTCATCATCGCCGTCTGGCTGATTCTCTTCCGGACGCGCGGCATGTACACGGCGCGCCGGAATGTCAACCTCTCCGATGAAGTCATCAGCATCGTCAGGGTCGTCACCCTGGGCATGCTCCTTGTCATGAGCGCGGCGTTCTTCTACCGCGACTTCTCCTATTCCCGCATCGTGTTCGGACTCCTCTGGGTCTTCGCGATTTCCGGCATTGCCATGGCACGCACCGTCGTGCAAACCATCGAACGGCGGTTCTACCGGCAGGGGCGGCATCTGCAACACGCCATCGTCATCGGCAACGACGATCTCGCCGATCAGGTCTTCCGGCGGCTGCACCGGCACGGTTCCTTCGGCTTTGACATCGTCGGGTATTTTTCCGATGAACCCGCGGCACCCGGCGTGTCCCTCGCCGCAAGCACATGGCTCGGCCCGCTCGCGGGAGCCCCGGAGTACATTCGCGCACACGGCATCGAACTTGCCTTCATCGCGCTTCGCTCGCGCGAGCAGCCCCGACTGTTCAACCTGGTGAGCGAGTGCGAAGGGATCAACATCGAATTCATGCTCGTGCCCGATCTGCTCGATGTCCTGACCAGTCAGGTCCGAGTGCGGGACCTGGAAGGGATCCCCTTCCTCCGGCTGAAATCGATCCCGCTCGGAACATGGGAACGGATCACCAAGCGGATATTCGACGTGGTCGTTTCCGGGGCCATCCTTCTCCTTCTCTCCCCCGTGATGGCCCTCATCGCGATTGCGGTGCTTCTCGATTCACGCGGCCCTGTCCTGTTCCGCCAGCGGCGCGTGGGGCTGGACGGACAGGAGTTCACCATGCTGAAATTCCGGTCCATGGTTGCAGGGGCTGAACGTGAGGACACCCGCGCCGGGCTTGGCATCCGGAACGATCCCCGGCGAACCCGCATGGGGAGACTCCTCCGGCGCACCAGCCTCGACGAACTGCCACAACTCTGGAACGTCGTGCGGGGCGACATGAGCCTGGTCGGCCCGCGCCCCGAGCGCGCGCACGTGGTGAGAGAATTCGGTGAAGTGGTCCCCAAGTATCTCGACCGACACAGGATGAAGACGGGCGTGACGGGCTGGGCGCAGGTGAACGGCCTCCGCGGAGATACCTCCATCGAAGAGCGAGTCAAGTACGATCTGTACTATACCGAAAACTGGTCACTGGCGTTCGACATCAGGATACTTCTCCGCACGATGCGCGCCGCACTGTTTTTCAAGGAGCCCCGGTAACCATGATCCCTCTCATCGTCTTCTATCTGCACGTCGTCGCATTCGCCGTCGTCTTCACCAGGCGGTGGCAGGAAGAGGGAGTCAGCGAAGGCATCCTGGGTGTGATCTTTGTCGCGCTGATCTTCTTTGTGGGATGGAGCATGAGCTCGTTTCTTCTTCGACTCGTGCTCGCCCCGGAGGGATTTGGACGGTGGTTGGACAGAGATGCGGCATCGCTGGCCCTGCTGGCCGCGGCGGAATCGGTCTTCTACTACTTCTACTTCAAGAAGGATGCTGCGGACGGGGAGAATTCAGGGGATGCTACCGCAGTTTGAAATTGAACGTCACCACGCAACGCTGGTCTTTCTGAGGGAGTGAACGGGCGAGGGGTTCAAACCGCCATTGACGCAGCACCCGCATTGCGGCCTCTTCGAGACGGGCATTGGCTTTCTGCGCCGGCCGGGCCGACTTCACGCTCCCCGCAGGCGTCACGACTGCCTCAATCCGTATCTGCGCTTCGACGTTCGTGCCTGAGGGGTACTGGGGAAGACCTCCGCTGAGCTTCCTGCGTTTCCCGCCGCCGATCCACCGGATGGTCCCGAGCGATGACGACCCGGTACCGTGAACGACGGTTCCCTGCGTGCGCCCTGTCCCGCCCCCCGTTCCGACTGCGCTTTCCGATCGTGCCGTCGCACCCGTTTTGCCCGCGGCAACGTCTTTGCGTCCGCCCGATCCGGTCGATCTCCGCATCGTACCCGATACATCGGGAGCATCAACTTTTCTGGCGTTTGGAAGGGGGATCGCCTGGTCGCGGCTTGTCGACGACCGCTCGGGAAGTTGGACTCTGCGTGTCGAGGCTGGCGGAGTTTTCGCCCCCTTCGCCGGCCGTCGCGCAGTGGAGCCTGCGGCTTTCGCTGCGAGTGTGGGTACTGCCGGGGGAGGTACCTGCTCGATAAACGTGACGGCAACAGTCGATGGGGCAGCCGGCGGCGGCGGCGTGAGCTGCCAGACGAAGAAAATCACCAGGAGGACGAGGTGAAGCAGTATCGACCCGAACCAACCGTACACCTGGTCTCTGGTGTGAAGGGCGACGTTCACCGCGCCGCACCAGCCGGTTCTGTGGCAATGGTGAAACGCGTCGCCCCTGCAGCCTTGGCAATATCTATGACACGGACCGTCTGCTGAAGCGTCACATCCCTGTCGGCGCGAATCTGCACCGGCCGGTCAGGATTCTCCCGTATCCCCTCTTTCAGCGCAGTCTGCAGACCGGCTGCGGACACTGAGGCGCCGTTCAGGTACAGCGCCCCCGTCTCCGTCAGAGTAATCACGATGCTCTGCTCCACGCGCGGATCGGCCGTGTTCGCGTCCGGAAGCTGCACCGTGATGGATGGCTCCGCGATGAACGACGAGGAGAGCAGGAAGAAGATCAACAGCAGCATTACCACATCGGTCAGGGATGTATAGCTGAACGTGGCGACGAGCTGTTGTTGTGGATCAAGCCTCATGGTTGTTTCCGCCGGAAGAATTCTTCATCAGCGACGGCCGGGTGCCGCACGGACTGAGCGGCGATGGGCAGCGGTTCTGCCACTGCCGGCTCCCTGTGGTCCAGCATATCCAGAAAGTCGTTCGAGGTCACTTCCATCTCATGGACGAGCTTCCGGATGCGTGTCACGAAGTAATTGTACACAACAAGCGACGGAATACCGACAATGAGCCCGAAGGCCGTCGTCAGAAGCGCCTCCCAGATCCCCCCGGCAAGAGCGCCGGGGTTCACGATGCCGCTCTGGCTCTCGATCACCTGGAATGCCGCAATCATGCCGGTCACCGTTCCCAGGAATCCCAGCATTGGGGCCACGCCGCCGATAGACGCGAGGATGGGCAGGCGCCGTTCAAGGTGGTAGACTTCCTCCCGTCCGGCATTTTCCACCGCCTCCCGCACCTTCACTTCTCCCTGCCCGTGCCTGAGGACACCCCTGCGGACGATGTTGGCAATCGGAGCATCTTTCTGACTGCAGTACGCCATGATGGCGGACACGTCGCCGCGACGGTAGATGCTCTTGAGCTTCAACAGGAACTGTCCGGCATCCATGCGTGCCCTCCGGAGCACAATAAAGCGTTCGAGGGTCACGAAAACAGCCAGGAGCGAGCAGAGGAGGATGGGCCACATCAATACCCCTCCCCTCAGCAACATATCCAGAAGATTCATTCTTTCTCCAGAGGAGTTATTTGGCGCGAGGAGTTGTCAACCAGACATCGTCCTCGACCATGACCTGCAGGCGGTTTGCAACTTCACGCGCCTGAGCCCGCGTATCATACCGGCCAACGCGCACCTGGTACCAGCGGACCCCACTGGAGGTGGCTTCGTCGATATACGAATCGAATCCGCCCGACGAGAGGCGTGAGGACTGGTCTTCCGCTTTCGCGCGACTTGTCCATGCGGAGAACTGCACCGTGAACTTGCCCGTGCCGGTGGAAACAATCCCCAACTCGCGCGCAGGGGTCGCCCGTTCTTGGATCGCGGGCTTTGCCGGAGGCGGGGTGACTTCCGGCACCGTCTCCGTGACTGTCGGCTCTTCCATAGGCGGGAAATCCGGTTCGGGAAGCGTCTCGGTCACGACAGGAGCCTTCTTGCCCCAGAGGTGGATGACCTTGAAGTAGTTCAGAGCAAACACGCCGGCTCCCAGCACAACAATAATCAACAAGACCAGGAAGATCGGCGAGAGGCGGCCGCTGCTTCCACCCACTTCACGCAGTGTCGGTGGCATCGGGTTCTTCAGCCCCTCCGGCGCACCTCCTTCTGGGTTCATTTCCTCGTCCTTGAGATTAAAGCGTGGCATCGTGGAACCCTCCTTCGTTTTGGTTCATGGTGATACCGAATAACTGTGAGTTACCAGCTGTATTGCATCGACATGTCAGCGGTCCGGGGCACACCGGCATATCCTTCCCACATCGTCCGGTCCGCCCCAAACAGATTGCCCACGGAAAACACGAGGTGCAGCGACGGCAGTACAATGTACTCCGCTCGCACCCCGATGTCAAGGTAGCCCGGAAGAGTCCGGGTGTTGTCAAAAGCAACGACCCTCCCACCGACAAGATGAAGCGTCGGGCTCACGCCGAGACCGAACGGAAAACGGTGCATGGACATAACGTCCGCTTCAAAATCGGGGTAATACGGTACGGGTGCGTCCGTGCGCGACCAGCTGCTTTTCCGGATGCTCACCGAGGCCTGCAGCAGGTCGCTGGCCGACAGATCCACGGATAGATCCGCTGTCACACCGGTCGAACGCAGCACGCCATCATACCGGGGGATCCAGGCTCCGTCCGGGGAGGGGTCGCCGGCAACGGGCAGGTCCTCCCCGCGCAGATGCCGTAATGTGACGCTCATACGCATCTCCCGGACGGGACGGAATTCAACACCCATTTTCAGATCTGTTGGATAATGGCCCGGACGGATCGGAGAGGCCAGCGAGGCATATGGAATCTTCTGCATGAGCGTCGCCAGTGACATCCATTGTACACCCGGTTCAAACCTCATGAACAGCGTCATATCGGACCACCCATGCCAGTACACGCCGAAGACAGGATCGATCCAGGAGAGCGTTCCGGCGTCGCTCCCCCTCCGCGCCACCGCGTTGAATCCGGCTTCCAGGTCCCATCCTCCCCGCGGAATGGAGCGCGCCCTCACCTGGAGCATTGTCAGGAGGGGATTAGCAGATGGCACCACAACCGAGTATGCGCTCGACCAGATTTGCGCTTGCGAGCGTACCGTGACAGGACCAATATCCCCCCTGTACGAGAGGTCAAACCCGAGTTGCGTTTCCTTTGCCCGGGTGGAATCTTCCGCGGCGGTGGATCGCAGATGCATTCCCGCAGCCACTCGTGCTGTCCCGATCCGCAGTGCATGCACGTCAACATCCCCTGTCAGATCCGTCACGGTCCGCCATCGTGCGGGCGTGGGCGAACCGTACAGACGATAGCCATCCCCGTTCAATCCCAGTCGGGCCCGGACGCGCGCACCACCCACTCCGAATCCGCCGCTGAGGGCGTTATAGGCCTTCTGGAAGTCGGCATGGTCGACATGCCCACCACTCGAGGCAAAACCCGAGACCAGCAGAATGTCTGCGTCTCCGAAATCATTTCCAATCCATCCGTCAAGTCCCGGTGAACGAAAGCTGCCGTACTTCATGCGGACGCCTGCAGCGAACCGGTTCCCCGCGCCGATGAGGCCGGGAGTGCGTGACGCCGAAAACGCAGTGCCGATATCGCGAACCCCGGGACCTGAGGAACGGGCAGTGCCGGACCCGGCATAGTCCGTCGCAAAAGGACGTGGTGCCCGTTGAAAGGCATTCAGCGCATCTCCGGTGATCGTATATTCAGGAATATCGAACGACGGGTACCTGACGCGCGCACCGGCGGAGTCACGGCGCCCACTGTCCACGGTCGAATCGCCCGGGATCACGACCGTACGCCCGGGCTGCGGCTCCGGCTTTGTCTGCCCGCCCGCCGGGGGCACACGGAAACCGAGCACAACGACTACCGGTAGCAGCACACATCCCCGGAGCAGTATGGACCGCCGCCGGTCGTTCACGGGAGAGCCTGGAGTTTTTGTGCGGCGCTGGCAGCAGACGGACTGTCCGGGAATTCTTCCACGATCGATGCGTAGAGAGTCCGGGCCTTCGCAGCCTCGTTCAGGCGGAGATACCCGTCGGCCATGCCGAGCGTGGACCGTGCGATCCAGAGTGCGGATCCCGGATAGAGATACCTGACCCGCGCCAGGGCGGCAACGGCATCCCTGGTCTTGCCCGTGCTCAGGAGCAATTCGCCGAGCCCGGTCTGTGCCTCCGCGCCGATATCGTCGGAGCGCCCCTGCGCGGCCTTCGCAAAGTACGCCGTAGCACGATCGTAGCGGCCTGACCCCGCGTAGATGCGGGCCGCCTCGAGACGCGCCATGGCAGGGCGCTTCGACTCACCCTGTTCGGATGCAAGCGATTCGAACCGCGCGAGCGCCCCGGCGCTGTCGCCCATCCCCAGCAATGCCATTCCATGTTCGAAGGTCGCCTCCACCCCGTCTTCGCCTGACGGGTCCGCCTTCTCCACGCGCTCGAAATAGGTGATGGCTTCCCGGAAGCGTTGTTGAGAGTTCATGAGGCGTCCCAGGCCCAGCAAGCCCCCCGGCAGCGCATCGCTCCCGGAATACCGCTCCACGACAATGCGAAACCACCGTTCCGCTTCCTGCCGTCGCTCCATTGCCTCGGCACTGCGGCCGGCTCCCAGGGCGGCAGAAGGGACCAGTGCACTTCCGGGATGTTTCTCCAGAACGTCCGTGTAGAGACCGAGTGCATCCTCCATGTTTCCGCCTGCAAATGCCTCCTCTGCCTGGCGGAGCAGGACACGGTCGGCACCCCGCGTTGTGCTGTTGCGCGCAAGGAAATCACGGACCAGAGTTTCCCCTTCCCCTTCTTTCCCGATCGCTGCAGTGGCATCGCGCACTCCCTTGAGGGCATCCGTCACGGATTCAGATTCGGGGTGAGAGACCAAAACGTCACGGTACGACGACGCGGCCGCGGCATAGTCGCCTGAATTGTAGTATGCATCCCCTAGGCTGCATGTGATTCTGGGGGCAAGGTCGCTCCGGGGGTACGCGGAGAGGGTCTCGCGGAATTCTCTGATCGCTCTGGGGTATTCCTTCCGCTGGAAATATACCCACCCGACGCCATACCGCGCATCGTCGGCATAGTCGGAGCGGGGGTTTTCTGAGACGAGCGCCTGGTACTCCCGAATCCCTTCTGCAGGCGATCCCGCCCGGACAAGCGCTCCGGCCAGTTGATACCGGACATAGTCCGTTCCCGGTTTTGTGGCGTACAGACGCAGCACCTCCCTGTAGGAGGCGATGGCTTTAGCATACTCGCGCAATGAATAGAGGCAGTCTGCCCCGCGCACGCGGGCATCCATGGCATATCTGCTCGAAGGATACTGCGAGGAGAGACGGTCGAAGAGGAGGCGCGCGCCCCGGAAATCTCCCAGCCGGTATTTCGCCCACGCTCTACCGTAGACCACATCCACCGCCCGTTCGGGACCGGCCCGCGTGAGCGCGGCTGCGTAGGCACTGTCCGCTTCATTGTACTCACCGTTGCGGAATGCCGATTCTCCAAGCCAGAACAACGCTTCCCCCAACTGGGAGTCTTTCGGATAGTCGCGGGCAAAGGTCCGGAACGCTGTGGCAGCTTCATCGTGGCGGTTCAACCGTGCGAGCGTGAGTCCTTCTTCGAAACGCACGTCTGCACGCAGGTCATCTGTTCCACCCGGCTGCGCAAGCGCATCGCGATAGGATGCGAGGGCTTCCACTTCCTTTCCGTCCGCGTGATGAATAGTGCCGATGAGAAAGAGGGCCCGCCCCCTGCATTCTGCAGTGGGGTACCGAGCAAGCAAGGCAGTGAGCATGGCTGATGCCGAATCACGTTTTCCGTCTTCGAATCGGAGGGCGCCGATTTCACACATCGCGTCCGGAGCGTAGCTGTTCCCGGGGGACGAGGCCACGGCCTGAAACAGGGCCTCCGCTTCGCCCCGTCTTCCCGCCGATTTCAATGCAACGCCTGCCCTGAACTGTGATGCCCGGGCGATCGCATCCTGCCCCCCGGACAACTGCAGGAACGCCGTCGCGGCCTCTGCACCCTTGTTCTGCTCCAGAAGCACCCACGCTCTGGAATACTGCGCATCTCGTGTCAGCCGGTGTCCCGCGCAACACACCATGAACGAATCATACCACGCCTGCGCTTGCCTGTACTCTGCGAGGCGGTAGTATGCTTCTCCCAGAAGGTATGTTGCCTCGGCAATGTCATCAGGCCCGGTCAGCCCGGGCCGCACCGCCCGCAACATCTCAACACTGATTGCGGGTTTCCCCGATTGGAGATGCACCTCGGCAATTCGCACACGTGTCGTCGGCGCAAGCGGGCTGAGAGGAAACCGTTTCGAAAAGTCCTCGTACGCCTGAAGTGCTGTCGGATAGTTCTGTTCCTGCTGATGAACCCAGCCCGTCGAAAACAGGGCGTAGTCAGACAGGGCACCGGAAGGCGCGCGGTCGAACGACCGCCGATAATACGCGAGGGCACTGTCGCTCCTGCCGAGTTTGAAGTATGATTCTCCGATCCAGTATAACGCTTCCCCCGCCAGATCCGAGCGCCCTTCGGCCACGACGGACCGGAATTTCGCGATCGCGCGAGTCCACTCCCCCCGTCCAAACGTCAGCTCCGCGATACGGAATCTGGCGTCGGCGGCAAGGGGGCTCGAGGGATACTCATGGGTGAACCGATCGAACTGCTCCTGCGCGTCCTGCGATCTTCCGAGATGCATGAGACACTCTGCCATCAGAAATGCGGCATCTGGGCGACGCGAACTCAGCGGGCGGTGGTCGAGAAAACGGTCGAATTCTTCAAGGGCGAGCTGGTACTGGGCATCTTTGAACAGGCCATAAGCCACCGTGAAGTCCTGGGCTTCCTGAGAGGGATCAAGAGGCTGGGCCCGGACCATGGAAAAAAACAAAAGAAATACCACACTATAGCTTAGAGTGCGTCCTACCATATAAAGTAATTCGTTAAGTGGTTCCTCTAGGTGTAGAATCTACCAATTGGGGGGTGAGAAGTCAAGGAAAAACGGGATTTAAGGGCTAGTCCTGACCGTCCATAATCTGCACCAGCATCGCATGGAGGAGGTCTTTTTCATCAGCCCCGGTGGTCTGGCGTGTCGCCGCTTCAGCTTCGGCCATGAGCAGGAAGGCCCGCTCGATGCTGGGACTGGGATACCTGCGCATCGCCGCAAGGTACTCGTCCCGCTTCCAGTTCCAGGCTTTTGGGAAATCCGAGCTGTTTTGGCCGCTATTTGGCCCTTGCCGGGTCAGATGGTGCAGCTTCCAGAGCGACGAGAAGTAGGAGGTGAGCATAACGATGATGAAGGGGAGGCCCTGACCGTCGTCGAGCATATGGTCCAGGATGGTGAGGGCTTTCCGACGGTCTCCCCGCCCGATGGCATCCTGGAGTTGAAAAATGTTGAACTCCCTGGAGAATCCGACCACGGCGGCGATATCGTCGGTGGATATATCTGTCCGTTCGCCGAGATACGTCAGGACTTTTTCTATTTCCGACTCGATCTCCCGGAGCGACGATCCAACATACGCCGCCAGCAGTCCGGCCGCATCCTCATCGATGCTGCCCCCCTTCTGCTGTACGCGGTCGGTAATCCACGCGGGGAGCTTGTTGTCGCTGAGCGGCGCGAATTCAAATGCCGCCCCTTTGGCATTCAGGGTAGAAAACGGTTTTCGCCGCAGGTCCGCCTTTTTTCCCGAGAGGACGAGCGTGGTGGTTTCGGAGGGGTGGTCGACGTACCGCCCTACCAGTTCAAGATCGCGCTGGGAAAGCCGTTCCACATTCCGGGCAACCACGACGCGCCGGTCCCCCATCATCGGGAGCGATAGGGCCCGCGACGCGATCTCGCGGCCATCGACATCGGTGCAATCCAGCACATCCATATTCAGGGAACGCTGGTCGGGGGGGAGTGCGACTTCGAGCAGCCTGGCAAGGGCCATCTCGAGCAGGAAATCTTCCTCCCCGTGCAGCAGGTACACGGGGAGGATTGTAGTTGTACGCAACGAGGCAAGGAGGTCCTTGTATGTCGCCCCGCCCCGCGCCATTACTTTTTGGCCGGAGGTTCAACCGGCTCGTGCCGGATCGTGACGCTCTTCATGACAATATCCACTTTCGGCTTGCCGTCGCGCGCGCCCATCTGCGGATCGATTTCCACTTCACCGATTTTGTCGACGACATCCAGCCCCGTGATGACTTTTCCGAAAATGGTGTAGTTCTTCGGCATGCGCGGCACATCCTGCAGCATGATGAAGAACTGGCTGGTGTTGGTGTTGGGACCGCGGTTGGCCATGGCCAGGACGCCTTTGAGATAGCCGGCCTTGTACGACGGGGTCGAAGCATTCAGCTCATCGGCAAAATCCCCGCCATAGATGCTTTTCCCGCCCGTGCCGGTGCCTGTCGGATCTCCCCCCTGGATCACGAACCCTTTTGCGACCCGGTGGAAGATCACGCCGTCGAAATACTTTTTCTCCGCGAGCTTCACGAAGTTTTCAACGGTCTTCGGGGCATCATCGCGGTACAACTCTGCTTCGATCGTCCCCATCGAGGTTTCGATGACCGCAATTTCTTTCTGCTTGGCGGTGGCGGACTTCTGGGCGTCCGCTTCTTCGCCGGGTATCATCATAGTGATCATGAGGGCCGCCAGGAGAATGGTGAGTTTTGTGTTCATTAGTGACTCCAACAGTGAAAGTGTTCAGTGGCTTATGTAATAGCTCATGCCCAGCCGGGCTCCGACGCCGAAGGAGTACATCCCTGCGGGGGTCCCGTCTGCGCTCAACCCGGGAGAGCGCCCGTTGGCGTTTCGAAGCTCACCCGGAAACTCCCACCGCGCCTCTGCCGCCAGGTGCACAAACAGATCATCGCCAATTGCTGTATTGCCCGTCAGCATGAACGCGAGGGCCGGACCTTTCGCCGTGTAGCGGTCGTCCAGCTGGAGGTACCGCACCGTGAGTGCCCCGAAATGATAGCCGATACCCACGCCTGCCGAGAGATTGTACAACCCTTCGTCGGCCAGAATGTACTCGCCGAACAGGGTCGGCATATGCACCATCATGGTGAATTCGCCCGGACCGAACACCGATGAAATGGAATAGGAATTCACCATGTACGCGTATTCCGCCCGCACGGCCCAATCGGTACTCAGCGGGAGAATGAAGGATCCGAAGAAATCCACGCCCGCGTGGAATTCCGGCACCTTTTGCGCCGGGGCATATCCCCCGTTGATCATCGCGACAACATCCGGCGGTGTAAGATAATGCACGCCCATCCCGATGCTGAAGCCGGTCCTGGGTGTGGCACCTGTCTGGGCCGCCGACGCCGCAGCCATGCATCCAACACACACGGCGAGAACAGTCGTCAGTGATGCCTTCATGGATCGGTCGTTCTTCCCGCGTCAACCGCCTCCGAGACCCTGATGTTGTCGTGGAGGAAGTAGTACAGGCCGATCACCGTCACGCCGATGAACCCCACCGCATGCGTCACCGTTGCGTAACTGAGGGCAATCGTCGGGTCAACTGCAAAGAGCCTGCTCAATGTCTGCGACGTCAGAACGTGGTACGTGCCGGTACCCCCCGGTGTCGGCATGGCCACCCCGATGCTCGAGATTGCCAGCACAACCACAGCTCCGCTGAATTCCAGCCCCTGAAGATTGAACGCAAAAAACGCAGCGTACATCATGACGGCATACAGCCCCCAGATCAGGACTGTCAGGATCAGGAGCGCGATGAACCGCCCCGGCCGCTTGAGAAAGAGAAACCCGTCCAGGAATGAATGCACGATTCCATCAAGTCTCTCCGTGATCCGCGGAGGGAGAAAGCGACCGAAGAATCGCAGGATTCCATCTGTCCAGTTCCTGCGCAGCATCAGGACAATCATGCCGGCAAGCATCCCTCCTGCCGAGAGCGTGACGATCAGGCCCGTACGTTCGAGCCACGGAAACGTCTCCTTCAGCGGCCCATCGTACAACAAAGGGATGGCAACAACGAGAAGCAGAAACGTCAGCGTGTCGATGATGCGCTCGACGACGACCGTGCCGAAGGCCGCGCTCTTGGGGATCGCTTCGAGTTTGCCGATGGTGTAGGGGCGCACAAGTTCGCCTGCCCGCGGCAGGATGTTGTTCATCATATACCCCACCATCACCGCCGAGAACAGATTCCGCATCGACAGATCGGCCTTCACCGGCTCCAGCATGTACTTCCAGCGCCAGGCGCGGAAGTAATGGCTGAGCATGAGGCAGCCGAAGTAGGGAACCATCCACCAGTAGTTCGCGTCTCTGAGCGACGCGGCGAGTTTCGCGAAATCCGTCCCGCGAAATGCCAGATACAGAAACAGGACCGTGACAGCAGCGCTGATACTGTATTTCACAACGGCGCGTGTACGCTGTCGGGCGGGAGAAACGGAAGCTGGACTCATTGCCGGCGTGTCGGTCCTCTCATGGATGCAGGTTAGCGAAGGTCGACGGTTTCCACCCCCTCAGGGGGCGTGTAACGAAACCGATCATCGGGGATCCCGGTGTTGATCGTGAAGCTGTGCACCTGGTAGGTCGTCTCTTTGCCGTGACGATCGATGATCTCCGCCCGGCGCACCAGCCACTCCCCTTCCTGCACCCAGACCTTCATACTCTTGATGAGGCTCGTCCCTTCCGGCGGGCTGAGCTTGAGCACGGTCGTTTCAACTTTCCCGAGCTGTTCCTTCCCGACGAGAGTCGGAGCATACGCGGAGGGAGCCCCGCTCAGGATCTGCTCCGGCGAAATCGTCCGTTCATCCATCCGGAAGTTGTCAATCAGGACCTGGTTCGTGGACCGGGAATACGACCAGACAGTGCTCCCGTCCGTCACGATGAGCTGGTCGTCAAACTCCACCCGGTATTTATGGTTCTTCTTGAAGAGAAGCGTGCCGGTGACCTCCTGTTCGATGCGTGCCATGCTGAACTTCACGGTTTGCGTGAAGCGCACCTCGCCGTCGGTAATCTTCTCGTACTTCTTCCGGACCTTTTCAAGCACAACCTGTCCCGGTTCCTGCGCCATCGCGCCCGCAACCGCAAGGGTGATCAAAACAATGCCACAGGTTTTCCGCACCACCATCGACCGACCTCCTTCTATGCCTGGAGAATAACATCCAGTTCCGCTTCTGAATCCACGAGCACTTCGCGCGCTCTGCTGCCGTCGGCAGGCCCGACGATACCAGCGGCTTCCAGTTCGTCCACAAGCCGTGCCGCACGGGAATATCCGACTTTCAACCGTCGTTGCAGGAGTGACACGGACCCCTGTTGATACCGCACAATGATCCGCGCGGCATCTTCGAACAGATCGTCCCTCCCCCCGTCACCTGTGGCCTCCGCGATGCGTTTCCGCTCGATCACCGACGGGAGTCTGAACGGCTGCGCGTATCCCTGCTGTTTTCCGATATGCTCCATGAGCGACTCCACCTCATCGGGGGAGATGTACGCGTTCTGGAGCCGCACCGGTTTCGGGCTGCCGCTCGCGAGGTAGAGCATGTCGCCGTTCCCCAGGAGCTGCTCCGCCCCGTTCATGTCCAGAATCGTCCGGGAATCCGTTTTCGAGGCCACCTGGTACGCAATACGCGCGGGGAAGTTGGCTTTGATGACACCCGTGATCACGTCCACGGACGGCCGTTGCGTCGCAACGATCAGATGGATTCCCACCGCACGGGCAAGCTGAGCGAGCCGGGCGATCGGTTCCTCCACTTCGCGCGCAGCGGTGATCATCAGGTCGGCAAGCTCGTCGATCACCACGACCAGATAGGGCATCTTGGTGTGCACCAGCTCCGGTGTGCTTTTCAGCTTCCCGCTCGCAATGCGCTCGTTGTAGTCGAGGATGTTCCGCACCCCTGCCTTCGCCAGACGTTCATACCGCTTCTCCATCTCCAGCTCCGCACCCTTCAACCCCAGCACGGCGTTCCCCGGCGTCGTGAGGATCTCCTCGCTGACATCGGGCGACACGGCGAGGAAGTGTTTCTTCAGCCGCGCATACTGGGCCAGCTCGATCTTCTTCGGATCGATAATGAGCAGCTTCAGTTCAGAAGGATGCTTCCGGTACAGAAGGCTCGCGAGCATCGTGCTGATGCCGACGCTTTTTCCGGATCCCGTCGACCCCGCAACCAGAATATGGGGCATCCGGCTCAGGTCGTCGGCGAACACCTCTCCAGCGATCGTCTTTCCCATGGCAAGCGGAAGCGCCGCCTTGGCATCACGGAAGATGCCCGAATTGATCACGCTGCGGATGGTCACGAGCGACCGGTGGGAATTCGGGATTTCCACGCCGACAGCCGACTTGCCGGGAATCGGAGCCATGATGCGGATCCCGCGGGCAGCCAGCTTCAGGGCGATGTCGTTCTCGAGACTCACAATCTGGCTGATCTTGACGCCGCTCGCCGGCACGAGCTCGTAGAGCGTCACGACCGGCCCGGGTGTCACACTCACACTCTCCAGTTCGACATCGAACTGCAACAGCGTCTCGCGGAGGAGCTCCGCGTTCGCCTGCAGTTCTGATTCGTCAACATCTTCTTTTCCGGGCTTGGGTGGATCCAGGAGTTCAACTGACGGATAGACGTAATCAATTTCTTCCGGAATCACCGATACCCCATCCGCCAGGGGTCCGGTCACAGCGCCGGCTTCCACCGCCGCGGATTCCGGCAGTGGCGGTTTTGCCGTGAAGCTGACAACGTGCGTCTGCGGCACTTCCAGGGGTTTCCGGGGAGCAGCAACGGGGGGTTCCTCTGCCGGAGCGCGCGTAATTCGGACAGGCGCGGGATCTCTTTGGACGACCGCATCTTCCCCCTCCACGCCCCTCATGGCCCGACGCTTGCCGGCCCGCACCGCGGCCGGATCGTCAGTCAAAGCTTCCGGCTCTTCCGCCCACTCGGACCTCTTCCGTGCATACCAGTCGAGCAGCTTCAGCCACCAGGAGCGGAGGCGTTCCACCACCTGATGCACGTCGAGGTCGACGGCGAAGATCCCGGTGACGAGGATGGCCACCATCAGCATAACGGCCCCGCCGGCACGTCCGAGGAGCTGGGTGAGAACGGTCGAAAGAAATTCTCCAACAGCCCCGCTCCAGTCCATCGCAGGACCCGACTCGGGAAAGATCCGGCGGAGCATTCCAAAGAACGTCGAGAGGAGTAGCGCCCAGAGGATCGTATAGTTGGTCAGCGTGATAGTCCGCCGGTGGTCCCCCTTGCGCAGGATGGTCCATCCCCAGAGTACCATCAGCATCGGGAGGGCGAACACGCTGTAGCCGACTGTGGACCGGATAAGGGCGTCCGAGATGAGGACGCCGACAAGGCCGAGGCCATTATGGGTCGTGTCCCAGAGTCGTCGTGCCTCGGCATCCCCGGTGAGCGATCCCCAGAGGTGGGAGATCCGGACATCGGCATTCGCCTCATCGGCCGAATCATACGTGATAAGGGCGATGAAGATCAGGACGGCACATGCAATCAGCAGGACGGCAAAAATTGCCCATTGCCGGTTTCCCCGAGCCGCGGGGGATTCCCGGCGCGGTGCCGTGCCCCCGTTCCGTGTTCTCATCTGCTGCGCCATGGTTCGCGTCTTCCCGTCACTCTCCTACTGCCGCCACATCGTCCTTGTCACCGTCGCGCGAAAGCCGCAGAACGGTGCCCACGAGCACAGGGACGACCGGAACTGTATCGACCGCCGAGCAGAACAGCACGTCCTGCGCGTGACCGATCTCCTTGAGGTAGAGCCCGTTCTCGGTGCTCTTGAGGAGTCGTCGCAGGCTGCGGGCGGATGCCCGGTACAACTTGTGCGCTGCAACTGCTGCGTCGTCGAGCTGGAGCGCAAGCGACGTGTCTGCCTTCAGATGATCGATCAGCATGCCCGCACACACGGCATCTTCGAGCGAAAAAGCCCCCTCGTTCCCGGCACAGAGGATTTCGCAATCCGAGGCCTGATCCTTGACATACTGCGCAACAGCGCTGACATTCACAAAGCTGCACACCGCCATCGTCCGGGCATGACGCGCTTTCAGAAATACGGGTGAACCGTTCGTGGAGCTGAACACAATCGCTTTGCCGCGGATCCGGTCGGGCGTGTACTCGAGGGGCGAATTTCCCAGGTGGAAGCCTTCGATCATCCGGCCGTTCCGCTCTCCCGCGCGCAGGGTAACGCCGCCGGTGAGATTCCCCGAAATTTTCGCCGCCGCTTCGACGCTCTGCGTCGGGATCACCTCACGGGCTCCGTTGTGCAGCGCCACGGTTACCGTCGTCCCGGCACGCAGGACGTCCGCCACCACAACAACCTTCTCCCTCAGCGCGATCTCATCAACCTGATGCGGCGTGAAACGAACAACGATATGCATCATGCGCTCTTCTTTACGAATGGAACTGCGACAACGGTTGCCGGCACCTGCCGTCCCCGGATCAACACGTCGATGCGCGAACCGGGCGTTGCCGACGCAACGGGAACATACCCCATCCCGATCCCTTTGTCAAGGGTCGGCGAAAACGTGCCCGAGGTGACCGCGCCCACGTGCGTGCCATTCACGTAGAGGGGATAGCCGTGACGGGGAAAGGCCTTCGCTTCGACCGTGAAGCCAACGAGCTTTCGTTGCACCCCCCGCTCTTTCACCGATGCGATCGCATCCTTCCCGACGAATTGACCTTTCTGCAGTTTCGTGATCCATCCGAGCCCTGCTTCGAGGGGGTTCGTCGTCTCATCGATATCGTTTCCGTACAGGCAGAATCCCATTTCAAGGCGGAGCGTGTCGCGGGCGCCGAGTCCGACGGGCCCGATACCGAGGTCCTTGCCCGCTTCCATGATCGCGTGCCAGACATGCTCGCATGTTTTCCGGTCGGTCGGGATATACAGCTCGAACCCGAGTTCGCCGGTGTACCCGGTGCGGGAGATCAGCATGTCCGCGCCGGCGAGCGTTCCGCTCACCCAGTGATAGTACGGAAGGGCGGAGAGTTCGACTGTCGTGAGTTTCTGCAGTGTGGCAAGGGCGTTCGGTCCCTGCACGGCAAGCAGCGAGGTGCTGTCGCTGCGGTCCGTCAGCTCAACGTCGCCGTGGAGGTGCCCGCGCATCCAGGCAATATCTTTCTCCGTATTCGACGCGTTGATCACAAGTCCGAAGCTCTCGCCCATATGATAGACGAGCAGGTCGTCCACGATGCCGCCGTTGTCATAGCACATCGCGGAATATTGAACGCGCCCGGGGCTCAGTTTGGAGGCATCATTGATCGTGATCGACTGCAGGAATGCGAGGGCATCCTTGCCGCGGAGCTCCACCTCCCCCATGTGGGAGACATCGAAGATCCCGACCTGCTCACGGACCCTGCGGTGCTCCTCCACGATCCCGGCATACTGCACGGGCATCACAAATCCGGCGAATTCCACCATTTTTCCGCCGAGCTGGACGTGGATGTCGTGAAATGCCGTCTGTTTCAGGGGCATGGGACGAGGTCTCTCTATTTGTAAAGGTCCGACACGTCCCTGCCCTGCTTGCGGGAGATAATCCGGAACTCTCCGATCGGGATGCTGGTGTCTTCCTCGAGCTTGATGAGGACGAAGTACTTCAGCATGATGCGCCGGAGCCGGCTGATCGTTCCTTCCTTCAGTGCGGGGACAAGGGACGGATTGACGCGCAGGGTAAACCGGGTTTCACGGGTTTCGGTCTTGAACCGGCGGATCCAGCGCTCCAGCTGGTTCAGCGTCGTGGTCTTCGATTGCACCAGACCGGTACCGGCGCAGGTCGGACACGGTTCCGTGAAGCTGTGCAGGATACTCTGGCGGATGCGCTGGCGTGTGATCTGGACGAGTCCGAATTCCGTCATCGGCAACACCGTCACCTTCGCCCGGTCTTTCCGGAATTCCTTCTTCAGCTCCTCGTACACCTTCTTCTTGTTCTTCTCGTCATCGAGATCGATGAAATCGCACACGATGATCCCGCCCATGTCGCGCAGGCGGAGTTGTCGCGTGATTTCACGGGCCGCTTCCAGATCGGTCCGGAGCGAATTCACTTCCTGGTCCTTTTTCGGCGCATACCGGCCGCTGTTGACGTCGATCACGACCATTGCTTCGGTCGGTTCGATGATGATGTATCCCCCGCTCTTCAGCCACACCTTGCGCGAGAGGGTGGTTTCGATTTCCTTTTCGACGCCGTACGCATCGAAAATCGGCGCGCGGTCGCGGTGCAGCTCGATCTTGTCCAGGAGCTGGGGAGACGTGTACTTGATGTAGGACCGTATCTCTTTGTGCAGACGTTTCGAGTCGATGATCACACGGGAGACGTCGTTTGAGAAAAGGTCCCGTATGACGCTCGAGGTCGTGGCGAGGTCCTTATAGAGCAGGCTGGGAGCGGTTTCCGCCTTGACGGTCTTTTCGACTTCACGCCATGTGGCGATCAGGTCTTCAAGATCGTTCTTGATCGACGATTCCTCTTTCCCTTCCGCCACCGTGCGGATGATGGTCCCGAACCCGGCAGGGAGAATCCCCTGGACAATGCGCCGCAGGCGGCGCTTCTCTTTGAAGTTGCTGATCTTCTTCGAGATGCCGACTTTGTTGTCGAAGGGGAGAAGAACGAGGAAACGCCCTGCGAGGGAGACTTCGGAGGTAACGCGGACGCCCTTCTTGCCGACGGGCTCCTTGATGATCTGGACGATGATCTCCTGCCCCTTCTCCAGCTTGATGTCACGCTGCGGGGGGCGGGGGGTGGAGTTGTCGCGCTGACCGGATCCGCGACGGTTCCTTCGTTGAGGTTGACGGCGAGTGTCGGTGGGGGCGGCAGCGTTCTGGCCGTTGCCGCCGGTTGGCGCCTCTGCAGGTTCCTGCTCTTCCTCTTCATCGTCGTCTTCGTCTTCGATGAGCGTGTTGTACTCATCGAACCGATTGCCGATGTCGGAGAAATGCAGGAATCCGTCCTGACCGAGCCCCAGATCAATAAAGGCGGCCCGGATACCGGGCATTACCTTGGCAACTTTGCCAAGGTAGATGTCGCCCACCATTTTTGCTTTGTTGGCAGTCTCAACAAAGAGCTCTGCCAGGCGACCGTCCTCGGTAATTGCTATCCGGGTTTCGTTGGCCGCCGCGTTGATCACTATTTCCTTTTTCATACGCTGCTGTTCGTTCCAGCCTTTCTTTCAGCATGAAGTGCTGATCGCATCCACGGTCGCGGAACGAAGTGAGCAGGCTCCCGAGCAGGATCGAGAGACACATCGGTGGTGTCATGTATGCTCCCATCGTTTACCGATCCGTGAATGTAATAACTCCGTGATGGTGAATCCCCGTTCGCAACAAGGAGAAGCGAGCGTCGCTTCACTCAACACCTGAACTGGTCAGGGATAAATTACGAAATATCATTGAGCGTTGCAACAGGGAAAACAAAATGAGGTCAAGCGACCCTGTGTCACACCTTGGGGAGCTGACCGTTGCTTCCTTCCGGACCTGGCGGGGTTAGGCTGCTTGCGGTTGCACAGGACTTGACCTCAGTGGAGCTGATCGGGGTCGAACCGACGACCTCCTCGTTGCGAACGAGGCGCTCTCCCAACTGAGCTACAGCCCCGGGAGTATCAACTTCGCGATGTGTTGATACGCTCAAAGTTCAGAACCCTACTGCTCTGCAAATGTACCAAACCGTGTCGAAAAAAGCAACTGCTGTTGTTTACCTGAAGGGAACCTCGTATATTCTCCCTATGCTCGAAAAGACCCCAAAACGCCGCTTCTTCGTCCGCCGTTCCGTCCCGGTCCTGACTTGGAGAGGATGGCTTGTATTGCTCGTCGTCGCTGGCGCAATCAAGCTGACTCTCTTCCTGGGGATCTACCCCTTTCTTGCCGTCAGCTCCCCGGTGGGCGGCGATCTGATCGTTATCGAGGGGTGGGTCCCGGACCATGTCATCACTCAGGCGATTGTCCTCTTTCAGAAGGGGGGCTACCGGCGGATCGTCGCAACCGGAGTCCCTATCCGTCACGGATACTTCCTGTCTGAGTACAGGTCTACCGCCGAGGTTGCTGCCGCCACGTGTCGCCGCCTTGGCGTTCCGCCTGCAGATGTCGTCAGCGTACCCGCGTTCGGCGAAATCGACCGGGATCGCACGTACGCATCGGCACTTGCTCTGCGGAACTGGATTGCGGATTCCGGGCTTGTGGTCCGCGGTCTGGACATCGTGACCGTCGGGCCGCATGCACGCCGCTCCAGGCTTCTCTTCCAGCGCGCCCTCGGCGACTCCGTCAGGGTCGGGTGTATCGCGGTTCCAGATATGGAATACGATGGAGCAACGTGGTGGAAGAAAAGTGCCGGCGTGCGCGATGTGCTGCAGGAGGGAATTGGATATGTCTACGCCCTGATTCTGGGCCCCTGAAGGCATGGGCCGGTGCCCTTGCCTTGGTGTCTTTTTTTATGTATACTAAACGATTGCATCGCTCCCGTGGTGTAATGGATAGCACGAGTGACTACGGATCACTTAGTATGGGTTCGAATCCTGTCGGGAGCACTACTTTTCCCCCCCCACTTTTTTCACAAATTCTCTCACCCTCTCCTCGTACACCGGCTTGAGGGAATAGTACGTTCCCAGAGCAACGAGTGCCAGAATGAACGCGGCAACGGTATTGGTGGCGCGTTTCGGACGCTCCTTCCTCACCGGCGCCCTGGCTGAATCCAGAACATTGACGACGGAAATGTTCTTGATCTCTTCGATCCTGGCAAGTTCAAGCTGCTTTTTCAGCTCCAGGTAGATCGCCGATTTCACGGTCACTTCCCGGCCCAGTCGCTCCTGCTTCAGCATCAGTTCGGGAGAATCCTCCACCCTGCGGTTCCGTTCCTTGAACGTCTTCAGCGAGTCTTCGCTGTGGCGGAGCTCCCCCTCCACCTCTTCCAGCCGGGCACTGATCCACCGCGCCTGCTCTGATGCGCTTGTGATGCGCTTCTGCCGCATGAAGCTGTCCACTCCCGCCACGATGGTGTTGAGCACATCGGCGGCGAGCTCGGGCTCCTTCATTTCGAGGCCGAGCGTCACCGTGCTCGTCTTCGAATCGAACGAAGAGCTCATCAGCTCTTTCAGCTGCCTCAGGGCTTCGTCCATGTTTTCGGCCGGTGTGTCTTCGTCGATTTTGAAATACGTTATCAGATCGACCGGCTGGGCGTACTTCTTTGTCACGTAGGTCCGGGCAATCACCGGCCGCAGCACGGTCTCACTCGAAGCAATCAACGGGTAGAGCCGGGAGATCTCGGACCCCGAAACGTTCACCCCGGCAAGCTGTGCGAGGCCGGAAAACTGGCTCAGTGCTCCGAGTTTGCTTTTTTCCGTCTCCGGCAGAAGTGTCGCGGTGGCCTTGTAGTAGAGCGGAAGGATGAGAAAGTTCAGGATGAGGGTCAGAATGCCGGCAGCGAATGCGACCATGAAAATCCGTTTCCGTTCCGCCCATGCCGGCGCGATGATTTCATGGAGTTTCCGTCCGGCGGGACCCCGGGTAGCGCTGGCTTGGGTGGGAAGGTCGGTCATGGGCGACAGGGTCTTTCGAGCGCTTTTCGTGCTATTTCGATACCTGGATCAGCGCCACGGTGATCGCCGCAAGGCTGGCCAGGATGGTCGCGAGGTCGCGTATGATCGGGAGCAGCGTATCGGGTTTGTCGAGTTCACGCGGGACCATGATCGTGCTTCCGGGGAGAATGTCCCCGCTCTCCCACAGTTTGCCACCCGGGAGGAAGACCACGGTATTCGACTTCTCCGCTTCTTCTTTGTATCCGCCTGCCTGATCGATGTAATAGCTCAACCCGGCACCCTCTTTATAGAGGACCGAGGACGGAAAGTAGACTTCGCCGTTCACATAAATGACATCTTCCGCGTACGCCACGTTGATGGAGTCGCCGTCATAGACCACGACATTGTCGCGTGAGGTCACATCTTTGAACACCTGTCGGAAGTCGAGTGGCACCAGACCTGCGTCGTTGAACTTCCTGATGAGGCGTGAGCCCTCCAGATATGCCCCTGGCCGCAGGCCCCCCGCGCGCTTGAAGATGTCAGCCACCCGTTCACCTTCGAATCGGATAGAGTAGAGGCCGGGGTACATCACGTATCCCGTTACGGTGACGAACTTCTGGGTTGAAAACCGAGGGTCATACGGCACCGTCAGAGCGTCAAAGTCCTCCAGAAGAATCCCCTTCCCACCGTCATTCCGCCAGTATTCCCGGTCTCCGTCGACTTTTATCAATGTGGTGTATGTGCCCACGTCGGACGTGTCGAGACGCGACAGCTCCCATCCTGTCCGGGTCGAGCCTTCGACCAGCCCACCGGCCGTGACCACCAGATCGGCAACGGTCATACGTTCATGGCGCGGATAGAATCCGGGCTTGCGGACTGCCCCGTTGACCGACACGAGCTGGCGCGGAAAGAACTGGCTGTCGGAATACACCACGATACTGTCTTCGTTCTGCAGCAGGATGTTATGCCGTTCATCCCCTTCGAGTGCCAGTCGGGCATTGAAACCGATCATTTCCTTTCGGAGGTTTTTCAGACTACGGTACAGCGTCGCGCGTTCGGCGAACGTGCTCAGCCGGAGGCTGTCCGCCTCATGGATCAGATCTGCCACACGCATGCCTGCCCGGAATTCGAACGGACCGGGCTTGTTCACATTTCCCCAGATGCTCACCTGGTTTTCGCGGAGACGGGAGATCGCGTAGACCGTGACGATGTCGCCGTTTTCCAGCGGTGTATGGCTGTCCAGGAGATCCTGAACCCGCGAAAACGCGACATCGATATCCATGATGTCGCGATCATACGTATTCCGTTGTTCGAACGGGACGATGCGCTCGACGTGGACCCGTTCGGTGTATGCCTCAAAGCGGAGTCCGCCGGCATGGGCGATCAATTCGCGGAGCGATTCACCATGGCGAAGCTCATAGATGGCGGGACGCAGGACCTCGCCCACGATGGCAGCACGTTTCGTGGCCGGCGCAACGAAGACGATGTCGCCGTCCTGCAGCGTAACGTCATCTGTCCGGTCCCCGCCGAGAATGAACGCATACAGATCGGAAACGTGAACCGGTTCTCCCTTCCGGAGAATCTGGATATTCCGGAGAGTGCCGTCGACCGTCGGGCCTCCGGCCAGATAGAGGGCATGGAGTATGCCGGACATGGACGAGACGGCATAGCCACCTGGCGTCCGAACCTCTCCCAGGACAAACACCTGGATGGTTTTGAGTTTGCCCAGGGACACGTCCAGGAACGTGCGCGCACGGCCAGGCCCCCCGCCGAGACCGGAATAGACTGACGCCATACGGCGCAGCAGCCGTTCGCGAAATTGCGTGATGCTCAGCCCCTGTGCCGGCACCGGGCCGACTTCGGGCACATAGACAGTTCCTTCCCTGTTGACTTCCAGGCGGTGGTCGAGTTGTGTTTCTCCCCATGTGCTGATGATAATCTCATCCCCGCTTCCGAGCACATAGGACGGAGGCGTAGCAACGGTCACGGCGGGAAGAAACGTGGAAACGGAGTAGCGGAACATTGCATAACCAAACGGTTCCACCGGGCCTTCGATACCTCTTCTTCCCTTGAAGCCGGGGACCTGGAGGGGAGCAGGTACGGATTCAGGGGGTTTTGTGCGGGCCAGGCTGTCGGCCATGATCTGAACGGGGGAGAGCGTTTGCCAGTTCAGGCGGGGGTCGACGCCGAGTGTTGCGGGTGTTGATTTGGCAGTTTTGGGCCGTGCGCCAGTGACATACTCCTGGAGGGAAATCCCCAGGGTCTGGGCTTTTTTCATAGCCTCTTCGCGGGAGATCCCGTACTCACGCAGGGCAGCGTCGATTTCCTGGGGGGTCATCTCGCGCAGTTTTGCTTCAGCCTGCTGACGGAGCTGTGCTTGCGCGACGGTAGGTGTACCGATGGCGGCTGCCACCGCGAAAAGGAATCCTGCGCAGGCGCAGGCATATGTAGTCACAGGCGGATCTCCGCGTCTCTGTATAAGGTTAAAAGTTGTAAAAAAGCAGGTCAAGAATCAAGTAGAGTGGCGGTGGGCTTGCGGGGGGCGATCTTTTTGCGTATCTTAGGCGAGTGTTTTAGAAGAGCGTAACGTCACTTTTTCGCTTTTCACTGTGCATTCTTCCCTGCCGTGGTTCTGGCACTGGAGGGGTGGGTGAGCGGCTGAAACCAACGGTTTGCTAAACCGTCGTAGGGGGTCAACCTCTACCGAGAGTTCGAATCTCTCCCCCTCCGCACCCTCAAAATGAACGACAATCGGGGATTCGTGATCCGCGGTTGTCCGTTCGACCTGCGTCAACTCCCGAACACCACACATTTTTTGGCCGCCGAGTGTGCGATGGAGTGTGCGGTTGTTTTGCATGCACTCGGTGTGACCGATGACCGCAACGCCGTCATGGTCTGTGAGGAATTTCGAAGGATGAGTTCGAGGATCTCTTCCGATTCTCTACCGATATTGGGCCATTCAAGGAAATCCGCATGACCTCGTCTCTGGACAGAGGTTTACAAATATGTTAACTTACAGACATGCGATCCATTCAGTTCTACCGGACCGAGAATGACAGGTGTCCCGTCGAGGAATTCCTCGATTCTCTCTCAGACAAGCACGCCAAAGGGTCGCCTGGGTACTCCGCTTGGTCGAACATTTCGATCGAGTTCCTGAACAGTATCTGAAGAAGCTCGCTGGCACTCGGCATCTTTGGGAGATTCGCGCCCATGCAGCCGGCAATAGCTATCGGTTCTTGGGATTCTTCGACGGACCTGTGTTGCTGATTCTGACCTCAGCCTTCTCGAAAAAGCAGCGCCAAACGCCCCAAAGGGAAATCAAACTGGCTGATGCTCGACGTTTGAACTATTTGCAGAGGAGAAGATCATGAGTGATGTTGAAAAGTATATCGAACGCCGCAAGGCGAAGAGTCCGAAGTTCAAAGAGAACTTCGAGTCCGGCTATCGTGCATTTGAGTTTAGCGTCATGTTGCGCCAAGCCCGTGAGCGCGCCGGTGTGACCCAGGAGACTATCGCGCGGAAACTCAGGACAAAGAAATCCGCAATCTCAAGGATTGAAAACCACGCTGGAGACATTCGACTCTCCACCCTCGAAAAGTACGCCAACGCTCTCGGCATGAAGATCCGAGTGCAGCTCACGGACTGAAACGGGCGGCCTAACGCCTCAACTCACGTGGGCCGCGAACCGTTCCCGTGATTTGGCCACGGCGATCCGCATGGAGTGCATTCAGATCACGAAGGATGCCCGGTACCAAGGCGAGACCCGCGACGAAACTCACTATTGACATGCGCCGCGTCATCTGGCTGTCGAGTCGATATGTGAGCTTCTTGGACGCACCAGGGTAGGCGGCGACACCGAGCGGGTGGCCTCCTCCCCCTGGGAATCACGGAACAGAAGCACCTGAGTGCTTCCGACAACAGCACCGGCACCCACGCCCACCAGAGTCCCGAGCGGAACGCCATAAAAGAAGAGTCCCGCCGCTCCCCATCGGACATCCTCTGATTTGCCTCCAAACCATAGCAGGCCGATGCTTCCACCGAGCGCCGAAAGAGCGCCTACCATCGCTCCCGTGAAAGCGCCACGACCGTGGTCCTGGTATTCGATTCTCGCGAGGGCACGTGTCGGAAGTACCAGCCTCACATCGGACCCAGTTTGGTCGAAACTGGTCGTGTCTGAAGTGATGAATATCCCATTGGAGGCATACGTGGTTCCGTCGACGCAGACAATTGTCGCCGGAGCGTTTTCGAGTCGCTCATTCACCTGATCATAGTTGAAAACGTTGTCATTGTCCGGGGGTTCATCATCCCGGACATAGATCGTGGTGGAACAGCCCGCCAGCAGCACGGCAGTGACGAACTGTACAGCGTTGATCCGCATTGTCTACACCTTTCTTTTGCCGACTGGCTCGCATCGCCCCGGTCGCGCATTGAGCAGGACGGCCGGCCTCCCCCAACGATTCTCATTTCATCGAAGAAGCAGGAGTCGTTTCGTCGCCGCATACGCCCCCGCCACAATCCGATACAGATAGACCCCGCTGGCAAGTCCATTTCCATCGAATACTACCTCGTGGAAGCCCACCTCCCGTTCGCCTTCGTCAAGAATCGCCACCTTCTGGCCAAGGGTGTTGAATACCGACAAGGTTACCTGCGAACGGGTCGGAAGGGAGTAGCGGATCGTGGTTGACGGATTGAACGGGTTGGGGAAGTTTTGTGATAACGAAATGTCGTCCGCAACAGGATTCCATAGGATCTCAGCGACGGATACAGCCAGATCAGGGAAGTGTAGAATCCCGCCCAACTCAAAGGTGATCCAGCCACCTACTCCGGGTAGGAATCGGACGCACGAGGGGGTAAGTGATGTCGGAATATCTGTGGGCACCCATGTCTCACCCCCATCTGTTGTTTGTAGCACGGGTGAAGGGAGCGAGGTGCCTGCAACCCAACCTCGGTTTTGATCCCGAAAACAGACACATACAATTCTCGAATAGTCGGCCGTGACGGGATGATCTTGCGAAGACCACGTCGAGCCCCCATCGGTCGTCTTGAATATGTAACTTTCCCTGCCATGTTCCCCGACGACCCATCCCGTCTTGGGATTGAGAAAGAATAGATCCTCCACCACAATGTCTTCCCCCGGGAGGTCGACCCGATCCCAAGAATAACCTGCATCGGCAGTTCGAAAGAGGCCTACAAATCCGCCTGCCCACCCGCTGTCAGGTGATGGGAAACTAAGGGTCTTGACTTCCATCCCGCTCGATGGGCTCAGATCCCCATGAAAGACCCAGTTCTTACCGTTGTCGGTGGATCGATAGATCAGGGAACCTGATCCAAACCACCCCGTTCCATCCGAAGTGAAAAGCATCGTGAATACTCTGTGAATGCTGTCCACCTGGACTTCCCAGGTGTACCCGCCATCCGTTGTTCGTAGAACACGCCCCCATCCCCCGATATGCTCGGTCCCGCACCATCCATGCAGACTGTCACTAAACCATACCGCATGAATATCAACAATCGGACTGCCAGGAACTACTACAGGGTGTATGCCCCACTCTCCTCCCTTGTCGTCCGAACTAAGCACTGCTGCTCCCCCCGCGGCATAGAGCCGTGACCCGGCCGTGAGCTGGAGGTCCAGCAACCGTGTATCGAATCCACGAGAGGTCTGTTGCCATGTCCCACCGCCGTCATGAGAACAATAGAGAGTTCCAAGGTCTCCTGCGCCCCACAGCGTGGAATCATCAATGCTGGCAATTGTCCTAAGATACTTCGTACGGCCCAGGTTTTGCCATTCTCCTCCGCCGTTGGTGGAGCGATACAGGTACCAATCTGAGACTGCCCATAGAATGTTTCTATTTCGCACAACAAGATCACTGAACGATCTGTACTGACCCTGAGGGGAACCAACGTGTAGCTGACGGGTCCACTGCGCTCCCCCGTCTGTGGTTGCATATATGAATCCATCTGCCAGCTGCGGCCCCCAGAGCCTACCCACAACCCATCCGACCGACGAGTCGATGAAGTCCACTTGTGTGTAACCGTTTGGGCTCCCCGACGTGGCGGTGTCGGGCACGACGGTCATCCAGCTCTTTCCCCCGTCGATAGTATGCACGACGATGGATCCTGCCACCCCCCAGCCATTGAGTGAATCTGTGAATGACAGGCAGGAGATCGAGCCGCCTGATCCGCGCTTCTTCCACACTACTCCGGCGTCGTTTGTGACATACACTGCACTATCGACCGAGGCCCATCCAAGGGATCCGTTGAGAAAAGTAAATGCCACCTCGCTGCCTGCCGTGGGAGTGCGGTCGACCCACGTCTCGCCACCGTCAGTCGTTCCGTAGAGGACTGCCTTGCCGCTGGCCACACCGCACGCCCAACCTCGCATTCCATCGACAAACTGGATCCGCGAGATTTCGGCGCGCTCGGGAAATCTCGCAATGGTCCATATCTGTCCTCCCGATGTCGTCTTGAGCAGCGTCCCAGCATCGCCTCCCGCAAATCCAAGCTGAGCGCTGATTGACTCGATGGCCCTGATATGGTTTCCTTGGGGAAGAGGGTTTTGCCATTGATACTGGCCCAAGGCAGGATGACAGAAGAGTGCGGAGAACATGAACGCGAAGGGAAACCAGGAGAAATGGAGTCCCATGACTACCCCACCTGAAGGAGCCCGACGGAGAGGCCGGGATCGGATCTGGCAGCAATGACCTTGCTCCGAAACCCACAAAGCCGACTGAACGAGGCGAAAACCATGAAGCCTCCATACGCACCTGACCAAATTGAACAGTGGCAGCTCATCCATGACTATTTCCGTCGATGTCAAAAATGAGTGGCTCGCTGCTTACCGGAGTAGCATGACGCGTTCTACTGAAATCAATCCGGTTGAATAGTCCTCAGGCGGCCTCACACCGATCCAACAGACGTACATCCCGCTCGACATTCCCACCGGAGACCACGGAATATCGAAAACACCATATGGCAACCACGAATCGAATATGCGACCGACCTCTCTGCCAAGAATATCATACGCAACAACCTGCACCATGGCCGGAGTTGGCAGCTCAATCCTGAAACTCACCACTGAATTGAAAGGATTTGGGTACGGCCGATCGATTCGAAACTCTTCAGGGAGACCGGCGGACACCGGGTTGATCCTCACTGTGTCAATGGTGCAAAACTGCCAGGGATCAGTGGTTATCGTGCTTCCATCGGCCGAAGTCTGACTCTATCAGAATAGTATCATTATGTTGATACCATCGATCAGGAGCTATCCATGCCTGTCATTAAATCGATTTCCGATCTTCGCAACAATGCCGACGAAATCTCCCAACTGGCATACGCTGCGGACGAACCTATCTTCATCACCAAGAACGGTGAACGGGATATGGTCGTGATGTCTCTGACTCACTATGCCAAGTTGCAGAAGAAGCTCGAGTTGCTCAACAAACTTTCCGTTGCTCAGGCACAGCATGCCGCAGGCGACGCAGGGAAGCCTCTGGCACAAGCAGTACGCGATCTCCGTAAGAGGCTTCGTGCCCCCGCGTAAGCGTTCGGTCCGACTCCTCGGTCTTGCAGAGTTGGACCTTGCTGACATCTACGAGTACAGTGCCGCCGATAACCCTGCAGCAGCAGATCGCATCCGGGCCCGGATTGAGAAGGAGCTCAACTCCCTCGCGACGCAGCCCTCGCTTGGCCGAGTCCCACACGACCCTGATATCGCCAGGCTCGGCTATGGGCACCTCATCATCGGTAATTATCTCGCCTTCTATCGCCTCGAGCCTTCAGCAATCCTTGTCTACCGGATTCTTCACGGCTCCAGAAACTACTCTGAGATCTTGTAGCTATCCTTTCCGTTTTGCCATTCACCGGGCCAGGCGCTGAGAGACTGTCGATGAGCGTCACAGGATCCGGTTGTACCGACAGTCAGGCGGAGGCCCACCCGGAACTGGCGTGGCGTGCCGTACAGGTCGTACCCATCCCCGCTCAACTGCTCACGGTTGTACCACTTGCCGGTTGCACGCAAATAACTCCAGCGGTTCTCGCTGTTGATCGCGCGGTAGAATTCCGGAAAGCCGGCATACCCCGCCGCGTACAAGGTGCTGCGGGGGCTGCCCAGAAATCCGTCATCAACGGCATTGCCAGTCGTCGGGTAAACGTTCAGGACATGCCGCGTGTTGAACAGATTCAGGACCTGTACGAAGATCTCAAGTTCACTCCCTCCGAGCACGAACCGCTTGCTCACCCCCAGGTCGACATTGAACAAGGCCGGTGTGATAGCAGAACCCGTAGGGACTATCGGGTCGGCGAACCTGGGATCGTCGATCAGATCTACTCCTTTCATCAGAGGCTCCGAGGACCCGAGATAGGCAGGCAGCGCACGCGGAGAGTAGTTGTGGCCGCTGTTGTACGTCAACTGCAATTGCAGGCCGGTCCTGTTGAAAACGCCACTGACCCGATCATTCGTAGCGTACGACAGAAGGAGAGTTCCTCTGTGGGTTTGATTGAAGTCGAGTCGGGTCAGTGAAGTGAGCAGCGAATCGGCGTATTGCTCCACGGCCCCGAGTGTCGAACGCGGGTGCGAGCCACTCCCCCGAACCTCTGACAGGACATAGGCAAAGTAGGCCGAGAGACCCTTCTGTGTGGTCAACCGAACTGTCACTTCGAGGCCCTTTGCATTTGCTTCATCGCGGTTCATAGAGCATACGTATGACTGGACAGGCTGGTACCGCACAGTCAGCAGGTCCCACATGTGCTTCATGTACCCGCGCACACCAACGGTGACCTGCTCGTGGACCGGACGGGTCAGCGATACTTCAAGCTGGGTTGCGCGTTCCGGACCTGCAAAGAATCCGACGGGTGGCTGGTAGGCGCTCCCGCGTGTGATAGGACTGATCGTCAGCACCGCGAGAGCTGAACCCAGGTACAGCTGATCGAGCGCCGGGAGCTGTGCATACGAACCGAAGCCGAACGTAAGCGACGAGCCATTGTCCGACGTATATGCGGCGCGGATCTGCGGGAGGACGTAGTGGTACCCCTTTGCATCAGCCAACCGCTCCTCCGGGATGACTTCCGGCCCTGACGAAGGGAGAAAGTAGGTTGAAGGCCCATTCGGATTGCGGAGGGGACGGACATCCGTGTTGTAATACTCGTACCGGAGCGTGGATGTGAGCGTTAGCCCACCCTTCTGCCACCGGTACGCCAGATATGCAGAGCCGATCACGGGGGAGAAGGGTGTGCTGAGACCGTCATCGGCGATGTTGCCCAACTCATCAAAGCCATAGTTGTTGATGCGGCCCTCCCGCGGGATCAGCCAGTAGCGGTGGATGTCGGACGCGAAGACCCTCGGAGTATTGCCATCCTGTCCGTACAGATAGAACATGGCCGAGGAAATATTTGCTATCGAATACATTCTCATTGTCCATCGTTCCAACTCTCCTCCTGCTTCCAGCCTGTTGGAGGTATCGAATTCGTGACGGAGCCCTGCCGAGAGTGACCAACCAGATTGCGATTGCTTCATGAAGGTGTTCGTGGGCGCACGCGGGTCATCAATGTACAAGAAATGGTTGGAAATGAAATCGCTCGGCCCGGACCACCGAGATGTGAACCCGCCGTAGCCGGCCTGTGCATTGGCAGCGCTGTCCATGTAGAGCTGCCAGGTCTCGCCGAACACCGGATCCACCGTCCGTGTCCTTGTCCACGCGTAGGTTGCACCCAGGGTGAACGTCGTGGCATCGCAAGCCCCGTATTCCGAGGTGATTCCGAGGAATCCTGTCACGCTCTTCAGTTCAGGGTTCCGGGCCTGAGCAAAGTGGCGCTCGAGGCGTGACGGCCACTCGGAACCGACCGTTGAGTGCTCCCAGCTCTGGTGCCCGGTGAGCTGGACCGTAAACGCACCGAATGTGCCGGCCAGCGTCCCCTGGACCGCGTTCTCCTCCTGTGTGTTGTTGGCGAATGTATGATCGTCCAGAACAAGTGCAGCAGGAAATGGTTTGACGGAGTCGACGCTCCCAGGCAGGACCGAAAAAGGAGTACGGAACGCAGGCGTCCGGTCACGCATGTACCGGTGACGTCCCGCCATAAAGAATGTCGTTCCGGGTTTGAGCGGAAGGGGCCCGCCGGCAGTCACGACCCCGTCCCGATATCCGTAGGACCGGATCCCCGCGACGGAGTGCCCGAACGGCACAACCTCATCGGTCTGAAGACTCCCGCGGATCTCGAAGTGATCGCTCCCTCGCCGCATGACAGAGTTGACATCGCCCGAGAGTGCTCTTGCGATCTCACCATCCGCAGGTCCAGTTCTCACCTCGATGCCGTCGATCGCTTCAGGAATGAGTTCGAACAGAGCCCTGTTCGTGAACGGGTTTGTGGCTGAGAACCCGCTGACACGATAGTGCACTTCGTCGGCGCGGCCACCGCGCATATGGAGACTGCCGTTCTGCAGGATGACTCCAGATATCAGCGACAATATCTGTTCGAGTGTTCGGTACGGTGTGGATCTGAGAAAGGCCGGACTTCCGGGTGTTAGGACGACAGCAGATGGAGGAAGCGACCCTGCGGAGTCTGCAGATTGAGCATGGGCGATGGAAAGCTGTAGAGACAGCCCTCCGATCAGAATGGGTGCGAGTCGAGGACACATCGATAGGTTACTCGAGAAGACAGCACATATCACAGTTGAGATCCGTATTGTTCCACCTCTCATGATGGTGGTAACGGAGAACACTTGGAAGTCTGGGTCCTGTAATTTGTTGACCGTTTACATACTACCGAACCAGCAAGCACTTCTTCGTTTCAACATACCCGCCCATCTGAATCCGATAGATGTATATCCCGCTCGACAGGTCCTTCGCTTCAAGGCGTTCCTCGTAATAGCCCACATCCCGTTCATCGTTCACAAGCACTGCCACCTGTTGGCCCAATGTGTTTGACACTGTCAATCTCACGTGAGAACGCGCGGGGATCGTGTATCCGATCGTTGTGGACGGGTTGAAGGGGTTGGGGAAGTTCTGAGCCAGCCTGCTTTGCCCCGGGCCCGTACCGTCGGTCCCCTGCAGGAACGTCACACCGCCGTTGGTGGCACGGAAAACGACGGCTTGTCCAGAAAGGAGATCACTGCCGACAAGATACCCGTTCTCCTCATCGAGCAGGACCCCATCCGTCAGAAGGACGCCTTCCCCGTCCGGCAGAGTCACGTCCGTCCAGTATCCACCCCCATCAGATGTCAATGATGCGTACGCCGACCACGGCGTCGCCGTGGTCGACCCATACAGCATGCCTTTATGCCCTCCAGGCGCGAAACAGATGCCTTCCAGAAACGCAGATGCCGTACTCGTCGGCAGAAGGTGCCACGTTGAACCTGCATCGGTCGTCTTGTATACGACACCTTCTCCTATCGCGGTCACACCGGTCGCGTATGCAGTGGTCGTATCAGTACAGCGCACGTCCGTGAAGTTATCAACCTCTGGAAAGTGCGTCAGGAACCAGCTCACCCCGCCATCCGTTGTCCTGAGGATAACGCCCGAGATAGTAATATCGATCTTCTGATACCCTACTGCATATCCAAGGGAACTATTAACAAAGCGGATCGAAGCCAATCCAGCGATTGAATCTGGTAGAACACAGCGGATCCACGTTGAACCTCCATCGGTTGTCTTCAGTATTCCGGCCTTGCCTTCAATGTATGTCATCGAGATCGTTACAAATCCTGTATCGATGTTCACGAACGAAACGCTAATGATGTAGTACGTGCTGTCCGGAAGAGTTCCCCAGGTAACCCAATTCTGTCCTTCATCAAGCGTCTTGAGGAACAGTCCCCGGTACTCATCAACACCATCCAGCCCGATCCGACGCAGGCGATCGGCTCTCACCGAGGCACCGGACCACCCGCTGCGCATAGCAGGCACGATTGCCGACACTCTGTGCCTTGTGACAGAGGAGTTGTACGCACCGACGGAGTACCCTGTGCCGTTGCCGAACATCTGAACCGACAGAAGAGCGCGGGCCGAGTCAGGGATCCTGGCACGATCCCACGACGTTCCAGCATTCGTCGTGTACAATATCTGGCCACCCACGTTCCCATAGAAGGAGTACCCTCCGGCAACACCGACATTCGCCGACGAGAATCCCACACAGAGCAGAATTGAGACATCGGCCGGTACGGTCTGCGCAACCCATTGACCGGTGGAGTAGGAACAGAAGCACGCCGACAGGAAGAAAACAGATCCAACTCGCCAGAGTACTCTCAAGGAAATCATGGAAGCATTTTTTCCTTTCACCAGAACTAGTCCGTCCGGGTGCTCATCTCACAATCAGAAGATTGCGCGTCTCGACGTGAAGTCCAGCCTGCAACCTGTACAGATAGACCCCGCTTGAAAGCCCGATCGCGTCGAACGTGACCTCGTGGGCTCCGGCCGCCTTCCTCTCATTCACCAACACCGATACCTCGCGTCCGAGGATGTCATACACCGTCAGTGTCACATCCAACACCCGCGGCAACCGGTACGTAATCGTCGTACTCGGGTTGAAGGGGTTCGGGTAATTCTGATTGAGCGTGAAGTCAGATGTGCCCACTTCCGCCACGGCTGCGGGATTTCCAGCCATTTCAGCCAACGGGCGCTTCCACACTCCGGAAGCGTTCGTTCCCCCCGCGTAGAGGTGGATGGAATCGGCCACGAGGGTCAAAATGTCAGCGTACGGCAGCCCGTCACTAACCGAAGCCCACGAATCGCCGCTATTCGTAGAGACAAAGAGTCCCCCCGCAGTGGTTCCAACAAAGAGGGTACGCCCGGCCGCCATCAGGCATCGTGTATCGAGGTTGAGCAATCCGGTGTTGGTCGGCGACCAGTCTCCCCCATCATTCGTCGAGCGGAAAACTCCACCTCCTTGTGTGCCCGCAAAAAGAGCAGACCCAGAGGCAGCGAGCGGGAGGACAAACGGGTTTGTGAGACCGCTGCTTGCATTCGTCCATATCCGCCCACGGTCTGTGGAGCGATACACTCCGCGGCCATCGATACCGGCGAAAAGCACAGTATCCACAAAGAGAACAGCCCTCACGGCAGCAGCAGCTATCCCTATGTTTCGTTTCGACCAGCTCATGCCGTTGTCTTCCGACACAAAGACGCTGTCCCTCCACCCACCGGCTGCGATCGTTGAGTCGTGAGCCGCAATACACCAGATTCTCGAGGCGTCGCCCGCTCGAGACCAGGTCGATCCGTGGTCCGAAGAGGAATATATTCCGCCTGGGTAGATTGGCAAACCCATGCTGCCTCCGGCAAAGAGGAATTTGTCAGAAGCGGCCATGCATTGGACCTCCAGGTTCGGAAGCCCGACATGCAGACGATTCCACACAGAACTTTCGCCTGGTAGGCGAAAGACCCCCACCGAAGTTCCCGAAAAAAGAGCCGTGCCCTGGAAGGCCAACGCGTTGGTGACCGGGGCCGGGATCCCGGTGTTGACTCCGGTCCATGTCGCCCCGTTGTCGCTCGATGCGAACAGACCTTCGGAGGGTGTTCCAACCAGGATGGTCTCCCCGTCAATGAACACGGACACGACCGCGCTGTGCGCCGTGTCGACGTGCAAAAGACTCCAGGTTCCACCACCATCGATCGAAATGAAGACTCCACTATCTGATCCAGCGGCGACACGTTGACCGTTAAGGGTGATGGAAGACACAGGCCGACCGGTTACGGAGGTTGGCGACCAACTCGCACCGAAATCCGCAGAGCGGAGTATCCCCGTCTCGTTTGCAGCGAATGCATCCGAATCCGAGAGGGCAATGGCCCACCGGGAAAGACCCGGAAGAGACTGCGTCCAGTGGGCCCCCGCATCCGTCGAACGATATATCCCCCCTCCGCTAACACCTGCCCCCGTGGTCCCGGCGAGAAATATTGACCCGTGGAGTGCGACCGCTTCTACGCTGATATTCTTGAGTCCCGTCGGACTCCACGAGTGTCCCATGTCCGTCGAATGGAATACACCATTGTTGCTTGTACCTGCAATCACGGTTGTACCTTCTACAGCAAGGGACGTAGGATAGGGCGAGGGGAAGCTGACACCGGTCCATTCGCCCCCATTATTCGTGGAGACGAACATTCCGCCCCCATAGAGGGCGGCCACGGTATGTACCCCGCTCTGCGCGATGGCGTACACCGTATTCATCGTCAGCCCGTTCCGGGCCGGAACCCAACTCGCACCATGATTCGTCGTGACGAACACGCTTGACTCTGTTCCTGCGAAAACGGAAGAATCGCTGCCGGCAAAACAGCGCACCACGCCGAAGTACGGTCCACCCATCTGAACCCATTGTCCCGATGAAGGGGATGCAACCCCGCAGGAGAGGAAGCCCGCGACCGCCAACACATGGACTGTCTTCATATCACATGCCTTTCATTTCCAGCCAACGAGACGCTGAGCGGCCTGAACCACACGATCGTTTCGGCACCGTGGATTCGGCCAGGTGAAGGAGTGGGAATGGGTTCTGGAAATCCAGGCGGGCTCCCTCCTGGGAATGCACGTCACCTATGTGTCGTACAAACGACACCGACCACTCCAAGATAGCCCGTGGATGTGAGTTTGTCAATGACAATGCGCGATCCGCTGTGCACCTTTCTTTGGCATCGGGGGAGGTGCGCAGAAATAGGAAGCCTCTCATGAGAAGGAGGGGCCTTGTTGTTTTAGTGCGTCTCGTAGTGTGAACTCCCAGCTGCTCTAAGGATCGGTCGGTCCGGGTCGGCCCTAATGTCAACGAAGAGAGGCATCCTGGTGAAAAAGTGGATCAGGATCGCAATAGGTGCTTGGGCGATAGTGCTGCTCGCCGTGGATGGTGGCATCAGCCAGGGGACACCGGTGAAATCGCTCGAAACCGGGAACGCATTTCTCTATCACAGAGACGCGTCCATGCATGGTGGATACTATGAGAATTGAACGTATACCGTCACCGTTCTATTTGATACAGTTATCAACGGGAGGATATTTCACAGGCTTAGCGATGGGGCAACCGAATACGCCGAATCGACCCAGCTGGTCACCTTCTTCGAGGGCGTAGAACATGTCGAATGCGCATTTACGTGGAAAATCGGCGACACTCCTACCCTTTATGGTCAATTAATCGTGTTCAATAAAAAGGGCAGCACGGCGTTTCGCTCCGATGTGGAACCCTACATGGCAATTACGTGGGCATCCAACACGCATCGGACATTTGTCAAGCGTCTTGGTATAACCTATGCGACGTGGAACGGTGGAGTTGGCTATTGGCTTCTCAAGCTACTCGGGGCTCGCATCAACGGCGTCGTATGCGGGACAGCGGTGTCTACCCGTATAGGATTCAAGCGGATTCGTACACAGAGACCAAGAAATTCGTAATAGTCGATGAATCGTCTCCTGATGGTGATCCTCGTTGTCGTGACACTGTATCCTTCAGGAACCATGGTCCAGTATCGAGGCAGATGCTGATCATTCCTCGCACCTCACCCCACACAATCAGGAGCAGGTGCCCTTGGCGCTCACCGGAGCAACAAGAGCTTCTTGACGCCTGCATACTGCCCTGCCCGCAACACGGAAAGGTACACGCCACTCGACAACCTGCTTCCGTCGAACGTGATCTTGTGGAGACCCGGCTCCATCCTCGCGTTCACGAGCACGCCTACCTCACGGCCGAGAAGATCGTACACACTCAATCGTACAATCGCCGTCGCCGGGAGTTCGAACGTGATCGTCGCTGTGGGGTTGAACGGGTTCGGATACCCCTCATGGAGCACGAAGCCTCGCGGCGTCTCGCCCGCCACCACTTCAACGGGAGTAACGAGCTCCGGTAGCTGTCGCCGCCACACGCCGCTGTGCCGGGTGCCTGCAAAGAGATTCCCCCCGCAAACGGCAAGAGCTTCGACCACGATATCCGTGAGCCCCAGGTTCACAGCGGTCCAGGTCACACCGCTATCAAGGGAGCGAAAGACCCCAGAGGAAGACCCGGCAAACAGATACCTTCCACCGACGGCAAGAGCATTGAACCCCGGGAGACTCGCCACCGGTTCCCAGTCCGCACCGCTGGTGGTTGAACGATAGACGGCGGGGGGGCCAGGGGCACTTGTGTAGGCAAGGAGAGCTGAGCCGGTGGCGGCAAGGGCGTAGACAGCGGAATGCCGGAAAATCGATGTGTCATCGGTCCAGTCAGTGCCGTTGTTGCTGGAACGTAAGATGCCCACCCACCTTGTCCCCGCGTAGACTATGCTGTCGGTGGCTGCAAGGGCCTGAATCGGCGGATACGTCACGCCGGTAAAAACCGGGTCCCAACTTGCCCCGTTGTTCGTGGAACGAAAGACACCACACACCAATTCCACGCTCCCGGCAAAAAGCGTTGTGCTGCTCCCGACAAGCGTTTGAAGTCGAATTGGGAACTGCGGACTTGTCAGACCGGTGGTTGCGGGGGTCCACGTTGTGCCGCTGTCTGAAGATCGATAGACGCCTGAGTAATACATGCCGGCAAAGAGATTCGTATCAAGAACAGCAAGGGCCCTGAGACCGTCATGCGTCGATTCTCCGTTTGCCTCGGTCCAGGTTGTCCCATTGTTTGTCGAGCGAAAGATGCCGAGCGTGGTCCCGGCAAAGAGATTCGTGCCGATCACGGCAAGAGACCTCACTTCCAGGGAATCCGGTCCGTTCGTGCGGACCCACCGTGTCCCGGCGATCACACAAATTGTGAATGTCCTCGTCTTGCTGAAGGGCCCCCAGCCAGCAGAACTGAATGCCCTTACCCGCCACCAGTATTGCCCCTCGGGCACCCCGCTGCGCACAACCGCGGTATCAACGAGCATACTGTCTGCTGTACTCTGCAGGAATGCGGAATCAGTGGATGTCTCCAGCCAGTACCGTGTGACAGCCGGTGTTCCTTTTCGCCAGACAAATTCGACTTCATGTGAAGAGAGTGTGGCGGTATCAGGAGGAGCGAGCAGATCAGGTGGTGCGGGAGGGGTGGCAAGCTCCTGCACGATCTCTGACATTGGCCGCGCCGACATACTCCCTCCGTCGGACCCCAGCGCGTAGCACCAATCCGCCGACGCAGTTGCCGAACCGACAGAAGTCGCAGGAAGATTTGCAGTAACATCGACCCATAGGAGATCGGCCCGCGTTGCGCAATACACTCTGCCGTCGGCCACGGCAACAAGATGATCACCAACAGGTACAAGCGATGACACCGTGCTCCCCTCCAGACCCGCCGCCACCCAGTACGCGCCGGCGTCGGTCGTCATCACGAGTCCCCCGGGTTGACCATCCGCTGCATCATCAGCCACCGTTGCGAACAGCCGCTCGCCGTCACGCGTGAACGCAACCGGATCTACACCTGAGAGTGTGTGGGTTATCTCTTCCCACATGCCACTGTCCCGCGAAGTCCGCCATACCTTTGCGGCTACGTCGCGAATCATAACCCTCGAGTCAAGCGCACACAGCGCGGTGATTCGCGAAGTGGAGATCTGGGACCATGACCGGCCCGTGTCATTCGAGAAGAAGAGCCCGCGAGAAGGCAAATCGCCGGCGACGTACGACGAATATCCGCTTCCATCAGCCCATGGCCGAACGCTCATGCAATAGTAGATATGGTTCCCGCCGCACGCCTGAGAGCGGAGCTCCCACGTCTCGCCGTTGTCAAACGACGCATACATCCCGCCGTAGAAGTCCATGTTGCCCCCAAAGCAGAGAAACGACGCGTCCCCATGTGTCTCCATGGAGACAGAGGGCCCAAAGAACCTGCTCCTCGCGTTTGTCCAGTGTTCGCCCCTGTCATCAGTCATGAACATCGTACACGACTCCCCCCCGATCGGACCTGCATAGTACCCACCCCACGCTGCGGCAAAAAGACGTTCAGTTCCAGCGAGACCGGCATTGCCGGCGACGTGAAGAAGTGAAACGCGCGGAAACGTCTCTTCCGCAAGAAGCTGCCACGATGTGCCGTAGTCCACCGAGCGATATACCCCCTGGTGTGTCGCGACAAACAGCGCGGTATCCTGAACGAGGATCGAGTTCACACGACTGTTCAGCAAACCGTCGCTTACGCTCGACCACGATCCACCCGCAGCGCTGCATCGCCAGATCCCGGCATCGATGGTTCCCGCAAACACCCACGTTTCGTCCCCACATTGCACGAGTGCTGCACTCAGGACCTCGGTGTCGGGGAGCCCGGATCCTACATCCTGCCAGGACTCCCCCTGGTCTGTTGATCGAGACACCTTCCCTCCGCTTCGGGCAACAACAATTGTATCGTCGAGCGTGGCGATATCATTGATTAACAATCCGGTCAGGCCGGCATTCTTTGCATCCCACGACAGTCCGTTGTCCTCCGAGACATAGATCCCCCCGCCGTAGGTTCCTGCAACGATAATCTGCCCGCTCGAGTCGGGCCGTCTCGAACCTCTGACAAGTGACGTAACATTCAGGTTGCCAAGTCCGGTGTTGGCAAATAGCCAGTTGCTGCCGCTATCCGAGCTCACCCGAATTCCCCCGCCGAATCCGCCAGCAATGAACGTCACTGTCGTTCCAGATTCGCTGGTCGTAAAGGCAAGGATATCATCATCCCCGTCCGCTGTTGCCTCGAACCAATGTGATCCTGCATCGGCACTCCGCAGGATCTTGCCGTGGCTTGCCCCGAGGAGCCCGATGCCGCGGGCAAACATGATCCTGTAGAAGACGTTGTCGATCCCGTGCGTGAAAGCGGCGACTGACCATCCTGGGCTACCGCCTGCCAACTCTCCCCCCCATCCGAAGATGCGTACATTCGGGCCCGCGAACCAATGCCAAAGAGTTTGCCTGATGTCACGGCAAGATGCCTGAAATCCGCCCCAGGCCGATTGACTGTGCTCCACTCACCCTGGAGATCCACGCTGAGCACGATCACGCAAAGCCCAAGGAGTCCACACTTTATGCTCCCGTTCATTGGATGCCTCCCGCAGAAAACGCAAAAGGCCTCTCCATCGATCGGACGAAGAGGCCCTTTGATTGTCGTTTACACTTTGCCCCCCATGGCAAATGCTCAGATGCAATATAGTGCGGAGATCCCGCAATGTCAACACCTCCCGCTCAGGGCCCGTCGCCATTCATAGTCGCAGTCCGTCGCGGCACATTCCGAACTCGCTGATGGCAATCAAGGGCTCCGACAACGGACTCGACGTGTGGACTCCCTATCTGCAGCCCGGCCCTCCTACCGAAGAACGACGAGCTGCTTTGTCTGCACAATGCCCCCGGCATACATCCGGTAGAAATATATCCCGGAGGAAACCCTGCTGGAATCAAACCGCACCTCGTGGTAGCCTGCCCCCTGTTCTCCATCATACAGCGTGGCAACCTGCTGGCCAATGGAGTTGTACACCGTCAGCCGCACCCGCCCGTGTTCCGGAAGGCCGTAGCGAATGGTCGTGACAGGATTGAAAGGATTCGGGTAGTTCTGATTCAGCACGTAGCCCGAAGGGATGCCAAACTCCGGATTCAATACCGACGTGATGGTCCCCGACTTGATCACGAGCGCGGGGTCCCCCAGCAAAGTCCTCCGCCGGTCGACCGGTGAATCGCTGGATTCCAGGGCGGCGACCCAGGCCATCCCGATTGCGTCAGCCGGGTGCACAACAAGATGCCGGTACAAGGACTGTTCAAAAAAGGCGTTTGCTGACGCATACATCAAACCTGAAGGAGCAATGGCACATACCGCTCCGTACCCAGGTGCCCGCAGGAGCGCAAGAGCAATCGCAACCGTGTCCACCACGTCGAAGCGCTGCGTTCCCCCGAAGAGACAGAGAGGTGTCGGAGAACCCGGTGCGAGCGAGTCCACATCCCATGTCGTGACATAGAGGGCGTGTGAGAACCTCGGACCCGATATATGACCCTGAAACGAGAGAATGGCACACCCTTCGTTCCAGAGCGCCCGGAACTCTTCGCGGCTCCTGTGCGCAGGCGAGTTTTCCCTCACATGGACGCTCACGGTGTCGGGCCATCGGTCTACGGCTATTTTCTGAAGGGCAAGACCATCCGGCTCGAACACCTGATAGTCGGTGGAATCGGCGACGACAACCGATCGGGCGGCCCAAGGCCTCGCATCCGCCTGCTCATAGTCCATGGTTTTGTCAACCATAGCTGTCAGCTCATTCCTGTTCCAGGCGGGAAACCTTCCAACTGCCATCGCCGGAGGGCCGTTCAGCAGCGACTCTGTACGTTCGTTCACAAACCATTGATCGATCAGCACGGAGTCCTCGCCAAACATGGGCGGAAACTCGCTCGCGACCCAATGCGATGGGATCGTGTTGACAGTCCCAGCGAGCAGAAGAAACCGCGGGTGAGGACTCTGCCAGGAAGTGAGCGTGCGCGTAACAAATGCCCGTATCGAACTGTCGGGAGTCGCCCGGGGGAACTGCGATAGAACGGAATCGAGAAGAACAGTCATCACTGCAAGCGACTGATGCCCCTGGCGGAATGCCGCGAGCGGCTCCACAATATCCGCGTACACAGAAGGGGTCAGAAGGAGATAGTCGGCACGATTAGTGGTATCGGCAAGTCTGCCGGCAAACCATTGTGCATGGGATGGCCGGAAAAGGCAGCAACACAGCAGCGCACAGAGCGTTGTGCGCACAGCGGAGCGGGCGGTCCAGGTCATGGTTCACCTTCGAGGTTGTGAAGGAAGTGCTGCGTGAACGATGAAGCCTGGTGGCAAAGAATCGCTTGGAGTGTGCCTCAGCGAGTTCAACAGACTCTGTTGATACGCTGTAGCAAGAAGGAAGGTATACCCCCGTTGAGTGGAATACTGCACATCGACAACGACAGCAATATAGCAACCTTTTCAGCTATGTCAAGACCTTACTTGATTTTCCTGACGAGGACCCCATCCTTGTAGATTTCCTTTGTTGTTATCCTTCCCTCTTCGTCCCAGATTGCAACCGTGCCATTCAAAACCCCATTCCTGTACGGTCTCTCGAATGCCGGTTGGTTGTTGAAGTACCAGCCGGTGCAGTTCCCGTGCAGTTTGCCGTCCTTGTAACATTCCTCTCTTCTCGATTCTCCAACGCCGTCAAAACCTACCGTGTCGAATGCGTAGATCCATGCGCGGGTTTCATATCATTCTATAGCTCGCCCGATGATTCTCGTCAGACACGCGGTACTTCCATGTCCCGTTGCGCCTTCCCTGTGTGAATTGGCCCACGACCTCAATCACACACTCATCTTCGGGGGCAGGATGAACTATGACGCGGTATTCACCGTGCAACACCCCGTGGTCCCACGTGCGTTGAAGCAAACCGCGGTATTGTAGCGACCGTCTCTCCCATCCATGCTTTACGGTGTAATTCCCTTCCTCGTCTTGAATGTACTGGCAATTATCCCGTGTGATCTGCTTGAGTGCGTATCGATTGTGTCGACTGGATCTTTGATTGGCTGTGGGATTGGGGAACTACCCCGACGGCAAAAAGGAGCAGGCAACTCGTAATCAATGCCTCGTGTATCATCGTCTTCTCCCATTGCCAAACGAAAGACCAGAGATCTGCTCTATGTACCTCGTGTGGAAATAGCCGGACAATAAAACCAAGTCGACTCACTTGCTCCTCCTCATCACACTGCCTGTGATGTTGTCGGGAGGCAACGGGCATCAAAGCCAGGATGGGAAAGGGCTGGAGTGGGGGATATGGTGGGCTCCCCCCCTGGGAATGCACGTCACCTATGTGTCGTACAAACGACACCGACCACTCCAAGATAGCGCGTGGATGTGAGTTTGTCAATTGACAATGCGCGATCCGCTGCGTACACTACCTGCCGCTGTATAATTGTGCAGAGATCGGGGGGACGAACCAGGACAAATGGAAGGCCTCTCGCTGATGAGAGGCCTTTTGTTCTTAGAAATAAGGAGTTGAACTCGCTGATAGGTACAATCATGGCGAAGAGCATAACTCTGCCGGAGCGAGCGATCGCGATATGGAGAAGATCGCTATGGAACGGGAACCTTCGTGGAGACCATAAGACTGGGTGCCGGCTTACGGAAACCGACCCGTGCGATACTCTCCTATTTCTTTCCTCCTTCGAAAGCCACCACGATTTCCGCCTTCGTCGACGCGACGATAGCGATGAGTTCCTCCTGTTCCGTTGCTGGAATGTTATGCTTGGCCAACGTGAGCTTGAACTCCCCCTCCATCGCATCCCACTCCTTCTCCGAGATGTTCAAATGCTTGTGTGCTTCTTTCATTGAACGACCCGTATATTTCTGAGGGCCTCCGGTTGCTTCGCACAGCATTTCCGTCAAAAGAAATTTGAATCCGGCCTTCGGTGCACGAGCCCGCGCCTCCTTGATTGCCGGATTGGCCCTGAGGATCTCGTTCACCAGGAGACGCTCGACAAAGTCGTCTGCCACGGATGCGATGGCATACACGCCTCCAAGTCGGCGGTAGAGGGAATTATCGTTTTTCTCTTGAGCAACGGCCAGGGTCCAGCTTGTCAATAAGACGAATGCGGCTGCAAAAAGAAGCGTTGCGCGGTTTGCCGTTGTTCGCATGACGTGTATTCCTCGCTTGTTGTGAGAATTGACTCTTGCGCCCTATTGATCCGACATTCTCCCTACCCGCACCCTTCCCCCCTGATCTGCCCCTTTCCCCGCACAACGAACTTGCTGCTCGTCAACTCAACCAGCCCCATCGGCCCGCGGGCGTGGATCTTCTGCGTGCTGATCCCGATCTCTGCACCCAGACCCAGTTCGTATCCATCCGTGAACCGCGTCGATGCGTTCACGTAGACCGCTGCGGAATCAACCTCCCGCAGAAACCGCTCACCATGCCGCTTTGAGCCCGTGACAATCGCATCGGAATGATGCGAGCCACACCGGTTGATATGCGCGATCGCCTCCGCGATGTCCCCCACCACCCCGACAGCAATGATCAGATCGAGATATTCCCTCCCCCAGTCTTCCTCCCCTGCCGGTACGACGCCGGGAACAATCGCGGCCGTACGCGGGTCCCCTCTGACCTCAACACCGGCCTCTTGAAGGCGTGCGACGACGCGGGGAAGGAACCTCGGGGCGATCGCCTCGTGCACAAGCAGCTTTTCCGCAGCATTGCAGACGGAGGGCCGCTGGATTTTTGCGTTGATGACGATCTCTTCCGCCTTCCGCAAATCCGCGCTCCGATCCACGTACACATGACAGTTGCCTTCACCGTGCGCAATGACCGGCACCGAAGAATTCTCCAGGATGAACCGAATGAACGCCTGGCTCCCACGTGGTATGATGACGTCCAGAAAACGATCCTGCGCAAGCATGGTCACGACCGCTTCCCGGTCCGTGGTATCCACAAATCCGACACTCCCGGGAGGGAGTCCGACATCCTGAAGGGCCAACCTGAGCATGCGCACCAGGGTCGTATTGGTACGTATGGCCTCTGATCCGCCTCGGAGCAGCACGGCGTTCCCTGATTTCAGGCAGAGAGCCGCAGCATCCACGGTCACGTTTGGCCTCGCCTCATAGATGATGCCAATGGCCCCCAGAGGAACGCGCATTCGTTCCACAACGAGCCCGTTCGGTCGTTTCACTCTCCCGTAGATTCGGCCAACCGGATCAGGAAGCGCAATCACATCCCGCACGCCACGGATCATCTGCCCGATCCTCGGTTCGTCAAGCGTGAGCCGATCGAGCAAGACGGGGGAGAGCCCCTGCTCCCGTGCGATCGCAAGGTCGTCGGCGTTAGACCCGAGAATCTCCGGAGTTCCGCTATGGAGACGTGCGACGACAACCCTCAACAACCTGTTCTTGGCTGCGGGCGTGCACATTGCCAGCACCCTGCTGGCCTCTTTGGCTCCCCTTGCCTCTTCCTGTACCGAAGCATGCATTATGATCTTCCTGTAAGAATCACGAGATCGTCCTTGTGGATCACTTCGTCGCGACACGCACGCCCGAGAATGCCAGCCAGGTCACCACTCTTCTTCCCCCGGATCCTGTCGAGATCTGTCGATGAGAAGTTTGTGACCCCTCTCGCTATCTCCGTGCCGCCGCCATCGCGGACGCTGATGGTGTCGCCCGCCTTGAATTCCCCCTCCACGCCGAGGATGCCCGAGGGGAGCAGGCTTTTGTGTTTCGCGATCAGTGCCGACTTTGCGCCTTCATCCATGGTCACGACACCTCTCGTGTTGGACACGAATCCAATCCACTTCTTCCGCACATTGGTCCGGCGCCCACCGGGAAGAAAGAGCGTTCCGGTGAACTCGCCACCAAGTACATCACGTAACGCCCTCGGGTTGTCGCCCCCCGTGATTACGGTCGGGATCCCGGATGCCGCGCACTGCTTCGCCGCCTGGATCTTGGTGATCATGCCTCCTGTGCCGATGTCATTCCCGCTTCTCCTGGCCAGTTTCTCGATGTCGTTTGAAATGGATTCAACAACGGGGATGAGTGTCGCCTTCCTGTTCCGCCCCGGGTCATCCGAATAGAGCCCGGCGACATCACTCAAGATGATCAGGAGATTCGCTTCTACGAGCCCAGCCACGAAGGCGGAAAGGGTATCGTTGTCGCCGAGCTTGATTTCATCGACTGCAACTGTGTCGTTCTCATTGATGACCGGAACGGCGCCCTTCTCGAACAACACCCGGAACGTATTCATCGCGTTCATATATCTGGATCTGGTGATGAAATCGTCCTTGGTCAGAAGGATCTGGGCAACCGTGAGCCCCTGCTTCCTGAACGCGGACTCATATGCCTCCATGAGGATCGGCTGCCCGATCGCAGCTGTCGCCTGCTTTTCGGGGATCGATTTCGGTCGGCTCTTGAGATGAAGTGCGGCGACACCTGCCCCGATTGCACCGGAGCTCACGAGTGCCACGCGGTTCCCCGCCTCTCGAAGAGAGGCCACTTCCAGCGCGAGGTTGGCGATGCGCGTCCGGTTGACACCCGTGGCGCGGTCCATCAGGAGGTTCGTGCCGATCTTTACGACAATCGTGTTCCGGGCGCGCAAAAGCCCGTCAAGGCGATGCATGGCGTGCTCGCATTCAGTATGTCTTTCGCCTGAACAGGTCCCGTTTCAGATTCGCTATCCGGTCCAGAAACAGAATCCCGTCCAGGTGGTCAATCTCATGTTGAATTACGACCGCTTCAAAGCCGGAAGTTTCTAGTGTGCACTCCCGCCCTTCCGGCGAAGTGTACCGCACGGCGATGGCACTCCTGCGTTCTACATTTCCGGTGAAGTCCGGGACGCTCAGACATCCTTCCCGGGTCACCACCGACCCATGCCCTCCCAGCAGCTCGGGATTGATCATGACAACCAACCCGTGCTTCTCTGTGGCTTTCCGATGGGTGGACACATCCGTAACGATAATGCGCCTGCCGTCCCCAACCTGCGGCGCGGCAATCCCCACGCACCCCTTCTGTTTCTGCATAGTCAGCGTCAGCCGCGCGATGAAGTGGACCAGCCTACCGTCCACGTCCTGCACCGCCTTCGCCTTCCTCCTGAGCTCCTCGTCGGGGAACAGAAGGATGGGAAAGACGTTCATAAGATCTCCCGCTCTACCCGCTGCACGCTGATATGCACACCCAGTTTCTTCCCCGCCCTCATCAGCGCCCGCTGAAGCGAGCTGCCCGACACTCCCGACGGCATTACGACCTCAAGCAACATGAAATACGCTGCCCGTGCCGCTTTCTGAGAACTTTTTGTCTCAAGATCCACGATGTTGCCACCCATCCTGGCGACCGTCCCGGTGATGTCACGAACGATCCCAGGCCTGTCGGCTCCACTGAGGGAGATCATAAACGTTCCCCCCCTCGCGGAGTGTTCCTCCATTTCCTTTGGCCCGACACTCCGGATATCGACTGTCATACTGAACGTGCGGGCAAACTTCTTGAGTCTGGCATCAAACGTCGCAGGGAGAGCAGCGCGGTCATGGGAGAGCAGCATGATCACGGAGAAGGTCTTCCGGAGCAGGACCATCGAGGAGTCCTCGATGTTAAATGAAAAGTCCGTGAGAATCTTCGTGAGGTTGAAAACGATCCCTTTTCTGTCGACGCCTCCTGCCAGGAGCAGGTAATAGGACTTCTTCATTGCGCTTTCCTTCCTCGAAGTGGGGGGAAGGCCGGACACGCGCCTTCCTCTGAACCTGTAGTGTAGCGATTCTTCCGGTGCGTCACAAGGGCGGCGGGCAGGCGGATCCGGCACAGTCTCAGTACTCCGCGCCAGATCCTGATGCCGGATTGAGCTCCCATGGCACGTATCGGCAATGGGCCAGGCGTCATTGCCGGGGGCCTCTCACGACACTTCCGCAATTGACTTTCCCTCCGGGGTTATCTTGACACTTCTCTCTCAATGGACTACCTTATTGTTGCCCCCGACACAATAATGGCTGAGTAGGAATCTGTCGGATGGCAATAGCGACCCTTCTGAAAAGGGATTGCATTCGGGGACAGGGGAAACAATGCGCGCGCGCTTCATAGTGCTGATAATGCTCTGGGGTCCTTTGGTCCTGCTTTCACAGCCGGCCTCCTCATCCCCCTATCAGTATCTGTATCCCAGGCCTAACTCCACCGGTGTCCATCCCGAGACAAACATCATTGTTCGTTTCAGCAGCGAACGAATCGCACCCCACACGCTCAGACAGGAGTTTTTTCGCGTCGTCGGATCGAAGAGTGGCACGCATAACGGCCGGGTTGCGCTTTCCGATGACGGTCAGACTATACTCTTCCAGCCGGAACCCGTTTTCACCGATGGAGAAGATGTTCAGGTCACTCTGCTTCCCGGCATTGTCACCACCACCGGCGCAGCCCTCCCACAAGTCTCATTCACATTTCGTGTAGATCCCTGGTACTCCCGCTCTCGTGCAAACCGTCAGACACAAAAGCCGGATCCGGGAAGAATTCCATCCGGCGCATTGGCGCTCTCCGCGACTCGCACGATGCCGCCGTTGCCGAAAACGCAGCCGGCCCTTCCCTCCGATTTCCCTCCCATTCGTGTCCTGAAGAATGCCACGCCTGGTGGAGACCCGGTATTTCTGGGGAGCGTCGTCTGGGGAGCCGACTCCAGCCTGCCATACCTCATGATCCTTAACAGAGACGGATCCCCCGCTTTCTATCGAAAGGTCCAGTGCTGGGGTCTGACGCTCCAGCCGAACGGAGTCCTTACGTACTTCGACGTGGACCTCGGTGTCTTTGTCGCGCTGGACAGCGCCTATACAGTCACGGACTTCTATGAGTGTGGCAACGGGTACCCCACGGACAACCATGAACTTCGCATCCTCCCCAATAGCCACGCTTTCCTGATGTGTGTTGACCGAAAGGCGATCCCGATGGACACCATTGTCCCGGGAGGAGACCCAAATGCGCTCGTTGAAGGCCTCATCATCCAGGAGTTAGACCGCGACAAGAATGTAGTGTTTGAATGGCGGAGCTGGGACCATTTTCAAATTACTGATGCAACCGACGAAAACCTCACGGCCCCCCTCATCGATTACGTTCATGCCAATTCCATAGAGATTGACACTGACGGAAACATCGTGATTTCATGCCGGAACATGGACGAGATAACGAAGATTGACCGTACCACGGGAGATATCATCTGGCGATGGGGCGGGAAGCACAACGAATTCACGTTCGTCAACGATCCACTCCGTTTCAATCACCAGCATGCTCTTCGCAGGCTCCCGGGAGGAACGATGACGATGTTCGACAACGGCAACGATCGCGAATCATCCCGTGCCGTGGAGTATGCCCTTGACGAACACAACAAAACAGCCACACTGGTGTGGGAGTACCGCCATACTCCCGACATATTCGGTTGGGCACTGGGCTATACGCAGAGATTGCCGGACGGGAACACGCTGATCGCATGGGGGGCGGCCAATCCTACCGTAACGGAAGTGACACCGCAAGGCACCAGTGTCTACGAAATGGCCATGCACGACCCTCTGTACAGCTACCGTGTCTACAGCTTTCCATGGAGAACAACTGCGTTCGTTCCGTCACGAGACACGTTGACGTTTGCTGATTGCGCCGTCGGGGATTCCTCGCTCGTAGCGCTGAGCATAGTCAATCCCACGGACAACGATATCACTCTCACATCACTACATCATTCGTCCTCATCGTTTTCCCTCCTCGGCGCAACGCCCCTCTCTCTTGCGGCACACGAGAGCACTGTTGTCCAGATCACCTACACACCGCACACCTACGGGGTGGCTCAGGACACGCTCGAAATCGGTTCAGTCGATTCGCTTCAGGGCATCTTCGTCCGCGTCTTCCTGCATGGCGCTTCTCCAGCTCCGGGGCTCGTTACAATCCCATCCTCCGTCCATTTCGGAGAAATTGCAGTCCGGGACACCGCCCGGAAATCAGTCATGTTCGCGGATTCGTCCGTCAACCCGGCCACGGTGGACTCGATCTACACGACCACACGGTGGTTTTCGGTGAACACGCACCACCGCGCCGCGGGGCAGGCGGATAGTCTGATTGTCTCGTTTACGTCCGACTCATCGGGCGTATTCGTCGACACACTTCACTTTGTCAACACTGCAGGTACGATCCACACCAGAGTTCCCCTCTCCGCAACGTGCCCTGCGCGCAGCTTTTCAATCTCCGCGGATTCGCTGGAGTTCGGATCGGTCGACCGGGGGGATTCCACAACGCGCTCGATCGTTCTACGCAACATAGCTTCATACCAGCTTACGGTCACAGGTCTGACAGTACAGAGCCCGGTCTTCAAGGTTTCCGCCGGCACTCCGCTTGTCGTAAACGGGAGAGACACCCTCCTGATCCCGGTGCAGTTTGCACCAGTCGCATACGGCACGTTTCGTGATACGCTGCATCTGACAACGAACGGCGGAACGTCAACTGTGTGCCTGCGCGGCAAATCCGCAGACCCGTCGCAGGACGTTGACGATGACCCCACCGCCCTTCCTACAGCATTTTCCCTCTCACAGAATTACCCCAACCCCTTCAATCCGTCCACCACGCTCGACATTGCGCTACCCTTGAGGAGCCATGTGCGCATTACCATCTACGACGCGGTGGGAAGAGAGGTGGGAACACTGGTGGACGATATCCTGGACGCGGGATACCACCAGACTCAGTGGAGACCCGATCGCATCGCGAGTGGTGTGTACGTCTGCCGACTGTCGGCAACTCCCACGAGCAGCGCCGCGGTCCAGGCTTCAGTTGTTGTACGGAAGCTTCTTCTGATACGGTAAGGCAACGGGTAAGGCCCCGTGTTCATTGCGAGGTTGAAGGATGGAGCAGGATTCCCATCTCCTCCATCGTGTATCCGGAGAGAGACTCCACGTATTCCCTATTCTGACTCGAACACACAATGCGATAGCCGGCCCTCCGGGCATTGTGCAGCTCGCGCAGGGGCAACATCGGCACGAAATAGACGGATGGGCTCCGTTTCTGTCGAACAACTTCATCCTCATCTCCAACCAGCATCGCAGTCGGAGAGAGCTCGACACCCTCGTTTTCGAACCAGAAAACAGGCCCGGCACCGGTCAACACGATCGTTTTCTGAGGGAACGGGTACAATGATGTCTCTTTCCGCCAGAGCAGTACCTCCTCCCGCTTCTGCCACTCTTCGATGACCATTCCGGCCCGCACGTTGAAATCCGGAATTCCCCGCACACCCTCGTGTCTGACCACATCGGGGTTCACAAATCCGAACACCAGAAGCGCGAGCGCGAAGACCCCGAACCACACCCTGGTTGCCAGTCGCTCCATCAACAAGAGAAGGAATGGAATCCCCGGAAGGAGATAGCTCTTCTCCAGCGGGAAAGCGGCGAACACCAAGACAAATGCAGCCAGACCGACGACAGCGACCATTGCCAGGGGGTCCCTCTCCCCAACCAGTTGTAGGAGTCTCCTCCTGCCCGAAATTGCGACCCACCCTGCCGCGAGAACGGCGAGCGGGCCGACAGCGTACACGGATCGATAGACAACAGAGAGAAACGTATCGCCGAATCCGGACGAGACGCGACCTGCTTGCACTGTTATCATGTCCAACCAGCCACCAACCCCGTACGTCCACAGAACCGGCGTGAAGCACAGGGCCGCCGTGACAACGGAACCGAACACCAGGACAAGGAGTCGCGTGCCGATGCGAAATGAAGGGCGATAGACGAGTAGTGCTGCTGCAAGCGGGAGGAGCGCCACGGCATTCACCGGACGAAATCCGATTGCAAGCCCGAGGCCGATTCCGCTCCAAAACGCTTTCCCATCCAATGCCAGATGAAGCGCGAGCATGATAAAGAGCAGCGACCAGACATAGTCCATCGTCGCGGCTGAGTTTATCCAGAACAAAGGAGTGAATGCAAAGACCGTCGTCAGCAGAAGTGGCTTCCGGGTGCGGTGCCTGACGATGCCGAAGAAAACGGCAAGCGTCGCGACCGACGCAAGCGCGGTAATACCGTTTGAGAGAGGCGCACCCCCCAGGCCGACAAGGGGAGCTGAAAGGAGTTCGTGCAACGGATAGCCGGGAGGACGGGACATCGTATAGCGGCCGGTTTTCCAGAGATTTGTCGCAGACGATGCAACCCGCCAGGCGTCACCATCGGCGCCGTAGCCGGAAAGCATGAAGGGGACACGCGAAAGAAGGACTGCCGCAGCAAGAAGGAGGAGTGAGCGGCTCTGACGGACCTCACCTCTGGCGGGTTCGTGGCTCATCGGGCATCGTTCCTTCTGTCTGCTTCGTTCGTGTGGTCGGGTTGCACGGTCCCACAAGATACTCTTTTTGCTCAATTCCCGAAACCCCAACGGTGTGAGGGCATTGACACTCGCCCGAAAAGTTGCTACGTTCAGAACAGTTGTTTTCTCTGCCGTTCTTTTCAGCAAGGGCCCGGCCTACTTGACAGTCGCCGGATTATCCACCAGATACGAGGGTCCCATGTCACGCACACGTTTCCTGGCAGTTCTCCCGAGAATCACCGTGCTCCTTCTCCTGCTGGCTCTAGTCCCCGGTTGCAGCAAGGATTCAGATTCATCCACCGGTTCATCAGCAACCATTACCGTTACCGGCAAAGTGGTCAGCGCCCTCCTCCGCCCCGTTGCCAATGCGCCGGTCGTCGTCACCGGGCTCCCGGCCACGACATCCGACGCCAACGGAGCCTTTACCATTGCCGGCGTCACCACACCGTACGAAATCACCGTTGTCATCAGTGCCTCCAAGCTCGGGATCACCTACCGGGGTCTCACCCGGTCCGATCCGACACTTGTCGACTTCTTTTCATCACCTGCGGCACCGAACAGCGCAACCATCACCGGCACGGTCTCCGGCGGAGCCGGGTACCCTCTGCCGGCAAATCATGCAAGCAGCGCAGTCTTTGTCTCGACGGAAGCTTCGGGAGGAGCCACCCCGAACACCGGGACGGGCGCTTACACGATGAACTTCGGATGGGACGGGAGCGCCACGATAAACGGCACTCTCCATGCGCTGCAACTGGAAACAAATTCGGCCGGCATGCCTCAGACGTTCAAAGGGTATGCGACAAAGGCGGGCGTCACGGTAAGCGCCGGCGGGACGTTTGCGAATCAGAATCTTGCCCTGACTTCGATAACGGCCGGGACGATCTCAGGGGCCATCACGGTCCCCGCGACGCTTACGCTGGGGTCAAAGTCCCTCTCTCTGGCATTCTCTTCGAATCGCTCGATGTCGCTCGGATCTGAAGGCGGAACTGCAACCGCGTTCACGTACAACGTGCCCATCGTCACCGGCACCACACTTTCAGTCAGCGCAATGGCATCCGGTGGCGGCGGACTCTCATCAGCAACCAAAACGGGAATCACGGTCGGCGCCACCGGCGTTGCACTTTCTCTTGCTGACGTTCCGCAGCTTAGCCTGCCGGTCAACGCCGCGTCGAACGTCACCACAACCACACCGTTCGCGTGGACAACGGTCCCTTCGGTTGCCTACCTCATCCTCTTCAACGGCCCCGCAGGACAGCCAGACTACATTGTCATCACGGGAACAGCGAATGCAACGATCCCCGACCTGACGAGTCTCGGACTCGGGCTTCCCAAGAACCTCGGATATACGTGGAGTGTGTTCCTCTTCGGCCCACATGCGAGCATCGACGCTGCCGCAGGCGCAAACGGCTTCGTTCCTGTCGGAAACGCTCAGACCGCCACGTCGGCGTCGCGAACCTTTGCCACAGCCCCGTAAATCCGAAATCACAATACGCTCACTGGAAATCGACAATTGAAAGGTTTATGATGCACTCATCCAAGCGGTTGTTCCGGATCTGGACCATTGCATTCCTCCTGGCATCCGGCATTGTCCTTGCCGGTTGCAGCAAGGACTCCGATTCGTCAACGGGGGCTTCAGGCGTCATCACCGTGACCGGCAAAGTGATCGCTTTTTCGGGTCTCCCTGTCGCAAATACCGCCGTAGTGGTTTCAGGCCGCCCGTCAACAACAACAGACGCAAACGGGATGTTCACGGTCACGGATGTCACGACGCCCTACGATGTCACTGCCATCTTAAGCACCTCGAAGACGGCAATGGTGTACAAGGGTCTCACGCGCAGCGACCCGACCATCTACTTCACCGGCTCGGTTGTTGCGCCACCAAACAGCGCGACAGTGAGCGGGACAATTTCGGGAGGAGTGGGATATCCCCTCCCCGCAAGTCATAACAGCCGGGCTATCTTCATAGCCACTGACGTCGCGGGGTATGCTTCGCCCAACCCGGCAACAGGTGCCTACTCCCTTGGCGTTTTCTGGAACGGCGCCGCGACCATCACCGGCACTCTCCATGCCCTGCAGTTTCAATTCGATGCATCGGGTATGCCGGTGGCGTTCAAGGGGTACGGAACGAAGGCAAATGTGGCACTCACTGGAGGCGGAACATTTGCCTCTCAAAATGTCGCGCTAAGCGCCATCACGGGATCGACTGTGTCCGGATCGATCGTCGTTCCTGCAGGATTGACTCTCGGAACGAAGACCCTCAACATCGCACTGAATGATGCGGGAGATGTTCCCATCGGATCAGAAGCAACCGCGTCGACATCCTTCTCGTATGCCGTCCCGGAGATCGCGGGGGCCACCGTCGTACTTACCGCGAGTGGCTCATCGGCTTCCCTGGGGCAGAGCAGTCTCTCGAAACGGACAACGGCAGGTACCAGTGGCCTGACGCTCACGCTTCTCGCCCCTCCGCAGCACAGCCTGCCGGTGGCATCGGCGACCGGAATCACGACCACCACCCCATTCACCTGGACCCCGGTTCCCGGCGGGACATATATCCTCTATATCAACGGAGGTGCCGGAGATCCCAATTACTACATCGTCACCACATCCCCCACGGCGACAATTCCCGATCTCACGGCGCAGGGGCTGAGTCTGCCTTCGAACAAGGCATATTCGTGGACCATCTATTCGTTTGGACCCTTCGCCGACATGAATGCTGTTACCGGCCCAAAGGGCCTGTTCCCGCAGAGCTATGACGGCTGGCGGACAAATTCCACAGCCCGCGGGTTCACCACGGCTCCGTAGGCAACAAAACAGAAGGGCCGGAAGTGAGGAGACTGTCTACGACATCTCCTCCGCTTCCGGCCCTTTTCCTTTTTGAAGATCAGTCCGCACCTCCCTGCGTCCACACTGCACCCTTCACAGCCTCACTGCTCCAGGCGGACGCGCACGGGGAAGATCACACCGTCTTTCCCCGCCCACCGGTGGATCATGGCCAGCGCCCCGTCGGTCAGCACCCCCCCCCGGCGAAGGAGCATGTTGCCCTCCCGGTTCATCAGATCGTCGACGAGTATCATGCCCGGTTTCATCTCTCCGAGCGCACTGAGAGAGAGCTCTGTGCTCTCTTCCGGCTGCCTCTTCCCCTGCAGAAGGGTTCTGAGGATGGAAGTGTCATACCGGTCGGACCTCCGAACCATCTGTTCCAGCACAGCTCTTCCACGAAACGTGCTCGTGCTTTGCCGGTCGAGGTCGAGCAAGATATGTAGTATCCTCGACCCGAGGGGGAGTTCTGACCCCCGCACCTCTGATTCACGGGGCTCACCGGTTCCGTCATAGTTCTTGTTCTGAAGACGAATAGTGTGGGCAACTCCTTCAAACCGGGGGATACTCATAAGCATGTCGGCAGCCTGAAAATGATGCTGGACGGCAATTGGGAACCTCTCAATGCTTGAGAGCCCATTCTTGTTAAGGGCGATCAGGATCCAAGCCGGGAGAACGGCAATTCCGAGATTGAAGAGGTCAAAAGCCCGCAGCGCTTCCCACCGTTCGACCGGGTTTACGTCGGGAATGAGTCCCAGCACAGTCTTCCCCGCCCGCCGTACACGGTCCGTTTGCGCTGCTGCCTCGCCATTGACGTGTGATACCATATCCCCGAGAATTTTCGTAGTCCCTGCCAGGGTCCCCTGGAGCATCTCTTTCATCGCATCGTTCTTCTCCTTGAGCTCTTTAAGAAGAAATGCATTCTCGCACTGGAGATTGTATGTCCTGACCCCGTCCCGCACGAGAAGACGGAGCGCCTCATCGTCCCAGGGCTTGGTGATGTATTGCCGGATCCCCCCCTTGTTGATGGCCCGGACTGCATCTTCATGGCTGGCAAACCCGGTCATGAGAACCCTGATGGTTTCGGGGTGGAGTCGGGAGACAAGCTCCAGGACAGCGACACCATCCATACCAGGCATCCGTTGATCCGAGAACACCATCGCAAACGGACCATCCCGCCGAAGCGTTTCTTCGACGGCCTGAGGGAAATTGACAGTCGAGACCTTGACCCCTTCGCGCCGCAGCAGTGAGACGAACGCGGCAAGGAGGTTCTCTTCGTCGTCGACATACAGAATGCGTGTATTTGGAACAAAACCGTTCACCGTGGCCTCATGCGTTTGATGAGTTGGACAGATCGAGGTTGTGACGCCATTCAGCGACGAGGGGTTCAAGCACCTTGCCGATCTTCTGTGCGGTGGGATTGCTGCTCAGCACATCGGCGATCTGCAGAACCAGAGTGAGATTGTCTTCCGGGTTCATCGCGTGGTGACGGCCCACCGCGGCCGCGATACTGTCAGGAAGATTCCAGTATGTGAGAAGCATGGATCCAATCTCATCATGGGTCTCGCCAAACACTTCAGCATCAGATTCCAGTATTCCTGCTTCGGCATGCCGAACTCCTTCAAGGAGCTTCCGGTACCCAGCGGGATCGGTATATGCACGGACGACCAGTCCAATGTCTTGCAACACAGACGCCGCGTACACAACATGTCCGTCCTGAAACCCGTCCCAACGGCTGGCAATGGTCTTCGCATAGTGCGCCCGAGCAATCGCCGTCCGCCACATCTCGTCAATCTGCTGCTTTGCCCAGGGATCGGGACAACTGCCGAATGACTGAAATGCTTCAATGGCCATCACGAGATTTTCAAGAGAGGCCGTGCCGACGAACTGGATTGCGTCTCGCACCGTCGTGATTGGTTTTCGCGCGCCATAGTATACGGAGTTTGAGATTTGCAGGATCTTCGCGACCACCGGAGGATTCTTCTCAATTTCCTCAGTAATGGTCACAATCGACGCATCGGGGCGAGCCAGGATACTTCTGAGTTCCATATGATGCAGGAGCGGGGCTGGAAATGCGTCCAGCCCACCAAAGATGCCCTTGAGTTTCAGGAGACGGGGGTCGAGCAACTGCCCCGTTACACCCTGAATCAGCTTCTTCAGCTCGTGGTCCTCCCAGGGTTTCATGACATAGTGCTGGGCAAGTCCTTTCGCAAGAGACCGGAGAATGGTTTCCCGGTCTTCGTAGCCACTGACCATGATCCGCGTCGCACGTGGACAGAGATCCACTGTCCGGCTGAGGAACTCCATGCCGGACATCTCCGGCATCCTGAGGTCCGACATGATGATATCCACGTGTTCTCGACCCAAAAACTCCAACGCTCCGCCGGGGCTGGTGAACAGATGAAGCATGTGCCCCTCACGCCGGAACATGCTTCGGAAGGCATCAAGGATACCCTGTTCATCATCAACAATCAGAATTGCCGCGGCTCTATTGGTGCTCTCTACTGCCCTATCATCCCTCATTTCACCCTCCCCCTCCAGCATCTGTCACATCGGGTGGTTGTAGAGGGAGGTGAACAGTAAACACAGTCCCTTTCCCAACCTCGCTTTCGACCGAGATGGTCCCGTTGTGCTTTCTGACAATCGTATTTGAAATCCACAAGCCCAGTCCAGTCCCCTTCCCCACCGGCTTGGTGGTGAAGAACGGGTCAAAGATTTTCTTCATGCTCGATACGGGTATTCCGTGTCCCGTGTCCTCGACGGAAATGGCCACGGCGTTGTCCTCTGCTCTTGTACGCAGAGTTATGAGGCCCTTTTCGTCGATTGCGTGAGCGGCGTTGACAACGAGGTTTACCAGCACCTGCTTGATCTCTCCGATATTGCAGTGCACGGGCGGAAGAACCGCAAGATCGCGTTTGACGGTTGCTTTGTACTTGATCTCGTTCCATGTGATCGTAACGGTCTCTTCGAGGGCCGCGTTGATATCGCTGTCGACGCACCCATCTCCGGAGAGATGGGTGAATCCGCGTAGTTGCTCGACGATGGTTTTGATCCGTCCTGTTCCACTCTGTGTATGCGCCATCAGTCGCTGGAAATCTTCGATGAGAAAAGCGAGATCGATGCGCTGTTCCTCCGCCTGCAGGCGTCCGACTCTGTCGGCGTATTCAGCGCTCCCGGCAAGAGGCACCGCAAGGTCGCGCCAGCTCTGAAGGAGACCCAGCACGTCGGCGAAGTATTCGCCGAACCGGTTCAGATTGCTGGCAACGAACGCGAGCGGATTGTTGATCTCGTGGGCAATGCCTGCCGTGAGCTGACCGATGGATGCCAGCTTCTCGGACTGCACGAGAGTGCCCTGGGTCTGCTTGAGCATGGCAACGGTGGACTCGAGTTCTTCGTTTCGCTCCCGGAGTTGCTGTTCGAGCTTGGCACGTTCCTGTTCCTGGAACACCTGGTCAGTGATATCCTCTTTGATTGCTACAAACCTCTGGAGCGTGCCGTTCCTGTCAACAATCGGTGTGATGGTTGACCGCTCCCAGTACAATCTCTCGTCCTTTCTCCGATTACACAACGTCCCATTCCAGTCCTGGCCGCTGAGAATGGTCCGCCACAGTTCCGCATACGTCGCATCTTCAGTTGCAGGAGAGCGGAGGACAGACGGTGTCCTTCCCAGGATCTCCTCCTCTGAGTAGCCGCTGTTCCGAACGAACGCTGCGTTCACATAGGTGATTGTCCCGTCGATCTCTGTCATCATTACCGCGACTGGGGACTGATCGATTGCCTGCTGCAAGGCCCGCAGTTCCTGATCATTTCGAACCCGCTCCGTGATGTCCCGCGAGACTGTCAGCACCGATGCGCCCGTATCTTCGACGAGGAGGTCGATTGACATCTCGACGGTCCGCCATCCGCCGGCACCGTCAGAGAAACGGCACTGGATGAGCTCGCTCTTCCCTCCTTTGAATTCCTCGCGGACCCTTCCTTCGACAGTTGGTCTGTCGTCAGGATGCACGATGCTCAAGAAGTCGCTTCCGGTAAACTCGCGGGGATTGAGTCCGAAATGGAGCAGCGATGGACTGACATACTTCACAAGACCGTCAGGTGAGAGGAGAGCGATAAGGTCCCCAACATTCTCCGAGATGAGGCGAAATCGTGACTCGCTTCTTCGCAACGCCTGATCGCGGCGTTTTCTCTCCGAGATATCACGCACGATCCCAATGGCCTGCCACCTCCCCTCAAATTGAAAGGTAGAGAGCGACAATTCGGCTGGAAATTCTTCGCCACTCTTGCGAAGGGCCCTGACCTCTGTCACGCTCCCCACGGCTGCGCCTGTTCCGGAATGCTGGAATTCCGCATAGGCAGCGCCATGCGCCTCACGATAGGACGGCGGCGCAAGGAGTTCGTGCAAGTTCTTTCCGAGTACCTCCTGTGCGGTGAATCCGAACGTACGAACCGCTGCATCGTTCCACACACAAATATTCCCATCGCCATCGATCATGATGATGGCGTCCTGTGCCGAATTGAGAACGAGCTGGAGCCGTTCCTCGCTAACCCTGACCGCCTCTTCGATGCGTTTGCGCTCGCTAACATCGAAGATGATCCCAACAATCCCCTTGACCGCGCCATCCTCTCCTGTTACAGCAGCTTTATGTGATACAATGGGGCATTCCCTGCCCTGGCCGTCCAGCGTGAGCGTCTCATACACCTCGACACCCTTGCTCCGAAGCAGGCGGGCATCAGATTCTGCAAATGCCTTCGAGTAGGCCTCCGGCGACACTTCTTCCAGCCGCTTCCCGATAATCGCTTCACGCGGCTTGCTGAAAAATACCTCGAATGCAGTGTTGCAGCTACGATATACTCCAGCATGATCCCTGTAAAAGAGCGGGACTGGAATGGTATCCAGCATTTTCTCCTCGAAGGCGAGTTGCTCTCGCAGGAGGTTTCCGAGATGCTTCGTTGTGGAAATATCAAACGCGGTCCCCACAACAGTGTTGTCAGCAGTTACTGCCAGACTCACGACCACCCACACCTGTGAGCCGTCTGCACTCTCGAGCAATATCTCGCGGCCTGCTATCTTCTTATGCTCCTCCAACTCACGCTGCAACGACAGGCCAGTCGATGTGTCCGCGTAGAGGGTCGCCACATCTCGGCCGATGAGATCGGCCGGTTCGCCGTACCCGAGGATTTGGGCCATCGCTGCATTGCAGTCGAGAATCTCACCAGTGAGCCGTGTCCGAAACACTCCTGCAATATTGTTCTCCACGAGCACGCGATATCGTTGTTCGCTCTCTCTCAGCCGACGTTCCATTCGAAAGCGTTCAACCGCGGGTTTGAGCGTCGACCGCAGATCCTTCTCATCATAGGGCTTGAAAATGATGCCCGCCGGACGCAACGCGTGTGCCCGGTCGATCGTCACCTGATCCGAGAAGGAAGTAGCAAAAACGATCGGCACATCCAGCGACCGTTGCAGCCTCTCAGCCGCTGCGATACCGTCCAGGGGACCCTTGAGCTTGATGTCCATCAGTACGACGTCCGGGCATTCCTTCGCCGCCAGGGCCAGGGCAGCGGGCCCGGAGGAAACGGGACCCAGCACTGTGAACCCGAGGCCCCGCAGAAGAAAAGCCGTGTCGACCGCAATGATCGCTTCGTCTTCCACGAGAAGAACGCGCAGTTCTCTATCCGGTCCCCTGTCCCCGTTACTGCTGTCCATCCGCCTGCTCCCTGAAGTTCAGAATGAATGTTGTCTCAGGCTCCTGCAGAACCGAAAGGGACCCCTCGAGCTGGCCGACGAGGATCTGTACTATGCCCAGGCCCACGGTCTGTGCACCCTCCAGAGTGAATCCAGGCGGTAAACCGACTCCGTTGTCCGAGACTGTGAGTATCAGGCATGACTCCTCTTCACGGCGAAGATCGACCCGGATGTATCCCTTTCGTCCGTTTGGAAAGGCATACTTGAATGCGTTAGTCAGGAGTTCGTTCACGACAAGCCCAAGCGGGATGGTAGTGTCGATTCCGAGCCGTACCCCCGTAATGTCAACAATGATATCGATGCGGTGGTCTGTCCACTCGTAGGATGTCTTCACGTTTTCTACGAGATGCCGAACATATGCCCCAACGTCAATGGAAGCAAACGACGCAGAGCGGTAGAGCTGCTCATGCACGAGTGCCATGGACCGGATCCTGTCCTTGCTCTCTGTCAGGAGGGAGCGGACACCGGAATCAGATGACGCTTGGAGCTGGAGATTCAGGAGACTCGAGACGACCTGCATGTTGTTTTTAACACGATGGTGCACCTCTCGCAGCAGGGATTCCTTCTCGGCGAGCGCCGCGGCCAGCTTTTCCGAAGCCAGCTTCTGGTTCGTGACATCATGCGATGTCCCGATGTATCCTCCGAATTTTCCGTCAATGTCGTAGTATGGGCGTCCCCTGTCTACCATCCAATGGTAGTCGCCCTGCGCATCCTGGAGCCTGTATTCCGTTTGAAATGGCTGGCGTGCCTCGATACTATCGATGTACGAGACAAGATAATGTTCCCGGTCATTTTCATGCACATTCGCGAGCCATCCGCTCCCGACCTCATCATGCAGAGCCCGGCCCGTGAATGCGAGCCATGTTCTGTTCAGGTAGTCCCGTTCTCCGCGCGTGTTTGCCCTCCAGATGGGCACAGGAAAATCCTCGAAGAGGGTCAGGCAGAAATCTCGCGCTCGCACGGCTTCCGCTTCAAGCCGCCGGCGTTCACTGATATCGCGTATGACGACCTGGACTGCCGGGCGCGTATTGTACACGACGGGGGCGGCAGTCACTTCGACATCTAAACACTCCTCCCCACCCTCCACGTATCGCTGCAGCACGGGGACGAGGCCCGGAACCTCACCCTCCCCCTTCCGGGTTCGCGATTGAGCTCCTTCCTTGAAGCCTGAATCTGCAATCTCCTCGATGAGCTGGCCTAGCATTTCCTCGGCACCCCCAATGCAGAGCATCTGTGACCCCGCAGGGTTGGCAAACACAATTCTCCCGTCCTGCTGGACTGCGATCCCGTCGGGGGCCATGTTCACAATTGTCCGATAGCGCGTTTCGCTCTGTCTGAGTGCTTCCTCCGTCCGTTTTCGCTCGGTGATATTCTCAAGCGCAAGGAGCATTCGCAATGAACTTCCCTGCACCAGAGGTATCGTCGAGACAAGGAATGTCTCAGGGACGCCGTCTTCCTGACCATTGCCTATCATGGAGACTTCAACCTGATGCTGCTCCTCGTTCGTTGCGAAACTCTCCCGCAACAATCTCCCGATCGTACAGGCTTCACACTGCACTGAGAACCTGCAACGTCCTGATCTGCCCTCCGCGAAGTGACAGAAGAACGCCTTTCCCTCGAGCTGTCCATGGTATGACTCCTCGGCCAGTCCTCCAATGTCAATCGCGGTCCGATTTGCCTTGTGAATCCGACCGTTGTCGTCCACGACCAACAGCCCGATGGGTACGTGCGCGTAGATTGCCGCCAGCTCGGATTCCCGTTCCCGTAATTCCTGTTCGAGACGAAACCGTTCAAGCGAATGACGCAACGTCCTCACCAGAACGTGTTGCTCGTAGGAGCCCTTTGTGAGATAGTCCTGCGCCCCTTGTCGAAGCGCATCAATCGCCAGGTCATCGTCAGCAAGCCCGGTGAGCACCACGACGGGAATCAGCGGCGCCGCACGTCTGAATCGTTCCAGCGTTTCGATACCCTGAGATTCCGGCAGCCCGAGGTCAAGCAGGCAGATGTCTATCCCCCCCTCCATACCCATACTGATCGCCGTCTCAAGATCTCCCGCCTCGACAAGCCTGAATGCCGGCATCTTTCGAAGTGCTTCGCGGACGAGCCGCGCATCCCCCGGATTATCCTCCACCGCGAGAACACAAACCTGTCTGTGCGCGAGAGAACCTCCGCCGAGGTCATGTGCAAGTTGCATGAGCATGCGCGCCCCCCTGTGCCGCACCGTCTTCTTTCGAAATTGCCACCATAGCCGTAACCAGACGTGCGATGTCCGAAGACTTATCAAAGACGAAATCTGCTCCATACCGGTAGCAGATGCCTGCAACATCACCGTGCAGGAAATTGGTAAAGACGGCGAAGATGGCTTTGGGGGCTGAGGCGCGAGTCGCTCTGAGGACGTCCAGGCCGCTCCGCCCCGGAAGCATGAGGTCGAGCACAACTATCCGGGGACGCTTGGAGAGTATCTGGGCGACGGCATTGTCCGAGTCAGCGGCCTCTCCTATGACAGAGAACTGCCTGTACGACTCGAATAGGTGCCTTAATCGTTCCCGGACAGCCGAGGCATCGTCAACGAGGAGGACTGTTGTCATTTGCGCCATGGCAGACCCTGTATGGTTCTGTCCTATGGTACGACGGTAATGGGACGAGAATCTAGAGTGGCTTGCCGCAAAATCGGGTCACAGGACCGACGACAGGATGTCGCAAAGGCCTGAACGCGCTGGAGGGGCTATCCGAGGGGCTCGATCAGCGTATTGCGGAGGGCATAATGGATGAGTTCAACATTCGACGAAACGTGCATCTTGTCCAGCAGACGGGCCCTATAGGTATTGACCGTTGCCGGACTTATCGCGAGAGCTGCGGCGATTTCCGCGATGGATTTCCCTTTGGCGATCAGAATGAAAACCTGGAATTCGCGATCCGATAACGTCTCGTGCGGAGGCTTTTCTGACGTGACGTCCAGCGCATCCGCAAGTCGTTCTGCGAGTGTAGCGCTGACATATTTCCCGCCGGCAGCCACCTTGCGGATCGCACGCAGGAGCTCTTCTGCAACAGCGTCTTTCGTAATATACCCGGCTGCGCCGGCCCGGAGGGCCCTCACAGCCAGGGAGTCCTCCGGATGCATCGTAAGCACAAGAACACGCATCCTGGGACACAACAGCCGAAGGTCCTGCAGTACCTCCAGTCCGGGTTTACCGGGCATGGTCAAATCCATGATCAGGATGTCAGGACGTATCCGACTCACTTCGTCGATCATCGTGGCCGTCGTCTCAGCTTCTCCCTCTACGGTGAGGTCGACCTGGTCGCGGAGCAGTTGCCTCAGCCCTTCACGAATGAGAACATGGTCATCAGCGATGAATACACGGATCATGTGGGCATATCCTTCTGACGGGCGTCGTCACCCGGACTCTCCAGGGGGAGTCTCGTGACCACCACCGTCCCACGGGCCGGCTCGCTCGATACCGAGACTGTTCCTCCAGAGGCAGCGGCACGTTCTCGCATGCCGAGAATGCCAAGGGAGCCAGACGGACCGGCGATCGTCGTGTCGAACCCGCAGCCGTTGTCGTTGACGGTGAGTGTCGCATGTCCAGACGCGATGTCAATATGGATGCGCACCTCAGATGCCCCGGAATGTCTCATGATGTTCGTCAATGCCTCCTGGACGTTCCGAAAGAGGACGCTGGCAATCTTCCGGTCGAGGTGCGGGATCGTCCCATCAATCTCGAAGACGCATGCTATACCAGAACGTTTTTGAAACTCCGCAATGATCGACTCCAGCGCCGGGACGAACCCCAGTGCGTCGAGGACTTCGGGTCGCAACCCCTTGAGAATCCTCCGAAGCGAGGCAATCCCCCCGTCAATCGTTTTCCCAATATGCACAAACCCGTTAATGATATGGGGTTGCTGATGTGCCGGGACAATATCTTCAAGGCTCCGCTCTGCCATGACAAGATCCAGCTTCACCGCGGTCAGCATCTGGCCGAGATCATCATGTAGTTCCTGCGCAATGGCCGACCGCTCATGTTCTCGTGCAGACCGGAGAGAGACTGCCAGTTTTCTGAGTTGTTCGGTGGAGGCGACGAGCTGTTCGTGAAGGCGCTTTCGCTCGGTGATATCGCGAATGATCATATGGGACAGGGGCCCGTCCCGGGTTTCATAGAGTGCCGCGGTTACCTCTGCCGGAAAACGTGAGCCATCGCCTCGAATCATCATCAACTCTCCCCGTGCCCGGCCTTTGCGCGCACGCTCATCCAGCAGAGCAGGGAGCCACGGGTCTGTAGCATCTACGAGTCCGGAAAGCCCAAGCAAACAGATTTCATCCTCCTCGCGGCCAAACATCCAGCATGCCTCCCTATTTGCTGAAAACACTCGCCCATCCGGAGCGGTGAGCAACACTCCATCCATGCTGTGTGCGTAAATAGCCCGGTAACGCTCCTCACTATTTCTCAGTGCCTCCTCTGCCCATTGTCGCTCCGTGATGTTCTCGATGGAGAGAAGAGCCATGAATTCTCCACGCAGCTTCAAGCGGGCGCTTGACAGGAGGTACGCAGCCGTCGAGCGGTGCCCTGCGTCCTCCACCTCCAACACCGCTTCCACCTGCCGGGCACTCCGGCCGGTGGAGAACGTGTCCAGGAGCGTTTGTCGGATCGCGCACCGATCACAGGCGTCCCTGAAGCCACACCCCTCGGCATTCTCGATCGAGTGGATACACTTCAGGACCTCGCCGGCAAACGGACCTGCCGACGTGTCGAGTCGCTCCCGGCCGATACCTGCCGCGGTGGCGTTCATCTTTACTATGCGGCCATGATCGTCTACCAGAAGCAGAATCACTGGGGCCTGGGAATATATGGCCTCGAGCTCGGCCTCCCGCTCGCGCAACACACGATCCGCACGGAATCGTTCGAGTGAATACCGAATCGCGCGAATGAGTACTTCCGGAGAAGCGGCCCCCTTCGGCAGATAGTCCTGAGCCCCCTGACGGACCGCAAGCACCCCGGTGTCGGCACTGTCAAGTCCGGTCAGGACTACGACCGCAACGTCGGGCACGTGGGCGAGGAGAGAGGTCAACGTCGCCATGCCTTGCCCGTCAGGGAGTCCCAGGTCCAGCAGACAGACATCGCATCCTCCCTTCCGGATCCGCCGAATCCCCTCATCAAGACTGGGAACGTCCTCGAGGATAATGTCCCGTCTGCCACCTATCATCTCCCGGACAAGCCGCACATCGGCGGGATTGTCTTCGATAAGCAGCACATTGATCGGTGATGCCAGACGGCTTTGTCCCGAGATAAGCTGTGAAGCCGCTGGAGCTATTGGTGGCCTGTTCTGCAAGTTCTGCCCTGTGCGTGCTGTCAGAGCTGGCTTATCCCGTCCGGCAGTCGGACGATCGTTAACCAGAAATCTTCGATTGAGCGTACGACATCCAGAAACCGGTTCAGGTCAATCGGCTTCGTCACGAAGCAGTTTGCATGGTGGTTGTATGAGCGCAGGACATCCGCTTCGTCGTTTGATACAGTCAGGATCACGACAGGGATTCGTTTGAGATCATCGTCCGCCTTGATTTCGACGAGGACCTCCTGGCCGCTCTTCTTTGGGAGATTCAGGTCCAACATGATGAGACCCGGCCGGGGAGCCTTGCTGTACTGACCTTCATTACGAAGGAAAGCGAGTGCTTCATCACCGTCTGTGACGTGATGGATTCTGTTTCGGATCTTGCTCTCCTTCAACGCTTCCCGGGCGAGCCGGGCATCTCCCTCGTTATCCTCAACCAGAAGGATCTCTACTGGATGTCCGAATTGGTCTGCTGCCATCGCAAATCTCCTTGCGCTGTGTCTGTATCTCTCGGAAGCGTGAAGTGAAAGGTACTTCCCTCTTCCGGCACCGACTCCACCCATATGCAGCCGCCGTGGCGGGCGATTACCCTGGCGCAGAAGGCAAGCCCGATTCCTGTTCCGGGGTACGACTGACGGCTATGGAGTCGCTTGAAAATCTCGAATATCCGGTCGAAAAACCTCTCCTCAATGCCGATGCCGTTGTCCCGGACCGAGAACGTCCAAAGGTACAGAGGACGACTTTGCGTCCCCCCCGATTCGTGTGTTTCCCGGGAGTTCGGATACGTTCTCCGGGCACTAATGTGGATGAGAGGTGGGACATCCGGCTTGCGGAATTTCAGCGCATTCCCGATGAGGTTCTGAAACACCTGGACCAATTGGGAGCGATCACCCTTCACCCACGGAAGGGCATCAGCCGTTACGAGGGCACCTGACTCCTGAACGGCTATCTGGAGATTGAGCAGAGCTTCGCCGAGAAGCTCATTGGCATCGACCGAAGCAAACGGACGACCCCGCGTCTGCACCCGGGAGTACGCCAGCAAATCCTGAATAAGGCGCTGCATCCGGTTCGCGCCATCCACAGCAAACTCAATGAACTCTTCTGCCTCATGGTCGAGCTGGCCTTTGTAACGAACGGCAAGGAGCTGCGTGTAGCTCGATACCATGCGCAACGGCTCCTGGAGATCGTGAGATGCAACGTAGGCAAACTGTTCCAGCTCTTTGTTCGACCGGGCGAGGTCCTCGAGAGTCATTGCCATCGCCGCTTCCGCACGCTTGCGATCCGTGATATCCCGAATGATGACGAGCCGCACGGGCTCTCCGCTGCTTTCGACCAAACGAATGCTGCTTTCGACAGGAAACTCTGTTCCGTCTTTGCGACAATGCAACGTCTCCAGCAGCACCCCGTCCGCTGTGTCGGCTGCCTGAACATCAGTCTGGAACGCCGCCCTCACCTCCGGAACACGGAGATCGATGAGCGACATCGTAAGCATTTCCGCCCTGGTGAATCCGTACAACCTAAGCGCCCGGTCGTTGCTGTCGAGGATTCTCCAGGAAAGATCCAGAATGAGAATCGCATCATTGGCGCCCTTCATAAGGGACTCGAAGCGTGTCAACACATCCAGCCTCTCACGCTTCAGATCGAGTTCCTTCCTGAGAAACTGTGTCTCCCTCCGCCTCCATACCACGAGGAGGCCAAACACACCGGCGATGGACAGGAGTGACAAAGCCACAATGGTGATCCGCAACTCCTTGTACAGGCCGCCATAGAGTTCGTCTTCATCCACCTTTGCGACTATGAACCATGGAGAATCCGGAATGGGGCGCAAAGCTGCAACCACAGGAATGTGCCTGTAATCGAGTCCCTGTTTCACGCCTACTGAACCGCGTATCGCCATGGCGGCAGGGAGGTTCAATGCCGTAGCTTCCATCCGGAGCCTCAATGCCGTGTTTCTTCTGTGACGAAGCTCGTTCAGGAAAACAACTTCATCACCCTCGCGCCGCACGAGAAGGGTCTCCGAAGTCCGGCTGGGAATCGGGAACGATTGCACAAGTGGATAGAGGAATCTGTTTGGATCGATAACGAGAATCATCGTCCCGAGGAAGGGCCCTGTGCGACCGGGCCGCTCCGATCGACTCACAATGCCACGGGGGGAGTGCGTTCGTGCATAGAGCGGGACAATCACCGACATGTGCACCTCCGTCGAGTCTCCTGACGCGTGCAAGTCTGCAAAGAGAGGCTCCCCCCGATTGATCGCCTCATGGATCATACCTATGCATTCGTCCCCTTCGACGAGGGAACGGCCTCGCGTCGCAATGTGCACAGTGTGGTCGGGATAGAGAAGCACGAGAGAATGGTACTCATGTGCCACTCGTATCTTCTCCATCCAGACCCCGAGGTCGCGCCGTGCTTCTTGCCGGGATGGACCGTGGAGGCTGCGGCCGACAAGGTCGACGAACACCGGGAGGTCATACAGGGACCCGGCATCGCCGAGCCGTTCCCGTCGCCAGTTCTGTATCTGCCCAGCTTTCAGATCGGCGATTGCGGCGAGGTCCCCTGCGATTTCATTTTTGCCGGATTCTGACACATGCCGTAGATAGAGCCAGCCAGGCACACCGATCGCGACGGCGACCGCCACGGATAGCGCAAAGAGGACGAGGCCTGAACGGAGCGGCACTCCCGGCTGCTCCGCAGCGGGCACATTGCCCGTCTGGATATCAGTAGAATTCAGCACTTCGAATCCTTCACAACCCGCAGATCATGATCTCAGGTCGCGCCACTGAACGACGTTGCCATCCCGAAGTTCCGTTTTCGGCAGCGTAAAGAGGAAGCTTGCTCCCTTCCCAGGGTCCGATTCAACCCAGATCGTTCCTCCGTGCCGTTCGACGATGCGTTTGGCTATAGCCAATCCAATTCCGGTGCCTGTATATTGAGTCCTGTCATGCAGTCGTTGAAATATCTGGAAGATTCGTTCGTGATACTTCGGATCTATCCCAATGCCGCTGTCTTTCACCGAGAAGATCCACTCCGCGCCTCCGTCCGTCGCCGATACGTGTACAATGGGATGGTTGTCGCCATGGAATTTGATGCCATTGTCAATGAGATTCTGAAAGAGTCTTTCCAGTTGAGATTCATCGCCAGTCACTGTCGGCAACGCTCCACACGTGAGGACTGCAGAATGTCGTTCGATGGACGAGGCCAGGAGGATCCGGGCATTGTTCAGAACGCGGGCACAATCGACGTTGACGAAAGATTCCTCCTGGGTTTGAATGCGGGAAAACTGGAGGAGATCGCCGATAAGATCCTCCATCCTCCTTGCTCCATCCACTGCAAATGCTATGAAATCGCGGCCATCGCTGTCCAGGATGTCCTTGTACCGGCGCTCGAGCAGCTGCACATAACTCGATACCATCCGGAGCGGTTCCTGAAGGTCATGCGATGCAACGTAGGCAAACTGTTCGAGATCCCGGTTCGAACGCCTCAGGTCAGACGTGATCCCTACCAGCACTTCTTCGGTTTGCTTTCGCCTCGAAATGTCTTCAATGATCGAAATGAAGTACTCCGGTTCTCCCGTCGGAGTGCGTACGAGCGACACCGTCAAATTGACCCAAACCAACGAACCACCCCTCCGGAGATACCGTTTCTCAATGGAGTACGTCTGGATCTCTCCCGCAAGGACCCGTCGCACGTTTTCGAGGTCGGCATCAAGGTCATCGGGATGTGTGATATCCTGAACTGTCAGTCCCAGGAGATCCTTGCGTGGGTACCCGACAATATCACAGAGCCGTTGATTGACACTCACCCAGCGCCCATCGGTGGCAACATGGGCGATACCCACAGCGGCCTGTTCGAATGTCACGCGATTTCGCTCTTCGCTTTCACGCAGCGCAAATTCCATCCGCATCTGGCTCGTGATATCCTCTTTCACGGCAACAAAATTCTTAATTCTTCCCTCCCCGTCACGAACCGGCGATATGGAGGCGCGTTCCCAGAAGAGGGTACCATTTTTCTTCCTGTTATGAAACAGGCCGCGCCACTCCCGCCCGGAGAGTATCGTCTCCCACAGGACAGTGTACTCTTCCGCCGGCATCTCTCCCGATTTGAGAATGCGAGGATTCGCCCCTATCACTTCCCGCTCTGTGTATCCGGTGGTTTCTACAAATTTCGGATTGACATACTCAATGATGCCGTTTTCATCCGTGATCTCCACGCTCACGGGGCTCTGCCACACGGCCTGGGAGAGCTTCTGCAGAGCAGATTCCGCCTCTCGGCGAAGCACCCGTGCGTCTTTCTCCTGGAGCGATCGAACCACGGCGGGACCGAGCCGGATCAGATTCTCCTTGATGACATAGTCCCAGGCCCCAGACTTCAGGCACTCCACCGCGGTGTCCTCATTCTGCGAATCAGTTACAATGATGAAGGGGACGTCGGGAGTTATGGTGCGCGCTATGGCGAGTGCAAGAATTCCATCGAAGGCAGGCATCCTCAAATCGGAGATGATGATGTCTGGGTGAAAAGAGGCGAGCATGCTACGATAGTCGGCTTCGGTCTCCACAGGTGTGAACACCGCGGATGGCAGAACATCCCTGATGGCCTGTTCCACGAGTACCGAATCTGCACGAGGAGCTCTGACAATCAAGATGTTTATAGCTTCGGACATGCAACGACCCCCACACTACTCAAAACCGACGTGAGCCCGGACTGCGACGGCAGTCCGAAAGGTCTTCGCCGGCTACTCTCCGATGCATTTGTACTGAAGATCCAAATCCCCGGAGGGAAAACCCGGCATTACGGCCGCGTCGGCCGTAAATCAATCTCGCTGAACATCGCTCTCCCCTCGGCGGTCACCGCAAAAACTACTGCTCCGGCAACATCCTCAGGCTGCGGGATGTTCGATCCCTTCTTTCCCGTGGGAGAAAAGAGGTGTCGACAGACCCCGGACATATCGTGACGACCCGGATGTTGTGCTCCCGGACTTCGAGCATCATCGACCCGGCAAAGCCGCGTAGCGCCCACTTCGTCGCGCAATACCCTGCGCCGTTCTTGAACGTGTTCTTCCCTGCAAGCGAGGCTATGTTCACGATGTCACCGCCACCCCCCTTCTGCATGTGCGGAAGCACCGCCTTCGACATCAGGAATACCCCGCGCATGTTCGTTCCCCACATCCTGTCGAATTCCGCGATCGACAGCTCCAGCACAGGCTTGAACACGCCGACCCCCGCATTGTTGACCAGGATGTCCACGCGGCCGTGTTTGCGAACGGTTTCCTTGACCAGATGATCCGCATCGGCCTCCTTGGAAACATCGGCATGGACACTCGTTGCATCGATGGCTTCCTTTCGGAGACCGGCCGCCGCACGCTCGAGGTCTTCCACAGCGCGCGCGCCGATCACAATACGCGCACCCTCGCGCCCGAGAGTCTGCGCAATGCCGAATCCGATTCCCTTGCTGCCGCCGGTCACTATGGCAACCTTACCGTCCAGACGTCCCATTAGCTCAAGTTGCTTTCTATCAAATGAAGGAATTCCCCGCGCGTTTTCACGTCATCGCGAAACACGCCCAGCATGGCGCTTGTTGTCGCAACGGAGTTCTGTTTTTCAACACCGCGCATCATCATGCACATGTGACGCGCTTCGACCACCACGCCTACACCCTCGGGATTCAGCGAATCGTACAGCGTCTCAGCAATCTGCTGCGTAAGCCGCTCCTGTACCTGAAGGCGGCGGCTGAAGACTTCCACGATCCGCGGGACTTTGCTCAGGCCGACGATCTTTCCGTTCGGAATGTACGCCACATGCACCCGCCCGAAAAACGGCAGCATATGATGTTCGCACATGCTGAAGAAGTCGATGTCCTTCACAATAACCATTTCGTTGTACTTCTCGTTAAAGATCGCTCCGTTGAGCACCTTCTCAACATCCTCACGGTACCCCTTGGTCAGGAACTCGTACGCCTTGGCCACGCGATGGGGAGTCCGAAGCAAGCCTTCCCGCTTCGGATCTTCGCCGATATCGCTCAACAATTGGGCGATCAGCTGTTCCATGTGGTCCCGTTTGACTTCCATGGCGGACTATTCTCCTTTGTATTCCACGAAGTTGTTCCCAGACTCGTACAGCTTGATCGAGGAGAGTTTCCCGTGCGGGATCTTCGGTTCGAGAATCTTCCAGAACGCGATCGCCATGTTTTCTGCGGTCGGAATGATCCCCTTAAGGAACGGCACATCCAGGTTCAGATGTTTGTGGTCGACCAGCTCGATCAGCTCCCTGTCCACGATTTCAGCGAGCTCCTTGAGGTCAATGACCATGCCGGTGTCCGCAGGCGGAGCTCCGGCGACCGTCACTTCGATGTCGTAATTGTGGCCGTGACCGTTCGGGTTGTTGCACTTGCCGAAGACACGGTCGTTCTGCTCGTTGTTCCACGCCGGATTGTACAGCCGGTGGGAAGCGGCGAAGTGGGCTTTGCGCGATACGTAAACCATAATGTTCCGGATGAGTATGTTCGTGAGAAGAGTGAACCGTAAACGACGACCAATCCGCTACAGGACTGCAAGGACCTCGGCGACGTGGCCGTCCACTTTGACTTTCGGAAATATGTGTAAGATCTTCCCGAGTTCATCGATGACGAAAGTAGTCCGCTCCACGCCCATGTATTTCCTGCCGTAGAGCGACTTTTCCTTCCAGACCCCGTATTTCTTCACGAGCGCCTTCTTTTCATCGCTCACCAGCGGAAACGAGAGATCGTACTTGCCGGCGAACTTTTCATGCGAGCTGACACTGTCGGGACTTACGCCGATAACCACCGCCCCTTTGCGTCTGATGCGCGAGAGATTGTCATTGAACGCACATGCCTCCCGTGTGCAGCCGGAGGTGTTGTCTTTCGGATAGAAGTACAGCACGACCTTCTTCCCTATCAGGTCCCTCAGCGAGAGGGTCTCGCCGGTCCCTGTCGGCAAAGAAAAATCAGGCGCCGGTGCGCCCGCCTTCAATGCTGCCATTCACACACCTCACCGTTGGTCCTGTTCATGCCAGCCACCCCATCGGCGCCAATTCCCACGCATGGAACTGATTCCCTTCGGATTTCTGGAGACCGCATCAGAGCTTCGCGACCGCAGCCTTTACCTCGTCGTACGGCGGTTCGTTGGCAGGGTTCTCCGAAATCCAGACATACCGCACCACGCCCTTGGCGTCAAGCACGAACACCGAACGTTTGGATGCAGAGAGGCCGGGCAACCCGCCAAACGCATCGTACAGGCCGCAGTACTGCTTGCTCACCTCCCGTGTGTAATCGCTCAGAAGCGGGTAGGTAATATTGTTGACAGTCGCAAAGCCCTTCAGCGCAGCCGGAGCATCCACGCTGATACCAACCACCTGGGCCTCCATCGAATTGTACGACGTCAGGGCGTCACGGAACGAGCACATCTCTTTCGTGCAAACGCCTGTGAAGGCCCCGGGATAGAAGACCAGGACGGTCTTCTTGCCCAGAAATTCATGCAGCGTCCTCGGTTTCTTGTCAGTATCGGGAAGAGTAAACAGGGGCGCGACAGATCCGACTGTGAGTGGCATATGGTCCTCTGGCTGAGTGTGAAGTGTCGATGAAAGTAGCGTGAGTAGTGCTGTCAGAATCGTAGGGATGGTCAAAGTTCCGCCCTCAGGTGCAGATTCACAAACGAGTTCTTTTGCTGGATGCCCGCGGCAACGGTCTCGATCCCCTCAAACCGGTAGAGAGCAGTAACCCAGATTTGATTGAGGGGCTCCCACGACGCAAACAGCTCAAAACGGCGGGTTTTCTGGAGAACACCATCAAGAAATTTCTTGTACTGTGAGTCCGTTTCTCGGTGCGGCAGGTCAACATCCCCCCCCACGTTCCTCACCACTACGCCTGCGGCGTTCGTTTCATTCATGCCGTGCCGCCCCAATAGAACACGCGCACTGAGGCTCAGGTTCCGCAAAGGGGCATGATCGACCCGGATTGACCAGGAATCCCCGTTTGACATCACCCGGGTGCCCAGCAACATGCCCGCGCTCGTGTAGCTGTCGTCGCGCGAACGGTTGTGGGCGAACACGAAAGGCTCGACCCGCGTATACTCGACAACCAGGTTCGTGTTCGGGAGGGTGAACGGATCTGCATACCAGCCCCCCACCTGCCAGGCATACCGGTCAAACCACTTGCTGCTGAACATCTCGGGGACATGAATATCGTCATACAGCATGGTGGCCGTAAATTCGACATTCTTCAGAAAATGGGTTTGGATGTCAAATGCCCAGTACACATTGTCACGTTCACCGCGTGACCGCTGAACCGATTCGAACAGCGAGAGCGGCGTGAGGTACCCGAGGTCCACGGACCGGTTGCTGTACACCACCATTTCCTGTCCCCCGATATCGAAAAGGCCCGGGAAAGAGACCTCGATTCTGTGGGCCGCAAAAAACTTGTCGCTGATGACCGGTTCGGTGTACGTTGCGCTGGGATCCGCCGGAAGCGAAAACTGGAGCGACGACCGACGTTCCCAGGAGCCACCCGTGAAGGAATGAATAGCGCACCGCCTTGTATGCAGCGTCAAACCGTATAAAATCGAACTGTCGGATGTTGTCCGAGAGAACCATCTTTTCGTCGTACCCTGCCCCCCAGAGCACCCGCTCCCTCCCGACCTGGGCCGAGACGATACCGGCATCATACCGCACTGACCCTTCTGCAAAGTCGAAGTTCTGAATGTCGCCCACGGTGAGAGCATTGCTCTGGCTGATGATGGGGTCGCGCGCAAGCAGGTCCCTGCTCCCCCAGAACTGGGCGTTCGTAAACTGAAGGGAGTATCCGAGATGGTCGAGCGCAGTCCCCCGCATCCGGAAGCCGACCTGGACGTATGTTGCCTGTGCGTTCCCAAGCGGATCGCCGCTGATCCGTCGCGCATCGGCGTCGAGAAGACCGTTCAGAAACAGACTCACCGTGCTGTCGGCGTACAGGTAGAGCACGCGTTCCCTGTCGCCCAGAAAGCCGGAGCCGACCGATGAGGTCTTTTCACCCGACGGCGTCAGAAGTGCATCGAACCCTTCCAGTGAGCCGGTGATATCGAACTGAAATTCGGAGAGGAAATCGTCCAGCCATCCCTGCTCGGCGGCCGATAGCTCCGGTCTGTGACTGGCGACGGCGCCGAGATGGCCGCCGACCTCTTTGCGCGACAGCGGAAGCACGGCATCATGATACCCCTCCAGCAGCCTCTTCACCTCCATTCTCTTGAGAAACTGATAGACGGGATGGGAGGCCGGGACGGTCTCAGCCTGGGACCATGCGGTCACAGAGAGTGCCGCAGAGAGGAGTACGAGATGGAAGACCGACTGCAATCGTAAGCTGGAGCGCATGAAAGGTTCCGGAGAATGAGTGTCAGAAATACAGGCCGTACCACACAACCCCGGGGGAGATCCTCACCGCGGGCATGGGAAAATGAATATAGTTCAGCGCTTCCCCGAGCGTTTTGAGAAACCAGGTATCCCGCGGTATGATGTGCCGCATGTCGAGTTCGGGAGCAATGTACCACGTCAGGTACCGATCACTGCTGTGATTGTCGCGTACAGCCATACCCACCGCGATGCCGAGGAATTTCGGCCACCAGTTCGACCCCTCGGGGAGCAGGCCGCCGGGGGTGACGCTCAACCATACCGTCTGTCCCTCGTAGTCGTCAAAGATGGTCTTTGTCTGTCCGGGGATAGCCGTCGGCGCGCCCGGGTTCTTGGGGTAATAGCTGAAGCGGAACTGAAAATCCTGCAGGACGGGAAACTCGTGTTGCAGGACCGGGTACCATGCCCCGACGAGATTCGCAGCGTAGTCAACCCTGTCGAACCCCCAGTACGTGGAAAACCCGTCCTCGATTTCAATATAGGTCTGGAAGAGCGTCGACCCCACAGCGCCCCAGATTAGCGATCGCGGCTCATCCATGTTGGCCCACTGGAGCGACTTGCTGAGGACGAACGTCATCACGGATGCGCCGTACAGATGGCCCACCTTGTCGACGTTGCAGGCATACTCGAGGTCTTCGCGGACATGGAACCTCGTGCGATGGTCCTTCCACCATGCGTTCTGCTGATAGAGATGGACCGCGGTCACGCCGGCTGCCACCGTTCCCCCCACGATCGCCATCCTGAGGGGATGGAGACCAGTCGAATCCGACTGAGCCCGCGCCGGCATGGTGCAGAGGATGGCGCCAACGAGACCGAAGAGGGCTGAATGTAGCGTATTCCGCACGTACTGTCCGCGCATATATGCTTATTGTACAGCATTCGCCGCACATTATCAAACTGCGCCGCATTGAACCTTCCACCCATATTCCCTACCTTGTCCTCAACGTCCATTACCGATGCAAACACACATGCCTATTCTCAGATTCATGCTGCCCCTCCTGGTGATGCTCCTCCCTGCAACCCTGGCCGCACAAGTCGACACCTCCCGCTGGACCTGGTTTCCCGACCGCGTGCTCTTCACGCCCCTCGTTGCGAGTCATGAGGAGCCATGGATGGGGATCGGCCAGGAAATCGGCAGTTCGCGCATGAATGTCGGTATCGGGAACAGTGTCGAGGCGCTCGAATACAGCACGGGCCATGACACTGTCCGCGCATCGGTCCTCTTTTTCGCTTCGGCGCTTGCCAACGACTACCGTGGATACCGCCTCAAGATTGATGCGGCTGACGGGACGTTCGGCCTCGGGTTCAGCTACCACAATGGATCACCCTTCAGCGTGCGCTTCAGGGCTCTCCACCTGAGTGCTCATCTGGTGGACGGACATTACAATGATGATACCGGGGTGTGGCGGGACGGGAAGACGCCGTTTCCTTTTTCGCGCAACTACGGCGAGCTGATTGCCGCGTATCAGATGCAGCCCGGCCCATTTGAGCTGCGCCTGTATGGCGGCACCAGTTACGCTCCCATCGTAAAACCGGCTCAGATCAGGGCATGGACGGGGATCCTGGGGTGGGAGATTCGGACGCACGGGAGGCCCCACTGGTACCTTGCCCACCACTTCTTCCTGATGGGAACTCCGGTGACGATTGGCACCAACACGGTCGCAGCGGGACTCAAATTCGGGTACTGGCGGGAGCGCGGGTTCCGGCTCTTCATTGCCTACAAGAGCGGATGGGACAGCTACGGAGAGTACTACAACGTACGCCGGGAATCTGTCTCAGCGGGTTTCGCGTTCGATTTCTGGCCCTAACCTCAACTCCCCTTTCACTTCAGGTGCACACCGTACCACACCGGCCCCTTCCCTTCCGTCAGCTTGAGGGCGGGGGCAGGCCAGTGCACGAGATCGAAGAAACGCTCGACAAGAAGCACGTTGTCGCTGCCGGTCTTGAATGCTTCGAGGTTCAGATCAAGTCCAATGGCAAACTCGCGTCGTGATTCCCTCCACCCCAGCCCGTAGCCAACACCAATCTGAAGGAATTCAGGCCAGTACGACCGGACTGATGACGGGAGGAGGTTGTGCACATTTGCCGTCATCCAGACCGTCATGGCATCGTAGTCCCGTGTGAAATTCGCCGGCGAGGCGAAGCCGACTTTCGACCAGTAGCTGACCTTGAGTTTGAAGTTCTGGAAGAACGGAACTTGTGATTGCAGGATGCCGTACCCGACGCCGACGAGCCCCATGCTCAGGTCGGCGATGTCGAATCCCCACGGACTGAACGCATCGCCGATTTCAATTTGCAGACTGTGGAAGACGGCGATACCGGCAGCCCACCAGAGCGATGTGCCGGGGTCATGCCCCCCCCAGAGGAGGGCATTGCGGATCATGGTAAACATGGCGTAGGTTCCGTACATGTGGCCCACCTTGTCGATCCCCAGATAGGCCCCGTCGAACCACCCGTCATTGTAAAACGAGAAGGGCTTGTTGGCGTCCTGCCACCATGCATAGTACGAATCGACCACGATGCTCAGACTGATGGCGCCGACGAGGCCGACAGAGATCCCGTGACGCAAACCGGTCACATTTTCACGGTTGTATCCCGCATAGGCATCCATGGTGTCCTGTGCGGTAAGGGGAAGCAAGACGGGAACTCGGTTGTGTCCCGCATAGGCATCCGTGGTGTCCTGTGCAGCGAGGGGGGGGGAGGCGGAAACGAATAGGAGTGCGAGAACGAGGGAGCGCATACCCGGTGGATGCAGGGAGGTAAGACGTGAATGACGAACTGCGCACTGATCGGATTGCAGCATCAACGCGCCTGGCGGTACCACACACTCAGAACGGTGCACTCTCCACCCTGCAGTCTTCCTTTTTTGCCGTACCAGGCTACAGTCCCATTTCCTGTTTGAAGTACTGGACCGTCTTCGTCAGGCCGTGTTTCCGGTCGACACGCGCTTCCCAGTTCAGGATGGACTTTGCGCGGGTGGTGTCCGGTTGCCGCACTTTCGGGTCGTCTTCCGGGAGGTCTTTGAAAACCACCTTGCTCTTGCTCCCCGTTAGCGCGATTACCTCGCGCGCGAGGTCGAGCATGCTGATTTCCGACTGGTTGCCGATGTTGACAGGTTCTGTTTCCGCGGATTGAAGGAGCCGGAAAATCCCCTCGATCAGATCGTCGACATAGCAGACGCTGCGGGTCTGTTTTCCCTTACCGAACACCGTCACATCTTCGCCGCGAAGCGACTGGGAGATGAAAGACGGGATGGCACGGCCATCGTTGATGCGCATACGGGGGCCGTAGGTATTGAAGATCCTGACGATGCGCGTGTCCACTGCATGGTACCGGTGGTAGGCCATGGTGAGCGCTTCGGCAAACCGCTTGGCCTCGTCGTAGACGCCGCGTGTGCCGACGGGGTTCACGTTGCCCCAGTAGTTCTCGGGCTGCGGATGGATGAGCGGGTCGCCGTAGATTTCCGATGTGGATGCGAGGAGAAACCGCGCCTTCTTGGTTTTCGCCAGGCCGAGTGCTTTGTGTGTCCCCAGCGATCCCACCTTCAGGGTCTGGATGGGGAGTTTGAGATAATCAATGGGGCTTGCGGGCGACGCGAAATGCAGGATGAAATCCACGGGGCCATCGATGAAGATATACTCGGTGACATCGTGTTTGACGAACTTGAAGTGCTGGTTGCCGATGAGGTGCGAGATATTCTTGACGTCGCCCGTGACCAGATTGTCGATCGCCGTCACGCGGTATCCTTCTGCGAGGAGCCGGTCGCAGAGATGCGAACCCAGAAATCCCGCGCCCCCGGTAACAATTGCATGCCGTTCGGTGAATTGGATCATGATCGTTCCCTCCCAGTGAAGTCGTGCGTCAGGCTCCCCTGCCCACGCCGTAGTACACGAAGCCCTTTTCTTTCATGATGCGTGGATTATAGATGTTTCGTCCGTCGAACACGACGGGTTCGCGCAGGAGAGTCCGCATCTTGTCGAAATCAGGCCGGCGGAACTCATTCCACTCTGTCACGACAATAAGCGCATCCGCCCCTTTCAGGGCATCGTAGTTTCCGTCGCAGAACTTCACGCTCTTGCCGAGCCGCCGTTTGGCTTCGTCCATGGCCGCGGGGTCAAAAGCGCGGATCGCGACCCCTTCATACAGGAGAGCGTCGATGATGGTAAGCGCGGGTGCCTCGCGCATGTCGTCCGTGTTCGGTTTGAATGCCAGTCCCCACAGGGCAACCGTTTTCCCCTTCAGGGCGTTGTTGAAATGTTTCCGCATCTTCTCGACGATCACCAGCTTCTGTTTCCGGTTGACTGCTTCGACCGCATCCAGGATCTGCAGGTCATTTGCATACGTCCGGGCCGTGTTGAGGAGTGCAGAGACATCTTTAGGGAAGCACGACCCTCCGTACCCGACACCGGGGAAGAGGAATTGCGGTCCGATCCGGGCGTCGGTTCCCATCCCCTTCCGGACGCTGTCGACATCCGCGCCGACCCGCTCGCAGAGATTGGCAATTTCGTTCATGAACGACACTTTCGTGGCGAGGAACGAGTTTGCGGCGTACTTGGTGAGTTCCGAGCTGCGGATGTCCATGATGATCAGCGGGTTCCCCGTACGCACAAACGGGCCGTAGAGGTCCTGCATGATCGCGATCGCCCGGGCGCTCGCGGTACCGATGACAACGCGGTCCGGCTTCATGAAGTCGTTGACCGCGGCACCTTCCTTCAGGAACTCGGGGTTCGATACGACATCGAACGGTTGCGTGGTTTCCTTTGCAATGATCTCCTGCACGCGGTCTCCGGTCCCTACAGGCACCGTGCTTTTGTTGACGATGACTTTGTAGCCGTTCATCTGCCGGCCGATTTTCTTCGATACCTCGAGCACGTGTTGGAGATCGGCCGAGCCGTCTTCCGCCTGGGGAGTTGGCAGTGCGAGAAAGATCACTTCCGATTTTGTCGTAGCCGATTCCAGGTCGGATGTGAAGGTGAGGCGTTTCTCGCTGATGTTCTTCTTGAGAAGATCGGTCAGGCCCGGCTCATAGATCGGGCTTTCGCCTTTGCGGAGAATCTTCAGCTTGTGCTCGTCGACATCAACACAGATTACGTCGTTACCGCTTTCGGCGAAGCACGTACCGACGACGAGTCCAACGTAGCCGGTGCCGATGACGGAGATTTTCATTGTTTGATTTCCTGGTACGAAGGGTTAACAGTTACTGAATAATACGGAAAATCAGGAAGAAGTCAAAGGTGGGCGCGGGCTAGTACGCTCCTTTGCCGAACACGACGACCGGGATGGTTTGGGCGAGGATTTCGAGATCGAAGAGGATCGATTGGTTTTCGATATAGTACAGATCGAGCAGCACCATTTCCCTGAATCCGAGATCGCTGCGTCCGGAGATCTGCCACAGGCCGGTCATTCCCGGCTTCGTCCGCGTGCGTTGATAGTAATACCCGCCAAGATGGTCCTCTTCATTCATCCGCTTGTAGTCGCTCACCGGCAGCGGGCGCGGCCCGACGAGACTCATGTCCCCTATCAGCACATTGAACAGTTGCGGGAGTTCATCGATGCTGTAGCGGCGGATAAATCTTCCGACGGTTGTGATGCGCGGGTCTTCGCGCATTTTGAAGAGGGCACCCGTCGCCTCGTTTCTGTCGATGAGTTCATCTTTGGAGGCATCTGCGCCGTGGACCATGCTGCGGAATTTGATAAAATCAAAAGGCGGATCGTTGTCGGCGAGCGACCGTTTTTGCTTGAAGAAGGCGGGGCCTGGCGACTCCAGCTTCGTTGCGATCGCCACCGCAACGAACACCGGTGAAAGGATGAGAATACAGACAGACGAGATCACGATATCGAATGCCCGTTTCGTGACCCGTTTGATGAACTCCAGTCGGCGGCGCACCGGAGTATAGATGGAGATCCCGGCGATGTCGTGCAGTCCCGCTCGGGAGAAGAGCATATCCGACTCCGGGGACATGACGCGCATGCCGATCCGTCTCCTGACGCACAGTTCCTCGAGCTGGTCAAACGATCCATTGAGCTGCGCGGTGGAAAACGTAATCAGCTCGATATTCTTTTCTCCGGCGATCTGTTCGACGATCGAGCGTTCCACATGGAGTTGATCGTCGGGAGTCTCGCCAGCCGGAGTCGTGATGACGCTTACGACGTCATAGCCGAGATCCGGAAATCGCTTCAGGCGTGAGAGCAGGGTCTGGAGATAGGGATCGGAGCCGATCGCGAGAGTGTTGAAGCGTCCCAGTCCTTGTGTGCGGAGTTTGCGCAGCAGCATGCGAACGGCAAACCATGCGCTCATATACACGAGCGGGTAAAACACCAGGAAGAGGAGGAGGAACCGTCTGGGGATATCGTCGATACGGAACATCAGGATAAGTGTCAGACTCACAGCGATGGCATAGACAAACGCTTTCCCGGCGAGGAATGACTGCCGGTAGAAGGACGACTGGGATGCGGTGCGGTAGACACCCAGGGCGGTATAGAAGCCGAGGAAGATGATAAAGAGGAGGAGGACAACCGACAGGTGTTCAGCGGCGAGGTCAGTGAACTGCGCGTAGGGCCACGCCACGATGAGAGCGATTGCAGCGCTGAGGAGGATGATGGACGCATCGAGCGCGACAGACACGAGCGCGACGACAGTTCGCCAGTTCCTACGGACAAACGCTACGGAAAACGCCATGAAAGGACCCGGGATGTGTGGATTGCCCCCCGACGTCAGTTCCACCAGGGTGATTCAATATAGGGCGGGGATGGGTTAAAATCAAACTGGGGGGGCTCTACTGGCCTATCGTCCCCCGTCCGGAGTTCTGCCTCCCCACGAGGGAAAACCGTCACGAAAGCAGACGATCATAACACATTTCATAGCGGCGGGCGATAGTCGACCACGAAAACCGGCGGAGACAGGAAGTGTAGAGCAACGCTGATACTGACGCAATCTCTTCGTCCGCTAAAGCACGGGAAATGCAATGCCCTAGGTCATCAGGGACATCAAGCCGGAAAAGATATGGATACTGCTCTCCGACCACTGCGACGTTTTCCTCGATGGCCGAACAAACGACAGGCACTTGCACTGAAATCGCTTCAAGAAGGGTCATAGCCATTGCTTCGACTTCAGACGGGAATACGAAGAGCTTCGCCCCGCGCATTACATTGAGGAGCATCTCACGAGAGAGGAGACCGTCATGGAGGATTATGTCAGAGCGCCCAGTACACGACCGCCGGATTGCCGCCGCGTATTTAGAATCATGGTTGAAATTACCGATGACAAGAAGCTTGTACGGAAATCGCCCTGCAGAGAAAGCAGCTATGAGACGATGTAACCCTTTTGTCGCGTCAAGCCGTCCGCATGCAAACAGAATGTATCTTCCCTCGTCCAAACCGAACTTCTCGGGGTCAAATTCGCTGCCTGGTGTCGATCCATCCCACGGGTCAATGCCGTTTGGAATGAACTCGACGTTTGTCACCCCGGTTGAATGCAACTCTCGGACTTTTGGTTCTGCTACGGAAGTGATGTAGTCGCACCAGTTAACGAAGAAACGTTCGGACAGCCGAAGATACCATTTTGCAAAGCGGCCCCACTTCTGTCTGTCGTACGGGTTTCCGTGAAGAGTCCCGAGTATTTTCACTCCTGGTTTAAGTCTGAGGAATGGCACGAAAAGGCCAAAACTCGAATCCTGGACGTGTATGACATCGCTCTTGCCTTTGACGAGGTAGTGAAGAGTACACAGAGCAAAATATACGAACGCTTTGATGTGCTTCCCTTCCACTGTTGGTATGAAGTGATACAAGCAACCGGGCCGGTCTCCCCCCTTTGCACTTCCCGTCTTGATCATGTACACCGAAAAGCGGTACGTGGGAAGAAACTGCCCGAGAAGCCTCTCCACAACCCTGTCGGGCCCAGCGAAGGCGGGGATACTCTTGATACCGAAAATCGTAATTCTCACTTCGCTACCGAAGCCCCTCAATGGGATCCCTACCGATTAACAAATTCCCGAAACTGGGAATACCGCCTGCTCGTATCGGGCTGCAGCATTCGCTTTGCAGACTTGCCGAGGAACGAGTCGCGATGGGTGACAACGTCATCTTTGTACACATTTGAGTAGTCCACATATCGACCAAAAGGTATGGGAATTCCGAACTGAACACGAAGCTTGTTAACGAGGACCCAGCCGATGACTGAAGGTTTCGGAATCCTTGCGTTGATTTTCAAGCGCATTGCTGTCTTGGCCGATGCCACCATCCAGCAGTTTTGCGTACACTGAGACACTTTGTTCCGCACTTCACTCCCGAGCGGGCTGACGAGTATGTTTTCCCAGGAATCTGCTTTCAGGGATCCCATGTATAGGTCAGTCCGGACGTTGCAGGCATAAACATCACACCAGGGATCGATGAAGATGAAGTCCGTGCCCGCGGTACAGGGGATCAATCGGTCGTGACCAAGCACCTTTGCCATGAGTCCGAGGTTGAGGTAGGCTCTGAACCAGTTCTTCACGGACCATGAGCCAAGCATCTCAGTTATCAATCCTTCTATCGACCGTGAAACACGTACCCGGTCATAGACAAAGTTATCCGCTTTATGGAATTGAAAACCATTATGCAGTGCCGACGTGGCAAACTCGACGTTCAATCGAACTGCTTGATGGTACAAATCAATAATCTCAGAGATGTTTTCATCCTGAAACGTAGTTGCAAAACCAAGGTCGCACCCACCGGCCGTGATGAGTTGGTCCATGGCGTCCATCTTCTTGCGATATCCTCCCTGTTCACCCCGGATGGCGTCGTTTGTCAATTCGACACCCTCTACGCTGAGGCGGATTTTGATATCCGGGTATTTCTTGACTATCGGCAGCAAACGATCAACATGAAGCCCATTACTGTTGATCTCCAATTTCCGTGTTTTCGAGTACAGGATATCACATATTTCCGCAAGGTCGTCCCGTAACGTGGGTTCTCCACCCGTTATGTTGAGATGATCGAAACCGTCCGGAAGCTTCCTGAGCGTGTCGAGTTCTATCTCGCTTCTTGGATGTGTCGGATTCTGCCAGATATGGCACATCGAACAGCGAGAATCACATCTATATGTCAGGATTATTGCCAGGTCCATGATCCACCATCACAATTGTCTGAAGAGAAGAACGTAACATACAGACTTATGGAGCGATGTTCAATGTGCACTCATGGCATCAATCGCTTCCTTGTAGTAATACAATAGTTTACGACAATATTCATCTCCATCAAAGAGCAACCTCGCAAGTTCTGCTGCGCGTTTGCCCAGTCTCAAACATAAAGCGGGGTCATGATGTAGCCGACTTATGGCCTCAGCAAGGGCCTCCGAAGAGCCCGCTGGACAAAGGAAACCCGATTCGTCGTGCTCGACAATCTCCGAAAGCCCTCCAATGGACGAGGCTATCACTGGCTTCCTGCACATCATCGCTTCTATCGCAGAATACGGACAATTCTCATACCATTGAGACGGCAGAACAACAAAGGCGCATTCATCCAAAACCTTGGTTGCTTCTTCCGTGGAAAGTTTACCCAAGAACCGGACATTGTGCAGTGATTGTTCACGAGCATACTTCTCGAGCGCAGGCCTCGATGGTCCATCACCGGCAATGGCAAATTGTACTTCGGGCACTTTTGAAAGTGCATGCAGAAGCGTCGACACACCTTTCTCTTCTGAGAGCCGACCGATGAATAGGCCTCCAACTCCGGCACCGCCTTGAGCCTTTCGCGCCATCAATGGAGCAGGATTCGACAAGTGCACAATCCTCGACGCTGGAAAGCCACGCTGTTCAAATTTCTGCTTCAGGAAGAGTGATGGCGCAATAAATCGCGACACTTGTTTGTAGGAACGGGACAAGAAATGCACGTAGGCTTCAGCGGCAGCGAGAAAACTCGCCCCAACGCTTCCTCGTTTACATCTTTTTAGAAGACAGGGATAGAACCTCCCGAAAGAGCAAGCCTCACAAATCTGTCCGTGGCTAACGAAGGTAGTATTCGGACAGATGATCGTATGGTCATGAAGCGTCCAAATAACAGGAATACCGTGCCGAACAATCGGCCACACAACTCCTGGAGTCATGAAGTGGTGGATGTTGTTGAGGTGGACTACATCAGGTTTGTACTTTTCCAGGATTTTGGCCATCGATCGATTCGCCTCAGGGGAGTAGACCGTCCGCGAAACTACGCGAAAAACATCCACGACGGATCGCCTCGCAAAAGCAGCGCGAAAATCAATTTCGGGCAGGAGTTCTTCAAATGGCAGCGACGACTGAGACCCCGGGATTGCAAGTCCGTAGAGAATCACCTCGTGACCATGCCGTTTGAGCAGTTCCTCAACTGTTCGTACGTATGTCCAATCGCCGCCTCTGGGAACCAGATGGCTATTTACGAGTAGTATCCTCAATTGCACCAGCTCTCTTGATAGCACTTCAACAAACTACACATTCTTCTCCTCGGCCAGCCACATCGAACGCTGAGCTAAAGCGGGCCCTTTCATCCTCCAAATCTCGGCGGCTTTTTCACCTGCCCGTTCAATTTGGATTCATCTAAACTTCCGCCGCCCAGCGCGGTCCGATATCGCCATCAAATATATCTCACGAAGACCCTGCAAATGTCGCGGGAGACCAAAGTGTTCAAAGACCCATCGCCGAGCCCCCGGAACACGGGAATAGCGAAGCCCGTGGTTTGTGAGAACCTCGAGCATGATACGCTCGAGTTCCCGGTGGTCCCCAGGAGGAAATACGAACGCATGCTGACCCTGGCTTGTTACCTCGAGGAAAGCAGGGATTGCGGAAAGTATGATGGGCACCCCCATAGCCATCCCTTCGACAGCAGCAAGGCCAAACGTTTCGCTGGTCGAAGAAAGGACCATCAGATCTAGCGAAGCCAGAATCTCGGGGATATCCGACCGCTGTCCAATGAAGTGAATCCGGTCAGACACATGGAGCGACCTGCAATATCGTATGCACGTATCGTAGATTGCGGCAAACCTCTCTTCGCGTCTGCCAACGAAGACAAAGTGGACATCGGGCATTCTGGAAAGCACTCCCTCTAGTGCCCGGGCGACCGTCAGTGGATCCTTGCCAGGCATGAAATGTGCAATCATGCCGGCGAGCAACTCTCTGTCACGAATACCTATCTCTGCACGCAGTTTTTGGTTGGCCCCCGCAAATCGTTTGAGATCGATCCCGTTGTAAAGAACCGTGACCCGTGGACCTCTCCCATTTTGTGATCCGAGACCAGCCTCTTCCATGCAGGATCGGCTCACGGGCACGATTGCATCCACGGTGTGACGCAAGAACCTGAATGCCGTTCGGTTCTTAATGCCGGTCAAGTGGCCGTGAACACTTAGGACGGTCGCGACCGGAAAGTAACGTGAGGCCAGATATCCGTAGATGCCCTCTACGGGCTCGTGAGCATGCACCGCATCAATGTCATGGGTCTTAATGATTTTCCGTAGCCGGCATAATGCGGACACATCAATGGCCCACTTTCGGTTCCCAACAAATACATCGACATCAGTTGATTCCAAGTCTTCTCGGAAATTTCCGCCGGACAACGCAAACACACTACTTCTGATGTCGACTGATGGCCCGTATTGACAGGCGTCTGCCACCAGTCGTTCCTTGCCACCCCGGGGCAGAGCGACAAGCACGTGAAGGATTTTGAGTTCGTGATTTTGCACCTCAGTCATGGGAATTCATTCCGATCCCATTCTCGGCAAGCCAACGAGTGCCAGAGAATTCTTCGCGCCTACTAATTCTGGCCCGGCGACTCATCGTGTCAAACTCATTGGCGATAGAGTTTGAGATCCCCAACCGCGGCTTTTTCTCCTCTTGAATGTACGCCATTCCTGGACAAAAGCCGCAGATCACCGTGTTCGTGATCATGTGAGCGAATGACGGTCGCGACCTAATTGCGGTTGCCCTGAGCGAACACTCTGTGGAAGTGACTCGACAATCCTTTGGGTGGCACCAACCAAGCCAAACAATAGACCGAGTTCCAGTCCTTTGAGCTCTACGCCGAAAAAGTATTGGACAGGCTGACCACACATAAAGGCCCCAAATGCTAGCAAGAAGGCGGATGACACTCGATCCATATCGAAGACTCTTACCGCCCCGCGCAGAAGTCCGAGAACCAACGGGTAGTAAACAAGAAACCAGATGCAGAGCGATCCGATCACTCCAAAGGTAAGGAGCATGTTTGCAACCGAGTTTTCCATGTACGCCGTCTCTTCCACTCCAAGGTAACTGTACGTTATCCCAGCATAGCCCATGACCCTACCATAACCTACAAGGGAAAGCATCTTTGCAGATTGCCAGTGAAGATCACTCACACCAAACAATACGGCAGAACTTCCCTCCTCGTTGATATAGTCCAACGCATCGAGGAACGAGAACACGCGCAAAGCGTAGCTCCCCTTCTCTTGCTCGACATCCTCGAGGCCAATGGTGAGTCGAGAAGTGAGGGCGCGGGAGGCGATGTCGAACATGCCCGAAAAGAAAATACCCGCAAGCAAAAGGCCCACAATGGTAAATTGAACAGCGAGACGGCCATAATGGATTTGCTTTCGCAAGGCAAGCGCTGCCACAATGAGACCTACCAGACAGGTAATCCAGAGGGATCGTGTTTGGCTCAGTATCACAACCACGAGGTGGAACACGAGCGGCCACTTCTGGGCGGACTCGTGATCACGGAGAAGCCTGATGCCATGATAGAGGACAAAGACCCCCGACAGCGGTATCACCATCGGGAAGTAACGCGAGAGCACTCCCGGCTGAAATGTAAGAGCATAGAATATCGCTCCGAGACCGGCGAATACCGAGAACAATGATAGAGCCCTTATCATGTTCGTGAACGTAAACTCTCCATCGATCCCGTAGTAACCCACGAGCAGAAAAACGGCATAAGCCCAACCCCTGTGTGAAAGCAATGAAAGAAGGACGCCCTGCTCACCAAGCGATCGGAAGAAGCTGGCGCCGACCAGTAACAGAAGAACCAGGATCTGCCAACGGATTCTCACGAAAGGAGCTATCGCACCCTGAATCCCAAACGCACGCACGTATCGCATTGAAACGATGATGCCGATCAAGAGAACGTAGTCGGAGGGGGTGTTTGTGAATGGAAGGATACTGTGCCAGTCAACATAGTACTGAAGAACAAGATAGTTACTACCTAAGACGAGACAGAGCCAAAGAAAAAGCCGCTTCCACAGCGAACCATGGACTAGCTTTCCTTCGATTGCATCATGTCCTTCCAGTGTAGACATGTTCCTCAATGGCAACGAGAATCAATTATGATCTACAAAGCATGCGTACAAGACACCTCGATACGGCTGCGTCAGCACCCACGTAGGATTGAACGCTATCAATGCTGAAGGTGCCTGTGAGACGGTAGAACGCTGCCGCTAGGGTCAGAAATGCGATTGGGGACAGAACAGAAACCACCTCGTCCCGCAGAAAGACACTCAAGAAAAAGGCCAGTCCCGCGCACAAAAGCACGGCACTGACTCCTCTTGAAAGCGTTCCGATTACGTCGAGCCATACAGTGCCGAAACGCAGTTTCTGCATCCACAACAAATATACTGTCGATCCTGCCGTCGCCAAGGCATTAGACACCGGGATCGCTGCAAACCCCAACAAGCGGTAGAGAGCCAGAACAAGTACGATATTCGCCACCGCATTTATTGAATGTACCACAATGACATACTTGGCACCACCACGGGCAATGAGGAAGTGGTACATTGGCATTCCAACGAGACTTACTAAATGTCCACACGTCAACCAGAGTGACGTGAAAACAACATCCGTGCCAATATCGCCAAGCCAAAGGGAAAGTGCTACTGGAGCAACGACAACAAAACCAACGCAAATCGGTCCTATGCCAAGCAAAATCATACGGCTCAAATCAAGCACGACGAATCGAACGAGAGTCTCTGATTTTATTGACGCCAAGTATGGGTTGAGCGGGTAGATGAGCCGCCAGAAAAGGGACCACACTTGTGTTTTGACTCGCAACCCAATGTCGTACAGGGCGACTACGTCTAATCCAAACAGATTTGCCGTCAGGATCTTAGTGAGTGGTTCGTATAGCCAATTCAACTGACCCGCAAAGAAAAGCTGGCCTCCATAACGCAATTGGAGCAACATCGACGTCGGGATCTGATTCCAACTCCTTGAAAAAGCCAGCGCTCCCCAGAATCGTAGCGCAAAAACTATTACTAGTGCCAGCCAGAGCCAGGCCGAAAAAAAAACAGCCCATCCCATGGCTCTCAATGAGGGCCACGAAAGTGAAGCAAGGACCAACAAAATCCAATACATCCCCGAATAGATGAATTGGCAAGCGTTCGAGATATAGTTCTTCTGTTGCACATCTAGCAGAGCCACAAAAGACTGCCCCACGGTGAGGGCCCAGCCACTCACCAATAATAGTCTGTACAGAATCAGGGCCTCAGGAAAAGCGTCCATCGGAAGCCCGAGCACGTACACCATCACCTCCGACTCTAGCACGAGGCCAGCCAGGAGGACGGCAGAAGCAACCACGATCGACAACAGAACGTTGCCGAGAATTATGCTATTTGCTTGCTCTCGGGTGGACGAGAAACCAACATAGTGAATCAAAGCTCCATTCAGTCCCGTCGAGGCGACATTCCCAATCGTGGACACTGCTGAGATCACTGCAAAAATTCCATAGAGTTCTCTGCCCAGGCAGCCAAGGACCACAGGCAAGCCGACACCTATAAGAACGATTCCTGCCACCGATTGCGCGACTCCAGACAACGAGCCGAAAATGAGGCTTCTGCGTGACAACACGCCCGACGCCATGGTTTCAGTCCTATAAAAGGCCAAGTGCTTACACCTTGATCGTGCGCGACCAAGGAAAGCTGTTTTTCCCGTCGAGAGATCCTAGGGATATAAGGCTATGCGACTGGGGTTAGCCGCGGTGATTCTCGCTAAGACCCGACGTATCCGCGCAGGAGATCCGCGCTTGTGACTTCTTCACCAGTCTTCTTACCCATAAAGAAAAAGCCCGAGGATGCATCGTAGCTGGGTGGATTTGTTGCCAAATGCGAATCAAAGTACTTAAGGAAGAATGCTGTAAATCCCGTCAGAACCATTATGGCACTTCTCTGCCAGCGAGAACGGACAAAACTCAGCAAGAAATACCGGTATGACCATGCCAAGGCCATGCCTGGTCCACCAACTGGCCCGCTGCGGAGCTCTGCAAATCTCCTGAACAACCAGCGATGGCCAAGGTGGGTAAACCTGATGAAATCATGCCGTCCACCATGGACTTGCTGCATGAAAGGAGTCTCTGCATATACGAGGCCACCCGTCTTGAGAACTCTGTACACCTCTTCGACACACCGAGCTGGGTCAAGGACATGTTCTAGCACCGCTTGAAGCACTACCCCGTCGAATGTACTCTCACAAAATGGGATATCATGCGCGTCGCATATCAGATTGATCCCGCTTTCAAGACGAATGTCTGCCTGGACGACCTTCACGCGAAGGTCTGCCACCAGTTCACCAATACCCTCGCCCTCGAGTCCTGCCCCCACAACCAATACCATAGGATGTTCCGTGATTTCGCAGAGACTTTCGGCCAACCGACGGAAGTTCTGCCTCGCACAGATGTTCTTGCTTATAGACGGAACAAGGCGTGACAACAACTTCGCCATCCCACGACGAGCTGAAGAGAAAGGCACCTTATTACTGATTATCTCCTCAATACGGAAGATGCTTCGGTCCCTACGAATCAAAATAGGTACCCCCTCAATTACGGGAAAGCTCTGAGCGCAAGAGGGGCTCGTGCAGGTCACGCGGTGTTCCGAGCTAGCTAGCTCCGACCCACAGTAGGGACAACATAGACCTTCAGAGGCGATCATTTGAGTAACTTGCCTTCTTGTAACAAGCGGATCTCCACATCGTTTACCTCATCCTCCAAGGAGCATAACCCCAACAACGCGCATCTGCATCAACATCGATACAAGAGCCCTCAGTTCCGATTTGAACGAAGGACTTCTCGCCCGGACTCTGAAAGGACTCTGAACCGTTGTTTGGCACGTACCAAGCGGCGATGCCCCGAAAAACGCGTCATGATTCCAAGAATAACAGCAACGTGGGCCCAAAACGTTGTGAGGATTTCAATCAGCGTGCGGGCCTTCTTGCGTGACCAATATTTGGCATGATAGCGCCACATTGATCGAACCACTTCCGTATATCGTCTTTCTTCACCTTCTTCATGGGATGATTTGCCATAGTGATGGATGTATTTGATCCGTTCCGACATCTGGACCGGAATTCCAAGAGCAGCCGCCCGACGACACAAATCGATCTCCTCGTAATACAAGAAGTACCTTTCATCAAACCACCCGATCGCCTCCATGGTTGCACGCGAGGTGACGATGAGTCCACCTGAAACCCAATCGGACCTGATGTATTCTTGAGAAGGTAGGACTGCCTTTCTCATTGTGAAATCGAGCGCTTTGAGAGCTGGGTTCCAGATGAACCCGATCGTGTATTTCAGAAATTCATGGACGAAGCCAGGAAATTTCCTCGGATGGGGATCCTCAAGATCGATTCCCGACAGGAGAAAAGTCTCTCCATGCAGTACTTCCGAATCAAGCCCCCACTCTTGAATCTTTATATCCGGGTTCAAGAAGACCAGGATTTCTCCGACTGCGAATTGAGATCCGTAGTTCAACGCAGAACCGTAACCGATATTTGTCCCAGGGGCGACCACCATACTAATCTCATCGTGGAAGGAGGAAAGATCCTCTTCACTATTATTGACGAGAACAATGTGCTTCAGGTCAGGGATAGTGGATTTGACATTGGCGAGAAAGCTGGGAAGGAGATGCCCCGAGTGATAGCAAACGACTATTACTGAAAGAGAGTTCAGAGCCGGGTCCTCTGTTGCTTCGGCGACGGTGTGACGGGATTGAATGAATGTGACGAGTCTCTAGCCTGTTCTATCCGACATCACACTCAGTGCACCTCATTGGAATCCGGCTACGCCTGCACTTCCCCAAGGAATTCACGATAGCTCTCATCCTCCCCCTACCCCCCCTCCGCCTTGAAATCCGCCTCAACCATCAGTTTCACCAGGGCCTTGAATGTCGTCTTCGGAACCCAGCCAAGCTTCTCCCGCGCCTTCGCCGGATTCCCTATCAGCAACTCAACTTCCGTCGGACGGTAATGCCGCGCATCAATCTCCACCACAACCCTCTTCGTCCCCCGTACATACCCCTTCTCATGCTCCGCACTCCCCTTCCACTCCAGCGGCATCCCCATCGCCTCAAAGGCGTGCTCCGTGAACTCCCGTACCGAATGCGTCTCGCCCGTCGCCAGAACAAAATCCTCCGGCTCCGGATGCTGCAGAATCCTCCACATCCCCTCTACATACTCCGGTGCATACCCCCAGTCACGCTTCGAATCCAGATTCCCCAGCATCAGCGTGTCCTGTTTCCCGAGCTTGATCATCGCCGCACCGCGCGTGATCTTCCGCGTCACAAAAGTCTCCCCGCGACGGGGTGATTCATGATTGAACAGAATCCCGTTACATGCATGCAACCCGTACGCCTCCCGGTAATTCACCACGATCCAGTAGGCATAGAGCTTGGCAACTGCGTACGGACTTCGCGGATAAAAGGGGGTCTTTTCCGTCTGCGGGACTTCCTGCGCCTTGCCGTACAACTCGCTCGTCGACGCCTGGTAGAAACGCGGGCGCAATTTCGTCTCCCGGATCGCGTCCAGAAAACGTACCGTGCCTATTGCGTCAACTTCCCCCGTATACTCCGGTATCTCAAACGACACGCGAACATGACTCTGCGCAGCAAGATTGTAAATCTCCTCCGGCTCCACCTTCTCCAGCACCCGGTTCAGGTTGCTCGTGTCGGTCACGTCGCCATAATGCAAAAACAACCGCTTCCCGTACGTCTCGGGATCATTGTAGAGATGATCGATCCTGGCCGTGTTGATGGAACTGCTCCGGCGAATAATGCCGTGCACTTCGTACCCCTTCTCCAGCAACAATTCCGCCAGATACGACCCATCCTGACCCGTAATTCCGGTAATCAGAGCACGTTTCATCTCAAATCAGAGATAATGGTTGAACCGATCCGTTGTAAGATCAAAGATAGCAACTCCCGTTCAAGAATCAAGGTGACCCACTTACGCCTTACCCCTCTTTCCATCTTCACCAAACCGTCGTATTTCCTCATCCACCATTTCCTGCACGATCCGCGCAAACGGGCGTACGGACTTCCACCCCAGCTCTCGCCGGGCTTTGCCACTGTCTCCCCGAAGCACCGCAATCTCACCCTGCCGGATAAATTGCGGGTCTACGACGACGTACTTCCGGTAATCGAGACCCACATGACCGAACGCCACCTCACAGAACTCCCGCACCGAATGCGTGACCCCCGTGGCAATGATGTAATCACCCGGCTTCTCCTGCTGCATCATTCTCCACATGGCATCGACGTACTCGGGCGCATAGCCCCAATCGCGTTGCGCATCGAGGTTTCCCAGCCGCACCTCCGATGCCAGCCCGAGGGATATGGAAGCGACTGCGGAACTGATCTTTCGCGTCACAAACTGCGCCCCCCGGCGCGGGGACTCATGATTGAAGAGAATCCCACAGGATCCGAATAGACCGTGGCGTTCACGATACTGATGCACCAGGTGGTATCCGGCAACCTTCGATACGCCGTACACGGATCGCGGTGCAAACGGGGTACCCTCTGTCTGCGGTACCTCCTGCGATATCCCGAACATCTCGGCAGAGCTGGCAAAGAAGAACCTGCACGACGGCCGTATGTCCCTCACCGCGGAAATCAGGTGATGTGTCCCGAGGATGTTCGTCCCGAGCGTGGAGGATTCATCGTGCGGGGCAATGCCGACAAAACTCTGTGCCGCAAGGTGGTAGCACTCGTCCGGCTGTGCAGCTTCCACGACCCTTCTGACGGCCTCGGAGTCATTGATGCTGATTTCGTGAAGCTGCAACCGGTCAACCACGCCGGCAATCCGCCACAGCCGGTCGGGCGCAGCCCCCTTTCCTGCCGGCAAATCAATACCATGCACGTCATAGCCTTTGTCGAGGAGCAACTCGGCAAGATAGGAGCCGTCCTGGCCGGTGATACCGGTAATCAGAGCACGTTTCATGGCCATACGCGAAGGGTTTGAATGGTCGTAAACAAAACCCGCCAGACATCTGGCGGGTTGTCACTTGGCGAAATACGGTATACGTTGAGACTCACTTCATCAACAACATAATCTTTGACTGCACGCTCCCGTTATGCTCCAAGCGTGAGAAGTACGTTCCCGACGCCAGACCACGTGCGTCGAACGACACCGTGGTGTAGTTCCCTGCCTGAACTTCTCCATTGAAGAGCGTCGCGACTTCCTGTCCGAGTGCATTGAAAACTCTCAGCGTTGCACGGCCGTTTGACGGGACAGTGAATGTCAGGTTCGTGGTCGGATTGAACGGGTTGGGATAGTTCTGCTGCAGGCGCAGTTCGCGCGGAGCCAGCCCGGGGGCCGGGTCGTTCACCGCCGTCGCACCGCCTGCCGGCACAACTCCCGCCCAGGTCGTGTCAACTCTCAGTTCATCCAGTTCGATGAAAGGAGTCTTGGTGTCTGAATCCTGCCTGAGCTGCACGCGCGCCACACCCGTGAGATCGGTTGTATTGTTCGTGCTTGTCAGCGTCTCCGGCGGCGGCGCGCCTGCACCGAAGGTCGACACATCCGGATTGATCCAGATCTTACAGACATCGTTATTTACGCCGCTCACAAATTCATACGATGCAACGATCAAATATGTGCTGTCCAGCGATTTCACGCTCGACCAGGAGACCGGCGAAGAAATCCGGGTACTGACCCCGATGTCAAACGCGGCACCGTCCAGTCTTGTCCAGACGCAGGAGCCGCCGGTTGAGCTGGTCGGGCTCTGATAAAAGGTTGTGAAATAACCGCCGTTGGAATCAAGAGATCCGACGCTTGCGACTTTCAGCAGGTATGAATAGTAGACGGTTCCCGTTGCTGTCAACGTGAACGATGCCGCGCCCTCCTGACCGGCACCGGCCCATGCAACCTTGTTTCCGACAGAAGCGGCAAACCCGGGGTGACTGAGATTGCCAGCCGCAATGACGAGAGTATCACCGCTGTTGAGACCTGCCCAGTTGGGTTTCGTCAACAGGGTGTCGCCAGCGGGGTAATCAAACGGCTCATAATACGGGAACGTGGCCTGTGCCAAAGCCACCGCCCCCAGCACAATGCACATCGAAAACGCCGTGCCAAATCGTTGCAATGTCTTCATGATTCCCTCGAGGTAAGTTGATGAATGAATACTGGATCAGGGCAACCCTGAGTGCTTTGCAAAGGAGCGACACGACGAATGGCGTACACTCCTGAGGAAGCTGCCTGCCCGGAGCACGCCGGGGTAACCAGAGCGGGATGGAACCAATTCCAATGTAAACATTTTTTCGGGAAAAGCCAGCATCTCCGCTTCGTCCGGGTGCCAGCGGTCAGCGCGGTGCCACGACGGCGGGAGAGCAGAGGAAGCGCGAACAGGCGGTATCAGACCCCCATGCGCACGACGATCCGGTGCTTGACGAGATCCCGCCCGAGAGGGATCACGCCCTCTTCTATGCGCTGTCCGTCCATTTCCATCCAGGCGATCCCGTGCTCACAGTGATCCGGATTCTCGACCTGTATCTCATAGAATGACTCACCATGCCGAAAACTCATCTGGAATCCATCCCACCATCCGGGGATAACCGGAGAGATCTGCATGGTGTCTCCGCGCACGCGAAGCCCGAGCATCTCTTCAACCCATGCGCGATACATCCAGGCCGCCGATCCCGTATACCAGGACCATCCGCCCTGACCGATCCGCCCGGGCACGCGGTAGATGTCGGCGGCCACCACAAATGGCTCAATACCGTAGCGCCAGACTGCTTCCGGATTGTGCGTGTGTTCGATCGGGTTGAGAATGCGCATGATGGTCCCTGCACGGGTGCCATCGCCGCTCCGTGCCATGGCCATTGCCAGCCACGCCGCAGCATGCGTATACTGACCCCCGTTCTCGCGCACACCAGGCGGGTATCCTTTGATGTATCCCGGCGAGGGGACAGTCGACTCAAACGGGGGATCGAAAAGGAGAACCAGCTTCTCATTCTCACGGACGAGAATCTTCCAGGCCGAATCCAGCGCCTCCCGGGCACGATCGGTGTCTGCACCGTCGCTCAGCCATGCCCATGATTGTGGCAGTGAATCGATCCGCGCTTCCGCATTCGCTGACGAACCCAGGGGAGTCCCGTCGTCAAAGGTTGCACGCAGATACCACTCCCCATCCCAGGCAAAGCCCTCGACTCGCTCGAGCAGCGCTTTCCGATCCGCACCGTAGGTCACACGGAGATCCGGCCGCTCCATGAGATCAGACAACTCGGCCATACCCTTCAACACATCCGCCAGGAACCACGCCAGCCAGACACTTTCTCCGGTTCCCCCGGCGCCAACCCGATTCATCCCGTCATTCCAATCTCCTGTCCCCATAAGCGGAAACCCATGCGGTCCGGATGTCTGGCCGCGAGTCACGGCGCGCCTGCAGTGCTCGAAGAGAGGGGCTCGTTCCGATGACATGCCGGGAGACTGGAGAACTCTCTGTCTGATCTCGTTCAAGCGTGGGGGCATCGAGGAACCCGACCATCTCATGAAGAATCGAGACGTCCCCGCTCACCCTCACGTACTGCGCGACGACATGCGGAAGCCACAGGAGGTCATCGGAAATCCGCGAGCGGATGCCCGCACCCCCCGGCGTATGCCACCAGTGCTGGACGTCCCCTTCCGTGAACTGCCGGCTCGCCGCCAGCAGGATGTGGTTGCGGGCCAGTTTTGGATGCGCATACAAAAGAGCCATCACGTCCTGCAGTTGATCGCGGAACCCGAAAGCTCCGCCTGACTGGTAGAAGGCCGATCGTGCCCACAGCCTGCAGCCGAGAGTCTGATAGAGGAGCCATCGATTGACGAGAAGATCTGCGGCGAGGTCGGGGGTTTGTACCTGAATCGTGCCGAGCCGGTCATTCCACCACGATTGTGTCCGCTCGAGTGCGGCCTTCGCGGTTGAGGCATCGCGGTACGCGAGAATCAACGCCTTCGCCTGATTGAGCGAATGTGCCTGACCGAGCAGACATATGACCTCCACCCGCTCTCCTGGCATCAGTCGCAGGGGTGCCTGCAGCGCCGCACAGGGATCGAACCCCGCGCCTGTCCTGCGAGAGAGCCCTGTTCGCTCCATCGCCACCGGATTTCTCATGGAGCGATTGCGGCCGACAAAATTCGTGCGATCACCTGTGTACGATCCCGCCTGCAGGCTCATCGCCGCAAAGGCCACACCGTCCGGAAAGTCAGGATTGTAGGAGTTGCGGGCGATGATGGCTCCGGCCTCGTCATCCCAGGTGGTGACGACGTGCATCTGGGACGTTTCGCGGGACTCTCCCAATGTCCATTCCGCGTAGTATGTCACTGACAGTTTGCGCGGCCTGGGAGAGTCGTTTCTCAGCGACAACCTCTGCACCTTCAAGGGGTCCCCTCCCTCGTCGTCCACGGGCACAAACACCGTCAGCTCCTGCTCAATACCATGGCTGTTGTGTTCGAACACCGCATATCCGGCCCCGTACCTGGCCCGGTAGGCGGTTTCCTCACGGATCGGCGAAGCGCACACGGTCCAGTATGCTCCCGTGTCCTCGTCCCGGATGTACACCGCTTCGGAAGGCGGATCGATGATGGTGTCGTTCGACCACTGCGTCAGACGATTGCGCTGGCTGTTTCCCTGCCAGGTGAAGCCGGCCCCGGTTTCACTCACGAGCGTACCGAACGTCGGGTTGGCAATGATGTTGACCCATGGCATGGGCGTGCTCATACCCGGGCCGAGATAGATGGCGTACTCGAGACCGTCCGGAGTGAATCCTCCGATGCTGTTGAAGTACGGAAGTTCCATGAACGGGAGTGCGGCCGATGGATCGCGGGTATCGCGCTTCGAAGCCATCCGGCCGGGCAACTCGGGAGTCTCCGGCGACATCCCCAACTGCTGGGGCAGGCTTCCGCGTGCGGCAACCATCACCGTGCATGCAGCGGCCCGCAGGAGGGTCAGGTCTTCCTCCGGAATCACCGCCGCATTTCGCAAGAACACTCCTCCGGGGCGATTCAACCCCGGACCGGCCGCATGGGACTGAACCAACCGCTCCAGCTGTTCCTGAAGCGGGCGTTCATACCCGTGAGACTCTTCGTTCAATATCACCAGGTCTGCGGTCAGCCCGTGCATGCGCCAGAATGAATGCGCCTGGATCATCTGGCGGACCAGTCCCAGATCCTGCGTTTCACCGATCGCAACGAGCGCAATCGGGAGGTCGCCCGAGATTCCGTATGCCCATAAACCGGCCTGACCCTTCCGGTTTTCTGCGATGCGTTCTGCCGGGGAACGGAGAAGGAGATTCGGGAAGAGCAGGTGACTCGCCAGCTGCTGGAACCGGCGCGCGTCATCGGGCCGGATGTGCAGAAGCCGAAGCTCGAGCTGTGCAGACGCCCACGCAAGGTCCATCGCCCGGTCAATAGTGCGCGGGTTGCCATACTTACTCATCAGGCCCAGAACCTGCTCGCGCGTAGCGCCGCTGGCAACGACCATCGAGATCTGTACCCGCTGGCCGGAATTCACGCTTACGCTCTCGCGGAGGCTCAGGATCGGGTCAAGGACAAAACCCTGGCTGTTTCCAGGTTCCTGGACCGCCCCCATGGGGGCGGCGAGCGTTCGTCCCCGGCCGATGAATCGTCCTCGATCCGTCTCGAAGCGCAATGGTCCCTGGTCGTCGTGCTCTACTATGAAACGGTGTCCGACGTAGACGGGGGGATCGTCATCCTGCCTGAGCCGGCGGAAGGCGAGAAGCGCGTGCAGCTCAGGCAGTGCCTCGGTCTGCACGAACAGCTTGTTGAATGCCGGATGCTGCCGGTCTGCCTGATGCGGTGACAGCGAGAGTTCAATGTAGCTCGTCAGATCGAGCTGGCAGGTTCGGAGCGTACGATTAATCAATGTTATGCGCCGGATCTCCACGTCATCGTCAGGCGCAACGATGATTTCCGTTTCGCACTCAATCCCGTTGTCCACGCGTCGAAACACGGCACGGTCAAGGGAGAAGTCAGCAGAAAACCCATCCACCTTCCCACCCGTGGGCTGATAGGTGTTGCACCACAATCGGTCTGCCTCACCGTCCCGGATATAGCAAAAGGTCCCCCACGAATCCCGCGTTGGATCGGACCGCCAGCGTGTAAGCTCAAAATCGCCCCAGCGGCTGTAACCGCCGCCCGCATTGGTCACCATCAGACCATACCTCCCGTTGGAGAGCAGCTGGGTCTTGGGTGTGGAGGTGTGGGGTGTTTCGAACTGGCTCACAGAAGGGGCAACTTCACCGATGGCCGCAATCGAAGAGACGCGGAAGCGCGTTGAAATCTGACTGAGTGAGGAAAGATGCGGAATGCGTTCGTGAAGCAATGGCTCGACGGTGCGAATGCGCGGGTCACCATGGAACGCGTTCTGTATGGCATTGCCGTGGAGCAGGTTCGTGATCGCCAGAAATGCCATCCCCTGATGATGGGCCATATACGCCCGCACGATCAGACCGGGTTCCCCTTCGCGGGTCGGCTGCTGGCTGAAATCCATCGCATCGTAGTAGCCATAGTCGTCGAACATCCCGACATCGTCCAGTCGGCGGAGATTTCGAAGACTCTCCCGCGGGGCAATGCTCAATGCCAGGAGTGTGGCATAGGGTGCGATAACCGTCTTCTCCGCAAGGCCGCGTTTGAGACCAAGCGTCGGGACACCGAATGCATTGTACTGATATGTCTTGTTGCTGTCCAGGTCTCCCGAGGCAGACTCCGAGATCCCCCAGGGCACCCCGCGTGTGCGGCCATAGGCAATCTGGATCGCCACGGCTTCCCGAGTCGACTTGTCGAGCAGCGAGTTTGCATACGAACGCTGGAACAGAAGGGGCATAAGATATTCGAACATCGTCCCGGTCCAGCTGAGCAATACCTGGCGCCTTCCGACGGTGCCGTACGGCCGGCTCATTGCAAACCAGTGCTCTGCGGGGATGTCCCCCCGGGCTATCGCCACAAAACTTCCGAGCCGGGCTTCGCTTGCCAGCAGATCGTAGTAGGCATAGTCCAATCGCGCTTCCGTGACATTGTACCCGATCGAAAAGAGCCGCCGGCTCGTATCGTAGAGAAAGCGCATGTCCATGGATTCGGAGAGCTCGCGTCCTGAATTGACGAGGTGCCGGCACGAAGCCAGCATTTCACCGGCAAGCCATTGCGCCTCATGCAATGCCTCGAACAGACGGTCAATCCACGAGGCAAGCTCCGGCGCTCCCAATCGCGCATGATTCCGGATTTCCTCGAAATACGGAACCCACTCAAGATTTCCTTCGGCAAGATCCTGCAGGGACGGAGCAGTCTGAAGTGCCCGTCGGAATACCGGCAACGCCTGCGGATCCAACACAGCGATCTCTTCCACAGACTTCTCACCAAGGACCTCTATCCAGCCAAGGTAGCGGTCTGCGCAATTCAACAGGGACTGCATCTGGGCCTGCATCTGTCCGGCCCAGTGGGCGACACTTCCGCCGGCCGGGAAACAGGCGTCGGACAGAGCCCGTACGTCATGTGATGTCCGGCGCAGTAACCCGAGTCCGTCCACGATCCGGTCCGGTGGGGAGTCCCATGCAACAAGCAGCCCATGGAGAAGGTCAGTATCCAGGCCGGTGATCTTTTCTGCAGCAATGGCCTGACGTAGCTCTTCTCCGGCATCCCGCAGGCCGGCAAAGGCCCTTGTGTCGAGCAACTCTTCCTGCATCAACGTCACAAGTCCGTAGTCGAGTGACCAGAGGGCAGCAAGCAGATTTCCGCTGTCAACAGTGGACACATACTGCGGCCTGAGCGGAGCCAGCGTTTGAATATCGTACCAGTTGAGCAGGTGGCCCTCGTGGCGATCGAGCTTGCCGATCGTCTCCATCGTGCCCGTCAGCCTGTGAACGACCTCATCCACGGTGACGTATCCGAATCGATGCGCTCCAAGGACGCTGATCATCCAGAGGCCGATATTCGTTGGGCTAGTCCGCAGAGCAAGTTGATTCTGGTAAGCGACCTGATAATTGTCGGGCGGAAGCCACGAGGTCTCTTCATTGACAAACTCGGCGAAGTAGCGCCAGGTCCTGCACGCAACGGTCCTGAGAAATTGCCGGTCCTCCTCTCTGAGCCGGGACTGTGGCTGTCGGGTCCGGGGGCGCCGGCTGAGCAGCCATCCGATCCCGGGCGAGAGAAACCACAGGAGTAGCCAGGGACCAACAATCACGATATTCCATGAACCGAAATGCTGCAGCATCAATCCTACAGCCATGCTGAACAGGGTCACGATGCTCATGGAAAGGAGGAGCCTTGGTACTCTAGCCCTGGAAACTCTCTGCATTACCCTGGCCGACGTCCACTCCAGAAGGCCGCGATGCGAGATGTGACGTCGGTACTGAACACGCATGATGGCGTCCAGAGCAAGCCAGGCCTCATACGGAAGCAGGGCTGCTTCGACAATCACCCGCAACAGGTCATGCCCCACTTTCGCGGCAGAGGCCCCTTTTGACGTGAGAGGGGTCGTAGCCCAGGTGAAGGGCTGTGCAAGAGAATGAAAAAGGAGCTCCACCGCAACCACTACCGAGGCCATCCATCCTGCCTGTGTGGATGTCAGCCAGGACGTCAGAAGGAAGCCTATGGTGGCGATCGGGAGGACGCTACGGCGCAGGTTGTCGAAGATCTTGCCGCGATCGAACCAGGAAAGCGGGTTCCGATCTCTCCCACCGCCAGGTCGGGGCACACGGGGCATGATCCAATCGGCAATTTGCCAGTCGCCGCGAATCCAGCGATGTTCCCGCCGGATGAAACTCAAATAGTCCTGGGGGAACTCATCGTAGAGTTCTATGTCGCTTGCCAGGCCGACTCGGACATGAGCACCTTCAATCAGATCGTGGCTGAGGATCCGCGCTTCGGGGAATCTGCCGGTGAGTACCCGGCTGAACGCGCGGACGTCGTAGATCCCTTTACCATGATATGAACCCTCGCCTGTCAGGTCCTGATGAACATCGGAGACCGCGCTTGTATAGGGATCGATGCCGACCGGATCCGAGAAGAGCCGGCTGAACGGCGAACCGCTCATGCTCGGCAGAGACGGGCTCACGCGCGGCTGGATGATCGTATAGCCGGACATGATCCGGCCGTCGCGATCGAACCGTGCCTGATTGAGTGGATGCGAGAGTGTCTCGATCATGCGCCGGGCCGATCCGGTCGGCAATTGAGTGTCGCTATCCAGGGTGATAACGAATTTCACGTCGGCAAGATGGTCCGGGTCGCCGACATGGATCAGGCGGCCGGCCTCCCGGGACCGTGTGCCATCGAGAAGGCGGTTCAGTTCTTCCAGCTTGCCCCGTTTTCGCTCCCAGCCGATAAACCGTTGTTCGGACTCACTCCATGTGCGCTCCCGGTGGAGCAGAAAGAATCGGCTGCCCCCATGGCGCTCATTGAGCGTCGTAATACACTCGTGGGCAATATGGAGAAGCCCCTCGTCCGCCTCGCAGTGGGGCTCCATCGCATCCATGTAATCCGAGAAGAGGCCGAAGAGAAGGTTATTCTCCCTGTTGGCGAGATAGCGTATTTCGAGCTTCTCCGCTTCATCCCGGATCGTCTCCGCGTCCGTCAACATCACGGGCACGACAACCAGCGTTCTGTATGCGTCGGGAATCCCGGTACGCTTGAAGTCCATCTTGGGGAGGACGCGTGGCGGAAGGAGCCGTATCACCAGATAATTCATCACTTCGAGCGACAGCTGACTTGCAGGAAGTATCACGAGAAGACCAACCAGAAGCTGGATGCCCGTTGTCGCATCGTGCAATCCCATCATCACCAGCAGGGCGACTACCACGACGGTGAAGAATGCGATCCCGGCAAAATACACCGGGGAATGATGACGATAGGTCCAGCGCAGCCAGCGGAAATGGAGAGATTCACGGCATCCGATCACCCGCGCGATCTCTTCCCGCTTCTCACCGATCAGATATGTTCCAACATGACTCGACAGCTCATCCGCGCCGGTCGAATGTGCAGACCGGGCTGCCAGTTCCAGGACACGCCCGGCAACCAGTTCTTCGGCCACGCCGGAGCCCCTCCGGAGGTTCTCGATTGACCTCCGGCATCGATCGCGGGTAGTGAAATCCATATAAGGATAAATGCCGGCAGGGTCCTGACGCAATAGCGCCTCCACCTCGCTCAGCTGCTCAAAGCATGTCTTCCAGTCAAGAAGATCGAGCTGTCGCAGGCTGGTAAACGCATTGCCAACGGAAATGTGATCTCTCGTCTGGCGGTTCTTTTCTCGAAGGCCAAGGTCACTCAGCGACTTCTGGAGGGTCCGCTCAAGCCAACGGTGCACCGGTGCGAGCGCGGCCTCCTCGTCATAGAGGTACTCGATCAGTTGCGTGGCGAGATACGGGCTCGGCGTGGGAAGTGTCCGGGTGAGTTCGGCGAGGATTGGAAAAATCTGCTGTGGATCCCGGCGGTTGACAGCAATAAGCCGGTTCGCCCAGAACTTGGCGATGCCACGTTCACGCAGCTCGGTCTGGGTTCTCTCGGTAATATGGGTGATACCTTCCAGAAGCGCCGTGCGGAGCATCTGCGGAAGGGCCCAGAGCTCGCCGATCGATAATGTCGCCTCCTGCTGGTAGTCGACAATGAACTTGAGGATATTTTCCCTGTCCAGGCGCAGCTCGGAATGGGAGACGAGTTCATGAGCAAGGGCGTAGATGCGTGGAAGTGCTCGCTCAGGTTCGCCCGTGAGCGCCGGCAATTGCCGGTAGTAGCGCTTCGGCAGGTTGAGCAAGATTTTTCGGGCTGTGTCCTCGAAAATATATTCGTTGTCGAGGAGCCACTCTGCGGCAGGAGAGACGTTCTGCTCAAGGCGATTTGCCACCGTGAGGTCCAGGCAGGCATCGCGAACCCATCTGCGGCCCCGTTCTATGCGCTTGAGGAGTTCGCGATCGTGCAGCGGGCCCAGGGCGGACCGATGGCTCGTTGCCACGCGCAGCGCGTGCTCCCCGAGTTGTTCCGGGGTATATGGTACCCCCTGACTCGCATCCTCCCCGCCAGGGCGTTTGCGATCCGGATACTGGATGAAGATCGCCGGCTGGGTCTCTCCGTTCTCCAGCAAGAATTCCAGCGCCCTTTGCAGGGTCTCCATGGGGGTCTGCAGAATCAACACGCTCTCACCCGAGACCAGCCGGCGCGCGTGGTCCTCGAGAATCTCACGGCTCACTCCGATCACGGATCGGCGGAGGAACGCAAGGCCCAGAAGCGCCCCAATACCCCCCCCCAGGAGGAGGGGGAGTGCGCCGGCACCCCATATCCCCGGATCCGGCGGGTTCAGGCTGGACACGACAACAGAGGCAAGGGCACCAAACAGGATGAACGCCAGGACGGCTCCGAAGGCGCGGCGCGAGACGAAGGGATCCATGATATGGACGGAGCCGTCGGTGTGCTTCCTCGCGCAGGCGACCCGAGGGTACCCCTTCCTCCGCAGCTGCGCCACCGCTTTCCGTGCCTCATCAGGATTGCCGAAGTACCCGACGAGAGCGCCTGCCTCCATCCGCCGTCTGCGTGGAATGCGAGAAAGGACTTCTGGTAAGGCGGACCATGCCTTCACGGCGAATTGGTTAAGTGTCGGGATCATGAAGATCCGTCACGAATGGAGGGTGGGGTACAGCGATTGTTGACTGCCGGCGGGAAAACAACAGGGTTAACAGTGGCGGCTGCCACCGTCATATCACACTCACGAGGGCAGCGACCCCGGATAGAATGAGAAGAATTCCGGCAATCCTGTTGACCCACGTGAGACCACTTGTTCTCAGCTTCTTTCTGAAGACCGACGCGATGTAGCCGAGGGTGACAAACCACAAGAATGAACCGATGAACACACCCAGGACGGGGACGGAGGACGACAGGTCGAAAAGACGCTGCCCCAGTCCAAAGGCGGCGAACACGCCAAGGAAAGCAACCATGGTAACGGGATTGGTGAGGCCGAGAACGACGGTGGAGATATACGATCCGAATAATCCCTTGCCGGTGGAGGAGCTGACATGATCCGTGCGATGGGCACGCAACGTCCGTACCCCGAGAATCAGGAGAAGTCCTCCTCCACCCAGACGCAGCCAGAGGTGCTGGCTGGCGATGATATCCGATATATAGGTAAGCCCGAACGCGGCAACTCCGCTGTAGAACGCATCTGCCGTCGCAGCGCCCAGGCCGATCATCAGGCCGTATGCCCGTCCCTCAGCCAGAGTCTTGCGAATGCAGAGTACTCCGGCTGGCCCGATGGGCACCGCCAGCGCAAATCCAATAATCAATCCCTTAACGAAGACGATAGGCTCCATACTCTCCAGGGCCGATCAGATTGTGAGATTTCCCCGGGGCCTACTTCGTGTCCAGAATGATTGGCAACCCATCTTTTCCTGCACCGACGATGACCACTTTCGTGTTCGCCGAACTGGCGAGCTTTTCCGTTGCTTCGATTCCCTTCCAGCGCAGCAGCTGGTCACTGATGCCCGCCGCAACGATCGTCTGGAAATCGGCGATCCCCTTGGCTTCAATCCGTTTCCTGTCCGCCTCTTGCTTCTCCTTCGTCAGAATGAACTCCATCCGCTGGCTTTCCTGATCGGCACGCTGCTTTTGCTCGATTGCCTCGGTGAGTTGTGACGGCAGGGCTACGTTTCGGATCGGAGTGCTCTCGATCGTGACGCCCCGCGGGGCGACGGTCTTCTCAAGTTCTACCTGAATCGATGAACCGAGGCGTTCCCGTTCGCTCGAATACAGTGCACTGGCCTGGAAGCTGGCCGTCACCGCCCGGCAGATAGAGCGGAATTGAGGGATGAGGATGATGGTCTGGTAGTCGCCGCCGGAGACGGTCTTGTACACGCGGGCCGCGGAGTCGGGGTTGAGGCGGTAGAGCGCGCTCACCTCCAGCCCGATGGTGAGCCCTTCGCGCGACAGGACCTGCATGCTCTCTTTGTGCTCCTGCGTTTGAATCGAGTATTTGATAACTCTCGCCATCGGATTCACCGGACTGATCCCGGCCCGAAGGGTCTCATCGGACACCACCCCGAAAAAGTCCACAACCCCTACGTGGCCTGCCGGGACTTGCGTAAAACACTGCAGGAGCGCAGCGAGGCCGAACACCACCGCCCCCACCGCACTCGCGTTGGCGAGCGACTTGAAGGTGAGGTTGTTCCGTCGCACCTGCTTTCTGGCAAACATCCACACGAGCACTGCGAGGAATGCAATCACCAGCGATAGGACAAATGTCATTATTTCCTCCTTGTAATAGTTAACCTCAGTGTAATCGGCGGGTCAATTTCCGCCACGGCAAGGTCCCGCCCCTTCACCGTTGTGATTTCCTGGTTGGGGCCTTCGCCTTCGCCTTCGCCTTCCCCTTCTTCTTTCCACCTGTTGATTTCAGATTCTTGAGGCGGGTCTGCAGTGTCCTGAGCTTGGCATTGGACTTTTTGAGCTGTCCGATGACCTTTTTCAGGTCACTCACTTGCGATTTGGACAGTTCATTCGCAATTCCGTATCGCTCCTGCATGTTGCCGACAAGCTCCTCATATTTCCCTGCTATTGCGGCCAGCTCGTCATTCATCACCTTGCCCCACTGATGCAGGGCCTTCCCTCTTCGTTGCTTCCATTCCCCCTCTATTCGATCCCAATTCATGGGCCGCATCCTTTCACGCTCAACGTTGCATTCGGACCACACTCACTGCATCTCTGGATGAGTACTGCTGAATGGACCTTCATAAAGAAGGCCGGAATGAGCGCCAGAATCAATCCGCCATAAGGATGAAAGAATAGTTAGTCCTTCTGTGAGGGCATTTTCGGGCTGACGAGCGCGGGGGCGTTACTCGCGGAAGTGCGCTGCAATCTGGAGGCGGCTATGCAGCGCCATCTTCTCCAGGATATTGTGGATGTGGCTTTTGACGGTAAAAGGGGAAAGATTGAGCCGTTCGGCGATTTCCTTGTTGCTCATGCCTTCAGCGATCAGCACGACGATCTCCCGTTCCCGCCTCGTCATGCGAGCGGCAACGGGCAAGAGTCCCCTCCCTCTCAGGAGTGCCTGTTCGACAATATGGGTAAAAAGAGAATCCGTCAGCGGTGCCGGGAGGACGTTTGTCCCCCTCGCCACCGAACGTATCGTCCCGAGCACGTCCTTTATGGTCGCGTCTTTAAGAATGAACCCCGCCGCACCGGCCTCCACGAACTCCACGATATCGTTCCGCGACGGGATCAGACCCATACCGATTATTTTGATCTCCGGGAATTCCCCGGCCAGCGTTGACACGAGTTGAAGACAGTTTTCATTCCGCAATCCCAGGTCCATGAGCACCACGTGGGGTCTTTTGGTCCGCACATGCTGCACGATATCGTACCTTCTTTGGGGAGCGGCCACAACAGAGAGATCCGGCTGCGCACTGATGAGGGTTTTGATCCCGTCGTGCAAAATACGATTATCCTCGATGAGGAGAATCTTGATCCTTTTCAAGGAATCAGCCTTTCTCCTATATCTAGGGGCGGGGGGAACTGACGCAACCATAGACACTTCACAGGAAGATAGGGAAATTGAACATTTGCGTCAATAGAAATCGGGCTTTTCTGCGGCAGCTTTTCTGCGGCACGGGAAAAAGAAAGGCCCACCAACGCATGGTGGGCATTCGAACCATTGGTAGATTTCGGGCTGACGGACTCGACGGCTGAGAAGCTGCTACTGCTTCACCAGTTCAACCCGGCGATTTTTCGCTCTCCCTTCCTCGCTATCATTGGAAGCGACCGGCGCGTACGGGCCGTCGCCATAGGCGCTCAGCCGCGACGCGATGACGCCATGATTGCGGACCAGCGCTTGCACCACAGCGTCGGCCCGTTCGCGGGAAAGCTCCATGTTCGCCTCGAGCCCGCCCGCGTTATCAGTATGCCCGACCACATAGACTTTCAAGCCGGCATCACTCTTCAGGAGTTTGGCAATTTCTCCCATCGCCTTCTCCGACTCCGGCTTGATCTCCGATTTGCCGGTATCAAAGTAAATTCCATACACCGCGGAGTGGCCTGCGGTCTTGAGTTCATTGAGCAACACCTCGGCATTTGCAACGATGTCCTGGGCCATAGCTCTCTTTTCCACGATTGTCAGCCCGTATTTGCCCGTAAACTCGGCTGTGACCTCAACCCACAGTTCCTTCCCGTCCTTCGTCAGCTGCAGTGTTTCTTTGTTTTTCTCTTTAGAGAGGACCGTACCTCCGAGTTTGGTAACGGCATTTTCGAAATTCCGCAGAATCTGGAGCTCGCTGGGTTTGGATTTGAGAGTGGACTGCGGATAGTACGAGATCTTCCAGCAGTGACCTTCGGCTTCTATGCTTTTCCCCTTCCCGATGGCAAAGGAATACGCCTCGAACGCTTTCTCTGCACAGCTGTGAATCCAATAGTCGGGCATCCGGGTAAAGAGGGGGTGGTCTTTGCAGTCCCTGGTGTCTTTTTGCTGGGCGATGCCTGAAAGTGCGAGCACCATTGCACTCAGCAGAACATATGTGGCTCGTTTCATGAGCGTTCTCCGTTGTCGATAAAATGTATCTCTCGCCCGAGCAAATGTCAATGTCAACAACTCTCCACCGCAACGGAAGACTGATCTATTGGCTTGTGGGTCGAAGGATCCCGAAGGCAATTTTGGCAGGGTCGCCTGTCACATGAGAGTCGCTGTGCCCACTCATTCCCCCCTCATGACTCCAGGCAGGCCATAGCACGTCGTCACACGGGTCTGCTCCCCTTATCTTTGTCCACAAAATCTTGAGCCGAGTCTGGGGGGGGGTCAGTCCCGCCATCCTGCACCAATTCCAGATCACAGGCAGCCAAGTGACGCCAATGTCATCTCAGGACTGTCACTGTAGGTCTAAGAAGAACTGCCCACTGAGGTATGGTATAGGTACAGCACAGGAAAGCCAGCCATGCCACACCCACCATAGTCAATCCACCATAGGAGTACTCCCCCGTGGGGGCCTGCTCTGCGTTTGAGATTCTCGAGAACTCAGGTTATCTTTACAGCATGGGGCAGCCTTGCCTATTTTCTTATCATACTGGACAGTTCCCTCATACTTTCGTTTGAGCTCAGACAGGCGATCGTCAGAATAACCCGGCCAATCATGGAGCATCCCTAATGCGAATAGTCGAAGCCAAGAATTCCTTAGCGCGCAGCGTCGGCCGGTGGACACCCTTCCTCATTTTCGTCTTCATGTCAGGTTGGATGATTCTATTTCGTCCACTCAATTCGGCAGTTACTTTCAGTGTCATTGATGATGGGATGTACTATCAACGGATAGCTCAAAATATCTTCTCCAAGGGTCTTTGCACGTACGACGGAGTAACCATAACTAATGGATTTCATCCTCTCTGGCTCCTGTCTTTGCTTCCGCTGTACGCGACAGTGCACGATCCGTTTCTAGCATTGCGATTGGTGTTTGTCTTCGTTTTCCTGATATTGTCTGTGTGTTTTCTGTTGCTGGACCGAATATCAAAGCTGTTGAATTTCTCTTCGGGGGGAATCTATGCAATCTGCTTCATTGTGTTACTAAACCTCCGGTCGTTCACTCTTTTTTACGGGTTGCTTGAGAGTCATCTAGCGCTACTCTCCTATCTTCTTTACATAGTATACGCATTGCGAGTTGCCGAGAAAAAGTTTTCACAACCGTACTACGCATTCATCAATGGCCTCTTGATCGGCATCTGCTTTCTCGCCCGCTTGGATTCGTTCATTCTGGCCATCGCGTTTGGTCTAACTCTGCTGTGGAGAGCAACAGTCACAAACAAGGCCTGGATTGTATCTCTCAAAACAGTCACCGCGTCTGCCATTGGCTGTCTGATTCTCGTGGTACCGTATCTTTCACTCAACTTCTACTACTTCGGACACCTGAATACCGTCTCAGCATACATGAAAGCTAGACCTCCGGGTACAGATTCGGTTGGGATCATGTGGCATTGGTTCTATTCCCAAACCATCCCACGATTCAAATATGCTCTGGGAATAGACATGATTCCGTCAGCCGTAGTAGCGACCGCGATGCTGGGGGTCTTGACCTTGGGATTAGTCTATATCGCTTTCCTCATACGAAAAGAATCTCGTCAAGAGCGCCTAGTTCCCGTCGCAGATTTCCTTTCCTTCGCAGTCCTACATTTCGCGTTCATCTGTCTGGTCGCACCAGACGAAGCCATTGCATCCATATGGTATCTCGTACCAGAGATTCTTACCGTAGGCCTCCTTGTCGGATTCTCAATTCCAGACATCAGACTTTGGCATATTCGGCCGATACCCATACTGATCGGACTCCTTCTTCTTGCGCAAGTTTGGATTTATCCTTCCTTTCTGAAGCGTAAGTTGATGACGCTTGCCAAGATTGAGGTAGCTGACTACATGCGTAATAATGTCCCCAAGGAAACTCGGGGTTGCATGTTTGACTCTGGAATCGTGTCATACTTCAGCCAAAGAGATTTTGTTGGTCTGAACGGACTAATAGGCGACTATGAGTTGGCCAACATGGTTCGGAAAGGTGAGCGCTCAACGATAGTCCGGAAATACGACATTGATATCCTTGTGCTGGATACACCGAAACACCTCTTGCCAGTGCTGTCAAGAGAGATCGTCTGGATGAGTACTATCGAGAGCAAGTTCACCAACTTCCAAGAGGCGGCGAAGCCGTTTGTTATCTACAACATTTCCCCCACTAGCATCGACACAATTTGGAATACGAGATACGGCCTCGAAGAGATTGCTGAATAGCAGAATTCCTTCGAGCATGAGGAAAAGGGTGATGACTTCGTAAGTTTCGCTACCTAGAAAATATTGGCGAGCCCTGCCTGCGCGCGTTGTGCCAACATTCAATCCCACTTTCGCCCTGGGGTATCCAGCCGACACTCGGTGTCTTTGACTACCTCCGTCGACAAACTAATGGGAATAGATGCCGCTAGAGGGTGTTTGGAAACGGCATGTCAGAGTCACGTGCAAAGTTCTCGGCACCTCAAACTTGATAGTCGTGTTCGCGTTGAAGGGATTCGAGTAGTTGATGTGCAAAACGTAGACCCGCAGGAGTTCCTCCTGACATGGGACCACATCCACTGTCACGTTACCGAATGTCCGGACTTCGGATGCCGGACCACGGCCGATGTTGATGAGCCCGGTCATGCACCACCAACAGACGCCGTCAGGAAGGTCAATTCTCACTGTCGGATCTGGGCGGTCCGTACTCGTTGTGCTGCGAACAGTGTCATTGATGACGGTGAGAGTCAAGTTGCTATCACTGAAGACCTCAAGGTTGTATCCATCGGTGACCGAAAATATGTCATGCCAGACCAATGAGTCTGGAAGCCCGGACAACCCGGCGTGGTTCGCCGGATGAATCAGTGCGGGTGCACACGGCACTGCTGTGTACACCCCGCGGATTTCCGTTCGCATATACGTGTCCGTGTACCACTTTCGCGCATCATCACGCCAGCTCGATCTTGGACATGCGCCACATTGTCAAAGGGCTTTCGATTCAGGAGAATGAGGTCTGCCCGAAGCCCCGGGGCAATCGTGCCGAACTCATCCAGCTGGTTCATGAATTCAGCGGCAATGGTGCACAAACGTTGAGGAAGAATATACGCTCTCTTGTTGAGGGGCACAATCCTACGTTTGTGGTATTCTGGGGATGAGGAGGGGGTAAATCGGGGAAATCCGGAGCAAAAAGAGGCGTGGACTCAACATTGGCACACACACCGGTGGCAAGTCGTCAACCATACTACTTGTGCTGCACAGGCCCCAGATACTTGTCCAGCCAGGCCAGCGACTCTTTCACGAACTCGTCAGAAGGAATAAAGTGATCGGTCGCGTAGACCTTCAGGCGCTTGTGCTCGGGCGGTGTGCCGAGCATCTCAAACATCGGCGTTACACTCAGGTCCAGAGGGATGAGCAGGTCATACTCCCCGTTCAACATCAAGACCGGCAGATGACATTTGTGTCTACAAAATCTTGGACCGAGTTTCGGGGGGCACGTCACCACCGATCATGACATTGAGGATTCCGTTGGGTGTGGGGTCTGCACCATGCCCGGTTATCGTCCTTGGGAAAAGTACCCTGCCCGTAAAGACAGCTCCACGCATCAATCCCTATGTCGCCTGCCTTGACAGGCTTCGATAGGTGAACAACGAGCATCGTACTGCATCTGTCGCGGACGACAATATCTTCCAGATAAACATCATTGTGATACGGTGAGAGAAGGCAGTTGTCGGCATTCATCGCATCCGTTTATCGGTGGATGAAATACCCTCGGCGTAGGACAGATTTGTCCAAATAGCTACCTCGCGGAGTAGCAAGCGTTCGCCAGTCTTTCCTCTTCCGTCCCGCTTCAGTCCTTACGCGACGAAGCTGCCGAACTGTTTCGACAATATCGTCGAGTTGGTTTCCTGCGCACCTGCTCATCCTGTCATTCAACGAATAAACACACGATTCGTTCTGGCATGGTTTTCGCTTCTGTAGAGATAGACGAAATCACTATGTACAACTCTCACACCAAACGAAAGAATACAATCATGACAACCAAGATTGTGTTTCGCAGTATTATCCTCGCGCTCATGGTCGGTACGTTTTTCATTGGCTGCAGCGATTCAAACCCCACCGATTCTTCTGAAAGCAATGCGGCGAAGATAGCCGCTGACGCTCTCGACAAGGGGATTGCAGTGATCACTCCGGAAGAAATCAGCCCGGAAGAACGTGAAAGTCTCATCTTCATGCGCGAGGAGGAAAAAGTTGCCCGCGACGTCTATATCGTAATGTATAACCGATGGGGCAATCGTATTTTCAATAACATCTCGAGCAGCGAAGAAATGCACATGAGTGCAATCCTTTCATTGCTTGATCGGTATAGCATCCCTGACCCTGTGGGCAACAACGCCGTGGGCGTTTTCACGAACCCGGACCTGCAGCAATTGTACGACCAGCTTGTTGCACGTGGCAATACGTCGCTCACAGAGGCGCTCAGAGTGGGCGTCCTGATTGAGGAGACGGACATTGCCGATTTGACGAGTGCACTAAGCGTGGTAGACAACCGCGACATCATCTTTGTGTACAGCAATGTATTGAGCGGCTCACAGAACCATTTAGCAGCATTTACAAGAAATCTCTGAGGCCTGCGCACTGAAACACCATCCACAGAATTGGGAAGAGAAAGCATACTATGCACAGCGGCGGACGAAGTCCGCCGCTGTTCTTCTTAGCTACGGTTTCTATTGACCATGAATGTATGTTTATTAAAGGAGGTCCAGACCCCTTTCGTGTTACAAGACATCCTACTTGTAGAACTTCTCAAAAACCAGGACCCAGCATATGAGCCTCATTGAGCTAAAAGAAGTAACGAAGGAATACGCCGGCGGGGAAATTCCTGTTCAGGCATTGAAAGGAATCAACCTTGAAATCCAGAGGAAAGCATTTGTATCGTTCATCGGCCCCTCGGGAAGCGGCAAATCAACGCTCTTGAACCTCATCGGCGTTCTGGACAAACCGACGCGAGGCATCATTCTCGTCAACGGAACGGATGTGAGCACCCTGGATAGGACGGCTGCCGCAGCGTTTCGCGGAAAGACTATCGGTTTTGTGTTTCAGAATTTCAATCTCATTCCGGTCCTGACCGTGTATGAGAACGTTGAGTATCCACTCCTCATGCTCGACCGGCTTCCGTCAAAGGAACGTCGCGACCGCGTGCTGCGATTGTTGGACAAGGTGGGCATGACTGACCAGAAAGAAGAAATATCCGAACCAGATTTCCGGGGGACAGAAGCAGCGCGTGGCTGTTGCCCGTGCGCTGGTGACGAATCCGCAAATCGTGCTTGCCGACGAGCCAACTGCCAATCTCGATCACGCAACCGCGTTCAAGATCATCAGCATCATGCACGAGATGACGAACGAGTTCGGTACGACATTCATCTTCTCAACGCACGACCCGAAAATTGTCGGGGAAGCAGAAGTCGTGCACACACTAGAAGACGGAGCCATCGTCAGTACCGAACACAGAAAGGCAGGATGAGTAATGACAAATCTGATCGTGATCGCACTCCGCAATCTCTTTCGAAACAAGCGGCGGACGATGCTGACTTCGTCGCTGATTGCGTTTGGCGTCATCCTCGTCGTGGTGTTTGGGGGGCTGGCAATGTCCTTCAAATCGCAGATGGTGGGCATACTGACGAACACGGCGATGGGTGATCTGCAAATCCACAGAAAGGGATATGTCGAATCTATTGATAACCTGCCGCTGAACCTTACTCTTTCCGGAGGGGAGCTGACGAAAGTTGAAACGATGTTGAAAGACATGCCGGAAATCGTAGCGTATAGTCCTCGGATCAAGTTTGGCGCGATGATCAGCAACTACGCGCAAACATCCAACATACGGTTGAGCGCGGTGTATCCGGAAATGGAAAATCGCACCGTAACGGAGTTTGTTAAACGGATCAAAGGAAGCATCCCCGATCCTGACAACTTTCTTAAGCCGGGAGAGATATTAGTCCCCGAGAATCTTATGAAGGGTCTTTCGCTTACTATGGGCGATGAGATCGTTCTTGTTGCTACGAATAAAGAAGGTTCGGTGAATGCCGTTACTCTGCGCATTGCCGCCGTGACGGAAAATGTGTTCGGACCGTCCGGCAAGGACGGTTATATCCATATTCAGGACGCACAATCCCTCTTGCGCATGGATCAGCCCGAGATAGTGGAAATTGCGATTCACTTAGACCGATTCGATAAACTCAGCGCCGTGGCTTCGGAACTGAAGAAGCAATCCGGTGCGCCAGAAGCAGCTCTTGAGGTCCATACGTGGGAACAGCTTTCGCCCTTCGCAAGCATCGCGCGAATTGTTGACCTTCTGATTTTTGTCGTGAAATTCATCTTGATTTCCATCGTGTTGGTCAGCATCCTCAACATCATGACGATGTCTGTGTACGAACGGATTAGCGAAATCGGGACCATCGCCGCAATCGGAACACCGCCGCGAAGAATTCTCTCACTGTTTTTGGTCGAAGGATTTTCGATGGGATTGCTGAGCACGGTTGCAGGAATTTTCATCGGGCTTGGCATTTTGTGGGTCATGAACATCACGAAGATCGATTTCACGTTTGGCTCAATGAACGTCTCGCTCGCACCGAGCATTCCTGCCGGCGAAATTGTTTGGGTTGCGGTTATCGTCATGCTCGTGTCACTCTTTGCCGGATTCCAGCCGGCGTATAAAGCATCGAGGATGGAGCCTGTAGATGCGTTGGGACATGTCTAGAACAAAGCCGCCCAGAGGTTCTTGACTACATCACGCGAGACCATGCTATTGAATTATCTGGCGATGACGAGAATCATCGAAGAGAATTCACGAGCTACTTGATCAAATACGAGAAGTGAGAAAAACATGAACATGCTGTCACTGCTTATCCTGAGCGTCCTGTTCTCTCTCAATGTCACGGCGCAGGACGCGACCAAGCTCTTACGAGAAGTGGATGACAATCTTATGCCTGAATCATACGAGGCACACCGCAAACTTATCAATGAAGAACCCGACGGTTCGAAGAAGGAATTCACATTTTACACTGTGAAAAAAGGGAAAGACAAGATTGCGATGCTCTACCTACTGCCGGCGAGCGAGAAAGGGCGTTCCACACTGCGACTTGGAGAAAACATGTGGCTCTACATCCCGAGCGCGAACAGACCGATACGCATTACGAGCCTGCAATCCGTTGTTGGCGGTGTTTTCAATAATGCAGACATCATGCAGTTGGAATATTCAGCGGAGTACGACGCCACATACGGAGAAGGAACAGACAAAGAATATCTCCTCGAGTTAAAAGCAAAAAATAGGTCAGTTGCGTACGACAAGCTGAAGATGTGGGTCACAAAGGCGAAGAAGATACTTCGCAAGGTTGAAGCGTACTCCGCCAGCGGCATGCTCATCAAGACGCTGGAATTCAAAGAGGACAAAAACTTCGGCGGCGGACTCAGCCGCCCTTCCGTGATTGAAACATACAGCCCGTTGTACAAGGGATTCCGCTCGTTGATGATTTACCAGACCGTCAAGGAGCGGCAGTTTCCGGATGAAGTGTTTACGCTTTCGTTTATGAACCGGCTCGGTCAATTGAGGTGAACATGCTCCGCAACACGTGCAACCCTGTACCATGTCAAGCATCTCTTGCTCGGGGTATAATACCGTCGAAGTTCCCGAATTCGAAGGCGGTGGTTTACTCGCGCAGAGCCTACCGCTCGATGACAGTGTGCATGTACGGTTGAACGGCATCTATAGCGTAGAGAACGGCTTCGATACTTTTGGGAGAACCGTGGTTGGGAAGTGGAGTGGAAACACCTTCTCCATTTTCACAGGAAAGAATTTGCCTACTTCGTGCTTCATGGAGGACGAATCGATTCGACCGTCGCCTTTGAAGGCTATTGGCGTTATGCCCAGAATGTGAATACAGGACTCACGCAGTTGAAGATCGACACGGAGGAAGGTGGAGGATATGGGTACAAACTCAGCTCGACGAATATGTTGCCGGGCCACTACACGCGGGGGGGGGGTGCCGCAACCGTGCGGATAGAATGGGTTTCTCACAATCTGTTCGGCGCGGGATTCGCGACGGGGTGGCTTCCGATTTCATCTCTCTCAGAATCCAACGCTTCGACTTCTTTGGGAACGACAAATGTTGTTGCATTGCAGCGCTACAACGTGCAACTTCATGGGAGCATTGGTCCCTATCGTGTACATGCCACTGCTACAGTGTTCGAATCTACCATTGAAAGCAGTGAGTGGGATTTTGGATACATGCTCGCGTTAAGCACCGCATACCCGCTCAGTCCCGCCATCAGAATTGGTGTAGAGGTTAAGTGGAACAACATCTCCAAAGTCCAGGTTTCGCTTCTGTCGCTTCACGCACGCGTGCTCATAATATTGTGGGAGTGGTAGATAATAATGGAACGACACAATGTGAGAGCAAGGATGACGCACTTGCTGCTCGTGTTGATAGTGCTGTCCGCTCCGATCATATCCTCCGCGCAAGACGAGGAAGTGACACCTCCCCCGGAACAAGAAAACAAGCTCGAATGGCAAGGCAATCTTGATGTGAAGTACACACTCTTTCACATGCACGAAAGCTCCGCTCTGTACAAACTGCAATTTCCACTGACCAAACCCTCCTCACCGCTCCTTACACAATATCGTTTCGAGCCGTACCTGAATGCTGAGTACAGAACGAGCGACCTTGGCTTCTACCTGAGGACCCATGCGACGTACTTCAACGATGCTGATGCTTCAGTGGACATCTTCGAGGCGTACGGCAATTTCAATCCATCATTCAGCACAACACTGCAAGCGGGGAAGCGAGTGTACAGTTGGGGGAAGGGGTACGCGTTCAATCCCGTCGGGTACGTCAACCCATTGAAAGACCCGGAAAACCCGGAGCTTGCGCAGGCAGGTTTGCTCTCCGCAAATGTCGAGCACGTGAAAAGCTTTTCTTCAGGAGCGCTGCAGAACATATCATTCCTCTTGGTTGTCATACCTTCGTCCGGCAGCACAAGCAGTCGGTTTGGCGAGCTCAAGCAGACCGAACTTGCGCTCAAGACTTCACTTCTTTTGTGGGATACCGATATTGACTTGATGGGTTTCTACAGTACTCAGAAGCCCAAGCGTCTTGGGATGGATATTGCCCGGAATCTCTCGGACAATGTGGAAGTGCACGGCGAACTCAGCTACAGCGCAAATGTCGAGAGGTTCACCATTGCGAGCAACGCACTTGTCTCATCGACGACCAACAGCGTCTCGTTCCTTCTAGGATTTCGTTTTCTTCACGAATCGAATACGACGTTGATTGCTGAGTACTTCCACAACGAGTTCGGCTTGAGCACTTCCGAGTTTGACTCGTTCAACCGGCTTCTTACGTCAGGAACACAGGGCAGTGACCCAGTACTACTTCAGCAAGTGGCGATGGTGAACCAAACCTATTTTCGCGGCAGCAATTTGATGAAGGACTATTTGTATCTCAAGCTGATCAAGCCAGAGCCCTTTGATTTGCTTTACTTCACACCATCACTGTACATTATCTGTAATATCGCCGACAAGAGTTTTCTGGTTTCGGCAACGATGAACTACAAGCCAGCGACTAACATTGAGTTCATTTTCTGGCCCACACTCGTTACCGGAGGAGGAAACACGGAGTACGGCAGCAAGGCGTTTCGACAGAAACTGGAATTGTGGATGAGAGTGTTTTTCTGATGCTCAGGCTCTTGCATATCCCTGAAAGATGGGCACGGTTTGGACACGTGGCCAAAAGGAAATTCATAACCAGTTGATACTGCAGGGATTACAAGGAAAGTGCGGAGAGGCAGGGATTCGAACCCTGGATACCGCAAGCGGTATACCGGTTTTCGAGACCGGCGCCTTCAACCACTCGGCCACCTCTCCAGAGAATTTCTAATATAGCCAAATTGAGGATTTTCTGCAACGGTCTCCCCTGCTCCGCCCTTCAATCCTCCTTCTGCCTCTGGAAGAAGAGTACCGGCCGCACATCACCGCTACCACCCACAAGCTGCCACCCCGCCAGTCCGAGCTGCGCCACAAACCGCGCAGTCGCATCGTCCTTCGTGTCCTCCTCAGAGCTCTTGTCCTTCTTGATTTTCGATTCCTTCATCCCCTCCGGCGTCAGATAGACCACCACATGATGCAGCGTATCGACATGACAGAATTCGTGTTTCATCATAACCCTCGCTGTTCTTCCTTTACACGTTCTTCTTCTCTCTTCGCTTTCCCCCATTCGCGCCCAGCTCGATTCCGTACGCAAAGCACGCCGCCGCCCCTCCGGTATGCCAGAATACCACCGACTTCATGCTGGTACCGCCAGGTGGATTTCTCCTCACCATGTCAACAAGAGCGCCGAACGCCCTCCCGGTGTACACCGGGTCGAGAATAATCCCCTCGTGACGTGCCATCAAGGAAATGGCTTCTCGTTCCAGGTCGCCGACAACGCCGTATCCTCCGCCCAGATACCCGTAGTCCACAAAAAAGTCGCTCTCCCGTACCTGGACGTCCATCTCCATGACCGCCGCAGTCGCATTCGCAATTGCTGCAAGCTCGAGCTCGTACCGGTCCGGACCCCGCTCGCCTTTGTCGATGCTGATCCCCAGAATCTTGCCTTTGAATCCAGCAAGTTTCGCCCCCAGCACAAGACCGGCCTGCGTTCCTCCCGAGCTTGAGGCTACAATGATGGTGTCGGGTTGCTCCCCTGTTTCACGGAGCTGGTCCTGCAGCTCCCGCATCGCCAGCACATAGCCCTGGGCACCAATCCCGTTTGATCCTCCGTAGGGAACCACATACGGGAGCTTCCCCTTCTTTCTGAGCCCCTCGGCTATCTCCTCCATGCGCTCTCCGCGCCGCTCCCGGTCCGTCCAGTGGATCTCGGCACCGAGCATCTGGTCCAGCAACAGATTGCCGTTGGAATCCTCGGGCTCGGGACCGCCAAGGACCAGCACACACGGCAGCCCGGCCTTCACCGCAGCCGCTGCCGTCTGCCGGCAGTGGTTCGACTGCGCCGCACCCGCGGTGATGATAACATCGACCTTCCGCGCGAGCGCATCCGCAATCAGAAACTCGAGCTTGCGCGTCTTGTTCCCACCAAGAGCGAGTCCGGTTTGATCATCCCGCTTGATAAGTATGCGCGGACCGCCAAGCGCCGCACTCAATCGTGGAAGTGACTCCAGCGGTGTCGGCAGCTGCGCAAGGAGAAATCGATCGGTCATTTTATGAAACGGATGCACAATGGATACCGGTACGCGACTCCCTCATTTGCCTTTACCATCGCCACGATAGTGATGATGAGGCTGAAGAGAGCCAGCGCAATCAGCAGAAGAATCCCTATGAGCACGATGATGAGAATGATCGACACGATGTAATACAGGGTCATGCTGATCTGGAAATTCAACGCCTCTTTCCCCTGATCCGCAACCAGGGGGTATTCATCCTTCTTGATGAGCCAGATCACCAGCGGGCCGAGAATATTGCCCAGGGGGATGACAAACCCCGCTAGCGCGCTCAGATGGCAGAGCATCGCCCATGTGTTCTGGTCGCGGTTTGTCTGAGGGGGAGTGGTCGGTGTTTGTGGGGGTGTCATGGTAACGTCGGTCATGAGGTCTCCGGGTTGGTGATGTTCGAATGTAGGGGAATTCGAGCGCTTCTGCAAGGATTGCCGGGGATTCATTGCTACCCACACTGGGCAATCTCTACAAAAACCGTGTAAAAAACTCAGAAGGGCCGGACAGCCTGCGGGAGGATCTGATGAATCTCGGGGGTTTTCATCGATTTCCACAGTGTCACCGATGTGGCACATGCCGTGAATCTATGGTCCGCGTGTAATGGGAGGAACGGGGGATGATGCGCATACGCGGTCGCGCATGGTGTGTGGCACTACTGATGGGACAGCCAGTCGCACCGGCTCTTGCAGGGACATCCTATGATGATGTTGCAGTCATCGTAAATGTGGCAAGCCAGGCATCCGGAACAATCGGTGCCCATTTTGCCGCCCAGCGCGGGATCCCGGCGGCAAACATAATCTATGTGAACGTGTCAACCAACGAAGAAATCGATGACCTGGAATTCCAGTCGCTCAGAAACCAGATCGAATCGCACCTCCAGGCGCATAGTCTGGTTGATGCAGTGAACTATCTCGTGACGACAAAAGGGGTCCCCCTGAAAATCAACCGCGGCGATACGTCTACCCTCGGTTCGCCATCGGCCTCCGTGGAGAGCGACCTTATGTGCGTCCTCGGACCGAACGCAGCGAACGTGGGGAGCGCCGGGAGGACCTATTCACCCTACTGGAGCCGGAGCGCCCACTTCAGCAGGGCTGCCTACGGCATCTACCTGGTGACGCGCCTCGACGGATACACAACGCAGGACGTCCTCGACCTTATCGACCGGAGCGGACCGGATACACGGTGCGGCGCGACTTCGCCCTACGTCTTCGACCAGGATCCCGCGTGGGATGCTACGGCTGCGTACCTGAACGATTACCTCGCACAGGCACGCACCCTGCTTCAGGCCAGAGGAAAGACCGTGGAGCTGAACGACAACGATATGTTCGTCACTGCCCGTCCCTCTGTTGCCGGATATGTGAGCTGGGGAAGTAACGATCATCGCGCAGATGACTACACGCAGTTCGGGATCCCGCGCAACACCTGGGCCCCCGGGGCGCTTGCAGAAACCTACGTCTCCACGTCCGGACGCTCGTTCGACGATCCTCCCGCCTACGGCCAGTCGCTTATCGCGGATCTCATCCGCGAAGGCGTCAGTGGCGCAAAAGGATATGTGTACGAGCCGTTTGCAACCGCAATGGCAAATCCATCGATCCTGTTCGACAGATACACCTCCGGCTATAATCTCGCGGAAAGCTACTTCATGGCATCGCGCTACATCTCCTGGATGGATGTCGTGATCGGTGATCCGAAAACCAGTATCGTGGCCGCACCCGATTTGCTCCCGGTGCAATTGGCGTCCTTCACAGTCTCATTTGATGCTTCTGCATCCCAGGCTGTGTTCTCGTGGGGCACGCTGTCTGAAGTCAACAACTTCGGGTTCTATGTCCAGATCGCCGAGACTGCCACCCCGGTCTTCACCGACATCCCGGGCGGATTCATTCAGGGACATGGAACGACTCTCGTGCCGCAGCAGTATACATGGTCGACAGCGAACATCCCGAACGGCTCCTGGTTCGTGCGTCTCCGGCAGGTGGACATGGATGGGAGCGAGTACCTGTCCGACTCCCGGGTCCTCACGGTCGGAAGCGGGCTCGCAGGGGTCGATGCTGACGGCACACCGGCCGGTTTCCACCTGGCCCAGAATTATCCAAACCCGTTCAATCCGGCAACCACGATCCGGTACACGCTCCCTGCAGCAGCGCGTGTTCGTCTCGTGGTCTATGATGCGATCGGTGAAGAAGTTGCAACACTGGTCGACGGCACCCGGACGGCCGGCAATCATGAAGCGGTGTTCGCCACCCGCGGGGAATCAACCGGAACATACTACTATCGACTGAGCGCAGGTCAGCAGACTGAAACCAGAACCATGCTTCTTGTGAAATAGCGAAGGGTAAGGGAGAACCAATGGACGAACATCACGAACAGCACGATGCAGAAGCCGGGCTGGCCACCCCACATGAATCGGGAGAGGCTTCCCACGGCGGGTCGTTGCACCCCAGACTGGCCTGGATGATGTGTTACCAGCAAACTGGAAACGCTCAGGCTGTCTGCCGGAAATTCGGGATCAGTCGGAAGACCTTCTACAAGTGGCTCAAACGGTACCAGGAGGGTAACGGTGACACCGGTGCGCTGGTCGATCGCTCACGCCGCCCTCACCGGTTTCCCCGTGCAACGCCGGAGAGTGCGATCCAGGTCCTCAAGGAGGCACGTGAGCAAACCGGGTACGGACAGCGCCGTCTCCGCGCGTATCTCGAAAAACGCTACCATATATCTCTTTCCGAACGAACGATCTGGAAGATTCTCAAGAAGGAAGAGCTTGAAGGGGGAATGGGAAAGGACGCAGCGTAGGCGCTGCGGTCAGAACTGCAGGCCGAGTCGGTTGCACCTCCCACCCGGAGTCCCGCTCTGTGTGAGCAGCAGGGCGGGATGACGGACTTTAGCGCACACTGAAGTGTCCGCCTTCCCTGTCACGCATTCTTGCTAGCGTATCTTTGCCATCTTTTCGATGGCGCTTTCGATCTTGCCCTCCCCTTTCACCTGCACCTTATAGAAGTAATAGCCGTTCGCAACTTCGTCACCATCCGCATCGCGTCCATCCCAGAAGACCCGGTTGAATCCGACCTGGAGCATTCCCTGCGGAACGATGATGTCGCGGATCCGCCTTCCGGAAATCGTGAAGATGCTGATCGATACCTCATCGGGAGATCTGCGCCCGGTCAGGACAAACGTGAACTCCGTTGTTGTGGCGAAGGGATTCGGGTAGTTGTATACCCGGAGGATCCGATAGTCACCAACCACGTTGACCGCAACCCTGTGTTGGATCGAATCCGTGCCTGAAGGGCCGTTCCATCTGTAGAGCCGGACGACGATCTCATGAGATCCGTCAGCGAGCCGGGGTGTGAATTCCATCCCATCGGCAGTTGTCACTGTCGAGAGTGTCCCCCCGGTGACCGCCGCCCCCGGAAGCGCCACGGGCACGTTGTCAACATAGAGATTGACGCGTTCCTGCCCCTGCCGTATGCCCTCCAGGTCGGAGAGCTGGACAAGGAACCGGGGTTCGCTGGAGACGTAGTCGCCGTCCATGAGAGGGACACCGTCCGCAAACACCCGCACGGTGGCGGCGAGCGGCTCGCTGACCGATGTAAAGTTGAGGGAAAACGGTGCACTGTTGTTTTCCACCAGGAGATCTCGTGTTCCGGCGGGAGGCGCCACGGTGACTTCAAGCGTCGTCGTGGCCCCAAACCCGCTTGACGAAAAGCTGACGAGCGTGCTGCGTGCACTGTCTACCGGGATGGATCCGAGCATCGCAGTACCAACCACCCGGCGTGAGCCGTCGGGTTGCCGCAGGGAGACAACGACCCTGGCGCTGTCAGCCGCCCGGTACCCGATGTTGTACACCGTCACGGGCAGCGTCATCTCCGCGCTCTTCTGCAGGACGTCAGCCGGCACACCGATCGTCCGCGAGCTCACGGCAAGGTCGGGAGGGAGCGTGAGGTCGACATTCCAGCCGAGTATGGACGGCGACTTCGTGGCATCGAGGGTGTGGAGTCCGCCGACGATCGTGAAGCGGACATATGCAGTATCTGCGATGACCGGTGCAAGGGCCGAGAGGTTCACAGAGAGACTGTCCGAGGGAATTGATCTGAGCGTATCGCGCCCGCCATTGCCGCGGATTCCTACAATGTGAAGAACGGCGTTGGTGATGCCCGGGTCAGTGCGGTTCGACCAGGAGAGGGATCGAAATGCAGACGGCATGGGGAGAGCGGACATCTCTACGGAGCCCGAGCCGACACTGAAGTAATTGGGAACCTCGATGCTGTCTTCCGCAACACCGCCGGCACTCCACTTTTCAAGGGGTGGCATCCCCGGACCGGAAGCCCCTTTCCGTCCGATCAGCATCCATGCATGACCGGGTTGAAGGGAGTCAATGTAGGCGCTGCCAAATGACCGGATGGCGTTCTTGAGCGCGGTGTTGACATTGGATTTGCCATCGAAAATCACAGTCAGAGCGATATAGTCACCCACCGGCGTCGTGTCCAGAAAGCGTGCCAGACTGTCTGATTCAGAAGCCCGCGCTGCGACGTCGAATGCTTTGAACGCGAACGTCCCGGTGAAATCGTCGAGCCGGAGTGCCATGAAACTGCTCCCGCTTACCCACCACAGCCCGAAGATGGTCTGGGTCCCTACCCCCAGGATACTGTAGTAGTCCTTATCCGGGTTGGCCCGGTATCCCAGTGACCGTGCCTTGAGTTTTAGCGGCTGAGCGGCAACAAGCGAGATGCTGCTGTCTGTCAATTGCGTGGAACGGAATTGAGCCCGCTCGAACGCCTTGCGGTCTGTTGCACGCAGCTTCACATCCGGAGGCGGCCCTGTGCCGGACTCGGTGAAGAAGGTGCCCTCGACCCACTTCCCCGTACTTGAACCAAGGACCGTTCGTCCTCTCCAAAAATATACCTGTCCGGCATTGAGTGAGGGCGTTTTCCACCGTCCACCAACGGGCCCCGGCTGTACGCCTGTTGCAAAGACACGCGCCGGCGAATCAAACGAATGTGCCGTGTCAAGTTCGAAATCGTACACGAGGAGAATTGAGTCTTTCCCTATCGGACTCGAGAGGACAAGATCGACCAGTCCTGGTGGCACGATTGCATTCTCCAGAGGTCTGACGGGAACAAGGATATTGGCGTAGACAATGAGTTGGATGGACGCTGTGTTGTTGGCACGACTCACTTCATCGTGCACACCAGCGGGATCGATTGCACACGCGATTGTGTGCATCCCCGGCTCCAGATACTTCCCCCATGGCACGCGGAGGGAATCAACTGCGAACGTCGGCCCGATGACCGGGGTTGGCACCAGGTCCCGCACCTGCCCGTCGAACGTGTCCGTGATCCGGACCTCAGTGCTGTCCGGGACGACCAGGCCGAAGTTCCGCAAGTTGAATGTGACGGTAAGCCCGGTGTCTGCGATAGTCGGAGCGGGGATTGACGGGAGTATGTCGGTTATGGCGATTTCCAGGTCCGGTTTGCGTGCGAGCGCGAGCTCGGTGCCCGGATCTCCGAGCAGGGGGTTCAGATTCATTGACGCAAGAGTGATGTAATCGGAACCCCGTTGCTGCCAGAGCTGATAGCGGGCGAGCGTTGTGGCTGTCCCGAGATTCCTGACGGAGTCGTCCGCCACTGACCGGAGGAAGGAGTTCACAAGGGTGGCGCCAACTGACGCATAGCCCAGCGACGATGAGGCCCATGCCGCGATGGCTCCGCGATTGTCAGCCAGCACGAGCTCCTCTCCAAGCGTCGCATAGGCAGGTTCGGCAAATGCTCCGACATTGCAACTGACGGAGCTGACAAAGGGAAGTCGGCCGTTCGTGTTCTGTAGATCGTTGGGGTTCCCCATGTCCACATTCCAGATCCGCCCGCCCGAATGTCCCAGGAAGTTCATGAACAGGAGACCTTCTGCAATATGCCCCCTGATGACATCCCTGTTCTCGCCGTCGATCGTTGCCGGGGTTTCTTTGTAGACGCGGAGCGGGAGCCCACCGACGGGGGCGGGGAGAACATGGTCGGCGATGATCGCTTCACTGGCAGCAAGAAACGTGTTCTTCTCTGACTGTGTGTCTCCTCCGTTGATAAACAAAAAGCGCTTCTGCCATGCGGCGGGAGTGAGGGCGTCATACCCCTTCAGTTTTTGCACGAGCCGCGAAGCCTGCGCCGGCTCCAGCACAGGGAGCCGTCCGACCGTCATCGCGGGCAGGAATGGAAATGCCGGATCGAAACAGACGAACCAGTTGTCGCCACTCGGCACGCCGTACGCCGGCACGAAATTAGTCGCCGTGCTCGTGGTCATGTAGCGGTGAGGATCCCAGCTCGCATCCCCGAAGAAGAGGACGGAGGAAAGGGCAGGTGCAGCCCAGTTCTCGTACGCGTATCGCAGGAACTGCTTGATGGGAGCGGCGCCCGTCTGGCCGAAGCCGAACTCATCATAAATGTCCTGGACATTCACAACGGCGACCCGTTCACCCGTTCGCGTGCCCCGGTGTGCAGCCAGTTCCTGCGCTGCTGTAGCGAAGTTCCCATGCGTGATAATGAGGTAGTCCGCTCCGGCCACGTTGTTCCTGATATCGCTAAACTGTCGTGCCGCCATACCGGTGGCATGCAACGCTCCCGGGGACGCAACCGCCGTATATCGAACGAGACCACGTACGGTATCGACGAACGAGCACGTATACCCCGAACCTCCGTCCCCTCCGATGGCAAGGGATAGGAGACGTCTTCCCCGCGAGAGATCTATCACGTCAATCGATGGCAACGAAAATCCTTTCAGCATTATCCGGGTGACCTTTCCCTGGGGCGGGCCTGCCACACCAAACTCCACCTGATCGGACGATGCGCACAGCACCCTCGGATAGTCTATCTCAAACCAGTCCAGGTAGAACTGGTTTGGCGAACTCGGCGTCGGGATAGAGGTGATCCGGATGGTGTTGGGACCGTTCCGCAGCCATGATGGTGAGACGGCCGTGTCCAGGTATCCCCGGGTGCGCCCGTTGAAGGCTATATCGGCAAGGAGTGAGTCGTTGATCCAGATTCGCGCGATATGATCGGGGGTGTTGTAGCGAAGCGTCGTGCTGAACAGGTAGATGCGAAGCCTCGGACTTGCAGGAACCCCAACGGCCAGCGAGTCAAGCACGAATGTGTGCTGATATGTCGAATTCGGATAGTAGTATTCCCAGGCCCAACCTTCTCCGGCAACCATCCCGTTCTGCGTCACCTCACGCTCCCCCGTTCCTTCATAGTAATCCGTGTTCTGCTCATAGTGCCGGGTGGTCAACGAGAAGGATATGGTGTCAGCGGGCGTCACACCGGTGACCGGAGCCGGCAGATAGCGCTTGCCTGAATCCGGACCGCCCCACGCCAGCCAGTGTGCAAGCGTGTCGGTGTAGAAGTCGTCGTATGTTGAATCGCCGTGATTCCTTCGGCCCATGAAGCCTACTCCGCCGTCGTTCCAGATGAGAAGAGGGATCTCCTTTCCGCGGACAATGACTGTCGCGCTCGATGTGTCGAACCCCATGAGCGGTGGACCGAGGTTCTGCAGTTCGGCGGGTGTGATGTGATACCACCCGTCGTTTGCAACAGGGAGGCGGACATAGGTCTTTCCGGTATGAAACCAGTCGCGCGTGGAGTCCTTCACCGCTGCGACCTTACTGAGAGGAATGGAGCGCCAGAGCCTGGCCTGTTCATAATTCAACAGAAGATTCTTGAAGACGCCCTCGTAACGAGGATCAGCCGCCGGAACTCGCAGGCCTGCCGTCGCATTCCCGTAGTTGAAATGAATTACGATATCAGCCCGAATCACTCGGCGTAACTGCCTGGTCGCAGGATTGTACTGATACGGTGTCAGGCGCACCGGGAAAACACGTTGCTGACGGATGAGTGCCGGCGGACCGGCATCAAGCTGGCGTGCAGGGAATACAGTGTTCTGACTGTACTTCTCTTCGTCGAGCCGGTAAACGGGAATGGCTTCGCCCTCTGCCGAAAATTCGTATTCAGGAACCGGGGCAATGTCTATGGTTTCCGGACTACCGTATGTGGCATTCTCGAGATCTACCACAGGTTCCGCATTGGGTGGTATCCCGACACTGAATGAATGTGAAGGGAGGTACGGCGCCCCGGGGATGTGACCGGAGGATTCCCCACCAGCACCGAGTACCGTGTAGGAAACACCGTTGATGGACACGACGGATGTGGAGATCCAGGAACTCCGAAAGGAGATCCGCAACGACTCGGGAGCCTGGTGTGTCAACATGAATTGCGGGACTGTTGCACCCTGGAGTGCAGACAGGCAGAAATACTGCGCAAAAACGACCCATCGCACGATGCCACATCTTCGCTTGCACAGCATCAGGATTTCTCCGTAGAAAATCGCGACCAGATCACGCGCATGAGAAATAGTGGATTCCCCAGCAAGTATCGTTTCCAGAGCCGGCCGGGCTCCTGCAAGAGCCGATACAGCCACTCGAGGCCGTGACCTGCCATCCAGGCCGGGGCCACACTCCGGGTCCCGGCAACATAATCAATCATGGAACCGCACGGGACAATTGCCTTGACGCCGAGCACACGACGGTGCTTTCGGATCCACTCTTCCTGCGCAGGCATGCCAAACCCCACAAACAGCACATCCGGTGCTGCCTGCCCGATATCGCGCAGGACCGGCTCGCTGCCAGGCGCATCTTTGGAGAAGTATCCATGGTGAGAGCCGACAATACGGAGGCCCGGGAAGCGCCCCCTGCTGCGTGCAATCGCTTTCTCGAGTACCCCCGGCTGTCCGCCAAGAAAGTAGATCGAGATACCCTCCCGGTTGCACAGTTCGAGCAGCTCCCATACGTAGTAGGTCAGCACGATGCGCGGAGGAAGGCTCGCCCCGAGGAGTCGTGCGCCAAAGCGTACCCCTTCGCCGTCGCAGTAGGTGATGTCGGCTGTATTCAGGAAGTCGCAGAATTCCGCATCGGACCGGGCGATGTTGAGGGCGTGAACGTTTACGTACGCGAAGACCCGCTGATACCCGGACCGAACAGTTTCAAGAATCTGCTCGGTAAGGAGTGTCGGCGTGATGGCGTGGATGCCCACACCCAGAACCTGCACCTTACGCATTGGCCACCGCTGACTGAGGAGAGCTTCCGATCAACACACGTGCGGCCGCGGCAAAGACCTCTTCTTCCGTGATTGCTTCGATGCAGGGGGCGTCCTGGCGCACACATCGTTGCTGATCGCAGGGGGAGCATTCGACAGGGTGGTAGAGGAATTCTCCCGATGCATCGCGGGGAGCCGTCAGAGACGGTGGCGCAGGGCCGAAAAGACCAACCACCGGCACCCCGAGGCGGGCGGCAATATGCAGCGGTCCGGAATCGTTGCCGACACACAATGACGCCGAACTGAGCAGAACTGCGGTCTCGAGAAGATCGTGAGAGGCAAATGACGTGATCCTGACTCCCTGCTGCCGCAAGTCCGCGATGCGCGGCCCGCACCCTTCCAGCTCCGCAGGCAGGCCAATGATCACAACGTCAACTTCGTGTTCCGCGCTCATCCGAACGGCAAGGGCAAGATACCGGTCGATCGGCCACCGGCGATACTCCCAGATCGCGAACGGATGGAAGATGATGAACCTTCCTTCTGGAAGAATATGCCGTTCCCTGAGCGAGAGTCGTACCTTCTCGACCATTGAGGGATCGAGCTCGAGGTTTTTCCCCCGCCCCCTGCCACGTGAGCCTGCCAGAGCCGCAACTTTCAACCCCCTCTCTTCGATATGTTCATTGCTGAACACCGGCACATCAGGGGTGTCGAGACCGAACGACTCAACAGGAGTCCGTTTCAGAAATGGGGCGAAACTTTTTTCACCGGTAAGGTATCCGATCACACCCGGTGATCCGGAACCGAGCGCAACAAGTGCGTTGCGGACGGATGGACTCATGCTTGCAGAAATGGTACATCGCAACCGGCGGGCATGCCGCACGGACCGGGCAAGACCTGAGAACCCTCTCGTGTCAGCCATACCATGGACGTTCATCGCGAGTGTTGTTGCCTGAAGAAAGGAGGCATACCGCGAATCGACCATCATATGCAATTCTGCCCCGGGGAACGCGCTGCGCAATTCCTCCGCTGCCCTGAGGGCGGACACGACGTCACCAAGACGGGTCAGCTCCACCAGAAGGAGTGACCTGACACCCGACGGATCCAGAGCCCTTCGAGGTTTCAGACGATGCAGCGCCCTGAGGAGCGCTATGCTTGTTCTTTCCAGCATCCCGGGATTTTGTGGTGAATTACTGTATGGTAAGAAACGGGCGAGAGAGATACAACGAGACGGCGCGATGCGGACCGGCGATTATCGCGCAATCTCCATGTCTGCAGAAAGTGAACGAAAGAGACGGGAATACGCGGCGGCAATGACCCTGAGGTCGAAGTGGTTCACCGCTCTTTCCCTCCCCTTCCATACGTACCTGGCGTGCAATTCCCTGTCATGCGCAAGGCGAAGGAGTGACCGGGCAAGGGCCTCCGGGTCACCCGGGGGAACAACCAGGCCGCAGTCATCGATGACACGCGGAATTTCTCCAGTGTCAGACCCCACCACCGGGACACCGCAGGACATGGCTTCAATGAGTACGCGGCCGAACTGCTCCTTCCACCCCGGCGTCTCCAGCGAAGGAAGCACCAGCGCATCCATGCGCCCAAAGAGCGCGGGCAACTTCTCCTGCACCACGCCCTTCTCCCATTGCACCCTGCTGCTCACTCCTTCCCTGCCCGCATGGTATTTCAGAGCATCCCGCTCAGGACCTTCGCCGACGATCAGCAACCTGAATTCGGGCGGAAGCTCTCTGAGCGCGCTGAGAAGGGTTTTCACGCCCTTTTCTGGCACCAGGCGTCCCACAAAACCAACCACAAACCCGGCGCCGGCCTCCGCGCGAACCCTCTCCTGCGGAACGAACATTGTCGTATCGACCCACGGCGGCAGCACAGTGGTTGCGGAAAACCCTTTGCGGGCGAAGATCGCAGCCGCGTCGTGATTGTGAACGATCCCGTGGATCGCATCCTTGAGGACATACCGCTCAATGCGAGCGGCGAACCGGGGAAATTTGAAGGGAAACTCCGAAGGGCCGTAGTCGATGTTTCTCCACGAATCGAAGACAACACCGACAGGAGTGCTGCTCCTTCGTGCTGCGTGAACGGCCTGGAACGCCAGGAACCCTTCCGGTTCAGCATCGACATAGAGAACGTCCGGACGGAGGTTGCGTATCAACCCAGTCAGCCCGCGGTAGAGCCCCCGGTGTGGCTTTCCCGCGAACAACGGACGGAGTGGAATTACCTCGAGCCCGGACTTCTCGGGTTCCGCAGTGGCCACTATATACCCGTCGGGCCATCGGGAAGGAATCGCCAGGACATACCTGTAGCCAGCGGCTTCCGCAAGGATCCGGTAGAGCTTCCTTCCCGCTCCTCTCACGCCATGGTGATCGACGAGCAGGATCGTTTTCATCTCGTCACGCCGCCATTCTTCGCAATCGCTTCAATTGCAGCGGCGTAGACCTCATCGACGCCTATCGAGGTGAGACAGGCAAGCGTTCCCACAGGGCAGATGGTGCCCCCGTAGACCGTGCATGGTCTGCATGGGAGGCCCTCCACTTCGAGAACCCGGCTGCCCGGTGAGAGCGGGCCGAACCCGAATGCCGGGAGCGTCGGACCAAAGAGCGCAACGGTTGGCGTCCCCACCGCAGAGGCCATGTGGACAGGAGCCGAGTCGTTCGCGATGACGGCGCGGCTCATACGGACCAGCCCGAGGGATTCCAGAGGAGAAAGCCCTCCGGCAACCGATCGAACATCGGGTGCTCCTGCTCCCGACACAATCCTCGCACACAACTCCCTATCGGCCTCCCCACCCAGGAGAATCACTTCAAATCCATCAGCAGCCAGCTTCCTGGCAAGACGGGAGAACAATTCGGCCGGCCAGCGGCGAGTTGGCATCGTTGCACCGGGCGCGAGAATCACCCTCCCTGCCCCACGCACGGGATACCGCGAAGAGAGTGCACGGAGAATCTCCTGTGGAACCGTGAGCCACGGTGGCGGCATTGTGTCCGGGGGAGAGTCCATAAAATACTGCAAGGCCCCAAGATTCCGCGCAACCCTGTGGACTCCCTCTCGGGGATCGGGCATCTCTGTAAAAAGAGGCGGGACCCTCGCACGAAGTAGAGTGCTGTACCGATAGAGCAATTCGAACATCAGGATGGTCCCCACAAACGGAAGGCCGTGCATGGACGACGGATATCGAACGTGCTTCATCTGCAAACTCAGCTGCCGGCCGGGATCGAAACCGATGCGACGGGGAATCCGAGCCCGGGCAATGGCGAGCGCGACTTTCACTGATCCGGGAAAGACAATTGCACAGTCGAATCCCATTGACCCAAGCTGCCGCGAAAGCGCAGCAACACCGCGCACCCCGGCGTGCTCCCCCTCTGGCTTGTAGAGTATCACCCGCCCGGGATATCCTGGCGGGGAAACGAGATCTTCGTTTCCTTCTCGGACAAGCGAAACGATCTCAGCCGGGGGGAAGAGCGATTCTAACGTGCGCAACACCGGAAGTGTCAGAATCAGGTCGCCAAGGTATGACGGCTGTGCAAAAAGGATACGTTCGGGCGTGACCGTAGTCCCCGGGGTGCCGCCCGCAGTTTCCTTGATCGCATTCATGCCCTTGCCCGTCATCACCGGTGCCGGTACACACTGAACACGTGTTCCTTGGATGGAGCTTCACCCGCTGTCTGGATTGGAGCATACGTTGTGTCGAACCACGCGCGCTCCTCGCTACTGGCAAAGAGCGGACCGCCGAATCCCAGGAAGAGAGCGTTATTGCGCAACTCTTCCTTCTGCAGAACCAGAAATGTGGGCGCCTGGTCCCGGACATATGCCATGTACCACCGATCACTCCCGGGAAACCGCCGCCGGTACTCCAACACAAGGGGGGACACAAGACCGATGCTGTCGTGTATGTACAGTCCTGATGTCCACCCTGCAAAGCCGATTGGTTCGAGCAATGCACTCTCGCCATCGTGGCCGTGCCCTTTCAGGAGTTGGGCGACCCGGACTATCTCACTCCGGAACCACAACCCTGGATCTTTCGACCACGAAATCCCGGCCGGATAGAGCACGCCCGCACACACAACGACTACACTCACAGGGAGGAAGGACGCATGGCGGAACACGCCTCCCCAGGAGAGATCAAACAGCACTCCCAGAGAGACGAAGAGTGCAAGAAACGCCGGTGCGTAGTACCAATCGTGCATTATGGTTTTCCCCGCCGCAAATGCTCCAAGGTAGACGAGGAAGAACCACGGAAACACGTGCAGACTGTTTTCGCGCCGTCTGAGGAGCCAGGCAGCGCCGGCCACGGAAACGATGACGAATCCGGCGGCAGCCGTTTTCCAGAAATCACCTGCCGACGTCATCCGATGAAACGGCAGCAGCCCCGCAAGGGCCCGCACCGGATCGAAGGTAGGAAACAGGTGGCCCCAGCTGATATGTTTGGCAACAACGGGAACCGGAATCGGAGAACCGTACACCCAGGTGGCGAGGAGTGCTCCTGTGGAAAGGAGAATCACTCCCGCTGCTGCGCCCCATACAGGGAACCGCGACACGGACCGGAACAATGCCACCCAGAGAACCACACACCAGGCTATCGCATCAAGACGGAGAAGCAGCAGGAGGGCAGAGACAATAGCCGCAGCGTCAAACGACCCTCGCTGTACCAGCCGGAGTGACAACAGCATGAGCATGACAACCAGAGGGGCTTCCATCCCGAGTGTAGCAATGAACACGGCTTTCGGGTAAAGCGCGAACAGCCCAACGACGATCCGGCGAGGGACAGTGGCAAGCTCCTCCAGGACACCAAACAGGAGAACGCACGAAACCATCTCCGCTGCAATGCCGAAGACAAGGGAGGCCACAGGGATCGCCCCCACACCGAACAGCCATCCCGGCACCACGAGCAGCAGCCCGTACAGCGGACTGCTCGTGCCAAGCACGGCTTCGTGCGGATTGAAGGAGAATCCGCCGCCTGCGAGGAAATTTGCCGCGTGCCGAAAGGTGATGAACGCATCATCGGCGGTGTAGCCTGTCATGCTTGCGAGGATTGTCCTTGCGACCATGGCAGCCAGAACCATCATCAGGCACAACCGCCTGTCTTCCGGCCTCACGCCGAACGGGACCGCTTGTTTTGAAGTCATGGATGAGTTTTGGCAAACTTCTGCAGAAATGCAAGCGGGGCTGGCGCATGACGCAGGAGCCAGTCACCATCACGCGATGCCAGTGGCCGGAATAGCAGCAGGCCGGCGAGTACCAGTCCACCGTACGCCACGCTGCCCCCGATCAACCCGGGGAGTGTTGTTGCGGGGATGAGCAACGTTGCGACTCCCCCTGACACAGCTGCGACACCAACAAGGACCGCCCAGTTCCGCACGGGCATCGAGGCAGGGACCATCCGGAACACGACGATGTAGCTTCCGATGTTTGAGAGAAGGAGCGCCGTCCCCCCGGCGATTGCTGCACCAATCGCTCCCAAGCGGGGAATGAGGAACATGTTGAGGCCGATGTTCGCCACAGCCGCCACGGCATTGATGCCGACCAGCGTCCGGACGCGACCCGTAGCGAGAAGAAGGTCAGTGTTTTCCCCCCCCGCAAAGAGCCGGCAGGCCACGCGAAACACCAGCATCGTTTGTAGCACGGGGACCGCCCCGAGAAACGGTTCGGCATACAGGGTGACCACAATCGGTGCCGCAAAGAAACCGAGATAGCCGAACAGTGGTATCGTCAGGAGTGAAGTGAGCCGCACCACAAACGCGTAGAAACCACCCAGGTCTCCTTTCGGGTCGACCGCCAGACGGGAAAATGTCGCAAGCGAGACTCCGCTCATTCCGGCCGTCATCCCGATCATCCCCACCTGAACAAGCGAGAAGGCAACGTCATAGACGGAAGCCTGGTGAGCCCCCGCTCCCAGCCATGTCAGGAAAAAAAGATCGCCATACCGCCCGAGGAAGTAGTCGACGAATGTGTTCACCCAGAACACCAGGCCAAAGACGAGGGCGGGCCTGAGGGGGATCGGTTCAACAGGACCAAGCCAGAGATCGCGGGAGAAAATCGCGTATGCCGCCAGCTGCAGGACTGCAATGCCGCCCAGGACGGCGATCCACACTGACACTGTGACACCCAGGTCGGACAGGGTCAGAATAGCACCCAGTTCGAGGAGACGCGCTGCAACATTGATGGCTGCGGTCTGTCGGGTCCGGAAGAGCGCAGTCAGACCGATGACCGGGAGTGCGATCAGCGCACGGACGACGGTGAGGCCGGCAATCAGCAGGAGAGGATCGGAAATCCGCTCTTCTCCTCCATTGCCGATGAGAGCGACCGCTCCCCCGACCGTCACAGCGAGGATGATGGACCCGGCCCGGAGGCCGCCGAACCGCCGCATCAGGTAGCGCAGGCGTGATGCCGAGCCGGTTGATTGGGAAAGCCGGGGAATAAAGGTATTGAGGGACGCTTCGAGGCCGAGTGAAGCGACAACGAGAAGCAGTTGCGATATGCTGAGGAGAAACGCATACCGGCCGTTCTCTTCCACTCCGAGCGCACGCGCAACCAGGATAGAGGAAAGGTAAAACAGTACGTATTCGGTCACACGGCCGACATGGTTCCAGACGGCACTTCCGGAAGCGACTTTGCCCAGAGTCACTTGTGCATTCCCATATACATGCCGCCGAAGTAGGGTACCAGCCAGAACAGCCAGACCACCATGCTATAGCGGTGAAATCCCAGTCGTGCCGCCTCGCTCCCCTTTCGTACGACCCGCGTCGCCCAGGCCGCGTGCGCCAGCATGAGCCAGAGAGCTATCTGGCCTGTCAGTGTGTGCGGATCACGCAGATCGAACGGCGCCACCGCGATAACGTGCATAGCGGCCGTCCCGCAGACATCGAACACGAAGCCAGTCCAGAATGCCGCAACGTGCCACGGTTTCAGATATCGCGCGATCCGCTCGGACCAAACCCCGAGGGAGTAGAAGACCAGGGCAAGGGTGATCAGAATGACTGAGACAACCACGGTCAAGAGATCGGTCCCTTCCTGTGATCCATCCCAATTTTCGGTGAAACAATATACCGCCTGTCGCACACAACGGCAACATACCATAGCCGATCATTCTACTGAAGTAGTCGCACTGGTACCGTGATTCGGAATCCCCCCTCATGCTTCTCAATGGTGATCTCAGCCTTTGGAAGCGTCACCGGCTTTCCCTGCCACGTAATGGTCACAGTCGAATCTGTTTCCTCGAGGAATTTCTCGATCATCAGGACATATCGGGTGTTTGTTCCGCCCCACTTTTTGGTTTCACGAAGCCCTCCAGATTTCATTGGAGAAACGATGTATCTCCAGTTAGGGGTAAAGACGTACTCACCAATGAGGGCTCCGCCATTCGTCGCCAGAAGTACAGCGGCAATCCACACCCAATCCTCGGTCCTATGCGTATGGGTCGATAACATATTTGATGAACTCATGTTCGCCATGCCCACTGCTATTACGGCCGCAACACCGACAGAGGCTCCCATGGGCCGGCCTAAATCTGAACCTTGGATGAAAATGGATTCGACGTTTGTCAGGGGAATGTGCAGGTTGGAGTCCGCGACAATGAGCACAACGGAATCAGTGGTGATCTCAAGAATGCTGGCCTCGTGCTCGACAGAGTCTGTCAGCATGACCGTTGCCTCTTTCCCCACAAGAGATGTGGCATTTTCTTTGGTCAGAGTCTCAGATCTCTCAATGTGGCCCCAGAAGCAGCCGGAAAGCATGGTCGCACCAAGCAAACAGAAGAGAATATGTGTCTTCATTTCAGTCTCCCTTCCCATCGCTGTGGAGGAAGATACTTACCCAAGCAGGCTTTTATGTCACAGATTCGTAAAACAATTGCCCTTCGCCGCTTTGTTGGAAGCCTCATTTCCTCCTGTATTTCATCACTGCCCAGTGATTTCAAAAAGGATCACCCACACGTAGTCAGACCATACGTTCTGAATAGAAGAAGGCCCGCGTTGACCGGACTATGTATCTTCGTGAAGTTGGAATTCTCCTACCTATATTCGCCTCCGTTGACGGAGTAGTCTAGCTGGTACAGCGACTGCTTTTTGCGCTTGATGAGGCGGAGTGTGACGCGCGGGGTTGCCATGGATATCCCTCCTGCGCCCTACAGTAGACTGAAGAACTGGCGCACTTTTGACACGCATCACAAATCTTTGAGCTTATCTCATTGGCGGGCAACAACTTACTGAAGAACTGCGGAGAGGGTGGGATTCGAACCCACGGTCCCACGTGAGCAGGACACACGCTCTCCAGGCGTGCCAGTTCAACCACTCCTGCACCTCTCCGAAAGAGCTCTGAGAATCTATGAATATATGAGAAACCCCCTTCAATATCAAGAAGTTACGCCCTCCACGCGACATGCAATTGCATGAGAAGCCATCTCTTCGTACTATGATGCAGTGCGAGATCCCCATGCATCAACTCTTTAAAAACCTTGTTCCAGCACCGCTCCGCCCACGTGCGCGCACATGGTACTGGCGGGGACGACACCTCCTGCAACCGAACATCAGACGCGCCTACCTGCCCGGCGAAACAACCAAGGCGCATACACGGAGAGAACGCGAACAGTTCTTCACGCGCTACGCCTCAGGAAAGGGGCTCGATATCGGTTACGGCGGGGATCCCCTGACACCAACCTGTGACGTGTGGGATGTGGAACACGGCGACGCAGAAACCTTGCGGCGCATTCCCGACAGGAGCTACGACTTCGTCTATTCGTCGCATACCCTCGAACATCTGCCAACCCCCGCGACTGCGCTCAAACAGTGGTGGCGCATCATCCGGCCCGGAGGGTACCTCATACTGTATCTGCCCGATCGCGATTTGTATGAAAAACGTCGCGTGCTTCCATCACTCTGGAACCCGGACCACAAATGGTTTTTCCTGCTCGAGAGCGACGATCCTCCACATACCCTCGGCATCCTGCCCATGATTGCAGCTGCCATCCCCGAAGCGGAGGTCTGCATCGCTCAGCGGTGCATGGAGGGCCATACGATTGACGATCCGAAAATCCACAGCGACGGCGAGTACTCCATCGAAATTGTCCTCCGGAAACCGCACACGGACGGCCGGGATTCATCGCCCTGAGAGGAACACCATGATCACTCGCATGCTGGTACTCCTGATCCTCCTGCCGGTCTTCAGCCTGGGCGCGGCAGCGCAAACCGTGCATGTGATCACTCTCGATGCGACCATCAACCCCGCCACAGCCGACTATATCCACCAGAGCATCCAGAAGGCGGCCGCTGCCGGGGTCGAATGCCTGGTCATCCGCCTGAACACACCGGGAGGACTCCTCAAATCCACTCGGATCATCGTCAGCGATCTGCTGACTGCTCCCATCCCCGTCATCGTCTATGTCGCTCCGTCCGGCGCACAGTCGGCATCGGCCGGGGTCTTCATCACCCTGGCCGCCCACATCGCGGCCATGGCTCCCGGAACCAATATCGGCGCCGCACATCCTGTGGGGATGCAGGGATCCCAGCCGGATTCCATCGCCAACGAAAAAGCCACCAACGACGCCGCAGCATTCATCCGCTCGATCAGCGAAAAACGCAAACGGAATATCCAGTGGGCAGAAACCGCCGTCCGCAAGAGCATCTCGATCACGGAAACAGAGGCCTTGAAGGACACCGTCATCGATCTGATCGCGCCGTCCGTCGAAGACCTTTTGCGCCAGATCGACGGACGGACCGTCACGCTCGACACGGGAACCCGCGTCCTGCGGACAGCGCAGGCAACGGTCGTTCAGCTCGATATGGACTGGAAACACAAGCTCCTCGACGTGCTGAGCGATCCGAACATCGCCTACATCTTTTTCCTGCTCGGTATGTATGGACTGATTTTTGAACTGTACAATCCCGGCGCGATACTCCCGGGAGTGGTGGGTGCCATTTCGCTTATCCTGGCGTTCTATTCCCTGCACACCCTCCCCGTGAACTACGCGGGGCTCGCGTTGATCATTGTCGGCATCATCTTGTTCATCCTGGAAATCAAAGTCACCAGCTACGGCCTCCTCTCCATCGGGGGCGTCGTTGCACTCCTGATAGGGTCCGTTATGCTCATCGATTCCGAATCGTCACTCGAATTCCTCACCATCTCCTGGGGTGTCATCATCCCTTCTGTGATCCTGACGGCCCTCTTCTTCCTGTTCGCTATCGGCATGGGCGTGCGCGCCCAACGGCGCAAACCCGTGACGGGCCAGGAAGGACTGCTCAGCGAAACCGGGATTGCACTCCAGAACCTGGCCCCGGAAGGACAGGTGCGCGTGCACGGTGAAATCTGGACCGCCACTGCCCTGGATCCACCCATCAAAGCCGGTACTGCTGTTACCGTCGTGAAGGTCGATGGGCTCCGGCTCACCGTGAAATCACTCCAACGCTAAACCTGAAAGGACGTACCCATGCAAACGTTCAGCGCTGTGTTGTTCATTATCGTCATTTTCGTGGTCATCCTCCTGGCCAACGCGATACGGATCCTCCGCGAATACGAGCGCGGCGTCGTCTTCCGGCTGGGACGCCTGATCGCCGTGAAGGGCCCCGGCCTGATCTTCCTCATTCCGCTCATCGACAAGATCGTCAAGGTCAGCCTCCGCACCGTGGTGTTGGATGTCCCGCCACAGGACGTCATCACAAAGGACAACGTCTCCATCAAGGTCAACGCCGTCGTCTACTTCCGGGTGGTTCAGCCGGACAAGGCGATCGTCGAAGTGGAAAACTTCCTCTTCGCCACCTCGCAGCTCTCCCAGACCACCCTGCGGAGCATCCTCGGCCAGTCGGAACTGGACGATCTCCTCTCCGCACGCGACAAGATCAACGCCGAGCTCCAGACAATCATCGACGACCAGACCGAACCGTGGGGCATCAAGGTGTCGAATGTCGAAGTGAAACACATCGACCTCCCTGTGGAGATGCAACGCGCGATGGCTCGGCAGGCCGAGGCCGAGCGCGAACGGCGGGCGAAAGTGATCCATGCTGAAGGTGAATTCCAGGCCGCAGCCCGCCTGGCGGACGCCGCAACCCGGATCGAGGATCATCCGATAGCGCTCCAGCTCCGCTATCTGCAGACCCTGACCGAGATCGCCTCGGAGAAGAACTCGACCATTATCTTCCCTGTGCCGATCGATCTGATCAAACCGTTTATCGAAAACCTCACAAAGAAAAAGCGGTAGTGCTCTACGGTCACAATCCGGATGAAGGCATCGTCGCCGTCCATCTGACCGACGATGCTTCGATGACCCTCACGGTGCGCACAAACGGGCGCACCGTGACTCAGGTCGAACCGTTCTATCCCTTTTTCTATCTCGCCGACCCCGACCTCCTGCAGGGGTTTCCGCACAAACACTGGGTGCGGCAAATCGCTGGCAGTCACCCGCTCTCCCACCTCTGTGCGTTCGAAGGATGGTCCAACCTGTGGGATGCAGTCCGTCATGTCCTGGTCCGGTACAATCAGAAGACGCCGGTGACGGTCGAAACATACAATCAGCTCGATGGACTCTACCTTATCACCGACCCCGTCACGCAGTTCCTCGTGCAGACCGGACATACGCTGTTCAAGGGGATGACCTTCGACCAGATCCACCGGATGCAGCTCGACATCGAGACCTACACGGCCGGGACGCACCGGTTCAGCTCCCCGGCGCGCGCCGGCGACCGCATCATCCTGATCGCACTCTCCGACAACCGCGGCTGGGAGCACATCATTGACGGCCGGCACCACGACGAAGCGCACATGCTCACGGAGCTTGTCCGGGTGATCCGTGACCGTGACCCCGACGTCATCGAGGGACATAATATTCTCGGGTTCGACCTTCCGTACATTGCCCGCCGGTGCGCAATCCACGACGTCGAATTCCGCATCGGCCGGGACAACAGCACCCTGCGGCTGGCCGAATCGCGAACGGCGCGCACCGATCAAGGCCCCGACATTCTGGCTGCCGACTGCGCGGGGAGGCACATCGTGGATACGCTCTCCCTGGTCCAGAGCTATGATGCCGTCAAACGGAACATGGAAAGCCACGGGCTCAAATACGCGGCCCGCTATTTCGGACTCCGTTCCCCCGACAGAGTCGAAATTGAGGGTGAGCGCATCTCGTGGACATGGGACAACGACCCTGAGACCCTCGCCCGGTACGCTCTGGACGATGTGCGGGAAACCGGACGGCTCGCCGAACACCTGCTCCCCGCATCGTTCTATCTGGCCTGTATCGTCCCCTGCGCGTTTGGCCCTCTGACACGCATGGGGGCTGCCGCGAAAATCGAACTCCTCCTGGTCCGCGAGTACCTCCACCAGAAGCACTCGCTTCCTCAACCGGCATCCGGCGAACAGACGACGGGGGGCTATACCGATCTCTTCGTGTCCGGCGTTCTCGGCCCGATCATCCACGCCGACGTGGAATCACTGTATCCTTCGCTGATGATTGCAAACACCATTGCTCCACGTTCGGACTCCCTCGGGGTGTTCACGGCGATTCTCCGGGAGCTGACCACGCGCCGCCTGGCTCTGAAAAAAGAGATGCGCGCTACAGCCGACGAGGTGGCACGCAGCCGGATCGATGCAATGCAGTCGTCGCTCAAGATTCTCATCAACTCGTTCTACGGATATCTCGGATACTCACGGGGGTTGTTCAACGATTTTCGAAAAGCGGACGAGGTGACACAGGCCGGACAGGACGTGCTCCGGGGTCTCATCGGCACACTCCGGTCCGCCGAAAGCAGAGTGATTGAGGTTGACACGGACGGTGTCTATTGCGTGCCTCCCCCGGACGTGAACGGCGCCGAGGCGGAGGAGGCGTTCGTGGCCACAGTTGGCCGGAGCCTGCCGGCGGGATTGACTCTCGCGCTCGACGGTCGATACAGGCGCATGATGAGCTACAAGAAGAAAAACTATGCCCTCCTCGGATACGACGACAGGATGCTCCTCAAAGGGTCCTCGCTGATCTCGCGCAGCATGGAACGGTTCGGACGCACCTACGTCCGTCTCTGTATCGAACGGATCCTCACCAACGACATCGAGGGATTGCACAGGGTGTACATGTCAGTCGCGGAGACGATCCAGGCGCATGCGATGGACGTGAGGGATTTTGCGCGGGTGGAGACAATCCGTGATCCGCTCGAAGAGTACCAGGAGGCGGCCGCCCGGGGCAAACGAAACCGCAGCGCCGTGTACGAGGTGGTTCTCCGGTACGCGCTCACGGCCCGCCCGGGCGACAAAGTGGCCTATTACGTCACCGGCAGCGATCCCAATGTCCGCACGTTTGAGGAGTGCAAGCCGGCGGAACTCTGGGACCCCAATTTTCCCGATGAGAATACGGCATATTACATGCGCCGGCTTGCTGAATTTTCATCAAAATTCGAGATTCTCTTCCGTCCGGGGGATTTTGCGAGGATTTTTGCTGCCGACGACCTCTTTCCCTTCTCCGCCGAAGGGATCATCATACAGAACCGCACTCTCGAAGGCCTCCAGGAGGCCCCGGATGACCCGGTGCCACAGCCTGGCATCTGGCTCGACGAATAGCCTTACTTGCGTTTATCGAAGCGGTTTGTTACTATCCCTCTTGGGTCACACATCAGAAGGGCCGTGACGTCATGGAAAAGGGTACCGTCAAGTGGTTCAACAACGCGAAGGGGTACGGGTTTATTACGCGTGAGAACGGAGAGGACCTCTTTGTCCATTTCAAGTCTATCATCGGGGACGGCTACAAGACCCTGAAGCAGGGGGAGGAAGTGCAGTTTGATATTGAGCAGGGGCAGAAAGGGCTGCAGGCGGTCAATGTAGGCAGACCACCGCAGTAGCGGATCAACTCTTCTCTCTCTTCCCCACCCATTCGCGAACGAATTCGACGATCGTCTGGGTGGCGGCTCCGGGTGTGAAGAGTTCTCCCACACCCGATGATTTGAGTGTTGTGATGTCGCGTTCGGGAATGATTCCACCTCCGAACAGCAAGACGTCGGGTATTCCTCGTTCCCGCATGAGGTCCAGAATGCGGGGAAAGAGAGTCATGTGCGCCCCGCTGAGGATGCTGATACCGATCGCGTCAACGTCTTCCTGGATCGCCGCCTCTACAATCATCTCCGGCGTCTTCCGCAATCCCGTGTAGATTACTTCCATCCCCGAGTCCCGGAGCGCGGCGGCAACAACCTTTGCGCCCCGGTCATGCCCGTCGAGACCCGCCTTCGCAACGAGTACCCGGATCGGTCTGTTCATGGGTTTCCTTTTTCTATTTCCTCAGCATCCTGAAGTGCGATCATCCTCCGAACGGACCGCTAGACGTCGACCCCGGCCAGTTTCACCAGTTCCCCGTACACTCTGGCAATCGGCAGGCCCACCACGTTATAGTAACATCCTTCGATGCGTGTGACGAACACTGCCCCGTAATCGTCCTGGATCCCATACGCGCCTGCTTTGTCCATCGGCGAACCGCCCCGCACATACTCGTCGATTTCTCGCGCAGGAATCTCTCGGAAGGTCACCCTGGTTTCTTCGACGCCGCTCGTCATCCGGCCCGAGGGTTTGTCGATAATGGCAAATCCTGTATAGACCGTATGCGTTCGTCCGCTCAGCCTGCCGAGCATTCGCCGCGCATCGTCGGGGTTCTCCGGCTTGCCGAGAAGCTCGCTATCGATCACAACGATTGTATCGGCACCGAGGATGAACCCTTCGTCGATCGGGCCGGCAACGCATGCGGCCTTCTGCCGGGCAAGCTCTTCGGCATTCGCGGCCGGCGTCAGCGCCTCATCAAACAGTTCGGCACTGTCACAGGGGACGACGCGGGCGGACAGGCCAATTTGAGACAGTAGAGTGAGTCGACGGGGAGAGCGGGATGCGAGAATCAGGGGGCGGGGCAGAAGCATCGTTCAGGGTGCAGTGCATGAACAGGTTCCACGCGCCCTACCTCTCGCGCTCCTCTTCACGGCGCACTGCTCAGTGCTTCACCGGAACATCGCCTTGATGCTTCCCCACGTGCGGCGTACGCTGCTGACACGGTGGTTCACGGTGACGTAGTAGGTGGATCCGTTGCCGACGGCGGTAACGCGGTATTGATAGAGATTGTCGGCCACCCGGAACGCAGCATTATCCACGAACTCGTACGCCGAACCGTTGCCTTTTGTGGAGAGATTGGCGAGCGGCACGAATGGCCGGTCATCGGTGCCTTCACGGCGCTCGATCGAGTACCTGCGGACATCGCTCTCGTCATCGCTGATCCATCGCACGACGATCGACGTGCCGTTGCTGTATGCCGAGAGGCTGCCGTCTTTGATCCCGCCGGCCAGGGCTACCGTTGCAGATGCCAGTATGATCAGGGCTACCAGAGAAACTCTGCCGGGCATACCGTCAGCTTCCAGAGATTAATGAGAATCGGTCCGCTGATGCGGGCCACGGAGAACATTTGCGCGCCTTGTGCGGAAGGCGGGATCCCGCCAGAACGCGGCGGGATTTCGTGGCGCCCGCGGCGCCCCTCAACTTGAACCCCGTCACGCATCTACGACGCAACAGGACCCGCGTACCGTTTGTGCGGAAGGCGGGACTTGAACCCGCATGCCTTGTGGGCGCCACCCCCTCAAGATGGTGCGTCTGCCAATTTCGCCACTTCCGCAGAGTCTTGACGAAGCCGCAGCTCAGGATAGGTTTCACCCGCGCCCGTCAATACATCATGACCACATACAGGTAGCAAAAAAAAGTGAAAAAGTCAATCGCAAAATACTGCGGGCCCATCAACCCGCCCCATGCTCCTCCCGGGAAAGGGCCGCTCGCGCCATCCGGAGGAGGTGCCAGTACGGTGGCTCAAATCCCCGTTCACCTCGGAAGCGCACTGCGCGAGCCCGGACACCAAAAACCGCTGATTCATGCCTCGCCGCGTAGTCTTCGTGCTTCAGGGCGGAAGCTGCAGACATCCCCTCCGGTATGGGACCCTCAGCACCGAATACGTTCAACACGACCGAATACGCTTTCACCACCCGGGCGAATGGCAAAAGATACCAGTCGTAGTGCAGGATTTCACCCCGCTCCGCCCCTTCGAGCATGGCCTCCGTAACTGCATTGTCGATGTGGTCCTTCCGCAGGGTCTCGGGATCCCGCCATTCCCCCACTACCATCAATTGAGGGTCATACTCCAGGTCCGACGGCTCCTGAGTCGCAAAATACCGGACGCCAAAATCTGCCAGCCACCGGCGGAGACCTGGAGAGGAAATGTACGACATGCCCATCCAGAGATGAACGCCAAGCGCGTTGTATGCCGAAGAGGCTACTTCCGAACAGAAGAGCATCGTCGTATCCTCATATGCCATGGCGAAGTCGTACGGGATGTGCTCCGCCTGCGCACGCCGGAGCATCACCGATGCCGCGCGGTGCGGCAGGAGAGGATCACGCACAAGCGCGGGAAGGTCGGACCTGAGACGGAGTATGAGCACGCGGAGCTTTGTGTCTCTCAGATACGCTTCCTCCGTCGAGACCGTAACACCCCGTTCGATATGGGATTCGATGATCGAGAGCGCGCCGGACACAGAATCGACATGGATAAGTGCTATGTGCGAAAAGTTGCCCGGGAAATCATTGCCCCGCGCAATGAGCGCGGAGGTGGGAGCTCCACCACGGGAGACCAGAATGTCGCCGCTGTGCACCGTCACACCAAGGAGTCGCGCGGCAGGAGTGGCGGACGGCTCATCAATCCCCGCGAGAAGCGCGGCCGGCCGCTGATCCGGTGGGGACTGAAGTATCACTTCCTCCAGCGCACTCCGCGTCCCGTAGAGAAGCCGGTACATCGTCTCGCGCGTTTCCCGGTCATCCATGTCCCATGACTCCGACTGGCGCTTCACCGCTGCCCGAAGGTCCGATGCAACGATGAGGAAATCCGGCACGTGATCCGGACAGGCTCCGAGCAGCGCGGCGGTCAGAAACACTCTCCCCTCGAGGTCGGAGAATTCCTTCGCCGAGGGCTGAAGTGGTTGGCGTTCGACGCGACGCAGGAGAACCCTGAGGCTCTGCATGCTCGAGTCGAGGGTGCCGCGTACCGCATTGCATCCCTGACTCCGTGCCGACACGTACAGCATCTCCAGGGAATCCCAGCGCGCATCCTGGTTCCAGATAAAGGGACGCGCAAGCGGAGACGGTTCGACCGGCGAGAGGTCCGGCGAAGAGGGTGGAACGGCAAGAAACAGGTAGATTCCGCCGACGATGAAGAGTACGTACAAGAGCGCTCGAGGCGTCCAAACGCGGGAGAGAAGACGCATGAATGATCATCCGACTTTGAGGAGGGTTCGTGCCGTGATTCGCACAGTTCGTCCGCACCCAACCACACAAAGGTACGGCGAATCTCCGTCAAAGTCACGAGGCACCCGCTCCGTCACGACATCCTACACAGCAGATTCACTCGGGACCGCAGATCCGAGTTTCTGCTCATGCCCTTTGTTTGACTCCATCCTCACCTGACGACACCTCATCGAGAGCCACCGTACCGGTGAATCTCGCCAGGAGCGTATACAGCACGGGCACCAGGATAAGCGTCAAGAACGTAGAAAAGAGCACGCCCCCGACTACCGCAAGTCCGAGCGGCCGACGCGACTCCCCACCGGCTCCGAGGCCGAGCGCAATCGGCAGAACGCCGAAGACCGTGGATAACGATGTCATCAGGATCGGACGCAGACGGATGGTCGCCGCCTCGACGACAGCCTCGTAGAGCTCTTTCCCCTGCCTTCGAAGCTGATTGGTGAATTCCACGATAAGGATGGAATTCTTTGTCACGAGCCCCACGAGCATGATAAGCCCGATCTGGGAATAGATGTTGAGCGACTCCTTGAAAAGGAAGAGTGTCAACAACGCCCCGAACACGGCCAGCGGTACAGCCAGCAGGATGGTAAACGGGTGGATAAAGCTCTCGAACTGGGCCGAGAGAACCAGGAATATGAAGAGGACGGCAAGGACAAACATGAAATACAGACTCGAGCTGGACGATTTGTATTCAAGCGACTGTCCGGCGTAGTCCCGCTTGATCCCCGCAGGCATTTTCTCGGCAACAATCCGGTCAAGATCGCTCAGCGCCTGGCCAAGGGAAACCCCGGAGCAATCTGCGCCGTGAGTTTTGCGGAACGCACACGGTTGTAGTGGTTCAGTTCTTTCGGGGAAAGCGTCTCATCGACCCGGACGACGTTCGCGAGCTGGACCAGTCCCGCGCCTCCACGAACGTAGATGTCCCTGATGGCATCGGGCGTTGCGCGTGCGGAGGGTTTCATCTGCAGGATCACGTCGTACTGCTTCGTTCCCCGTTTGAAATTCGTGACCGCACGCCCTCCAAGGAATGTCTCGAGAGTTGATCCGATGTCCACGACTGATACTCCGAGACCGGCAGCACGCTCGCGGTCGATGGTCAGGTCGAGCTCCGGCTTGTTGAGCCGGAGGTCCGTATCGAGGTTCAGCAGGTATCCCAGTTTCGAGGCCTCACCCATCATGAGGCCCACAGCCTTGTTCAGTTCGTCGTAGCTATCGGCCTGGAGAACGTACTCGACAGGACTGGAGCTGAAGGAGCCGCCGATACTGGGCGGGTTGATCACGAAAGCCAGGACGCCGGGAATCGAAATAAGTTGTGGGAAGAGCGACTGGACGATCTCCTGCTGGGTTCGTGTCCGTTCCGCCTGTGGTTTCAGGGCAAGAAACATAAACCCATTCGTGACCCTGCCCGGTCCTCCGAAGCCGAGGCCGATCGCGGTAAAGAGACCGCGTCGCTCAGGGAGGGCCATGATGCGTTTCTCGGCCTCCCGCATGTATTTGTCCGTGTACTCCAGGGTTGCCCCCTCAGGGGCAAGGACGATACCAAAGCCGATACCCCGATCTTCGACCGGGACAAGTTCGCTCGGGAGGATTTTGAAAAGGAGGGCTCCGATCGCCACCGTGGCAACCGCGCCTGCGATGGATAGGATGCGGTGCTTGAGAGCGAGGCGCACGCTCCACTCATAGACCCTGTTCAGTTTGTCGAAGAATGCATCGAACGACCGGGACGCCCACCCCTTGCCGGCACCATGTAGAGGGCGGAGGATCTTCGAGGAGAGCATCGGCGATAGCGTCAGGGCCACGAAGCCGGAGATGAGAACGGCAACGGCAAGGGTAATACCGAACTCATTGAACAACCGTCCGACCGATCCTGTCAGAAACGCGAGTGGAATGAACACCGCCACAAGGGTGATTGTGGTCGCCACCACGGCAAAGCCGATCTCGGCGCTTCCGTCCAGGGCGGCACGCAGACGGTCCTTCCCCATCTCCATGTGCCGGTAGATGTTTTCCAGCACGACGATGGCATCGTCGACGACGAGCCCGATCGCAAGCACGAGCGCGAGCAGCGTGAGAATATTGATCGTGAACCCGGCAAAATACACCACGGTCAACGCCCCGATGATGGAAATGGGGATCGCAACGGCGGGGATGGCGGTCGCACGAAGGCTCTTGAGGAACGCCAGAACAACGAGAATAACAAGGCAGACCGCGATGATCAGTGATTGCACGACTTCATCAATCGACTCGTTGATAAACGTCGACGAATCGTATGCCACATCCAGCCGCATGCCCGCGGGAAGGACGCCGGCAAGCTCGCCAAGCGCTCCGCGGACTTCGGCGGCAACGTCCACCGTGCTTGCTTTGGATTGTTTCACGATTCCCAGACCCACGGCCGGCCGGCCGTTGTAGCGGGCAAGGGTGCGCTCGTCCTCAGCACCGACCGCCACCTCCGCCACATCGCGAAGGCGGGTGACGTCGTCGTTGGACTGCGCGACTATGATGGCTCCGAACTCCTCGGGGGTCGACAGCTCGCCGCGTGTACGGACAGAAAATTCCCTTTCGGTCCCTTCCACCCTTCCACCCGGAATTTCCGCGTTCTCCCGGCGCACAGCGGCCTCGACATCCAGGGTCGTCAAGTTATGTGCCGCCATCCGGAGTGGATCAAGCCAGATGCGCATTGCATACCGGCGCTCGCCGCCGATGATCACCGACCCAACTCCCGGAAGGCGCTGGATCCGCTCCTTCAACACGCGGTCGGCCACATCGGTCAATTCGAGTCCATTGTGACGGTCGCTCGACAACCCCAGCCAGACGATCGGCTGTGCGTTGGCATCGACTTTGGAGATGACCGGATCTTCGATTTCGCGCGGGAGGTTCCCCCGCACACGCGATACCCTGTCGCGTACATCGTTCGCCGCCTCGTCAACAATCCGGTTCAGTTCAAACTCGATCGTGATGACCGACCCCTGTTCGCGGCTCGAGGATGTCATGGTTTTCACCCCCTCGAGGGTGGCGAACTGTTCCTCGAGGACGTTGGTAATTTCGGTCTCCACAACGCTCGGGCTTGCCCCGCGGTACAGGGTGATGACGGAAATGATGGGGGGATCGATATCCGGATACTCCCTGACCGGCAGCCGCAAGAAGGAGATGATCCCGAAGAGCAGGATCGTGAAACTCATCACGGTTGCGAAGACCGGGCGTTTGATGGAGACTGTGCTGATCTTCATTGCTGCCGTCCTGCGCTATCCGTCGTTGCCGGCGCCGCCGACGTCTCCGCCTCGCCGCCTATGGGAAGGACTTTTCCCCCATCAAACAGTTTCTGGTGCCCTGCCCGCACCACCATCGTCCCGGGCTGAAGCCCCTCGACAACTTCAACCATGTCCCGCGAGCGTGTTCCGAGGACCAGCGGGGCGCGCCGCACGGTGCTGTCGGGGTTGACAACGAAGACGAACAACTGGCTCCCGCTCCCGAACACCGCTTCCTGCGGAATGATCATTGCGTTCGGCCGTTCGCTGAGCACCGCCGAGACATTCGCAGACATTCCCGGACGGAATCGTCTCCCGACATTCTGCACGCGGGCAACAACTCGGGCGCTTCGGGTTGCCGCATCGATGATCGGTTCGACGACGACGATCCGGCCGTTGAGAGTTGTCTGACCGATCAGCGGGCTCGAAACCGCCACCGTCGCTCCCTGCGTGAGACGGGCAAGGAACCGTTCTGGTGCGGAAAAGATTACCCGGATTTCGTCGATATTGGCCAGTTCTGTAATCGGTTGACCGGCCCTGAGAAAGGCGCCCACGCTTACCTTGCGTGCGCCGATGATCCCCTCAAATGGCGCGAGTATTCTCGTTTTCGAGTAGCGGGCCAGAGCCAGGTCAAGATTGGCTTCCGCGACTTTCATGCCTGCGGCTGCGTCGTCCAGGTCCTGCGGTGCACCGGCTCCCTGGTCAACCACGTTCTTGACGCGCTGATACGTGGAAGTGCTCTGGGCCAGAAGGGCTTTCGACCGTGCGACCTCGGCAGCGAGCTGCGCATCGTCGAGCTGGGCGATCAGCTCCCCACGCCGGATCACTCCTCCTTCTTTAAAAGGAATCGCTTTCACAATCGCATCAATCTCACCAACGACCGTGACGGCTTCGATGGCTTCAATGGTTCCGACGGACTCGAATCTGTCCACAACCGTCTGGACGACGACCGGGCTCACTTCGACGGGCATGGGCGGCATGCTGAACCCCCGCCCTTCGCCTCCGCCACCGCACCCGGAAAAGACTGAGAGTCCGAAACTGACAACCGACAGCAGCGAGAGAAGCGTCAACGACCGTGATGGTGCCACCATGTGTGCTTTCCTGAAAATAGACAAGACGAAGGTCCGGTGTGACTGTAGTGCGTCCGGACGTGTGAACATCAGACTCTACCTGGTGTCTTCTTGGTTGGAAAATGCCCCCGACGAAAGTTGCTTGAGGTTTGCAGCCGCCTTGGCACCTCTCACGAGGGCCTGAGAATAGCGCTGCTGTGCCACAGCAAGATCTGCGCCCAGGCGAACCAGTTCGAAGGCGGTCGATCGCCCGTTCTGGAATTCGATCGTACCGATACGAACCTGCTCTTCTGCAGCACTCACACCCGTACGCGCAGCATCGAGGCGACGGCGACCGTTTTGCAGCTCTCTCCATCCGGAGCGTATCGCTGCTTCGAGGATCCGTTCCTGCTGGGTGTACCGCTGCTCAGCCGCGGCGACCTCAGCCTCCAAACGGTCTTCTTCGCCAAGCCCGCTCCTGAACCCTATCGGAACGCTGACCTCCAGTCCAATGCTCCAGGTCGGGAAGTCCCGGTTCACCGCCTGACGGATGGCATCGTTGAGCTGTCCCCCCACTGAGGTACGCAGCGTGTCGTTCCCGAAAAAAACGTTCTGTGCAGTCCCGGACAGGCCGCTTCCCCCGAGCGATCCGACAAGGTCGACGCTCGGGAGCGACTCCCACGATGCGGCATCTGCAAGGGTCTTGCGGGCATCAATGTCCGCCCGCACCGCACGCAGCGTGAGGTTTCGTTGAAGGGATTCGCGCACAAGCACATCAGTGTCGTCATCCGTTGAAAGAGTCCGGGGCTGGTCGACAGTCCTGAAGCGAGGACTGTCCTTTTCCGGTCTGACCCCAACCGCAACGGCCAGTTGATCTGACATTTTGTCGAGATGTTCTTCACGGTCAAGGAGAAGGATCTCCTGCTCTGCAAGGAACGTGCGGGCGATGGCCACCTGATTGGGTCCGATCAATCCGGTCCGTGCCCTGAGCTCGGTATCGCTCAAAAACGCCGCCGCCTGATCACGTGTGAGCTTCTGAACGGCGTAGTCGCGTTCCGCTGCGAAAAGGTCCCAGTACACAAGTTCGACGTTCGTTGCGAGAAGGAGGACCTCCTGATCGTACAGGGCCTGCGCCGATTCGAGCTGATGTTCAGCGCTTGTGAGCTGTTTACGAGCCGATACATGAAGCCCGCGGAGAAGCGGTTGGCGGAGCGAAAGCGCCCCGATCGTTGTGTACTGCGGTGTCAGGAACGCGAAAGATGAATTGGTTGTCAGCCGGACGGCATCGAGAGAAGCGGTCAGCTGGGTGCCTACGGGAAGATCCCACGTCAGGCCGGCATGTCCTGTCCCCTGGACAGTTCGGAGAACCGATGCCCCGGCGAAAAAAGACGCTGAAGGTGTTTTCTGGTCGGTGTACCCCCAGCCGAGCGTGAGGATCGGGTCGAATGACCCGCTCTCCCGGCGTACAATCCCCCGGGCCGCGTCAAGTGACGCCTGCGCGGCCAGAACGGTTGGGCCAGTGCGGAGAGAATGCTGGACTGCATCGTTGAGCGACATCGTCGTCCCGCCGAGACCGGCAAGGATATCGACAAGTGCACTGTCAGGGTTTGAAGGGTGAACCTGTGCGGGGAGTGAGATGACGGCGCTGGAAAGCAATACCAAGAAAAAAAAGAGCCTTCGGAAATGCTTCATAGGGTCAGGGTGCGCTGCTGAAGTGATTCGTGAGAATTCCGATGGCCTCTCGTACTCTAGCGGCAACATACGGTCTATGGTAATGAACGGCCTCCACCCCCGCATACCCGGGGGTGGGATACCATTGAACAACAGAGAAGCGGGTTGGATTGTTCCGCAAACGACCTGCAAAAAAAGGGGGGGGGCTCCGAAAGGAGAGGTGTCGCGTTGGCAGTTCGGAGGAGAACGGTCTCCAGCTTCGGGGGCCACAATCAGGTTGCCGGCACGATCTCCTGCACGTCAGCGCGGAATACCCAGGTTCCCTCTGCCACAAAGTGTGTGGCAAATGCGCGCCGGACTCTATCTTTCGACTGGTTCGCGTAGGAACCGTGGATGGTCATTCCGCTGAAGAAGACCCCGGTGCCTTTCGGGACCGTAAGAAACGTCATGTGTGAGCGGTCGACACCGTCGATCTCAAAAGAATAAAAGACCTGGTTCCACTCTTTACCGGAGCGGTCGCGCATCCGATGCTCAGACTCCCAGACCTGATGGTCTTTTGTGGCATTCGCCTTATGTGTCGTATAGAGCCCTCTGGCATTGCTCCCCGGCAGCACGCACAGTCCACCGTTTTCCCCATCGGTATCGCTCATCGCCAGCCAGCAGGCCATCAGCGTATTGGGCTCTGTGGGGAGATAGTGCGTATCCTGATGCAGTGCCGTCCCGCGGGCTTCTTCCCCGGGATACTTTTCGAGATACATCGTCTGGACGATCATCGGGGAGGCTTCGAGGATCTGGTGGGCGACGCCCCGGATAGTCGGGTGGGTTGCGACTGCGTGCCACTCCCGGTCCCGTTTGTGGTTGTCAAGCCGAGCGCGCCAGTCAGGCGTCTCCTTTGCCTCGTATGCCACGAACCGGTCGACTTCGGAAGCACTCAGGAGCTCTGGGACAACCAGGTAGCCCTCGTTCCTGTACCGGTGGAGTTCTTTGCTTGTCAGCGTACGTACCGCCATGGTCGGCCCTCCAGGACTGTCTTGAACTTCGCTTTCACCGGGCGCAGCTACAGCCCCCTCCGCTCTTTGGAGATGCAGAGAAAAAGTGGTGGGACAATCTACTTTTTTTTCTTGCATCTCTGCAACCTTTATCGTAATGTTACGATATAAAGATATGGGACGATCGAAAAATAGCGCTTTCAGTGGCGAGCAGAATCGCGTTGCAGATCTCGCAAAGGCCCTTGCGCATCCCGCGAGGATTGCAATCCTGGAGTTCCTCGCAAAGCAGAATGCCTGCATGTGCGGGGACATCGTTAGCGAACTCCCCCTCGCGCAGGCGACTGTTTCCCAGCACCTCGCTGAGCTGAAAAGGGTAGGATTGATACGGGGCGACATCGATGGCCCCCGTGTCTGCTATTGCATCGACGTCAAGGCTTGGGACGAAGCAAAACGATTGTTGACAGGATTTCTTTCGGCTCAAAAAGCATGCTGCTGATTTTTTTTGCCAGTATCAATCGTCATATTACGATACCATAGCAAGGAGAACACCGTGGACAAAGGACAGGAAATCAAGGAGATGGTGAAGCAGAAGTATGGCGCAATTGCCAATCAATCCCGGGAGCAAAACCAGTCATCGTGCTGCGGCAGTACCTGCGGCTGCTCCAGCGACAACTTCTCGGTGATGTCGGAAGACTATGCGCACCTCCCCGGTTACGAACCCGACGCCGATCTTGCACTCGGATGCGGTCTGCCTACCGAATACGCGAAGATCCGGAAGGGTGATACTGTGGTTGACCTGGGTTCGGGAGCGGGGAACGACTGTTTTGTCGCACGATCGATTGCCGGCGAAAGCGGCCGCGTCATCGGCATCGACATGACCGATCCCATGATTGACAAGGCCCGCGCCAATGTCGTAAAACTGGGATACGCCAATGTGGAGTTCCGCATGGGCGACATCGAGAACATCCCTGTCGAGGACAATACCGCAGACGTCGTGGTCAGCAACTGTGTCATGAACCTGGTGCCGGACAAGCGTCGGGCGTTCTCAGAAACCTTCCGGATCATCAAGCCGGGCGGGCATTTCAGTATCTCGGATATCGTACTGAAAGGCGAATTGCCGGAGGGTGTGCGGCACGACGCCGCCCTGTACGCAGGATGTGTGGCGGGTGCGATTCAGAAGGAGGAGTACTTAATGATTGTCCGCGAAGCCGGGTTCACAAACATCGAGGTCCAGAAAGAGCGGGTGATCGACATACCGAATGAAGTCTACCTGCGCTACATGTCTCTGGACCAGCTCCGTGAGCTCAAGAGAAACCGTCTCGGCATCATGAGTGTCACGGTCTATGCCGAGAAACCGCAGTGATGGCGCCACTCACATGCGCTTCAACCGGAAGGCCAGGACGTCATGAGGCTGAATAGACTCCTGAAGCTCTTTCTTTGTTGTCCCGGCAGCTGCCTTCCGCCAGAGGTCTCGCAGCCCATAGGTATGTTTGCCCGTATCAAGAGTCCGTCGTGAGAGTTCGTCGGTGATAGGGTGCATGGACCAATCGTATGTAATCTTCCGTGCACCCACCGACCTGTTGACGAAGCAGACTGCCCAGTCGCCCCCCGCGAGCGGCTTCGCCCATACTTCCACACTGTCGATGGTTTCGACCCGGAACCCCTGGGTCCCGAGCGAGTCCTGATCGACAGCGATGACTTCCCGATTTGTTAGCACTTCCACTGTCTTCTTGTCCATTGCCCGCAGGTCGTTCCCTGCCATGAGTGGCGCAGCCATCATGCACCAGAGGGTAAAGTGCGAACGGTCTTCCGCAGGGCTCATGCCATTCCCCACTTCGAGCATGTCGGGATCATTCCAGTGGCCCGGCCCGGCGTACTGGCGGACATCCTGACGGGCATCCACGATTTTCGTAACGCCCCATGACGCCCATGTCCCGTGGTCCACGACGCCGTCGAACACCGCGGCAATATCGCCGGTGGTGCGCCACAGGTGTCCGACATCTTTCGACCATTCCCAGGGCTTGTGCGTACCCCATTCGCACATGCTGAATACGATAGGACTGCCCGCCGCAAACAGCGCATCCCGCATCGTCGTATAGGCCCCCTCTGGATTCAATCCCTTGGTATTGCACCAGTCGTACTTCAGGTAGTCGACCCCCCAGCGTGCGTAGGAGAGCGCGTCCTGGTATTCGTGTCCCCTGCTCCCCGGATATCCCGCGCACGTCTTGTCCCCCGCACCGGAATAGATGCCGAACTTCAACCCTCTTGCGTGGATGTAGTCAGCCAGTGCCTTCATGCCTGAGGGAAAGCGCTGGGGATTCGCCTGTATGAAACCCAGACTGTCGCGCACCCCATGCCAGCAGTCGTCGATCACGACGTAGGCATACCCCGCGTCCTTCATACCGCTCGCGACCATTGCATCGGCCGTTGCGCGAATCAGTTCTTCATTAACATCGCATCCGAAGTTGTTCCAGCTGTTCCACCCCATCGGTGGTGTCAGGGCGAGGTCCTGGAACTTCTGGGAGAAACCGGTGAGGAAAGAACCCAGCATGAGCAGTGCGAGCAGTGTGTGTTTCATTGAGGGGCCTCTGCACAGACGTACGGGAAGGAGGATCAGATGAACCCCAACATACACCGACGGAACTTGAGATGCAATTGCCGCGCACCGTGCCTTCAGCGGAGAAGAAGCAACTTCTTCGACAGGACAACTCCCCCGGCTTCCATCCTGCAGAGGTACACGCCGGCGGCGAATCCGCTCGCGTCGAGCCTGACCTCGTAGTATCCTCGCTCCCGCACTCCGTCGTGAAGGAGAGCAATCTCTTCCCCGACGATGTTGTAGACCGACAGTCGAACCTCGGTCCGGTGAGGAACGGTATATCGAATAACGGTCGTTGGATTGAAGGGGTTGGGATAGTTCTGAGCCAGCATGAACTCGCTGGCCCGTGATAGATCCTGATCGCCGCCTGTCCCTGTAACAGAGCCCGGGCGGAGGTTGACGGTCGCGGGAAGCGAAAGGTAGACCTGGAGCCCTCTCGTGCGTGCGGCAACCATGAGGGTATTCGGTGAACCCGTGCTGGTATAGTCGACAATCCCGGGCACGACACTGCTGTACTTTTCAAATTGCATTGCGGGGACCTCAGTGATGAATTCCCACGAAGGGACTGACAGCCCTGACGGGGACTGGCCAATACCTTCCACAGGTAACCCGGGATTTGATTGCAGAGACCCGGAGACAGATCGCCAGACACTGTATGCTGTGACGGGATCCGCCGTTCCGGCAGAATCGTACACACTCCTGAACCATCCCATCCGCACCAGGTAGGAGGTGCCGGGGATCACGCCGACATTGTCGATCATGGGTTCTCCGGCAAGAATGACTCCTTTCCCCTTGACCGGGACATGCAGCACGGGAACGACGGAGTCGTCGCTTGCGATCGTGACCAGCCCAGAGTCCTGGACATCAGCGAGGGGGGTGTAGTACACAGGGAGGTCAACACTCGTACCCGGGCCGATGCCGTGCGGGATCGAAGGGACCGCAAAACGTGAGTTGGTGGATCCAGTGGACACGATGTGAAGGGTGTCCCGGACACCTGCGTTGGAGACACGCAGAAGCAGGGTATCTTTGGAGCCAACCCGCACATTACCAAAATTGAGCTCTGTCGGTTGGACACGAAGGACAACAATCCCAGGGACCAGCCTGGGACTCGATAGTCTTACCTCGTCCACTACACCGTTGAAGAAGTACGGGTAGGAAGGGTACTCCCACCGGCCGATTGTCAGAGGTCGATCGTTGACAATCGGAAGCATGAAAGGGTCGTCCGATGGTCGCGCTGCCATCTGTCCGTCAACATAGAGGAGAAGCCTTCGATGTTCCCGATCGCGTATCATTGTCACGAGATGCCATTTGTTGTCGCCGTAGCTGCTGTCGCTGCGGACTGTAATCAGGGTATCGGGCCAGTGGCTGTCCCCCCTATTGCCGATCTGTCCCACAATCTGGCCACGGTCCATATGAATCATATACCCCGGGACGGGGGCGAGTCCTCTTCGCAGGAGTTGCCCATGTCCTGCGGTCTGGTCCGGAGCTTTGAACCAGAGATCAATCCGGAAGCTCGATGTGTCGAAGTCGAACATTGGGCTGGACGGAACTGATATGTAGTCGCCGTTTCCGTTGAGCGATCTTGCGTTTCCGAAACGACCCGGGATAATAAGCGTCCCGACTGCGCTCCCGGAATTCCCTCCGCCCGACTGATCGAGCACCGACGTACCGGACGTTTCGTCCATATGCCAGAGCCCCCGGGTGAGTGAATCCGGTTCGAAGGGGGCAGGTTCTTGAGCTATCGAGAGGTGGGGACACATCAGGAGTGACACCAGCACAAAAAGGAGCGTACGCATTGGACGAGTCCTCCTTAGATACACTATGATCCACAATCAATCCTGCTCACAGTGTGACGCCCGTCACAGGAGATTTCTCATGGCAGGGTGGGCTGTAGCCGATATGATTGGGCCGACCTTGTCCGCGCGGGCGACTTTCTTCGTCTACTGTTTGTCTACAGTTCCTTCCCTTCTGAAAATGGAACGCCCCCAGCGCTGACCGGAGGTTCTTCCGAGGCTTTTGCAGAGTGCCTGGGGCATTCAGAAATCTGATTGCGGCAGATTTCGGTTTCGCTCTACACTCGGAATATACTCCTGCGAAGGAGCAACTCAAGTACACAACACGGAGTAACTCTTGCGGACAAAAAAGCCCGGACATCGCTGCCCGGGCCGTTGGGATATGCGGACCTACGTCTATCGAACCTGGAGATTGCCGTTGCTGACTGGCACAAGAGTAACAGGGGAGACACCATAGAACTGGGGCACTGGCGTTACTACATCCACAGAATTCGTCTCGGAGACATCGCATAGATACCCATGCAATGTCATTCGTGCGCATTGTCGATAGCGGCTATAGTGACGCTGCAATCCGGTCGGCGCTCCTTCCCTTCTCCCTTGTCAACCATCACCTGCCCCATTGGAGCAGGCCCAAACCCCAACTCCGGTGGCCACGGTCCGCCCCTTTGTATACTCCAGCACATTACCTTCGCCTTCATTTTCGAAACCACGGCTCTCCTCGACCTTCAACTGGATGATCCTTCCAGAGAAACGGGGGAAATGCCCCGGCGTGTGCCATCGTACTTGGCAGGAGATACTCCCGGAAATCGGTACCGTCTTGGCCCACTTTGCGTTCAAAGGATCTTGGAAAAACAATCCCACTTCTTTTCGGTTGCCATATGGTGAAACGTATGAACGTGTGTAAGTCGCCTGAACAGAGTGCACCTCCGGCTCCACCCTTCCCAAGACTACCAGAGGAGTGTCTGCCGCAAGGAGTCCTGGTCGGTCGGGGAGACGATTGGAGCCGAATTATCCGAACACCCCAACAGCACAAACGCCAACCCTGCCATCAGCAAGAGAGCACACGACAGAGCCTTCATGGCTTTGCCCTTTCTGATGATGTGTGGAAGAGATTGAGGAGGGAAATGCGATGCCCCCCGCTGGCGACACAAGCGGGGTTCTCGCCGTTGGATGGGTCTGCGGGGTCGTCGGGTAGGACGAAGAACGAAACACTCGGCGGCTCGGTAGCTCCTCACTGGGAACCACACTCGCGCGCACTGTGCTGGATTGTACAAACGGATTTGGCCATTGTCAAGAGGGGGAATTACTCATTTTTTGCAGAAGGCGAACTGCTCTCGGCGAGCAGATTCGAGACAGTCTAAGTCAGAGGTGCCCGATGGTAGAGGGTTTTATTGAGAGAGGTGGGAAATACAGCTGCTTATGATAAAGCTTCGTGAGCGCGGGTGGGCTCGAACCACCGACCCTCTGCTTAAAAGGCAGATGCTCTACCCCTGAGCTACGCGCCCGTATCCTGTAATCTCAAAAATACCGAATTTCCTACTTTTCCGCAACGCCCTCTCCCCTACGCCCCTACCGCCGTCCTGATCTGATGCAAAAACGTCGCAAAGTCCACCGGCTTCTCAATGTACCCCCAGGCCCCGTACCGCAACGCTACCTTCGCCGACTCCTCAGACCCGTGACCCGTCACGACAATGATCTTCGCGTCCGGGTCGTGACGCCGAACCTTCCGCAATACTTCAAGACCGTTCATGCTCGGTAACGCCAGGTCAAGAATCACCACATCCGGCTGCCGCTCTTTGTAGATCTGAATCCCCTGCGGACCGTCGGCAGTCGAATAAATACTATACCCCTCTTCCTCAAGCACGTTGTGCATGAGTGCCAGCGTGATTTCGTCATCATCGATGACCAGAACTTTCGGCATTCCTTGAACTCCTTCTGTTGCGACATTAATATAGGAAATTGCGGAGCCGAAACAAACCATCCGCACACAGGTTTGTTTCTAAACTTATAATTCGTAGATTTTTACATTCATCCTCAGGGGTCATGCGCCTCGCAGTCATATCCGATATCCATGCCAATCTCCACGCCCTGGAGAAGACGTTCGAAACAATCGACCGGCTGGGCGTCGACCACATCTTTTGCCTCGGCGATATCGTCGGATACGGGCCCTCCCCAAATGAGTGCATTGCACTTGTCTCAGAACGCTGCACCGCATCGGTCAAAGGGAATCACGATAGCGCTGTCATCGACGAGCTCTCCCTCGACCACTTCAATTCCTACGGTGAAACAGCGATCCGCTGGACACAGCGGCAGCTCACCCAGCGGAGCGCGGAGTTCCTGCGCGACCTCCCCCTTTTCCATGTCCACGATTCCCTCACACTCGCTCATGCCTCCCCGCTCCATCCCGAGGCATGGCGCTACATCTTTGCATGGCCCGATGCAGAGCGGTGCTTCGGTGCTTTCGCCACACAGTTCTGTTTCATAGGCCATACCCATGTACCGGTTGTCGTCGGCGAGGACGGTACGGTGAACCAATTCCGCCCCGGGATGCGCTACCTCGTCAATGTGGGAAGCGTCGGGCAGGCACGAGACGGCAACCCGCGCGCCTCGTTCGCGGTACTCGACACAGAACGCTCAACCGTTGATATTGTCAGGCAGGATTACGATATCGAGGGCGCCGCACAGGCAATCATGAACGCAGGACTCCCGGACTACCTCGCACACCGGTTGTTTCTCGGAATCTGAACGATGGAACTACCGGCCGGTCAGCCGGGTGAGTTCCCTGAGCACCAGCGCAGGATCTTCGTCGACAAAGTGGCGGGAAAAACGGCGCGCGCGGCGGAGCTCGTCGTCGTTGACCGGTCCCACCACCAGATCCGGTTCAAAGAGCTTCGCCGATGCAAGGATGTCGCCCGTCGGCCCGACCAGCTGCGACCCGCCCCAGAAGTTCACCCCGTCCTCAAACCCGACCCTGTTGCAGAAGGCAAGATATACGGAGAGGAGCCGCGCATAGGTTTTGTGGTTTTCCGTATTCACACGCTGCGCGAGCAGCGAGTCGCCGTCGCCTCCGAGACGCGTGGGACTGGCAACAAGCGCGATGATGAGCTCCGCCCCGTCCAGTGCGAGAAGCCACGGGAGGGAAAGATGCCAGAGGTCTTCGCACACCAGGACCCCGATGCGCCCGACCGACGTGTCAATAGCCCGCACCGTCGACCCTCTACTGAAATACCGCATCTCCTCGAACATGCCGTAGGTTGGAGGGAATGTCTTGCGATGCACACTCCGCACTGATCCCTTTTCGAAGAGAAATGCGGCATTGTAGATTCCGAAATTGTCGCCTTCCTCCACCCCCCCCGCAATGATCGGGATCCGTTTACTCATCTCAAGCAGCGGTCGGAACTCCGCCGGCGGCGCTGCCGGACGGATTGCAAGGTCCCAGTTCAGGTCCCGGATCGAGTATCCCGTTAGGCTCAGTTCCGGAAAGACCACCAGTGATGCACCCGCAGCAACAGCCCGTTCGGCAAACTCACAATGCAGGGCAACGTTCTTTCCGGTGTCTCCGAGCACAGGATCGATCTGCGCAAGCGCAACGGTCGTCTTCATGAGGCCGGCGGTTCTTCCGAGAGGTCCAACATGCGTATGTCGCGGATGTACGGAATGGTCTTGTCGGTCTTGAGTTCACGTAGGCGCAGCATCTTCTTTTCGATGCGGATGAGATTATCCCGTATGATCACAAGATACGCCCGCAGGTTGTCCCCGGAATGGTTCGCCAGAAGCCCTTCGACATGTTCGAGCATGGCTTCAATTGGAAGTTCGAGTTCCCCCGTCACCTGGAACACCAGTTCCTGAATGGTCTCGAGACGCTTCTGGGAGATTTCGAGTGTCGTAAGCTGGTTCTTAAGTTGTCGCCGCTCGAGGACGTTGAGGATGGTCTTTGGCAGGACAGGCGTGGAAATCTCTTCTTTTACCAGATAGTCTTCGACACCAAGCTTCAGCACTTCCACGGCAAGGTCGAAATCTTTGTTCACCGTCAGGAAGACGACGGGGACGGTGTACCCGTGATCCCGGATGTCGCGGATTACTTCGAGTCCGTTCTTGCCCGGCAGGAAGTAGTCCATCAGAATCAGGTCGATGGCCGGATTTGCCTCCAGCTCCTTCAATGCCTCGTTCCCGTCGCCCCGCCAGTACACTTCGAAACTCCCCGGCTGGTGCTTCTTGAGGAAAAGCTCCACGAGGTTGGCGAAGTCGGGGTTGTCCTCGACAAGCAGGATATGTGCAGGAGGTGTGTCAGCCATGTCTTGGGACCGTAAAATGGATCGTTGATCCCGACCCCTCGGTGGAGTCGATCCAGATGCTCCCACCGTAGGTCTCAACGATTTTCTTGGTGATCGTCAGCCCGGCCCCCGTCCCCCCCCGCCCGTCATTCGGGTCAAGCCGCTGAAAGATCATGAACACTTTCGCAAAATCCTGGACGGCGATGCCGATGCCGTTGTCAGTAACCGTGAACTCTACCATGTCGTCGGTATCCCGCGCGCCGATGGTGATCCGCGGAGTCTCCTGGATGTTGTACTTCACACCGTTCACAATCAGGTTCCTGAACACCATGCTCATCATTGTCGGATCGTACTGCACGTCGGCAAGGTCAGGGGTGAAATCGACCGTCGCATGCCGCTCGTGAAGTGTGAACTCCAGGTCCCGCAACAGGTCGCTCAGGAGACGCGACACGTGTACGGTTGTGACCTGGGATGGGACCCGGCCGACGCGGGAGAGCGTGAGGAGATCGTCGATCAGCTGCTTCATCCGCACGCTGGCGCGCATCACCGACTGAACATGTTCCTGAATCCCGGGTGCGAGCGAATCGCCGGCGCCATCGAGCACGAGTTTCGTGTACCCGTTGATGGTGATAAGCGGTTCTTTCAGGTCGTGCGACACGACGTACGCAAACCGGTCGAGCTCTTCGTTGCGGAGGGCGATTTCCCGGGCCTTTGCAACGGTTTCCTCGTACAAAGCAACACGGTCCAGCGCGATCGCGACCAAGTTACCAATACTCGTGACGATCCGCAAGTGGAGATCATCATAGGGATCACCTCCCCGTCTCGCAACCCAGAGCACACCGGATCCTGCGTCTTTTGCAGCAACCGGCACGGCAAGTACATTGGGCCATGCTCCGCGTTCCCCGTGGTACGGCTCCTGGTCGCGGATGACGGCAGAAAAGGGATCGTTCTCCCGGAGCATGGTTCGCGCCGGACCGGCTGGTGACTCCGCCGAACCGGGGATTCCCGCACTGAAAATGGTGTCCATTTTCTGCGTGAACGAATCATACACCTCAAAGGCAATCCAATCATACCCGAACGCATCGCTGAGATGCTCATGGACGACCCTGAAGATGGACCGGCGGTCGAGCACACCGGTGAGCCCCTGGCCGATGGCGTTCAAAAGGGCAAGTTGCCGGTTATGCTGCATGATCTCATCCCCGTGGCGGCGCCGCTCGCCAATATCACGGGCGAGGTTCAGAATCGCCACGGGTTCTCCTGCCCTGTTGCGGAGCAGAGACGTGCTCAAACTGATGGCCACTTCAGCTCCGTCGCGGCGCACCCATCGCATGTCAAAATCCTTGAGGCGCTTCTGTTCACGCAGGGCGGTTAGCCACTGCACAAACGTCCCCATCTCTTCTTCTTTTATCCACGGATATGGGAGCGTCGTCCCGAGCACCTCGGCCCGGCCGAAACCGGTCAGCGTGGTAAATGCGCCGTTCACTTCAAGCACGCGTCCTTCGAGATCCGTCATGACAAGTGCGTCCCCCATGGCATCGACAACTCCCCGCATGATCTCTTCGGCGCGCTTCAGGTCCTGCTCTTCGGACTTCTCATCGGTGACGTCTGTCTGGAGGCCGCACACTGCAAGCACACGGCCCTCCGCATCACGTCGGTATTGTACAGCATCCCGCACCCACCGATACGACGCTTTCCCCTTGGGGAGTATTCTGTAGTGGAGCACAAACTCCTCCACACCACTCGCCTGCCGGGAAATCCTCTCCAGAAGAATGGACCGGTCGTCGGGGTGAACCATGGAGCGCCAGGCCTCGGGAGTCGCCGTCAGATCCCTGACGCTGTACCCCGTGAGCCGTTCCGCGGTCGGGCTGCAGTACCGGAAGAGACCGTCCGGACCTGTTTCATACGCAACCCCGCTGAGCGACTCGATGGTGGTCCTGTACGCATCGGCGCGTTCCTGCGTGGATTCATAGAACATCGCCCGATCGAGTGCGAACCCGAAGTGGCGAGCGACGAGGTCGAGGAATGCCGTGCGGGAGTCTTCAGGGGATGGTGCTTTTCGTGTGAGGAGTATGACTATGCCAGCCGGCCTGTCGCGGCCGGCCAACGGAAGGCATGCAATGGTCTGTATCCCCTCCGCTTCCAGCACTGTCCGGTACGGAAGAAATGCCGGATACGTTTCCAGTGTGTACTGCACGGCCTCCATGGTCTTCACCAGATACCCTCCAAGGCCCTCTGTCGCGCTGATCATCGCCAGCGCGGAGCGGAGCTGTTCCGGGAGGTGTTCCTCATTGCTGAGGATAAAGGCATCGTCGTTGCCGCGACTGACCGTGAGAATACAGCCGCTTTCATATCCCAGCCAACGGATGCATGCAGACAATCCATCCCGCACAAGCACCGTTCGGTCGACTGTCCCGTGCAGCGTCGCCAGAAGGTGGTCGAGGATATCGTTTTCTTTGCGATGCTGGAGAACCTCTTCCTGGGCTGAGCGGAGGTGCGTTATATCTACCATGTACCACATGCTGGCAGGCACGCCGTCGATGGAAACCGCTTCGTCGAGCAGCTGGAGATGGAATCGTGCACCATCTTTGCGCTTCCCGATGAATTCAAGCCGTTCGCGGGAGACTCCGTCCTCGAATGGCTTCGCCGCCCGTTCGGCGAGTTGCCGGCGGTCTTTCCCCGCCGCGCACACCAGGACCTCTTTGCCGACAAGATCTTCGCGCAAAAGATAGCCGAACAGTTCGAGGAATCCCCTGTTCACATAGTCGAAACGGCCATTGCGCACCAGTGCGATTGCCGCGGCGCTGGTTTCGACGAACGCGCGGGCGCGGGCTTCGGATTCTTCCAGCCGCCGGACAGTTTCGGCATACGCATGCACATCCTGCAACACAAGAGTCACTGCCCATTCGTCGTCGTGCCGGCCGACTGTTGCCAGAATCCGGAACATGCGGTCCCCCTCGCGCGCATGCAGCGGGACCTCACTTTCGTACGAATTGCCCTCGCCGAGCTGCCTGATGTCTCGTGCAAGAGCTACATGGCGCGCACCAAGAAATGTTTTCAGGGTAAGGGAAGGCGGCTTGCCATCGGGATCGGGGAAGAAGAGGCGCGCAAATGCGCCCGTATAGCCAAGGAGTTTCCGTGGAGAAAAGAGCGCTGCAGGAACGCTATCGAGATCGGGATGGACCATGGAGATTCTACCAGCCGCCGCTGGAACCCCCTCCGCCAAAGGAGCCCCCGCCGCCGCTGAACCCGCCGCCGCCGAACCCGCCACCGCCGAAGCCTCCACCGCTTCCCCATCCTCCGATGGGAGGAATGGGAAGGAAACGTCCGCCGCGGCCCCGGCGCCCGGAGCGGAAGAAGAACCGGGAGACGATGAAGAGAATGAACAGCAAGGTGAGAATGGACGAGAATTTGCCGCCCTTTCCGCCCTCAGCCTCGGGATCGGCCGTGTATTCGTTTCGTGTGGCGCGCATGATCGCATCCACCCCGGCGATGATGCCGCCGTCATAATCTCCGTTGCGGAACCGCGGTGCTATTTCGTTGCGAATGATGCGGCTCGAGAGTGCATCCGTCAGCACGCCTTCGAGTCCGTACCCCACCTCGATGCGAAGCTTGCGGTCGTTCCGGGCAACCAGGAGCAATGCACCGTTGTCTTTCCCCTTCTTCCCGATGCCGTTTTCTTCCGCAATCTTCAGACTGACTTCTTCGATCGGCTCATTGTTGAGCGTAGGGATCATCACCACAACGATCTGCGTCGACGTCTGACGATCGAATTGTCTCAACTGTTCGTTCAGCTGCCGGATGGTCTCGGACGAGAGTGTCCCCGTGATATCGGTGACGTACTCGCGGACGCGGAGCTGCGATGGCGCTTCTGTCTGGCTCCACGCGTACGTGGTCACCAGCCAGAAAGCGAGAGGAATAAGGAGACGCCGGAACGAAGGCCGGCGCAGTGCCGGCCTTCGTTGTTGGTGGCGGGACGATGTCATGGTTGCATTGTTCGTAAAGGGCGGCAGGCCCCACAATCACGTGCCGCTGTCTGTGTCAGAACTGCACCTTCGGGGCTTCTTCAGCTCCCGCTTTCGCCGCGAAGTATGCTTTCTCCTTGAAGCCGGTGAAGCTCGCAACAAGGGAAGCGGGGAACCGTCGCACGGTGGTGTTGAATCCCTGCACGGCCTCATTGTACCGTGTCCGGGCAACCGTGATCCGGTTTTCCGTTCCTTCTATCTGACTCTGCAATTCCAGGAAGTTCTGGTTGGATTTCAATTCCGGGTAGTTCTCGACCGTCACCAGCAAACGGGAAATGGCCGAGGAGAGTCCATCCTGCGCAGACTGGAAGCGGGCGAACGCCTGAGGATCCTCCAGCACTTCCTTGGTCACGGTCATCTGCGAGACCTTCGCACGGGCTTCCGTCACACCCACCAGCACCGACTGCTCCTGCTTTGCAAACCCTCTGACGGTCTCCACAAGATTGGGAATCAGGTCCATGCGCCGTTGGTACTGCGTTTCAACCTGGCTCCAGCCCGACCGCACGCCTTCATCCAGCGTGACGAGGTTGTTGTAGATCCCGAGTCCCCAGGAGAAGATCCCGAAAACGACCACCGCAATCACGATCACAACTGCGGCAGAAATGAGGCAACCGCGTGACTTCATTGGTACTCCTTACTGGTGGAAGATGGATGATGGAAACAAGCGCGATAGTGAACGGATATGGCGTTCAACGGGTTCCGCACCGACGCCGGTAAGACGGACCAGATGCCAGTTCCTGAGGCCGACCGGGATAAAGGAAAACGCCGGGCCCCCGGAGGTCAGAACGATTTCAAAAACACCGGTGTCGTATGTGTGCCGGCTGTTGCCGCCGAAGACGAAATTTCCGAGTGAATACGCAATCACGCCGTGCTTGTACCGCTCAATACCCTGAAGGACATGGGGATGATGCCCGATGATCGCATCAACGCCGGCATCGATCAATGCATGGGCAAAGTGTCTCTGCCCCGGTTCCGGGCTTGCCGCTTTTTCGACCCCCCAGTGGAGGATCACAACGACGTACAGAGATGAGTCGGATGCCTTGAGCGCGCGAACATCCTCGCTGATCACGGCCAGATCGCGGCGCGCAACGCCCGGCCGACGCTGTGTGGCCCCGGGGGCTTCTCCCCCGCCATAGTAGGCGAGTATGCCCACGGACAGGCCATGTTTACGAACGACGAGTGGCCGGCGGGCATGCTCCATGTCCACCCCGGCGCCTATAGTCTGAATGCCTGATTTCTCAAGATACGAAAATGTATCAAAAAGTCCTTCTTTTCCGTAATCAAAAACGTGGTTATTCGCAATACTCACCGCCGTGACACCCGCCCCTTTCAGTGCCTCGAGGAAACGGGGGTGCATGCGGAAATTGAAGGGCTTCGGGACCTTCTTGCCCCGAGTGGTGACCGGATTCTCGAGGTTGACGATCGCGATGTCGGCAGTGCTGAAAAGATCGAACCCCTCGAAAGCCAGCCCGGGGTTGTCCCCCGCAGCCTGCTCGTAGTGACCGCCGAGCAGACAGTCACCCGCAAACCGCATGACAATCGCGGAAGTGTCTGCCCCTGCCTGTGCGGACAGAGCATGTGCAGGGACGATCAGAGAGAAGAGCAATAGGAGAAGGGCGGTGATGCCGATTTGCACGACGTTGGTTCTTTCGGTTTTCCGGGCTGAGGCTCCGGTTGATTCGATGGTCTAAAAAAAAAGGAAGCCCGAAGGCTTCCTTTTACACCTTCTTTCAGGGAAGGTTAGATCATGATTTTATAGCCGGCGCGGAAGCCAAGATTGTGGGCCCCACCCGTTTCAAAGATACCCCAGTAGCGCACGGACACGTCGACTGCGCCCTTCGGGCCAGCAGGGATCTCAACACCAACCGCCGGTGCAATCACGAAATCGGTACCCGACTGAGAGGTCTCGAACGAGTATCCGGGGATGGTTGACTTGACCGAACCGGACATGAAGAAGAGACCCATCTCAAACTGACCGTAGGCACGGAGCTTGCCCTGGGGCATGAAGTAGTACTTGCCACCGACCAGGAATGGAAGGCCGCTGAACGATGCTTCCACGCCTTGAGTGTCGTCAGTTTTCACTCCCCACGTGATGTAGCCGAGCTTCCCGGTGACCGCAAGATTCGGATTCACCATGTACTCAAATGCAGCCGTCCCACCGAATCCGATCTTCACTGCGTCGGAGAACGAACCCATCGGGATAAGCACGTCCGCACCAATGTTCACCGCCATCTTGCCCTGGGCCTGGGTATTGAAGGAAACAAGCAGTGTTAAAGCCACAACGGTCACAACAAGGGCCAACTTCTTCATTGCAAAGCTCCGAAATGTGGTTGGTTTGTGAGAAAGCCTCACCTTGAACATATACTCAAATCATAACAATATAGGCAAAGAAATGTTCCCAGTCAAGCAAGGGAGAACTTCACACACGCCGGGTTGTTATGGCAATTCGTACCTGAAGCCGCCACGGATAAGGATAACGAAGATTGTCGTTCCGGTCGCAAAAACCGGCCCGAGTTGCAGGTCAGGGCCAACCCATATTCCCTTTGCCACGTTGAACCCCACACCGCCACCGAACCGAATGCCAAAATACGGGCCAGTGGTAACAAAAAGGAGATTCAGGCCACCGTCGACGTATGGCTTGAGCGTCCGGTTTGTCGTGGAAATGTAGTACTTGAAATAGTTTGCCCATTCGATCGGGGTCCCCGCCTGGGTGTGAATGTTGAATTCCGTACCTATTGCATATTGCCGATTGAACACCACTTCCGCCATAGGGCCGAAGGTGAATCCCGCGCTGGAACCTGCTCCCGTCGATATGGAAAGCAACATGTTGCCTCCCACGATCCATTTGGGTTGTTGTGCGTCTGCGGGCGAGGCCAGGAAGAGGACTGCGGCTGTGAGAAGCGTCGGTACGACAAGGACTCGTTTCATCATGGTGCCTCCCATCGCATGGTGATGTGGTTGTTGTTCAAGAACGTGAGTACTCACTTCAACATCGAACGAGCGATCACGATGCGTTGAATCTCCGATGTCCCTTCATAAATCTCCGTCACCTTCGCATCGCGCAAATAGCGTTCAACGAGATACTCCTGGACATACCCGTAGCCCCCATGGATCTGGATGGCTTCGAGCGCGCTCTCCACGGCGACGCGCGAGGCAAAGAGTTTGGCCATCGCTGCCGCCTGGCCGTACGGCTCGCCCGAATCCTTGAGGAAAGCGGAACGATAGACCAGCATGCGCGCGGCATCGACTTGAGTGGACATGTCGGCTATTTTGAACTGGATCGCCTGCAGCTCCGCGATCGGCTTCCCGAATGCCTTTCGCTCTTTCGCGTACTTGACCGACGCATCCAGGCACCCCTGCGCAATGCCAAGAGCCTGTGCAGCAATCCCGATCCTCCCCCCTTCGAGGGTTTGCATGGCAAACTTGAACCCCGCACCCTCGGCCCCGATACGGTTGGCCGCAGCAACGCGGCAATCGGCGAACGCGAGGGAAACGGTGTCGGAGCTCCGGATGCCGAGCTTCTTTTCCTTCTTTGCCACCGAGAATCCCGGAGTCCCCTTCTCCACAAGAAACGTGCTGATCCCCTTCGAGCCCTTGCTCCGGTCAGTCGTTGCCATCACCAGGACGTAATCGGCGGTTGACCCGTTCGTGGTCCAGTTCTTCATGCCGTTCATGACGTACGCGTCGCCGTCTCGATCGGCCGTGGTGTGCTGGTTCGACGCGTCACTCCCCGCCTCTGGTTCCGAAAGGGCGAAGGCGCCGAGTTTCTTCCCCGATGCCAAGTCTTTCAAAAACCGCTTTTTCTGTTCGTCGGTGCCGTACTGGTTCAGACCGAAACAGACCAACGAGTTGTTGACGGACATGATCACCCCGCAGGAGGCATCGACGCGGGAGATCTCCTCCATGGCCAGCACGTAGCTCATGGTGTCGAGTCCGATCCCTCCCCATGCCTCCGGGACCATCATACCCATGAACCCGAGTTCCCCGAGTTCACGGATTTCGTCCGCCGGAAACCGTTCGTGCTCGTCGCGTTCAATCGAGCTGGGCGCAAGACGTTCGTCCGCGAATTTGCGCGCCGTGTCGCGGATCATCAGCTGGGTTTCACTGAGAGAGAAGTTCATGATGTCCGGGATTCCGTATATGAGAAGAAGCCGCGTCCGGATTTGCGGCCGAGCTGGCCAGCCGCGACCATTTTCTTGAGCAGCGGACAGGGACGGTACCGGGGGTCGCCAAGCCCTTCCTGCATAACCTCCATGATCGCCAGACAGACATCAAGCCCGATGAAGTCAGCAAGCGTCAGCGGTCCCATGGGATGGCTCATCCCGAGCTTCATCACGGTATCGATGGCCTCCGGGGTCGCAACGCCCTCCATAACACACGAAATGGCTTCGTTGATCATCGGCATGAGGACACGATTTGCCACAAACCCGGGATAGTCGTTCACTTCCACCGGCGTCTTGTCCAGCCGCGCGCACGCATCGATCACCGTCTTTGTCGTCTCTTCCGACGTGGCATACCCGCGGATCACCTCCACGAGCTTCATGACGGGAACCGGATTCATGAAATGCATGCCGATCACCTGGCCGGGGCGGCGCGTGGCCGATCCGAGCAGCGTGATGGAGATGGACGAGGTGTTGCTTGCGAGAATAGTGCCAGGGCGGCAGGTCTCATCGAGCGTTGCGAAAAGTCCACGTTTCGTTTCGAGCTGTTCCGTCGCCGCCTCTATCACGAGGTCCGCCTGTGCGGCGGCTGCTTTGAGATCGGTCGTCAGCGTGATGCGGGAAAGAGTCTCCACTTTTGCCGGTTCCGCAAAGACTCCCTTTTTCACCTGCCGGTCCAGATTTCCTGTGATCGTTTTCAGCGCACGGTCAAGGAAGGATTGTTGCAGGTCGTGGAGTACAACCGTGAAGCCATGCTGGGCGAACACGTGCGCGATGCCGTTCCCCATCGTGCCGGCGCCCACCACTGCTACCGTGGTGACGTTCATGTGCGGTTCCCCTTCATGATGGACGGTGAGTCAGGTTCACTGGATTCGTTCGACAACAACGCCGCTGGCCTCGCCTCCGCCGATGCAGAGTGCGGCGAGACCGCGCCGCACCGTGCGCTGTTCCATGGCATGGAGGAGTGTCACGAGGATTCGCGTCCCGCTCGCCCCCAGCGGATGGCCCAGGGCGATCGCACCACCGTGCACATTCACCTTTGCCTGGTCGAGCCCCGCGAGACCGTTGACGGCCAGCGCCACGACGGCAAACGCCTCGTTGATCTCAAAAAGATCGATGTCTCCAACCGCCAAACCGGCCTTCTTCAGGACCTTCGTAATGACATCCGCGGGTGCAGTGGTGAACCACTCCGGTGCTTTTGCAAACGATGCCTGCCGCACAAGACGGGCCTGAGGCGTGACACCGAGAGCGGCGGCCTTTTTTGCGGACATCACGACGACTGCAGCCGCGCCGTCGCTGAGCTTTGATGCATTAGCGGCCGTGACGGTTCCTTCTTTGGAAAACACCGGCTTCAGGGTAGGGATCTTTGCGAAATTCGTTTTCGTAACATCTTCATCCTCTGTCACCACCACAGGGTCCCCTTTTTTTCCGGGGATCTCGACCGGGACGATCTCCCGGGTGAAGAGGCCGTCACGCTGCGCGGCCTGGGCACGCTGGTAACTCTGAATCGCGAACGCATCCTGAGCATCGCGGCTCACACCACATTCCTTCGCACAGAGATCCGCGGCGTTGCCCATAAGATAATTGTGGTACACGTCGATGAGCCCGTCCCGGTACATTGCATCGGTGAGTTCCCCGTGTCCCATCCGATAGCCACCGCGCGCTTTCTCGAGAAGATAGGGCGCGTTGGACATGCTCTCCATTCCTCCGGCGACAACGATCTCCGCATCGCCAACCATGATTGCCTGCGCGGCGAGCATGACGGCCTTGAGCCCGGATCCGCACACCTTGTTGACGGTCATCGTTTCCACGCTGTCCGGCAATCCGGCGAACAGCGCCGCCTGACGAGCAGGGGCCTGCCCGACTCCCGCCTGCAGCACGTTCCCCATTATGACTTCATCCACCTGATCGGGGCTGACCCCCGCCCGGTGGAGGGTTTCCCGGATTACAACCGCACCAAGCCGCGGCGCCGGCATCGAGCTCAACGCACCGAGAAAGCTCCCGATCGCAGTACGGCACGCTCCTGCGAGAATGACTTCATCCATGTGCGCTCTCCTTCCGATTCAGGGGAAACGAATGGTTTATTGTACACCATAGTCAGCAAAAACGCAAGAGTTGGAACGAGGGGACTGGACCGGAGGAATCTCGTATCCCATTGTCTGCCAGAACGCAAAGGTGGTAACGTGCGGAAGGATCAGAAGGCAAACGGCGAAAGCAAGACCTCCCGGGAGCTGAGCGACACTCCGGGAGGCCTGCGAAGGTCATCTAGCTACTCATCGAGCGGAGGAACTCTTTGTTCGACTTCGTCCCCCGCATCTTCTCGAGCATGAAGTCCATGCCTTCGACCGTATTCATGTCCGCGAACAGCTTCCGGAGGATCCAGATCCTGTTCAGATCGTCAGCGTCGATCAGCAACTCTTCTTTGCGGGTGCCGGAACGGTTGACATCCATCGCCGGGAAGACGCGACGGTCACTGAGTTTCCGGTCCAGAATGATTTCCATGTTGCCCGTTCCCTTGAACTCTTCGAAAATCACTTCGTCCATGCGGCTTCCGGTCTCGATCAGGGCGGTGGCGACAATCGTCAGACTGCCTCCCTCTTCGATATTGCGCGCCGCTCCGAAAAACCGCTTCGGCTTGTGGAGCGCATTCGCATCCACACCACCGGAGAGGATTTTCCCGGAGTGCGGCACAACCGTATTGTGGGCACGGGCAAGGCGCGTAATGCTGTCCAGAAGAATGACAACATCGCGTTTCGCTTCAACAAGGCGTTTCGCCTTCTCCAGAACCATGTCCGACACCTGCACGTGGCGTTCCGGCGGTTCGTCAAACGTGGAGCTGACCACTTCGGCATTGACCGATCGCTCCATGTCCGTCACTTCTTCGGGCCGCTCATCGATCAGGAGCACGATCAGCTTTGCCTCGGGGTGGTTCCGCGTGATACTGTTGGCGATCTTCTGCAGGAGAATGGTCTTGCCGGCTTTTGGCGGGGAGACGATCATCCCCCTTTGCCCTTTTCCGATGGGCGTAAGGAGGTCCATGATCCGCATGGAGTATTCACCGGGCGCTGTTTCGAGCTTCAGAGCTGCGTTGGGATACAGGGGAGTAAGGTTGTCAAACAGGACCCGCTCCCTGACGGTTTCGGGATTTTCCTCGTTGACTGCCTCAACCCGCAGAAGCGCGAAGAATCTCTCACCCTCTTTCGGGGGACGAACCTGCCCGCTTACGCTGTCTCCTGTCCGGAGATTGAACTTCTTGATCTGCGACGGGGAGACGTAGATATCGTCGGGCGACGGGAGGTAATTGTAGTCCACAGACCGGAGGAACCCGTAGCCATCGGGCAGAACTTCCAGAACGCCGCGACTGAAACTCAGGCCTCCCTGTTCTGTTTGTGCCTCGAGGATCTTGAAGATCAACTCTTGTTTGCGGAGATCGCTGTAGCCGCTGATGTTCAGTTCTTTGGCGATCTGATTGAGCTCGGCGATCTTCTTGGATTTGAGCTCTGAAATATCCATTGTCATGGAAGGAAAACCTCTCCGGATAGATACAAGGACTTACGGCCGCGTGGACAAGGCCTAGAACAACCTCACCATCTGGCAGCCGGGGAATTCAGGAACGGAATGTCGGGTGGACGAGTGATAGAAACTGATCGATGTGGGAACAGGTGGTGGTACACAACGCAAGTGCAAGGGAAATATAGAGTATTTGGCGAATACTGTCAAGTTCTTTTGTCAAGTGTTGTCAGCGCTTCACCGACGACATAGTGCGATCCCGTTACCACTATACGGGGACGGCCTCGACCGGTTGCACTCTTCGCGCGGCGGATGGCCTTTTGGATCCCCTCCCGAACCGTCCCTCCCGCGACCATCGTGAGGCCCATCTCGCGCCCCAGGTCCACAAGGTCGGCCACCTCCCGGGCACGATCTGTTTCAGGGCGCACCGCAATAACGGTCTGCACACAGTCGGACAGTGACGACAAGCATGGATCGGGCGTCCTTGTCCTTCAGAATGCCTACAACAGCCGCAGCCAGCGCCCATTTGTCCCTCATAAGGGAGTCAGTCAGCGTCCGCATGGCATGGGGATTATGGGCCACATCAAGCACCACCATCCCCCATGTCAGATTCAGCCGCTCCATCCTTCCCCTCAGCCCGGTCAGGGTCGTGACAGCGTGGAGACCGCGCTTCACGGCACGGGAGGTCACTCCCGGAAAGAGTCCACGCTCCTGCGTAACCGCCAGCGCCGCAAGAGCCAGACCGGCATTCTTCTCCTGGTGCATTCCTGGTAGGCCCAACGAAAGGGGCCCTGTATTCCACCGCCGCGACCGGACTGAAATTCGCGGAGCAAACTCCCCCCCCGAGACATGCTCAACCCGGACGAGGTCCGGAACATTGACAACGCGCGTCCCGGCTCGGTTGGCGGCGATCTGTACCTCCCGACGTGCGATGCCCTGAGTGCCCGTGACAACCGGCGCACCGGGTTTCACGATGCCGGCTTTTTCTCTTGCAATACTGAGAATGGTGTTCCCCAGATACTCCTGGTGCTCGAGGTCGACATTAGTAATGATGCTGACCAGCGGCGTAAGGATGTTTGTCGCGTCAAGGCGGCCACCGAGCCCTGTCTCCACGACAGCGATATCGACCCGTTCATCGGCGAAGTACCGGAACGCAATGCAGGTTGTCGCCTCGAAGAACGTCGCCCGGGTAGCTTCGATGGACGGTCGGAGAGCTTCCGCGTACGCGACCAACCGGGCTTCCGGCATCGGTTCTCCGTCGATGCGGATCCGCTCGCTGAAGTGCACGAGGTGCGGTGACGTATACAGACCGGTCCGGTATCCGGCCGCAGTAAGGACCGACGCAAGAAATGCTGCAGTCGATCCCTTTCCGTTTGTCCCGGCAATATGGAAGCTCGGAAAAGTCCGTTCCGGATGTCCGGCGGCATTGACAAGCGTGCGGATATTCCGCAGCCCGAATTTCATCCCGCGGAACTGCAGCCCGTACAGGTACCGCAATGTGGCCGCATAGCGGGGTGCGGTTGTACGCCGGGATACCGAGGAGGGGGTCACAGCCAGCTATCGAGGACCGATACTCCACCGCGCGCGTCGAGCGCACCGACGAGCGACTGCATGTCGGCGATACCCTGCTCGGCGCAGAACTGCTTCATCCCGTCCGCGATCGTCACACCCGCGTCCGGATTGATAAAATTTGCGGTTCCGACTTGAACGGCTACCGCGCCGGCAAGAAGGAACTCCACGGCATCCGTCGCGGTCATGATGCCTCCTATGCCGACAACAGGGATCTTGACGGCCCTCGCAGTTTCATAGACCTTTGCCAGCGCAACAGGTTTGATGGCGGGGCCGGAGAGCCCCCCGGTGACAGTCGAGAGGAGCGGCTTCCGTGTCTTCGCGTCGATGGCCATGCCGATCAGGGTGTTAATCACGGACACGGCGTCCGCTCCGGCATCCTCAGCCGCGCGCGCAAACTCCCCGATGTGCGTGACGTTCGGCGTGAGTTTCACGATCAGCGGCTTCTTCGTGCCTGCGCGAAGCCGGCGCGTAATTTCCGCGGTCATCGGGCAGCTCGTCCCGAAATTCAATCCCCCCTCGCGCACGTTCGGACAGGAGACGTTGATCTCATAGGCGTCAACGCCCTCTTCTCCTTCCAGAATCTCCAGCACGGCGCAATATTCCTCAACCGTGCTCGCGGCAATGTTCGCCACGATTGTGGTGTCAAGCGTGCGCAGGAACGGAAGTTTCTCCGCAGTGAAGCGGTCGACGCCGATATTGGCAAGTCCGATGGAGTTGAGCATCCCCCCTGTCGTTTCCACGACCCGCGGGGGCGGGTTTCCATCCCTCGGCTTCAGGGAGAGGGATTTTGTGACGATCCCGCCGAGGCGCGAAAGATCGACGGTCGAGGCACACTCGTCCCCATAGCCGAACGTTCCCGACGCCACAAGAACGCGGTTTTTGAAGACAGCGCTGCCGATACTGAAGGAGGTCTTCACTGCATTACCACCGGATGGTCCGTGCATCAAACGTGGGTCCGTCTTTGCACATCAATGCATACTTCTTCTCCGGTCCCACGAGTTCGACCGGACATCCCTGACAGATGCCGATGCCACAGGCCATGGGACCTTCGAGGGAAACCTCACACAAAAGGTTCAATTGCTCTGAAAGCCGGGCGGCCGCCCTGAGCATGGGCATGGGGCCGCACGCAAAGATCTTCCCGCCCTGCACGGGCGCCTGTCTCAGGACAGTGGCCGCAAGATCAACAACAGTCCCTTTGAACCCCCGTGACCCGTCGTCCGTCGCAATGTGCACGTCGTCGAGATGGGACGTGACGAGGTGCGCGGCGGCCCGGGCACCGAGGAACGTCATGATTTTCCGACCCTTGTCCCGGAGCCTTTCCGTGAGAATGGGCATGGGTGCCACACCAAGCCCGCCCGCGAGCAGCAGTGCGGTCGTACACTGGTCGTCATCCGTGGCAAATGGGGTCCCGAGCGGACCGAGGAGATCAAGCAGAGCGCCTTCACGCAAACGGGACATCAGGGCCGTACCTTTTCCCACGACGTTGAAGAGGATCTCGATATGGTCCCCTTCAGTACGGGAGACACTGAACGGTCGGCGCAATAAAGGGTCGGCCCCTTCACCGATGCGGATATTGACAAACTGTCCGGGGCGGATCCGTGCAGCGATTTCGGGAGCATGCATCGTGAGGACAAAGATTCCTTCGGCAACAGAGCGAAGGTCGAGGACGGGAGAGAGGACTTGTTGCATCAATTCACCGGCTTCTCTTCAGGGGTCCCGGGTGGGGGCACGGGAGGTTGTTCCGAAGGACCAGTCGAAGGCTTCCCGGGCGGCTGTTCTGCAGGACCAGTGGCAGGCTTTCCGGGCGGCTGTTCTGCAGGACCAGTGGCAGGCTTTCCGGGCGGCTGTTCTGTCGGACGGGTCGCAGGTTTTCCGGGAGGTTGTTCCGCCGGGCCAGTCGCGGGCTTCCCGGGAGGTGGTTCCCCCCGAATCGTGGCAGGCTTGTCGGGCTGTTGCTGGGCGGCTTTCCTCCGTTCTTCGAAGCGGCGCTCAATATCGTCCGAGCTTTCCACTGACCGCGTCGAGTCGACGGCTGCGGGCGGGGTTGCGCTCGCAATTGAATCGGCCCGGGCCTTTTCCAGCGCTATTCGACGCGCGACCATGACTTCGTTGATACGGGGCTGCACCTTCAGGGCGAGCGGTGACGAGGGATAGGTCGCAAGAAGCCGCTCGTATGCCGCCGTCGCACTGTCGATGTTCTTCGTTCGATATTCGTACGTCCAACCCGCCGCGTACAATGCACGGGATGCAACGGGCGAGCCGGGGAATCTGCGGGCGACGGCTTTGAACGAATCGATGGCGATCTGCGAACGTCCCGCGTCAAGAAGTGCGCTCGCACGCCCATAACTTTTGATGGCAGGGTCCTCCGCTTTCTGGACTGCCGGCAGACCCAGAAGTCGCCTGGCCTCATCCGCGAACGGTGAGGCAGGGTACCGTCGGATTATTTCACGGTGGAGCGAATCGGCGACCATTGGTCCTGCCGTGGAGTCTTCCCCCTCGATACGCGCGAGGACATACAACGCACGCGGAGCCGGCCGGCTGTTCGGAAATTCATGGAGGAGCCGCTCGTACCAGTATCGCGCCGAGTCCGGAAGCCCCATATTCGTATACAGCACCCCGGCAAGATCGTCCAGCGCCGTCGCAAGACGGACTCGCACTGTGTCGGGTTCGAGACGGGGAACCGGCGGAGCGGGCTTGAGGGTGCTGTCCCGCACAGCCGTCTTCGTCGAATCGTGAATCGTGGTATCGATAGGGGTCGAGGTCGAGTCGCGAGGAGCAAGAAGCGCTGCCAGCGTGCTGTCCAGCTTCACCACCTCATGGCTGTACTTGAGGTACCGTCCGAGATAGTCCGCGCGCCGGACCACCTCCGGCATGACAAGCGCCTGCGGTGGACCAAGCCGCCCCCTGTCGAATGCAACACGGGCGGAGTCATACAGGTGAAGCGAGTCTTCGTACACGATACCGAGCGCGTAATTTGCATTCGTTGCGCTTTCAGTCCGCGCATACGCCGTGTCCACATAGCGGTATTGATCGATGGCGGCCTCAATCTCCTCGTGATCCCTATGGACATGGCCGATTTCCACGTCAATCTCGCCGAAGAATTCCCTGTAGTTGGCGTTCTCTCTCAGGTCGACGAATTCGTCCAGGGCCTCATTATAGTTCCCCTGCTTCGACTGCATGCGTGCGGCGCCGAACAATCCGCGGTATTCTCCGACATAGAAACTGCTGAGTGACCGGGACCGGCGGAATGCCTGCTCCGCCCCCGTGTAGTCGCCGAGCTGTGAAAGGACATTGGCGGCTTTGAGATATGCCTGGGCGCGTTTGTCGGCATTGTCGGCATTCTCGCCGGCCCGCAGGTATGCATCGCGCGCCTGCACGAGGTTTTTCTCATCACCTGCAATCTGCCCCAGCAAAAGCGAGATGTCCGCAACGATTCCGGGCCTGTCCTGCTTCGTGGCCTCTTCGAGAATCTCTGCCGCTGTTGCCGAGGCCTGCTGGAATTCCCTCATGTTGTAATAGCCGTATGCCAGCAGAATACGCGTCCGGGGAACAAGGTCGCTGGTGGGATAGCCGTCAAGTAACTCCCGGAATTTCCGCTCCGCCTTCTGATACTCTCCCTGATAATAGTACGATGTGCCGATCATCAGCAGCGCGTCATCTACCAGATTCGCTTCCGGATGGTACTGGAGCAGCTTCGAGCATTTTTCGATCACCGAGGTAAACTTTACGCGGGTCGCCTGACCGACGTTCAGGGGGAGAAGCAGATTCCGTCCTGTCCCGCGGTATTCAGGCTGGTTCCACACCTCTTCCTGGGCTTCATCGTAGAGGCGCTTCGCATTGTAGTAAGTATTGAAATACGCAGCGAAGAAATCCCATACGCCGCACGAGGAGAGGAATATCAGGCTGAGAAGAAGGAAGGGTCGCAACAACTGGACAAGTGTCCGCACGCAAGGCACTCCGTATCACCGATCGCCCTCAACATAGCGATATTCGGAGGGAAAGTCAAACCGGCCCCCTGACGGGGTGTTAAACCTTTGCAGGCGCTCCGCGGTCTAAGAACCAGATAACCCGGATACCCCACCAACACATACCAGAGGAGGAAGTACAATGGTGAAACGTCTGCTGATGACCATGTTCCTGATAGGCGCCGCCGCCGGCAGCTCTCTTGCGCAACCCGGGCCGGCCATGTTCCCCGGCAACGACGGTTGCTGTGAGCGCGGACCCCGCATGGGGCGCGAAGCGATGGCCGAGAAGATGAACCTGACGGAAAAGCAGAAAGAGGATATGCAGAAATTCCGCCTCGATCTGCAGAAAAAACAGACGGCTGTGCAGGCCAAGATCCGGCTCGCGCAACTCGACATCCGTGAATTGTCTCTTTCCGACAACCCGGACAAGAATGCCATCATAAAGAAGATGAAGGAAGTCTCGGATCTCGAGTACCAGAAGAAGGTGAACCATGTGGAGCACCTCTTTACCGTACGCACAATCCTGACTCCGGAACAGCAGAAGATGTGGAAGAGCCATCTGCTTGATCGCGGGATGGGGATGCGGGGAGAGCGTATGCAGAAAAGGATGGAAGGAACGATGGACGGAAGAATGGAAGGAAGAATGGAAAAGAGGATTGAACGCAGAATCGTGCGCTAACCGCTGTCAAAACATCCCCCGGAGACCATCAGCGGTATCCGGGGGATTTCTGTTAGTTCCCGTTCCGGTGGATGACCAATTCCTGGCCCGCGCGAATGCTGTTCTTCCCCAGATCATTCCACGCACGAAGATCGTCAGGCGTCACAGCATACGCCTTCGCAATATCCCACAACGTGTCCCCGCGCTTGACAACATAGATGACCATCTTCCCGTCAGCGGGTTTTGTGGCTGCCGTTTTGGCATCGACCAGCCGCATGTTTTCCGCGCTTTCGTGAATCACGAGGCGATCGCCCGCGCGGATCAGTGAACTCCGGAGATTGTTCCAGCGCTTGATCTGCACTACCGAGACGCCATGGTCCCGTGCGATCTCGTCCAATGTGTCACCCGATCGTACCGTATAATTCGCTTCGTCGGCACCCGCGTCGCCATCCGGGTCCCCCGTGTTGACCCGTGACTGTTTTTCGGCAAAGGTCAATCTATCGATATTCTTGAGCCGGGAGGCATCCTTCTCGGACACATACACTTCCAATTCCTGACCCGGCCTGATGAAGCGGCCGTAGGCAATGTCATTCCAATTTCTGATGTCTGCCGCCCGCACTTCGTACCATTCGGCGATATGGCCGATCGTGTCTCCCCGTTTCACGCGGTAGATAAGCTGCACCTTGCCGTCCCGCTGATCCGGCGACCGCTGGGCGGCCTGTGCCAGGGCGCGCTGCATCCGCGCCGTAGTCGGGACCGCGCGTGTACGCGAAATTGTGCGCGCAGGCTCTGAGGCAGAGGAGGCTGCAACGAGCGCCGCATGGCGGTCAGATCCTTTCGGAACTGGAATGACCAGTGTCGACCCGACCGACAGCACGCGCGTGGACTTGAGGCGATTGGTTTCCTGCAGAATCCCGGACGTCACACCGTAACGGGCTGCGATGCCCCCGAGCGTTTCGCCCCGTCTGACCGTATGGACGATCCAATCACGTTTCATTGAATCCGGAACCTTCGCGTATGCGTCGGTGAAATGCGCCCCCGCGCCTGAAGGTATGCGCAAACGGTACGCCTTCTCGCCGGGCGGCGTGCACCATTGCAGGAGCTCGGGATTCAGGTCTCGCAATGTGCGGACGTCGGTGCCGGCGCACTCTGCGAGAACGTCGAGATCCACACAATCGTCAATCGTCACTGTCTCGAACTGGAGGGGGGGAGAGGTTCAATCTCGCCGAAGCCATACTGAGCCGGATCAAGGGCGATGAGTGAGGCGGCAATATAGGACGGGACATAGTTCCTGGTTTCGCGCGGCAGACGCCGGCGCATCTCCCAGAAATCCGTCGTCCCGGTCCGGCGGATTGCCGAATACACCCGACCGGCGCCCGAGTTGTATGCTGCGAGGGCGAGATACCAGTCGCCAAATTCCGCCTGGAGATCCCGGAGATGGCGGGCGGCCGCACGTGTGGCCTTTTCGAAATCGCGCCGTTCATCGTACCAGTAGCTTGACCGCAACCCGTACAACCTGCCGGTCCCTTTCATGAATTGCCACATCCCGACGGCACGGGCCCACGACCGTGCCAGAGGGTTCACGCCACTCTCGACCATGGAAAGATAGGCAATCTCGTCGGGGACCCCTTCTTCCTGGAGAATGCTCATGAGCAGCGGGAAATACCGTCCAGCATTCTGCAGGTAGCGCTCCATGTGCTCCCGGCCGCGCCCCTGAAAGAACTCCAGATGGCGCTCGACGAGCGTGTTCATGACCAGTGGCACAGTCGTTCCCTGAGCGGCCGGGCGGGAAGGTCCGGCGGAAAGTGTGTCCGGGATATCGGCGAACTGGTTGAGCTTCTCCCGCAACGCAAACACAGAGCTTTCAGGCGAAAGACTGTCAATGCGGGCAATATAATGCTCGTAGTCTTCGATAACCGCAACACTCAGCTCGTTGAAATCCCTGTTCGATTCGATGGTCGGGATATAACTCAGTTCATCCAGGATTGCAATGGTCTCTTCAAACTGGATCACCGAACGTGTGGAATCGCCGTTCTCCGCAGCCATCGTTGCGGACACATAGTGCTGCCGGGCAGACTCCAGCATTGCGGCGATCAGCGTGTCGTCCGGAACACCGTACGCTTCCGGTACCTGCTCGGCAGTCGTGATACTATCGGCGAGGAACGCTACGGCAGGGAGCGTGTCCGGAGAAGCGGTGATAGGAGGAAGCGTCGGGCGCTCGCCGGTGGTTTCCCGTGAAGCGCATCCGGCCAGAACCAGCGCTGCAACAGCAAAAAGACAGACACTCCGTACCATACATCCTTCTCCGTTTCCCGAAAACGATCGTTCGATGCGCGTTTGAGGCTGCGCATAATCTTCTATTATACGTGTTCGGGGAGTGACAGTCAAGAAAACCGGTGGTGGCCGCAACGGGGGGGCGGGCCGACGGCAGACCTACAGAGGAATGTTCCCGTGCTTCTTTCGAGGGTTCGTGTCAACTTTTGTGTCCAGGAGCTTCAGTGCCCGGATCAATCGCGGACGCGTTTCGGACGGCTCGATCACGGCATCGATATACCCGCGGCTTGCCGCGAGATACGGGTTGGCGAATTTCTCCCGGTACTCCCGTTCCTTTTCCGCGAGCGCCTTCTCGGGATCCTCCGCCGCTTCGATTTCCCGCTTGAAGATAATCTCCGCGGCCCCTTTCGGGCCCATCACGGCGATTTCGGCCGCAGGCCAGGCGAAGTTCATGTCGCCCCGGATGTGCTTCGAGTTCATGACGTCGTACGCGCCGCCATAGGCCTTCCGGGTGATCACCGTGAGGCGCGGCACCGTCGCTTCGCAAAAGGCAAAGAGCAGCTTCGCTCCGTTGGCGATAATCCCCCGCCATTCCTGGTCGGTGCCCGGAAGAAAACCGGGCACATCCTCGAAGACCACGAGAGGGATGTTGAAGGCATCGCAGAACCGGACGAACCGTGCTCCCTTGCGTGACGCGTCGATGTCCAGAACCCCGGCCAGCACCGCGGGTTGATTGGCAACGATCCCGATCGGGCGGCCATTGAGCCGCGCGAAACCGACGAGCAGATTGCAGGCAAAATTGCTATGGACTTCGAGAAACGTCCCGTCATCCACGATACGGCGAATCACGTCGTTCATGTCATAAGGTTTGTTCGGACTATCAGGGATGATCGTATCCAGCTCCGGATCGCGGCGCTCGGGATCGTCCGTGGCCCGCGCAACGGGCGGATCATCCGCATTGTTCGCGGGGAGATACCCGACAAGGGTACGGATGATCTTCAGGCATTCGATCTCATTATCGCACGCGAAGTGTGCGACACCGCTGCGGCTGGCATGCGTCATTGCCCCGCCGAGATCCTCGGCGCTCACGTCTTCATGGGTGACAGTCCGGACGACGTTGGGTCCGGTGACAAACATGTAGCTGGTCTGCTTCACCATCAACACAAAGTCAGTAATGGCAGGCGAGTACACGGCACCGCCTGCACACGGACCCAGGACAGCGGAGATCTGAGGAATGACGCCCGAGGCAAGCGTATTGCGCAAAAAAATGTCAGCGTAGCCGCCAAGGCTCACCACCCCCTCCTGGATGCGCGCGCCGCCGGAGTCGTTCAGGCCTATCACCGGACAGCCGATCTTCATCGCCAGGTCCATCACTTTGATGATCTTTTCCGCATGTGCCTCTGAAAGAGAACCGCCGAACACCGTGAAATCCTGACTGAACACGCACACGGGCCTCCCGTTGATGGTGCCTGATCCGGTCACCACGCCGTCGCCAAGGATTCGCTGTTTGTCGAGCCCGAAGTCCGTCGAGCGATGTTCGACAAACATGTCGAGCTCTTCAAAGCTTCCTTCATCGAGAAGCACGCTCAGGCGTTCACGGGCCGTGAGTTTTCCCTTCCGGTGCTGTTCTTCGATCCGTTTGGCGCCGCCGCCGAGCTTCGCACGATCGCGGAGTTCACGCAGATGGGTAATCGTATTCTTCGCCATGGTTATGATCCGGCTTTCAGACGAGCGAATTTGAGGAGCAGTTTCTTCCGGCCTACCGCGTCAAAGTCCACAATCGCCCGGGCAGCGTCACCGTGACCGTCGAGAGCAACGATGCGGCCCGCACCGAAGGTTTCATGGGTGACGGGGAGACCGACCCGGAGATGGACGGATTCCTGCGATTCATCTTCGTACGAGGGCATCGGGTCGGCCTGAAGGTGGGTCCCTTCGGTCCGCTGCGCAGCCCGCTGCAGATAGGCTGGAACGGCCCTGTCCACACGCGACGGGGCTGGCGTACGGACAGTCGGCCGGTGCGCGGAGCCGTTCTGCCCCTGAAACGTGAGAAAGTCCGCATCGATTTCATCCACGAACCGCGACCGGAGGGCGTACATCATCTCTCCCTGATGGTACCGCATACGCGCGTGCGACAGAAACAGCTGCTTCATGGCACGCGTCATCCCCACATACACCAGCCGGCGTTCCTCCTCCACCTCCTGACGGCTGTCGGCCGCGAGCGAGATGGGCGCGAGGCCTTCTTCGAGCCCGGTGATGAACACCACCGGAAACTCCAGTCCCTTCGCCGCATGCATGGTCATCAACGTCACGGCGTTTCTGCCAACCTCCGCCATATCGACATCGGACACCAGCGAGACCTCCTCCAGAAAATCTTCCAGACGGGCATCCGGATGAAGATCGACAAATTCCGCAAGAGCGCTGATCAGTTCCTGAATGTTCTCCCGCCGGGAGAGCGACTCGGTGGTATTCTCCTCTTTGAGAATGCGCAGAATCCCGAGGTCATCGACGAGCGCGCGCGCGAGCTCGCTTACCGAAACCTGGGGTTTGAGCGCTATGTATTTGGCCACGAGGGCATGGAAGACGCGGACAGCCCGGAGCGTGCGTTCCTGCACCAACCCCTGCAGGTGCGGCGACGTCAGGGCTTCGAACAGGCCCACACGTTCGTTGGCAGCGATGGTCCGGATCCGGCGGACCGTGACATCCCCGATCGCCCGCGGCGGGACATTGATGATGCGCAGAAGACTCTCTTCGTCGCGGGGATTGGCCAGCACGCGCAGATATGCGAGCAGATCCTTGATCTCTTTGCGCCTGTAGAAGGCCACGCCGCCAACGATGACGTACGGGATGCCGCTCCTGCGCAGGGCGTCTTCAAGAACGCGGGACTGAGCGTTGGTGCGATACAGGACGGCAAAGTCCTTCAGAGCCAGTTTCCGGCGTCGGATTTCATCCTCGATGTGCAGAACGATCCGTCTCCCCTCTTCCCGGTCGTCGTCGCACACATTCACCACCACCTTCTCCCCCTCCGCGTTGCTCGTCCAGAGCTGCTTTGCGATCTGGTCTACATTCTGGCGGATCAGGGAGTCTGCAGCCCCCAGGATGTTCTTGGTTGAGCGGTAGTTCTGCTCGAGACGGAACACGGCACAGCCGGGATAGTCTTTTTCGAAGTCGAGAATATTCCGGATATCGGCTCCGCGGAACGCATAGATGCTCTGGGCATCATCTCCCACCACACAGATATTTTCATGCCCCGCGGCCAGCTCGTGCAGGAGGTGATATTGCACGCGGTTCGTATCCTGATATTCGTCGACCAGCACGTAGCGGAACCGGGACTGGTACTTCTGGAGCACATCGTGGTGGTGCCGGAACAGCGACAGCGGTTTGAGCAGCAGATCATCGAAGTCCATCGCGTTGGCACGGTGGAGGCGACGCTCGTATTCCTCGAACACTTCCGCGGTCTTTTCCGACACCATATCGCGGGCACGCTGGAGCATCTCGGCGGGAGTCAGGAGCCCGTTTTTTGCGGCGCTGATCCGCGAGCGTATTCCTGATGCGGTGAACTGCTGCTGCGAAATGTTCAGGTCGCCCATGATACTCTTGATGAGCGTCTGCGAATCGTCGGTGTCGTAAATGGAGAAGCTGCGCGTAAAGCCGATACGCTCGCATTCGAAGCGGAGGATACGCGCGAAAATGGAATGGAACGTCCCCATCCAGAGGGCCCTGCTGGCCGGCCCGACCAGTTCAGCGATCCTTGACTTCATTTCGCCAGCAGCTTTGTTGGTGAACGTCAGCGCGAGCACGCTGTCCGGACGGACCTGCTTCTGCAGCAGGTGCGCAATGCGGTAGGTGAGCACGCGCGTCTTCCCGCTGCCAGCCCCGGCAACAATCATGACCGGGCCCTCAGTGGCCTCGACCGCCTTTCGCTGGACGGGATTCAATGATTCAAGGAATGACATGCAGGATAATAACGAAATTGAGGACAGAAGGCAATGCACGGCGGGCAGGCATTACGGCGGGGCAATGAAGAGGGGGATCCCTCAGATCATCAGTGCTCCTTCGAGCTTCAGAAGGAACTCTTTCGTCTTCACGCCGCTCGCATATCCCACCAGCGAGCCATCCGTCCCCATCACGCGGTGACACGGGACAATGATCGGCACCGGATTCGCTGCGTTCGCACGGCCGACGGCCTGGAATCCCCGGCTCGTACCGAGACGCTTTGCGAGCTGTTTGTACGTGATGGTCGTGCCGTACGGGATTTTCGTGAGTTCTTTCCAGACTCGGATCTGGAACGGCGTGCCGTGGAGATCGACAGCAACGGTAAATCGCGCCAGGCGGCCATTGAAGTACCGGGTCATCTGGTCGATGATCTCTTTGTTCCGGGACTTGTTGTCCACCACCTCACTGTCATCGAAGTTCTCCCGTAGCCAGCGGAGGAAGTCACGCTTCGTCTGGCGGGGGACGCTCACTTTGCAGACACCCTTCTCGGAGGATGCCACATAAATGAGACCGACCTTGGATTCGAATGATGTGCAGTAGACCATGGAATGTGAGTGATGGACCTGGAGTAGGGTGTCTTGGTCAGATCCCCGGTATGATGTAACGGTGGTGCCTGAGAGTATACAGAATAGGGTTTTCAAACGCAAGTGCCAAAAGAGAAGAACATGCGCGGTCGGACCTGTGCTCCTCATTCATGCTGTGTGCGATTCGATATCCCTGCTAGAAGAAAGCCCGCACTTCTGCCCGGGCGGTATGGATGGGGTCTCTCCCCCCCTCTGTGCGGCCTTCATAGCTCATGGTAGCCTGGAGAAACTGGGTGATCCGGTAGTCGAATCCGGCCCGCCAGACCCAGGTCTTCCCCGACACTCGTCCGCCGGTCAACTCGTACGGAAACGTCGGTGCCCCGCGGGCCAGACGGATCTCTTCACGGGCCAGCTCTGCCCGTGCCTGCCCCGCTCCCTGAAATGCCACTACGAATCGCATGGTCTGGGCGTTGAAATCAGCATCCAGAGCGGGAACACTCTTCCGGTCCGTCGAGCGTGTAACATCGAACTTCATGCCGAGTTCAACATTCTGCTGCGGGCGGTACGAGAAATCCAGCGCGAGCGCATTCGAGAGAATGTCCCGGACACGGGGCGATTGAACCGATCCGTCCACACGATCGATCCGGTTTGTGAGGTCGATCTGGTTTGCAATCTCTGCAACCAGTTGCCACCGGATGCGTACCGACCGTTCACGCGCAAAGGCCCGTTCGATACCCCCGCTGAAGTTCGTGAGTCCGTGGCGTTCGGAAAAACGAAATCGGAGAGAGAATTCCGGACGGCCTTCGAACACGTGAACGTCCTGCGTGTACAGGATCGATCCGGCGATGGTCGTCGCATCCTGCTGGAACCGGCTGAAGTGGAGGAGGTAGATCTGTTGAAGATCCCGCTCGGAGCTCTTCTCTTCAATACGCACGTACGATTCGGATGTGAGAGCCCGGAGGGCCTGGCTCAGAAATCCATCATCCGTGACGAACCGGTTGGGTGTCACCCGCAAGCGGGCGCTCGTCCTCAGGTCGATGATCGGCACGTACTCGTCCGTCGGCAGTGTCAGCGTCACATAATCCGCATCGAACCGGGAAAGCACAAATTCTCCGTCGTCAGCAAGGCCGTTGCCGTTCACATCGCCGAGGTACCGGTAATTCCCGGTGCCGGGGGTCACGCGTACATAGACCCGTTCCAGGCGCGACGCCTGTTCCGTGGACACTTCGTAGAGAACATCCGCTTCGACACCGCGCTGCAGGGCGGCGGCGCGTGTCTGACTGCGGACCAGAACTGATTGGATGTCCTGCCGCCCGTCCTGCCGGAAATCCGGCGAATAGGATTTTGTGCGGAGCGTAACGGTTGCTGCTGTCGAGAACGAATCGCCTGCACGCGCCTGGGCCGTATAACTCTGTGTAAACGATTGTGATTCTCGAAGGACTGCGGTGCGGAGAAAGACGTTGTCGATGCGCCACGTGAATTCCGCGCCCAGCGATGCCGGACCCAGGCGCGCGATCCTGAGCATGGCGGTGAACGCATCAAACTTGAAACTCCCCTGTGAGGGTGCGCCCGTGGAGAGGCCCGACACCAGCCGGTTCTCTCCTTCATACCGCACGCCCGGCGTCAGTCCGAATAGCGAGTATTCGGCACGCCCTTTCTGACGCACCCATTTGCTGCCGACGTTCGCAACGCGGTCGGTGGCATCGACACGCTCGATCGTGTAGAACACCGTCGGAAGACTGTCGCCCTTCATGCTGACCGTCCCTTCCGTCCGGCTCGACCTCTGGAGGTCCCCGCGCCGGATTTTGCCATACGACCCGCCGATGGAAATCCCCTGCACGGGCAGATACGCAAGTGCAGCCTCCTGGATTTCTTCGTCCCCTTTCGCGAGCGAGTCTACCCCCCAGCGTCGTGTAAATTCGATGTCGTTTGCGCGGTCGACCGGAACAAACGTGCTCTCCACGAACCGCTCGCGGAGGTGGAGATCGAACCCGCCTATCGAGGCTCCACCGATACGCACGTCACGCGGTTGATAGGATGCGTCAAGGAAGAGCGCGTTCCCGCCGTTCCCCGCATCGCCGATCGGCGACAAACGGTTTGCATCGAACACGCTATGGCCGAATTCTGCTTTCACGCGGAGGCCATCCGCAGGCTCCACATCGAGTGCGATATCCACCAGCTGCTGCGACTGCGGAAGGGGCAGGTATGTAATCGGCAGGTAATCGCCCTTGCCGGGCCCGCGCCACTCGAACAGGCCTGCCCTCCGGCGGGCATAGTCGCCGCGGCTGGCACCGACGTACGAAAATGTTACAGCATAGACCGCCTGCGAATCACCCGGAGCATACCGGTAGAATGAGACCGGCGTGCCACCGGCAAGAACGGTGTCCACCTTTGCGTATGAGCCGTTCGAATCCACCCGCGTCACGCCGCTCAGGGTGGCTCTGTCGCGATCGTTCCCCGCCCGGGCGAGGGCGGCGCGAGCCGAATCCGTAAAAATGAAATCGATGGGCGAATCGGGATCGTCCGCTTCGCGGACATACCGTACCGTGAGACGTCCGCGGTCGTTCAGAAGACCCGCCGTGCTCTGGACGGCGAAGAGGGACCGGGAATACTGACGGTCGGTGTACTCAAAGTCCACCGTAAGGCGCGATGCAGACGTGATCATGCGCCGCGGCGTGAAGGTCAGTTCGGCCGTCGAGTAGTCGATGGTATAATCATTAGTCTCGCCGCGTGTTTGTAGTTCCCCGTCAATATAGACGCGCTCCGTTCCCGCAATGACGATAATCGACCGCTCATTGTTCGCCCCGGTAAGCTGATACGGCCCCTGTACGCCTTCGAGACCGGTGAACTGTTTCGTGGTGTATTTCCCGCGTGTGACGGCACCGGAGATGGTGGTGGCCCCCTGGAGTCCACCCATGCGGTATTGTGCAAATCCCTTCGCTCCCTGGAGTTTTCTGCTCAGGCGGGCAAACTCCGTCCCGGTGAATTCCATCGTGAAATCACCCAGTGTTGCGGCCACGTCGGTCGCCTTGATCTCGACAAAGACCTTGTCGAATTCCTGAAGGGTCTGTGTGGTGCCTTCGGGTTGGATGGGGGTGTTTTCGTCGGTCAATGCCGCGGTCACCTCTACGTCCTGGAGGATCTTTCCGGAGAGCTGAAGCCGGAGCCCGGAGTTCAGCGAGAGGTCGCGATTTGATCCCACGGTGAATCCACGGACGATGCTTCCGCTTTTCTGGAGGTTCGGCCCGAAGATGTCTTCCGCTGTAAACGAACTCACGCTCTTTGCGAAACGGATGGAGTCTGCCTGCAATGAAGTATCGGGTGGGGTGATCAGCACGCGGCGGCCGAATGATGCCCTGAGGTCCAGGGGCAGGTAGCGATACCAGATCAGAATCCTGGCGCTATCGGATGCGAGAGTGTCCAGCAGACGGAGCATGGATGGACCGTTAAAGACGATGGTCCCCGTGCCGTAGCCGGCCGTGTAGTCGCGTCCCCTCAGGAGCGTTGCCGGTCCGGCGACGACGGTGTCCGTCCCGGGTGCGACAAAGGTGTGCGGGAGGCGAATAATCGAATCCGGTGAGGAGCGGACCAGGAGCACCGACATCCGTTCAAGCGGCAGTGCCGGAGGCGTAGAAAGTTGGGTGTGGGCTTGAGGGGAAAGCGCGGGAAATGAAAGGGCGAAGAGGACGGAGGAAAAAGCGCCGACCGTTCTTGTTATGGCGGCGAAGCGGTGCATGTGGAGAGAATATGGGTGAAAAGGGGCACAGAATCAACACGCGATGGAGTCGAGCGTATCGCCTCAAGCAGACTTCGAAGGGGACGGGGAGCTTGCAGGTAAGGGAAGGGTTCAATATATTTACACTGCTACGGTATTGCCAAAGTGGCGGAATTGGTAGACGCGCTGGACTCAAAATCCAGTCTGGCTCACACCAGGTGAGGGTTCGAGTCCCTCCTTTGGTACTAACGTAGAAGAACCTCCTCAAGTCCCCCCAGGCCGATTGCACTCAGGCCCCGGCTGCCTCCGCCAGCGCGGCGATCAATTCACGGCAGAACGCAGGAATGTCCGCGACAACTCGTCCCCAGACGAGATGGCCCTCGCGGAAGGCTGGACGATCTACCCATATCGCTCCCGCGTTTATCAAGTCGTCCTTAATCCCCAATGAGCCGGTCGCCTGTCGACCCCGCACAATCCCTGCCGAAATCGCCACCATGCCGCCATGACAAATGATCCCGATCGGTTTGCCCGCCGTATCCATTTCCCGAATGAGATTCGTGACAGCGGCCGAGCGCCGGAGTTTGTCAGGTGCCCAGCCCCCGGGCACGACTACCGCGAACAAATCCTGGCTTCGAAGCGAGTCAATCCTGGCCGAGGGAAGGATTGCCAGCCCATTTTTGCCCCGAAGCGGTTTGAGTTCCAGAGCGGCTGAAATGACATCTGCTCCTTCCTCCTGTAAGCGCATAAGGGGGACAAAGTACTCTAGCTCTTCGACCCCATCGGCTACGAGGATCGCGATGTGTTTACCGGACAGGCGCATCCAGAGACCCCTTTCACGTCAGGACATTAGAGAATCAATTCGGCTCTGGAGCGAGGTCGACAAATCTCCCACCTTGTCCCATATGGCCGATGAGCCCCGGCAAAACACCGTCGCTTGAGCCCCAATCCATTGTTCGTAACCCGACGTCTTGATCGTCGCGAAAGGCATCCACTCTGCCTTTCCTCCTTCTTGTGCCGGCAGAAACTCCCCGCACATCATGTACTGCTTTTCTCCGCCGGGAGTCATGACGTGACCAATGCGCACATCACGAAAGCGAACAATATTGGCCGGGCCGTGGGTATGGAAATCAGTAGCGGCTGATGTAAGCAAAAATTGTACGATTGAATCCATTGACGTTTTCTGCAGTTCAGGAGCAATTCCCTGAGCGGGACTCACCGCCTGGGATTCACTCCGCGTGACTGGGGCCGTGCTGCAGGCTGCGAGGACTACAGTGCACAATAGGACTGCAAAATATCGCATAGTTTTCCTTGGGTGCTAACACGTAATGTTCTGCAAGCCCCACTTCTCCGCCCCGACTCCGGGTGCTGGTGCCCCAATATAACGCCGTATGGCTATTGAGTCAATTCATCTGACTACCAACATCCTCTTCGTTGACAGGAATTCCCCCGCCTGCAGTCGGTAGAAGTACACCCCACTCGCGAGACCAGACCCGTCAATCATGACCTCGTGAACTCCCGCATCCCTCCTCTCACTAACCACCACTGATACCTCGCGTCCAAGCACGTCAAACACGTTCAGTGTCACGTGCGACGCCTTCGGCAACTCGAATGTGATTGTCGTGCCAGGATTGAATGGGTTGGGATAGTTTTGCCGGAGCGCAAAAACTGTCGGAATCTCTGCGAGGTCGGAGACTGAAGAAACCACTACCCGGAACACGAAATCCTTCCGGAGCTTCGTCTCGGCAACAGCAGACTCGTACTCCACGATGACCTGTGCCGCATAGTATCCAGCGGCGAGCATGTTGGGGTGAATGCTGAATGTCACGTGTTGTGAATCGCCCGGAGCAAGAGTGAACGTATTCGGAGAAACGGCCACGGCCACTTCAGGCACCACATTCCCGGGGTCAACAGAGACGGTGAGAGAATCAGCGGCATATCCGATATTCCGAACAGAGAATGTTGTATCGAATTGCGATGTGGTGACACTGATCCTGCCAAGATCAACCGTTCTCGTGTCGACGCTGATGAGTGCACCTCGCGTGAAGTAGTATCGTGCAGCATTCGGCATTATCGAGGTCGTTCCTGCCGTGACGTCATCTGTATGAATGCTCGCGTGAATCGTATCGTCGTGAAGCGGCACATAACAGCGGCCCCAGAGACCGTCTGCAGAGGCGCTGTCGCCGTGGAGACCATCATCCGCCAGGAGCAAGCTGTCGATGAGCACTCCCGAATTGTTGTAGAGGGTTACTGCGACACGGAGCATGTGGGCAAGCGGGTTTTCCACCTTTGCTGTAACTCGAACGGTGTCTATCCCTTGGCGTGAGATTCGGACCTTGTGCGCGTGGGCGACGGTGGTGATCCATGCAAGGGCGCGCTTGACGACGGTGTCTTCTCCGTTCGCCACATCGTCTGGTGTCAGCCAGACCGGTTCGTCGACGGGGAATTCCTTCCGAATGAGAAGCACATCCGGCCTTTGGTGGTCCGCCAGAACCAGAGAGGGGCACCACAACCAGAACCCATTCGCTGTGAGATTGTCGTCCGGGAGCAACCCGGAGAGAGCGCCGTTGACCGACTTCCCAAAGAAACGGGCCCCGGGAAGATACCTGAACTGATACGCCGTCACCTCGCCCCTGCTGGCCGTAAAGGGACCGATCAAAGCAGCGATAGGCCTGTCATACAGCGTCTCGACGTCGGCCTGTATGGATAGTGGTGTCAGGGGTGTGAACGGACTCAATCCGTTGAGGTCAAACGGGGAAGAGCGTGCGAGATGGATCAGGGTCTCCGTGGAGGTGTTCATCAGCAAAGAAAGCCCGGCCTCAGGCCCTGCAGAAGCGTATCCTCCTGCATTGCAGCGGATGTCGAGGATGAGACCATCGGTTCCCATGAGCGAGGAAACGGCATTCTGGAACTCAGCCCTGACCTCAATGTACGAGTGCTTCGAGATGTAGATGTACCCGATGTTTGTCCCGTCTACGATGCCGTGAGTGACACCGCCGTATCCGTGAGTGTAGCAATAATCCGGCATCGGCACCAGTGGTACCGGCACTTGTTCATTGTTGGCCAGGAACTCGGGGATGTTCAGCGCGGAAAGCGAGGACGTTGACAGGTGCTCGGTGATCCCCGACTGGCGCCGGAGAACATCGATCGTATCAAAAAGATGCCAGTTCATCCCGGCTGAGACAAGCTGCATATGGATACGGGCGCTCTCCGATGAACCCATAGGCCCTAACCTCGGGAGGGGGGATTCGAGGAGCTCAAAGACGAGTTGCTTCCAGGGCACACCCTCGTACCCCAGAACGATGTCCCCGGGTTGCAGGCCGAGAGGGTGGCCGGGCGTGGAATGTACGACCAGGAGCGAACTATCCGGGAGTGGGGTCAACACGGCACCGAAGTGCCGGACGTCGCCATAGTCCAGGCCCAGCGCGAATATCGGCACACCGGGATTGAGTGGCGTTGATTGCATGATCAAGTCCCAGGCCATTACGTGGTGGTCTCGCAGATCATGAGCCAGCCGGGAGAGGATCGCTGAGAATCCGCCCTTACTGGTGGAGTCGGTGATCTGCTGGGAGTACAGCCCATGGAGGGAATCCCAACGAACATTCAGGCCGCTAAAGCTGGGGAACTTGTCATGGATATAGCTGGCAAACCTGTTGAAGATCGGCTGCTTCTGGGATAGAGGGAGTCCCGGCCCCCAGAACTCATCCACAATCCGCCGCCAATCTGCCTTCCGTCTATAGAGAGAGGAATCGTTCGCAGCAACCGCATTGGGTTCGTGGCTCGTATATGTGAACTGCTGCAGTTGGGCCGGCACCTGAGACCCGTTTATGCCGGGAAACTCTGCAATAGTCCCTGCGCCAGACCTGTCGACACCAAGGTCGAGCGTCTGGGCGGATGTTATCCCGCCGAAAGTGAGAAGCAGGATGAGGGAGCCCACAAATGATTTCATGGTATCCTCCTTCTGGGATGTTTGACCGAACCGCCCTGCCCACGCAGGCGGGGCGTCTCGTGAAAAGACGCACGTCTGCCCGGGCATTGCGGCCTTGTCGCTGGATCGCGGGTTGAACAACCACGGGTGTCGTCGGGGTGGGCTCTACAACGAAGTACTGGAACAGAGTCCAGCACGGCGGCCCTCAGGCTGGGGAAGCCAACGGGCACACCTGTATTCGCGAGGATGATATGAATGAACAACGACAAAGTCAATATAAAAAAACACCCGGCCGCATGCTGCGGGCAGCCGGATGCTCTTGCGTATTGAAAACCGGATCGCGCGGAGGACTCACGCGAATCCAACGAGTTACTTCGTCAGCAACATCTTCTTTGCAATATTCTGCGTGGGCGTGGAGAGCCGGTAGACATACATACCGGTACCGAGCTTCGACGCATCAAACGTTACCGAATGCGAGCCCGAGCCCAACCTGTCATTCACCAGCGTGCCAACGCTCTGTCCCAGCACATCGAACACGTCCAGCCGCACCTGGGCCCTCGGACGGGAGCACGAAGCTGATCGTCGTTGACGGGTTGAATGGATTGGGATAGTTCTGGTCGAGCGTGAACACACCCGGGAGTCCCGATTCAGGAATCACGTCCGACACAGGATCACCCAACCATGCGGGTGCGGTCCGGGAACCAGTTCAGGTCACCAACAGGATATCCCCCTTCTGCGGCGGTGTACGCTTCCGCACCCGTCGGAAACGCGCAGTTCAGGGTGTCGTGAACTCGCTGCCAACCCCAGCGGTCGAAGTCAAACGAGCTGTTCCAGATCGCCGCATTGGGGGTGTTCTTGGTTTTGTTCCCGCCTGACAGGGATCTGTACCACCGCATCATTTCCGTCATCAGCTTTGGAATCTTGGTGAGAGCGAGCGTCGTTTTCTTGAACGCGTTTACCGAGTCGGCGCCCAGTCTCTTGTTGATGTGATAGGTCAGTGGCGAGCCCTCGCCCATGACCCCGGCAGAAGCAAACTGGTGGTAGAACGCCTGGCCGGAATCGGAGACAACATACATGTTGTTCTTGATCGTCCAGTTCGTGCTGTCGTTGGGTGTCGTGAAGATCCACGTCATCCGCGCACCACCGAAAGAGTCGTACTCCAGATGATTGACAAACTCCGCCTGCCGTGCCGCGTCGGTGTCGTTCCCCAGGGCAAGACCATCCATGATCAGGTTGTTCGCAATGATTGCCCGCGGGCCCATGGATCCCAGAGAGAGCATGCCGTGGTAGGACATCCCGTTCACGATCGTATTGTGCGTGAACTTGAAGAGTTTGATAGGTCCCGTTCCTGCCAGTGGGTTGGATGCTTTCTTCTGTTTGAGGCGGGAATCAAATGAGAGGGGGAAAATTCTGCCACCCAGTCCACGTGCGCAAAAAGCTCAGAAAGCATTCTGGCTCACACCGGGTGTCGGTTCGAGTCCGACCTTTGGACTCACCAGAAATGCGAATCCCGTCACCGCTTGAACGATAACGGGATTCGTCAGGAATGCCTTCTGCCTGCTAGTGACCTCCCCCGGCCGGCGGAACCGGCTGAGGAACAACATTCTTGACCGGGGGCAACGACTTCAAGTACGCAAAAATGTCTTTCAGATCCTCATCCTTCATCTTTCCATAGTTCTGCCAGGGCATCGGAGGGAGAATCTGGCGCCCGGTCCCCTGGTGCTTCCCCGTCCGCATCGTCTTGATGAACATCTCCTCCGTCCACCCGCCGAGACCCGAAGCAGGATCGGGTGTCAGATTCGCAGCAAAGGAAATACCCCACGGACCCGCCCACGCAGTCATGTCGCCATTGGTCATCGCAACCCAGCCGTCCGGCGAAAGCGCGCCCTTCGGTATGCCGGGGATCTTCGCATCTGCCTGCTGCCCCGACAGGGTCTTCAAGGGATGGGACACAGGTCCTTTGGGCGACATTACCTTGGGTGAGTGACAGTCGTCGCAACCTCCAAGGGTAACAAGGTAGCGCCCTCGTTCAACACGAGCGGACGATGCCTCCCTGGATTTCCCTTCTTCGCCGGGCAGAGCCGCGATGAACAGGAGTGATGCCGCGACGGCGGCAGAGACAACCACGAAACGGACGTGGACAGAAGTACGCATGGAGACCCCTCTGGATTGTGATGAGAAAGAACAGCAAGACAACGACACTGAGAATCAACTACTGCATATCCACAGGCTTCTGTTTGCTGTAACCAGCGGGGATTTGAAAGAGTTCCTGGGAGAGCGTCGTGCGCTCTATCTTCGTGACTTCCTGTGACTCCAGGATCCGTCCTTCGAAACGGGTGACGGAGAGGAGAGGGTACAGCCCCATACGGCCTATGATATCCTCTTCGTCACCATATGCCAGCCCGTCATGGAGCGTCGCATTGAGCACGGCCGCAAGCTCCCCGAGCCCCTTCGCACCCCAGATTTCCGTTTCAACATCGCCCCGTTTCACCAGAACCTGCTCGCAAAGATAGCCAAGTACTTTTTTCGTCTTTCCCGTCCGGTTAGTCGCCGCCTTGTCTGAAGGACGTGTTCCGGATCCCGGGGGCATAGGGCCCTGCACCTGGGACACTTCAAAATAGGTCTTGGCTGCTTCGTCAAGAACCCACGAGACCTTCCTGTCACTCCGGTAGATTACTGTCGATGCCCCGGTAGATCCATATGCCGGCACCTGCACGCGAACCATGTTCTTCCGGACCCACATGGTCATGGCATAGCGATAGCCGGTCCCGTCATCGTCCATGGTGTAATTGCTGCTTTGGACGATTCCTTCGAATTGTGCGGGAGCGTCAGTCGCTGCTAACGCCAGAATTGTGCAGACCAGAAGAAGATTCAGTGTCGTCATCGGATAATCACCATGCTCCGCGATTGAGTGAATTCGTTTCCACCGCTTGCGGAACGAATGTGGATTCTGTAATAGTAGATGCCACTGGAAAGGCCCGAGGCATCGAACCGCACTTCATAGCGCCCGGGGGCTTTTCGCTCGTTCACCAGCAGCACCACCTCGCGCCCCAGCAGATCGTACACCGCAAGCCGGACAGTGCCGGACAATGCCCCCATGCTCGCTCCGCCTGTTCCCTCTCCTCCGGACCCGCGTCCGTATTCCCCGACCGTGTACCGGATAGTTGTTGACGGATTGAACGGATTAGGGTAATTCTGCTCGAGTGCGTACTCGCGCGGGACGGGTACCGCATTGTCGGGTGCAACCCCCGTGAGAAGATCCGGGGCGTACCCGAGGATTTCACCGTTCGAGGTGACCGCCCATCCTCTGGTTGTGTCAGCAAAGGATGTATGATTCAATGAACCGGTGAACGGGAAGAGCGTCTCCGGTTGCCACGTCGCTCCGTCCGTCCGGGTTCGGTATGGCGAGATCCCGCTGAGGATCCAGGCGGACGCGCTTCCCGGAACGACTGTAACCGCGGACAACATGTCGGTCGTCGGGGAAGCGATGCCGGTCCACGACTGCCCGCCGTTCGTGCTCTTCGCGATGTACCCGTTGTCGTGGATCGCATAGCCGGTTGCAGCATCGCGGAACGCAACGCCAAAGCTGTTTGTGCTGCCGGTCGGCGCCGACGCCCACGATCCCCCTCCGTCCGTTGTCCTCCACACCTTGTTCTTGTTCGTTCCGAACCAGCCATGAAGCGCGTCAGTCCACCAGAACGAATTGTTCCACCCCGCTTCCCCCGATGCCCCTGCCGGCTCAGCTGGAGCGTGGGTCCAGGTCGATCCGAAATTGGTCGTCGTGAGGACGACGAACGTATTGTCGCCCGGAGGATCTCCCTGAGCAAAGCCAGTGCCGTCAGGAAAGAACCGTACGCCATTTATGAAGGGACTCTGGCGGCCCGGGTAGGGCTGATTCGTCCAGGTCACGCCCCCGTCGGTTGTTGCCACAATGTCGCCGTCGCCTGTTCCCGCCCACGCACGCGCACTGTCAAGGGCCGTCACACAGTACATGTCGCCACTGGAGAGGTTGCCCGTCCGGTCAAGCCACGTTTCTCCACCATCTGTAGAACGGACCACCAGTGGCCCGGTGCCGAAGGTGTTGCCTCCGGCGGCCCAGACCACGGACCTGTTGACGGCAGAGACGCTGAACAGATTCCCTCCTGCCCCATCAAGCTGCATCACCCAGAGCGGGAGAGCCGGGAAGAGGGTGGCCCGGAATGCGGCCCCGTCCTGCTCGGTGCTGTTGATGGTCCACCGCACACGGATGACAACTTCGCGCGCCGATGATAGCGTCGCGACACTGAATCTGAGCGCGGGGAGTGTGACCGTCTGACCGGGAGCGACGACCGCCAGGGCTGTCGTACCGTTCGCGACCTGCAGAAGAGGGTTCGATGTTGTCGCCGTGAACTGCACGTTCGCCGCGCTCTGCGGCATAACATTCCGCACAGTGATCGTGAGGAGCACGGTATCTCCGGAAAGGAAGACCTGTCTCCCTCCCGGCGTGCGAAGCGTGGCACTGGTCACATCGAGCGCGGGGTGCGACTCTGTCAGGGCGCGCGCGAAGTTGACTCTTCCGCGCCCGAGCGCGCCTGCATAGACGGGATTCACTCCGTCGATCGGGTCGGCAGTGGTACGGATCTGCGCGGCAAGCTGCTCTACGCTCCAGGTCGGATGGAGGGCACGGAGGATTCCGGCAAGCCCGGCAACGAGCGGACTTGAGTACGATGTCCCGCTTCCTCCGTTGCCGTAGCCACCGATTGAAAACGCGCTGAAGATGTTCACCCCGGGCGCGTACACCGGGACGCTCACGCCGTAGTTGGAAAACTCTGCCTTCTGGTCCGACACCGATTCTGTGGCACCGACTCCGAACACACCCCGATAGCTCGAGGGGAAATGCGCGCGGACGTCGCTGTCAGAGTTTTCGTTTCCCGCTGCTGCCACCACGAGGGCGCCGGCCGCAGTGGCGGCCGTGATCACGTCCTGTTCGAACTGCGAGAACCCCCCGGTTCTCCCCCAGCTGCAGTTGATGACCTTCGCCCCGCGCCGGTACGCATAGACAATCCCTTCATATCCGAACGCAAGAAACTTGTCACCGCTCGTCGAAGCGACACAGACGGGGAGAAGAGAGCAATTCCAGCTTGACCCCGCCATGCCCAGACTGTTGTTTGAGACGGCACCGAAGTGGCTGGCCGTCGCCGTTCCGTGCGCGTAGCTCAGGGGAGTCGCCGGCAGACCTGATGGATCGTTGCTGTTGTTGGTGAAGTTCCAGCCGACCACGTCATCCACGAACCCGTTTCCGTCATCATCCACACCGTTGAGGTCGGCGGCATCGAACACTCCATTCTTATTGAGGTCTTCACTGCTGTTCACGGCAACGTTTGGCTGCAGGTCCTCATGCCTCCAGTTGGTCCCTCCGTCGACTGTCGCAATGATGACGGAGGAGGAGCCTTTGGCAATCGTCCACCCGTTGAACGCGTTCATCCGGGTGAACGCCTCGTTCTGATTGGCGAGCAACGGATCGTTCGGAATGTCTGCCATCTTCTGAAGGTATTTCGGTTCCGCATACACGATCTCCGGGCGGGAGGAGAGCCTGCGTGCGACAACGCGCGGGTCGACCCCGTCCGGGATGGTCCCGACATAGATGTCCGCCAGCCGGGCATCCGCCGCGAGGGGGGCAGTTTTCAGTCTCTCTCTGTTCTCCGCCAGAAACGGACGAATATTGGAAACCCGCTCATCCCCGAGGGCTCTGCCGAGCGGAGTGCGGCTTCCATAGTCGGCCGCGCTGTTTCCGGATGTGCTCTCCCGAAGCTTGAATACAATGACGCCGGGCATCACGGCGTCGTTCGCGGGCCCAGCGTCTCCCGCAGGGGGCAGCGGCCGCGTGGCGCCGTACACTGTTGCTGTCACAACGATGGCAAGGAAGAGTCCAATCCAGACAGATTTCTTTCCCTGATGCATGGGTTCTTTCTCGGCAAAAAGTCCTGAATGGTACTTCTCCTGCTAATGAACGAATGTTCATCTCCGAAATCAAGCGGGTGCGCTGCAACACCGCTGCTTGACTTTGGGGACACTTTTCGTTAGTATTGAAGCACTCCATTCACCATTTCTCTCCTCAACACGGGAACAGGCGCACATATCGCGTTGGTACACACGTAAGATTTGGTCACACAGACAACAATCACCAGCGCTTTATGGCACACGTGCGCACGTCTCTTTTGCTCGGTCTTCTGGTATTCTTCGCGGGATGCGAAGACAATCCCTCGGACACGATTGACTTCACGGGCGCCGCACCGGTCCTCCGGACCGCTGTTGCCAATCCCCTGTCGTTCAATCTTGACGCCCTTCCGGCGTCCGGTGGTGTCTATCGGATCTCTGTGGCTGTCACGGCCACAGCGCAGGACCCCCAGGGGCATGACGACATTCGCAGAGTCGAATGGTCCGTGTACCCTCCATTGTCCGCCTCCCCTGTTGCTGCGGGAACGCTGACACCCTCGACTCTTGTTCCGGGGACGGGTTATCGTGAATTCACGTCTGTCGTCCTATTTGAGGTTACGAGGAACCAGACGGGCCTGTACCGTCTCGAAGTTCGCGCCGTGGATCAGGCGGGACTACGGAGCACAGCCTCGTCGGCCATACTGACCGTCCGGCTCAACAATACGGCGCCGGTTCTTTCGCTTTCCGGTGCGCGGGAGGTTGCACGCAGCGGCGCCGACTCTGTCCGGTTTCTTGTAACCGTGACCGCAGTGGATTCGAACGGACTGTCAGACATCGCACAGGTGTCCGTCCGTGCCCTTCATAGCACCGATTCGTCATCCGTGGTGATGGCCGATGACGGATCCCGAAGCGCCGGAGACCTGGCGGCCGGTGACGGCCACTTCTCCGCTTTCGTATGGGTCGTCCCACGCGCGTCGTTGGAGCAAGTGGTTTTTGAATACCAGGCACGCGATCTCGCCGGGGCTGTGAGCAACGTGCTCCAGCGTTCAGTCAATAATGCGCCTCCCCGGTTTGTGTCCCTGACCGTCCCGTCCGTGATCCAACGCCCCGCAAGCGGGTCGAGCCTGATCTCCTTCTTCGCCCAGGTGGATGATCCGAACGGTGGAACGGATATCGATTCGGTCTATTTCCGAAATCTCAGTTCCACCTCGCCGTCGATCATCGCCATGTACGACGACGGGGACCTTGCGCAGCACGGCGATTCGGTCGCAGCGGACGGGAGATACTCCCGCATCCTCTCCATCGATGCTGCCACCAGTACGGGCATCAAGGAGTTCCGGTTTTCTGCGGTGGACCGAGGCGGAGCCAGAGCCGACACCACACGATTCATTACGATTAACTGACGTCTCATGCGCCATCCGGCACGTTCATTCTTCTCAGTGTTCATCCTGGCCGTCCTGACGGGCGTCGGGTCGTCCCAATGCTCCGGCCAGGCCAAGTTCCTGGCCAACCATACGCTGGACCGCGCCGCCGGCCAGCCTGTCGCGGCGATCCCCAGCAACAGCGTCTCCCACATTGCCGTGCGCGGGAATGAGCTCTGGATCGGCACAAGCAAAGGGCTAGCACTCAGCAAGGACGGGGGCAGGACATGGGCATCATTCGCCGGTGTTGCCGGGTTCGCACGCCCCGGGATTTTCGCGGTTTCCCTGAGGGGCGATACCATCTGGACCGCGACCGGTTACTCGAAAGATGTCGACGGCCAGTCGGTGCAAACCGGTGCCGGGTACACGTTTTCGACGGACCAGGGCGCGACGTGGACCGCACGACCGCAAACACTCGACGCCGTCAATGACAGCACGGTCATTTATGGCATCAACACCGTCAAGTTTCTTCCCATTGTCGTCAACGAACAGAACGTCACGTTCGACATCGCCCTGAGCGAGGGCACCGTATGGATTGCAAGCTGGTCGAGCGGTATCCGGCGATCGACCGACCGGGGTGCGAGCTGGCAGCGCGTCGTTCTCCCCTCGCGCCTGATGACGTCCATTGCTCCAACCGACACACTCATCAATTACAAGATCGATCCCCGGCAGGACAACAACTACCTCGGCTTCGCCGTCTATGCGCAGGACAATGATACCATCTGGGCCGGCACGGCAGGCGGCGTCAACAGGTCTGTGGACGGCGGAAAGAGCTGGACGAAGTTCCGACGGGACAACCAGGTTGAATCCATCCTCAGCGATTGGGTCATCGCGATCGCCGGCAACCGGGTGGGAGGCCAGACACGGATCTGGACCACGAACTGGCCCGCGGAAGGTGCCGGGCAAGAGTACGGCGTCAGTGTGACGCGCGACGGAGGCCGGACATGGAAGAACCATCTCCGGGGCATCAAGGCCTACGATTTCGCCTTCAAAGATTCGATTGTCTATGTCGCCACCGCAGAGGGGGTCTTTCGCTCACCCGACGCCGGCGCGACTTGGCAGCAATCGGGCGATATTGTCGATCAGACATCGCGGGAACGCATTACCGCAAATCAGTTCTTCGCCGTCGGCGTCATGGGCGATACGATTTTCTGCGGCAGCTCCGAGGGTCTTGTGAAAACCGTCGATGGCCCCGGCCAGCCGTTCGGCGCGACGTGGGACGTGGTACGGGCCTTTGCGCCCCTGGCGTCTTCCACAGCGACCTATGCGTATCCCAATCCTTTCTCCCCCCGAACGGAAGTGGTCCGCATTCATTACAGCACCGGAGGGGCGGTCAGCCCGGTGACCATCGAGGTGTTCGATTTCGGCATGAACAGGATCCGGACAGTTGTCAAGGACGCGGTACGATCGGGCGATCGTGAGCATGACGATCTGTGGGACGGATACTCGGACGCACGTGAACGCGTCCGGAACGGGGTCTATTTCTACCGCGTCACCGTGGGAGGCAACGAGCCGACCTGGGGCAAGATCATGGTGCTGCAATGAACACGCGCACACTCTTCCGGAACTGGCTACTGGCACCGGCCGTTGCTCTGTGCGTGTGCATGGTCGGGCTACCGGACGCACGTGCCCAGATGAGCGGTCAACCAGGGGCGTTCAGCCGCATGGGGTTTGGCGCCCGTGGTATGGCGATGGGCAACGCTCTTTCCGCCGTCACGACCGGTGATCTTGTAGCGTACTATAACCCTGCGCTCCTGCCCACAGCAACCTCCCGTGTCGCGTCCGCCGGGTTCGGCATACTCAGTCTGGACCGCCGCCTGAACTTCGTGAGTTTCAACGCCGCCCTTCCGCCGAGTGCTGGTGTCAGTCTGGGGTTGATCAATGCCGGCGTGAGTGAAATCGACGGACGGGATTCAGACGGAGATCCAACGGGTCCGCTCCGCACGTCCGAGAACCAGCTTTTTCTGGGCTTCGGTATTGTCGTGTCTCCGGTTGTCCAGATCGGAGTCACGCTGAAGCTCTACTACTATCAACTCTACACCGACGTCTCGTCGACCACGGTGGGCGTGGATTTCGGGGCACTGGTACGGATTACTTCCGAACTGACGGCAGCGGTAACGATCAAAGACATCAACTCCCGCTACAAATGGGACACGTCGCCCATCTTCGGCCAGAACGGGCAGACGAGTGAGGATCGTTTTCCGTTGTTGTACACCGCAGGCGTAGCATATGCGCTCCCGGACGGTATCGCCACGGTCGCGGCTGAGATTGAAGCGAGCAATGTCTCCAGCCTAGTCGTGCGGACCGGGGTCGAGGTGCCCATCGTACCGGAATTTGCTGTCCGCGCCGGCGTCGATCGCATGGACCTCAAAGAGCGGGGGAACGGCGTTCGACCCGGGTTCGGTTTCTCGGCCCGGACGTCTTTCGGGTCGTGGGCCCCTGCGCTGCAGTATGCGTATGTCCTTGAGCCCTTCTCGCCGGCTGCGCTGCACATGATTTCCCTGTCGGTCGCGTTCTGACAAACGGAGAAGCAGAGTGAGACGATTCGCACCGCATCGCATCTGGTCAAACTGCCTGGTTGTATGCCTCAGTCTCGCGGCACCGCTCCCGGCCGCTGCAGGTACGGGAGAATCAGGCATGGCATTCCTCAAACTCGGCATTTCGGGCCGGGGTGTGGCGATGGGCGATGCCATGTCCGCTTCTGTGTCCGGGGCCGCGGCGACACACTACAATCCCGCTGGAATACTCAGATCGGCAGACCCGGAAACAACCACGGAAATCCTCCTCATGCACAAAGAGTGGATTCAGAGCACGAGGACAGAGTTTCTTGGTGCGGCCCTCCGGCTGAACGAGAACCACGCGCTGGGATTCTCCCTGAACACGACAACCGTTTCGGATATCGAGATCCGCACGAAGCCCGGTCCCGCTGAAGGGACATTTTCCACGAGAGATCTCGCACTCGGCGTGACGTATGCGACGACCGTGACGCCCGACATCCGTGCGGGGGTGACCGCCCGGTTCCTCTATGAACAGATCCTCGTTGACGAAGCCTCCGGTGTCGGGTTCGATGTTGGCGTGCAATTCACCACACCACTCGACGGACTCAGCGCCGGGGCGGCACTCGCCAATATCGGATCGATGAACTCCCTGCGCACTGAATCAACGCGCCTGCCATTGCTGGCCCGGGCTGGAGCCGCCTATCTCATTCCGGTTTCCGATGTCGATGCGACGATCCTCCTGGCTGCGGATGCGGAGCACCATCTCCGCGAGTCCACGACACTCGCAAACGCAGGAGTGGAGTTTCTCTACGCGGCAACAGTCGCTGTGCGGGCCGGATACCAGGCCGGCAGCGACGGACGTGGTTTCAGCGCGGGCGGCGGGGTCCGTCACGGCGTCTTCGGCGTCGACTATGCCTACAGCCGTTTGCGGGCCGGGCTCGGCAGCGGCCATACGATTGCCGTCTGCGTCCTCTTCTGACCCACCTTCTTGCAATTCTGAAAAGTTCGGCGTAGTTTTCAATCAGATTCTCACCGTCCTTTCACACTTCCCGAGCATACCCCATGTTCGACAACGCGAGCGCGGAATTACTGTGGTTTCTGGTGGGGCTTGTTCTGCTTCTCTCTGAACTGATTCTCCCCGGCTTCGTCATCATCTTCTTCGGCGCAGGGGCCTGGGTCACCGCACTACTGGTGGGCTTTGACCTTCTCCCCTCCTTCAACGCTCAACTTCTCGTCTTCCTGGCGACATCGGTTCTCGCGCTTGTCGTCTTTCGAAAGAAAGGACAGCGCTATTTCGAAGGACGTGTCTCCGGCGTCTGGAATCCGAGCGCCTCGATGGAAGATCTGAAAGGCGATCGTGCAGTCGTGATCAGCCCCATCACCCCCAATACACCGGGAGGCAAAGTGGAATACCACGGCACGTCGTGGAACGCCGAGTCGGATGTTCCGATCGCCCTGGGCCAGCCCGTCGTGATCGTCGAACGGAAGAACCTCGTCCTTCACGTGAAGCCTCTACACTAATCCCGGAGCATCTATGGAGCGTACCATGTTCGTTGAAACCCTGATTATCATCGGCCTGATCTTCCTTGCGTTCATCCTGCTGCTGAAGACCGCACGGGTGGTGCCGCAGAAGACTGTGTTTATTATCGAACGTCTGGGGAAGTATAGCCGGACGCTGGAGGCGGGATTTCACATTCTCGTCCCCTTCATCGACAGAATCGCCTACAAGCACAGCCTCAAAGAAGTCGCGATGGACGTGTCATCGCAGGCCTGTATCACCAAAGACAACATCCAGGTGGAAGTGGACGGCATTCTGTATTATCAAATCATCGATGCCGTGAGAGCCTCCTACGGCATCAACGACTATGCGTTCGCGTGCATCCAGCTCGCGCAGACTACCATGCGCAGCGAGGTGGGCAAGATCGACCTGGACAAGACCTTCGAGGAGCGGGACAAGATCAATGCCGAGATCGTGTCCGCGGTGGACAAGGCCGCCGAACCGTGGGGCCTGAAGATGACGCGGTATGAAATCAAGAACATCGTTCCCCCGCCCAGCATCAAAGATGCAATGGAGAAGCAGATGCGCGCGGAACGGGAAAAACGGGCTCTAATCGCTGAATCGGAAGGCGACAAGCAGGCGAAGATTAACCGGGCCGAAGGCGACAAGCAAGAGGCCATTGCGAAGTCCGAAGGCGAGAAGATGAAACGCATCAATGAAGCCGAAGGCCGGGGACAGGAAATCGAACGCGTCGCCATGGCAACGGCAAAAGGAATCCGCGAAATTGCCACCGCCTTGAACGAACGGGGGGGCATGGATGCCATGAACCTCCGTATCGCGGAACAGTACCTGGGCGAATTCGGCAAACTCGCCAAGGCAGGCAACACGATGATCATCCCGTCGAACCTGGCAGACGTTGCCGGAATGGTCGGGGCGTTGACAACAGTGTTCAGCGAGAGCAAAAAGGCAGGCAAGAGCTAAGGGAGACGAGAGCGCAACGAGAACAACAGAAGCACACGAGCGCGTTCTCTAGTCTTTCACCACGCCGTAGTACCTCGGCTTCTTCCCCTGCGTGAACTTCATGGCAGGACCGGGGATGTGAAGGAGATCGATCGTCCGCTGCAGGAGACGGAGCTCGGGATTTTCAACCTGGAACACGCTCAGGTTCAGGTCGAGTCCGATGACCCCTTCGCGGCGCGATTGCCGTTCGTCCACACCGTACCCCAGAGCAAGCTGCAGAAACTCGGGCCAGTACGCACCAATCGATTCCGGAAGAAGCCGGTGAAGATTGACGGTCACCCAGTAGGTGTGGGCGTCGTAGTGGTCGGTGAATTTCGGAGGCCAGCGGTACCCGTCGCGCGGGACATAGCTCCACTTGAGTTTGAAGTTCTGCAGGAACGGCACCCTCGATTGCACCATCCCATAGCCCAGACCGGCGACATTGAAGGCCAGATCGCCTGCGGAAAACCCGTACGCGCTCAGACCATCACCCACCTCAATCGACAGCGCGAAGAACAGCGTCGTACCGGCTGACCACCAGAAGGCCGTTTCTTCACCGTATCCTCCCCACAGCATGATCGACCGGAACGTTTGGAAGTAGAAGTACGACGTGTAGGCGTGCCCGATCTTGTCGATCCCCAATGCGTAGTTGTTGAACAGTCCGTCGTCCGTGAAATGAAATGGCCGGCTCGACTCCTTCCACCAGTCATAGTACGAGCTGACCAACGAACCGGCAAATATCGCTCCGACGGCACTCGTGGCGAGGATCCTTCTGGTTTCCCGGCCGTTCCCGGGCGCGGGAGGAACTGACCGGAGCGTGTCCTGAGCAAGGAGGGGGGAAAAAGCGAGAAGGACTGCGAAAGCGGTACGACGCATCACGGGGCTTCACGCAGCGCGTGGCGTTCCCGATACGCGAGCACGTGCTGCTCGATTGCGTCCAGATCGATCATCGCGCGACATTCCAGACCAAACGGACAGGCCCGTTTCCAGCAGGGAGCACAAAAGAGACCCTCCGGAATGAGTTTGATGCCCCTGTCAAAGAGGTCGATCTCCGTCCAGCAGCTCACACCGAACCAGACCACCACGTGCTTGCGGAGCCCGATGGCGGCATGCATGCCGAACGAATCGCCCGAGATCACAAGATCACACAGGTTGATGAAACATATTCCTTTCCGGACGCCGTCCGTTGTCGGTGTCGAGAGGACGCGATCCCCGACAGCCCGCTTGATCTCAGCATTCCGTACCGTATCCTCCGGCCCTCCCAGCAGAACGAGGCGCAATCCGGAAACGGCTGACAACCGGCTGATCAATGCCACATGCTGCTCCACACTCATCTTCTTATTCGGGTACAACTCCGAACAGCCGGTATTGAAGCCGACAACCAGCTCACCTGCGCCGAGCGTGTGCTGCCGTCTGTACGAGTCGCAGAACCGCAGCTCGTCATCAGACAACCGGAGTGTGTACTCATCGCGCCTGTACTCCAGCCGGAACTGTTCGCACTGCAGTTGCGGAACGGTCTTTTGATTGACGCGGAACTTGAAATGATCGTCGAGGCCGATGCGGTAGTTCTCGTATGCCTCCTCATTCAGCGGAATGATGACACCGTTCTCATCAAGACCGAACCCAAGCCTCTCCCGCGCATGGAGTCCCATGACAAACGCGCACGACCTGCGCGATTTGTCGACATTGAGCACGAGATCGAATGTCATTTGCCGGAGGATCATCCACTGCTCGGGTTCCCAGAGGTAGACCCGATCGAGGTACGGATTTCCCTCCAGCAGCGGTGCGGCGTTCTTCAGTGTGATCCAGGAAATCGTACTCTGCGGATGGGCGCGCTTCAGCGCGGGAAGAATGCTGGTCGTGACAAGCACGTTCCCCATCGCATCCAGATTGACGATCAGTATCCGTGTCCCGATCGGATCGTTCGCGGCGCATTCTTCCAGGCAGTTCTTCCCCGGGAAACAGGGCTTGTACCCGTTGAAGTGCTTACAGGCCGGGATGGTCACGGACGGTGGTTTCATAGGTTTCGCCGGATGGTTCTGCTCGATTCACGAGATCCTGGAATGCGGTAAAGACGGTATCAATCTCAAGTTCTGTCATGCAGATATTGCCGATGGAACACCGTGTAAGGTTACAGCCGAGGCAATCGAGCCCTTCGCGCCTCACCACGGCGTGGCGGGGCCCGTAGGGACCCTGCAGCTCCGGCCGCGTCGGCCCGAAGATGCCGAGCACACGCGGTCCGGTGGCAGCAGCGAGATGCATCGGGCCGGAATCGTTGCTGATCACATACGCACACCGCTCGAACAGCGCCGCCAGCTGGAGCAACGTCGTAGGTGGCGGAACGAATGCCGGCGTGCGCATGAGGGAGCGCAAACGTTCTGCTTCCGCGAGCTGGCCGGGTCCCCAGGGAAGGATGATATTCCAGCCATACGCCATGGCGATCCGGTCGGCCAGCATGGCAAAACGCTCCACGGGCCATCGTTTCGTGTACCACCCCCCGCCCGGATTGACCGCCACCAAGGGGCCCGCCGGCAGAGCCGCCGCCGTCAGGAAACGGTCGACATACTCCCGGTCGTCTTGCGCAGGAACCACGCTGATGCTCCGGTCGATCACCGGCACACCGATCGCCTCCAGGGCATCCAGGTTGAACTGCGTGTTATGAACGCTTCCACCCCGTGGCTCTACGAGGAGAGAATACGCATAGGCGCGCCCGCGGAAGCGGTACCCGACGCGGTACCGGGCCCCGCTCATGCGCGTCACCAGAGCCGTGCGCGGATTGCCGAAGAGGTCGACGATGAGATCGTACTTCCGCCTCCGCACCATCAGAATCAGACCGGGCCCCGACATGGCAGTCCGGTCGTACACCAGGGTTGTGTGAACCGACGGTTGCGCACGGACGATATCGGCTGCGGGAGGTTCCGTCAGCACATCCAGCGCTGCCTCCGGAAATGCTGCCCGGAGGTTGCGCAGCACGATCGTGGACAGCAGAACGTCTCCAACCGCACGCAACTTGATGACCAGGATTCGGCGGACACGGGTGGGATCGACGCAATGGACCGGTGCGGACGCAGACATACGGGTCAATATATCCATTCGCGCCTGAACAAGCAACGAGGCAACAGTGTGGTCAGATCCAGTGGTTTCGCCGGAACAACCAGAGCATTCCAATTGCCACGATAAACATGAACCCGGACGTGATGAGAACACCGTGTTCCCAGTCTGCGATCGGGAGAAACCTGAAGTTCATCCCGAAAAACCCCGTGATCACGCTCAGGGGGAGGAAGATCGTCGAAATAATGGTCAGGACCTTCATCACCTGATTGAGCCGGTTTGACGTCACGGAGAGATACGCATCGAGGAGCGATGACACCATATCGCGGTAGGAATCGGTGAGATCGGTCATGCGCACAAGATGGTCGTACACGTTCCGGTAGTAGACCATTTCGTCGGTGGTGATCAGGGGGAACTCTCCGCGGGACAGCCGATTAAGCATTTCGCGCTGGTAGAGAGCCACACGACGGATCGTCATGATATTCCGCTTGAGTTGGAGAATTCTCATCATGGTTTCCTGCGTCGGCGAATGGAACACTTCGTCCTCCATGCCGTCCACCGCTTCATCCAGGAGGTCCATGATAGGGGTGTAATTGTCGACGACGTCGTCAATAATGATATGAAACAGAAAATCCGGGCCCCGGGCGAGTGTCTGCGGGTTCTTGGTGCAGAGCTGAGCGGCGTGAATGACGGACCGCATCGGGCGGTAGTGATGGGTGACCAGCATATTGCCCGTCAAGAACGCGCTGAGCTGGGAGGTCCGCACCTCCACGCGCGACATGGTCTCGCCATCCTTCACCGGCGTCACGCCCTCCACCGGATTGAAAATCACGAAGAGATAGTCGCCGAAGTCCTCCACTTTGGGAAGATGTCCCTCATCTTCGTCCCTGCTCCTCTGGCAATCCTCGATTGCCAGTGCATGGAAGTCGCAGACCGAGACGAGCACGGTCTCTTCCTCCGCTTCCACCGGGTCCTCCATGTCGACCCAGAGAACGCCGGCTTTCTCGTGGAGCGCGACATGGAGTTCTTTCAGGTTGAGTTTCCGAATTTCGCCGTTGAGGTATTGGAGGATGGTGATCATCAGGGATCCCGGAGAGCGAACGGGTGGCCTGCGAGGGGGGAGGCCACCCATTGGTGAGTGCAGTCAGTGGATTTGTGCATCCCCCGGCACGGGGCGGACCCAGTCACCGAAGTTGATAAGCTCTTCCATGCGGCAGGACCAGACAAGTTTTCCGTCGTACACGGTGATATCCGGGCAGCCATCGCACATGCTGAGCGTCCCGTTTTCCATAAAATCGGCCGGCTGGATAATCATGACCGATTGCAGGCGGAGCCGTTTGAAGAAGAGCGACGGAGAGCGGAATGCGGCATGCAGATACGATGACGCTGTCCGGGCAAGCCCGGTATCGAGCGGCGAAAGCAACAGCATCGATTTTCCCCGCCGGAGCACTTTGACCTTGGTGTAGGCCAGATACGTGCCGCGCATGAGATGGTGAAGCGTCTGACCGAGTTCCATGAACTTCGGCCCGACGTAGCCGAAGATGCGGTCCTTGGTCCCGATCCGCATCGTGAGCAACCATTTGAAATGATCCGGCCGTTCAGTCCCGTTGAGGTAGGCGGAGGGCATAAAATCCGGATATTTCGTACGGATCTCGGCAACGATGTCCGTCGACATGATGCTGGTTCTGCGATCATCCTGAATGGCATAGGCAATCGGCGCCATGTCGATCTTCTTGCCGCCGACGAAATAGTCGTAGCCCTTGTACACCGGTGCCGCGCGATAGGCTATGAAGACCAGGATATGGACGATATCGATATGTTTCTGTCCCCAGGCAACGATCTCCGGGACATCCTTCAGGGTGTGCTCGTACACGGTGGCGTTGAAGGCGCACGAAATATCACCTTCATCGGCCAGCAGCCGCGCGTAGTGGAGGCGGAGGTCGTTCAATTCCACCTCTGTTTTCCCTTTCATGTGGGGCCGGTTCTGGCCGCTGTCAACGTGGAAGGTGAAGCCCGTCACGCCAGCCTTCTTCAATGCATGCAGTTTCTCTTTGGTCAGAGCAAGGCCGTTCGTGTTGATGATCGGCTTGTGTCCCAGGCCGGCGATCATCTCGACGATCTTCTCAATCTCCGGGTGTGTCAGGGGGTCGCCCCCGGCAATCGAAACCCCGTCCGTCTTGCGGAGGGAGTCAAATATTGTCAGTTCTTTCCTGATTTCATCCAGCGACTTGTGCCCCTTGGGATCGTTCTTCCGGTAGCAACCGTCGCAATATAGGTTGCAGGAACTGGTCGGCTCAAGCCAGCTGATGGCGTTGTCGGGCAGAGTCCAGGGAAGCCGGTAGAGCGCAGTGTGATCAATATGTGTATCCATTGTCACCTCATTCATGATTCGGCTCGAGAGCCAGGCTGGAACCTTTAACATACAAAACTCTTCAGACTTCGTCAAGACCGGCAACCGTCCACGAAACCGGGCATCTTTCCCACTGACTTTGTATATTCCAACATCGTTCTTGCCTTCGCCATCACTCATTCCGGATCCGGCACCACTCATGACTTCCGACCGCCCTCTTCATTCGGCCGCATTCCGACGCAGGCGTGCTTTCAACTGGCTTCCTCTCGGACTGACCTATGCGTTTCTCTACATGGCACGGTACAATCTGACCGTCTCGAAAAATGCTCTCGGGGATCTCATGCCCAAAGAGGCGTTCGGCATTATCTTCGCGGCGGGCACGATAACGTATGCGTTATCCTTTCTCATCAATGGCCCGCTCACGGACAGGATCGGAGGAAAACGGGCGATGCTGATCGGTGCGACAGGATCTGCCATGATGAACATTGTCCTGGGCATCATCGTGTACGGCATCCTCGCCGCCGACTGGGCATTGAACCTCACCCTCGTCTTCTCCGTGGTGTATGCCCTCAACATGTATTTTCAGAGCTTCGGTGCGGTGGCGATCGTGAAAGTCAACGCCTCCTGGTTCCATGTCCGGGAACGCGGCATCTTTGGAGGCATCTTCGGCATCCTGATCTCCATGGGATTGTACTTTGCGTTCGACTGGAGTCAGGCAATTGTAAATCTGACGGAGCAGATGAGCCCCGCGAGCCCGCAATACTGGATGGTCTTCTTCATCCCTGCCGTCATACTCCTGTTCTGGGTCTTGATCGATATCGTCTTGATCCGGGATAGGCCGGGTCAGGCCGGCTTCGAGGATTTCGACACAGGCGACGCTTCATCCGGCGAAGCCGATGCGCCGTTCGATCTGAAGCAGCTGCTGCTCCGCATCCTCACGAACAAGGTTATCATCACTGTAGGGCTCATTGAATTCTGTACCGGCGTCCTCCGGAACGGTGTGATGCACTGGTTTCCGATATTTGCCAAGGAGCAGATAGCCACCGGACCGGAAGCAGCGGATGCCTGGAATTTCTGGCTGAACCATTGGGGACTCATGTTGATGCTCGCGGGGGCCGGTGGAGGAATGCTGGCAGGATGGATGTCGGATCATCTTTTCGGCTCGCGGCGCGCACCGGTGGCGGGAATCCTCTACAGCATGCTCTTTCTCGCCACGATCGGTATGATTTTCGCCCTGTACGGCAGCCCGGTTGTGCTCGGGAGCCTGGTCCTCGTGATTTCAGTGGCTGTTATCGGAACGCACGGCATGCTCAGCGGGACAGCCACCATGGATTTCGGCGGGAGAAAATCTGCAGCCACGGCGGTAGGACTCATCGACGGACTGGTGTACCTCGGGACGGGCGTCCAGTCCCTCTCCCTTGGCTTCATCACGTCATGGAACTGGCAGTACTGGCCGGTCTTTCTCGTGCCGTTTGCCGCCATCGGGATTGTCCTTACCACGCGCATCTGGCATGCGATCCCGAAAGGGAAGGGCCACTAGATCTTCGCCAGGACTCTTGTCACACGCTCCAGCTCAGCGCCGATGAGAGCGGGATCAAGAGTCTTTTCGGGTTCGTTCTCGAACACCGCGTAGGGCACCCTGTGCCCCCGGACCTCGACGACGTTCCTGTTCTGCGCCTCGATTACGTCCCAGTCGTTGGTGCGATAGTAGAACTCCATTTTTTCATCCGGCAGCGAGTGGTAGAGAATGGAGTCCTCCTCCCCTTTACGCGCCCTCCTTCTGTTCTTGCGCACCGATTCTTCGTACGAGACGCGGATGTAGATGAGGCGCGCGTGCCGGAGAATGTCGTCGTGCAGATACCCGAGCGCTTCCCGTATCCCCCGTTCCCCTCCTCGCGCGAACTCAATCAGCGCGGTCTTCGTTTCATGGAAGCGCGCATCACGCGCGATCTTCTTTCGGTACTCGAGATTGATGCGCTCGATGTACAGATTCCAGACAAAGGGATCGGTGAAAAAGTACTTCTCGTCGGTCCAGAGCCTGGACTTCCCATGCCGCGTGAGGATGTCGTCGATTTCGAAGGTCTCCCACACGTAGACAAAATCGTCCAGCTCTTCAAATGCGCCGATCCGAAAACGTGTCAGGCGCTCCGACGGATCGCACTTCTTGAGAAAATCGATCAGTTCGGATTTTCCAGCCGCGGGGCGGCCGATGATGATCAGCACGGGAAAGGGTGTTGGGGGGGTCATGGAGTTCTCCTGCAAAGACAATCAGCGGGCCCTGGTGAGAGACGGAATGATCTTCGGCACAATCTCCCCGTCATGCCGGATCGCTTGCTCGACGGTATCAAACAGCGTTTTTCGGAGATAGATCACGTTATGGAGCTCCAGTCCGAGATACCGGTCTGCTTCCCCGACGAGGTAGTCGCTCGCCGTGCAGCTGTAGAGACGGCTCTCATCGAGGGGGGTTCCGTTCACGCGCACGTTCCGCAACACGACGGATCCGTCGGCAGCCGTGCTCCATTCGGCCGTGATGCCGGTCATGAGCAGGCTGGCATTCGCCCGGGTGGAACGCATCAGGACCGAGCGTAGCTGGGTGCCGCTCAGCTGGAACGTGGTCAGCACGTTGCGGAACGGCAGTGCTTCAAACAGTGCCCGTTTGGTAATCGGGCCGGCACTCAGGTCTCGACGGATACCGTGCACATTCATGAACCCGACATCGGCCCGGACCGCACGACGCTGCGCTTCCGTCACGTAGCTCCCGATGGTGCTTTCTCCCTGTTTCCGTTCCCACTCCCCTTTCAGCACGCCGATGACTTCGCTGTATTCGTGGTCCAGGTCGCGTTGCAGCGAATCAGCAAAAGCACCGAGCGGCGTCATGGGCCTTGGCCGGTCCGCCCAGAGTGGAAGAATCTGCCCCTTCCATGCTGTGATGCGATCCCGTTCAACTGTCAGGTCGATCACGCCCAGATATTCGGTGTAGGAACCGGCCTGAGCGATCGGGATGCCGTTCACCACTTTGGGCGAACGGAGGCGCGTATGGGAGTGACCGCCGACGATCAGGTCAAGCCCATGCACTCCAAGGGCGAGGAGCGAGTCGTCCTCGAACCCCTGGTGTGTGAGTGCAATCAAAAGGTCCGTCTGGGGATCCAGTTCATCGATGTACCGCTGCAGGGTCTCCACCGGAGAAAGGACTTTGAGTCCCCCGAGGTTCGCCTGCAGAACCAGCCCGTAGAGCCCCTGGGATATCAATCCAATGATCCCGATGCGGATGCCATTCCGTTCGATGATGACATACGGCTTGTGCCCTGGAGGGAGCTGGCCGGTGTCGCGGACGAGGTTCGCACAGAGGGTCGGGAATTTCGCAAGAGCCACAAGACCGGCAAGGTTTTCCTGGGAAATGTCAAGGTCGTGGTTTCCGATACACCAGGCGTCGTATCCGATGCGATTCATCATGGAGAAGAGCGCTCCGCCCTGCGCGCCCTGATACTCGCGCTCGGTGATCGGGTTCCCGGTCATCACGTCGCCCGCATCGAGGAGTAGCACATCCTCGCGCGAATCCCTGATGCTGTCGACCGTGAACTCAAGCTCGCGGAAGCCGCCGATCAGCGGTCTGGGGGATTGCTTGACCCAGACGGCATCGCGAGGGATGAACGTCGCGTGCATGTCATTGGTATGCAGAATGGTCAGTGTACGGGGTTGCGCGCCGAGCGTGGCGGCGACGGACGCGAGGAACCCACCCACCAGAGCGGCCCTGAAGAATGTACGCATGCAGTGTCCTGTGGACGTGAACGGGGAGTACGCAAAGCATAATATAGCAAGAACCGGGGAAAGTTGGTATCGCCGTCTTGACTTGTTCGCGGTTCTTCAGTACTATGCCTGCGTCCTCAGGAACCAATCCGGAGCAATCACCCATGGCACCGCGTTCATCAACCGCCCGCGGGACGGTCACCGTCACCTGGTTCGGCCACTCCGCATTTGCATTCCTCTCCCCAAAGGGGAGAGTTCTCCTGATCGATCCGTGGCTCGACAACCCCAGCGCCCCGGCCGGCGCGAAGGATATCGCCACGGTCGACACCATTCTTGTGACGCACGGCCACGGTGACCACCTCGGCAACACGGTGGAACTGGCGCGCCGCACGGGAGCACACGTCTATGCAATTTATGAACTTGCTCTCTATCTCCAGGCCCAGGGTTTGAACAACGTGCAGGGAATGAACAAATCCGGCAGCTGCGACACCGACGGCATCACGATCACCATGACCCATGCCGAACACAGCAGCGGCATCGAGCCGGGAGGAGCGATCCTGGCAGGAGGTGATCCGGCCGGCTTCGTGGTCCGTTTCGAAAACGGCTTTACGGTCTACCACGCCGGCGATACGGGGGTGTTCAGCGACATGAAACTGATCGCGAGCCTGTACAAGCCCGACCTGGCCATCCTTCCCATCGGCGGATTTTTCACCATGGGTCCGAAGGAAGCCGCACTCGCGTGTACGTTTCTCAAATCCAAACACATCGCCGGCATGCATTACGGGACGTTTCCCGTGCTGAAAGGCACCCCCGAGCAGCTGCGGAAAGAGCTCCCGCCACCCTTCCGGAAGAGACTCCACATCCTCGAGCCCGGCGTGCCCGTACAATTCTAGGAGAATCTGCACCCGATGAACATCCTTGACGACATCTATATGGGAAACACGCTCCGATCGTGGGCAATCGCCGCCGGAACCGTCATCCTCATTCAGGGAGTCCTGCTTCTTGCCAAGCGGATCATCGTCGGCCGACTGCGCAAGCTGGCATTGAAGACGAAAACTGATATTGACGATCTCGTTGTTGACTTGCTGGGTCGCACGAAGTTCGTCTTCCTTCTTGCAATCGCACTCTATGCAGGCGCGCATACGCTCACGATGACCGATCAGATGTACGCCATCCTGCGCATCGTGTTTATCATGGCCCTTCTCCTCCAGGGCGGAATCTGGGGGAATGGACTGATTGGATACGGGATCACCCGGACCACACGGCAGCGTCTGGGCGAGGACGCGGCAAGCGCCACGACCCTCACAGTTCTGGGGTGGACCGGCAAATTGCTCCTGTGGGTCGTTGTCCTGCTCGTGGCCCTGGATAATCTCGGGTTCAATGTCTCGACACTTATCGCCGGGCTGGGTGTCACCGGTATTGCCGTCGCCCTTGCCCTCCAGAATATCCTCGGTGATCTCTTTGCATCCCTGTCGATTGTGCTCGACAAGCCGTTTGTCATGGGCGACTTCATCATCGCGGATGCGACAACGGGAACGGTGGAACACGTCGGACTGAAGTCAACGCGCATCCGCAGCCTGGCTGGAGAGCAGGTTATTATCGCGAACACGGACCTGCTGAAGAGCCGGATCCGCAACTTCAAGCGAATGGAGCAGAGGCGTATCCTGTTCAGCATTGGCGTGACCTACCAGACGCCTGCAGAGACGCTGGCCCGCATCCCCGGGATGATACGGGAGATCGTCACGGCGCAGGAGAACGCGCGGGTCGACCGCGCCCATTTCCAGGGGTTTGGCGATTCGGCGCTGATGTATGAGGTGGTGTACTACGTGGCGAGCAATGACTACATCCAGTACATGGACATCCAGCAGAACATCAACCTGGCACTTGTGCGGCGGTTCGAAGCGGAGGGAATCGAGTTTGCCTACCCGACACGAACACTCTATGTCAAACAGTAGCGGGAGCCTTCGGGTGGCCTCCCGCTGGTGATCGTGGCACTCTCTGTTTTTCCTCACCGCCCGGCGTCCTTCCGGCTTTTCGTAGCGCGTCGGCGAGCAGGTATTCTATCTGCGCATTGACGCTGCGCAATTCGTCGGCAGCCCACTTCTCCAGTGCGTCATATACGCCGGCGTTCAGGCGGAGAAGGAACCGTTTCTTGTCGCTCATGAATACAGCGTTCCGGTATTGATCACGGGCTGCATGTCGTGCTCCGACACGAGAGCAACAAGGACGTTGTTGATCATCGAGGCCTTCCGCTCGTCGTCCAGGGTGATCACGTTCTGATCGCTCAACATCTTCAATGCGCTTTCGACCATCCCGACTGCACCTTCCACGATTTTCTGCCGCGCGGCCACAATCGCTTCCGCCTGCTGACGCCGGAGCATCGCCTGGGCGATCTCGGCTGCGTATGCCAGGTGGCTGATGCGGGCCTCAGAAATTTCCACACCCGCAACTTCCAGGCGGGCCTCTACCTGAATCCTCAGAATGTCGGACACTTCTCCCGGATTCCCCCGCAACGAGGCCTGCCCCTCCACCCGGGCTTCGTTCGGCTGGACGACGTAGAACCCTCCGAGAGCGATCGAGGCGGCAATGAGCAAAGGGCCCTCAACCCAGAACAGCATGAACTCCTGCGTTCTAATCAGATGGACAAGCAACCATGCTCCGATCCCCCAGAGTATCAAGATCAGAAAAAGCGCGAGGAATCCGTTTGTACGGCGGGCTGTAATCTCATGAATGGCATCCATGTGAACCGACTGACTATGATGTCATTATAATATCATAATTATATCACAATGTCAAGTGAAAAGCACCATGATCAGCGTGTTCGGTTTTTTTTCATGTACTGCTCAATGGCGCGCGCATCCCGCAGGATCCCGTCGCTCAATACACGGGAGCCCCGGTCGGTGACAAGTACGTCATCTTCGATCCGGACACCAAGCCCCCTGTACGCTTTCGAGAGAACAGAGTCAGCAATCGGGATATAGACTCCCGGCTCGACGGTAATCACCATGCCGGCGCGCAACGTGTCTAACCTCCCGACATCATGCACATCCAGGCCGAGGTGATGGGATACCGGATGTTTCCAGTACCGATCAAACCCTTCCGCCGTTAGAGATCGTCTTGCCGTCGCGTCGAGTTCCGCCCACGGCAGACCGGGTCTGATGGCATTGACCACCGCCTGTTGTGCCCTCAGCACGGCGTCATAGACCGTGCGCTGTTCTTTCGAGAACGTCCCCGACACCGGAATGGTACGCGTAACGTCGGCTGCGTACCCGCCGATCTCAGCTCCCACGTCCATGACCACCAGCTCTCCATCGCGCATCCGCCGGTTGTTCCGATCATAGTGGAGAATGAGACCATTTGGCCCGGATCCCACGATCGACTGGAATGCAGGGCCGGCAGCCCCGCGTCTGACCATTTCATACTCCACGGCTGCCTGCAGCTCATACTCCATCATGCCTGGCCGACAGATCCTCATCGCATGGTGCAATCCCTCGCCCGTCGCACCGATCGACTGTTCGATTGCCTTCACCTCAACCGCGCTCTTGATCTCCCTGAGCCGTGAGATGAGGGAACCGGCATTCCGGATCTTCAGCGACGGATACGATTTCTCGAGCTGCCTGCGGCTTTCCCGTTCGACGAACAACGGTTTGCTGTTCAGCCAATCCTGCATGAACGCCGGTTGCATGCCTGACGCGTGGAGCACCGTCACGAGGGGAAGAAGCGCCTGGAACGCGCTGGAAAATTGCGATGCGTCCTGGACAAGCATGTCGCTGTGCCCTGCCACCGCGGGGAATGCTTCATCGGCGCTCCGGGGGACAAAGAGGACCACCTGTGCAGTCGTATCCCCGCAGGGGATTCCACGTGGTGCAATGAGGAGGGTGATACCCGGACTGTTCACGCCTGTCAGATACAGAAGATGACTGTCCTGGCGGTACGGATACTGGACATCGCCGGAGCGCATCCGTGCTTCGGGCGCCCTGAGGATCATCGCAGACGTGGAATCGAGCAACCCGAGGACTTCTCCACGCCGCCGCGCCTCTTCGCCGGTCGCACCGAACGCAAGGGCGGCATGGACTGCAACAGCGAGAGCGAGAGCGGTCCGCCGGAGCGCCGCCGGCCATATGCTCATCGCGCCGCCTCCTCTATACCACGCAGCATACGGGTTACGGTGGTCGACTGCGTAATCGGAATGGTCATGGTCTGCTGGCCCGTCATCGCCGCAGTCATATCAGTTTCGATCCTGGCGTCTTCCGCGACTGTGTATCCCCCTTTCGGATCAAAGAACCACGTGCCGCTCGTGGTCCCTCTCCCTTCCGTGAAGATCTCCATCCCCATCATCGCCCCTTTCCCTTCGATGGTCATGTCGCCGGCATAGGTAATGCGCAGACAGGCATGCCCGGCCTTCTCCTCCACACCGGCAAGCTGGTATTCCACTGTGGCAGTGGACACGATCTTCCCGCCCATTCCCTCGTTGGAATCGACCACAGACTTCGTCCACTTTGCCCCAACAGCGACCGGCTCTTCCGGCAGTTGATGATAGCGCACTACCTCCCGCATGGCCGCACCCCGCGCCATGCTTCCCGGGCTCGTAACCGAGTCGATGACTTCGCGAGCCAGGACTTTCCCCACAGGAGACAGGACCACCTTGTTCCGCTTTCCGATCATGTCCGTCATTACCATCGTGGTGTCGCGCCGGGGCGACTTCGACGCCACGACCAGCGAATCCAGCGAGGTAATGATCACGAGCGAACCGTCCGTCTCACGGGCCTGAACGCTTGCCCGGCTGATCATGGTCACGGCCGTATTGATTTTCATTTCCTGCCCCGCCATTTCCTGTGTCATGGCTGTACGCGCGACATCGTCATACAGATACGCTTTGCCGGGCTCCATCAAAAGCCGCAGCGTGTACGTTTCCTGGGCAACCGCGGTTGAGAGGACAGCAAGGACGGCTGTACACAGCAGCCAGACAGCAGGGATCGTCTTCATAGCGATCGTGCACCTTTCTATGGAAAGTGTGAAGTGGGAGTATCGGCCAGATGCAACGCAGTGCGCATGACAAGGCGCGCCACCCGGGCGACTTTTGCGGCATTGATACGGTCTGCTTCGTCCGACACTTTATGGTAGTCGGCATGCAGCCCGGAATGGTAGAAAAGCGCCGGCACGCCGGCTCGGGCAAAACTCTGATGGTCGCTCCCCCCCGCATCCAGCGTGGTGCGCCGCAATCTGAATCCGATGGCGGCATTCTCTTTGCGCGTGACCCCCACGAGCAACGAGTCCCGGTCTTCCGCAATGAGCAGGAGTGAATCCGGCGCATTCCGTCCGACCATGTCCATGTTCAGCATCGCAGCGGTCTGTGCAAGCGGAAACAACGGGTGACGCACGTAGTACGCCGAGCCATAGAGCCCTTTTTCTTCGCCCGCGAAGGCGATCAAAAGGATGCTCCGTGCGGGTCGCACCGGGATGGCTCCGAGCCCTGCGGCAACTTCCAGCAGGGCCGCTGTCCCCGAGGCGTTGTCGTCTGCCCCATTATAGATGGAGTCCGAACCTGACGGCGCATTCTTGCGGTATCCGACGTGGTCGTAATGGGCCCCGACGAGGACGACCCCGGAATCCCCCGACACCCCGGGAAGAACTCCAACAACATTGTGCGTGAGGTGATCGGTAATATGCGTCGACGTCCGGAGTGTCACGACAACATTTCGGAACACAAAGGAATGTGGCTCCACGGTTTCGTCGATGGCCGACTGGAGCTGCTTCAGGGAGTCGACGCTGTCGAACAAAGACCACATGACCTTCTCTCCCGCATGCACAACAGGGATCTTCGCCGAGTCATCCACAGCCATTGTGAGCGGAAGAGCGTCGCGCGGAATGAGCCGTGACAACGACGGCCAGGGGAATCCCCGCGGTGTGAGGGAGGAGTGGTTAAGCGGATCAGTCACCACGATGGAGCCCGATTGCTCCATGTTCCCGCGCGATCCGGACTTTTGTCGCCACGTTGGAATAGTCGGTTGCTTTCGTTCCGAGGAAGACGGAGGCACTGTCGTCCTCGCCCGGTTCGTGGCGCAGCACCAGCACGATTGCTCCCCGGACATCGATACTCGAGTAGTCGTCGTACCCGTATTCCGATGCGGTGATACCGTACCCCGCAAAGACAAGCGGACCGCTCACTTCCCTGTCCGCGGTCATATCAAACGGAACGAAATCAGCTTTCAGGGCGAACCACGTATCGTCGCCTCCTTTGTGCACCAGGAGGCTATTCGTATCCCCCAGGGCGACGGTGTGAAGGTGCGTATCCTGATAGAAGCTGCCCCCCACCGGGAGCAGTCCTGCCGAGGCAAAGGTCCGCGCGATGTATGCTGCCGCACTATCGAGTTCCGGGCTCGGCGTGTTTCGCCCCTTGAGCGCGTCGGAGGCGAGATAGGCAACATGGCGCGCAACCCGCTGTTCCGAAATCGAAGTCGTTTCCTGCTGGATGGGCGTTGTCGCCGGCCCGCACGAGATATGGAGGATGGCAAACGCGAGAAGGAGAACTGACGGGAGACGGGGGGGGCGTGCGGGAGACAAGGACACAACGGCCATCATACGATTTCCGTCAGAAGCTCGCGCCGGGGTGCGGGGATCACGACTTTGTTGACGAGAACACCCTTCGATCCGACTACTGCAGCGCCCGCATCGACAGCGGCCTGCACAGCCGCTACGTCGCCGGTCAGTGTCACAAAGGCCTTCCCACCCAACGCCATTGCAAGGCGCAGTTCAACGAGCTGGACTTTGGCCGCCTTTGCAGCGGCATCCGCGCCCTCGATCATCGCAGCCACGGAGAACGATTCAATGATGCCCAGCGCCTCCAGGGTTGTTACCGTGCTCGTCCCCCCGATCGCCGGGAAGATTGACGGGTGAACATTGGGGATGACAAAGGTATCGATCACCGATCCTTCGCCGATAGTTTCGCCCGCCTCGACGCTGGCAGTGACGGCAGCAACATCACCGCCGACAAGGACCATGTATTTGCCCGAGCAGATGGTCCGTGACAGCAGGATCTCCACCTCCGCGGCTTTGAGCATGGCGTCGCCAACCAGAAATCCGGCGGCGATACTTGAAAGTTCTACAAGACCAATTGCATTCTTCTGCATAGGTTATCCTTGTTCGATGGCGATGAAGCCGTCAACACTCGTAACGACTCCGGTTATGCTGGCATGGACTCTGGCTCCGAGGGCACCGTCAGGAATCTCTCCGATGCACTCCCCCTTCTCAACCCGCTGTCCCGCTTTCACGAGCGGACGGGCGGGGGCGCCGATGTGCTGGGCAAGGGGAATACGCACGATGCGCGTCCGGGGAGTCTCCGTCTTCAGTGCGGACGGCCGGTCATAGGCCGCAATCCCCAGTTTCTTCGTCAACTGCTTCAGCGGAGTCCGACGGCCTTCGTACATCGCATGCGGATGCACATCCGTCGGACCGTTCCATTTCTCCCCGTGCGCTTTCATTTCGCGCTTGCCGTCGTCGCAGGCTTCCTTGGGAAAGAGACTTTCGGGACACGCGTAGAGCGTGCAGAGGCCGCAGGCACAACAGAGAGACGCATACTGATTCCAGTACGCCTCCCCGGTCGCAGTGAAGCCGAGACTGCGCATCACTTTGTGCGGCTGCACGTCGTATCCCAGCAGATACCGCGGGCACAGCTCTGTGCAGAAGGTACACTGATCGCACGCCGACTTCCCGATTTTTCGCATCACTTTTGTCGGCTGGTTCTTGCGTTTGATCAACGTGTGGTCCATCGGCAGAACGACGAGACCGGCTGTCGTTTTCGTAATGGCAGTGTTCATGTCGAACTCTAACGACCCCATCATCACTCCGCCGACAAACACGCCGAACCCCGGGGTCGTTGCGCCCCCCGCGACCTTTATCGCTTCGCTAAAAGGCATGCCGATCGGGGCGGGAAAGGTCACGGGCGTACGTACGGCGCCGGTCACGGTCACCCATTTCTCCGTAACGGGTGACCCTTCCGTGGCACGGACGATATTGAGAAGCGTCTCCACATTGCTGACGACGATCTTCACATCGAGTGGGATCCCCTGTGGCGGAATAAGCCGTCCCGTGGATTCATACACAAGCACATATTCATCACCGGAGGGATAGAAATCCCCCAGGAGGTGAAGGGACACGTCCTTTCCGTCGAGAGCTATCCGGAACGCATCCACGACGGCGGCATTTTTTTCCTTGATCCCGATGATCCCGCGCTTCGCGCCGGTGGCCTGCATGAGGAGCCGCACGCCGCGCACGATTTCCGGCGCGTGATGAAGCATCACCTCATAGTCCTTATGGATCAGCGGTTCACATTCGGCCCCGTTCGCAATAATGGTATCCACCTGCGCCGCCGCCTTCACGTGCGCGGGGAACCCCGCACCACCGGCACCGACCACTCCTGCGTCCCGAATGACATCTTTCAGTGTAGTTGCGGTGTTCATGGGCTCCCGTGTGTTATGAGCGAGAAACAGTGATGGCGGACCCGGGGGTCTCCGGTGTCTGAGCGCCGGTCCGGAGCGACTCCGCCGCCTGCAGCAGCACCTCGCCTGTTGCAGGGAGAGAAAACGGAGGTTCACGGCGATGGTCGTCCACCGCCGACACCGCATCTTTGAGGGCCAGCCAGACCGAGAGCGCAAGCATGAACGGCGGTTCTCCCGTTGCCTTGCTTCCCCGAATCGTTCCCTCGCCCGGCACACCCTCGAGCAGAGCGACGCGGAAATCCACCGGCACGTCCCCCGCCGTGGGGAGCTTGTACGTGTCCGGACTGTGCGTCATCAGGTTCCCGGCGTTGTCCCAGAGAATCTCCTCCGTGGTGCACCATCCCAGGCCCTGCACAAATCCCCCTTCCACCTGTCCCCGGTCGATCCCAGGGTGAAGCGGCTCACCTGCATCATGAAGAATATCGACGCGCAGGAGTGTATGTTCACCGGTCAACGTGTCCAGAACGACCTCACTCACGGCCATGCCAAACGCATAATAGTAAAACGGCCGTCCTTTTCCCTTTTCACGGTCCCAACCGATATCGGGCGTTCTGTAGAAGCCGGTCGCACTCAGACTGATCCGTTTTCTGTGCAGTTCACTGACCGCTTCACGGAGTGGAACCCCTCGCTCCGGATGACGGGAGTCAACAACTGAGCCGTTCTCGAACCGGATGTCCTGGGCGGCCGGGCCATCGCCGGGATGTCGCTCCCCGAAGAGCTCGCTCATACCCTGCGCTATCCGGCTCTTGAGCGTGTCGATGGCATTCTTCACCGCCTGGCCGTTCATATCCGCGCCGGCCGATGCGGCGGTGGCTGACGTGTTCGGAACGCGGGCCGTATTCGTCGGGGCGACCCGGACCTGAGACCGGTCGATGCCCAGTTCCCTGGCAGCGATATCCCGGATTTTTGTGTGGAGCCCCTGCCCCATCTCCACACCGCCGTGGTTCACGAGGACCGTTCCGTCGGTGTAGATATGCACCAGGGCTGCAGCCTGATTCAGGAATGTCGTGGTGAAGGAGATTCCGAATTTCACCGGCGTGAGAGCGAGCCCCCGTTTCTCGAATTCATGCGCGGCATTGAATTCCCGGATCAGGCGGCGGCGTTCACGGTATCCCGATGATTCCATCAAACGATCAAACATCATCGGGAGGTGGTTCTGTTCCACTTCCTGATCATAATGTGTGACTGAGCGATCGGGGGAAGAGTAGAAGTTTGTCCTCCGGATATCGGCCGCGTCACGCCCCAGAATACGTGCGATCCGGTCGAGAATGGTCTCGATCGCTGCCATCCCCTGCGGTGCGCCAAATCCGCGAAATGCGGTGTTGGAGGGGAGGTTGGTCTTCCACACACGGCCCGTGACCGCCAGATGCGGCACGAAGTAGGCGTTGTCCACATGCAGCATGGCCCGCTCCAGGATGGCGGACGATAGGTCGGTCGCCGCCCCGCCGTCGCTGTTGAGATCGAGCGTAACCGCCTGGAGCATTCCTTCGTCGTCAAACCCGGCCTCGTACTGCATGAGGAACCGGTGCCGTTTCCCCGTCATGATCATGTCATCGTCACGGAAGAGCCGGATCTTGACCGGGCGGCCCGTGGCGCGGGCGAGCAAGGCGGCCCAGCATGCAACATGATTTGCCTGTGTTTCTTTTCCGCCGAATCCGCCGCCGAGACGCCGCACGTCGACGACAACGGCGTTTCGCGGGATTCCGAGGACCTCTGCCACAAGTGTCTGCACCTCAGTGGGGTGCTGTGTGGAACTGTACACCTGCATCTCGTCCCCCTCGCCGGGGATGCACAAACAGGCTTGCGTCTCCAGATACCAGTGTTCCTGCGCGCCGGTCTGGAGCTCACCTGAAATTCTGTGCGGAGCTGCCGCCAGCCCATCTGCAGCATTCCCCCGCTCGATACGCCGTGGAGTCCCGAGGAGTTCTCCCCCCGCCATAGCAGCGGGAAGATCGAGAACGGCATCCAGGGGACCATACGTGACAACGATCGCCTGTTCCGCATCACGGGCCTGACGTCCCGTTTCTGCCGCAATCAGGAAGACTCCCTGTCCGACAAACGACACTTCGTCTGCTGCGAGACACGGTTCATCGCGGACCACGGGACCCATCTGGTTCTGACCGGGAATATCAGAAGCGGCAAGCACGGCGGCGACGCCGGGCATGACACGGGCGCCGGCAAGGTTGTACGATGCGATGCGCGCATGGGCATGCGGACTGTACACGACATGACCTGCAAGAAGTCCTTCAGGTTCGGGGATGTCGTCAAGATAGACCGCCTCGCCCGTAACATGCCCGTGGGCGCTTTCGTGGGCGCGATCCATGGTGTGGTGTTCCGGGTTATGCACCGTTCCCCCGTTGCGTCTGCGATTCATGCCAGAACCTCAGTAGGAGATTCCGGGCAAGAGTCGACCGGTATCCGGCGCCCCCGCGGACGTCCGACAGCGGGGTGAAATCTCCGTCAAGAACATGCATGGCCTGTTCGACGGTCGGACGATCCCAGGGCTTTCCGACAAGGTACGATTCCGTACGGCGCGCGCGCTTGGGAGTCGCAGCCATCCCGCCATAGGCCAGCACCGCGGCATTCACGATTCCGCCGGGATCCGTCCTGACCGCGAATGCGGCACTCGTCGTCGCAATATCCACATCCCACCGCCTGGACACCTTGTACGAACGAACGAGTGTCCCTTCTTCCACGGCGGGGACAGTGATCGATGTGATCAACTCTGTCTGCTGGCGCTGGTTGTGGCGATAACCCGTGACGAACTCTTCCACGAGGAGTGAGCGACGCGACGTGGCGCTCTGCAAGACCACTTCCGCGCCGAGGGCGAGAAGGACAGGAAGCGAATCGCCGATTGGAGAGGAGGTTCCGAGATTACCTCCCAGAGTCGCCATCGTACGGATCTGACGCGAGCCAAACCGAACGAGCATGGCGTGCAATGCCGGAAGGTGCCGTTCGGATGTCTCGAGAAGATCCTGAATGGTCGCTCCCGCTCCGGCAACAAGCCCCTGACTCGTCCACCGGCACACCCGGAGTTCAGCGACGCCTGAGAGATCAAGGATTGAGGGGAGGAATTCGCGGCGCTTCGTTACCCGTAGTGCACAGTCTGTCCCCCCGTTCACGACGAGCGCGGCCGGATGATCGGCAAGATACCGCAGGGCGGCTTCGCCTGTTGCGGGGCGCGCGTACACCTGCCCGGCCGATTCCAGAAGGAGTCCTTCGTCCGGAATGGAACGGATCAGGCGCAGGACCTCCTTCTCCCAATCGCTGAAGTGATCGTGAGGGGCTGCCGCACAGGCAGATTCCGCCGCGTCGATGATCGAGCGGTAACCGGTACAGCGGCAGAGATTGCCCGAGAGGGCATCGACAATTGCTTTGCGGGAAGGCCGCGGGCCTTGCTTGTAAAGGGCAAAGAGCGACAGAACGATCCCCGGCGTGCAAAAACCGCACTGGCTGCCGTGCTGTTCGATCATCGCCTCTTGAACGGGGTGAAGCGCCCCGCCAACTTCCTTCAGGTTCTCTACGGTGATGAGCTGGGTGCGGTGCAACATGGGAAGGAATACAAGGCAGGAGTCCACAGCGTTATACTGAAGCTCACCCGCCGCATTCTCTTCGGCAATAACGACCGTGCAGGCCCCGCAATCCCCCTCGGCGCACCCTTCCTTCACGCCGCGGTGATCGGGCCGGCTTCGAAGATACTGAAGCACCGTTGTCGTGGGTTGCCAGGGCGAACCGGCGGAGAATTCCAGCGTTGTCAGCTGACTGTCAAGGACGAAGGAGACTGAGTTTCTCATACGGGGATTGTTGTCCAGAAATGTACAACAATCCGGTTGTACAAGCAACGCAGGGCGGCCCGCCACCCCCCCGCGTACTCTTCCCTCTTCTTCTACCTGTTCCCCACCGCCTTCCCTCCCCCGTTCTTCACTCCTTCCAGCTCATCTGCCAGGGGAGCTGCATCGTAAAGCTTGCGGAGCGCCTCGATGATGAACGCGGAGTGCACCGCAACAGCACGGTTGGCCTGATCGGAGTACAGGAAGCGGCCGGGGAGGCTCTCGATGTTGCCGTCGAAGATCAGGCCGACGTATTCGCCTTCCTTGTTGATCACCGGTGATCCCGAGTTCCCGCCAATAATATCACAGGTACACACAAAATTCACCGGCGTCGTCAGGTCAAGCGACGCACGGCGGTCAATAAACCGCTTGGGAAGCGCATAGTCGCCCTGTTGGTCGAAGCTGTAGGCCCGGTCATACAGTCCGAAGAGCGTCGTCCTGGAGGGAGCCACCGTCCCGTTCATGGGATACCCTTTGACCGCCCCGAAGGAGAGCCGGAGGGTGAAGGTGGCATCGGGATACGCCGACTTCCCGTAGACGGCAAACCGTGCCTCACCGAGCTTTTCGGCTGCGAGGTTAAGCACGCCTGTGATGGTCTTTTCCTCCGTCGCGAGCATCGCCCGGTACATCGGATCGAGCGTGCGGGCGAGAACAATCATAGGGTCCCTGGATGCGGCAATCGCCGTTGCTCCTCCGGCGAAGAGAGACTTGCGAACCGCCGGGTCGGCCAGAGTGGTCCCGCGCACAAGGTCACGCGCCACTTCCTCCGGACTTCTTCCGCCGAGGACGTGGACGATGAACGGGTCTGAGGCGGGGAAGTTCTCGGCCGATTGCTTGAGAGCATCGGAAAGCTGTACCTCTTCGAGGTCGGGATAGACCGGCGCTCGTGAGAAGAGCTTGAATTTGGTCGACTCCAGATTGGCATCCTGATAGGGGGAGAGCCGTTCACCGTTCGGTTTGCGAATCTCGTCGGCATACTGGACGAGCGATGTGGCGATACTGTAGAGGCGCGACGAGATCGTACGATACGTGCGCTCGGGGAGCATTGCACGGGATCGCCCGACGGCTGCAGCAACAGTGTCCCACACCCATCCATACTTCTGCTTCAGTGCGGGATCCGCCATCACGAGGTCCATGAATGCCGTTTCTTCACCAGCTTTCCGTGCCATGAGCGTAGGATCCAGAAGACCCTTGTATTCGCCCCCCATGACTTTGAGCGTATTCTCGAGGCCGAATATTGCGCTTGCAGCCCGGCGGGCCTGTTCCTGCCCGCGCGCAGCAAAAGCTTTCAGTACGCTGAGGCGGCGTTCGTAGATCTTCACTCTCAACGGATACACGGCATCGCGTTGATAGACGGTCTGCGGGTATGTCTGGAAGCGGTTCGTGGAGCCGGGATGGCCCGACACAAAGACCGGTTCGCCATCGGCCGCGCCGCCCGTCTTCCAGTGCAGATAGTGCTGCACCGCGAGGGGCGCATTGTTTTCATACACCCTGAAGAAGGCCATGTCCAGATCGTGACGCGGAAAGGTGAAGTTGTCATTGTCCCCTCCGAAGAACGCGATCTGCTGCTCCGGCGCCATCACGAGACGCACGTCCGTGTATCGCTCATAGCGGTAGAGCCAGTACTCTCCCCCTCCATAGAGGGTCACGACATCGGAGCGCAATCCGGTCTTCTCTTTACTCCCTTTTGCGATTCGCGCCATCACCGCTTTGCGGGCATCAAGCGCTTCTTTGGGAGACATTTCCGGCTTCACGGCGGCAAGGACAGGGGACGTGACATCTTCCATGGACACAAGCACATTCAGCTCAAGGTCAGGGCATGCAAGCTCCTCCGCCATGGTCTTCGCATAGAACCCGTCGGCAACATAGTTCTTCCCTGCCGATGAGAGCTTCTGCAATTGACCGCGGGCGACATGATGGTTGGTCAGCACCAACCCGTTCCCGCTGACGAACGCCCCGGATCCGCCATCATTGAACCGGACGCTGGACATCCGCACATGGTCCAGCCACTCGGTCGTTGGCACAAACTGATACTGATCGCGCAGGAGTTGCAGCGGGGGATTATCGAATGTCCACATGCCCTCGTCGGCGAGAGCGGGAAAGGCACACAAGAGTAGAACGGTGCCAGCCAGAAGGCCGCACCGGGCGACATGGCAACGCATACGCTCCTCCATTGGGATAGAACAGACGGGCACACACCACTGCGGGTGCTACTTCACGAAGATAGGAAAAAAAACCGACGCGTTCAAGACGCCGTCGTGGAACCGGCAGGTGAATAGAGTTCGAGAAACCGCGTGAGATGCTCGAAAATGGGGGCTGCTTCTGTGAACTGCATCAGTTCCATCCGGATCCTGGACACGTGGGGCATTCCCCGCAGAAATCCGGCGTAATGCTTCCGCAGTTCGATCACGCCGATGCGTTCGCCCTTGTATTCCACCGCCATCCGGAGATGCTCGCGGAGGAGATCAACCCGTTCTTCCAGCGTCGGTTCGGGCAGAAGTTCGCCGGTGGCCAGAAAGTGTTTTGCCTGGCGGAAAATCCAGGGGTTCTGGATTGCCCCGCGCCCGATCATCACAGCATCGCATCCCGTTGATGTGAAGACGTTCTTCACGTCCTGGGGAGTGACGATATCGCCGTTCACGATCACCGGCAACGAGACTGCCTCCCTGATGCGGGGAATCCAGGAATAGTCCACGGATCCTTTATGCCCCTGGTCCCGCGTCCGGCAATGAACGGTCAAAGCCTGGACGCCGATCTGTTCGCACATGCGTGCGACTTCGACGATGCGGATGCTCCCGGCATCCCATCCCAGGCGCGTCTTGAGCGTAACCGGTGTCCGGACAGCGCGGACAACCGCCGATGCGAGTTTCTCCATGCGAGGGAGGTCGCGCAATAATCCGGCGCCGGCTCCCCGCATGGCAACGTCCCGTACCCAGCAGCCACAATTGATGTCGATCAGGTCGGGCGCAAAGCTCTCCGCCATCTGCGCCGCGCCCTCCATCGCCGCCACATCTCCCCCGTAGATCTGTATGCCGACCGGCCGTTCCTCCTCCGTGAATACCATCTTGTTCCGCGTCTTGGCGTTGCCGCGGACGAGCCCGTCCGAATTTACGAACTCCGTGTACACGATATCGGCCCCCATCCGTTTGCAGATGAGACGGAATGGAAGATCCGTGACGTCTTCCATCGGAGCAAGCAGGATACCGTTCTCTATCGTATGGGACCCAATTCTCATCAGTAGACTACTCCCTCTCTCCATTTCTTCAGAATGCGTTGCCAGAGGTATTCATACTCTCTTCCTCTGACAAGAAGGAAGTCTTCCATCGACAGGTTGTCGGGAGCGAAATAGACCCGACGAAATCTCCAGGTATTCTCCTGATAGGAACCCGGGTGGTGAAAGTACCATGTCTCCTGGTCGAAGAGCCGGTCGACGCGTTCCGGCGGTCCCAGGATGGTATACACCATTCCCCGGTCTGTCCGCCATCCCTCCTTGAAGGTCGAAAAGAGCCGATTCGCCTCCTCGATGCGTGAATAGTACTTGCGGATGAGCGCGCTCGCTTGCGCCGGTGTTTTTCCGAGCGAAAGCCAGAATGCGTCAAAGGCTTTCAGCTTCTCTGACGGTGTCGAAGCAGTGTCCATCGCTGTCCATTCGTCTCCGTCAGCAATATACACGGCCGCGGCCACAAGATCGTCCAGAAACGACGGCCGCGGGAATGTCTCGTGCATGATGGCAAAGAACCGGTGCGCGAAGGCACCGGAATCGTTCGTATGTACCTGTGCCCTTCCCCAGATGCGCAGGGTCATCTGATACATACCCTCTCCCAGCGGTGGCAGAACGAGCCGGAAGTCGGGCATGTCGGGAGAATAAACGACTGCAGACTGCTCGAAGAGGATGGTGTCCGCAGATTCAGGGTAAAGCCGGCGCCCCTCCATGGTATTTGCCGGTACGGAAAAGTAGTACGGGGGCGGAGCCGCTGCTGTGTCGACGATAAACCTCCGCAGCGTGAAATCATAGTCATAAATGCTTCCCGGTGGCACATTAAAAAGCTGCGCAGATGCGAGAAGAGTATCCCCGGTTCGGGGCACGTGAAAGACCACTGTGGGCTCCCGTGCTCCCGCGACCACCCTTTCGAGCATCAGGCTCCCCGCCATCGGCCGTCCTTCCACAAATTCCGGGACAACCACCGACTGTCCGCGTCGGGCCTCTTTCCCGGTATTCCGGTCTTCGAGAAGTGCTTCGACGACATACCGTCCATGCGGCGCCGGAAATAACCGCTGGATCCGGACGGGCGGATGCGATTGGGTGGCAGCATACGAGCCCACTGCAACGGTCTCCGCCCAGGCAAGCTCGTGCACAAGATCACCGCTCCCGGGATCGAGGACGCGCACGATGACCGTCATGGTCGCTTCATAGTGTCCACCCGCCCGCACAAACACAAGGGATGTCCCGGGGATCTGGATGTAGACCGCAATTTCTGTTTGACCACCGACAGCGAGGGGAACACCCTCGAGGTCAAACGAAGGATCGCCCGGCGCATATCTCAGCGACTTCCCGGTCAATGCACGGTCTACATTGCCACCATCCCCGCACCCGGCCAGGAGGCTGAGCATCGCAACAAGGACGGATACAGTGAGAACCGAGCGCACGTTCAGACCCCAAATGAGTTTTGTATCACCTAAAGGTCGCGACGTTGGCACAAAAAAGCAATTCTGGCATCTCTGGCATGATTTCCGCATATTGGCAGCCAACCTATGAATCCCGTTCATCTTCCTTTCGAATCGTATCAGCTGGACAATGGTCTCACGGTCATCCTTCACCACGATGGCACCGTTCCGGTCGCCGCCGTGGAGCTGATGTACCACGTCGGCTCAAAGAACGAAGTTCCGGGAAAGACCGGGCTTGCCCATCTCTTCGAACACATGATGTTCAAGGGATCCCTGAACGTACCCGACGGTGAGCATTTCCGGCGCCTCCAGGCTGTCGGGGCGTATGTGAACGGCTCCACGAGCGAAGACCGCACAAACTATTACGAACTGGTGCCCGCAGACAAGGTTGACCTGGCGTTGTTCCTGGAGGCCGACCGGATGGGCAACCTCCTGCCGGCACTCACGCAGGAGAAGCTGGACAACCAGCGCGATGTTGTCAAGAATGAGCGGCGGCAGAGCTACGAAAACCAGCCATACGGTCTCGTTGCGGAGACCATCTCCGCAGCCCTCTATCCGGAGGACCACCCCTACCACTGGCCTGTGATCGGCTCGATGCGGCACCTGGACGGCGCCACGCTTGACGACGTATCGTCCTTTTTCCGGACATACTATGCACCCAACAACGCAGTGTTGGTGGTTGCCGGGGGCTTCGAGAAGGACGGCACGCGGCAAGCGATAGAGAAGCACTTTGGATCGATTCCACGGGGCCCCGTCATTCCAGCCCCCATGATCCCGCCGGTTCCTGCACACTCCTCCAGGTCAATTGTCCTGGAGGACCGGGTGCACGTCCCCCGCCTCACGCTCGCCTGGCACAGTGCTCCCTGGAACACGCGCGAGGATGCTCTGCTGGATGTATTCACAGACGTTCTCTCTGCCGGCAGAAACTCCAGGTTGTACAAAGGGCTGGTCATCGAGCAGCGCATCGTCGAGAACGTTTTCGCATATCAGCACGGTGGCGAAGCGGCGGGACGCCTTGTGGTCCAGGCAACACCGCACAGCGACCGCAGTCTCGACGAGGTCCATCAGGCCATCCTGAATGTGGTCGAAGTGCTTCTCGACAACGGCCCGACGGCACATGAGCTCAGCAAATCCATCAATATGAAAGAATCGCACCTTGTGCACGGCCTCGCAGGAATGCTGAGCCGGGCTGATGCCCTGGCCACCTACGAGACCCTTGGAAGTTCAGCGGGAGAGCTCAACAACTACCTGGAACGCTTCAGCGGCATTTCAGCCGTGGAGGTGAGCAGCTGTGCCTCCCGGGTCTATGCACAACCGGGGGTCGTCATCCGCGTAGTCCCCCGTGGGAGCTCCGCATCATGATGCCCCACCTTCACAGACACTCTATTGAAGGAGGACCGGCGGTGTGGGTTGCGCGCACGGCGACTCTCCCTCTCACCGTCGGCTCGTTTGTTCTCCCTGCGGGGGCAACGCACGATCTGCCCGGCCGCTCCGGACTTGCAATGCTGACGGGGGATGCGCTCGACACCGGAACTGCACGCCGGTCGTTGCAGGACATAGCGGACAGCCTCGAGTTCGTCGGCGCGACCGTCCGGACCCACGTGAGCCACGACGGAACCGTGTTGACCTTCTCAACGGTCACGAAGCACCTTCAGGACGTGTTTGATGTCTGCGCCGATATCTGGCAGCATCCGGTCTTTCCTCCACCGGATGTCGAACGCCTGCGCGAACAGCATCTCACGTCCCTTCTGCAACAGAAAGACAGGCCCGGAACCATTGCGTCGCTCGTGTTTCACCGTTCCGTGTTTGGCGAAAACCACCCCTATGGTGCGGACGCGGGAGGTGATGAACCGGGGATGCGCGCGATCACTGCTGACGACCTCCGTCTGTTCCACGCAACGCACTTCACGCCACACCGGCTCACGCTCATCGTCGTGGGCGACATCACACCTGAACGGGTAGGTCCACTTGCGGAATCGCGCCTTGTGCACGACAACGGAGCGGCAACGCACCATCCGTCCGCCCTTCCCGCACATCCACATCTGACACGAAGCATCATTCTTGTTGACCGGGCCGGTGCCCCCCAGTCTGAAGTCAGGCTCGGACTTCCCGCGTTCCAGCGCAACAGTGAAGATTACATCCCTGCACAGGTGATGAACCGCATCCTCGGCGGCCAGTTTTCAAGCCGGTTGAATGCGAACCTGCGTGAGAAGCGGGGCCTGACGTACGGCGCGTGGTCGGTGTTCTCGGCGCTGCGCCATCCCGGGCCCTTTGTTGCCGGAGGAGCATTCCACACCGGGGGAACGGCCGTGGCGATACGGGAGACGCTCGGCGAGATCGACCGGATGGCCGCGGAGGGAGTTACGGAGGATGAGTTGACATTTGCGAAGGAGAGTCTGGCAGGGTCCTACGCACTTGCGTTCGAAACCCCTGCCCAGGTCGTACAGGCATTGCAGGCACTACCCCTGTATGATCTCCCATCTGACTATTACTACACCTACCTGGACCGCCTGCGGACCGTGACGCGCGAGGACGTTCTGGCTGTTGCCCGACGGTATCTCATCACGGAGCGGATGAAGATCGTTGTGGTCGGTGATGCAGCGAACACGAGATCCTCACTCGAAGCGCTGAATGTCGGTGCGGTTGAAACCGGCTGAGGGGCCGTGCATTTATTCCTGCATCTTCGCGATAATCGCGTCCGTCATTTCAATGGTCCCCACCGCTCGGGCCGGGTTCAGGTCCCGTGTCACGGACTTCCCTTCCTTCACAACATCCCGCACTGCCCGTTCGATTCTGTCGGCCGCGGCATCTTCATTCAGATGCCGCAGCATCATCACTCCGGCGAGGATGACGGCGGCGGGATTGGCGATGTTCTTTCCCGCAATGTCTGGCGCACTGCCATGCACGGCTTCGAAGATCGACGCCGTGTAGCCGATGTTTGCACCGGGCGCGAGTCCCAGCCCACCGACAAGCCCCGAAGCCAGGTCCGAGAGAATGTCCCCGAAGAGATTGGTCGTGACAATCAGGTCGAACTGGTGCGGGTTCATCACCATTTGCATGGCCATATTGTCGACGATCCGGTCCTCCGTCTGGATGTCGGGAAATTCCGCCGCGACATGGCGTGAGACGTCAAGAAAGAGCCCACCGGTGTATTTCAGAATGTTCGCTTTGTGGACGGTTGTCACTTTCTTGCGGTTGTGTTTGCGGGCGTAGTTGTACGCGTAGCGGATGATCCGGTCGGACCCGGAGCGTGTCACGATGCCAATCGTTTCGGCCGCGCTCCGCGCGGGATCGATATAATGTTCGATGCCGGCGTAGAATTCTTCCGTATTCTCACGGACGATGACGAGGTCCAAGTCTGCATACTTCGACACAACACCTTCGAACGAACAGGCCGGGCGGACATTTGCATACAGATCGAATTCCTTCCGGAGAGCGACATTCACGCTCCGGAAGCCTGAACCCACAGGGGTTGTGAGAGGGCCCTTCAGTGCGACGCGGGTCCGTTCAATCGAATCGAGGACTTCACGAGGAAGGGGGTCTTTGTACTTGTCGATCGCAGGGAGGCCTGCTTCCACGCGTTCCCATGTGATCCCGACTCCTGCTGCTTCGATAATTCGGACGGCCGATTCCGTGATACTCGGCCCTATGCCATCCCCCGGAATGAGGGTCACTTCGTGCATGGTCTCCTCCTGCGTCAGGCAGAAGATACTGAATCCGGGATTCGGAAGCCAGAAAGGCTGCTCCCTTGAAAATTCGGACAGCCGGGGAGGAATTACGAATAGGTGATGTCATCCAATTGCCATCCGCTTCACACGGAGGGGAGGACGAGAATAATAGCAATGGCTGCGAGCGGCACAGGCAGCCACTTGTGAGTCAAGAAGCGATCGAGGAGTTGCTTCATGCTGTCGAACTCACTTCCGCGCGATGTGGTTGGGCTGCGGATGCATCACAGGCAACTTGCGCACCATTCTGAAATACTGCCGGATGATCACCGGGAAGCCTGCGCCACATGCGATCGGCGACAATGACGGTCACGGCGAACCCTACCAGCAGGATGTTTCCTGCCGTTGTGATGGGGAACATGCCCATCAGGGGGTTCATGGAGTTCATAGAGGCATGGAAGATTGCCACGGCCCAAATACTCCCCTTCGTGCGGTTGTAAATCCAGACAAACACAACGGTGATACAAATGTAGAGTCCGATGCGTACCTCGAGATATCCACCGTGCTGGTACTGGAGAAGATCATTGGGGATGTGCCAGATCACCATACAGAACCAGAGGATAAGAGCTGAGACGAGAGGACTATGCCTCCCCTGAAGCCTCTGTTGGGCAAACCCTCGCCACCCTGATTCCTCATTGATGCCCCCGAAAAAAAAGAGCACCGAAAAGAATGTGATCATGATGGTCAGAAAGAGGTCCGCTCCCGCGCCCTGCGGGGGAAACCACCCCCTGCCGTTCCAGATATTCGTCAGCCCTGCACCCACCACATGGATGACAGGGAATGTCAACAACGCGATGAGATAGTACCCGAGGTTCCCGGTCGGTTTTATCAGTGATGCCAGCATACGTCTGACACCCTCGGAACCTGCGTATGCCGATGAGAGTACCCACGCCGGCAGAAGCGCGGCCGGAAACGAGAGCACAATCAAACCGGCGAGCGGAACGCCGGGAGGGGCTGTGAGCCTCAGGTTCGCAATGCATATACCGGTCGCAATGAACCAGACTGGGATGAAGACCTTCAGGCGTTGGGCCAAAGGAATATGGCCACGACCGGGGTGCACCATCTGCGTGACAATGATACCTGCGAGCACAGGACTGTACACTCCCACTATGCTCAGGTAGAAACCCAGTACTTGGCCGTACACTGCGCCACGGGGAAGGAGGAAGCTTGCAGGAAACAACGTGGTAAAACAGATTGCTATCGCCAGGAGAAAGAAGGATGGTATCGGATGGCCCCTCACCCATACACGTGGCATCTGATTCATGGCGTCTCCATCGTGATGCATTCATATGACCCTGCAGGGACGAATCCCGGGTGTCGTCTGCGGGGGACTTCGTCACTTGGTCTCTTCAGTTACGCGCGTTCATAATCATCAACCCCAGTTGCATCCCGGCTTCACCCGGATCAACCCACGTGGTCCCATCCGTATCCACACGCTCCACAATCACAAGCTTCACGGCAGGAAGGATGATGAGCGCATGCACTCCCACCCCCGTGTGATAGAAGCCGCTGCTGCCGATCATGTGGGCGAGTGGAGTTCCGGCAGGGATGGTCCTCCACATGTATCCGTATCCCAGGCCGGACACACTATCGATGACTGAATAGGATGTTGTACTCTCCGTGATCCACGACGCCGGAATGACCTGACGACCGAGCCAGCTTCCACCTTTCTGGAACAGCACCCCAAACCGGAGCATGTCTCGTGCGCTCATACGCATCACATACGCAGGATGCTGAGACTTGCCAAGCTCAAATTGATACCCACACAGTGCCGTGCTGAAGTCCTGCATGCCGATCGGACCCGCAATCTCATTCTTGAACGATTCAAAAATGTCCGCACCCGCCTTCTGCCTGAATATCGATCCCGCGACGTTGAAATCCCAGTTGTTGTAATAATAGAATGTTCCGTGCGGATGGCTTCCCCGGGCCGGTCGCGTGGCGATCATCGTGGAATCTTCCGCAGCAGCCTCATGGTACACGCCCGACCGCGCCTGAAGCAACTCCTGTACTGTCGCCTGTCTCTCCGCCGGAGTCAGGCTGGGAGCGCTATCATCAATGTCAAGTTGTTCCAGTGTTTCGGTGAGAGTGATTTCACCTTTGCCCACATGGATCCCGTACAGAGCACTCAGGAAGGGTTTCCGGATTGAATGCACAAAAAAGTTCCTCGACACCTCGCCCCACGAGAAAAATACCTGCCCGTCATAGGCCACCATGACCGCGGCAAAGCCTGATTGTTGGGCGAACTGTTTTGCTGAATCCAGTTTCTGAGCTGACCACCCGACCTGCTCCGGGGTCACGTACTGAAGACCGTCAACGGGCGGTTCGATCGAGCTCGGATCTGACGACTTCGAACAGCCCGAAAACTGCACCCAGAGCGGCAACGCAATCACCATGAGCCCGGTGACGGCAGCCCAACGTTGGATGGAGCTGATCACTGAGGCCATTGTCCCTCCATGCCTATCGTTAGAATATGTAGCCTATGCCGAAGGAGAGGTCGCCACCGTCATAGTTGCTGCGCGCACCGATGGGAGCTTCAAAATTGGTCATCAGGTTGTAACCCGCATTGAGGCCCAGCGTGAAGTGATTGCTCAGGAAGAAATCCACACCTGCACCAAGTCGGCCCCCGAACGCCGTTTCCGTCCGACTTTCCTGAGCCAGGATCGTGTTGCTTTCCTCGGAGCCAACGTAGGGGCCGACAGCTCCAGCGAGATACAGTCGAACATGGTCGTCGGCTGCCGATTGGAACGGGTAGTACTTGACACCGAGCAGTACGGAGGCTACCGAGCTTGCCTGCTGCGTCACACTCAGGAGGCTCACCGTAGAGGTGACCTTCCCAGTGAGAAGGCCGGCGCTCACCGTAATCGCAAGATCTTCCTTCATCCAGTAGGCATACTGGAGCCCGCCGATAAAACTGCCAGCCTTAACCTCGGCTCGAACACCACCGGGGCTGATGGTGCTTGCCGCGCTGCCACGCCAGAAACCGACGTGGAGGTTGAGCGCCGATCGTCGACTCAATAGCAGGTCTTGCGTATGCGCAGCTATCGTGGTTGACACAACCAGGATCAAGACCGCTGAAAGGACGCGCGATGTTCTCATACTGCCTCCGACAAGTGTTGTGCGATCACCAGAAGACCGGGGAATCACTGTGTTCCCTGGTGTGATGGAAGCATCGATCTTCGCACCAGCTTCCACGTTGCGCCTTTGCGTTGAAAAACCAGAAGATCAATCCCGGATTCAGAAACATTGTCATTGCCCGTTGCATATTCAATATGGAAATGATAGGTGGCAACCGAGATGCCACCACGCGTGTCAACCATAAAATCCGATTCGTCGTATCTCTTGATGTCAGTATGCCGACGGAACTCTTCCAGAGCCCGCGTGAACGCTCTCTTCCCCACAACGCGGTCGCCGGACTGAGGACAATACATCACAACCTCCTCATCGATGATGTCAGTTATGCGTTTGATGTCACCTTCAAGCCAGGACCGGATCATCGTATGGATGGTCTGAACGATCACATTCCGATTCGACATTGACCTATCCATGAACCCAGATCTCCTCAGAGTTACGTGCAAGATGTGCCAAACGTTTCAGAGAACAAAGGGAAAACCTCTGAATCTCTACGAGAACCTCTGGAGATCTACCCAAACTGCCCGGGTCGACGGGGCTTCATGCACACCACTGCACTCGTCGTGGCCGGGGTACGAAATACGAAAGAAGGAACACGGAAGGAGACCGCGGGCGAAGACCCCGACCAATTTCCCCTGTATCCTGGATTGGCCGAGCTCGCTGCGATGGAGTACTTCGGAGAGAGAGGTGCCGGACTCGTCCGGCCTGCATAGACCCTTGTGCCTACGTTTCGTCGGTGTTGGAGCTGAGTTGCCTGTAGACCTTGGGGCTCAGGGGAAGTTCCTCCCCCCCCCTTCAGGCGCAGTGCGTATGTTCCCCCGCCCTTGTGCCGGAACGACGCGACTTCCTCTATTGCAACAATATACGACCGGTGGACTTGAAGGAATTCTCTCGGAAGAACTTGTATCAGACGATTAAGGGGTTTGTCAATGAGTTCGAATTTCCCATCCCTGAGAAACATTTTCACCAGATAGCCCTGGGCCTCAAAGTACCGGATTTCCTTCACGGCTATAAGGTGATTGGAATGCTGGCGGCGGACAACCAGATACTTGATCCCCTCGTCTCTGTTCCGGACCGTACCGAAATACTTCTCCAGAGCGGTTTTCAGTCGCCTACGATCAACGGGCTTTGGCACGAAGTCCAGGATACCGTAATCGAATGCTTCGAAAGCCTGTTCCGTGTGGGCCGAAACGATGATCGTGTGAAACGATCGTGAGACTGTCGAGTGGAGAATCTCGTAGCCGTTCTCCCCTTTCAGGTTGAGGTCGAGCACGCAGAGGTCGATTGTATGATGAACAAGATATTCCAGCGCATCATCCATGGTGTGGCGAATATCAATCCGCTCAGCTTTTGACCCGAGAATCGAGGTGCACATATCCTTGATGTCCTCGGCAATCGGTGGCTCGTCTTCAACGATCAGGAGCTTCATGTCATTCCACCCCGCGGATACGTATGAGGACCTCCCACCGGGAATCGTTCACTCCATAGTGCACGTTCCATCTGCCAGGGTACCTCTCTTCCAGGCGGGCCTTCACATATTTCAGACCCATGCCTTCTTCCAGATCGGTCCTGTTTGCAATGCCCTTCAAGAGCGATCCATCGTTCTGCAGGCAATACTGAATGCTGCCGTTTCGCTTCTCAACCGTGAGCCAGAACGTCCCGCTCTCTTTGGGCTTGAACGCGTGCGTTAATCCGTTCTCAACCAATGTGTGGAGGACAAGAGGAGGAATCGTGCCGCCTTCGGGAATCCCCACCGTCACAAAGCGGTAGGTTGCATCCCAGCGGTACCCCATAACCTGCAGGTGGTACTCGCAGAGAGCAATTTCCTGAGCAATGGGGACATCCTTCTTGGACAGGATGTCGTTGAGAATCCTGAATTCGCTTGCAAGGGCCTGGATGAGCTGGTCCGCCTTCTCCGGCTCCCTTCGTGCAAGGGATTTGACAGAGGAAAGGGTATTGAGAATGAAATGCGGCTGGATGGTCTTCTTGAGGAGGTCCGTTTCCAGCCTCCGGACACGGTCTTCAATCATCTTCTGCCGTTCCTGTTGCTCACGCATCTGCCGGCTGGCAACCACAATGAATGAGAAGAGGAGTATGTACCGCGAGGCTTGGAACCAGACCGGCGGGAAACTCACGTCCAGCACAAGGAGTACCGACGGGAGGGAGTACAGCGCATAGCCAACAAGCGCGATGACACTCCCCGACCGTTTTCTCAGCGCGGAATAGACGAGGAGCGACACGGCATATGGCGTGATCGCTGCGCGTAGCCAGTCATAGTTCATCAGCTTGAAATAGGACGGGTTCAGATTGATTGCATAGAAGAGAATCAGGATACACAGGAAGATGATCACATGGAGAATCTTCTTTGGAATTCCGAAGGAGAACAGGATAAAAAAGACTATTGCCAGTTCTGCAAGATAGAAGCCACCGACAAAGACCGGAACCAGCGTGCTCACGGCGTCCAGAGGAAGGTTCCAGTAGAGGACAGTAAACTGGACCACACTCGCCAGCATCAGCCCGAAACAGACCAGAGCATAATACAAATACGTCTTGAACCTGCCCCCTGCCGCATAGAGGGCAAGTCCGAACAGCATCCCGGCCAGACACACTCCCATGAAGGGGAGCACGGCGATCAGGTCCTGCGTTCTGAAGACCTCTGACGAAATCTTCGGTTCGATTCGAGCGGAAAACGAAGCCCCGGAGGGTGCGGATGCGTGGAAGTTCGAAAGGCGAATGCTCAGGACGTTTCTGCCCGACTGCAGCACAACGGCTACCATGAAAACTGCATTCCCCGGCTGCTCAGCTGTTTGCGTCCGCCCGACGATGCCATTGGATCCGACGAAAGCCCCATTCCAGTATACATCATAAGCGGATTGAAGAAGCCCGAGTCGCACGGTGACGGCAGTGGGTCCCTGTTCCGTTAGCCCGGCGATCACTCTGGATCTCAGCCAATAGACCCCCTTCCGCTGGATCGGAAGATCGTAATCAAAGCTCCCGATGAGCTCCCATTGCCCATCATCATAGTCCGGGTTGGCCCACACCGTATCATCACCCGCCAGATATCGCCAGTAGATCAACCTGGTCATTGCCAAAGACTCAGGATCGATCACGGTTTGAGGTTCCTCAGCCAGAACAGGGGCTGCAAGAAGGGCCGCAAGAAGGAGAACCCTCGTTCGGGCTGAAATTCTCTGTTCAGAGAATACGTGCCACAAAGGAGCACACCTCTTGTGTTACTGGGACAGGTTTATGGCAGCTTGGGGTTTCGGAGCACCTGATTGAAGATACTAAACAGCCTCAAAATAAAAAAGGGTGGTGGAAGCAGGAGGCCGTGAGTGAGACCGGGGGAACCGATTGCCGACAGAGAGTATCAGCAGTGCGCTTGCCGCAAACAACCGGGAGAGCAACCGCACAAGCCAGTGCCGGCCACTCTCCCGTTTGAATCTGCGGTGAACCAGGAAGCTCGGTGTGCACGATCCGGATCAGGGAACTACTCTTTCGAGGTTCTCCCACCGTGATCGCCGATCAACACCCACTTGTCACCTTGCTTCATCAGAACGTCCGCCCACCGGCCTGAGCTCTCCCTCTCTTTGCCCTCGGCATTCTTGCCAATTCGCGTGTAGTAGTAGTCAGCAATGGCGACGTTCCCAAACACATTGATGGCGACCGGAGAAATTGTGTAGAGAACGGTCGATTGAGTCTTGTAATTATGCTCAACGGCCTTTCTCGTCGCTGCCTTGTTCATCGGCATAACCTGGCTGATTTCCCAACCAATGTACGAGTCGTGAAAATACGACATGAATCCATCAAGATTTCCTGCCGCATCAACGGCCCAGTAGGCCTCGACATTCTTCCAAACTTCCTTCTGTGCCGCGGACCACTCCTGTGCCATAAGGGAACTGGACACGAGAAGGAGCGGGACGGCAAGCAGAATCGCAATCTTTGCGAATGTTCTCATATGACTCCTTTGTGAAATGTGAATGCATGATGTCCCCGTTGCCAGAGGACCGTGAGACAAAGACCACTCGAACCGACGGATGCCGCGGACCCTGGAGGGTGAGCACTGGGCCCCATAGTCACCGAGTGCCGCTCAGCCATTGCTCGAAGCTCGTGTTGATTTCGCCGTCACGATAGCTCCAATCGGGCCGCAGGCGCAATCCACTGTGGTCTCTCCAGATGAAATCGATTGCCTCCGCCGATTCACCTGTATCAATGACGCGAATCACGTGCAATGGTCTGTTCTGGGCCACAGTTTCTTTCACTTCGCATGTGATTCTCTGTTGGAGCAGCGCGTTGCGGATGATGTCTGCCTGATGGGGATCAAATGTGGCCCAAACGGTGCCATCATTGCCCGTCGGATATCCTTTGGGATCAAGGTCAAGACTGCTGAACAGCCCTCTGACTGATTCGTGTTTGTGCACGATTATCACCTCCATGTTCACCAGCGCGATTGTTGTGTTTCTCTCACGCCTGATTTCCTGGTTTTGGTGTGCTCTCGAGAGGAGTGACCGGGATCTTGCACGAACGTTCTTTCAATTTCGCAGAAAATAGCTGCCGATTCTTGCAGTTTTCGCGCAAAGGTTTGGATAATCGGGTCAGCGGGGAGGAAACCATGAATCGAGGTTCGGGTGTGGGAACAGTCTAAGACTCAGAAAGCGTGTGGGTGTGGAGCTGAGGGTTATGGCTTCCGGTACGCAGAGGGTGTCTGGCCGAACTGCTTCTTGAATGCCCGGGAGAAATGAGCCTGGTCGGAGAAGCCGAGTTTGTACGAAATCTCGGCCACCGATCCGGCATTCTGTTTGAGAAGGTCCGCTGCACGCTGCAGGCGCAAGGAACGGATGAGTTCGCCGGCGGGTTGCCCCACGAGAGCGTTCAGCTTCCGGTTCAGTTGCGAGATACTCATGCTCGCCGCTCGGGCCAGATCTTCCACCCCGAACTTCTCATCTTCAAAATGGGTTTCGATGCATTCAATGACCTCCTCGAGGAACGCCTTGTCAATTGAAGTGGCAGCGACCTCGGAGGGCTTGATAACCGTTGCCGTGCTGTACCGTTTTCGTAATTCTTCACGCCGCGCGATGAGGTTTCTGACCTGGGCGCGCAGCTCTTTCGCGCTGAAGGGTTTGGTCAGGTACACATCAACGCCCCGTTCAAGGCCTTCGATCCTGTCGTCGAGTCCGGCCCGTGCAGTCAGCATGACAACCGGGATGTGGCTTGTCTTCGTGTCACAGCGGATCTGCCTGGTAAACTCGTAGCCATCAACACCCGGCATCATGAGGTCAGTGATGATAAGGTCGGGAATTCCCTCCTGCGCTTTCGCTACGCCGTCTGAGCCGTGTCCCGCTTCAACGATCGTGTAGAGGTCTTCCAGTTGCTCCCGGATGTACGCGCGGACATCAGCGTTGTCCTCCACAATCAGGATCACTTCTCCTGTGGAGGCATCGTCGGATATGTGGACACTGTCTCCCTCCACGTCAGGAGCGGCTCCCGGCAGCGGCACGGTTCCCGATGAAACCGCAGGCGCCTCTGCCGTCGGCGAACCCTGGCATTTCGGAAGACGGACAACGAATGTTGTCCCTACCCCTTCCTCGCTCGTGACAGCAATCGAGCCCCCATGCAATTCCACAAGCTCGTTTGCCAGCGCAAGACCGATCCCGGTCCCTTCGTGGATCGTGGTCCCGCCGTTCTCGGCCTGATAGAACCGGTCGAAAATATGGGGAATCTCGCGTGCAGCAATGCCGATGCCGGTGTCGCACACGACGATCTGGACGAATTCTCCACCTGGCGGCGTCACCTCCACGCGCACCGTGATCCCCCCACCCCGCGGGGTGAATTTCACGGCATTGGAGAGCAGATTGTAGAAAATCTTCTCCATCTTGTCCTGTTCGAACATGACGACTATCCTGTCCGCTTCGGACTCGAACGCCAGCGCTATTGCGCGTTGTTGTGCAATCGATTCGAATGAGTATACGACGTTCTTGAGGAATGACACCACATTCTGCGGCTCGGCTCGCAGCTCCATCCCGCCCGCTTCAATCTTGGAAAGGTCCAGGAGCTGGTTGATCAGATTCAAGAGCCGTCCTGCATTCCTGAGCGCGACCTGAAGCCTCCCCTTCTCTTTCGGATCAATACCGGAGGACATCACGCTGTCAATCTGCCCCAGGATGAGCGTCAGTGGTGTACGGAACTCATGCGAAATATTTGCGAAGAACCTGGACTTCACCTGATCCAGCTTCTTCAGGTTCTTTGCGTCCAGTTGCTCGATCTGCAACTGACTTTTCAGGCGGAGGCGGTTCATTTCATAACGGCGTAACGAATAGAGGAGCGCAACCGCGAGAAGTCCGTACAGTGTGTACGCCCACCAGGTTCTCCAGACCGATGGGACCATCGTGAGTGCAAGGGAGGTCCCCTCTTCATTCCACACACCGTCATTGTTTGAACCTTTCACGCGAAAGACATATTTGCCTGGTGGAAGATGGGTGTAGGTAGCCGAGCGGTTTTTTCCCGAGAAGACCCAGTCCGGATTGAACGGTTCCAGTTTGTATGCATACTGGTTTTTTTCCGGTGACGAGTATGCAAGCGCGGCGAATTCGAACGTAATAATATTCACACCCGGACCAAGGGTGATGGACGGAATCTCTGTGATGTGCTTTGTTAGGACGGGGTCGGTGTCCCTGGTGGATGCCTCGCGGTTGTCGAGCCTCAGCCCTGTCAGGACAATCTCCGGGACGAACAGATTGTCCTTGATGGAATCCGGATAGAAATAATTGAGGCCGTTGATGCCACCGAAGAACATTTCGCCGCGCGCGCTCCGGAAGTATGCTCCCGTATTGAATTCGTTGCTCTGCAACCCGTCTCGTACATCGAAGTTCCTGAACGTGCCACGGTCAACGTCGAAACGCGACAGCCCTTTATTCGTGCTCAGCCACAAACGGCCCTGGTCATCAGGGAGGATCCCATAGACAACGTTGTTCGGCAGTCCATTCGCGTCTGTGAAATGTGTGAAGCGGCGCGCCGTCCTGTCGAGTCGATTCAGCCCTCCACCGGAAGTCCCGACCCAGAGGACGTTGTCCGGCTCCCGGGGGTCAGGACAGATGGATTTCACCCAGTTATTGTTGATGCTGGTCTGATCGTGTGCAATCGTCCGAAATTCATCAAACGTCCCGGCGGCCGGGTTGAACCGGAGCAATCCGTTTTCCGTCCCGATCCAGAGCTGCCCCTGCCGGTCTTGCCAGATCACGGGCCGGGGTTGCTCCTTTGCAGGCGTCCGCCGATACCATACATGCTGGAATCGGCCCTCCGTCGCATTGACAAGCTTGCTGAGGTAGTTCGTGGTCATGACCCAGATTGCGCCACTGCGATCTTCAAAAACAGCCCTGACCGCTTTTTCCCGGAGACCCGACGTGTCCGCGGGATCGGATGCATACTGACGAATCCTCCCCGTTCGGGGAGAATGCCGGTATAACCCCTGTGACGTGGCAAACCATATCTCGCCCGTCGAGGACTGGATCATCGACCAGCTGCCAGTGTTCCCGAAGTCGTCCGGCCGGTCGGACGTCGTCTCGAAACTCTTCCACTCTCCCGTTGTGCGGTTCCACCTGTGCAGGACGTCGGTGCTCAACCAGATATTGCCCGCCATATCTTCCAGTACAGACCGGATACTGAACCCCGCAACGCGCGACGACAGGTCCCGTGGCCGTGAGAGCGTGGCAAAGCGCGTTGCATTCGGATCGTATACATCGACGCCCGCCCCACCCGTACCGAACCAGATCATGCCCGTACGGTCCTGCCACGCGCTCAGGATCGTGTTGTAGCCTATGCTCCTGGTATCCGACGGGTCGTTCTGAAAATAGTCATAGGTCAGCGTAGAGGGGTCGAACCTCATGAGTTCACCCGGTGTGCAGAGCCACAGCTGCCCCTTGCGGTCTTCGAGAATCTGCGTTATGGTCCCCCACCCAAAGCGGGGGACCGCGAAGTGATGAGGAAACAGTGTATACGTCCCGTCCGCCTGTTTGAACCTGGCGAGGCCGCTGGGGGTACCAAGCCAGAAAAGACCGTCGCCGCTTTCGTGAATGGCCGTGACCGCATTATCCCCATTAAAACCCGGGGCACGGGGATCTTTCGTCACGACGCTGAAATGGTCGAATCCATCGTCGCCGGGACGAAAGCGGTCCAGTCCCCGTCCCGTCCCAATCCAGAGTGCCCCCCTGGAATCGACATGGAGCGCTTTCACGGAATTGTGACTGAGACTGCCAGGTGTATGCGGATCATGGCCATACTGCCGTGTGCGCATTTCGAGAGCGGTTCCATGCGGATTCTGGATCCTGAACACGCCGTCACCGTCTGTCCCGATCCAGAGTGCGCCGGTTGCATCTTCGGCGATCGACTGGATTTTTGCTGGTCCCTGGCTCGGGGTCGAATCGGTGAACATCGGCACGCCGCGAAACCGGTCCTGGTCCCGTTGAAAAAGATTCAGCCCGGCATTCAATGTTCCGACCCAGAGAAATCCCTTGCTGTCTTCAAACAACGCTGTCACGTAGCTGGAGGAGAGCGAGGTCGAGTCAAATGCATCGTGCTGGTACACGGTGAAGCTGTAGCCGTCGTACCGGTTGAGCCCGTCTTTGGTCCCAAACCACATGAATCCCTTTCGGTCCTGAAGCAGGGCAAACACAGCGTTCTGGGAAAGGCCGTCGTTGATCGTGAGATGGCGGAAAGAGATAGGGTGCGTCTGAGCCAGGGCGGAAAGGACGGCCACAAGCATCACAAGAGTGGTCATCCTCATGCTTCGAATGAACGCCATCATGCGGGATATGTCACAATCGCTGGGAGAATTTCACCATACTGGGACCACAACGCAACGGTGAATATACAGAAATGGGGGCCAACAAGAAAGCCGGAAGAGCTGTGCGATTCATCCCCTCGTGACGTTGTATCTTACCCCCCGAGTAGTATATTATTCTCATATGGTAACACCCTTGATCCCTGCGGCACCCCGGGAGACGGGCAACCAACTGACCACCCGACGGATTGAGACCAGCCAGAGCCATCGCTGGATGGTTCTCGTGTGCTGAGGAGGACGTACATGATGCGACACGCTTTCCCCCTTATTCTCCTTTTGCTTTCCCTTCTTCTCTTCGCGGGTTGCGCCGCGTACAAAGAGCTCAGCCCCGACCCCCCCATGGTTCCCCTGGAGCTTGGCTATATTCCGCTCAAAGACGGCGACGAAAATTTCTCGCTCGAGAAGGGAAACAAATACTTTCTGCAGATCCCGGGAACCGGCAAGGACCAGTTTTACCTGGTACTGACAACGGACAAGAAGTGGGCGATTGATCCCCTGTTGGCCCGCTTTTTCGACGACAAGGACGGGCCCGGGGAACGCATTCCGGACGAAGGCACCGACAGTGATTCGATGATGGTCTACCCTGTCGACGCAACCGCCCCCACGTACTTCTGGGTGATCGAGTCCGTAAAGGCCGATATCGATCTGACGCTGCGCTATCGGTTTGTTCCACGCTGGCGGTTCACCTTCGAGCACCGGTACGTCGAATACCGGCAGGCATTCGAGCAGCATCGTTCGGACAGAACGGTGTTCAACGCTATCGACGAACAATTTCCCCTCCATACTCTGAATGTTGCCGGCGAACGATCGGCGCTCGAGAAGAACACAGCCGGGATCATCACGCTCAGCGATGCGCTCAAAAAACTTGAAGGCCTCTTTCCTCCGGATCTCCGCGTATCACGGGATACAGCCTATCAGCGTCTGGTACAGTTGAAAGGCGAAGTCTCCGATGAGCTGGACTTCCAGCGCGCGTACGCATCGGTCCTCACGGCATTCGAGCGATTGCAGGAAACCCGCGGAAATAGCGGGACGTTTCTTGCCTCCGCTCCGGCTTTTGTCGAATTCTTACAGAACAAGCAGATCCCTCCGCGCATCGCGAATCGAACACGGCGGGACATCGCCGCCCGTCTTCCCGAAACGTTCCGTCATTACGACAACCAGTTGCGGGCAAAGACGGATCTCACGGCAATCACCCTGACACCGCCTCTCGGGCCCGTGCAATCGCTTCACGAAGCATGTGGTGTTCCATTTCCTGCGGAGTTTGCCACCCTCACGACGTTCGTTGACGCGTTCAACGCGGAGTCGGACGGAGTGCGGAAATCCGCTCCGTCTCTCAGAAGCCTGGAACAGGCACCGGTATCGGAGACGACTCTCCTTTCCGACTCGGTCTATGCCGGGATGATCCTGACCGCATCAACGGCGGTGCAGATGCTCCCGAAGGAGAGCGGCCTTACGGCCTTTGAACGGTTCCGCGACTACCCGTGTGCGGTCGCACTACGCAAGGAAATGACAAGCGCAATCGGACGGGCCGCAGGATTCCACCGTCTGTACAACACCGCCCGGATCATGGCATCATCGGTATCTCTCCGTGACTGGACAACGTCTGAGTCGCTGCTCCGCGAGATGGATACAGATGCGCAATTTGGCCCATTCCCGGCTGTCGAGCGTCAGCAGAATTCGCTCGTTGGACAATTCGAGAGCAGGATCGTTAAGGGGGTCCTCGCAGCATCAACCTCACGGGCTGAGGCCTTCGCCGCACGAAACCAGACCGTCATTGAGAATGTGCAGCAACTGTATGCCGATTCATCCTTCACTCCCGTCTACACGCTGACGTACAGTTCGGGAGGGACAGCCGAAGCGGCCCGCAATCGTCAGGCGATCCAGAACGAGCTCGATCAGGTCAGATACTACAGGTTCCCTGACGGCGCCATCCGGGTACTGTATCGCATGCTCTCCGAAAACGCAGCCGAGCAAGGGGTGGAGAAGGCTCGTGCCATCGTTGCCCATGGACGGGAGTACAAAGGCACCGACCCTCAGATCAAAGCCTATGTCAATGAATGCGATGCAACCGTGCCAAAGGCCATCGTCCGGGCGAAAGAATACCGCCGCATGCTTGCCCTTCCTGTCACCGACAGCCGGGGCGGGTCAAACGAGTACCTGTTCCGGGTGCTCCTGCAGATCCCGTCCGATGCGCAATTTCCCGTCTTCGATGTCAACATCAGGCTGCCCGGTGAAGTCGCCCGAAACGCCGGAGCGGAACCCTGGTACTCATCGATCACCATCAACAAGACCCCGATCAGAAACGAAGGGCGCTTCCGGATCACCGCTCCCACAGCGGCAAACGGCTTCGAGTCCATGATTACGCCGGTCCAGATGGACAAGGCAGGCCGCAATATTCTGGAGGTCCGTTTCACCTATCCGGGGTTCGGGGTCTTTGAAGTAAGCGCAATGGCACAGGTACCGATCATCCGGAAAAACTGACCGGAACGATCGTTGCCTCATCACTGAAGGAGAAGCAGGATGGCTGACGAGAGCCCGAACACTGTGCAGGAATTCCAGGAGACCATCAAGAAACGCCGCGGTGTGCGCACCCGGACAACGTACCTCATTGTGGCCGGCGTGCTGGTTGTCGCCGCCGCTGTTGTCGTGTATTTCCTGACACGACACACACTTGCTGACCGGATCGTCATACCGTTTATCGCCCACCAGAAACCGGCAATCGACCCACATCTCCCGAATGCCAACGCCCTTGCTGACAAGCTCGACGAAGTCGTGTTCGACGGACTCTTCAATGTGTCCGCCAACCCGAGCGGTGTGGTGTATGAAGACGGACTCGGCGAGTTCATGGGAATCGACCAGAACAACGTCGTGACCATCCGATTGAAATCCGGAAAACGCTGGCATGACAGTTATGCCGTGACCGTGGACGGTGATGAAGTGCGGACGGCACTGGCACGCGAACATCTGTTTTCCGCACGGGACGTCGACTTCACGCTCCGGCGCATTCAAGCCCTCGGAACCCTCTCACCGGATTGGATTCTGGTGTCCCAGGCGCTTGACCCCATTGGTTTCGAAGGGCCGGACCGTGACAACATGATACGACTCCGGTTCAGGCCCGATCGGATATGGACGCAGGCTGACATCAAGGAAGTGCTGTCGTTCAAGATTCTCCCGGACACGTCTCCGCTGAACGCGCTCACATACGCGGTCGGCACCGCACCCTATCTGGCGCTCCCCCCCGTGGAAGGGGTGTCGGACTATTTCAAGGCGCCTGGCTCGCAGGCTTCCATCTCCCGCGTGGCACTCGCACCCTTCATCGACAACAGCACGTATACCACGGAGTTCAGCAACAAAAATATCAACATCCTTCTCGAAACCCCTTTCGGCAGCCTCTCGCCCATCCTGGGGGACTCCACGGAGTGCTTCACCAAATCCAACATCAGTACGACGTTCTTTGCAGTGCTGTTCAACACGCAGAGGCTGACGCGCGCCCAGCGGACGGAGCTCCGGAAACTCCTCGAGAGCAGTGTCATCACCGACCGGTTCTTCAAAGTGGGGACGCCGCAACAACGCCACATCGTCGACTACAAGGGGGACCGCGACAACTACGCGGACTACGTCAATGCAAGTGTCTTCCCTTCCAGCTCGTACTATGTCGATGAATCGATTGTGGTTCCGGCAGAGGACACATTGCCCCTCGACCTCTCCGTTCTCCCGGATACTGTTCAGATCCGGGCATCAATGAATTACGGTTTCCGTGAAGAATATGCGGACATACTCACCATCCTCAATGACCCGGCGGTGACGCGCGGGAGAGTGCGGGCCCTCGCGGTCGGAAACGACGACATACTCCGAGGGAACTACGACGCCCTGCTGATCGCAGTCACCGGATACCGCAGCAATTTCCTCTTCGATCTCTACAACATCTTCATGCGTGAGCCGAATCTGGAAACATACACCATCACCCTTGCCGTCGGCACTGACGAGAAGGGGTCACCGGCGGTCCTTCCGGCATCATTGCAGAGTGAGAAAAACTTCTTCCGTCTCGATGCCATCCGTGAGGGACCGGAACAAGCCGATTGCCGGATCCTGCTCGGATACGTGTACGGCTTCATGTCGACTCGGTTCATCGGAGACAAACAGGAGTATGCACGTCGAATCGACGAGATGGAACACTCCATGGCGCTTGGTGCCTGGCTCTTCTCGGTCCCGTCCCTGGCGTACTTCAGGACCCAGTTTGATGCAACCTCCATCGACCTGTACGGTGTCGCATCCCAACTCTCGACAATCGAAAAATGGCGCGAGAAACCGGAACAGTAGCTCCATCACGCACTTCGGGGTCATGAACTGCAGTCCGGTGGCCCGGAGAGCGCGCCGGCCGGGTCCGATCTCCCGGCTCACATCTCGATCGCTTCTCCGGACGGCATGGCGGATTCTTGCCTTCGTCCTCCTCGCAGGCCGGGCGGATGCACTCCCGGAGCGAGCGGACTTTCTCATCGTCGAGAACGTCAAGGCCCTCCGGATGTATGACATCTACCAGCAACCGGTGCACGATCCTGCGCACGCCGGAATCTCCCCCTTCACTCCGTTCAAAATCGTCGCATGGAAGTCTACCATGAGCGACGGTTTCACACCGTGCACGCGAGTCCAATTCCGCGGGAGGTTCTACGCTCTCCTCCGGGACCCTGAGACAATGCGTCTCATCGGAGACGATCGTCTGGGCTTTACACTTACGGTCCGCGATGCGGTGGAAATCGACGACACGGTCCTGGTCCGATCCATACGCAGGCTCGGCCTACGCCCTCCACGCGGATCAACGCCCTTGGCTCTCACTCCCGGCGACCAGCTTATTCGCCTCTTCCGCCAGGGATCACAAACATATGTCCTCACGAACGGGTCCTTCGGCTGGATAACCTTTCCGACAGATGCCGCAGGGGTTGATTGGGCAGTCATCCATGGCTCGACGCGGACCCAGTCTCTCTCCCCGACCGACGCACTCTCCCGGATCCGGACAGGAGTCGAAGGGGTAAACCGTACGCTGCAGCGGCTCTACGGATTTCTCGATTCCCGGACCGGTACGCACCGGACAGCGCCACGGTGGGAGGTGGAACGCATGAACGGTTCTTTCATCTGCCTGCTCCGATCAACCCTTGCGCCGGAGATGCACGCCGGGAGCACTGCACAGCTGGCGAAGAACATCGAGAGCCGTTTCCTCGGGACCGGATATAGTGTCCGGCAGAGTCCAGGCCGAATTACGATTTCGCCATGAACCGTCAGACCCTCGATCACATCCTGAGCATAGCGGCTGTGGTAGCCGTCTTCGCGGTCGTCCTCGCGATTACGCAACCTCCTCCTGACGCCATGCGGCAGGCGCGCGAATCAGCAATCGCTCCATATCTCGATCTCGACTTCCTCGATTACGGTTCGCCCCTCGACCGGGCGTTGATCAAAGAAGCCATCACCGAATACTATCCCCGCAACCCCGGTCGTGGAGACTCCCTGCTCGCCGCACTCGATGCGCACCGGCGGGAGATGTTCACCACGTCCTCTCTCAAATCGGGGGCGGAGCAGCCAGGGCTCTCGACAGCGAAGCTCGGCCGACTCGCGCCGATGTTCCTTCAGTTCATCGCCGTGTATGTCCTCGTCCTTGTCCTGAGTACGTATGGCGCCAGAACCCTCGGCACGTACAGGTTCATCCGCGCCCAACAAGGGCAGCTCCCCGCAGTCCTGAACCTCCTGCAGGCGGTCACTCCCGGATCCCACCGGAAACCAACCATCGCCCGTGCACTCCAGGCGGTGACGTCTCTGTTCCGGGGGATTCTGAATACCGTGATGTACGCCATCCTCTTTTCTCCTGCATTTGTCATAGCGTACTCGTTCAGATCGAGATTCGAGGGGGGGGCCTATCTCTCCATGCTCCTCCTTGGCGTTGTGTCGAACGGACTGCTTGTGACGTATGCGAATAGATTCTTCACCTTTTTGATGCATGAACGCGATAAGGGATACGTTCAGACAGCGCTGGTCAAGAATCTCCATGCGTCATACTCCTGGAATCTCCCGGACGGCATATCCCGGCGCGTGCTCCTGCGCCCCAGCGGATCATTCCGGGGGCATGTATTCCATCACATCTATGCAAACGCATGGTATCAGTATATCCCGACAGTAAAACAGCAGGCCTCGTTTCTGATCACCGGGCTGGTGATCATCGAGATGGCGCTCAACATCCAGGGGCACCTGTGCTACGAGCTGCTACAGAACATCCTCATCAGGGATTACGAGGTTGTGGCTGTGATCATCACAGCGATCTTCCTTATCGTGAAAGCAACGGACATTGCCGTCGACCTCTGGTTCGCACGCGAAACACGGCGATACGAGAACGTTCATGCCTGAGACTGCATCGTATCATCCGGCAAATCGGCTGTTACGCTTTCTGAGGCGGGTCGTGAAAGAATCTCCGGATCGTCTCTGGGTGATTGTGTGGATTGCCGGCATCACTTCCCTCTGGGCATGGGACGCGATGTTTCTCAACCAGCCGGCCTTTCTCCGCCTGCAGGCGGCGTTCGCGAATTCAATGATCGGCGCTGCCCTGACGGTCCTCTTTACGCTGGTTCTGGGCTGGAGCCTCGGAGTCGCACTCGACACCCTCCACCGCCGCGTGAATCGGGTGCCCTATCTCCTCCTCACGTTTGTTCTGAACCTGATTCGTTCCATCCCCCAGATCGTGGGAATCCTCATCGGATATGTCGTTCTGACCGTCTTCATAGAACAGGACATTCTCCGGAGTGCCTCCCTTCAGCTTGTGTGGACCGCCCTGCTGATCAGTCTTTTCACATTCCTCGAGCTTGCGGATGTCGTCCGGGAGCGTATCGATCATTTCCGGAAATCAGATTTCTTCAATGCCATGCTGTGCTGCGGGATCCCCGAGCGTCGCATCATCAACGTGGATGTCTTGTGGAAAAACAGCCTTGCCCACATTGTGCAGAAGCTCATTGCGACGTTCGGCATGGCGATCTTCCTCCAGTGCAGCATCGATTTCATCATCTCGGTCGGCCTTTCTGCGGACGTCAGCCTGAGCAATTTCTCCCCCACACTTGGGGGCCTCCTGGCAACGCTCGACAGCAAGCAGGATATTCTGGCCATCAGCGTTTCGTTGACGCGCCCCGGGTATGCTGCGGAGCTTCTTACTCGCCATCTGCAAGGAATCAGTGTCGCGTTTCTAATCGTCTTCACGCTTGTGTGCATGTTCAAAATCTCGAACGGTATCGTCAGGAGGTACCGTCTGTGATCCGTACCGCCTATGACATCGCAATTCGCAAAGGGAGAACCACCCTTGTTGCCCTGGAAGGATTCGAGTGCCCCGCAGGTCGGATCACCCTGTTGTTCGGTGAGTCCGGCATCGGCAAGTCTCTGACCGCCAGGGCGCTCTTCGGACTCCTTGATCCGGCCGATCTCTCCGTCACCATCAACGGCCATTCGTATGATTCGTACTGCGCGTCCGGGAGCGCCCGCCGGATGCGTGAGCACGGGTTTTTCGTGTTCCAGGAACCATCCTCTCACCTGAACCCGCTCATGACGCTTCGCGAACAGATCAGCGAAGGGAGCCTCGCCGGAGGGGACAGGCAGCGCATCCTCCACGAACTCTGGCGCGACTCGGCACCGGCCGACGTCGAGCATCTCCTCTCCGTATACCCCAAACCCCACCGCCCGAGCGGTGGCGAGAAACAACGCATGCTCTGTGCCATGGCTTTGCTCCGCATGGAGAGTGCACGGACATCCCGCGATGCGGCGGAAGGGCTCTTCGTGTTCGACGAGCCCACCGGAAGCCTTGACAACCGGTCCCGGGACACTGTCCTCGGATCGATCGCCGACGCCTACCGCCGCCACCCGGTCACCGTTTTGTTGATTACCCATGACTACTCCATGATCAGCGTCATCAGTGAACGCTGGCAGGACATCCTTGACCGCGTGACGTTCAAAGAGATGGTCCTCACTCCGGAGGGGCAGCGGCAGAGGGATTTCGCGCCAGCAACATACACGTCCTGGATTCGTGCTCAGCACCCCGTTGAGCCCGAAGATCCCGGTCATGAGATGCGGCGGGAACTTCTCCATCTGAAGCCCCACCTGAATGTATTCGGACGGGGGCTGACCATTGCCGGCGCGGACCGGACCACGCCCCGTGCATTGACCATCTCCCCGGGAAGAATGGTGTATCTTAAGGCACCGAGCGGAACAGGAAAGACCACCCTCGCCAAGATGATTATGGGACTGGTGCGTGGAGGACATTTTGCCGCGACGCTGGCAGGGATCCGGCTTTCCGGAGACACTCCACACGCCGTATGGGAGAAGAGCATATGGGGCCGGGCGGCAAGCATGGTGTTCCAGCATGCGGACGAAGCGCTGAACCTCCGATCCCGGGTGCGGGAGGTGTTTCATGGCCTACCGGGGATCAACAGCTCGCAGGAGGAGTTGAGGAGAACGGTCCTTGATTTCTTCGGAGGCGGGCTTGACACCACGTTTCTGGATCGCCGTGTGGGTTCGCTTAGCGGAGGCCAGAAGCAGCGGCTCAATCTCTTGCGGAGTTTGTTGTTGGAAACACCGCTCCTCATTCTCGACGAGCCGCTCAACGGGCTCGATTTTGCCAGCATGCAGAGGGTCCTTCTGCTCATGCAGGAGCGTCTCTCGAGAGGCCAGGGGATATTGCTGATCTCACACAACGAAGAGATCTTTGACGCGCTGATTCCCCCCGGGGAGGTCTACCACCTTGTTCCTGATGGCCTGCCACCCTCCCAGGCTTTGTGACCCGATAGCTTCCTCCAGTACGAAAAGCAGCAAAAGGAAATGCTATCCACAATTGTTTTCAGTACTATTGCCCATGCTCCACCTCAGGAAATCGAAGCGACTCCACAAAGAGCTCACCTTGCTCGAGGTCTATGCCATTGCAGCCGGCACGACCCTGAGCGCGGGCTTCTTTGCTTGATAGCTGTGGCAATGCACGCTCCCTGTCGTTCCTTTGAAAGCTTACCTTCAGCAGGAGTCCTTCCCTCCACCCCGCTTTCCGGGGCTTCGCAGGTACTACAACTCCATCCGTCACCCTGCAAGCTTCCCTTCCTTTTTGTCGTTATAGAAGGGCTCTTCTCCTGATCTCCCCGAGTGGCATATCGGGTCTTTCAGGGCCAGCGAGGGCTTCCCAAGTCCCGTTCCTGTTCCTTCCGTCCATGTCGTCGCTCATACCCCGGAGGCGCTACATCACCGTGTATTCTCTGTTCTCGGTGCGCGGTTCTGACTTCGCCCTTGAAATAGAGGCTCGTCCACCTCAGTGCTCTTTACGAGGCTACCTGTGCGTTCACGTTACATTACGACCTGGTCGTTTGCGTTGCATCCTTTCAGATACGGTGTCGAGTCGCTTAGCGTGAAGTCGTTTCCAACTTCACACCGACTCCTCGCTACGTGGTTTCCAGAGTCTCACCACGGGCGGGACTTGGAGGCAGAGCGCCCTCGCCTCCGCACCCGACGGGAACAGGATCAGTTTAGCGTGGCGCTCATTTCAGGAGTATCAGCCTCTTCGTTTCCGAAAATGACCCGGCCTGAAGGCGGTAGAAGTAGATGCCGCTTGGAAGTTGTGCTGCGTTCCATTCCGTTTTGAACGTGCCAGGGCCAAGGCGTTCGTTTACCAGTGTAGCGATTTCTTGCCCGAGCAGGTCGTATACCTTCAATGTGACCTGACCTTCCGCCGCAAGCTGATAGCTGATTGTTGTGGAGGGATTGAACGGATTCGGATAGTTCTGAGAAAGCGCATACGCTGTTATGCTCGACTCGTCATCGTCAATTCCGGTAGGAGAACCATTCGATGCACCGCGTGTAATCGTGCCCAATATTCCCCAAACGCCTCCATCAGGCAATCTTCCATAGGACTGAGATACGGTAAGCGCAGGGAAGGTCACCGAGTCAATGACTACACCTGCACTGTTCTCTAACCACACTTTCTCGCCGGAACTTGAAAGCCCGAAACCACTTGCGGATGTGTCGTCTGTAACGACAACAAACACACCATGAGAAGGAACTACGGATCCGGCAGGCAATTCTTTCTTGGGTTTCGTGCCGCCTTCACCGCCGCTGTCATAGATCTTGTAACCACTGATATCGATTGGAGAAGATGATGAGTTATACATCTCTATCCAGTCAGGATCTGCGGTGGTGCCTCTTGAATATATTTCATTCATCACGATATCACTGCTACTTGTTGTCGTAACAGGGATCGAATAGAATTCATGCTCAGCTCTCACCGGTGAGAACATTCCAACATTGTTATTCTCTGCATAAATGAAATACTGAACCGTCGAACCACTTGCCGTAATTGAGGCACCATACACATTGTCCCCCGCAGCACCATCGCCATGAGCACCGTCATCATACATGAACACCTTTATGAATGCATGTTCTTCATTACCTCTGTACCCCAGATACACAGAACTTGCATTCGTATTCAGCACATGCGCAGTAATAACTACGGTGGCATTTATGGTGGGATTTGTATCACTGGGTGCGACGTTCGAGATAGCAGGTTTCGTATTCGTAAAATCAGAAAGCCCGGAGAGGTAGGTGTTTCTGCCATTCATCAACGCTGTAATGCCGGGAGCGGAATTCGGGCCAAATCCTACATCTGTTGTAAGATTGCTTTGGTACTGCGCATACGAATAGAACTTGTTTGGATCCGCTTGGACCGCAGCATTGATTATTGGTTGAATGGATTGCGCCAATGTGTAATAACTGTTGTTTGAAAAGTTTTCCGTGAGGATTGTATGCAAGTGTGCCAGGTACATCTTTTTATACGTAGGAACAGAGAGCAGTTTCTGTACTAATGGCCAGCCCGCGTCACCGGCATGCAACAAATGCGTCATCTGAATTTTGTCAGGCGTATTCGGGAGATTAATTGTTCCTGTCTGACTGAATACTCCGAACGACTCATTAAAATCCCAAAGCACACAATTGAATCGCCCGGTATTATCCTTGTACAAATAGTAGTTTTGCGCAAATACACCTATGTAACTATCAAGATTCACCAATACGTTATTGAAGGCGAGCATCCACAAGGCTCTATCCACATCCAGGAGATTTTCTATAGCGCCTACATTGCTCTGAAGTGTGCTCATGAGCGTTAGTAAATCCATCCATCCATAATCCGATTTGATTTCGTACGCCGCATAGTAACTCGCACTGTCCGGGCCCAGATACACCAGATTGGGTATAGCGGTTGTTCCGGGAGTGGCACCATCAACCGGGCTGCATTTGAAGAATGCATTGTCTTTGGAATAGAAATTCTTGCTGACAAATGTCTTTCCGATGGACTCAGAGCTCACATACAGCCCAAGCACAATGCCGTTGACAGTAACAGTGGCATAGTTTGATAATGGGGCAACCATATACTGTCGCAGAATGGAATATGAGAGCACTTCACGCAAAAACGATGGATCCTTGGCGACATTGCTAAGCTTTATGTCTTTGTAACCTTGATACTCCTGGTCTTTATATGTATCCAGTTCAATGTGGAATGGATTCTTGACATAGCTGGGATTGTAGGTGCTGTTGCCTTTGTATTTTACACCAACGCTGTCAAACACAGTTCCATTGATACTGACTGATTGCGCCATGGTATAGCCATCGCTTCCGGCTTTGGCAGTGTCCAGCAGATAATCCCAATTACTTTGCGAAAACGTTATTGAAATAGTCTGAATGGTGTTGATGTCATAGAACTCTTGCGCAAAAGCGCTTTTTGTGAACCCCGAATTGCTCAAAAGAATCATGAGCAGATAGAAATACGGCCTTTTCATTTTATCCTCTATCGCTAGTTGAAGGTATTGGAGTTCTGTTGAGTCGAATACAACGTATCGCCCGCATTCGCCCGACACATTTTAGATAATGAGTTTCTTACCATCCGGCCAGCTGTCAAACGCTTGTTTTTCAAATTGCATAGTACCATCAGCGTCTTTGTAGATGTTGATCCATGCTTGCCAATTGGTATTGTCTACATCAGGGTAATCGAGTCGGTAATGACTACAGCGGCTTTCTTTTCGCATAAGTGAAGCTTTAAGTTTCATTTCTGCGGTCGTAATCATGTTTTTGGTTTCATGGGCTAATCGGAGCTCATGCAGATCGGAGGCTCTCAGTAAAGGCATGTGGTGGTCCCTCAACTCTTCAACGTACGATAACGCTGCTTTGAGCATGTTCTCTTTTTTGATGTAGAGGACAAAGTTAGGAATCATTATGCCCTGTAATGTTTGGGTAACCCAGGCGGGGCTGTACCCAGCTTCCCTTTTTAGGGGAGCGAGAATCTCTCCTTCTATTCTATTGATTTGGGAAGTTGAAATAGTAGCTGCTTCAGTGTTTTTACAATATTCAGCCGCAGCTTCTGCCGCTATAGCACCCTGGACGGCAGAGCCCGCCAATGAAGATCCTACCTGGGTATAAATAGCTCCTGCCATATAGGATCCCAACGAATCACCAGCAGCATATAAGCCTGGAATAGTGGATTCGCATTTGTCATTAATCGGTACAATTCCTTCCGATTTGTGAATAGACATTCCGGCAGAAGATCCACCCACAGGAACTCCACGCATTCCAGCAGGCGCACCACCGTCTCTGGGTCTTTCTCCTCCATCGCCGTTATTTCTTCCTCCTGGGGGAGGTCCGCTTCGTCTAAATTCAGCCGGAACATACGGGCCGCCTTGCACCTGATTTTCATCGCCCTGCCCCGGACGCCCCATTTCAACCGGGTTTCCGGCAATATATGCCTTGTAATTCAGATCAACGCCCAAATCGTGATGGACCTCAACTCCGGTTGTTCCTGGTGTTCGCTCAAACATGCCATGCCAGCCGCCGAAACAATCCGCGGCATTCGTTGCCTGACCTGGATGGCCGTCGTTCCATTCTTTGCCTGTGACTTTTGCTCCGATGTTGTACGCCATAATCGTGCCGTCATGCGTCAGATCACAGATGGGAAAGCCATTAGGTTTAAAACCACCTGCACCCGTACAGAGAATAACACTCTTCGCATTGAAGATGTGAACCCTCGACTCATCGAGGCTAAAACCTGCAGCACCTGCAATCCTGCCTTCTTCTTTGATGAGATGTGTAATTACAATCCTCTCCATCACAGGGATTTTTCGGTCAGTAATGGGCTTGCTAAAGGAATTATTGTAAAGAGGTGAATCAAAAAATCCCCATTCCCGTAGCTCATGTACCCGCGCCAGCGAATGTTCGGCCATTTGCCTGGTATAAACCGCATTGTTGGTCCCTAAGGCCGAGCGAGATACAGTATCAACAAATTCATTAAGACTGAGTTTTTCAGTCACGGGATCGTACGTGAATATTCCTTTGGCAAACGGAGTCATCCCCGACGAGCCCAGGCGACCTTTGGAAACGAGCATCACTGTGGATCCCGCATCGTGAGCCTTCACTGCCGCGAACAATCCTGCCATTCCTCCGCCGATAACGAGTACATCTGTTCTCTGCTCTGTGGTGTTCATCGCGTCCACGTCAACATCCGGTTCATTGTCCGCCCACCCTGCCGGGACACCCATTGCAACAAGGGTCGCAAAACCTGCCGCACCACCAGAAAGCGCTATGAACTGACGCCTGGATATACCGTACGTGTCTTTACTCTTATTCGACCCCATGTCCACTCCCAATCTTCGATGGTTTGACGATATAGGTCTTCACCAGCAGCAGTATTCCGCTCACAGCCAGGACAATCATGTACATGGACAGAGCCAGATTTGTGTGACGGCCAAGGTCAATTGCATGATACGTGGCAACTGATATAAAGAGCATAGACACAATGCCGTGAAAGACTCTCCAATGTTTGTACCTCAGTGGAAGCTTATTGCGGAGTAGAGATGTTAATCCCAACACAAGCAACAGGAACCATGCACTGAGTCCGAACACTATACCAAGGCTTTCAAATGTTGTAATCATGGTCGTGAATGCCTCCATGGGTGTAACTCCAGATTCAAAATACCTGGGAAACACGATAAGAAAGGGATGCATCAAGAATACACCAACAATGGTATACGCAATGACCTTATGATATCTGAGAACCGTACTCATTTTAAATCTCATGACAATATTCCTGTTACCCCGGCCAAGAAAAAACTGTCCAAGCATCAGAGAAAACGACAGAATGAAGAGGAGTGAAAGAGATTCCTTGAGAACGGTTCGACGGGAAAAGTCTCCTAATGCCCAAAACAGAACGGGCAGACCGATAAGGATTCCTGTTGCAGGAATCAGATATTCCATTTTTGAATCTTTATTCATTATCTTATCCCCATGACACTATGACCGGAATGGATTTCTCCGGTGAAATAGTGATGGCATCAACCGGGCAATACATACGGCACAAGTGGCATATCTGACAATCTTCTGGATATTGTATGGTTGCTTTTTTCGAATCTGGATCTAAACGAATAACGTCTGTAGGACATGTTTGTATACATGTCCCACATCCAATGCATCCATCAATACTCTTTATTGACATCACAATCTCCGTTCTTCTTCTCGTATTACTTTTTGACGATCAATTGAGAGAAACCTTGCGGCCTTATCGGGTTCCCGGTGAACGCGATGAGTCAACAATTACCTGCCGACGGATGCTATTTCTTAAGACGCCAGTCCGGGTAAAATCCAGCGCTCCCGGAAGCCAATTTCTTCTTCAGGGTGACTTTTTAATGCCTTTTTCCATGGTTTTGGCCCGATATGCGTAGTGAGGTGGCAACATATCCGTCGAAAACACAATCAGTGTGCAATCATAGATCCATCAGCGCAAGATTTTGACTCCGATAACGTCACATCATCAGGGACCGCCACAGGCTTCAGCTGAAGACAGCATTCTCGTTGAGATGGCTCGATCCGGCAAGTCCCGTACGGAGATACACGCAGTGTTCCGAAGCTGGGTGGGACACAATCAAGACCGTGTCTTTAATACGTGTCTGGGATTTCTTCACAACAAAGAAGATGCGGAAGATGTGACCCAGGAAGTGTTCGTCGAAGTACATCATTCGCTTGCGTCGTTTCGCGGCGACTCACAATTGTCAACGTGGGTCTATCGCATTGCAGTAACAAAGTCGCTTGACCACTTGCGCTGGAAGAAGCGGAAAAAGCGGTTCGGCTTTTTGCAGTCGCTTGTAGGCGCTGAGGGGGAAGACATTGATGTTGCCGACGAGTTTTCCCATCCGGGTGTGCAACTGGAAGACAAGGAGCGTGCGCAAGTCTTGTTCCGGCACATTGACAAGCTTCCCGAAAACCAACGTATTGCATTGACGATGCACATGGTGGAAGGATTAAGTCACAAAGAGATCGGGGAAGTGATGTCGGTGAGCGTGTCGTCGGTCGAGTCGCTCATTTTCCGGGCCCGGTCGACGCTGAAAAAGAGGCTTTTCGATTTTTACAAAAACAATTTGTGAGGCGGATATGAACCCTCTCGACAAATGTGATGAAGAAGCAGAACGCACACTCAACCTGTTTACGAAGATCAACCGGGTTCAATCAAACCCGTATCTCGCCGACAAAGTGATGCGGCGCATTGCGGAACAGCGGGACGAACGTCCGGCGTTCACGCCGCGGGCGTATCGCTTGGCGCTTGCCGGGCTGCTCCTGTTGATTATTGGCAATGTCTTTTCCTTGGTTGAAATTCGTTCTCATGGTTCCACGCAAGAGAATGCAGATCCGGTCCAGAGCATTGTCGCTGAATATCACTTGACCGCAAACGGATACAGCTATTAAAGAAGAGAACTATCTATGGGCTACTTCGGAAAGAATAAGGTATTACTGGGCATCATCGCTGTGCTCATTGTAATCGACCTTGTGACCCTGGGAACGCTCTGGTGGATGGTAGATCGGCAGACTGATGTGCCTCCTAAACCCGATGTGAGTCCGAAGGAATTTATTGCGAAAGAATTACAATTCTCACCTGAACAGCAGAAGCAGTTCGATCAACTCGTCTTGTCACATCAGCGTACAAGCCGGGAGATCCTGGAACAATTGAGGAATGCCAAGAGGGAATTCTTCGCGCTCGTTCAAAGACCGAGCGTTTCAGACAGTCTCGTCACGGCAAAGGCGAGAGAAATCGGGCGGCACGAGTCACAGCTCGATCTGGTAACGCTGAGACATTTTCAGGAGATTAAGGGAATATGCGCTGAGCAGCAGTCCGTGAAGTTTGATGGGATCATGCAGCAGGTGCTGCAGGAGTTATCGCTCCCACGTCCTCGCCAAGATGGGCGGGGCGTCCCGCCGCCGGGCATGGGCGGACCGCCGCCGGATAATCGCCCGTGAATCCAGTCCCTCATCAAGTCAGATGAGGGTTTGTCCTCTCACTGACCAAAGGACAACCGCAAGGGCGAAGCGTACACACTCGCTGGCACAGCAGGTGCGGTGCGCAATCATCCTCAAATGCTAGCGATCGTCACACCATCACATTCCTGTCAAGGCTGCGGTACTGAATCGCCTCACTGATGTGCTCGGGCCGGATCGCTTCCTGACCGGCGAGGTCGGCAATCGTTCGCGCGACCTTCAGGATGCGGTCATACGCCCTGGCCGAGAGACCGAGCTTCGACATCGCCATCTTCAGAAGTTCCTCCCCGGCGGCATCGACCCTGCAGAACTCCCGGATCTCCCTCACCTGCATGCCGGCATTTGCAAAGAGGCCTTTCTTCCCCGCGAACCGGACCGTCTGTATCGCCCTCGCCTTCGCCACGCGTGTCCGGATGGCCTCCGACCGCTCTCCGTTTTCCCTGCTCGATAACTCCCTGTACTTCACCGAGGGGACCTCGATGTGAAGATCAATCCTGTCGAGGAGCGGTCCGGAGATCCGCGCCAGATATTTCTGGACGGCCGCCAGCTGGCAGGTACACTCTTTCCCCGGGTCGCCATAATGGCCACAGGGGCAGGGGTTCATGGCACAGACCAGCATGAAATTGGAAGGATAGGTCACAGAGAGCTTCGAACGGCTGATCGTCACCTGCCCCTCCTCCAGCGGTTGCCGGAGCACCTCGAGCACGTTTCTGGCGAATTCCGGGAGCTCGTCGAGAAAGAGCACCCCGTGGTGCGAAAGGGATATTTCGCCGGGACGTGGCACAGCCCCCCCGCCGACAAGCGCAGCATCAGAAATCGTATGATGAGGGGACCTGAACGGCCGTGTGGCAACGAGTGCAGTATCAGGCGGGAGCACGCCTGCCACGGAGTGAATTTTCGTCGTCTCAAGAGCTTCTTCGAATCTCAGAGGTGGGAGGATACTCGGCAGCCGTTTTGCCAGCATGGTTTTCCCTGATCCGGGAGGCCCTATCATCATGACATTATGGGCCCCAGCAGCCGCGACCTCAAGGGCCCTCTTAACTACTTCCTGTCCTTTTACATCAGCAAAATCCGCGAGATATGTCTGGTCCTGGGCGAAAATGGCCCTCATGTCGAGGGCAATGGGTTCCAGACGCGTATGGTCGGCGTCGAGAAACTCTGCAGCCTCTTTCAGGCATGAGACCGGATAGACGCCCAGTCCTGCTACCATCGCAGCTTCTTTGGCGTTCTCCCTCGGAAGGAGCATCCCCCGAATGCTCCGGCGGCGGCACTCCATAGCGATCGGGAGCACGCCGTGGACTGGCCTGAGCGCTCCATCCAGTGCCAGCTCCCCAACCAGGACGAACTCCGGGAGCACATCGCCCTGGACCTGCCCCGTTGACGCGAGAATCCCGACCGCCATGGGAAGGTCGAACGAGGAGCCCTCCTTCTTGATGTCTGCCGGGGCGAGGTTCATGGTTATCTTCCGGAGGGGGAACTCGTATCCGCTGTTGCGGATGGCCGCTGAGATGCGTTCCCGGCTCTCCCGGATCGTGCTATCCGGAAGGCCGACGATGGTGAAGCCCGGAAGGCTCTTTTCCAGGTAGGTTTCCGCCTCGACGAGGAATGCGTTCACCCCGTGGGTTGCCCCGCTCAACACCCGTGAAAACATGGCTATCGGAACCTGAGGGATCGCGCGGGATACGGACGGACGGCGGGATATGGAGACTACACGCAAGAGGGGAAAAGGACGACAATATGGCCGCTCGTCACTTCTCCACCGACAGTGAAGTGGTATCGGCACTCGACGTCCCCCGGGAGCCTCTCCTGCACGCACCGGAGAGGCCCGGGAGATGTCAGAATGTTATCCTATGAAGATTTTCACGGCAATGACGATTCCCGCGAGGAGCATCGATCCAAGGAGGATCCAGATGGCAAAGGAAGGGGTGTCCTCGGTCGCGTGCTTCGTTTCGATGGTGGCCATGGCTTCTCTCTCAATAATCGGTTCACACTGAATTTGGGTGGAAATTTCCTCTCAACGTAACCATCAATAGGCCAGTCGTGAATGTGGACTACCCGGAATGCATGCTCCCGAAAGATAGATCCTGGGCCAGATCTCATGGTCTATCCCAGCGGGGATGTCACCGATGGTGTCAAATCACATCAGATGCACATCACGGAGGCGTCTGACGGAGATACAGGCAGACCGCAGGATGCAGACGTCAGAGGATTGTTGAGAGGATTTGTGTGGAGAGAAGGTAGCGTTGCGGGGGTCGCACATCCGCGTGAACCGTCCGCTGTATTTCATGAAACGCAGTCGCGGTAAGGCGGCGCGTTGTCTCATCCCCTGCAGGGCCAACCTTGACAACGGTTGTTTTGCAGTCGATCTTTCCGCGCGATTCGATTTGCAGAAATGAACTCTGTTCTGCCGCAGCTGGAAGAACACGCGCTTCTGGATGAGGCCGGTACTCCCCTGTTGGTTGCGACAACACGGGCTGCGACCAACCAAGGATGAAAATCACCAGGAGGAAGAGGGTCGCGCTCCTGTTTCGGGAATCAACCCCTGTTCTTGACGGTTTCATGGACCCAATCTATTAAAAGTAACGATCATACGCAAACGGGTCTACGCTCCCCTGCCGCTCCCGGTTGTGGTCCCACCATACTCAACCCGCTCCAGCACGAGGCCATGCGCCGGCGCCGCACTGCCTGCGAAACGCCTATCGCGCTTCTCCAGGATTGCCGGGTATGCCTCCGGAGAGAAATGCGCCCGGGCAACGTCAACCATCGTACCCACAAGCGAACGCACCATGCCATGGACGAACCGGTCTGCAACGATATGGTAGACCATGCCGCTCCCCCGCTCCTCCCATGCCGATCGGATGACTGAGCAGACGCGATCGTCAACCTCGGCTTCATGCTTGCAGAACGACGTAAAGTCGTGCCGGCCGGGAATCTGCGCGGCGACCGCGTGGAGCAGATCCCGCGACAAAGGATATTTGACGAACCACGATGTGCGGCGATCGATGGCCTGCGGCCCAAGAGCAATGGCATAACTGTACTCTCGAGAAACAGCGTCGAAACGCGCATGAAATGCTTTCGGGACTTCTTCAACAGAATGGACGGCAATGTCGTCGGGAAGCAGACCGTTGAGTGCGGAGAGGATTTTGGACGGGGCAAGGGCTGAACCGGTGATACAGGATGCGACCTGCCCCCTCGCATGAACCCCGGAGTCCGTTCGCCCGGCACCCGTTATTCGAACATCCTCCCCGATCACCTGCCGGAGAACCCGTTCGATTTCATCCTGCACCGCCCGGCCGTTCACCTGGCTCTGCCACCCGACGAAATCAGTGCCGTCGTATTCGATTGTCAGTTTGAGCGTAGGCATGGCATGGAATGGGATGGGTAGTCGGGCGAAAGCAGCTGGGACTCCGGATCACGCGTTCGTCACAAGGCGGCTGCCAGCGCACTTCTGGTTCGCTCAGAACGGATGAGCCACTGTGACCAGGACACCGTGGGGATGGTCCACATTGCCAAGAACCCGGGATGAAATCTGCAGGCTTCCCAAAACGTCGTCCTGCGCGTTGTTGTAGGCGATGGCCGCCCGTGCCGCATTGATCGCGCTGACGATATGGTTGATGAGGATCGCCGCACCGACAAACTTGCGGTTGTTGTACATGTTCTCGCTGTTGATCCTCTGTTCCCTGTATGTAAGCCGCGAGGCATCCGTATCCCACTTCCAGTTGTATCCCAGAAGGGGATCGTACAACTTCTCCGGATCCCGGTCCCGGAGCTTCTTGTCGTTATAGTCATTCACGGTCATGAAGTTGCCGATGTTTACGAAGAAATCATCATCTTTCGATGCTGCATCGATGCCTGCGTGAGCCACCGCAAACGAGCGGGAACCGTCGCGCAGATCATTTCCGTGCACCTCAATCGCAGCGTAGCCAAGCCAGAGAACGCCCTCGGCGATCAGAAAATATTTGCCGGAGGAAAAACCCTCGGCGTAGAGCTCCCCCATCCCCGGCAGGACCAGGGAGTAGAGCACGGCAAGCCCGACCGATTTCCTGGATGCGCCGCCCCCTTGAGCCAGGGAGGGGTCCTCCAGCTGGGGAGAATGGGCGGACATAAGGTCCAGCCGGGCTTCGTACCGGGTCAAGGGTGGAGAGGGTTGCGCGGCAAGAAAAGTGACCGTACACGTCAGGGAGACGATGATTCCAAACAACCGCACCATACTCAGGCTCCTTCGTTCTGTGACTTGAGTACCAAAGCCCGGTGGCGTTGTCTCCGCGTCTGTTGGGACAGTTTTCGCAGGTATTTCCCCCACTGCCCATCGAAGACCTCCACAGGCAGATCGAGAGAGGTTTCCAACTGGGGGACGGTAATATCGTCCAGGAATGCGCCGTCTGCGTTCAGAATATCCGGGGGCAGGAGCACAGCATCAGCCCGGGGCACGCTCCGGACAGCTGAATATACACATTTCCCCGAGAGAAGTCCAGCAACCGTCACACTCCGCCCGTAAAGGGTATTCGGGGCGACGACCAGCCGGACGGTGAGATTCCTGATGCGGTTCAGACGCGGAATGACCTCCGAGGCAAGGATGCCGGCGGCAAGCTCACCGGTCACGAGGAGAAGCAATCGTCGGTGAGGAAGGGCTTCCGGGAACCGTCGTGCCTGCCCGCGAAACTTCTGCAGAAAGGTCCGGACCATTCCGACCCCGTTCTCAATCTGCGGAAACGTATCGTAGTACGATTTCCCCGGGATTGGATATCCGGCCACCAGGAAGAACTCGTCCGACGGATAGAGGAATCCCCGGCCACAATCCTTGCGGAATTCCCTTTGCCAGCCGTGGACTCTGGAGAGCAGGTCGATGGCGTACGGCGTGTCCACCCTCCTGAGCTTGGAAAGCCCGAAGCGATGGTCCGTCAGTCCGACAGGGACCACTGCAAGTGACACAATGTGTTTGCGGAAGGCGTACAGATCGCGGACCGTCTTGGCCAGCACTTCTCCGTCATTGAATCCCGGGCAGAGCACGATCTGCGTGTGCATTGCGATGCCGTTGTCATGCAGGAGCCCGATCTTTTCGAGAATATGGTCGTCCTTTTTGATCCCCATGAGCTTCATGCGTGTTGCGAGATCGGTCGCATGCACGGAAATGTACTGGGGAGAAAGCCGCTGGGTGATGATCCGGCGCAGAATGGCCGGCCCCGCGTTGGTCATGGTGGTGTAGTTGCCGTACATAAAGGAGAGCCGGTAGTCGCCGTCGCGGAAATAGAGCTGGCTCCTCATGCCGTCGGGGTTCTGGTCGACAAAACAGAATATACAGTCGTTGCCGCACGAGAGAACCTTCATTTCTTCGAGCTCGAGGCCGAGAGGTTCACCATCATCCTTCTCGATCTCGAACACCATGACCTCTCCTGCGCGGGCGATGCGGAGAGCAACCACGGCCTCCGATTCAAAGAACCGCACATCGATGTTGTCCTGCACGCGCTGTCCGTTGATCTCAAGCAGCTCATCACCAGGAAGGAGTCCTGCCTCTTCGGCTATGCTGCCGGGAGCAAGAGCGGCGACTTTCATGTCATCTCCGTCTGGGGCTGTATCGCGCCGATGCAGTGGTCATCGGCTGTTCCGGTCAGACGGACATCGACAAGGGTGTTCTCACCCGCGGCCGCAGCGGGAAAGCCGACACGCACAAAAGTATCGGTGAATCCGAATCGCAGATCCCCTTCGACGGTGCTTTCCCCGAGGACGCGGACCGTACGGCCGACCATGGATGTGATGAACGCACGACGTTTGCGTTGACCGAGGGCGCGCAGCTGTTCGGAGCGCAGCGCGCGCACGGCGGGCGCTACCGGCATGCCCGCGCTCGCGGCAGGCGTATTGGGCCGCTCCGAATAGGTGAACACGTGGAGATAGGACACGGGGAGGTCGGCGAGCAGACACATCGTCTCGTCAAACTCGCGATCGGATTCTCCCGGAAACCCGGTGATGACATCGACACCGATGCCCGCATCCGGCAGGAGGTTCCGCACACGGTGGATGAGCCCGGCATACATCTCTGCCGTGTAGCGACGCCGCATGCGGTGTAGGACCGCATCGCTCCCGCTTTGCATCGGGATGTGGAAGTGCTTGCACAGTACCGCATGTCCTGCAACAAACGCGAGCAGCTCGGGCGTGAGAAGGTTCGGTTCAATCGAGCTGATACGCAACCGCGCCAACTCCTTAATATCGACAAGGCGCTGCAACAGCTCCACCAGGCTTCCTCCCGTCTTCCTGCCGTAGTCACCCACATTCACCCCGGTGAGAACGATTTCTTTGTATCCCTGGCGCACCAGTACCTCCGCCTGGTCCAGACACTCGTTGATCGCCTGGCTGCGGCTTGCTCCCCGTGCGCGGGGGATCGTGCAGAAGGTGCAGTGATAGTCGCAGCCGTCCTGAATCTTCAGAAATCCGCGGGTGCGGTCAGTCGCAGGGCCCGACATCGCAGCGCCGAAGGCCGTGTCGTCTCCGATTGCCGATACAAACAGCTGCGGCGTGCGCTGTTTCTGCACGCGGCCGAGGTAGTCGAAGGGGGAAAACTTCTCCTGTGTTCCGAGGACGAAATCCACGCCGTCGATGGAAGCCACCTGTTCCGGTGCGAGCTGCGCATAACATCCTGTTACCACCACGACGGCGCCGGGGGATCGCCGGAGCGCGCGGCGGATGATTTGCCGGCATTCACGGTCAGCCCGCTCTGTTACGCTGCACGTATTGATCAGCACCACATCTGCGGCATCACCGATCGGCACGACGTCGTATCCACGGTCAATGAACTGGCCGCCGATGGACGATGTTTCGGCAAAATTCAGCTTGCAGCCGAGCGTATGGAGTGCGATGCGTGGCATGGCCTATGAGAAAAAAAGGGTTGACGGCGTCTGCACCGTCAACCCCTTCACAGATGTTCCGACAGCGGGAATCAGTTCTCCTTGGGAATCGACGTATCGCCCGAAGGGGTCTGTCCCGTGATGGTCGCAAGATCAGCCACCGTATGGGTCGGGAGCTTGTGGGCAGCCATGTAGTCCTGCACCACTTTGCCTTCTTTCCCTTTGAAGAATTCAGCGGCAGAAAGGACAATTTTCTTCGAGTCCTTGTCGAATTCCACGACCTTCAACGGCAGCTCATCGCCGACTTTGAACTTATCGGTAATGTTCTTGATCTGTCCGAGCGCGAGCTGGGAGATCGGCACAAAGCCGTCGACGCCCAGAGGCAGTTCGACGATGACGCCCTTCTCGATGATGCGGACGATCTTTCCTTCGACTTCCGTTCCGACCCGGTAGTTGTCCCCGAAGCGGTCCCACGGATTGTCTTCGATCTGCTTGTGGCCGAGTGAAATGCGTCGCTGGTCGACGTCAACGCCCAGGATCACGACTTCGATCTCGTCACCCTTTTTCACGATCTCGCCCGGGTGCCGGACTTTCTTCGTCCATGACAGGTCGGAGATGTGCACCAGCCCATCGACGCCCTGCTCAAGTTCCACGAAGACGCCGAAGTTGGTCAGGTTGCGCACCACGCCTGTGTGGCGAGAACCGACCGGATACTTCTGCATAAGGGTCAACCAGGGATCGGGTTCGAGCTGCTTGATGCCGAGCGAAAGTTTCTTGGCATCTTTGTCGAGACTCAGGATCACCGCATCCACCATCTGACCCATGGAGACCACCTGGGAGGGATGCTTGATGTGCTGCGTCCAGCTCATTTCGGAAATATGAATCAGACCTTCGATACCCTTTTCGATCTCCACAAACGCGCCGTAGTCGGCGAGGGAGACGACTTTGCCGGTGACTTTCGTTCCGACCGGGTACTTGTTCTCGATGTTCTCCCACGGATGGGGCTGGAGCTGCTTGTACCCCAGCGAAATGCGTTTCCTTTCCTGGTCGAAATCGAGCACCACGACGTTGATCGTCGCGTCCAGCTTGACGATTTCGGACGGGTGGTTGATGCGGCCCCAGGAGAGATCGGTGATATGGACGAGGCCGTCCACACCGCCGAGGTCGACGAACACGCCGAAATCGGTGATGGCCTTGACGGAGCCCTCGAGGATCTGCCCTTTTTCCAGGCTCTCGATAATCGCTTTCCGCTGGCCGGCCATCTCTTCTTCGACGAGCACCTTGTGACTCACCACGACGTTTTCCGAAGGATGATTGATCTTCACCACCCGGAAGTCCAGAGTCTTGCCGATGTAAATATCGAAATCGCGCACGGGGCGGACGTCGATTTGCGAGCCCGGCAGAAATGCGTCAATGCTCATGAGGTCAACCACAATACCGCCTTTGATTCGCCGGACGCAGCGCCCCTGAAGCACTTCACCCGTATCAAATGCTTTGGTTACACGTTCCCAGACGCGCATGAAATCGGCGCGTTTGCGTGAGAGCACGAGCTGACCCTCTTTGTTCTCGACGCTCTCAAGGAACACCTCGATTTCCTCCCCGACCTTCAGTTCGTCGGGGCGGGAGAACTCTGACAAGGACACAAGACCTTCGGATTTGAACCCGATATCGACCGATACTTCGTTGTCGCCGATCGTGACGATGCGGCCCTTGATGATCTCTCCCTCATTGATCTTGCCGAGTGTGCCCTCGTACAACTTCATCATCTCGTTGTACTGGGTTTCGCTGTACTCACGATCCTCCAGAAATGGCTTCGTGTTTGTCGTGGTGTCAGTCATTCATCCTCCTGTTGTGCGACATACCATCCCGTGCACGCGGGATTTTCCTGCCGGGACCCTGGGGGGCCGGCGTCATCGGGGCGGCCTTGCGGTACCGCCGGCAGGAAGAACGTTATGTGGTAGTGTTGAGTGAGTTAGTGATGACGCTGAAATTCCTTGTGTTCGATTGCTTCCCGGACCCGTTCCATCAACCATTGCGGCGTGGACGTTGCGCCGCTGATGCCGACAGTCGCCGCACCCCGGAACCACTCTTCCTGTAACTCCCCCGGCTGTTCGATAGAATGCGAACGCGGGTTGGCGTCGGCGCAGATGTCGTAGAGCACTTTCCCGTTCGAGGAATTCCGGCCGGCAACGAAAATCATGACATCGTTCGAGGCCGCATACTCCCTCAGCTTCTTGTCGCGCCCGGATACCTGGCCGCAGATCGTATCTTTGGCGTGAAAGTCAATGGCCGATTCTTCAAACGTGCCGACGACAAATTCCGCCACCTTCTCACGCAGCACGCCGGCGATCTCGTAAAACGTCGCCTTGTCCATCGTGGTCTGGGAAAACAAAACCGTTTTTCGATTCAGGTCAATTGCATCGATTTCCGCTACCGACCTGATGACGATGGCTTCGTTGTTCGTATGGCCCACGAGCCCGATGACCTCGGCATGATCTTTCTTGCCGAAGATGATAACCTGGTACCCGTTGTCGTAGAACCGTCTGATCCGTTCCTGCACTTTCGTAACAACCGGGCACGTCGCGTCAATCAGAGTGATGCCGAGTTGCTGTGCCCTGGCGTAGGTCGACGGCGGTTCGCCGTGCGCCCGGATCAGAACCCGCTTGCCGCGGAGACGGCTGAAGTCTTCCAACGAAACGGCCTCGAGCCCCTTCTCCCGCAGCCGTTCGATCTCCATCGGATTATGAATGATGGGGCCGAGCGACGAGAGAGCCTTGCCTCCCTGCATTTCCTCTTCGGCGATGTCGATCGTGCGGACGACACCCCAGCAGAAGCCGGAATTCCGGTCGACCGTCACCTTCATGCTCCCGCCTCCTCCTGTATCGCCCGACGGGCAGTGCGGACCACAACGTCGACCTGCTCTTCGATCGTCATGTCCGATGTGTCGATCTCGATGGCATCATCGGCTTTCCGCAACGGCGATTCGACGCGCGATGTATCGCGGCGGTCCCGATCTTCGATTTCCGTGACCAGCGAGTCGGTACTCACATTCTGCCCCTGCTTCTCCAGATCCTTCCGACGCCGCTCCGCTCTCGACCGAATCCCTGCAACTATAAAGAACTTGAGGTCAGCATCGGGAAAGACTACCGTGCCGATGTCACGCCCTTCGAGCACAATACCGCCGCTCTTTCCCATGAAGCGCTGTTCACGCACCATTGCCGCACGAACAGCTTTCTGGCTCGAAACCGCGCTGACCGCCCGCGTGACAGCGGGAGTGCGGATCTCATCTGTGACGTCTTCGCCGTCGAGAAGCACGCGCAGACCCGTCTGTGAACGCCGAAGTAGAACGTGTGTCTGCTGCAAGAGCGCGGCGATCGCCTCGGTGTCATCAGGAGAAATCTCCGCACGCAGTACCTTCAGCGTCACAGCGCGGTACATAGCTCCTGTGTCGACGTGAAGATATCCAAGCCTTTCGGCCGCCAGACGTGCAGTCGTACTCTTTCCCGATGCCGCGGGACCGTCAATTGCGATAACCAGGCGACGTTCACTCACTCCACGATCTTCATGCAAGAATTAAATATAACGAAAAGCCCTGGAAAGGGCAAATACTTTGCGTGCGAGGGGGAAAACAGCTATATTCGTCAATATTCCCCATGTCCCCTCCCATCCATAAGCTCAGTCATGAGGAGATCTCCCGGCAGCGGCTCACACTGCCGGAGATCCCGTCTGTGGAACGATATCCCATTGTCGGCCTTCTGGACAACGTCCGGAGCCTTTACAACGTCGGGTCCATCTTCAGAACGTCGGATGGGGCACGAGTCCAATCCCTTGTCCTGACAGGGTTTACACCCCATCCTCCCCGAAAAGAGATCGAAAAGACGGCCCTCGGAGCCACACACAGCGTCCCTTGGGAATATCATAAAGACCCCCAGCGGGCAATCGGGATCCTCAGGGAAAACGGCGTACGGATTTGCGTGCTGGAGCATACAGACAGCGGGGTGCCATATACAGCCATCCGTCCCGATCAGTTCCCCCTCTGCCTCGTTGTCGGGAACGAACTCACCGGTGTTTCGCCCGCCCTGATCCATGCCGCGGATCTTGCCATCGACATCCCGATGCACGGAATCAAACAGTCACTGAACGTCGCCGTCGCGTACGGGATAGCAGTCTTCGAACTCGCGCGTATCTGGATTGAGCAAGAGCCTATTTCAGGACGTCGTACGCCAGGGTAAAGAAATCCGTACGTTCCAGTGTATGAATCCGGACGACGCCGGCGCGGACGAGCGACACGAGGATCCTGGAAGCTCGGTGTTCCGATATGTTGACGAGGTTGCTGAACTCCTTGGTCGTGATCCGTTCGTGTGCGTCGAGATAGCGAAACAGCCGCTTTTCGTTGTCGCCGATCTCGATCCGCATCGGTGGCGCGTCGGGACGTTCGTCGCGCAGGATCTTGACCACTTCCTTGCTCGCCATCACGGTCTTATCGTTTACGCGGATATAGACACGGGTGCTGTCACCGTTCCCCTGGCCATTCTGCTCGCCGGAAAAGTAGTGCGGCTTCCGGTCGCTTTCCTCAACTGTGGCAACGATCACATCCTTCCCGCTGAACGGAACAATGTCGATGTCCGGTTGGATCTCGGGCACGCAGAACAGCGTCCCTGCTTCCCGGATCATGTCCACTTCGCTTTTTTCACTTTCGACGCCGACAATGGATCCGTCGTCATCGACACCGAACAGCAGATGTCCTCCTTTTGTATTGGCAAAGGCGATCAATGCCCGAGCGATTTTCTCCTGGGTCGAGACTTTCCGTTTGAACTCAATCTCGAACCCCTCTCCTTCTTCGATGAGGCGATTTACGTCTTTGTAGTCCATCTCAGGTCCCCTGGTCTGGTGCAGTGGAATCAGCCGGCGGGTTCCCCGTCTCAACAGGCGGTGCACCGCCGCTATCGGCCTCGGGTGACTGTTCGAGTGATCTTGATGGTGTCTCCTCTGTTGGGGAACTGGGGAGTTTGTTCCGTGCGGCCATGCGCGACAGTACAATGGATTTTCTGCGCAGCACGTACCGCGAATCGACATCAGGGCGGTGCCGCAGCGGACTGGGAATCACCGCCGCAAGCCTCACGCCTTCTTCCACCGTCAGCATCGATGCCGATTTGCCAAAGTACGTCCGGGCTGCAGCCTCGATGCCGAACACGCCGGGACCCCATTCAATGATATTCAGGTAAATCTCGAAAATCCTCCTCTTGTCCAGGCGCCACTCCATGAGCAGTGTGATCACCACCTCCTTCAGCTTCCGGATGGGATCTTTGGACGTCGAAAGAAAGAGATTCTTGGCCAGTTGCTGGGTAATCGTGCTTGCGCCGCGTGCGGCGCGGCCCTCTTCCAGATTCTTTTCGATCGACTCCTGCACCTCAAACCAGTCGATCCCGCCGTGCTCATAAAACGTCCCGTCTTCTGCAACCATGACGGCATCCTGGACATGCCGCGGCACCCTGGAAAGTGGAATCCAGGTCTGCACGATGGTCAGAGACGTGCTTTTCCGATCCGCCTCTCTGACTCGCTGCTCCATAAGAGCGGTGCGGCCCGGGTTGTTGGAGGCTAGCGCCCACACGCCCGCGAACGGGATGGTGAGGAACTCGACCGCAAGCAACGCTCCCCCCAGGACAACAACTGTCCGGATCTTGTGCGCCCATGTCCACCGGAGGGCCACACGAAGCGGACCATGCTTCGTCTTCGGCGTGATCTGTTCATCCGGGGGCAGCACGGGGTTGGTCACGTCGGCCGGGCCTCTGTCTGATGCGCATCGAGGTACTGTTGCAGCAGGATACGCGCGGCCATCGCATCGACGCGCCCACGTTCACGCCGCCGTTTCCGGCCCACACCGGCGGCCACAAGCGCATTGTGCGCATCCACAGTCGTGTAGCTCTCGTCCCACACTGCAAGAGGCACGATGGTAACCAATCGCAACCGCTCCATGAACCGCTCTACCTCCCGCCCCTTCGACCCCACCCCGCCATCGGGAGCAAACGGCATCCCGACGATGATGAGTGAAACCTGTTCAGCTTCGAGCAGCGATTGCAGGCGGCCGGGCAGTGCTGCATCGTTGTCCCAGGTACCGACTGCCCGGGCCAGGACGCGGAGCGGGTCGCTTACGGCGAGCCCCACCCTCTTGCTTCCATAATCAATGCCCAGAACGCGACCCGGAACGTCTGTCACGATGTCATTCCTCGAAGCGTTCCGCACGCCGAACCCCCTGCACGCGCCGGACCTTCTCAAGTATGCGGGAAAGGTGGTCCGTGTTTTCCACATTCAGGATGAAGGTCCCTTCAAACTGTCCGTCTTCCGAATCGATGTTGACGCTGCGGATGTTGGTGTTGTTGGCTGTCGAGATCGCGTGGGTGAGGTCGTTCAGCATGGAGGGACGGTCTTCGCCGGCGACCTGCACCCCCGCCACAAACATCTGTCCGTTGTCCGCCGGCAGCTGGACATCCACAATCCGATTGCTCGCAGTGCGGATCATCGAGCGGACATTATGGCATGATTTGCGGTGGATTTTGATCCCCTCGCCCGTGGTGACAAACCCAACGACCTCATCTCCCGGGATGGGCTGGCAGCACTTCGCATAATTATGGAGGAAATTGTCCTGCGTGCCGTTGAGGACAATCCCCCCCGAAACGCCGCGGGCCGTAGAGATGAACCTGTTGAACAGCCCGTCGATGCGGGATTCTTCGGCCCCCACCGGTTGCGGGTGTTTTTGCTCTTCCTGGTAGAGCGCGATCACCTCATCGGCGTCAATTGTGCCATCTTTGACGCCCAGATACAGGGCGGACACGTTCTCCATTTTCTTCTCGCGCACGTACCGCTGCAGGTCGTCGTCGTTGATGCTGACCTTCGCACGCTTCAGCCGCCGTTCCCAGAGTTCTTTCCCTTCGTCGATCGCCTTGCGCTGTTCGTCCTTTATCCAGCGGCGGATGTGGGCTTTCGCTTTGTGCGTAACAACAAATTTCTCCCAGTCCGGATTGGGCGTCTGATTCTTCGAGGTCAGAATCTCGACCTGATCGCCGCTTCGGAGCTGCGTATCAAGCGGGACGATCCGTCCGTTGACTTTCGCCGCGATACAGTGGTCACCCACTTTCGAGTGGATCTCGTAGGCGAAATCAATGGGCGTCGAACCGCTCGGAACAATGCGGAGGTCCCCCTTCGGCGTGAAGACGTAGATCTCGTCCTGATAGAGATTCAGTTTAAAACTTTCCATCAGCTGCTGGGTCGGCACCTGACCTTCGGAGGCATTCTCGAAAATCTCGCGGACCCAGGTGACCCAGTTTGCGAGTTCCGGGTCGACGTTTGCAACATTGTCTTTGTACATCCAGTGGGCCGCCACACCCTTCTCCGCGACCTCATGCATGGACTGAGTGCGGATCTGGACCTCGACCATTTTCCCGTCGGGTCCGACCACCGTCGTGTGGATCGACTGATACCCGTTCTTCTTCGGCACGGAAATGTAGTTCTTGAACCGTTCCGGATTCGGGATGTAGATGTCGGAGACGATGCCATACACAGCGAAACAGTCGTTGGGGTCTTCCGTGTCCAGGATGATCCGGACGGCGAACAGATCGTAGACCTCCTCCAGCGGTTTGTTCCGCTTGATCATCTTGTTGTAGATGCTGTAGATGTGTTTTGGCCTTCCACTGATATCAAACTTGAAGCCATCATCGCGGAGCCGGCGTTCGATCGGCTGGGCGAATTTGCGGATATAGTGTTCGCGCTCGCGGCGCCTCGACTTCAGGTCGCGCGCAATCTGGTCATACGCTTCTCGGTGGAGGTGCTTGAACGAGAGGTCCTCGAGTTCCCACTTGATGTTCGCCAGACCGAACCGGTGCGCGAACGGGGCATAGATGTCGAGGGTCTCTTTTGCCAGGCGCCGCTGTTTCTCAAGCGGAAGGTATTCGAGGGTCCGCATGTTGTGCAAGCGGTCGGCGAACTTCACCAGCATGACGCGGATGTCGTTCACCATGGACAGGAGCATCTTGCGGTAGCTTTCCGCCTGCGTGACGTCGTGACTCTTGAAAATGTCCGAAATCTTCGTCGCGCCGTCGACGATATCGGCCACGGTATCACCGAATTCCTCACGGATATCTTTGATCTGATACTCCGTATCTTCGGCCACATCGTGGAGCAACGCTACGGCGACGGAGACGTCGTCCAGGGGGATCTCCTTTGCCACGATTTTCGCCACGGAATACGGATGGTCAAAGTAGGGCTCGCCGGAAGCGCGGATATCGTGACGATGGGCGTTGGAGCCGAAGTCGAACGCACGCCGAATGAGATTCTCATCAACGCGCGGGAGGTTCTTCTGGCAGAGGACCAGCAGATCGTCGAGCTTTTTCTTGTACTTGGGGTTCATCATCGCGCAGCCGTCTCATGCCACTTCGGGCATGTCTCCCTACCAGTAAGAACAGCAAACGGCCTGGGGGAGTTCATCGCCCCAAACCTGATGAAAATATAGGTGGCGGGGGTGCGAATGTCAAGCAACGCTTGAAGAAGGACAGTTCACTCGGTGCCGAACAAGCGGTCTCCGGCATCTCCGAGTCCGGGAAGGATGTAACCGGAACTGTTGAGTTCGCGATCCAGCACGGCGCAAAACACGGTTACGTCCGGGTGGGTGGACGTAACACGGCGGACTCCCTCCGGTGAGGCGACGAGGACAACGAATCGTATGCGCCGCGCCCCCCGGCGTTTGAGGAAGGTGATCGCCGCCGATGCACTCCCACCGGTCGCCAGCATCGGATCCAGCAGGAGAACGCGGCTCGTGCGGAGGCCCTGGGGGAATTTTGAGTAGTAGTCAACGGGCTCGAGCGTTTTCTCGTTCCGGTACAGCCCGACATGCCCCACACGCGCCTCGGGGAGAACATCCAGAAACCCGTCGATCAGCCCCAGCCCGGCCCTGAGCACAGGTACGACGACGACATCATCGGCAAGAGTGTATCCCGCCGTCTTCTCCAGCGGAGTACTGACCATCGTCTTGCGGAGGCGCAGGTCATGGGTAACCGTGAAGGCCATGATGGAAGAGATGCGGCGAAGCGTGGTCCTGAACAGATGATTATTCGTCTTCGTATCCCGGAGGATCGTCAGATCCCGTTTGATCAGCGGATGGTCGATAATGGTGAGATTCTTCATGCGCGGGTCCGGGAGGTAAGGGTCCTTGCAAGAGCGTTCGCCGCAACGAGAATCGGGTCCCACAACGGACTGAACGGCGGGGCATAGGCAAGATCGCTTGCGCGCAACGCGTCGACCGTCATACGTTGCTGAATGGCTATTGCGAGTGCGTGGCTTCGTACCACAGCACCCTCTTCGCCAAAGAACGAGGCGCCCAACAGCCGGCCGGTTGTCCGATCGGCCATGAGCGTCACCGTGATCTTCCGGCTCCCCGGCATGAAACCGATGCGGGACGATGCCACAATACTCTCGGTGACGGGCGACAGTCGCGCGTCCAAGGCCTCGCGCTCGGTGAGCCCCACCTGGGCCGCCTCGAGTGAGAACACCCGCACGGCGGTAGAACCCAAGGCACCGTTGAAGGCTGCGCTCCCCCCCGCCGCATTCGTCCCCGCAACCCACCCCGCCCTGCTCGCATTGGTGGCCAGCGGTGCGTACATCCATCCGTTTGTCACGAGGTTGCGCACTTCGCAACAATCGCCTGCAGCGAATACGCCGTCGGCCGATGTCTGTTGCCTCCGGTCGGTGAGAATGCCTCCACGCCGTCCTGTTCTGATTCCCGCGGCGACGGCAAGTTCGGTATTGGGCACCACACCTGCCGCAACAACCACAAGGTCAGCGGGGTATGTTGTGTGAGGGGCCAGCACATGGGAGACTGCCCCGGTGGTATCCGCGGCGAACGACACGGGTGCCGCACCCGGCACGAACCGGACGCCGTTCCCCAGGAGCACATCCCGCACCGCTTCGCGCGCCGGGAGGAACATGCCGTCAACCGGGAGATCCCCTTTTTCCAGCAGCGTGACTTCCAGATTTCTCCGCACAAAAGCTTCGGCCAGTTCGACGCCGATGAAGCCCGCACCGATGATCACTGCCCGGCGGGGGCGTTCGCCATCCACAAAACGCCGGAGTGCGTGAGCACCGTCGAGCGTACGGACAGGGAACACATTGCGTGCATCCTCGCCCGGAATTCCAAGCCGAAGCGGACGTGCCCCCGTTGCAACGATAAGTTTGTCGTACCCCAGGTCCGAAACCAGACCGGTTCCCAAATCCCGCACCCGGAGCATCCTGCGTCCCGGACGGATCTCTTCAACCCTGTGCAGAATCCGGACGTCGACACCTTTCTCCCGTTTGAGGCTCTCAGGAGTATGGATGACGAGATCTTCACCGCTGACCTCTCCGCCGACGTAGTAGGGAATCTCACAGATTCCGTAGGATATGGTATCGCTCTGTTCAAGAAGAATGACGCGTGTACCTGTGCCCGTCCGCGCCGCTTTGCTGGCAGCACTGGCACCGGCTGCAACACCCCCTATGACCACGACCGTGCGGTGCATGGATTACTTCTTCTTGAATGTTATGACCAGAGGAACGCCGGCATAGCCAAAATGCTCCCGGATCTTGTTCTCGAGGAACCGGATATAGTTCTCTTCGACCAACTTCGGCTCGTTGCAGAAAAACGCAAAGACCGGAGGAGCGGTCCGTACCTGGGTGATGAATTTTATTTTGATCTCTTTCCCCGACTTGCTGCGAGGAGGATGCGAGTCGATTTCCGGAAGGATCCGGTCATTCAGCTGACTGGTGGAAATACGCTTCTGCTGTTCCTGGTGGACCTGTTTGGCCACATCGAGGAGTTTGTAGATCCGTTGGCGGACCAGAGCCGAGATGAAGATGATCGGCACAAAATCGTAGACCCGGAGCCGATCGCGGAGAGCACGCTCGTAGGCAACCGCCGTCCGGTCATCTTTTTCGATTATATCCCATTTGTTTACTGCGAGCACCAGCGATCGGCGCTTCTCGATAGCCATATCCACGATCCGCAGGTCTTGATGCTCCATGCCTTCCCGCGCATCGATCAAGATCACCGCGACATCACACCGTTCGATGCTTTTCAGGGTGCGGATGGCGCTGTAGAGCTCGACGGATTCCTTGATACGGCTCTTCCTCCGGAGTCCTGCCGTGTCAATCAGCAGAATTTCTTCTCCATAGTACTTCAACACCGCATCGATCGGATCGCGCGTGGTTCCGGGTATATCGGTGACGATATGCCGGTCTTCCTGCAGCAAGGCATTCACCAGGGACGACTTGCCGACATTCGGCTTTCCGATAATGGCGATTTTCAGCCGTAGGTCTTCTTCTGAGGACGGATGGTCGGGCATATCGCGCGTGATGGCGTCGAGCAAGTCGCCGGTCTTGCGTCCCACAAGGGCAGAGACAGGAACCGGCTCACCCAGCCCGAGGGAGTAAAACTCGCCGAGTCCTTCCTCTTTCCGTTCGCCGTCGGATTTATTCGCAACGAGGATGACAGGCTTACCGGAGCGGCGCAGGATATCCGCAATATCATGGTCAGAGGGAAGGAGCCCTGTGGCTCCGTCGACGAGGAAGAGGATCAGGTTTGCCTGTTCGATGGCGATGGAGGCCTGTTCACGGACGGCTGCTTCCATCGTGTCTTCTGATGCCGGCACGAAACCACCCGTGTCAATAAGCGTAAAGCTCTTCCCAGCCCATTCCGCTTCGCCGTAATGCCGGTCGCGTGTCACGCCCGGCATGTCATCCACGATGGCCCTGCGCCGCCCCAGGATGCGGTTGAAGAGTGTGGACTTCCCCACATTCGGCCGTCCGACAAGTGCGACCAGCCATCGTGATGCCGTTGCCATTCTGAAGGATTCTTTTTAGGTTAGTGGACCAACCAGCGGGGACGTAGAACATGATTCTGTCCATCCACACCACGCATCCTCAACAACGTGCCGTGCGCAAAGCGGCAGAGGTCCTTGAGGCCGGGGGCATTGTCATTTACCCGACCGATACCGTCTACGGCATCGGGTGCAATGTGGCGGACAAGAACGCCATTGAGCGCATTCATCTCATCAAGCGGCAGCGCGTGGGCAAACCCTTCAGCTTTGTCTGCTCAGACCTGACGCATATCAGCGAATATGCCCGCGTCAGTAATGCCGCATTCAAAATCATGAAGCGACTGATCCCGGGTGCATATACGTTTGTCCTCCCGGCCGCCAAGATGAAACACCTGCCGAAAATCCTCGTCTCAAAGCGGAAGACAGTGGGAGTGCGCGTGCCTGACAGCGCCGTCACCCTCGCGCTTGTCCGGGAACTCGGTCATCCCATCCTCAGTACCAGCGTCACCACGGAGGAGGGAGAAGTCCTCAATGACCCGGCCCGGATCATCGATCTCTTCCGTACCAGTGTCGATCTGATCCTGGACGGAGGTCCTCTCGTATCAGATCAGTCGACGGTTCTGGATCTGACCGGCGACCAGCCTGTCATCATCCGTCAGGGTGCCGGCGATACGTCATTTCTGACGTAGCCTCCAACCGCTCGCGTCACTCAGGCAGGCGGACGACATCCCCCGTCTTCATCCCTTTCCCATCGACGATCTTCGCTTTGCATGCTTTCCCGCCAAGCATGTCCGAGACCACCTTGAGGCTGCCGACCTTCGTCTCTTCATTTCCGAGAGGGAGCCCCGTGTCGGGATCGATGATCTCTTCACCGAGCTGGAAGACATTGAATTCCATATCCTTGGTCACATTTCCTTCGGAGCCCGGTTTCATGAGCACGGTCCCGTCATTGTTCACCTTGATGATCCTGCCGGACCAGGGAATGGCATCCATGTTGTCGGTGATCAATTCGACGCAATTGTTGACGGCCTCGCGGGCGGCCTTCCCCAGGTCGGTATCGTCCCAGGCGCTCATGTCGCTGAAGTTGATGTCGTCGTACCGTACTCCGACACCGAGTGTGGATTCAGTTCCTTCTTCGGTTTCGGCGGCGACGATCTCGCCTGTTGTCGTGTTGACGAGTCGGATGTCGACTGCAGCCCGGGCAGTCTTGGAGGAGACTCCGGCGTCGAAGATGGAGATGCCTCCGCCGATGTCGCGTTTTTTGGTGCCGAGCTCGGAGACACTTCCGACGACCATCAGGTCAACGCCGAGGACGCGTCCGACTTTGGCAGCAGTTTGTTCCGTTACCACACCACTCAGGCCGAGCTGCTGTTCTTTGATCATTTTGTCCAGGTCTTTGCGCTCGACAACAAGAAACTTGCCGCTTTTCACAAGAGCCGTTGCGAGCATATCAGCGACTCCGGTCCCGCATCCATGGTAGCCTGCGCCGTCATCAAAACGGGCCACAGCAATGCGTTTCTTGACCTGTCCGTCGGCAATGCCGGCGGCAAGGCCGACAACAACAAGGGAAGCCAACAAAAGGCGGGGGAAGTTCATGGGTGATCCTTTCGTTCTGATGTCCGGAAGCATAGACAGAATGTACCAAACCGCGGGCGGGAAAGCAATGATGGCGGCCCACCGGGTGGTCAGGAATCGAAAGAAAAGGGGGAGTGGTGTTGACCGCCCCCGTCCGAGTCAAGCGCGACGGGGGCGGCAATGGAGGTCAATTCAGGGAGTGGCTTCTCCGGTGGGGCACCGGTGAGGCCGGCCCCGGTTCAGCCCCTTCCGGCGCATGGGCCAGGTGGGACTCGGATTCTTGCGTGGCAAGTGACCGCAGACGTTCAATATCAGTGGTAATCGCCGCTATTTCCTTCTCGATTGCGGCGCGGACCGCTTCCTTGCTGCGTACGGATTTGTTCTTCATAGGCTCTCCTCATGAAACCTGTTGCGAGAATCCCCCCTTACACCGTTTTGAAGCTTCTTGTGCGATGCAATACCATTCGACAGGTATGGACTCTGTCGCCCCGGGGTACTATCGTGTGCCGCGAATTGTTCAGCGTCTCGTGATTGAGGACCTCGCCGTGCGTGGAGTGTGCCATGGGGGCTCGGCGGCGACGGTGCAAATGATGCAGAGGGAGGTTACGGATGGGTGCAGAGAAATGCAAGTTATCTTTTTCCCCGGCGTTCCACCGATGTAACGCCGTTTTCTCCTCCAAAAAGGGCTCTCAATCTGCGATCTGCGAGGGATCTTCGCCAAAATGTGCGATTTCGCGGCTGAGCTGGCCCTCTGTCCCCTCACCCAGTAGAATCTGCACCACCGACATCATACGCAGGAAACGAATACCCCGCCCGTTCGACCGCCCGACGAGTTGCCTCCAGCACTTCGGGTTTCAAGTTGTGCGGGTGGACGGGAACGTCCGGTGTTGATTGCAGATCGCGAAGAATTTCTTCAGCGTTGGCTCCAGCATCCTGTTCGACCACACGATACACGCCGGTCCCCTCCTCCTCAAGCGCGTTGTGCCCCGTCAGGATTGCCCGGATAGTCGCAATGATCTCCGGCGATGGAGGTGGGACCAGCAACGCAACAAGCGCACCATGGTCGCCGTGCAGGCGATCGAGTACGGGAATGCGCTCTCCAGGGTGCATCCGCTGCATCGCCGGAAAGAGCACCTTCTCCTCCATGGAGATGTGTCTGAGCAGTCCTTTCCGGAATCCCGCATAGGCCGTCAGATTGTAGCTCCCGGGATCTGCAACGGCGAGCCGCAGAAGACCGTCGATTCTGTCATGATCTGCCGAAAGGAAGTCGTGGATGGATGTCATTATTCGTTCCTGCCTTCGTGTTTACACTGTATCCCCCTTTGCTTTCATGGCCTCGAGGTAAGCCGCTCCTCGAGAGCGATGGCCTTCGGGAACAGAATATTGTTTTCGAGATGAATGTGCCGGTGCAGGTCTCGTTCGAACTCTTCCAGCTCTTTGTACGTAACCGAGAACGTCGTGCAGGCGTCCGCAGGCAGAGTGAAATTGCTGGTCGTCCGGCGAATGGCACTGAGAGCGTCACCTGCACGGCTATGCTCCTCTTCCATCATACGGATCGGGTTACGGATTGTCCCGAACGGAGCCGGAGGAACAGGCCGCCCTTCGCGGTCAGCCATCGCGAGCATTTTAATGTACGGAAACAGCACGTTCTCTTCCTTGTGCATGTGGTTTGAGAGCTCTGCGGCAATGGCATGTACATATTCCTGAATCTGCACAAGCCACGGATACCTGGCAGCGTGGACGGAAACCACTTTCTCGATATGCGGAACGATCACCGGAAGCATACGCCGGACATATCGGTGGTGGTTGTTCACGATGAAATCGCTTAGAACATCCAGCTCCCATTCGTCCGGCCGGAACTGCCCATCGGCTTGTTGCTGGTGCACCTGTGCCAGATCATGAAGCACCAGGGACGGATCGATATTCCGCTCTGTGCACGCGGCTGCAAGGGATTGGCCCCCATTGCAGCAGAAATCGATCGAGTATTTTTCGAACACGGCCGCAGCCCTGAAATCGGCCCTGACCAGATCACCCACACGTGCCGTTGACTCGTGATCCATTTCTGCACCTCCTGTAGATATGTTTGAAACGCCCTCAGAAACGCCAGTTCCGCGGGCCTTATTTCGGATAAAAGACTCTGATATTAGAACACACACAAACAGAGAACTGTTCCCGCCTCCACATAGAAAAAAGGCTTCCGGGCGCTGCTGCATCCACGATTCGAGCCAAAAAGTGAACGTTTTCGCATGCCCGGCCCCATCTGGTGCAGCAGCTTTGCACCGGAAAGCTCGACGTCATTCTCACGCCAATCAGCGCCCCACAACCTGTCGACTTTTGACACTGGCCCAGGCTACCTGAGCAGTACGAGGTTCGTGGTCGCAGTGAATGGGGACCCACTCTTTCCCGAGTCTCGCACTCCGGGTCCGTCCGGCGGGCGGGCCTCCAGGCGGGCAAAGTACACTCCGCTTGCCAGCCCGGCGGCATCGAACATCACCTGATACTGACCCGGGGCCTGCAACCCTTCCACCAACACTGCAACCTCCCTGCCGATGAGGTCATACACCGAGAGCCGTACCCACGACGATCCTCCGCGTTTCTGGCCTTCACCCGCGCCTGCTCCACCGGATCCAATCGCATACCGTATCGTCGTCCTCGGATTGAACGGATTCGGAAAATTCTGGCTGAGCGCGAACTCCGCCGGCACGCCGGGGCCTTCATCGTTTTCGACGCCCGTAACGATGAGGGGGGCGCTGAATGCCGACGTGTTACCCGCGGCATCTGTACACGTCGCTGTTACGTTCGGACCGGTCGCTGTCCCGTTCCACGTAAAATTGCCCGAAGGATCTGCAGTTACCGTCCCTTCATACAGAGCTCCCTCATCGGATGAGTCGGAGAAGATCTCCACAATGGAGTTCGGCTGGGCGGTGCCTGTGACCATCGTCGCAGTGGCCGCCGTCATGACGGGAGCGGTGACCCCTGCGTTCCCACCCTCCGTGTTGGCAATTCCCAACCCTCCGTTTCTCGAGATCGCATTCCGCGAAATGGTAATGGAAAACGTCGAATCATGACTTACTACGATGCCGTGAACTCCATTAAAGGAGATGGTATTCCCCGGACCGACCACATTGCCCTGCGCGCCGAAGTCAAAGCGAATCCCGTACGACTGATTTCCCAGGCCGATTTGTCCGGTTGGATCGGTGCCGATGAAGTTGCCGCTGATGGTGTTGTCCCGTCCTGTCGGAATTCGGAGCACCATCCCTGCCCACCCGTTTCCGGATATGACATTCCCTTCGCCGGGTGCTGTCCCGCCGATGAGATTGAATTTACTCTCTCTCATACAGATGCCAATGCTGGCGTTCGGAAGCGTGGCAGTTCCCTCTCGGTTTACTCCGATATAGTTGCCGAGAATCCGGTTGCTGTCTGCGTTTGCGATGTACACCCCGTTGCCGGTCGACAGATTGACCGAAGTGGTTGTTCCGGAGATGAGATTGCGTTCGGCGGGCGAGGGACCCCCCACACGATTATTGTTTGCTCCGGACCGTATCCAGACACCGCCATACACATTTCCCCGGGCAATCAAGCCCGTCGCGTCAGTCCCGATGTAGTTGCCGATGATGGTATTATTCCGCGCAAGGGGGTCGCGCAACTCGATGGCCACGAAGGGCATACGATTAATGATAAGCCCGCGGATGACGCAGTTCGCGGCATAGATCGTGAACCCGTTGACGTTCGAGAGGTTCGTTCCGTCGATCTCTATCTCCGGGCCAAACGGATTCAGATCGCCCTGGCGGGTTGTTTGTGTTGTGCCATCAATTATGGTGCCTTCATCTGCGAGGTACGGCAATTCCGAGGTCGGCCGGATCGACCAGACTCCAATCCCGGCGCTGAAGCCCGCATCGGTCGCCGGCACGTCGAAGACGATGGTGTCCGGACCGACAAAAGCGTTAGCATCCAGAAGGGCTTGCCGGAAAGAGCCAACTCCGGTATCGGCGGTGGTTGTGACAGTGAATGTCATGGCTTCCCCCGGCACCGCGCGGATACCGCAGAAGAGCCAGGACAACAGAAGAACCCGTAGCATGCTCGACCGCATCATTGCTCTCCCTCCCTCTGCAATATGACTGTACCTTGCTGGGAGACAGGGACTGCTTGCCTCCGAATACGTGTACTTCCTGTCTTTGACAATCCCCTTCCGCGGGGACGTCGCATCGAACCGGGTGTTCACCACGAGATAATGCTCGCCTCGCTCACCTTCATGCCCGGCATGCTCTCGCCTACATCCGCATTCAGATAGGTGGGATCGCACACGACATACCGTTTCCCCTTGTACGCAATACCGTCCCCCTTCACTTCACCCCGGAAATGCACCGCCGTGGCTATGTGTCCAGGAAAATCAAGTCCGATCACGTCCAGCCCCGTAAGTGTCCCGACCAGATGCGCGAAGAGAATCGAGCGGTCCTCGCAATCGCAGGCCGGATAGAAGAGCGTCTCATCGGGAAACATCGGCTTCTCCCGTCCGAAGGCCACCTGGTCGGTGATATACCTGAATCCTCCCTGGACAAAGTGCAGAAGCGTGTTAACGGCCTCCCACTCGCTCTTTCCCTCGATCAACGGTCGTAATCCTTTCACCAGGGAGGCTGTCGCCTGCACCGAGGCCGGTGAGGAAAAGTAGACAGGAAACTCTGTCTGCGGATAATACTCAAAGAACCGGACGGCGTCTCTGCGGATGATGACGGGAACCGAATATTCCTTCCCGCGGTATGAAAACGTAAGTGTCTTCGAGAATTCTTCCGCTTTCAGGCCTGGCGGCTCCGTCAACGCGAAGTTGCACAACCGGCTCTCGCCCGGAGGCGTCCCATCATAGGAATACAGACTCGTCCGGGGAAGCTCGACAGACGGGTCGAGGGTCACCAGATAGTACTTGCGACCGGTTTGCTTCATGGTGAGAAACGACGACCCGAAGAGGGTTTGCTGTGAACCAAGGAGAAGAAAGATATTGTCATCCGTGTATCCCACCCGGGCATCGATCCCTGCCTTGTTCAGCGTGTACCAGGTGAAGACGACTGCAGATCGTGTTGTGCCGTTACCCAGCGACAACCCGAGGGCGTAGAGGAGTCTGCAGTACCCCCAGTCGTTCAGATGCAGCTGTTCACGATAGGATGCGGACCGCTTCATGATCGGTCCGGACGCTGCAGCGCTCATCTCCTTCCATGCGCCGGCGATCGCTTCATCGTCCACGCGCGTGAGCCGCGGAACCGGAATTTTTTCTGAGACAGGAAACGCCAGGGGGGTCCCGAAGAAATCCACCGTGAACACCGGCGCAGCTGCCGGGTGGACAGTTTCCCTCGCGACAGGAGGTGTGGGTATTTCCGTGACCGTCTGCTTCGGGATCGTCACCGGCAGGCTCCGGTCTGGCCCGGGCACCGCCTCCGCTCCGGCCTCTTTGCGGGGCTGGATTCTTGGCGGCTTCGGTTTCTGGAAGGAACCGGTTCCTTTCATCAGCTCCATCTCCTCCCACGACTTCCGGAGGAACTCAAGGAATTCCCTGTCAGAGTCTTCCTTGTACTTCTCGTACTGTTTCTGTTCCCTCTTCTTGTATTGGTCGAAGGACTCTTCCTGCGCGAATCCCAGTGACGCGAAACCGACCGTCGCGGCACATACGAGTGTGAAAACGTTGATGTTCATCGGACCTCCCCGGGACGTTACCATCGTTGATGACCGTTTTCTGAATCGACTCATTTGCTGTCATGCGATGTGTGCCGGGGCTGAAGTCAGCCCCAGGGATCAAACAGGATCTTGACTGCTTCTTTCCGCTGGAGTCGTTCCACACCCTCGACGTATCGTGCAAAGGGAAGCGTCGCGCTGATGAGAGGAGCGAGGTTCAGCGTGCCTGACAGAATGAACCGATATGCTTCCTCTGCTGCAGCGCGCGTATGCGTGCCGTACCCCAGCAACGCGAAGCCCCCCCACCATTGTTCGGGTCCGAAACGTACGTGCTCCCGGAGGACGCCGAAAATCGCCACGCTTTCGCGGGTCGACTGCATCAACGCCTCTATCGAAACCGGCAATCCCGTGGTATCGAGCGCGCAATCGAACGCATTCGGACGAGAGCGACCTGTCGGCCAGAAATACTCTCCGGGATCCCAAGCTTCGTCCGCACCGAGGTCGACGGCAAGCCGTCGCCGCTGTGGCAGAGGATCAAAGCCGATGACCGTCCTGGCTCCGAGAGCGCGTGCGATCTGCATGGCAACGAGTCCCGATGGGCCAAGTCCGCCTATCGCTATTCTCTTCCCCTCGATGCCGTTTCGCTGTCGCAACATTTCGAACGATCCCTGCACGCACATTGCCAGTTCGAGGGAAGCGATCTGCTCGGCCTTCAACGACCGGTCGATTTCTATCAGATCGTCGGCGGGCAGAGAGACGTACTGAGCATAGCACCCCTGGCGCCTGTTCCCCGGATCCCGCCACGCTGCTACATGCATACCAGATGAGAACGTGTGGACGTCGTTGCCGACCGCGATCACCTCTCCCATCGCTTCATGCCCGGGTTGCCCCGGGACTAGAGGATAGTCGAGCGATCCACCGGGGAACATCGGCTGTCCCTCGAGCATGTGGAGGTCCCATTGGGGGCATGTGGCGACGCCGAGCACCTTGACAAGCACCTCGCCTGGCGCCGGCGTGGGTGTGTCGACTTCGTTCCATGCTACGCGATGGGGCGCTTCGAATTCGAGAATGCGCATCCGGGGAGGAACAGGAGACATGGCACTACCAATCAAGTATTACCCCGAGGACGGGTTTGGATTTCGATTCGATTAATGTCCAGGCGTCAGACGCCCGTGCCACCGGGAAATGGTGCGTGATGAGGGGAAGAGTTTCGAGGTATCCTCCTGCAATCATCCGCAGCGTTTCGTCCATCCGTTCTCGCCTCCAGCCTGATATCAGATCGATGGCGAGCTCGCCATAACGGGGCGGCTGCAGTGACAGCCGGTCCGCAGGGCCGTAGAAGCCGGCAGAGACGAGATGGCCGAATCGGCGCATAAACGGCAGAACCGATTCCAGCAGTTCCATCCTTCCGACCGTATCCACCGCGACCTGCAGGGTTCCGGTGAAGTTCGACTTCAGGAACGTCTTCCAATCCGTCTTCCCGGTGTTCACGGTGTGCCTGAACGGCCGGTTCGCGAAGAGCCGCAAGCGATAGTCATGCCGGCCGACCAGAATTACCTCGGCTCCACGCCATGCGAGAGTCTGCGCTGCCCAGAGCCCGACCATGCCATCACCGAACACAAGCGCAAGATCACCCACCTCCACGCGGGGCCGCTTCCCGGCATTATACCCCACCTGGGCAAGGACCATGCCGGCATACGCGAGCGCATTGACTCCAGGCGGAAGCTTCCAGACCTGATCGCGCGGACACACCGACGGCGATACATGCCCTGCATAGGAGTGGTGCATTCCCTCGACGAGTCCGATCGTCGCAAAGACGGTTTCGCCCACCTGCAGATCGTCGACCTCCTCCCCCACTTCCTCCACCACTCCGATCTTCTGATAGCCAGCAACCACGGGGTATGGGAGCGGATCGCCAGAACGGTATGGCGTATCCCCGTCAGACCGCTCTCCCCGAAGATACGACCCCTCGGTACCATTACTGATCCACGAATGCGTGATCCGCACGACAACATCGGACGGCCCCGGGTCGGGACACGTGACCTCCTGGAAGGACACGGTATTCGGTCCTGTAAAAACTACCGCCTGTGATTGCATTGTCAATGTCACTCTGTAAAAAACGTGAGGGCGCTCAGGCCTGTTGGGACAGATTTCCGCCTTTTGCGGATGCCGGGCACCATGCCTCATGGACAAGCCGGAGGAGCACGCCCATACCCACGACCACCGATACCAGTTCGATCACGAGCCGGACGTAGGGAACAAAAGCGATCAGGTGAACGATCAGCACCCCGAGCAGCACGACGCCTGTGAGGGCCCACCCCTTCCGCTCACCAAGACGGAACATCCATTGCGCGAGCACCACGCCCAGGCTGAGTTGCGACAGATACAGGAACCATACGTACAGCAACAGGACGAACAACCCGACCGGGATGCCAACGAGCGTGATCATGATGATGATCGCCGCGATGGGGACGGCAATCACGCCCAGCACTCCCCAGAGTGCCGTCTTGCCCGGAGACGAGAGCAGCAAGGTTCCGGCCCGTTGGACCTGACGCGGCAACACCAGTGCTGCCACCAGGGCAGTGAAGAGGAGGCAGAGCATCCAGATGGCCCTGCCGGCGACGGAAGAAAGAAAACTCTCCTCCTCGCGAATGGGTTGATGGATGGAGACGGTCCCCCGTACGCTCCCTTCAGCTATCTCCACGTCCTCGGGATTCTTGACCTGCACATTCACATCTCCCCCGATTCTTGCCCCTTGCGCAACGGTGAGCTGCCCACCGCCGAAGTCGAGCCCCTCCCCCACCGTTCCGGTGATGAGCATCTGGCCAGCGCCCACCCGCACACCCTTTGCTATTTCGCCGGCTATGTCGACCTTTCCTCCAGCCGCAAGGAGATAGTTCTGAACCTTTGCACCATGAGCGATGAGGACATTCCCTCCGGCGGCGGTAACGCTCTTGCCGACGTTTCCGTTGATACGAATCGTTCCACCCGCGGCACGGATATTATCGGAAACCGTCCCGTCCACCGTGACCATACCGCCTGCGACCAGCAGATCGCCATTGATCGTCCCCGAAATATCCACATTCCCCCCCGCAACATACGCGTCGCCGTTCACCGTCCCTTCTATTCTGACTTCATCCCCCGCACCGAAGTACCATCCCTCATGGACTTTCCCTGCGGAGAGGATCACGGTACGCTCCGTTTTGGCGTTGTGGTCTTCACCGGAACAGCCGGTACCGACAAAAGAGAGAATAATGAGAAGCGGGGCATAGCGGAGGATAGCGTTCATCGACGTGGCCTCTCTTGATGGTGAGTATGGTACTCAGCCGTCATCATCGGGCATCGACGGTGCCGGACAGATCGGGGACTATTACTCTCGTCTCAATAAGATAGAAAGCGCTGCAGGAAAGGTCAAATGCCCTAAAGGGTATCGGGGTATTTGACCAGAACTATGATTCTGCGAATCACCGTCGTCGACACGACGCATGTCACTCCCGTATTCCTCCACATTCCAGCAAGAACCGCCGGCTCTCCGGAGCCGTCTGCTCGCTTGTATCTTCTAACAGAATGCTGATGCCGGGTTTTTGTTTGACGGCAAATTCCATCACCCGATCATACCGCAGATTTCCACGACCCGCGCCGGTACTTGTGAACTGCCCGTTTTCGACGACGAAATCTTTTGCATGGATGATCGCGATCCGCTCGCCGAATAACTCGAGCGAATCGCCGATGATCCGTTCCTGGTCGAGATGATTCTCGAGCGAAAGCAGGTTTACCGGATCGAAGACGACTTGCAGATTGTTCGACGCAACGGCATCCAGCATCCGCCTCATCTTTTGCGGCGTCGAGACGACATGCGATGCGACCGCCTCGATCCCGACGATGACGCCGAATTGCTCAGCCTCCGCGGTGAGCTCCGCGATGCTCGCGAGCGATTGTTGAAAAGCGTGCTCGCCGTGGTTCTCGGGGTGAGGAGAATAGTCCGCGTTGACCGAACCGGTTTCGAGCGCCACGAGTCCGTTGCCGAAATCGCGGGCATAACGCAAGTGTTCCTTGAACAGTCCGAGGAGCGATTGTCGCGTCGCCGGATCGGGGTGAATCGGGTTCACGTAACAGCCGAGCACCGCAATCTGGACGTCATGTTTTCGGAAGGCCTCACCAATGTCAAATGCGAGGCCAGGATTGAGGACCCCGGGTGCCAGATCAAGTCCGGCGATGGCCTTGCCGAGCGCTAGCTGCGCGCAGACCATCTGTTTCGCCGCGATCTTTGCGGCGAGTGTACCGGCCGGCAGGCGACCGAAATCGTGAGCACGAACGCCGATGCGGATAGGTAGAGGGGAACTCACGTTGTTGCCTCAAGCGTGATTACTGTGTGGGAGCGGGTGCGTGATCCACTCCGCCCAGGGCACTTGCGTTTATGTTTGGAGCGTCGATTGGGTGCGGGCCTTTTCTTGAAACACGTATTCACTCAGCATCAGAAGTGTCAATCCCTGGCCGTACAGAGTCGGATAGCACGTCAGTTTGCCATATGCCTCGATTGTCGGCATGATTGGCGTACCTCCCGACACGCCTTCGACCGCGCCTTCAGCATTGATTCTTGTGATCACCCCTTCCAGGGCCCTAAGGGCGCTCGCCATGGCACCGGGCTCCAGCATGCGGAGACGCACGGCTTTCATGATGCCTCCGGCGTTCCCCGCGCTGCCGGATGTCTCCTGATACGTATCTGGACTGTCCATAACGGTGTGCCAGAGACCATTGTTGGCCTGATACTTCAGAATACCTTCCACCAGTCTCGTATACCTGGCATTGATTTCTTTCGGCACTTCCACCAGGTCACGTATGGTCTCGAGTATGATTGGCGTGCCGATCACGACCCATGAATTTCCCCTGGTCCAGAGGGCGCCAGACATGTGATGCTTTCCCACACAATGATATCCATGATAGAGAACCCCGATCCTCTCATCCTGCAGAAGCTGCAGATGCGCGAGCAACTGTCTGACAACTTCTTCGGCGAGAGGAATATTCGCCGTGAGTTTCGCCGTCCGCGACAGGAACACCAATGCCATGAACACCGTATCTGCCCACACCTCTTCAGAAACAGACGCGCCGTGAAAGAATACCCCGTCCTTGGATCTCCCGGCATTTGCCACTACCCAATCCGCGTATTCGACCGCTGTCTCCCGATACAAGGGCTCTTGAGTTCTCACATACATATCCGGGTAGATGGCAAGCGGGGTCATATAGTTTACATGGTCCCGCTTTTCACACTGATGCTTGTTCCTGGCAATCCATTGTACCATGTATTCGAGTATTTCGGTATCGTGCGTCTTATCATAGTAGTCCGAAATTGCGATCATCCCTACCCCTGCATTCCAATCCCAGTCATCGATATCCATTCCCCAGCTGGCAGGATCATGGTCTACGGCATTCGCAGTTTCGCGTGTCAATCCTGCGGTGCCTCTCTTCATATATCCATATACCAGACTCGCTTTTTCCTGTGCCAAAGAGAGATTCATTCCAGTTGCTCCTTTTCCATCCATCGTTCGTATCCACGGCATTCCCTGGGCCGTTCACCAGACGGAAGCACGCCCCTCGGAGGGCCAGAATCGACGACAGGTCGTCCCCCCCCCCCGGCCGGCATCGTCTTTCTCCAGAGTTCCACCAGACACAAACGAGTATCTCCAGAAGATCTCAGCCCCTGTCAGAACCTTGACCAGAGCAGATATGCGGGGCCTCCAACGGGGATTCGACGCGGTTTCCCTGGAGCACAATCAGTGTCAATGCCGCTTCCGGCGGGGCGGATTCTCTGACATTGACGGAACAGACCAGTCGATTCTCTTCCAGACCAGGGATGCCAATGCTGATGCAAGGGCCGCTATTGATTGTACCTGCTCTTGTATGCCTTCCGCAATTCCTCCGCTTCCTTCGGACTCAGCCCTTTCAACCAGATGTGCTCGTCGTTCGTGAGAAGAGTCTCGACCACTCGTTGATATTTTTCCTTCATGGCTGCGCCCCGCGTTGCCGCCGCCTCAATCACCTCTGGAAGAAACTTCGTGTAGTAATGTTTGGAGACCTCGTACATGCCGTGCCAGTGGGTATAGTCAGGCCCCATCATGCTTGCCCCGTGTCGCGCCCGGCGGCCCTCATGGTGCCACAGCTCCCAGTAGGTCCACTGCACTTCGTGTTCGAAGGGAGCATCGGCTCGCAGCACGCTGTCAGCGGCAAGATTGGCCATGATCGCTCCGGCCGGTTTGGCGAATTTGTCGTTGTACAACGCTACGAGGTCGTCGAATTGCGTATAGAAGTTGTTGACGAAGGCATCACTGTGGCAGTTCCTGCATGCCCCCTTCATTTCGTTCCGCCGCTCATTCCAGGAGATCACGCGGGCAACTGTACGCTTCACGGGCTTCGAGACGAGTTTCTCGTTCTCGACGACCTTCTCGGATGTTTGGATCACATCCCCGGGCTTCGGAAGTGGCCGATCTTCGGTGTAGTCCTCCTTGTTCCCATCCGAGAATACGACGAGGTTCTGTTTCTTGCTCACGGCCGGACGGAGAGTCCAGCTTATCCGTTCCCCCACATCGTGGGTGTTTGCCTTGACAGCGCCTTGCGGGGTCATGTAACTGCTGACATGGCAGGTCGCACATGTCGGTGCAGCGCTGTAGTCTTTTCCGAGCACCCACTCCCCTTCCTTCTCCAGCGCCATTTTATCCCTGTTGGCGTAGAATGCGATTCCATGCTTCGACTCGTTATAGATCTCGATCTGCGGGTGATCGGGACCCATGTGACACTTTCCGCAATTCTCCGGCGACCGGGAAAGCTTCGCCTCAAACGAGTGCCGTGAATGGCATGCATGACACGAGCCCCGTGATCCATCGGGGTTCATCCGGCCCATACCGCTATTGGGCCACGTGGATGGATCGATGACCGGTTTGTTTTCCGGAGGAAGCCGGAGTATGTTCCCATTCGTGTCGCGTTTGAATTTGACAATCGTACCGTGGCACTGCCAGCAGCCGCTTACTGCGTCCGCATTGTTCCCGGGCATCCCTGCCACTTTTTCCGCCAGAATGTTGTCGAGACTTGCGAGGATCTCCCCTGCTTTTGCGTGGTGGCTTCGTGAAAACTGTTCAACTTCCGCTTCGTGGCATTTGCCGCAGTCTGTCGGCGTTACAAGCGCAGCAACCTCGACCCCGTGATGGGTCCAGGCATCAACGTCGCTTTTCGCCGCGCCATGGCAGTCCACACACCCGACTCCGTATTGGCCATGTTTTGAACGTTCCCACTCCATCACAAGGGCGGGTGACAGCGTGCGGTGACAACTCTCGCATTGCGTCCCGACGGCTGGTCCGGACGTCGAGCCAGTTTGTCCGGTTGTTTGACTCCCGACTGAGAGCGGCAGAGCCATGACCATCGCCAGAAAAACCTTCGGGATGATGCGAATCTGGATACTGGATATCATCGACATGTCTATTCCTCCTTCGTGACAACGATCGTCCGGCGGTAGGTGGAAGGGCCTCATTCAGAGGGAGTTCTTGCAAATGCCGGACCGCGAACGAGCAGACGCCAAAACGTAATCATGACCTCAAAGAGCCTGCGACTGGATCACATAATCTGAGAGAAGACGTAGCCATCAATCGGGCGGTTCTGGATACGGACCACCGCGGCGTGGTCCCCTTAATAATACTCATCATCACATGAAGACGCAATACTTAATCGCCATCCTTCCATTTTCCTCTTGACTGATCCCCCGCCAGCCGTACCCAGACCATCCGAATGGCTTCGTCCTGGCACGGAGCGATGCAATGTTCTTCGCTGCCGCAGGTGTGAGGTTGCACGAGAACCGCCACCTTGTCAACAAGCGCCAGACTCCGCGGACCGCAGGCCTCTACGCAGACACCACAGCCTGTGCAAAGGTCTTCGTCGATCACCGGCAGCCACTTGTACAGTACCATCACTGAGTCGTCCCTCCTGTAGCGTCGTGGGGGAAACAAATCAACCAGCACAGATTGCAATGGATAACGACCGCATCGGCAGCCACCGTGTGCTCCTGCGCTCTTCAATGGTGATAACGTTTCGCTCTCCTCGCCATTGCGCGACCGGGGAGAACCTTGTTTCAGTTCGGATGAAGAGGCGTTCCACGGGGCAATGATAGACACCGCTCAGGGATGCTGTGCAAGGCTTTCCTGGAGATAGGGATCGTGCACAGGCACCAGATGCTGTCGTGCCAACGATCGGAACGTCAGAAGGAAAAACCCGGCAACGGCAGCAGCCATCGGCCCGAGTTCCCACAGGAAGAATGACGGACCTTCCTGCATGAAGGGGGGTAGGATCATCCAGAACAAGTCTATCCAGTGCCCTATCATGATGATGATGCAGATGCGAAGCAGCAGACCTTCATTCTTTTTCGCCCACGCGGGAAGCAGCGCCACGAAGGGAATCACCCAGTTAAAAAGCACATTGAGAATGGAGAACACCAGCCATCCCCCCTGCTCCCGCTGCGTGTAGAACCGGACCTCTTCGGGAATGTTCGCATACCAGATGAGAATATACTGGCTGAACCAGATGTACATCCAGAACGTGCTGAATGCAAACAGCAGCTTCCCGAGGTCATGCAGGTGTGACTCGTTGACGACCTTTGCCAGTGGCCCCCAGCGTCGCAGAAGGATGACAATGACCGTGATTGTGGCAAGTCCGCTCAGGAAGAGACCGCTGAAGCTGTAAATCCCGAAGATCGTGCTGAACCAGTGCGGTTGCAGCGACATGATCCAATCCATACTCGCAAGGGTGAAGGTGAGGCCAAAGGAAACAATGAATGCCGCCGAAAGCTTCCTGTTGGCGAGTGTGTGCTTCACGTCCCCATCTGCGTCCTGCACACGAGAAAGACGGACAATAGTGTGCATGAATACGAGCCACACTGCCAGGTACACGATCGTCCGGATGACGAAGAACGGGACATTCAGCCAGGCAGACTTTGCCTGTAGTATCCGATCCTGTGCGACCGCAGACGCGTGCGTCCATTCGTACAGCGTGTGCGTGCCAAAGAGGATGGCAACCATGACAAGAGCGGACACCGGAAGCGCGTTTGTCATTGCCTCAGGAACACGCCGGATGGCTGTGGCCCAGCCTGCGTTGGAGACGTACTGCAGTGCGATGAACATCAGGCCGGCAAGTCCAAGGCTCATCAGATAGTAATTGGCGAGGAGGATATTGGGCCACGCCCGCCCGGGAGCCACAAGCACGCCTCCTGCTGCTATGAGAACTCCCAGAAGTGTGACAAGCACAAGGGTCTTTCGCAACCGTTCTGACATCCGAAAGGTCCCGTACGGGATGTGATCAGGTGTTTTCATCGTACGACTACACCTGCCTGCCGTGACTTTTCCTGGAGTGACCGGACGTATTTCGTCACCCGCCAACGATCCAAACGGGTCACTTGTGCGGCAAGACCCGGCATATTGCGCTGCCCAACGGTGATAATATGGACCATCTGACCATCCTTCATCTTCACCGCGGTCTCACTGTTGAAAGACGGTGGTGGTGGAAATCCGTGTTGAGGGACAGGTCCATCGCCGGCTCCCGTCGGACCGTGACAGGGTTTGCACATATTCCCGAAGACGAACGCTCCCCGTGCAAGGTCTGCCGTGCTGTCCTTGGGATCGAGCGGACTACGCAACTCCAGCCCGGCGCGGAGGGCATCACTCGGTGTGGCCCGGTATGGAAACGGCTCGAAACCGCGGATCACCGCTCCTCTCACAGGGGGCTGGAGCGTTTTGCCATCGGGCCAATTGGTGTTTGGCGACTGGGGTTGATACGCAACAGACGTCACCATCCCGGGCAAGAGCTCTACATTCCTGGTTGTATAATCACGCCGGACAAGAACAATCATCCCGACCAGAACGATGAAGACGAGGAAAAGGACGATATTAATGGTTTTGATCGTCATGTGTTACTCCATGTCCACCCGCTCCTCCATGTGAAGCAGTCCGAGTGGTTTGAACATCTCCTCCACCTTCACCGGGTCAAACGACGCATCGTTCTCCGCCAGAACGAGGACGAACCGGTCATCGGTCGCACGGTCATATGTGATTTTCGGCTTTTTTCCCGGAAAGAGCTTGCTCCGCAAGAGGAACGCCAGCACGGTTCCGACGCCCGCAAACAACACCATCACTTCGAACGTCACTGGAACAAATGCCGGAATCGAGACAAGAGGCTTCCCTCCGACGTTCACGGGCCAGTCCCACGCGGATGTCCAGATTTGAAACCCGAGTTTGGCCACCGCTCCGCTCAGCCCGAGAGCGAAGCAGACAACGGCGAGCCGTGTCGGTCTGATACCCATCGCGGCGTCAAGTCCATGGACCGCAAATGGCGTATAGACATCCACAATATCGTAGCCGTTCTTTCTCGCGCGTTCCGTAGCTGTGACGATTCCATGCTCACTCTCAAACACGCTGACCAGCAACCGGCGGCTCATGCCCTCTCTCCTTTCGATTTCCGGCCGTACAGGAGAACGGCTTTGACCTCTCCGATCGCGATCATCGGGAGAAAGCGGGCGAAAAGAAGAAAGAGCGTGAAGAACAGTCCGAAGCTCCCGAGCAGTGTTCCGTAATCAATGATTGTGGGCGTATACCCTGCCCAGCTCGCCGGAATGTAGTCTCTGGTTAGTGACGTCATGATAATCACAAACCGTTCAAACCACATGCCGACGTTGATGAGAATGGAGAGGATGAAGACCGCGACGACGTTCGTCCTGATCTTCTTGAACCAGAGGAATTGAGGAACCATCACATTACAGGAGACCATGATCCAGTAGGTCCAGGCATAGGGTCCGAGGGCACGGTTGACAAACGTAAACCGTTCGTATTCGTTGCCGGAATAATACGCAACGAAGATTTCGGTAGCATACGCCAGGGCAACCATCCCGCCGGTGGCGATGATGATCTTGCACATCTGCTCAATGTGGTGGATCGTGACGTACTCCTCCATCCCCATCACTCTTCGGACAATGAGCATGAGGGTTAACACCATGGCAAATCCAGAGAAGACCGCGCCCGCGACGAAGTACGGCGGAAGAATGGTGCTGTGCCAACCGGGGATCACCGATGTGGCAAAATCCCAGCTTACGATCGTGTGCACGGAGACCACAAGGGGCGTTGCAAGTCCGGCCAGCAGAAGATACACCTTCTCATAGCGATGCCATGTACGATTGGATCCATCCCATCCGAGGCTGAAAAACCCGTAGAGTGACTTTTTGACCCTGGAAGTGGCCCGGTCGCGCAGTGTAGCAAAATCGGGGACAAGCCCGACGAACCAGAACACCGCTGAGATCGTAAAGTATGCACTGATCGCGAACATATCCCAGACCAACGGCGAGCGAAAGTTCACCCAGAGGGGGCCCCGGAAGTTGGGATACGGGATCAGCCAGAATGCAAACCATGGACGGCCGGTGTGGATGATGGGAAAAATGCCTGCGCAGATCACCGCAAAGATCGTCATCGCCTCGGCCGATCGATTGACCGAGGTCCTCCACTTCTGACGAAAGAGAAAGAGGATGGCGGAGATCAGGGTCCCGGCGTGGCCGATACCAATCCAGAAAACAAAGTTCGTGATATCGAACGCCCACCCAACGGTGTTGTTCAGTCCCCACGTACCCACACCGGTGGCAATCTGGTAGGCAACTGATACCGCCCCGAGGATCAAGACAGCGACAGAAATGATGAATGCTGCCCACCACGCCGTCGAGGCTTTCTGGCCGAGGGGCGAGCAGACGTCGTCAGTAACGTCGCCGTATTTCTTGTTCCCGAGGATAAGTGGCGTCCGCAGGATAGACCACGGAGATGTGTGCCCGGCCGGCCCGGAGGCAGTTCTGGCTCTCTCCACAGAGGGCTCAACCATGTCGTATCCCCGTATCGTCCTCAGAACGGTTCCTCACCAGAGTCATGTAGCCAATGGATGGGCGAACACCAAGCTCTTCGAGCACCCGATACGAGCGTGGATCGTTCATACGCTGTGCAACACCGCTGTCCGGATCGTTCATATCGCCAAAGACGATCGCCTGCGCCGGACACGATTGTGCGCACGCCGGCTGGATGTCGCCATCCCGTACATTCCTCCCCTCACGGTTCGCTTCGATCTTCGCGAGCTGGATGCGCTGGACACAGAAGGAGCACTTCTCCATCACTCCGCGATCGCGCACGGTAACGTCCGGATTGAGGACAAGCCGCTGCATCTCGTCGCCGTACCGGTACTGAAACCAATTGAAATGCCGGATCTTGTACGGACAGTTGTTTGCACAGTACCGTGTTCCGACACAGCGGTTGTAAATCTGCTGGTTCAGTCCTTCTTCGTTGTGAACCGTGGCGAGGACCGGGCACACCGTTTCGCACGGTGCATTCCCACAGTGCTGGCAGAGCATGGGCTGGTGGGCAACGGAGAATCCACCATCGGTTTCGTCGTAGTACCGGTCGATCCGCATCCACAGCAGCTCCCGGTTGCGGTGGACCTCATCCTTACCCACCACGGGAATGTTGTTTTCCGCCTGACAGCTCACCACACAGGCCGAGCAGCCCGTGCACGCGTTCAGATCGATAGCCATCCCCCAGCGATGGCCCGGGTACTGGTGATCCTCGGGCCACATGGAGTCGAGCTGCACCCTGGGAAAACTGCCCGACGATCGATCGAGGGAGTATGCCGCCAGGGTTGTTTCCTGAACGATCGGGCGTCGTTCTCCCGTCGAAGTGCCGAAAAGGTCCGGCTCGTGCAGCGAGTTGTATTCCTGGGTCGGCACAACCGTGTGGGTGCGCCCGGTTCTCATCAGCGAGGTCCTGGCCGCTCCATACGAGAGCGTACCGTCAACGATCTGAATGAAGGGAGCGACATTCGTACCGACGAATTCGCCGGAAAGAACCGTCGGCCGGCCCTGAAGCCAGGGCGGCCCGATATTCGTAAACCGATCCGTCCCCATTCTCCCGTATCCCATTGCGACAACGATGACAGCGTCATGCTGGCCGGGCTGAACGAACACCGGTAGTTCAACCGCCGTTCCCTGGACTTCGAGCCGGATCACATCGCCCTGACCGACCCCGAACGTCTCTGCGGTTGCCCGGGAAAGTGAAGCGACGTTGTCCCATACCACTTTCGTCACAGGGTCGGGGAGCTCGTGAAGCCACGGGTTATGCGCGTGGCGACCGTCAAGCATGGTACTTGAAGGAGTGATGAGAAGCGTGTACTCACCGTCCGACGAGGCGGGTATCGGACTCTGCCTGAGCGCCCCGGCGGCGGCCTCGGTGTTGCAGGTCCCCGCGGAATGGTAGAGCGCGGGCACCTCCGCGTACCCTGCCTCCACCGTCCTGTTCCAGAAGACCGTAAAAGACGATTCGGCCGACTGACGCTTGAATATCGTCCGGCGCCATTCGCTCTGGATGAGATCCAGCGCCGATGCACGTGTGCCCATCCATGAACTCAGCGATTCGACAAGGTGGCGCGCATTCACCAGACGTCGGACTGTTGGCTGGGCTACCGCGACGACACCGGCAACTGCCTCACGATCAGTCCACGCTTCAAGCGCGTGCGGTTGCGGGCAGACGTACCGGGAACAACTGCTTGTTTCATCTATCCTTTCGGCAAAACTCACCACGAGAGGAATACCCTTCAATACCTCGCCCAGTGCGGCGCCACCGGGAAGCTCGTAGACCGGATTCACGCCCGCGATGAACAGGGCGGCAACACTGCCCGAACTGATGTCGGTCAGCGCAGCCTGCAACTCTGCGTCGTTGCCGGCATCCTGGTACGAGGGGCGCTCAATGTCGACCGTGTGCCCGTAGTTACCGAGCACATCGTTGATTGCATTGACGAGTATCTGGGACTGAACGTTGTTCACCCCGCAGACAACGAGCCCCTCGCCGCGTGCACTCCACAGGCGATCGGCAAGCACGCTCATTTTCTTTTTCAATTCTGCCGGAAGGTCGACGGGATTGCCGGGAGGTCTCCCTGCCCGCGCAGTGAGGAGCTCTGCGAGTGTTGCGAGGCTCTCATACATCTGCGCCGGTGAAACGCATATCCTCTCGTCCGCGTTACTTCCGGTAAGCGATACGCGTGATTCGACATGGGCATGGAATGAGCATCGTGGCGGATTTCCTTCAAGCGTTCGTCCGGTCCGATACCCCTTCGTAAACTCCACTGGTGAAATCCAGGTGCCGAGGAAGTCCGCATCAAAGCTGACGATGACACCGGCACGCGCGAAGCGATACCGCGGCAGCACGCGCACGCCATGCGTAATCGTGTGCGCATCCAGAATGGCCGAATGAGAAACCGCATCATACTCGACATGTTTTCCATTCTTGAAGCCGCTGAGAAAGCGCCCGATCATCCCCCGCGTGGTCGGACTGTCAATGGTTCCCGTCAGGAATCGCACGGCCCCGCCAGTGGCCTTGATGTGCTCCAGCTCCTTCACCACGTCCGCATCTATCTGTTCCCAGGACGACTCATTACCGTCGATCAGCGGATTCTTCAGACGGTGCGAATCGTACAGCCCGAGCAACGATGCCTGTCCGACAGCGCACAGGCCGCCTGATGAGAGCGGGTGGCCGGGATTCCCCTCGAGCTTGATCGGACGGCCGTCCCGACACTTCGCCATGACACCGCACCCCGCAGGACATCCGGCGCATATTGTTGCATACCAGTAGGCCAGACCGGGAGTGATTTCTTCATGCGGAATCAAGAACGGAATGGCTTTTTCCACGGTTGCCTGTTGACATCCGGACACAAGGGCTCCGGCAATCGAGAATCCTGCGAGCTTCAGGAAGGAACGCCGGTCAACTTCCGCTTGAATTGACGCATGGTGATTCTGTTGTTCGTATCCCATTCACTCATCTCTCGTGTCAATCCAGAACCGACTCTGTTGCGTAGACTTCGCTCCGTCGTCGGGTCGAACCCATTTCATATGCCGCCCGAGGCAGCGCCCCGCGCCTACCGCAGGGAGGCTGCACTCCCGGCCTCCTCCTCGACGCGCCCTAGTGATGGCACACAACACAGTCGGTGGAGGCATACACCTTCATGCCGTTAATACCGTTCGTACTGGCATCGCGATGACAGTTCACGCACCACCCCATGGAAAGGTCGGAGACCTGGCGGACACGTTCCATGGTTTCCACGGCACCGTGACACGTCTGGCATTCAACACCGGCATTGACATGGGCACTATGGTTGAAATACACGAAGCTTGGCACGTTGTGCACTTTCACCCACTGAAGGGGGGTTGGTGAACCAGCCGGGTCAGGGTTCATCTCCTCGTTCACTCCCACTGCAGCGTACAGCTTCTGAAGTTCTAAAGAGACAACCGGTTTCGGACTCCGTTTCTCCGCCGTTGCACGATCGCTCTCGGCTTTCACGGCTATCCACGGTGCGGTAACAAACCTGTGGCAGTTCATACACACTCCGGCCGGGGGAATTCCTGCGGTTCTGCTCCGTTCGGCGCCACCATGACAGTGCAGGCATGGAATACTGAGCTCGCCGGCGTGCAGGCGGTGCGAATAGCTGATGGGTTGTACCGGTTCGTAGCCCTGGTTGTTGTCCGGCAGTTTTATGGTGAACGTAAACGACGTGACGAACACGCTCAGCGTCAACACCACCGCAATGCCAAGAATGATTGTGAGAAGGCGGCTCTTCAATACGTTCATGCTCGTACCCGTTCAACACCGATGTCCACACCCTGATTGGTGCCAATGCGCTCCACGGTGCGCCTACTCTCCTTTCCGGCTACTCTGCGTGTCATATGCCTTCGCCACGCGCGCGGCAACTGGAAGCGGCTCTGGCGTCCTGGTGTATTTCAGAATCCATGCCATGGAGAGTGAGAATAGTGCCAGAAAGATGAAGACGACAAAACCGATGGAATACCCGTGTTGTCCAAGATCGTTGACTGCAAAAGCCAGTACGGGCGGAATCACAAACCCACCAAACGCTCCCAGTCCGCCGACCCATCCGGCCGCACCGCCGACCGCCTGAGGAATTTCCTGGGGGACGAGTTTGAAAACCGCCGCGTTGCAAAATCCCATACCCACTGCCAGCAGCAGAATGCCCGGAATGGCAAGCTCGACGCGCTCGGCGATAGTCATCACCAGTGCGCCGGCCAGCATGACGAACAGGGCAAGTATCGCCGTGTTCTCGCCCCCCTCGCGCAGCCTGTCTGCGAGAATGCCCCCGACGACGCGGACGATTGAGGTCAGGATGGAATAGAGTGCCGTGAGGAAGCCGGCTTTGACCACACTCAGGCCAAAGTACGAGGTCCAGTACGTCGGAAACCAGGCAGTGAGCGCTATGAAGCCACCGAAGGTGGTAAAATACATCCACACGAGTGCCCACGTTTTCCAGACAGTGGCGGAGATCTTCAGACTGTCGGAAAGACTCCCTGCGGGAAAGAGCTCTTGCCCATGTCCGGCAGCAAGGGTACGTGCCTGATCGGCTCCCTGTCCTGATTGCATGAACTGGAAGTAGGGCGCATTGCGCCCCAGGAGCGCATACAGGAAAACACCGACAACCAGAAACAACAACCAGAGAAGATATGACCCGGCTAGGCCGAGCGAGCCCAGCGCAAGCGGGATCACCAGTGAAAAGATACCGGGAGCGACGTTCCCGATCCCGGCAAAGACGGCAAGCGCCTTCCCCTGACGGTGCTGTGGATACCAATACGCAACCTGACTGATCCCGACCGAGAACGTTGCGATTCCGCATCCGCACAGCACACCCAGGAAGAGAAACAGGACGTAGAAACCGCTCCCCAGATTTTCCATGGGGACGAGGTAGACTGTCAGGAACAGGCCGACTATTCCTGCAGTCGAAAGGAGAAGGAGCACCAGAAAAGGTTTGCGGCCGCCGGTTGTATCGACCCATGCAGAAAACGGAATCCGGAGCAGGGAGCCGGTGAGGGATGGAATCGCAACCAGCAGCCCCACCTGCATCGGACTCAGATGGAGAATGTCCTTGAACTTGCTCGCCGTCGGCCCGAATAACGATACCGCTGCGAATCCGATGAAGAACCCCAGGGTGGCGCTCCAGAGCGCCTGAGATGGCGTGCCTCTAACAGGGTGCATATGCGAGATCTTTCATCGTATCAGATGTGCTTCCCCCGTATGCCTGTGCGCCTCACTCCGTACCACCGCACGACCTGCGGTTTTCTCCAGAGGTACGGGTTGGGAACGACAAGGATGTGAACAAGTCGCGTGAAGGGTGCAAACGCAATCATCAGCCAGGCACTCACGATGTGCACCTTCACCATCCACGGCATGGCAACGACGTAGCTGATGTCCGGACTCAATTTCACCAGGGACCAGAGATACGGAGCGGCGAGGGCGGCAAACCACGACGACCCCCAGCTGTAAAACACGGCAACGTACAGGCCGCTGAGGATTTGCACGACAAAGCTCCCGAGCACAATCCAATCCGCCCAGCTTGTCACCGCGCTGACTTTCGGGTCTGTGATACGCCGCACAATGATGGCCGTCAACCCGACAAGCGTAAGCAGTGCTGCGATGAATGCCGCTCCTTCCAGGATATAGAGCCGGATTGGATGGCTGTTCCATCCCAGGATTTCTTTTGGAATCACAAACGCGATAAGGTGTCCTGCCAGCACGGTTATGATACCGAAGTGGAACGGCACAAGTCCCCAGAAATGATTCTGGTTTTCAAGGAACTGCGATGAGAGACTCGTGAAGGCAAATGCCTCTTTTTTGTACCGACGCATCGAGACAAGGAGAAATATGATCACCGCCAGGTATGGGAACACCACGAAGAGTATCTCGTCGAGAAGAAACGGCCCCGTCTTCATTCTGATTTCTCCTCCTGGTGAGGAACACGCTCGCAGGTTTCGGCCAGCAGAAGCTTTGTCGCGATAAGGATATGTGCGTACGGGTTGTCCTTTCCGGCAAAACCTTCGAGTATCATGCCGGTGGCTTTCAGCATTCGCTTTGAAACAAAGGCCGCGGCCTCCTCCCCCTCCATCCTTCCCACGGCCAGCAGGGCATGCGTGAGATGGTCGGGAAGTTCGCTGGACTCTTCGACGCCGGACCGGCGGAGGAGGTCCCTCATCTCCACGAGGAATGTCCCCCGTTCATATGTTTCCCCGTACAAATGCCAGCCTATTTCGAGACTGCTCACGGGATTGATATCGAAGGTGCGCGTGTAGAGTTCCTCCAATTCGCCGGTGGTCAGACCGTCTGTGGCAGCGGTGAATCTATCGAGGGCCGCGAGAAGAGAACCTCGCAGTTCATCATTGCCGAAGCCCGGCCTTTCGCACAGATTCCTGCAGTGTCTCACGTGCTGTGGGTACTCTTCCTTCGGATAGGAAAGGATCCGTGAGAGGACGTCCAGGATCTCCCGAGTATTGTCCATCACAATCCTCTGCGCGGTGATTCCATAAAGCCGAAGCCGACGGAGGACTTGTGTTCCATCGGGTCACGCATCATCTCTATCGCCTCCTCGCGGTGCATGGGCGGGATAACAAACCGGTCCTCAAACGTGCAAAGGGACGTGAGTGTGTACACCGCTTCGGCCTCTTCCAGCGTGCAGTCAGCCTCACGGAGCATTGCTTCGGCAATGTCCATGGAGATGTCTCCCACCGTCTTTGCCCGCCGGTAGGTGCGGATCGCTTTCTGCTTCTTCAAGGCGTAGACGACTTTCCCCTGATGACCTGCGCCGAAAAGATTGGCAAGAAACTGCAGCGGCACGCGGGAATCTTCGATGTCGTGGAAGAACTCTCCCGAGACACCGCTCACCGTATCGTCCTCCCGCTGGGCCATCACCGGCGACATCGGCGGGACATAGAACAGCATCGGGAGGGTCCGGAATTCGATATGAGGAGGCAGGGCTAACTTCCATTCCTTGACGAACTTGTAGACCGGCGACATCTGGGCCGATTCCACCACCGAATCATGGATGCCGCTCTTCCGGGCAGCTTCTATCACGGCAGGGTCATACGGGTTGAGAATCAGAGACCGATGTGCGTCAATCAGTTGATCGTCGGGGAGCTTCGCGACCTCCTCAATCCTGTCCGCGTCGTACAGCAGCACGCCAAGGTAGCGGATACGGCCGACACACGAATGGAAGCACGCCGGGGCCTGGCCTGTTTCCAATCGCGGATAACAGAGCACGCACTTCTCCGATTTTCCGGTTGACCAGTTGTAGAAGCTCTTCTTGTACGGGCACGCAGCAACGCAGGCCCTCCAGCCGCGGCACCGTTTCTGATCGATGAGCACAATCCCGTCTTCGCCGCGCTTGTACAGCGCACCCGACGGACACGATGCCACACAGCTCGGATTCAGACAGTGGTTGCAGATGCGGGGAAAGTAGAAGAAGACCAGTCGCTCAATGGCGAATAATTGCTCCTGCTGCTCCGGCGTGAGGTTCTTCAGGTTCGGGTCGCTTTTCGCGTATATGGGAGAACCGCCCAGGTCGTCATCCCAGTTCGGACCCGCTTCGACGTTGATGTACTCACCCGTCACCATCGAGATGGGCCGGGCGGTGGGCTGATCGGCACCCTCAGGGGCGTTGAACAGCTCGTCGTACGTGTAGGTCCACGGCTCGTAGTAGTCATCCATGCTTGGCATGGAGGGATTATGGAAGATATTGGTGATCGTCTTCGCCTTGCTGGTAGAGCGCAGTTGCAGCTTCCCGTCCTTCAATTCCCATCCGCCGCGGTATTTGTCCTGGTCCTCCCACGTCGTCGGGAACCCGGTCCCCGGCTTCGTCTCCACGTTATTCCACCACATGTACTCCGTCCCTTTGCGATCGGTCCAGATATTCTTGCATGCAATGCTGCACGTGTGGCAGCCGATGCATTTGTCGAGGTGGAACACCATGGAAATTTGTGATCGAACGTTCATGTGAAGTTCTCCCTGCACACGTCAGACTACCAGATGAGCTCCGGACACTTCCGGACCAGCACATGGGTGTCACGATTACATCCGACGGGGCCCCAGTAGTTGAAATGGAATGTGAATTGTCCGTACCCGCCGATCATGAGATTGGGTTTCAGCCGCGTGCGCGTGAGACTGTTGTGGCCTCCCGCTCGACGGTTGTTGCGCAGCGGCGACTTCGGCACTGAGTACGTCCGCTCCGGCGAGTGATAAATGATGCATATGCCACGCGGGATACGGGCGCTCACGGCCGCCCGGGTCACGACGACACCGTGATCGTTGTATACCTCGACCCAGTCATTGTCGTTCACGCCAATTTCCACGGCATCTTTTTCATTCATCCAGAAGGGCTCCACGCCGCGCGACAGTGTTGTCATCCGTTGATTGTCCCCGTAGGTCGAATGGATATGCCACTTTCCATGCGGTGTGAGGTAGCTCAGCATCATCGACCTGCCCGCTTCCTTCGTGAACCGGAGATCCGCATAGTGAATCGGCGCGGGTTTGGGTTTGTAGGTCGGCACATGCTCGCCGAATTGAATATAGCCGGGATGGTCGAGATAGAGGTGTTGCCTGCCCGTGAGCGTACGCCACGGGACGAGTGCCTCGATATTGTAGGTAAACGCCGAGTAGGCCCTGCCATTTTCCGTGAGACCGGACCACATCGGACTGTTGAGCAGCCTCATCGGCCGGCCCTGCAACTCCCGGTAACTGATACGCGTGCCGCGGTTCTTTTCAGCAAGATGGGCCAGCGGGAGCCCGACCTTCTCCTCCATATTCTGGTACGAACGGTAGGCAAGCTCGCCGTTCGTCACCGTCGCAAGGTGCAGTATTGTGTCGCACACCTGATCGCCCTTCAACAGCGACGGATACGATGTTCCGTCAAAACTCACCGTTGGGCCCGTTTCCACCATTGCATCATAGAAATCCTCGATGGCGTAGTTCGTGCCGTGTGCGCCAAGCCCGTTCTTTCTCGCCAGCGGTCCGAACGAGATGTACTGGTTATAGACGTTCTTGTAGTCCCGCGTCACGATGGTGAATTTCGGCATGGTTTTGCCGGGGATCGCTTCCACTTCCCCCGACATCCAGTCCTTCATCTGTGCCTGTGCAATCTCTGCGTTGGAGTCATGCGCCAGCGGCGTCGCAACGATATCGTTGAGCGGAACGGGAAAATGATGCTCAGCAAGATCCGAGAATTTTCTGGCGATGGCCTTAAAAATGTCCCAGTCACTCTTGGATTCCCAGCAGGGAGGGACGGCAGCCGAGAGGGGATGGATGAAACTATGCATGTCGGTAGAGTTCAAGTCGGCCTTCTCGTACCAGGTTGCGGCCGGCAGGACGATATCCGAATAGAGCGCTGATGTGTCCATCCGGAAGTTGAGATCAACGACGAGGTCCATCTTGCCGTGAGGCACTTTGTCGTGCCACGTCACTTCCTTCACGGACCCTTCCGCCATGTCTTCGGCCACCGCGTTGTCATGTGTGCCGAGATAATGGCGAAGAAAGTATTCATGCCCTTTGCTGCTGGCCATCAGCGCATTCCCGCGCCAGATATACCAGACGCGCGGCCAGTTCTCTTCAGCGTCCGGGTCTTCAATAGAGAACGTGAGGTCTCGCCGTTTGAGCCGGTCCACGACGTCCTTCACCATCGCGTCGGCATCCTTCGGGCCGTGCGCTTCGAGCTCACGCGCAAGGTCCAGGGGATTCCGACCGAACTGCGGGTAGAAAGGAAGCCACCCATTGCGCACCGCTTTCACCTGCACATCCATCGTATGACCCTGGGCAAGCGAACCGGGTGCCTGCTTCATCGGTACGGTATGGTAGTCCGTGAATCCCTTCTCGTATCGCCATTGGTCGGTGTGTACATAGTGCCAGCTCGGTGCATTTTGCAGCCGGGAGGCCCCGTACCAGTCTTTGGCAAACGCAATCGCGCTCCAGGGTTCACCCGGCGCGAGTTTTTCCTGCCCGACATAGTGCGCCAGCCCGCCGCCGTTCACGCCAATACACCCGCAAAACATGAGAGCGTGAATGCCGGCACGGTACATCAGATTGCCGTGATACCAGTGATTGATCCCTGCTCCGATGATAATCGTGCATTTGCCGTTGGTGAACTCGGCTGTGCGGCCCCACTCGCGTGCAAATTGAATAAGATCCTTACGCCCTATCCCCGTGTATTTCTCCGACCATGCCGGTGTGAAGGGCTTCTCCTCGTCATCGTAGTCGGCGGGATAGTCTCCGGGAAGTCCGCGGGGAACACCGTATTGAGCCATGAGGATGTCGTACACGGTCGCGACAGCAACGGTCTTCCCGTCCGCCGTTTTCAGGAGTTTTGCCGGGACATGGCGCACATGACTCGTTGCATCGCCGAAGTTGTCAAACCGAACCGGAACACTCTTCTCCGAATCGTTCAGAAACGTCAATTGCGGATGGATGGGTGTGCCGTCAAGGCCGTCCTTGAGCAGGAGATTCCATTTCCCCTTTTCCGAGCCCCACCGGAATCCCGAACTTCCCATAGGCATCCTGACCGAGCGGGATGGCTCATCCCACATCAGGAATTTCCATTCACCGTTCTCCACGGCAGCGTACTTCTCCAGCCGTCCTGCACGGAGCAGTTGTCCGGCTTCGTACACTCCCCCCTCTTCTGTCAACTCTACGAGGTACGGAGCATCGGTGTATTTCCTGGTGTAGTCAAGGAAGTACGGAGTCGGCCTGTCGTGATGGAATTCCTTGAGCAGCACATGATTGACTGCCATCCACCATGCGCCATCCTGCCCGGCATTGACCGATATCCAGTGGTCGGCATACTTGGCAACCTGGTTGAAATCGGGCGAAAACACGTACATCTTTGTGCCGTTGTGCCGAGCTTCGGCTGCGAAGTGGCAATCGGGAGTACGCGTCATGTTGAGGTTGGACCCCATGACCGCCAGCATTTTCGCATTGAACCAGTCGGCCGATTCCTGCACGTCGGTCTGCTCGCCCCATGTTTCCGGCGAGGCGGGGGGCAAATCGCAATACCAGTCGTAAAATGAAAGGGAGATACCCCCGAGCAGTTGCATCAAGCGGGCACCCGCAGCGTAGCTTACCATCGACATGGCCGGGATGGGAGAAAAACCCGCGATGCGGTCGGGACCGTGAGTTTTGATCGTATGGATATTCGCAGCGGCGATTATTTCCAGCGCCTCATCCCAGCCCGCGCGGCGGAAGCCCCCCTTGCCCCGTGCACGCTGCCAGCGGCCGCGGGTTTCGGGATTCCCGACAATGGATTTCCACGCCTCCACCGGATCTTCGTGCGCCGTGCGCGCATTCCGCCAGAGATCAAGCAAGGCTCCCCGAATATAGGGGTACTTCACGCGGAGCGGGCTGTACAGATACCACGAGAAGGAAATGCCGCGCTGGCATCCCCGGGGTTCATAGGGCGGGAGGCCGTGTTCAAGCGAAGGGTAGTCAAGTCCCTGCATCTCCCAGGTCACAATGCCGTCCTTCACGTGAATCATCCAGGTGCAGCTTCCGGTGCAGTTCACACCATGCGTGCTGCGGACAACCTTGTCATGCTGCCAGCGATTGCGATAGAATTCCTCCCAGCTTCTGAGCTGGACGTCATCGTCGTCCCTGATCCAGCCACTCTTGGCCTTGTTACTCATGAACAGCCTCCAGTCGTTTGTCGCGCACCAATGCACGGCGCACAGTGCGAAGGCGCTTGTTCCAGATGATGTCGAAAAGTCCTAAGAGAAGGAGTGTGCCGGCCAGCCCGATGAGTATGAAGTTGAGCCGTGCTGTGGATACGTCGTCAGGATTACGGGCGAGCGTGCTCTGGAAGAAGGCAACGAGTCCGAGGATCTCCTCCCCTTCAAGCTGGTTCTGCTTGTACACCGAACCCATGGTGGGTGTCGCAGGAGCGGAGAGCCACGTCGCGAGGGTCTTCCGTCCCTGATACCGCTCGAATACGGTGGTGAGATCAGGAGCAAGTGTGCCGCCTCCGAACAACGGAATACCCTGCACCGCGTGACACGACATGCACGCGGGGCCTCCATTGCGAAGGGGTACCGCGCCCATGAAAATCGACCGCCCCTTCTCGATGTCATCCGGCGTAAAAGGCCGTTCACTTATCTGCACGCCGGCAAACTGTGACTTCTCCAGTTTCGACTCGGTTTCGATTAACGCGAGCAATGCCTCGGCGCGCGCTTTGGTCATTCCCGGCAATGCCGGCATCACGACGCCCCGTGCCGCCTTCACCAGGTCCGCCGCATACGGATCTCCCGCATCAATCACCGATTTGGGATCCTGGATGAACTTCGTGAGCCACGCCCGGTCCTTACGGTCGGTGACGCTCTTCAGGTCCGGACCTGTCAGCTGGCCGCCTCCGATCGTGTGGCAGCTCATGCAGCTGGTGCGAAAGTCGGTTGCCGGCTCCTGGGCGAACACAGTCGAACTCATCACAGACGCGAGAAAAAGAGCCGGTGCGACCCATAACTTGAGGTGGTCTCCCGGCGACGCACGATGTCTATGCGAATGTGTCTTCATGGAGCGATCACACGATGGTGTGGAGGGGGATCTTGAGGTCTGACGCTGTGTCGCATCTTTCTCATCTCCTGAATGGACTCCAACTTCCCATTCAGTTCCTTGCTCAGTTCAGCTATTGATCTTGTACTCATCATATCGAGCACGATTGTCTTCACGCGCATCCACTGGTCATGGACGGGACACGGATTGTCATCGGCACATTCCGGGAATCCGAGCACACACTCGCCCAGGAACTGCTCTCCGTCGATAGCTCTGACGATATCGCCAAGGGTGATCTCACTGCCATGGCGCCCGAAGCGGAAGCCGCCGGAGACACCCCGGAGCGAAACAAGGATCCTGTCGCGGGTAAGTTGCTGAAGCACCTTGTTCAGGAAATGGTGCGGAATCTGTAGGGAATCGGAGATTTCGCGCACGAGAACCGGTTGTCCTTCATGTTCTTTATGGGCCAGGTACAGGAGGGCCTGGATTGCGTACTCGCAGGTTTTGCTGAACAGCATGGGGGAAGGGGCCACCGTGCTCACCTGATTTTAAGATAATCAGACCCTATTGTCCGAAATATAGCACGGCAAAATCCTTTTGTCAAGTGTTTTTTTTGACCTGTGGCGGTGCTCCTCCTCACGTGTAGATGAGTTGCCCCGCCCCCCCCTTGTTCCTGCCGCCTCCTATGCCCCGTGCTGTCCTTCCGCAAACGCGGGAAATGCCGCCAGGGGGATCCGAGGACCCAGAGATGCGGTTCGAGAATTCCGGTGACCGTGAGGACGCACTTATGCACTGAATCGCAGGTACAATCTGACGGCCGAGTTTGCACTTTGCGTATCAGCGTGGTTTCGGTAATCGCCGTATCGTTCGTACAGCATGAAGTCCAATCCCAGATATGCTGTCTGACCCAGCGCGTAATCCACCCCGATCTTCAAGAGACCAACGAATTCTTCACCCTCTGCTCCGCTCAGGGTATGGATCCAAAACCGCTTGTAGTCTACGGAGATGCCTCCGAAACCGTCTATCGAACAATGCGTCCCGATCCGGACACTCGCACCAGGGCCTATATTGTAGTCCTTTCCGTCGACCGATGCGTATTCAGAGTTCGTTGCACCCATCAGGATCGCGGAGATACTCAAAGAGTTCGTCGCTGTGATGCCGGGTGAGAGTTGAAGTTGATCGGTCAGGCGAGATGTCAGACTTGTTGCGGAGAGCTTGTAAATGGTATTGATAATCATGTCTATCTCTTTATACACTCCGATGACATTCGCCGGATTATCGAACAGTGTAACTTTCGTATCCCAGATCACACCACTTCCGTACACTGCGGCAATATTATCGTCTTCCGAGATACTCAGTTCTGCATGGATCGTGAAATAGTCGAAGGGATCCTTGTGGCTCTTTGCCGCAAGCAGATCTCCGTACTCCAGGTCAAATCCCATGAACCCATACCCCTTGTTGCGCACAAGCGTGCGGTCCAGGAATACATTATTGCCGCCGACAGACATCCAGAGTGAGAACGGGGGCCGGTCAGAGGGCATGCCGTCCCGCCACATCGCGCCCTGAAAAAGCCGGTTCACACCGTAGACCGGGTCGACGGCAAAAGCAGAGAATTCGCGGAGCACCCGCTCGAACCCTTGCGAACTCTCGTCGATAATGAGATTGGATACACGATAGGAAATCTCGCCGAGGATGGTTCCCGTCACCGGGGTATTCACGATGTCGTTATACGACGGCGGTTCATTTTCCATGGCGATCTCCCAGATCGCACTGCCGCCCAGTGAATACAGAGACGACTCCCAGAAACTCAATCCGTTGGATCTGGCCGCATTGAAATATGCGGCCCCATTGTACGGATGCGCGAATTGATTCATAAGATACCCATCCCTATCCCACACGAACCCCGTCTCGATATTGTCCTTGATCGTTTGAATGCTGATTTCGGACCACCCCGTTTTCGTGAGATATCTGTTGAATGCCCATACACCGAGGTCAACGCCAACGACCTCTCCTGCAGCCAGCCAGTACCTCTTTTCGGGCAATGCCTGGTTCTGCGCGGGGAGATTCTGCCCGGCTATCCAGGATGTGTCCTTACCCGCCATAGAGAAGAGTGGCGACTCTGTTTTCCATTGTCCGAATGCCGCGCCGACGGACAGCGAGAGCATGATTGCTGCCCGCAGGAACGGCATTCGGCGGCTCACGATGATGCTGCTCTGTGACATGTGCGTCTCCTCATGGAATCAGGTTTTTCACCGACGTGCATCGACCGCAGGGTATATTCACCCGGGCACTCTAATGCACGTCCTGATGTGCTCCGGTCTGCCCGGCGTCATGCATGTGCCCTTCCGCTGGTTTCGCCGCAGCCTGGAAGAGTCGTTCGACATAATGGATGAACTCAACGTACGATTTCACATAGTCGCGCCCGGCAGCAACGTCGTTCTTCTTATAATTCTTCTTGGACATGGCATTGGTGAACTCACTGTGAAGCCCCTGATGAATGGCATCATTCAGATGCTTGACAAGCTCTGATGCCGAACCGGTCTTCAGCGCCCTGTCGGCAGCCGCTATGCCCGGCTCAATCTCCGTCTCCGCTGGTTTCAGACCGGTATACGCGACTCCTTCCCCTGCCCGGTGAATGCGGACAAGCGTTTCAAAGAAATACATATCAGCGAGCTTCTTTGCTTCAGGACTCAATTGCCGCACGACAAGCGTGTTCTTGAATGCCTTTGTGATTTCCGCTTCATCTTTCTTGTGCACCCAGATAAGGACTCCGCTGACATCGCCGCTTTCCAGCGCCTGTTCTGCTGCTGTAACGACAGGGCCATTCATTGTATCGCAGTGGGCTGACGCGGACTGAGGTGTCGCAAGGCCGATGGTAAGTGCGGCCGCCAGGATGGGGAGTATGCCGCCCGTGATGTTCTTGCTCATGATGATTACTCCTACTGTCGTGATGTGGTGAATGCAATGATGGGTAGATGCGACGATGTGTGCACCCCCACCGATAATTCAGACTGCTCCTGCATCTTTTGACTTCCACGCAACCCAGGTAACGAGTATCCACACTCCGGATCGCACCAGCATTGCCTGAACACTGTTCATTGATACTGACCCGCCCGAAAAGTGGAGAACCACCACTGTAAGCAGGACAAGCAGGTGTGTTCCGGTTACCACGCCCGCGATGGCGAATGCCCGACGACGGTTCATCCAGAGCCCCACACCCACGCCGAAACCAACAGCACCCAGTATCACGTTATACCCCACAAGCACCGGCAGCACCACATAGTCTGGCATACTCACTCCCAGGAGCACCCTGGACCCCTCAAGAAGTGAGAGAGCACTGAATGCCATAGCCAGGCCTGCGGCAAGCCGCCTCGAGAGCGTTCCCTTGCCAGAGAGATTTGTCATCATGGTGGTCATCCGAGTTTATTCTTGAATCGCAGAACGCTGAGTGTCAGAATGCCCACGCCAAATGCCGCGAGCGCCGCAGCCTGCGGCCACAGGGCCGCAGCGCCGACACCTTTGAGGAACAATCCCCTGATGATAACGATGTAGTAGCGCAGGGGGATACCAAACGTGAGGTACTGTATCGCCTGCGGCATATTCTCGATCGGAAACGTGAATCCTGAGAGATAGATGAACGGCATAAAGAAGAAGAACTGCGCCGTCATCATTGCCTGCTGCTGCGTCTTGGAAATTGTCGAGATGAAGAGGCCTAACCCCAGGGTCGTAAGCAAGAAGAGGCCGCTCAGGCCGAACAACAGAGGAACGCTCCCTCGAAGCGGCACCGCAAACCACCACCGCGTCACGACCAGCACCAGGACAATGTCCACCACGCCGATAACCGCAAACGGAAGGAGCTTGCCGATGATGAGCTGGTACGGCTTGATGGGCGTGACGAGCAGCTGCTCCATCGTGCCGATCTCTTTTTCTTTCACCACTCCGAGCGACGTCAATGTCATCGTAATAATCATCAGCACCATGGCCAGCACGCCGGGCACCATAAAATTGCGGCTCCGGAGTTCAGGATTGTACCATACGCGCGTTTCGGTGTTTACGATCGCCGGGCGAAGCGCCTGCGGCGTGCGCTCAAATGTCTTTGCAACGATGGCCTGGGAATACATCGCGGTAATTTGCGACGCATAACTCAAACTGATGCCTGCGGAGTTCGCGTCGCTGCCATCGGCAATAATCTGTACCGATGCAGGTTCGCGGGCAAGGAGTTTGTCGGAAAAGTCCGGCGGAATGACCAGAGCCATCCATACCGTACCGTGTTCTATAAGCACGTCGATGTCGATGAGCGCATGCACTTCCTCCTCGATCACGAAATAGCCGGAGTTCGCAAACCGGTTGATATACTCCCGGCTGGCCGCAGATTTGTCCTGATTGTACACCACCATTGGAATGTCCTTCACGTCCGTCGTCGCTGCATAGCCGAGGATAATCAGTTGCAGGACGGGCGCCATGAACGAGAGCATCATCATCCGGCGGTCCCGCCGGAATTGGATGAATTCCTTAATGATAATATGATAGATCGTCTTCATTCTATTCCGCCCTTTTCAATAATCGCGCCGAGCTGACACCAAGCGTGACGGCAGCGAAGATGGACATATACACGAGCTGGTCCCAGAACGCCGCAGGTCCGACGCCTTTCAGGATAATGTCACGAAGGACGATAAGAAAGAACTTCGGCGGAGACAGATTCGAAATGACCTGCAGGGCCACGGGCATGCTGCGAATCGGAAATATGAAACCCGACAGGATAAGTGATGGAAGCAGCGTCGTAAAGACCGAGATAATAAAGGCCACTTGCTGCGTCTGGGATACGGTGGAAATGAGCAATCCCTGGCCCAGCGCGGCGAGGAGGAAGATAACAATGGCGACATACAGCCAAAAGAAGCTTCCACGTATAGCAATATCGAAAAAGATATACCCGATAAGCAACACCAGTACGGATGCGAGCAAAGCGATAACGAGATACGATATCGTCTTGCCGAGGATGATTTCCGATGTCCGCAGCCGTGAGACCATCATCTGGTCCATCGTACCGCGCTCTTTTTCTCGAACGACGGAGAGAGACGTGGAGACCACGGCGCTCAGCATCAGGATGAATCCGATGAGCCCGGGGACGAGGAATTTCGCGCTGAGGAGTTCGGGATTATACCAGACTCTCGGTTGAGTGTCTACCGGTATGTAGGGCTCTCTGCCATGGCGCGCAAGCGTCGCTACCGCCACGTTTGCGGAGTATTTTTGCACGACTGCGTTGACGTAGCCGATTGCCGTGGTGGCGGTGTTGGAATTCGAACCATCAACAAGGACTTGGAGCGTTGCGTTTGTACCGGCAAGCATGTGGGAGGAGAAGTCGGGCGGGATGACAACGGCAATCATCGCTTTCTCTTCATCCAGGAGCGTACTGATCTCCGCGTAGGTGTCGACCGAGAATTTGAAATCGAAATACTCGGAGTTTGAAAAGGTTCTCACAAACCCGCGGCTGGTCGGGGTTTTGTCCTGATCGAATACCGCGACGGCAATATGCTTCACGTCAAAATTAAGGGCGTAGCCGATGAGCAGCACCAGGAGTGCGGGAAAAACGAGCAGCACCGCGAGCGAGCGTTTGTCGCGCCGTATCTGGCGGAACTCTTTGATAACAATTGGCATAATTCGTTTGAGATTCATGCTGCCCTCGTCTTCATGTCGTTCTCGAGGAGATGCAGGAACACATCCTCCAATGATGGAACGATGCGGTCCATCCTCTTAACCGTGATGTCGTGTGAAGCGAGCGTCGACGTGATCAGCTGCGATCCTTCCTTCTGGTCTCGAACACCGACGTGCAAATAGGTGCCGAACAGTGAAATTGCCGCAACCCACGGCAGGGTTCGCAGGGTCTCAAGCGACGCCACGACGTCCGACGTTTCCACTTCGAGAATCGGGTAGGTTATGTGTTCGGACTTGAGCTCCTTCGGGCTACCCGTGGCAATCAGCCTGCCGGCATTGATAAGGATGATGGTGTTACAATATTCCGCCTCGTCGAGATAGTGAGTAGTAACGAGCACAGTGATGCCCTGTTCCGAAAGCTGGTTGATAAGTTCCCAGAATTTCCGCCGGGAGACGGGGTCTACGCCGCTCGTTGGCTCGTCCAGGAACACTATCTTCGGCTCATGCAGCACGGCACAGCCGAGCGCAAGTCGCTGCTTCCATCCACCGGACAGGGTCCTGGTCAGACTCTTCTCCCGTCCCTCAAGTCCGGCCATCGCCAGCACCCACTTCATACGACGCTTGATCGCGTCCTTTTTCAATCCGTACACGCCGCCAAAGAAATGGATATTCTCCTCAACTGTCATGTCCTCATACAACGAAAAGCGTTGAGACATGTAGCCAATGTTTTTCTTGAGCAGATCCGTCTGCTTGGAAACGTCGAATCCTCCGACCGTCGCGGAGCCGGCCGTCGGTTCGAGCAGGCCGATCAGCATCCTGATAGTCGTGGACTTTCCCGCGCCGTTGGCACCGAGGAATCCGAAGATTTCTCCGTGCTGTACCGTGAAGCTCACGTTGTCTACAGCAGTGAACTGCCCAAACTGCTTCGTGAGGTTGTCGACGTGAATCGCATATTCTGTCATGTGTATCCTCGATAATCTCTGCAACGTTTCTGTGTAACCGCTCACAATGGCGGAGTAACGTCTGTGCAGCGTGAACCATACACGTGTGCAGGCTACTGCTCGCGTCCCATCACCCGGGCAAATCGAGCGTGCGCGAGCTCGTCATCCACCAGTGCAACGGTGTAATGTAGCTGCGATTGAAGCAGCGCAATCTCTGCATCCAGCAACTCTGTATTGCTTGCCGTCCCCTGTGTAAATTTCTCCCTGGTCATCCGGTAGTTTTCTTCTGCCTGGTTGATGGCTGTGGATGCCACGGTGATCTTCTGCTGTGATTGCACGAGCGTGAGGTAGCTCTGATGCACTTCCAGCGAAACATTGTCCTTCAACTGCTCGAGTGCAAACCGCGTCTGTGAGTGAACTGCTTCTGCCTGTTCGCTTTGGTGCTTTGTGGCTCCCCAGTTCCATATATCCCACGAGAGACTGACGCCGACGTCCCACGTATCCTTGAACTCATCCTTCGTCGGCATGATACGCGGATTCGGCCGCGAATAGGAAAAGTTGCCGAACAGACTGATCTGTGGGAACCAACCGCCGTTTGCGGCCGCCACCGACGCTCCTGCCGCATTCGTCCTCATCTCTGCAGCCATGACATCTGCGCGCGAAGCCAACGCCTGGTGCGTAAGCGCCACGGCGGATTGTGTCTGTGCGGTTCCGGCGTTTATGGGCGACGTGATGCGAATCTCCGTGTCGAGTGGAAGCCCGATGAGATTGTTCAGGCCCATCATGGCATTCTTCACGTTGTTCGCTGATTCCAGCTGGGCAAGCTGAGCAGTGGAGAGCTGCACTTCCACTTTCAACACCTCGTTCCTGGTTGCCAGACCGTGCGCCACCATCTGTGTCACATCTGCGACGTGCACTCTGGTGATCTCCACATTCTCATCCACCACCCGCTGTACTTCCAGAGCCTTGTACACACTCCAATACGCCACCCGGACGTTATAGACCGTTTGAGCTCTTTCTCCCGCAACGTCGAACCGCGACGCCTCATGCGAATACTCTGCCGCATCGGCCGCGTTCACGAGCCTGAATCCCGTAAAGAGCGGCTGCTGCAACGAGACTCGTGATGCGTACTGATCAAGCACGGTAGGCGAAATAATGACCGGCCCTGGTGCAGACGGAAGCTGCACCGCAAAAGGCTGAACGTCACTCAATCGTGTGTAGCTCGCCTGGAGTTTAAGGCTCGGTAACCGGGCGGCATGCGCTTCGGCCGCCTTTGCATCGGCCGCCAGCGCCTTTGCTTCCGAGATGTGTACCGAAGTGCTGTTGTGCATGCCCAGTTGAATTGCCTCGTCGATCGTGAGTGCTCGTTTGTCCTGGGCCAGTACAAGCACAGGAAGAAGCGTTATGAGGAAAAGCCTTTTCATGATGGTACACCCCTATCATACATTCGGTTGATGAGACATCAGTGAGATGAAGATATTCTCCAGCGACGGAGTGATGACCCGCCACTCTGCGACCTGAATGTCCGCCTCGGCAAGCGTTCGTTCAACAAGCGGGACGTCGCGCGTGCTGTTCTCGACAACGATGTTCAGCCTGTCGCCAAACGCCTGAACATCCCTGACCCCAGGGTGATGCTGCAAGACCCCTGCCGCGCGACGCGTCTGGCTGCTCACCACCTCCACCACCTCGCCGTTCATCAAGGTCTTCAGGTTCGTCGGTGTGTCAACGACCATCAGCCTTCCCTGATTCACAAGAGCCACCCGTCCGCACCGTTCAGCCTCGTCCAGGTACGGCGTGCTCATGACAATCGTGATGTTCTCTTTGAGCAAACTGGAGAGAATCTTCCAGAAATCTCGGCGCGATACAGGGTCAACGCCCGTTGTTGGCTCATCAAGGAAGATTATCTTGGGGCGGTGGATAAGCGTACATGCGAGTGCGAGCTTTTGCTTCATGCCGCCGGAGAGCTGGTCCGCAAGCCGGTCGCGAAACGGTGTCAACCGGGTGAAGTCGAGCAGCTCTTCACGTCGCGCTTCGTGATCGAATACCTCGTTTATCTCTGCGAAGAATTCGATGTTCTCATCAACCGTCAGGTCACCGTACAGGCTGAACCGCTGCGACAGATAGCCGATTTCCTTCTTTATTTCTTCCGATTCCGCGACAAGGTCGTGGCCCAGAAGTGTGGCCGTGCCTGAGGTAGGGACGAGAATCCCTGTCAACATCCGGAATAATGTCGTCTTCCCGGCCCCATCCGGACCCACGATGCCGAACATCTCTCCCTTCTGGATTGAGAGATTCAGGTCGTTCACCGCGGTAATACCGTCAAATGTCTTGGTCAACTTCTGTACGTCAATTGCCGTTGTCATGGGCCGCCCTCTGTCTCATACTATGCGTTGATTGCTATCGTCGCGTCAGCCGGCATGCCCGGCTTGAGCATTTGCTGTGCATTCGGCACTTCAATTTTGACGCCGAACACGAGCTTTGTGCGGTCATCTTTGGTCTGCACGTTTTTGGGAGTAAACTCCGCTTTGTCAGAGATATAGGTGATGGTACCGGTCATTGGTCTGTCGGGATAGGCGTCGATGTATACGCGCGCCTCCTGACCCAATGTCACGTTTGCCAGCTCCACCTCAGAGACGTAAATCATCAGATAGACCCTGTCAAGACGAGAGATACGGAACAACGCGCCATTCGGCAGCACAACATCCCCCTGTTCGACAGCTTTTTGCGTTATTGCGCCTTGTGCTGGAGCGACAACATACGAGTCGGAGAGCTTCTTCTGCACCGACTCCACCTGCGCCTTTGCGAGGTTCCATTTTGCCCGGGCTGCGTCGATCTCCTCGATGCGCGATCCGTGTTTCATCTTCACGTAACTCTGGTGGGCAAGCACGAATCGTGTGCGTGCGTCGTCAAGCTGCTTCTGAGTGATGGTATTGGATGTAAAAAGGTGTTCGGCTCGCTTCACGTCGTTCTCCGCATTCGAGAAGGTCGCTTCAGCCTGGGCAATATCCTCAGCGCGAAAGCCTCGCCGGATGAGCTTGTACTGTGCTTCAAGTGCCTCTGCGTTGGCCTCAGCCTGCTTGAGTTGGATGGTGAGGTCCGTGCGATCGATAAGTGCGAGCGTGTCTCCTTTCTTCACAGTCGATCCTTCGTCGACCAGCAGGGCCATTATCTCCCCCCCTACCTTGGCGCTGACGGTCACTTCTACCGTTTCAATGGTGCCGGAGGCGGTAATGACGTTGGCATCATTGCCGGTACAGCCGGCAATGAACAGTGCCGCGATGAGTACGACAACACGTGTCATAATGCTAACCTTTGCGTTAATTGGTGATAGGAATCTGATTGTCGGAACTGCCGCCGTGCGCTTTCAGTCAGCATGCCATCCAGCACGATCTGTAGGAGCGACCGGAATGCATCGTGTGCGGAAAAGTACTCCCTGATGAGGAGTTCGGATCCCATGATCGACTGCAATGCGCTGATGTAGACAAACAGTGCGACGTCACGGTGAATATCATCCCGGACGAAACCCCTGGCTATACCCTCGTCAACAAATCGTAAGAAGTCGGCAAAGACTGTGAGGCGGCGAATGTCTTTCAGATAGTGCCACAGGTCCGGACGGTGCCGTCTCAGGTCATCCTGAAACCGTTTGCCCATTTGCGAATACGATCTGCCAACCAGACACAATATGTTGTACAGCTTGTCAACGTACTCAACGGGTGAGCTCTTGATCTCTGCATATCTGCGCATAGCGGTAGTAACCTGGTGTTCGAGCACAGCATCCAGCAACCTGTCCTTAGTTGCGAAGTGCTCATAGACGGTTTTCTTGCTCATCGTGAGAAGCGAAGCGATCTCATCCATCGTGACGCCTGAGAAACCGTGCTCGAAGAACTGCTTGCGCGCCACTTCCACGATGCGTTGCCGTATGTTCGGGACGTCTGCCATTACGATTCCTTCTTTCGCACGGAACGTTCTCTTGGTTGTGTCATTGCGTGCCGCCGCCGAGGGCTGTGAATCCGAGAACGGCAACAAGCATCCCGGAGACGACGTTGTTCCACAAAAAGCCGTTTCCACCATGTACCAGCGGGATGGCGATGGATCCCAGAACCCATAGTCCCATCACGACCGACAGCCATCCCTGCCATGGTTTGTCCGCCTTCATCCGCCAACCGACGATTGCGACAAGAATGCCGGCCACGAGGTTGTATATCAGGCAGTCTGCTCTGTTTGCACGGAAGAACGCGGTGACAATCAGCCACAAACCCATGCTGCCGTTTATCCAGGCTGGCCACATTTTCTTACTCGCCTGATTTTCGCAGTGGGTGTTGACGGGCCTGCTCGTGGCTGCGATACGCCACTTCGGCGCCGATGTACGCGAGGAGAATCAGTCCTGCGGTCAGTACGACTGTCCAGAGAAGCAGAGTGTTCAGCATTGGTGTATCCTCCTGTGAGGTGTGTTTCATCGTCTCTTCCTACCATTTCAAGAGGCGTGCCACACAGGAGAGTGCGAAAGGAGACTACAAATCAACAATTTTGGAGGCAATCATCCGGGGAGATGCGAACAAATGAGACGCAGAAGAGGTGCGGGCATGGGGTTACGATACTGGAAACAAAAGACTTACGGGCGCGAAGGAAATGTGCGCACCTTCACTCAATCCGCGGAATCAGGGAGCGTTTCCTTCAAGCCCGCGACTTTCATCATGTTCTGCAACAGTCGGCGGTCCATTGAAAGCGCCCGCGCTGTCTGCGAGACATTCCAGTGGTTGCGCTTGAGACCTTCAAGAACGAAGCGGTGCTCCAGTTCTCTCGTGGAATTCTCTCTCAAAGTTTTCTTCGCAGCAAGGAACTCTTGATAGGTGGAAGGCAGAGCCATGGAGTTGTCGGGGCTCAGCAGGTGCAGATCCGGGGGCAAATCGTCGAGCGTGATGAATTCACCGTGAGCGGCAACCATGGAACGAACCGCAACATTCTCCAGTTCACGAATATTGCCCGGCCACCGGTGCGACAGTAAGTACCGCAGAGCATTCGGCTCAAATCCCTTGAGATCCTTGCCGACTTCCTGTCTGTGCTTCAAGAGAAAATGCTGTGCGAGCAGCGGAATGTCTTCTGCGCGTTCGCGCAACGGTGGAAGATGGATGCTCACCACATTCAGACGGTAGTAGAGATCGCTGCGAAACCGCTGCGCCTCGACTTCCCCGCGCAACGCCCTGTTTGTTGCTGCCACGATGCGAATGTCGAGCACGATTCGTTCCGTACCGCCAACGCGCACGATAGCCTGCTCTTCGAGTGCGCGGAGCAGTTTTACCTGAAGGTCAAGCGGGAGTTCTCCTATTTCATCCAGGAACAGCGTGCCGTTTTTTGCCTGCTCGAACTTCCCGATGCGGAGCGCAGTCGCACCCGTGAATGCTCCTCTCTCGCTCCCGAAGAATTCGCTTTCGAGCAATTCTCTCGGGATCGCCCCGCAGTTCACAGCGACGAACGGTTGCGGCGACCGGGGGCTGTGTGAATGCAGCGCTCTCGCAATCAGTTCTTTACCCGTGCCCGTTTCGCCTTCTATCAGCACGGTAAATGTCGTCCCCGCAATATGCCGGACGGTTTCCAGTATCTTTTGCATGTTTGCATTGGCGGTGATGATGTTCATCCCCCCGGCGAGGGATTTCAACTGCACCCTCAGGTCATGATTTTCGCGCACCAGGCGCGCGTGGTTTGCTGCACGGGTGAGCGATAGGTCGAGCTGATCGAGATTCACCGGCTTCACGACATAGTCGAACGCCCCATCCTTCATCATCGCTACTGCATTCTCGATCGTTCCAAATGCCGTCATGATGATGACCGGGATTGATTGTGGATGCTTCCGGACTTCCTGCAAAAGCGCGGCGCCGTCCATATCCGGCATCTTCAAATCCGTAAGTACTATATCCACCGCCACGGTCGCAAGGAGATCCAGGGCCCGGCGCCCGTTTTCGGCCAGATGCAGTTCGTAATCCTTCTGCAGATTCAGTTCGAGAATCCTGCGCGTCTTTTCTTCGTCGTCCGCGATCAGGAGATGCAGCTTGCTCATGGCGTACTCGGATTGATGGGTAGCTCAATCGTGAAGGTCGAACCGGCAGCACTCGATGTGAAGGAGAGTTCTCCTTTGATGCTTTGGACCATCATGGAAACAATGGGGAGGCCGAGACCGGTGCCGGTGGGCTTTGTTGTATAGAATGGGTCGAATATCTTTGCGTGACGATCAGAAGGAACTCCGGGACCGTTGTCGCGTACGGCAAGAACTATCGTGCCTCGCTCGCTGCACCGTGCTGTGAGTTTCAGCTCCCCCCCCCCGTTTCATCGCCTCAATCGCATTGTCCCCGAGGTTTGCCAGGGCACGCTCGATGTGCTGGGGCGATGTTATGACCTCCGGCAGTGATGGACTTACCTCTGCAGTAACAGCGATTCCTTTGATCCGACTCCTTGCTTCGAGCGACGATACCACCCGATCAATGAGGTCTGCAACTGCGGTGCGCTGCCATACGGGTGTATGCGGTTTGGCGAATTGGAGGAATGCGTCAACCGTCAGATTCAACCGCTGAGTCTCCTCGGCGATATATCCCCCGGTTTCCTGGATCAAAGCAGTGTTTTCGGGATGTCGGAGGATTGTCTGCGCCGCTGTCGCAATGACATTGAGCGGGTTGCGAAACTCGTGAGCAATGCCTGCTGTCAATCGTCCCAGTGCGGCCAGTTTCTCCATATGCGCGACGCGAGCCTCCTGGGCGCGCATGGTCGCCATCACCGTGTTGCGCTCAACGGCAATCGATACTTCATTGGCAAAGACAATGAGAAACTCCTCCTCGTCCAGCGTATAGTACTTCCCTGACGTAGTCGGACCTATGAGCAGCAGCCCGACCATCCCTCGCTCGGCGGGAAGGGGTACAACGTATCCCCGTGTAAACTGTTCGAGGATCTTCTGGTCTTCCGGACCGACGCGTGTCATAACCTCGGCAACCTCATGTGCCTTGTGCTCCTTCGCGAGGAAATCCAGGACATCCGCGTCGAGAGTCAAGTGTTGTTGGGGGTCCAGGATGCTCCGAAACGTCACAGTGTTCTCTTCTACGATCATCACGTCGGCGCACGATGTGGAAAGCATGTCCTGGAGAAACGCAACAACCGCCCGCGTGAGGCCTGATAGGTCCGTCAGGTGAAAGGCCTCCCGGGAGAAACGAAGGAAAGCCTGTCGACGCACGAACATGTTGCGGTAGAAGAAATTATCAACAAGGGATTGGACCCGGACAACGAGGGGCCGGAAGACAAACGTTAGTGCGAGAATCAGCAGCGTTTCAAACACGATCGTGCTTACGTTGAACTTCGTCCCGAGCACTTCAGCGATATTCTTGATGACGATGAGATAGAAAGCGAAGACCAACCCTGTCACGATCGAATAGGACAGACCGTGCCTGCCGAGCCGGCGAAGCACAAGGAGCCGGTTGCCCAGCACAACGTACGCAAAGAAGAAACTGATGAGAAGAAAAAGCCCCCTGGACGCAAAAAAATGCAATTGTTGATTTTCATGCAGAACATCGAGCGTGACGATCAGGATTCCCAAACCAAGTGCACCGAGAAGAACGTGAATAACCTGCAGGCGCATCGTTTGCGATTGCGCGAGTCTCCATTGCCGCACCAGATTACCGATTCCCCATGCCAGATACAGGAACACCATTGCATACATGGCGATATTCAGTACACCGTCGGATTCGTTTGCGCTGTAACAATACACATTCCACTCTGTGAACCGGTGAAGGTTCAGCGGCTGAAAGACCTGAAGGCCCGAGAGAACTGAGAACATCAGAGGGAGAATCAGAAAGAGCGGTCTGGCGCCCACACGGTCGAAGCGTGGATGTATCAACACCGGAAAGGAAAATGATAGAACGACGAAGAATGTGGAGGCAAACAGGAGGGCAACAACGATAAGTCCGCCGCCAATCGATGCGCTCTCCGGCGTCGAACTGTTGACAACAATAATGTCAGCGACGTCCCACAGGGCAAAGCACGCAATCAGTAGGGCAAATAGCCGATGCGTGCGACTCTTGAGATTGTCGAGAAGCAGGATAATGACAAGAGATATGTTGATCGCAAACGCGAGAAGGGCGGGAAGTGAATAGGGTGACATCAAAGTACCTGGTCGGACAAAACGTATCTACCGAATGACTACCGTCTGGCCATCAAGATACCTCGCGTTGAAACCAATGTCAACGAGAGGGGGTCCGCATTGCACACTGACGATGTCCTCTCATTTCTTGGCTCCTTCTCTGCTCGCGGCAAACAGCATTCGGCGGGAGATGCCCGGAGCGTCTCACACTGCGTCCGGGCGTTGCAGATTCTAGCCGGAGATAAACGTGGCGATCGCACCGAGTAATTCTCTGCATGCAAAACGCCTCCTGGAGATGTGCGAGGCAATCATGGACCGGATAGTTGCCGGCACGGCCGAGATCAGGTTAATGGACCTGCGGTCACGACGAAGAACGCTCAAACGTGAAGTGGCGCTCGTCAGCATTACCCATCAGGTACTCTGTGTATGAGGAATGGTCGTCGTCGGTGAAGTCAATGCCATGACGCTGCATGCCATGAATATTGGTCTCCGGAACGAGCAGATAGGAAGGAAGCCGTATGGCCTGAACAGTGATGCTGCTCTGTGAGACGGTGAAAAGTCCCACGTCGTGAGGGTACGAGGCCGTGCCGGCGAATACAATTTGCGGGACATGCCCGTGAAGGGACATTCCGGTCAGGTGGAGATGACCGGAGACTATGGCAACCACGGAGGGGTGTGCATCGATGATCTCCGCGATTTCGGGTTCCCGTGTCTGCCACGAATGGAACCCGAATGACCGTGCGAGAACATCGTGTTGCCGGACCGGAAAGACCGGGATATGGCAGACTACGATCGTCGGAGACCCGGCATGTTCTTCCAGCATGGCCTCCAGACGATCGGCACGATGACGGTATATCGCCGCTCCCAGACCCTCGGCCGTGCCGGCATTGTTGAAGACGACGAACGCTAGGCCCCGGTGGACGAAGCTGTAGAACTGTCGCCCCTCACCGTAGGTCGTGGTATACGGTTCCTCCCACTGAGGGTCCCCCTCACGCTGGCTGACCTCATGATTGCCGACCGCGGGAAAATACGGAACGGGGATTCGAGGTAGCAGCGTACGAAGGGTCTCGAAGGCCTTGTGGTTGCTTTCAAGAGATCCTTGGTGGATCATGTCCCCATTGAGCAAAACGAAGTCAAGCGGAGGAAAGAATTTCGGGTTATTGAGGTTTTCGAAGAGCCATAATGCGCGGCGGTTTGCGTCGCGGTACGTGGGGTGCGTCCATCCCTCTTCCTGCTGCACATGCACATCGTTGACGTGCAGGAATCGGAAGATCGGCTGATCCTCGGCTGCCGGGAGGATGGCGGGCTTTGCGTCACCCGACATGTGCCCCATGCCTGTGACGAGGGCTCCGCCACTGATTGCGATCGTCGCAAGGAATTCACGCCGGTTGATCCTTGACGCAGTATTCGGATTCCATTCTGCCTGGTCGAATGGTGAGTCCGAGTGGTATCCGCGATATCCTACGCGTGTCATGTGAGAAATATACGACATGCCATTTTGGCACGCAACGAATTGTTCTGCAATATTCTCGAGCGCCCGGCATTATCATTGCGAGTGCCAACTGTGCTCAGAAGCCGGGAAACGGACCATTTCTCCAGGTATGATCTGGAGAGCCCCAAGGTATACACCTATTCACACGCAAGCTGCGACACCTTGGCGGCATCGCGGCTCATCCTACCGAACAACCAGTGTACGGTGATGAAACAGAGTGCGCACAATGGTCAATCGCCCTACCTGACGAGCAACATCCTTCGTGTTTCTACCACCGTTCCGGTTTGCAGGCGATAGAAGTACACTCCGCTCGAAACCCCAGTCGCATCCCATTTGACACTGTAGCGCCCAGCCGGCTTCTCTTCATTCACCAACGAAGTTATTGCCCTTCCGAGTACATCGTACACACTCAACTTCACAACGGAGGACTTGGCCAACTCGTAATTGATGGTCGTACTCGGGTTGAAGGGGTTGGGATAATTCTGGGTGAGGAGCGTCACCGCTGGCAATACATCGGGCGGATCAACGACTGAAGTGATCGATGAGGGCAATCTCCTGCACACCCCCGATGTGAATGTTCCCACATAGATGTTGTTGTTCGACGTAATCACCAAAGACCACGTGCTGGTATTCGGAATACCGCCTGATATATCCTCCCACGTCGTGCCATCGTTGGTGGAGAGCAGGACTCCTTCCGCCGTCGCGGAGTAGATTCTCCCTCCTTGATCCACGCCGATCTCCTGCGAATGCATTGACGTGAAGAGTATATTGGTCCACGATAGCCCGTCATCCGAAGAGCGATAGACAATCGAGGGGCTTGACTTCACATAGTATATTCTCCCAGATTGATCAACTGTAATTGACCGAACATTCGGGGCGGACATGCCGGTCGGCAACCAGCTGAGTCCGTCATCAGTAGACCGGAATAGCCCTTGCGAGCTTGACCCGGCCAGGATGTAGCCACTTGAGTCCATCGCGAGAGCCCTGATACCGTCCGATGGAAGTCCACCACCCATCAGAGTCCAGCTCATCCCCTCATCGGTCGACCGATAGCCACCGGCCAGAGTACCTGCGAACAAGGACCCTTGAGGAGAGGCGAGCACGGCATGCACATTCGGGTCGCTCAAGCCGTTTACGCGGAGCTGCCACGTTGCACCGCTGTTGGTGGTGAGGAATACCCCCGAATCTGTTGCCGCATACACGTTGCCGTTCGAGGCTCTTTCAAAATCTGAAACTTGAACCACCGGAAGTCCGACAGTCAATTGAGTCCACGAATCTCCTCCATTCATGGTCTTGAAAATCCCGGTCCCTGTGCCTGCATAGATCTCATCCGGACCGACAGCGAGCAATGAGAAAACATCCGGACTCGCCGGCCCGGCTGTTTGGTACCAGAATCTCTGGGTGCCCGGGATGTATGAGTACAGATCCTCGTTTTCTCCAATATTCCCGTCATCGTCACCGGGAGGCGCCTGGGCGAGCAGAAGCCCCCCATCCTCGGTTTGATACTGGCCAACCGCAAGGACAGCGTTGAAAGTGACCCGGCCAACCATGAATTCCAGATCGATCACCCCTTCGAGGATGTCCGAACCTGCCGTTGCTTTCGTGATGCTTCCCCTCAGCTTCCCATTGGCATTATACCAGCCGACGGAGTTGTCTGCGCTTTCGTTTGCCAGAAACGCATCCCACGCCGCTACCTGGCCGGATTTAGACCACGGTGCCGCAACGCCCGAATTTTCGAAATCAGCTGTCACGAAGATGAACATGTCCGCGTTCTGCGACTGGGCTGAGTTCGTTGCAACATAGAGTTCACCGTCTCGATATGCGGCATAGAGTGCAATGCCATTTCCGGATGTAATGCGGATCGCTTCAGGATCAATCTGTCCATCCATGACAAAATGCTGAGGTATGGGGGGAGGAAGAGAATTCAGTAGGTCATACATCCTGAGGTCCAGCTCAGGGAATTCGTCGGGCGCAGCTTTGAACAGTTGGGGCCTGTTGACTGTATACCAGTTGCTATGACGAAAATTGTACAACAGGGAAGGCCAATCGGCATGGCCAATCAGCATATCCCCTTCTGATCGGGGACTCGCCTGGAGATCGATGATGTTGAGGTCAAAACTCACAGGTGTTGTGTTTATCGCTCCACTTGTGTCCCAATCGACAGGCACTCCGTTCTTGAGTTTTGCGAATTTGATGAATGGCAATGGACCACCGAAGGGGACGGGGACCGTTGGGAAAACACCTGCAGGTGGATTGAGGCCAAGCTGCTCGCTGAGATTCGCTTCGTCAAGCGTCGGGATGGCTTCAGGTGAGTAGTCAAGTTTCCAGGATGTATCCGGGAGCCACGTACATGGGAACTGCCACGTGTAGCTCATGACACTGTAGTAATTCGGCTTGTAGTTAATGTTATCGCCGCCACCATGTCGAAGGCCCAGGGTATGCCCCAACTCGTGCATGAATGTTCCAGCCTGTTCATTGATGCTCCCACCATACAAACGCCATCGTCCGAGCGTAACAAAGAAATCGTTGCTGAAAATGCCCTCTGCCATGCCGCTGCTACCCGTTGTGTCGTATGAATGCGCAAAGACGCAATAGCGGAACACCAGCCGCTTTGCGTCGAGGATGTACACGCTATCGGGATGACTTCGTTCAGCAAGCGTCCCAAAATTCTCTTCCTTGAGGTTGTAGAATGACGTCCACCAGTTCGTCGTCCATTGAGAATAGCGCAGCGTCGTGTCATCCCGTTGGATGTGAAGGTTGATGCCAGGAGCCCCATCAGGATTGTTGACGTACCGATGAGGAACCGCCGCAAAGGCATCCCTGACTTTCTGCAATGCTCTAGGATGAGGTTGCAGATCTTCCATCGCATCCACCTCTACAAATAGGTCCTTATGGTCGGGACGGGCACCGAGCGCCTCGAGATCCAGGTCGATCACGTTGTCACTGTTGATATCGATGCCCCATCCCTTCGTTTCCCAGCAGTCCATGATGCCGTCCCCATCAAGGTCATTCACACACAAGGCCTGGGAGAACTCTGATGTGTTGCCGGATGCTTGAGTCGCGAGTGCCGTGACAAATTGGTTGCCCATTGAATCAATGGGCAGGGTCACGGTGAAGCTCGCGTACCCTTGACTCAGCGTCTGAACGACGATGGTCCCGATGCTGCTGTCCCCCTCCCCAAAATGCAGAGGATCGGCTGAGCTATTCTTATAGAAGTGGAGAGCGAAGGTCGAGACGGGTGCACCATAGTACCGACCTTTGATGGTTATTTGAGTGGGGGTGACAATGGCTGAATCAAGAAGCGGGAAATTCAAGAGTCCGTTTGCCCCCGAATCCACATCGAGGGAATCGTTGATGGTCACCCCGGCAGGGTACAGATCAATTCCCAGCCCTGTGTTGGAATGAATGATGTTATTCAAGACCAAATTCTGAGTCCCACCTGCAATGAAAACTCCGGCCCCGCCATTGAAGGCAATCAGGTTCCGTGCGTCCGCGGTCACTCCGCCGATAGTATCCTGAGAAGCATTCACAAGTATGCCGTGCCCGAGGTTTTTGGGGCCTGCCTGTCCTGAGGGGTCCGCACCGATGTAGTTGCCCTGAACTTTGTTGCCTGTTGCGCCCGCTCCCTGGATCTCGATTCCTACGCCGCTGTTCCCAGTGATCACGTTCCGCGCACCGGGCTCTGTTCCGCCAATCAGATTTCCCGGCGCTTCGTTGACAACAATCCCCTTGCTGTTCGAGAGTGCAAACGTCCCGCTGGGTCTGGTTCCGATGAAGTTTCCTTGAATGATGTTGTTCGTTGCGCCTGCTGAGTCGATCAGAATCCCCGGAAGGGTATTCCCCGAAATAATGTTGCGGGCACCGGGATCGGTCCCGCCAATAACATTGCGCGGAGCGTGGCGGATATAAATGCCTTGTCGTGCGTTCCCGAAGTCAAGATTTCCTGTTACGTCTGTTCCGATATGATTTCCAAGAATGATGATTCCCTGCGTGCCAGTTGCTCCGGTGCCAATGACGGCGATTCCGGAGAAATTGGCACTTGCCGAAATGACGTTTCTCGCCGCCGCGGTGGTTCCGCCGATCGTGTCCTCCCGTGCCCCAAAAATGACCAGGATTCCGTCCTCGTTATTTCCAAGTCTGACGGTGCCTGTCACGTCTGTCCCGATGAGGTTCCCCTGCACCACATTCCCGTTCCCTCCCGCAATAAGCGCGATAGGTGGATTCCCGTGTCCCGCAAACACGTTCTTCGTACCTATGGACGTCCCTCCAATTCGATTGCTGGCCGACCGGGATATTATGGCGTTGAAGGCGTTCCCGACTCTGACGGTCCCGGCCAGATTCGTCCCGAAGAAATTCCCCTCAACTCTACTACCGTTACTCCCCTCCCACAACACGATGCATGACCCTCCTGTCAGGCGGTTGACCACGAAACCTCTGATTGTTGAAGGTGAGAAGACATCGAAGGCCTGGTACGATCCGATGCTCGAGCAGTTGAGTTCAATCATCGGTTTGTCGACGAACCCCGGCTGTGTTGTACCATCGATGGTCACCGGATCAACAATATTGGGGAGCTTTGAAAGCGGCGTAATTGTCTTTGGCCCCGCTGGCGAAATGCTAAACGTGATCGTGTCGGCTCCGGGACTGTTGTTCGCATCCGAGATCGCTTTTCTCAGTGAACCGTTGCCCGTATCGTTCATTGTGGTGACGACAAAGACGGAGCCTATGCTGGTCTGAGAAGGCGTCTCCTTCGCGGTGTTTCGAAATACGGTGGGAAGATCCGATGGATGAGGCGCTGAGAGATACGGAGATTGAGAAGAAACCCCGATTCCGGGGACTGAGTGATCCTGCAATCCGGAATTCGATCGCTGGGACATGGCGGTTGTTGAGCAAAGGATCACGATGACACTCAAGGCCCGAGAGAGAGAGAGGACGGACTTTTGCATTTTGCCTCCACGGATTTTGCCCATGCACTGCCTTCCAGCTTGACAATCCTCCATCGGTCCGACCCTGGACGGCCGGCGATCAACTGTTATTTCACGATCAGGAGTTTGCGTGATTGAACGACGCCGTCGGCCTGAAGGCGGTACACATAGACACCTGATGCATAGCCTGCGGCATTCCACGTCACCCGGTGCGAACCCGCCGCTTGTTGGTCGCTGACAAGCGTGGCAACCAGGCGGCCCAGCGGGTCGTAGACGTTCAGCGCTACGTTGGAACGTGCCGGAAGCTCGAATTGAATCGTCGTAGAAGGGTTGAAAGGGTTTGGATAGTTTTGATGCAGGGCTAATCGCTCGGGGATCACTCCTTCACGCGGAGAAGCACTGCTGACCGATCGGACGCGCACGAGACTGAACTTCCTTTCTGTCGCTGATCCGCCACGTCCGCTCACGCTCAACGTCACCGAGTAGTTACCCGGAGCAAGATACGTGTGTGCGGGGTTGACATCATCGCTAGTGCTCCCATCCCCGAAATCCCAGAGGAACGACCGGCTTCCCTCCCATGATCTGTTGAGGAAGGAGACGACAAGAGGTGCACTCCCCGAGATCGTTGTCGCCTCGAATGCAGAATGGGGGAGTAGCGTTTGCCTGAAGATGTCTCCCGACTGAGACGAAGCGGGGGCAATGCCTCTCTTCCAGACGAGCATCTCATGATCCAGATAGAGGCCAGAATAGGCTCTGAACCCATCGTTGGACGTCAGCTGCGTAATCACGTTGCCATCGAAGGTCACGATAGTTCCATCATGCAGCCATGTGATTTTACCGTTGCTCATCCAGTTCCAGAACAGTACAGAATATGTCGTGCGTGCGACGAAGGAAAGGCGGTCGCGTCCGATGTCATAGTACCACATGTCACCTATCACCGAAGTCGCGTTCTGTGTGGTGTTGTCATACCACACAACGGCATTGCCATCCGTGATAGGATTGTTCTTCGATGTTCCGCCGCTCGTAAGCGGTGTCCTGATGTGGTTTTTTGTGTCGTACATCATCACCTGTGACGTGCCGCTTCGTTGTTCCGTCCATACGACCTTTCCGTTCCGGTAGCTGTAGTCATATCCGGCCTCAGAATCGCTTAATGCAATGGTTGTGGATCCATCGAAGAACATGAGCCGCTGGGTTGTGCCGCTCAACCAGCACGCCGTGTTTGCGGAACACAACACGTTGCCCGTGACCCCGCTGTCCGAGGCGAGCAGAGTAAGTCTTTTCGCAGTGAGCTCGTAGATCCATGCGTGCTTGATCGGATCTGAGACTGTCGTCCGGGGGCCGAAAAAGCCCACAGAACCCCCTGCGACGTACGGATTTTCTGCCTGGACCGTATCCAGAAATTTCACTGGAGAATGAACGCCGTCGTAATAGAACAGGGAATCGAAATTCTTCCGCCAGAGGGCATAGCCGTCATTGACCATGACGAAATCTTGAGCGGTCATGGAATCGGTAAGCTGGGTTGTTGTCGTTCCATTCCATGCGAACAGCCGCATATTTGATGAGTTCGCGTAGTTGCCCCACACCACAAGAGAGCTGTCGATTGTCTTGAATTTCGTCTGCTCCCAACCATTAAGTGCGTCCGTGGTGAGCTGTCGATACATGACGGGTCGGCTCAGGTCCACGGCATCTCCCAGCGTCCATGCTATCAGATCGTGATCGACAACTGGATTCTCTCCAGCTCCCAGATCCTGCATTTCGGCGTGCTGAACGGAATACGATCTGAGGTGTTTACCGGCTCCGGTTCCTGACTGCCATACCACGAGACCATTGCTGATGTGGATACTGTACGCTCCAAGCGAATCCCCGATCGTCATCGTCTGTCGAGTCTCCGAGTTGTACATCGTGATGGAGCTGCTGTTCGAGATCGTATCCCGCAACAAAGCGACGGCTATCCCGTCGCTCACATCGTAACCTGTTACAGTGAGGGATCCTCCTGGAGATTCTGCGATGGTCATTACTGAGTCCCCGGTGTACAACTTCACCTGTTGTGTGCTCCCTGATGTCTGGAGCCAGACGATCTGCCCGTCCCGGAGAATCGGGGCCCGGTTGCGGGAGCTCGTCGTTCTGGAAATGTCGGTGGTCGCCCGTCCATCGAACAGGAAGATATTGGATGGGGCAGTCAGCATTTCGGACTCTGATGACACCCAGCCTACCTGTCCATGATGGATGCTGGGGGCGGTATTCCACGTTCCCGCCGACAGCAGAGTGTCCGTTTCCGATGCGAAGCGATGAAGAACGATCTGCGATGACGGTCCGGCTCCGCGACGGGCAAATCCGGCAAGGTCTCCGGAGACTGCCACAGGCTGGGCGAAATCAGGATTGTATGATTGTCCCAGGGAGATCACGCGCCACGCATGCATATCAAAAGCTTTCGCCTGTTCGCCAGATGAATTCCAGACAATGTAGTCACTGCCAATGGCCGCAGTCAGGGCAACGAGACTTGAATCCAGCACAGTCATTCCTGCCCCGGAGTAGTATGTCAGACTGCGTTTGCCGGTATTGGGGTCAGAGTCTGACCATAAGAGTCTCCCCCGGTCAATGCCAAGAAGTGTCGGCGCGTTGGCGCCAAAGGTAACATTGATGATGCTGTTGCGGTGAACGTCCTGAGCCCGGGCAGGGACTCTGATGGTGAGCAAAAGGAGCATGGCCATCATAATGGAGCTGACTTTCATGGAGTCCCCCCGGAACGAGAGTTTCTTGAATCGATCAGTGGATAGAATAGGGATGAAGAATCAGTTGTTGAAGGCGTGTTAAGAGGAAGGAGTTGCCAGCGTGAGATATCCTGATCTCGTCTTCTCCTTGAGGAGTGACGATTCATCGAGCGTGAAAGCCCACTGCACACAGGACCTCCCGGGACTGCCGATGCTGGACTCCCTGGTGGATGGGAGAGGCATGTCCGCCTTGACAATGAACGGAACAGCAATGGAACAACAACGGCTAATGCATGCCATCAATAACCACCATCAACTCGCATTCGTTCCCGTAACGATACCATGGCAAAACCCAACCAAGCGCTGATTGACCTTCCCAGGTTTTGCGCCAAAATGTGCGTTAGATTTGGGCTTTATCAGCCTTTGGCAAGCCGGCACATTGTCGATTCCAGAGGTTCCCTCCGCCACGGTCTATTACCGTGAGCCTCAAGTGCCGCCGGATCTCCTCGGTGGGGGCGAAGGGTGGAAGGGGGGATTGCGGTGCAATCTCAGGTTGGGTCAGGACGGACGGGAGAGCGGAGCGGTTCAGGTATAAGAGAAGCGCCCTCCGGTCGGAGAGCGCTCATGGTGGAAAAACTTGCGTTATTCTTGTGACGTTTTGGATTTCGAGAATCCAAAACTGCCCTCTGTTGTCGGGGCGCCGGGATTTGAACCCGGGACCTCTTGGTCCCGAACCAAGCGCGCTAGCCGGGCTGCGCTACGCCCCGATGTGCTGCAATCAACTTCTCAATGAACGCACGCTTCTTGCGTGCTTTGATTTCCCTCTCCCGGTGCATTGCCTCGCCCCGGGTCTCGTACTGCTCCACATACATAAGCTTCCACGGGCCCCTCCCCCGAGTCGCTACTTCGCTCCCCCGATTGTGCCGCCGCAACCTGTCATCAACATCAGATGTCTGGCCTACATAGTAGCTACCATCTGATTCACTTTGCAGGATGTATACTGCAAACATCCATGCTCCCCCTGAGATCCCGAACTAAGCGCTGCCGGGTCCGTTCCCGCCGTAGGCGGGAACGAGACTCTCGTCTCCGCCTGCGGCGGAGACGGAGCTGCGCTACGCCCCGATGTGCTGCAATCAACTTCTCAATGAACGCACGCTTCTTGCGTGCTTTGATTTCCCTCTCCCGGTGCATTGCCTCGCCCCGGGTCTCGTACTGCTCCACATACATAAGCTTCCACGGGCCCCTCCCCCGAGTCGCTACTTCGCTCCCCCGATTGTGCCGCCGCAACCTGTCATCAACATCAGATGTCTGGCCTACATAGTAGCTACCATCTGATTCACTTTGCAGGATGTATACTGCAAACATCCATGCTCCCCCTGAGATCCCGAACTAAGCGCTGCCGGGTCCGTTCCCGCCGTAGGCGGGAACGAGACTCTCGTCTCCGCCGCAGGCGGAGACGGAGCTGCGCTACGCCCCGATGTGCTGCAATCAACTTTTTCTGTCTGACGACATCTGATCTGTTGCGCCCCCGTCCGCAGATAACCGCCCCTTCAGAGAGGGCGTCGCACTGCCACGGGTTCCATGTCACCCCATTCTACAAAAAAACAACCCGAAATGCAAGATTCTGTTGCATCCAAGTCCCGAGGCACGTAGATTATCTTTCAAGACAATTTCACCATGACACGACCATTTTCGTTTTCTGCCCAACCACTCTGGATCCGCGCTTCGCTTTTCGGCGCGGCCTTCGCTACGGGCATGCTCGTTGTCGGCCCGACGCCCGTGCCGGGATCTCAACACGCCGCATTCTGCCCCTCGATCGGCATCCTCCTTGCAACGCTTCTGATTGTCGAGAAGAAGACCTGGCCTGTCTTCCTCTTTGCGACTATTCCAGGCGCCGTCGTCGCCGTGTTCGCCCAGGACCTGTCACCCCTGGCATCCGGACTCTTCTGGCTGATCCACGTCGTGGAAGGGGTCATCGGTGCCCTCCTGCTGCGTGCCGTCGGAACCCCCCATCCGCGCCTCAGCACACTCCAGCAGGTGATCGAGTTCGTAGCCATCGGGGGACTCGCCACATCCCTCATCGGTGCCACCCTCGGGGCAACTGCCACCGTCACGATCTTTCCAGAAGAGACATTCAGATCGGCCTGGAAAACGTGGGCCAGCTCCCACCTCCTCGGAACCCTGACCACCGCCCCCCTGTTCCTGACGTGGGAGACAAAGCGAATTGTCGGACTTTTCCGGTCCAACCGCCGTCGCATCGAAGCCATCCTTCTCACGCTGGCTGCAGGACTCTGGGCAGGGCTCATCTTCTCCAACTATCTCAATTGGTCACGGGCAGATGACTACCTGATCCTCCCGCTTGTCCTCTGGGCCCCCGTCCGGTTCGGCCTGCGGGGAGCTGCGTGGATCAATCTCCTCGTCGCCCTCCTCGCCACCGCCGTCGCGGGAAGCGGACACGGCGAGTTTGCGCCGTACGCCACCGGCGACCAGCGCGTCATGCTTGGACTCCAGCTCTTCCTGGCCGTCAGTACGCTCTCGACGCTCATGCTGGCATCCGTCCTCGACGAACGCAGCGAGACCCAGGAACAACTCGAAGTGGCTCTGGCAGACCGCGATGTCCTGCTCAAAGAGATCCACCACCGCGTGAAGAACAACCTGAACGTCGTGGCAAGCCTTCTCAACCTCCAGGCGGGATATGTACGGGACGAGCACGATGCCGCCCTTCTCGAGGAAGCCCGTGGCCGCGTTATCGCCATGTCACGCATTCACGAACGGCTGACCCGCTCGAGCATGCAGACGTCGATCAACTTTGGCGACTACCTTGAATCGCTTGTGGAGGAGTTCCGGCAATCGCTCCACAGGGACGATATCCGGATCGAGGCGCGTGTTGAACCCGCCGTCATCGATATCGACAGGGCAATCTCATGCGGCCTGATTGTCAATGAGCTCGCCACAAATTCCCTGACGCATGCGTTTCCCCTGGGACGCAGCGGTACGATCACGATTGGCTTCACGAGCCGGACCGACGGCACACTTCGCATGACCGTACGTGACGACGGGATCGGAATCCCACCGGGGACCGACCTCAAAGGAGGAAGTTCAATGGGGATGATGGTCGTCAACAGTCTCGTCCATCAGCTCGACGGTACCATGTCTGTCCAGACCGATGGCGGTTCGGAATTCACGATCGATGTCCCCGCGCTTCCTGCGCGGAAATCCAGGACTGCATAGCTGAAGCCACTGCTTCCGGTTCAAACTCCCCCTGCACGTCCATCCACCGTATTCTGTGGTCCCGCCTGAACCAGGTCATCTGCCGCTTTGCGTATTGCCGCGTGTGCTGCACGCACTGCCTGACCATCGTTTCCCGATCGATCTCGCCACGCCGGTAGGCCAGGACTTCCGCATATCCGACCGTGGAGAAAGCCTGCAACGAAGGAGCGTAGCCGCGCTTGAGAAGTCCATCGACCTCCTCGAGCAAACCTGCATCAATCATCGCCAGGAAGCGGGTCTCAATTCTCGTGTGGAGTAAATCACGCGGCCAGGAGATGCCAAGAAAGCACGGCGTGAACCGTATGACCGGTTTTCGCTCCCGCTGCAGAATGCTGAGGGGGATTCCGGCAGTATGGTAGACCTCCAACGCCCTCAGGACACGGCGTGGTTTCGAGGGGTCAACGTCTGCGGCAAACACAGGGTCCGCCACACGCAGCTCTTCCATCAACGGACCGATCCCCTCCTGGGCAAGGCGCGTTGCGAGGAAGGCCCGGTACTCCCGGTCGACCGCAGGCGCATCAAAGAGACCGTCCACAAGGGAGCGGATATACAGGCCGGAGCCTCCCACGACAAGCGGGACGCGCCCCAGCGCCAGAATGCGGTCTATGGCATTCCGCCCATCGATGCCGAAGAGGCCGGCGTTGTACTCTTCATCGGGGAAACACACGTCGAGGAAATGATGGGGCACCCGGGCTTGCTCAGCCGGGGTCGGCTTCGCGGTGCCGATATCCATGAGACGATAAATCTGGCGTGAATCAGCGGAGATGATCTCGGCGTGAAGGGCTTCGGCCAGCGGCAGTGACACCGCTGTCTTTCCTGCCCCCGTCGCCCCTACGAGCACATAAACGGTGGGGTTCTTCTCTCGTTGCACGATACTCGTTGCACGTTCCACTCAACACTCGTCACTGTTCAATCCTTCTTCCATCCCATCTTCCCGATCAACGGCACGAACTTGAATCCGTATTCTTCTCTCTTCTCCACAGCATCACCTTTGCGCGTACAGATCACGATCGACTGGGTGTCCATGCCTCCCACGGGAACAACAAGCCGTCCACCCTCGGTAAGTTGTTCGATGAGCGGTGTCGGGACATCGGGAGCGGCGGCGGTTACGATGATCCCCTGGTATGGGGCGTGCTCGTTCCATCCGACAGAGCCATCACCGCCCCGCGACGCCACGCGGTATCCGAGCCGGTCGAGCACTTTGCGCGCACCCGCGAGCAACGCAAGATTCCGTTCGATCGTAAAGACGCGCATGCCCATCGCTGCAAGGATCGCGGCCTGATATCCCGAACCGGTGCCAATTTCCAGGACCCTGTCGCCATCCCCGAGTTGGAGCCCTTGCGTCATGAGCGCAACCGTGTACGGCTGGGAGATGGTCTGACCGTGTCCGATGGGCAGTGCGGTGTCTTCGTATGCCCGGCTTATGAACGGCTCCGGGACAAAGGCATGTCGTTCAACGCTCCCGAGCGCGGCGAGCACCCGTTCGTCGGTGACCCCCCGATCGCGGATGAGCTGGACCATTTCTTCGCATTCAGCGCTGAACAGGCCTCTCCGCATCAGGTCCACCCCTCCGACCGGAGCAGACGCCAGATCGACGCGAAGGAGCGGTCTGTTTCCACACTGAGGCGTGCTTTGAGCTCTTTCTTCAGCACCGAGGGGGAGATCTCGCGGTACAGTGTGCCGTTCTCTGCGATCGAAATGACTCCCGTTTCCTCCGAGACGATCACGACGATCACATCAGCCTGTTCTGAGATGCCGAGACCCGCGCGGTGGCGCGTCCCGAGCAGGACACCCTGCCATGTGGTCATGTTTGAAAGCGGCAACGTGCACCGAGCCGCCTCAATCAGGCGATCTTTGATGACGACGGCGCCGTCATGTAAGGGGGACCGCGTTTGGAAAATGGACAGCAGAAGGGACCGGCTCACCAGGGCCTCGAGCCGTGTCCCGGTCTCAACGTGAAGGCGGATGCCGGTCGCACGGACAAAGACGACGAGCGCGCCAGTCTTCTTTCGGGAGAGTTCCGTGACGGCTGCCACGACCTCGTCGATCGATTCGTCGACATCCATTTTCAGGAATACACGGACCAGGGGATTGCGGCCGACAAGGATCAGCAATCGCCGCAACTCGGGAGCAAAGAGGATAATAAACGCCACCACCCAGATATCAGTCACGGTCTTCATGATCGAGCTGAGCGCTTTCAGGCTTGCCGCCTGCGCGAGGAATGAGACCGCCAGAACGAGAAGCAGACCGGCAAAGATCTGGATCGCAATGGTCCCCTGCATTGCGCGGTAGAGGCGATAGAAGATGAACGATACGAGCGCAATGTCGATGACGTCGACGAATGTCACCGAGAGGAAGCCGATACGAAAGAGCTCCATGGCCTACCCTTCTACAGTGATGATGGCATCAGCAACCGTGAGGGCCCGTTTGACGGGCCCCACGTCGTGGACCCGGACGCACTGTGCTCCGCGGGCGGCCGCGAGCACGCAGGCAGCGATCGATCCTTCCAGCCGGTCTTCGACCGGGGTGCCAAGGATGGCTCCGAGAAATGCCTTTCGCGACGGCCCAACCAGCACCGGGCATCCGAGGGCGGAAAAACGCGAAAGTCCGGCCAGAAGCCTGACGTTGTCTTCAGCGCTCTTGCCAAATCCAATGCCGGGATCCACCATGACCTGCCGGATGCCCGCGCTGCGGGCCCGGTTCACGCACGACACGAGGAAACCCGCGATCTCCCCGAAGAGGTCATCGTAGTGTGTGTTCTGCTGCATCGTCTTCGGCGTACCCCGCATATGCATGACCACTGCACTCGCACCTGCGTGAGCTATGACTGCGGGCATATCGGGGTCGAATCCGAAGCCGCTGATGTCGTTCACGATCGTCGCACCTGCGGCCAGTGCTTCGCGGGCAACACGGCCTTTATAGGTGTCCACCGATATCGGGACGTCCGTCACACCCGCCAGAGCTCTTATCACCGGGAGAATTCTTCTAAGCTCTTCCTTTTCGGAGACGGGCTCTGCGCCACCCCCGTACGCGGTTCCCCGCGGCCTGGACGATTCTCCTCCGATGTCGAGAATGTCAGCCCCATCAGCAACGAGCTGCAAGGCATGCTCGACTGCCTTTTCGGAATCGAGGTATTTCCCGCCGTCGGAGAAGGAATCCGGGGTGACGTTGACGATCCCCATAACGTATGTCCGCTCGAAGGCATAGGTTCTCCCCCCGAGCGTGAACGGTTCCGGACGTGCCATACATGGGAAGGGTGACCCCTGGGGTCACCCCATTGCTACTATGCGGTTTTCTTGTTAACGATCTGCGCTCTTCTTTTCGCCTTCACGCGCTGGATCGCCTTGCGGTGTTTTTTCCGCGCGACACGGGTTTTCTTGTTCATACGTCACTCCAGATATAGTGATACTCAGAGATATCCATCGCTGTGCACAATCCGTTCCACTTCTTCCAGCCGTTTGAGCCGGGGAACGACAACAGTGAGGTACTCAAGCAGCATGGTGATACGTTCGCCTTCGGTGTCGAGTTCCAGCAGACGTTGCCGCTGTTCCAGATCGAGTCCGGCCTTTTGTGCCATGACGAAAGAAACGCCCGGGACCGCGGCATCAGGGTCGACTGGCTTTACCTTTCCGCCGTAGACGACATGCACCAGTTCGTTGTAGAGGCCGATCGCCTGCAGAAGTGCGGCCTTGTCATCGGCGGTTCCTGCGTCGGGCAGGAGCGCGACCGTTCCGACGAGATAGAGCGCGCTGTGGTCGTCCACGTCGCGCACACGAAACCGTTGCCTGCCCTCCACCAGAACATCCATTCGGCCGTCGTCATACATTTTCATCACCGACGTCACGGCGGCCGAACATCCCACGTCTGCCAGATCCTGTCCCCTCACCAGCACAATCCCAAACTCCGCATGTTCCCTTATGCTACGCTGCATCAGCGCTTTGTACCGCTCCTCGAAGATGTGGAGTGGAAGGGCCGCGTGAGGAAAGAGGACGACTTGCAGTGGAAAGAGGGGGAGATGATTTTCAGGCATTCACGTCCCCGGCGTTGGTCTCAAGTATAGCCAAAAATGCCGAGAACAGCAAGAAAAAACAGGGCCCCGCCACCCGTCCTTCATCAGAACAAGTAGCGGGGCACACCGGCGTGGTCAGCACTACCCTTCCCGCTCGTCGTACCACGCAGCCTGAATAGCTTCGACCTGGCGTTCGGTCCCTGCTCCGGGTTCATCGCCGAATGTCGGGAGCGTCACGACAAGCCGGCGAAGCTCCGCGTCAGTCAACCGGAGCGGATCTGTTTCGGGATGCGCAACGTGCAAGTCCCGCCCAATCTCCTCTGCATCCCGCCAGGTACGTTTCCTGTCGGGCGACATTCAACGCGCGAATTTCTTGTACCGCTCGTTGATCCGGCCCCAGTGCAGGTTTCCGATGAAGTTGTCGATGTACAGCGCACGCTTCGGACCGTCCTTGTGGTAATATGCGTGTTCGAAGACGTCGACAGGAACCAGCGGAATCCCGCCCCAGATGGCACCGTAGTGGTGCTCGTCCACAAGCACGTTCAGAAGGCGCCGCGAGTAGAGCATATCGAACGTGAGCACGCCCCACCCGCTCAGCTTGGCGGAGACTGCCGTCGCTTTGAAATCAGCCTTCCATGCATCAATGGAGCCGAATTCCTTTTCGATGGCGGCTTTGACTTCCGGACCCTTCGATGGGTCACCGTCGCCACCGAGCACCTGCCAGTAGACGTCGTGCAGGACCGTTCCGGCATGATTCCATGTGGTCCTGCGCTTCAGTTCGCCGATCTGGCTGTAGTTGCCGTTGGCAGAAGCGCGATCGGCTGTTTCAAGAGCCTTCTCGATATTGTTGAGGGCGGTCACATACCCTTTATGGTGGGTATTGTAGTGCCAGTCGGTGGTTTCCGCATCGACAACAGGGGCCAGGAGTTTCTTGGCTTCGTCATCGGAATACGGCCGGGGGTTAAATTTCCATTCAAATGCCATGGAGGACATCTCCTTATGAGTAGATGATTGTATCATTGTATGTGCATTTCGAGCAAGGCCGGGAATCAGGCCGAGCGCTCCGGTAGCGGCAAGTGAGCGTAAGACCGTACGTCGTTTCATTGCACCCTGATCCTCCCCTCAGACTCCAAATGAGCTGCCGCAGCCACAGGTGCGCGTAGCCTGTGGATTGTTGAAGACGAACCCTTTGCCATTCAGACCGTCACTGAAATCGAGCACGATGCCGGAGATGAAGAAAAGACTCTTCGGATCAACGAAGACCCGGAGGCCGTGCATCTCCATTACGGTGTCGTCGCCACGCGGTTCAGCGTCAAATCCGAGAGCGTACGACATCCCCGAGCATCCGCCCCCCTTGACGCTCACACGCAAGCCGTGCGACTCGGGGATATTGCTCTCCGTCATCAGCCGCCGGACCTGTGCTGCCGCGCGCTCCGTGAGCGTGATCGAATCGTTGACCACCGGTTCAGGTCGTGGTGTTTCCATTGTGTGCATCGTCTCCGTATGTTCTAAAATCCAAGTTCGAGTTTTGCAGCTTCACTCATCATGCTCGGGTTCCAGGGTGGATCCCATACGACATTCACTGTGACGCCGCGGACGCCGGGAATAGTCTTGCTCCGGTTCTCCACATCGCGCGGCAGGGTCTGGGCAGCCGGACAATGAGGCGACGTCAAAGTCATTGTCACAGTTACTTCCCCCTTCTCATTCACCGTCACATCATACACAAGACCGAGATCATAAATGTTGACCGGGATCTCGGGATCATAGCACATGCGGATCCCTTCGACCACCTGTCCTTCGATGAGCTTCTGTTCAATGCTGCTGATCGGAGTATCATCCATTGTCTGGTTCCGTGGGCCCGGGTTATTCCGTTGAGACCGTTGTTCCGCTGGAGGCGATGGCCGTGTGGAGCGTATGCCAGGGGAGGCTTGCGCATTTCACGCGGGCGGGGAATTCGCTGACTCCTGCAAAAGCGGCGAGTTTCCCCAGCCGGTCCAGCGCGTCGTCATCGGCTCCCTCACCTTTCACTAACGAATGGAACTCCCGAAAAAGTTCCTCGGCTTCCGCCACGGTCCGCGACTTGACCATCGCGCTCATCACCGAAGCCGAAGCCTTTGAGATTGCGCAGCCGGCCCCTTCGAAACTCACATCCACAATCCGGTCGCCGTCCAGCTTGATGTACACCGTATAATGATCGCCACACAACGGGTTGTACCCCTCCACTCTCCGCGTGGCATCTTCCATCTTCCGGAAATTACGGGGGCTCTTGTTATGGTCGAGGATCACTTCCTGGTAGAGCTCACGAATGGCGGTCATCAGGCAAGAACCTCCCGGACCTTCCCAAGGGCTTTGATGAAGGCGTCGACTTCTTCTTTCGTATTATAGAACGCGAACGACGCGCGCGCGGTGGCCGGCACCCCGAACCGCTCCATGACGGGCTGTGCACAATGATGGCCGGTGCGGATTGCGATCCCCTCCGAATCCAGAATCGTTCCGATATCATGGGGATGGATTCCGTCCATCACAAACGAAAGCACGCCCGCCTTCTGTTTTGCCGTGCCGATGATGCGGACGCCCGGAACAGTCAGGATCCGCTCTGTGGCGTAGGCGAGCAATTCACCCTCGAACTGCCGGATTGCTGCGAGGTCGAGTTCGCGCAGATAGTCGATGGCGGCCCCGAAGGCAATCCCACCGCTGATATTGGGCGTTCCCGCCTCAAATTTGTGGGGCAAATCGTTGTAGGTCGTCTTTTCGAAAGTGACCGACTTGATCATGTCTCCGCCCCCCTGATACGGAGGCATCGCATCCAGCCAGCGCCGTTTCCCGTACAGGATGCCCACGCCCGTGGGGCCGAACATCTTGTGCGCCGAGAAGGCATAGAAATCACAATCGAGATCCGCAACATCCACGTCCATGTGCGGAACGGCCTGTGCACCGTCAACAAGCACGGGGATGTTCTTCGCGTGGGCCAGACGCACCATGTCACGGATCGGATTTATCGTCCCCAGCGCATTGGAGACATGCGTCACGCCGACAAGACGGGTTCGGGGGGTGAGCAGACGCTCATACGCATCCAGGTCGAGTTCGCCGCTGTCGGTCACCGGAATGACCTTGAGCACGGAGCCCCGCTCCTCGCACAGCATCTGCCAGGGCACGATATTCGAGTGATGCTCCATGCCGGAGACAAGGATCTCATCTCCCGACTTGACGAAGGCATGGCCATAACTGGCAGCCACAAGGTTTATGGCTTCCGTGGTGCCGCGGACGAAAATCAATTCCCGGTGGTCTGCGGCATGGATAAATGTCTGCACTTTGCGCCGGACGTCCTCATACGATTGTGTGGCTCGTTCGCTGAGAGAGTGCACTCCCCGATGGATATTGGAATTGACCTCTTCATAGTACCGGCTCATGGCATCGATTACCGCCTGCGGTTTCTGGCTTGTGGCGGCATTGTCGAAATACACCAGAGGTTTTCCGTTGACCAGTTGCCGCAGGAGCGGAAAATGGTGGCGGCAGCCGGCGATGCTGACAAGGGTACGGAATTGCGCGGCAAGCGTGATCGGTTCCGGTGAGGTCATAGTCGTCACAGGGTGATGCGGCCCTGCAGCAGCCGCGCATGGAGAATCGCTTCGAGCCGTCCGCGCAGGCTTTCCACGTGGACGCGATTGATGACATCTCCCGCAAACGCATACGTCAGGATGTCGCGGGCGTCTTGCTCCCCGATCCCCCGCGAGCGCAGATAAAACACCTGCTCCTCGTCGAGTTGTCCGATCGTGGCACCGTGCGTGCACTTCACATCATCTGCAAAAATCTCCAACTGGGGCTTGGTGTCAATCGTTGCGTCATCGGACAGCAAGAGTGTCTTGTTCGTTTGCTTGGCATCCGTCTTCTGGGCGTCTTTCCGGACAAAGATCTTGCCGTTGAACACACCGCGCGAAGCCCCGTCCAGAATGGACTTGTACAGTTCGTGGCTCGTGCACAGGGAATGTGCATGGTCGATCGTGGTGTGATTGTCAATCAGCTGCGTGCCCGTAGCGAGCGACAGGCCGTTCAGCGTGCAATCGGCGTGAGGGCCCGCAAGAATGGATGTGACGTTGTTCCGGACCAGCGCACCGCCAATGGCGATGCTGTTGGATGTCACCTGGCTTCCCCCGTCCTGATGGATATACACACTTCCGATATGGTATCCCCTGGGGCTCTCGAGCTGGACCTTGTCGTGTTCCACAACCGCCCGCAATCCGGCGAAAATCTCCGTCACCATATTCGTGAGGTACAGGCCGCTGCCCCGGCCGAGATAGGTCTCGACGATGGCCAGCCGGCTATCCGCACCCGCGCGTATCAGAACCCTGGGATGCGAGGCAAATGGCATGGGTTCCTCTGTCGAGACGAAGATGACGTGCAGCGGTTCGTCTATCGCCAGTCCGTCCGGGACAACCACAGAGAGCCCATCACGCATGAACGCCGTCTGCAGGGCGGTGAAAGCGTTCCGGTCGCCGGAGGCAAGCCGGTTCAGGTGTGCCAGAACCTCCGCTTCACCCCGCTGTACGGCCAGGGCGATACTCTCCACCCGCACACCGGCCGGGAGGGCATCCAGCGATGTGAGGTCCGGAGACCAATATCCATTCACAAACACCACGCGAGCACCATCCGGGTGGGAGAGCAGGTGCTCTTCAATGTCGGCCAGTGTAACCCGCCGGACGCTCTCGGGCGCCGCAGTCGTAAACGGTGTGCGCGCGATCGGTGCAATGTTGGTGAAGCGCCATTCCTCATCACGCGTGGTCGGAAAACCGAGGCCGGCAAAGCGGGCCAGGGCGTCGCGGCGCAAGGAATGGAAGGCGCTCCCCGCCTCTCCGTTCAGCGTGCGCTCATAGTTCGCAAACTGCGACGTATACCATTCAACTGTGCTTTGTGATTCGGTCATATGTGTGATCTGCTCCTGGTCCATGCTCTGGCGTCATGCGCCGACTTCTTCTTTCAACCAATCGTATCCCTGATCTTCAAGCTGGAGGGCAAGCTCCCTGGTGCCCGACTTCACAATACGTCCGTCAATCAGCACGTGCACGAAGTCCGGTACGATATAGTTCAGCAGCCGTTGATAGTGGGTGACAACGATGACGGAATTGTTCGGTGACCGGAGCTTGTTGACGCCGTCCGCAACGATCCGGAGCGCATCGATATCGAGGCCTGAATCCGTTTCATCCAGAATAGCAAGTTTCGGTTCGAGGACGGCCATGTGAAAGATCTCGTTGCGCTTCTTTTCACCGCCCGAGAACCCCTCATTCACCGGACGGTTCAGAAGCGTCGGATCCAGGTCGACAATCTTCATCTTCTGCTTTACCAGGGCGAGAAATTCCACGGCGTCCAGCTCTTCCATGCCACGGTGTTTGCGGATCGCGTTCAGCCCGGCTTTCAGAAAGTACGTGTTCGTCACACCGGGAATCTCCACCGGGTACTGAAACGCGAGAAAAATCCCTTCGCGTGCCCGGTCTTCCGGTGCCATCGCCAGCAGGTCCTTTCCTTCGAACGCGACGGAGCCTGAGGACACGGTGTACGTCTCCCGCCCGGCAAGCACACCCGCCAGCGTGCTCTTCCCCGAACCGTTCGGGCCCATGATGGCGTGGACTTCTCCGGCCTTCACCTCGAGCGAGATTCCGTTCAGAATCTCGTTGCCATTCACGCCGGCATGCAGGTCGTGTATCGTCAGCATTGTCTTCTCCATGATCATCAATTCCTTCTACGCTCAACTGTTTTCATCGATCATACATCATCCGTCATACGGCATTTCTATCCCACACTTCCCTCCAGGCTCACGCCCAGCAGTTTTTGCGCTTCCACCGCAAATTCCATCGGGAGTTCTCTGAAGACCTCCTTGCAAAAGCCGTTCACAATCAAATTCACGGCGTCTTCCGTCGACAGTCCGCGCTGTTTGCAGTAGAAGATCTGGTCCTCGCCGATCTTGGATGTCGAGGCTTCGTGCTCGACGCGCGACGACGTATTGCGAACCTCAATGTATGGAAATGTGTGCGCGCCGCAGGTGTCACCGAGCAAGAGCGAATCGCACTGTGAGAAATTGCGTGCGTTGCGGGCGCTCTTTTTGACGTCCACGAGCCCCCGGTAGGAATTCTGCCCATGACCGGCGGAGATCCCCTTTGACACGATGGTGCTGCGGGTATTCTTGCCGATGTGGATCATCTTCGTGCCGGTGTCGGCCTGCTGGCGGTGATTCGTCACGGCAACGGAGTAGAATTCGCCCACCGAATTGTCACCGATCAGGAGAACGCTCGGGTACTTCCAGGTGATGGCGGAGCCTGTTTCCACCTGCGTCCAGGAAATTTTCGAGTCAACCCCGGAGCACTTCCCCCGTTTCGTCACAAAGTTGTAAATACCACCCTTTCCGTCTTTGTCACCGGGGTACCAGTTCTGAACCGTGGAGTATTTGATCTGCGCTCTGTCGAGAGCGACCAGCTCGACGACAGCCGCATGCAGCTGGTTCGTGTCACGGATCGGAGCCGTACACCCTTCAAGATAGCTCACGTACGCGCCTTCTTCCGCAACGATCAGCGTGCGCTCAAACTGCCCCGTATCCGCGGCGTTGATACGGAAGTACGTCGACAGTTCCATCGGACAGCGAACACCTTTGGGGATATAGCAGAAGGATCCATCGCTGAAAACCGCCGAATTCAGGGCAGCAAAAAAGTTGTCGTTGGCAGGAACCACAGAACCCAGGTACTTCTTCACGAGGTCGGGATGTTCCTGTACCGCTTCCGAAAACGAACCGAAGATGATACCCAGCTCCTTCAGCTTGTCCCTGAAAGTTGTCGCCACAGAAACGCTGTCGAACACGGCATCGACTGCCACACCGGAGAGCCGCTGCTGCTCTGCAAGGGGAATACCCAGCTTTTCGTATGTACGAAGGAGTTCCGGATCAACCTCATCCAGACTCCTGGGGCCCACTTTCTGTTTGGGCGCGGAGTAATAGACCATGTCCTGATAGTCGATCTTCGGATATGACACATTCGGCCATCGGGGTTCTTCCATGGTGAGCCAGTGGCGGTACGCCTTCAGGCGCCATTCGAGCAGCCATTCGGGTTCGTTTTTTTTCGATGAGATCAGCCTGATAGTGTCCTCGCTGAGACCGCGCGGCGCAGCATCGGCTTCGATATCGGTCACAAACCCGTATTTGTATTCCCGGTTCGCCAGGGAATCGATGGTGTTCGTTTCAGTGCTCATAAGATTCTCTCTCAGGTCGATGGCGCTCACGCCGCCGATTTGGCGGCAGCCGCCGGCGCTTTTACCGTCGGCGTGCGGAATTCCGGATAGTCCACAGCCCAGGTCTGGTGATCGACGGGGTGCAGCAGTTTCTCGCGCTCGAGCTTCTCAATAACGCTGCGCGCAAGGTGTTCGGCTTCCGTGTAGCTCACCCGGACCTTCTGCCCTCCCAGGTAGGCGATCACAGCGTACTGAATGTCCCGGAAAAAGACATTGGACATGTGGTACACTGGAAAGCGGGACCGGCAGTATGCCAGGAACTCACGGTCGTGTGTTAACAGGAATTCTCGAGCCTTCATTCTTCGTTGTTCCTTGCTGGTTTCTCATCATGAGTACGACTTCAACAACCCTGCGGACGGCGTGGTCGACTTCCTCCACGGTGGTGAACCTGCTCAGCCCGAACCGGAGCGTTCCTGACGCATCGGCGTCCGTCAGGCCGATGGCGCGAAGCACATGCGAAGGTTCGGCGTGTGCGGAACTGCAGGCAGCGCCGGACGATACCGCGAGGTCTTTCATCGCCATCATCATCGCGTCCGCCCGGAGACCCGGAAACGTAATGCTGGCATTATGGGGAAGCCGCTCCGTGGGATGGCCGTTGATTGATATATCACCGACATCCCTTCGTATGCCCTCCACCAGCCCGTCGCGCAAGGCCCCTGTGCGGTGCGCAGAGCTCTCGAGTTGCGCCCCTGCAACCTCAGCCGCCGTTCCAAAACCGACAATAGCCGGAACGTTGAGCGTCCCCGAGCGCAGACCCTTTTCATGTCCGCCGCCATCGATCTGACCTACGATGGGGACACGCGGGCTTGCTGTCCGCACATACAAAGCCCCGATGCCCTTAGGACCGTGCATCTTGTGCGCATTAAAGGACAGGAGGTCCACGGGAATCTTTCGGACGTCCACCGGTACATGGCCGACGGCCTGGGTTGCATCAGAATGGAAGAGAATCCCGCGTGGTCTGCAGAGAGCGGCGATCTCGGCCATGGGAGCGAGCGTGCCGATTTCATTGTTGGCCCACATCACGCTCAGCATGAATGTATCGTCGGTCATGGCCCGGGCAATCTCTGCCACGTCCACTCTGCCAAGCTCATCGACTGCAATCCGGGTGATACTGATGCCCACTTTCTCGAGAGCGCTGCACGAATCCAGGACAGCCCTGTGTTCGGTTGCCACGGTCAGGAGGTGATATCCCGAGCGGTGCGTTCGGGTGTAGATGACCTCCGCAGCCCCTTTGAGAGCGAGGTTTACCGACTCGGTGGCGCCGCTGGTGAAAATGATCTCTGATGCGTCGGCATTGATGAGGGCGGCAACCTGTGTCCGCGCCCTTTCGACCGCAGCTTCCGCCTTCCAGCCGAATTCGTGAGAACGGCTAGCGGAGTTGCCGTAATACTCGGAGAAATACGGCAGCATCGCTTCCAGGACGACCGGATCGAGTTTTGTCGTTGCATGATTGTCGAGATAGACGGGTTCACGCATGGCTGTTATACGATCTCCGAAAGTGTCATGCTCTGAAACGCACGCTCAATATTCGCCTGTACTTTCGTGAGCGGGGATTTGATCGTGCAAACGCTAAAAACCTCGCACCCGGCCGCTCCTTCAGATAGGCACGATGCGATCACCGGTGCGGAACCGTCAATAGCATGAATGATCGTGGAAACGTGGATCCGGTTGGGCTCGAGGGCCAGCGTGTACCCCCCGCGTGATCCCTGATGCGATGTCACAAGCCCTGCCTTCGCGAGCCGCTGCAGAACCTTGGCAAGGAGATCATGGGATATATGGTACTGGTCGGAGATTTCTTTCGCCGTGACATACCCCCCACCACCCTTGGCAGCTACATGCCTGATGGCGATGAGTCCGTATTCTACTTTTTTGGAGAGCCTGACCATATGCTATCTACGACTAAATTGGTCCTACTTTGATTCAAAAAAAAGGTGCTCATTGCGCACCCTTTTAAACACATTATCGCCCCAATTTGTTCCCTCGTCTCCTGTAAGGTAACGCTTCTCAGGAAATGCTGCAAGAGCACCCGCATTCGGGGGTGCAATCCGTATCAGAATATCTCTTTGAAGAAATCGAGCATATACGCAAACGAACGGCGGTCGGCACTTGCATTGTACGCGGCCCCCCTGGATGGGTCATCCCCGGCCCCTTTCTGCGAAAACGCGTGGACTGCGCCTCCAAATACCACCATATGCCAGTCGACCTTCGCAGCCCGCATTTCTTCCTCGAACGCCTGAACCGCAGCGGCCGGAACATACGGATCATCCGCGCCATGAAGGACGAGTACCCGGGCTTTGATGTTCCTGGCGTCGGCCAGATTCGGGGTGTCGAGATTCCCATGAAAACTGATCACGCCTGCCAGGTCCGATCCGCTCCGCGCAAGTTCGAGGACAGTCCCTCCCCCGAAGCAGTATCCGATGGCGGCAACACGCCTGACGTCCACCAGGTCCCTTGACTTCAGCTGGTCAACTGCGGCCTGTGCCCGGGCTCGGAGCAGCGGGCGATTTGCCCGATAGATCCCCGCCTGTTCTGATGCCTCCTGCTGGTTCTTTGGCCGGACGCCCTTACCATAAATATCTGCAACGAACGCTACGTATCCTAGCCTGGCCATCTGCTCGGCACGCATTTTTACATAGTCACCGACACCCATCCAGTCATGCACAAGCACAACGCCCGGATTTTTTCCTTTGAGGGCCGTGTCGTACACGACGAATCCCTCCAGGACGGTTTCGCCCTGACGGTACTCAATTCGCTCGGTGGTAATCTCTGCAGAGGCCGCTGTGCTGAGGGCGGCAAGGATGACGAGCACGGCTGTTTTCACAGGATCTCCCATTGAATGTGTGTCCTATGAGAACCCCACACCAGCGTCTCAGGTTCCTTAATCCGACCGGATTGTTTCACACCGACGATCTATCGGAAGATCACTTCGAAGGACTCCCGTGCGGCTTCCGCCGTCCGGTCGATATGTTCCTCAGTATGGGCGTCGGAGACAAACCCTGCCTCGAACTGCGACGGGGCAAGGGCGATGCCTCGGGCGAGCATTTCACCGAAGAACCTCCCGAACATGTCGCGGTCCGCGCAAACCGCCGTGGCATAATCCGTGACAGCTCCCCTGGTGAAGAAGAGGGTGAACATCGAGCCGACCCGGTTCTGCCGCAGGGGAAGCCCCAATGCGTCAATGGACTGTTGGATTCCGGATGCAAGTCGGGCCGATTTCGACTCGAGGCGACGGTAAAAGTCCGGGTCTTCCGCAATCACCGAGAGGGCCTCCACTCCTGCAGCCATGGCGAGTGGATTGCCTGACAGGGTGCCTGCCTGGTAGACCGGTCCGCTCGGGGCCACCATTTCCATGATGTCGCGCCGCCCGCCGTATGCGCCCACAGGAAGTCCGCCCCCGATAATCTTGCCGAGTGTTGTGAGGTCGGGCGTGATCCCGTACAGTTCCTGTGCGCCGCCCGGAGCGAGCCGGAAGCCTGTCATGACCTCGTCAAAGATCAGCAGCACCTGCTCCGTGCTGCACAGGGTGCGCAACCCCTGGAGAAACCCCGCGGCGGGAGGAATGCACCCCATGTTCCCAACCACCGGTTCGACGATCAACGCCGCGATCTTTCCTCTGTGAGTGTCGAGCAGGGCCTGCACGGACTCCAGATCGTTGAACTGTGCTGTCAGCGTCGTGGATGCCACCGCCTTCGGGACTCCAGGACTATCGGGCACGCCGTGGGTGAGCGCACCGGAACCGGCCTTGATCAGGAACGAATCACTGTGGCCGTGGTAGCATCCTTCGAATTTGATGATCTCCTCTTTTCCCGTAAACGCCCGGGCCAGCCGGATCGCACTCATGGTCGCCTCGGTCCCCGAATTGACCATCCGGACCATATCCATCGAGGGCATCAGGCGCGTAATACGCTCGGCCATTTTCACTTCCCTTTCGGTCGGTGCGCCGAAGCTCGTACCGTCAAGTGCTGCTTTCCGGACCGCCTCTACAACGCGGGGATGGGCATGTCCGAGGATCATAGGACCCCACGAGCCGACGTAGTCCACATACCTGTTGCCGTCGACGTCCCAGATGTACGCCCCGGCGGCCTTCTCCATGAAGAGCGGGTTTCGTCCCACGGATTTGAACGCACGGACCGGTGAGTTGACGCCTCCCGGAATCAGCGACTTCGCCTTCTCAAACAGTGCGTCCGACCTCATCGTCGTCATGGTCATGATCCCGCCTTGAGCACTTTAGCCGCCTCCTTTGCAAAATACGTGAGAATCAGATCTGCGCCTGCCCGTTTGATGCTTGTCAGCATTTCCATCATCACGCGCTCGCCATCGATCCAGCCCATGCGGGCCGCCGCGTGGACAAGGGAGTATTCTCCGCTCACATTATAGGCGGCCGTGGGCATGCCGAAGCGTTCCTTCACACGATGGATCACATCGAGATACGCAAGCGCCGGCTTCACCATCACAATGTCGGCCCCTTCGATAATATCCTGGGCAACCTCCCGCAGCGCTTCATTGCTGTTTGCCGGGTCCATCTGGTGCGACCGACGGTCGCCGAACTTGGGTGTGCTTTCCGCCGCTTCGCGAAACGGGCCATAGAAGCCGGATGCATACTTGGCTGCATACGACATAATGGGAACATTCATGAATCCCGCAGCGTCGAGTGTGCGCCGGATTGCGCCGACACGCCCGTCGAACATGTCGGACGGAGCCACCATGTCCGCCCCCGCCTGGGCATGCGTGAGGGCCTCACGTGCAAGGAGCTCCACGGACGGATCGTTCACGATCTCGTCTCCTTTCACGATCCCGCAATGGCCGTGGGATGTGTATTCACACAGGCAGACGTCCGTAATCAGATAGAGCCCCGGCACTTCCTTTTTCACGGCGCGGAGTGCCTGCTGGACGATGCCGTGTTCGTCGTACGCACCCGATCCGACCTCATCCTTCTGTTCTGGTATCCCGAAGAATATCACGGCCGGCACACCGAGCGCGTAGACGTCGGCGCACTCGCGCACAATGGCATCGACCGACATCTGAAACACGCCGGGCATGGAGGATACTTCTTTCTTCACATTTTTTCCCGGCACAACAAACAGGGGATAGATGAAGTCCCGCGGCGACAGTTCCGTTTCCCGGACCATACTCCGGAGGATGGCGTTCATTCGTGTGCGCCGCAACCGGGTGACCGGGTAGGGGCCGACATGCGTTTGCATGAGAGTATTCTCCAGGTGTTAGGACTGTTCTTCCCTTGCGGCAAAGAGCGCAGCAATGCGTTCCGCCGTCGCCTTGCCATTTTTGACACAATCACCAACCGCGATCCCCCCCCGGTAGTTGCCGCAGATCGTCAGGCCCGGAATCGCCTCTTCCATCGTTTCAATGGCATCCACGACGCTCTGATAGCCGAGATTGTACTGCGGGATCGCTCGCTCCCAGCGGATGACGCTGGTGAACGCGGGTTTCCCCGAGACGCCCATCAGCTCGCCCAATTCCGTCCGGACCATATCCACCAGCTCGGCATCGCTGCGATGGACGAGATCGGGCTGGCGGGCACCGCCGACAAACGTTGTCAGCGCGATGTGTTCAACCGGTGCCCTCTCAGGAAAGAGTGAGGACGACCAGATCGTTCCGAGAATTTTCCGGCGTTCTACAGCAGGAACCAGAAATCCGAAACCATCCAGCTGGCGCGCGCACTGCTCTTCCGGATACCCGAGGAACACCTGCGCCACCGGCGGATAGTACACTTCTTCAAGCACGCTGGCGAGCTCTCCATTGTGCGGAGCCACAAGCGGCACCGCCGCAAACGACGGTACCGCGAGAACGACCGCATCCGCTTCCAGGGGCGTACTCTTTCCTCCAAGCACGTAGTGCACACGAAACGATGGAGGGCGGTCCGGCGTAGTCCGGACGACCTCAATCGTCCGAACGGTGCAGCTACACTGCACGGAGAGACCGAGGTAGCGTGTCAGGGCGTCAGGAAATGCCTCCATGCCGGAACGGAACGAGAACATTTTTGCCCTGTCCTTCGCCACTTCAGCCCTCTTTTTCCGCTCGCGCGCGCCACCAATCATCCCCCTGATGAGACCACCATACTTCTCTTCGAGGGCGTAGAGCTTGGGAAACGCAGCCCGCACGCTCAGTTCTTCGGGGTTGCCGGCATACACACCGGCAACGAACGGGTTGATTGCATAGTCCAGGAACTCCTTCCCGAGCCGCCGCTGGACGAATTCAGCAACAGTTTCATCTCTGTCGGCTTTCCCGATGAAGGGTTCGGCAAGAAGCCGGAGTTTTGCGGGAAGAGACCACAGGCGGGTCTTCAGAAAGGCGCCGGGCGACATCGGCAGGGGATGCAGCTCGCCTCCCCGGAGAATGTACCGCTTGTCCGAGGCCGGATTGGCGTACAGCCGCTCATGCCCGAGTCCCAGGAGCTCGAACATCTCATTGAACACCGGCGTCGTTTCCAATGCGCTGTTCGGGCCGGTCTCCAGCAACCAACCTTCATACTGGACGGTCCGCATGGTACCTCCGGGAACGGAATCCCGCTCAAGAACGGTGACGGCGGCGCCCATGCGTTTCAGCCAGAACGCGGCTGTCAGCCCGGAGATCCCGGCCCCGACCACGACAATATGATGCTTATCCATATGAGTTCATACCGATGGTTATGCCGCGGTGCGTGTTCCGCCGCCGAGACGGTTCTCCTGTTCTATCACCAGCCCGGCGAGCGCGCCGATGAAAGAAGGATTCGTATTCAGGGCCGGACTCATATCATAGTGCTGGAGGCCGAGCGCCAGCGCTTCCCGCCGGACCTCCATATTAATCTCCCACAGGGTTTCGCTGTGGTCGGAGACAAACGCAAGAGGGACGACAACGACATGGCTGACGCGTTCCGCCGCAAGCGTGTGCACCGTAGCCACCAGAGAAGGTTCAAGCCAGCGCTGAGGTCCAACCTTGCTCTGATAGCACAGGGATGAGGGGAGTCCGAAACGGCCCGCCCGGAGAACGGCTTCATACGAGCGTATCACCTGTTGTTGATACGGGTCTCCTTCCCTTACAAGTTTCAGAGGCGTTCCGTGTGCACTGAAGACCAGATGGACCTTTCCACGGTCGGCCAGTGGGATGCGCCGGAGGGCGATGCCAATCTGGTCCGATACTGCCTGAATGTACAGAGGATGCTCACAAAACTCGGGAATGGTCACAGTCTCTGGTGCATACCCGAGACGAGAACAGAGTCTCGTCCATTCGTTGACGGCGGACCCCGTCGTGCTCCGGGAGTATTGCGGGTACAGCGGCAGAAGGACAACGCGCCTGATATTTTCGCGTTGCAGTGCCCGGATAGCCTCTTCCGTGAACGGATGCCAGTACCGCATGGCCACAACGACGCGAAAATCCCCCGCGGCTTTCAGCCGTGCGCCGAGCGCGGAAGCCTGACGTAGTGTCAGTCGGAAAATCGGCGAACGCCCGCCGATGGCCCGATAGTACTCCCGGACTTTGGGAGCCCTGCGTCGCGATATCAAACCCGCCAGGGGCTTCCGGAAGAGAAAAGCCAACGGCAGGTCGATGATATCAGGGTCGCAGAAGAGATTGTAGAGAAAGGGCTCCACCGCCTCCAGCGAATCCGGTCCGCCTAATTGCAGAAGAACCACGCCCGTGGCCGTCCGGTCTTTCATTGACGGCCCGGACGGTGATACACGGGACTTTCTTCCTTGACGGCCGACACCATTGCCCTGGCGTGTTCAGGGGGAACATCGGGGAGAATGCCATGCCCGAGATTGAAGATATGCCCCGGACCGTTCCCGTATTTTGCAAGGATGGCACGTACTTCGTGCCGGATCCTGTCGGGAGAGGCATACAGTGAAGCCGGATCGAGATTGCCCTGCAGGGCGACGCGATCCCCGAGTTCACTCCGTACCCGTCCGATATCGAATGTCCAATCAAGACCCACGACATCGGCGCCGATCGATGCGATGTCAGCGAGGGCCGCGTGTGCGCCCCGTGAAAAGACAATCACAGGGGCCCCATCACGGCGCAGGCGTGCAACAATATCCGCCATAAAATCGAGCGAAAACTTTCTGTACGGTTCCGGCGCAAGAATGCCTCCCCAGGTATCGAAGATCTGGACCGCGTCAGCGCCGGCAGCAATCTGTGCCTCGAGAAAAAGGCGTATGGAAATCGAGAGCTTCTTGAGCAGGGAGAGCAACAGCTCGGGATCGTCCAGCATCATCCGCTTGATGGATGCAAAATTCTTCGTCCCGCCCCCTTCAATCATGTAGGAAGCGAGGGTCCATGGAGATCCGGCGAACCCGATCAGCGGGACACGTCCACCCAGGGTGCGGCGCGTCAGCGTGAGCGCATCGGTCACATATCGGAGTGTATGCTCGGGATCAGCCACCGGAAGGGCATCGATCTGCTCCCGCGTCTTCAGCGGTTGCGGGAAGCGTGGACCGACAGATTCTTCCATGACCAGATGCATCCCCATCGCTTCGGGGATGACGAGGATATCGGAGAAGATGATCGCGGCATCGACGCCCACCAGATCCACCGGCTGCAATGTCGACCTCGGCTGCGAGCTGGGGGTTCTGACCATGGTCAGAAAATCGGTCCTGGCCCGTATCGCCCGGTACTCGGGAAGATAGCGCCCCGCCTGGCGCATCATCCAGACGGGTGTCCGTTCGACATGCTGGCGCTTGCAGGCGCGAAGGAAAAGGTCATTCTGCAGTGAAGACTTTGTCAAAGCAATCTCGGCTGTGAGTTCTGTGACTGATAGTACCGGGCAAGAGCATCCACCAGGCCGGTCCCGGTCGATTCTTCGGCCCGCACATGGACGGTGAGACCATGCGTTCGTGCGGCCTGCTCCGTCGTCCCGCCAATAACGCAGACCGTTGTTCCCTCTCCCAGCGTCTCCATCTCACGGGCGTTGAACATCCCGCAGAAGGATCGGATGGCGGACGGACTTGTGAACGTGACGGCATCGACGCCACCCGACAGAACCACGGTACGGAGCCTGGTGGTCGTGTCTTCATCTGCACCCACTGTCCGGTAGACGACCACAGACAGGGTCTCAGCGCCTGCAGCCCGGACCGCTTCCTCCACCTCTTCGCTCCCCTGATCGCCCCGCGGAAAGAGATATGTCTGTCCCCGCAGGTCTGCACCGGCGATCATTGCTGCGAGATCGCCCCCGGAATACTCCTCCGGGGATCCGGCAAGCGCGAGTCCGTGGGAGCGGAGGGATTCTCCCGTCCGGGCGCCGACAGCAAACACCTTGATGTCCTGCCAGAGTGAACGCGGGAGATCGAGAGCCTTACACCTCTTCAAAACGGAGTGAACAGCATTCGAGCTCGCAAACACGACGGCATTGACCCGGAGACCCTTCCGGAGAATTGTGTCAAGCTCCGTGGTGTCTTCGGCGGGGAGGATACGGATCAGCGGAAGGACTATGGGTGATCCCCCCATGCGCCGGATAGCATCTGCCATGGCGTCGGATTGGTGGCGGGGCCGCGTCACCAGGATCCGTTTCCCATCAAGCGGCGGTCGATCCATCGGACGTCCCGCGTATTGATGCAAGTATTGAACGCGCGCCGTTCCCGAGAAGTTCTCCGGCCAGGTCTTCCCCGAGCAGGCGGGCTTCTTCCGGTGGTCGCCGTCCGGAGGCACGCACCACCCGGGATCCGTCGAGCGAGCCGACCATGGCATCGAGTACAAGAAGCGGCCCTCCCCGCTCCCCATCCTCAATACGCGTATACGTCCCGATCGGAACCTGGCATCCCCCCTCAAGGGTATGCAAAAGAGCACGCTCTGCCGTTATTGCCTGCCATGTCGGTTCGTGGTGGAGGACGTGGACGACTTCTTGAATCCGCGAGTCGTTCTCACGGACCTCGATGCCGAGAGCCCCCTGACCGACGGCCGGCAGGACCTGAAGCGGATCCAGCGTCTCGCCGATGCGGTCGGCCCAGCCGAGACGGATGACACCGGCCCGCGCCAGGAGCATACCCGCCCATGAGGAGTTCCCGAGCTTTGTCCAGCGTGTGTTCAGGTTTCCTCTCAGGTCAACGATGATGAGGTCCGGGCGATGGTGAAGCACCTGGCAGGTCCTTCGCAGACTCCCCGTGGCAACAAAAGCGCCGGAGGGCTGCCCGGTCAGGGTGCGGATCTCACTCCCGGGCCGCGGAAGGAACACGTCGCGCACATCTTCCCGTTCCGTCACCGCCCCGATCATCAGTCCCGGAGGGAGTTCTGTCGGAAGGTCCTTCAGACTGTGGACTGCCAGGTCGATCGATTTCTCAAGCAGGGCATGTTCGATCTCCCTGGTGAACAGTCCCTTGTCGCCGATCGTGGACAATGGCGCATCGAGAATCCTGTCCCCTGTGGTCTTGATGATCTCGACGGTGCATGAAAGATCCGGCCATGCCTCAGCCAGCCGGTCGCGCACCCAGTGTGCCTGCCAGAGGGCGAGCTGGCTTCCACGTGTGCCAATGCGGATCGCTTCAGCTGCCATGCCGCTTCCCGGGCTGACCGATGCCGAAGAGCTCCCGGAGAATCGTGACGCGCTGAAGGGTCTCGGCCCCTTTGCTGCCGTTCTCCGCCCCGTGCTTCAGGGTGGTCAGCGGCTGATGGAGGATCTTGTTGACGATCCGCCGTGTCACGAGTTCGAGAAGTTCGCGGTCCTCGGGTCTGAATCGGTTCACATTCTTCTCGACCTCCTCATGGCGGATGGATTCCATGGCTGACCGGAGGTCCTGGATGGTGGGTGCCACCTGAAGGGCGTTGAACCAGTGGAAGAACTCGACCATTTCCTCCCGGACGATATGCGTGACCGACGGGAGACTGGCCCGCCGCTTCTCGAGATTTCTGTCGACGATGGCGCTGAGGGAGTCGATGTCGTACAGAAACACGTTTTCGATCTTGCGAGCCACGGGGCTGACGTTCCGGGGAACGCCAATATCAATAATGAACAGCGGGTTGTTCCCTCGCTGGCGCATCACCTTCTGGACATCATCCGGCTGGACGATGTATGTCGGGCTATTAACGGATGTGATCACAATGTCCGCCTGGCGGAGGGCCTCTTCCATATTCTCGTAGTCTGCCACCTCCCCGCCGAATTCGGCGACCAGCGCTTCAGCGCGGGAGCGGGTCCGGTTTGCAACACGAACGTGCGCAAGCCCCTTCCCCACGAGATGGCGCAAGGTCAACTCGCCGGTCTCGCCTGCACCGATGAGGAGAGCGGACTTTTTTGAAAGGTCGGCAAAGATCTTGCTGGCCAGTTCCACGGCTGCGTAGCTCACGGACACGGCGCCTTCGCAGATCGTGGTTTCGGTCCGGACCCGCTTGCCCACATGGAGCCCGGCCTGCAGGAGTCGGTTCATGACCGGTCCCAGCGTTTCCATTTCCTGGGCGATGTGAAACGCCTCTTTGACCTGATTCAGGATCTGGATGTCACCGATCACCATGGAATCGACACCGGCGGCAACCTTGAACAGATGATGAAGCGATGCACCGGCCCTGAAGATCCGGAAATGATCGGCCCGGACGCTGTCGTCGGCCTTCTTGATCTCCTTCAACAACGCGACCACAGACTGTTCGTCCACATGGTCATTCTGCAGGACGCCATAGAGTTCGGTGCGGTTGCAGGTCGACACCAGCAGACATTCGTGAAAGAACCGGTCTTTCAGCAATGGAAGGGCGTGACGCGTTTCCTCTGCAGAAAACCACATCTTCTCACGTACATCCACCGCTGCTGTGTGGTGACTGATCCCGATCGAAAAGAGCTTCATCCTGGCCGCACGACCCGTCTAGTGAAACGTGTGGAAACTGCTGAGGTAGAGGTTGATGACGATCATCGAGAGAAAGACAAAGGCGAAGCCCACCAGGGAGATGATCATGGTCTTGCGTCCCTGCCAGCCGCCCTTCCGTTTTGCCATGAGGGCGAGGGCGTAGAGTATCCAGATGGCGATAGTCCCCACCAGCTTGGGATCAAGATACGAGATCTCCCGAAACACAACAGGGAGCCATCCGACACCGATCAGTATTGCGACCGTCAGCATGACGAACCCGAATGCCACTGCCCTGTGGCTCAGTGTCTCGAGCGTTTCGAGATTCGGGAGCCGGCTGTATATCACGCCGAAACGGCTCGACTTGATTTCATGGTACAGCATGAGATACAGCAGCCCATACACGGCCGACAGTGAGATCGCGGTGTACCCCAGCAACGCGGTGGATACGTGGAATCCGAGGACGAGGCTGTGCAGATAGTCCGGAATGACAGCCGTGTCTTTGATGAACAGGGACGAAATTGTCTGGAAGACGAGAGCAAGGGAAAGGACAAAAAGGCCCGTGTTCTGGACGCGCGTCCGGACTTCGAGATACAGATAGGCCCCGGCGGTGCTTGCGGCCAGCAGCGACATGATCTCGAACACCGATGTGATGGGCGGGTGATCGAAGACAGCCGTGCGAAGCCCCAGATACCCCAGATGGAGCAGGAGCACAACAATCAATGCAGGGAGCTTCACCCGCTCCAGCGATGCAGCGCTGCTGAAGAAGGTGACTGCATAAATCACCACCAGCGCCGCGTAGCAAAGGGGAAGTGCGACGAGGAGAGTTTCGAGAATCAGGACGGCATCCATAGATGATACAATATACCAATTTGGCGGCGAAAAATGAAACCCGGAAGACCCTCTATTCCTCCAGCGTGGTGATGTCCTTCGGCTCCTGCCCGAGAGCTCTCGCCTTCAGCACCCGGCGCATGATTTTTCCGCTCCGGGTCTTCGGAAGTGAGTCCACGAACTGAATGCTGTCCGGTTTCGCTATTGGCCCCATTTCGTGGGCGACGTGAGCCCGGAGCTCATCGATCAGCTTGTCCGATTTTTCGACGCCGGATTTCAGGATGACGTAGGTATGTATGGCATTGCCCTTGACGTCATGGGGGAGGCCGATGGCCGCCGCCTCCGCAACGGAAGTATGGCTCACCAGGGCGCTTTCGATTTCCGCCGTGCCGAGCCGGTAGCCCGACACTTTGAGAACATCGTCCACCCTTCCGATCACCCAGTAGTACCCGTCTTCATCGCGCCGCGCCGAATCCCCGGTCAAGTATACCCCGGGAAATCTGCTCCAGTACTGGGTTTTGTACCGTTCTGGATCCCCGTAAATCGTGCGCATCATGGCCGGCCAGGGGGTTTTTATGACCAGAAAGCCCTCTTCATTGGCCTTCACCGGCTTTCCCTCTTCATTGAGAATATCCATTTGGACGCCCGGGAACGGGCGGGTACCGGAGCCGGGTTTCAGGGGGACGGAAGGCATGGGGGTGATCATGAACATCCCGGTCTCCGTTTGCCACCAGGTATCCATGATCGGACACTTTCCTTTCCCGATCACCCTGTGATACCATTTCCATGCTTCCGGATTGATCGGTTCGCCGACGGAACCCAGAAGCCTGAGCGTCGAAAGATCATGGCGGTTCGGCCAGGCTTCCCCGAATCGCATCAGGCCGCGGATTGCCGTGGGCGCGGTGTACAGAATGTTGATCCCGTATTTTTCGATCATCTGCCACCAGCGGTTCGGGTACGGATAGGTCGGCGCCCCCTCGTACATGAACGATGTGCTTCCGGTGAGCAGTGGCCCGTAGACGATATAACTGTGTCCGGTAATCCATCCCGGGTCGGCCGCGCACCAGTACCGGTCTTCCTCCTGAATGTCGAACACGTACTTCAGGGTCGTATAGGTACCGACCATGTATCCCCCATGGGTGTGGAGGATCGCCTTGGGTTTCCCCGTCGTGCCCGAAGTATACAGGATGAAAAGCGGATCTTCGGCATCCATCACTTCGATATGACACTGGTTGCCGGCGATCGGAAGCGCCATGAGTTCATGGTACCACATATCACGGCCTGATTCCATTTGCACCGGCTCTCCGGTGCGTCTCACCACCAGCACGCTCTCGACAGTCGCTGCGCGCTGGAGCGCTTCATCGGCAATTGCTTTGAGAGGAACAATCTTGCCCCGCTGATAGGCACCGTCTGACACAATCAGGACCTTTGACTGGCTGTCCTCGAGGCGTTCATGCAGCGCCTCGACAGTGAATCCGCCGTACACGACACTATGGATCGCCCCTATCCTGGCACACGCCAGCATCCCGATCATCAGTTCCGGGATCCGACCCATGTACAACGTCACCCGGTCTCCTTTCTGAACGCCGAGACTCCGGAGAACGTTGGCGAACCGGCAGGTCTCACGGCGCAGGGCAAAATACGAGAACGACCGGAATTCCCCCTTCTCCCCTTCCCACATCAGCGCAAGCTTGTTCCTGCGCGCCGTCTGGGTGTGACGGTCCAGACAGTTGTACACAATATTGGTTTTTCCGTTGACGAACCACTTGAAGAACGGCTCTGTGCTCCGGTCCAGCACTTTGTCCCAGGGTTCGAACCAGTGGAGTTCTTTCGCCTCCTTTTCCCAGAAGCCTTCCAGGTCCCGCTCCGCCGCCGCCGCCATCGTGGTCCAGTCCTGGACGTGAGCGCGGCGCACGATTTCGTCTGCTGGATAATACACCTCGCCGGAAAGGGGTTTTGGGGACATGGCGGTCTCCTTGGTAATGACGATGATCGGAAATGAAATTACATTGACAGTGAGAAGCTCTCGGTTCCACCTGCGAGGACGAGCATGGGTTCGAACATTGCATGCGTCTGCTGGCTCCGGACGATGGCTTTGTGAAGATCCGGCAAACGTGCGTGGGACATGACGAAGGACGCCTTCAGAATGGGTTTCCATTCATCCGAACTCCCCCCGCCAAGACCGACAAGATATTCCACCTCATGGCTCTCTGCCACGCCACGCAGGTCATGCAGGATCGCTTCGGCGAGCTTCTTTTCTCGCGAGAGAATTTTCTCGAGGGTTTTGATGTCGATGCGTTTCGGCGAGGCTGAGCTGCGGCCCCGCTCCGGTTCCTGCCGGGTCGGCCTGCCGGAGGAAGACTCCGCAGGCAGGACTTGTTCTATCCGTTGATCCAGGACAAATGCCGAGAGTCGCCAAATCGTCACCTTGCCTAAACCCAGTAGGATTTCAAGAAGAGCGTGAAGCCTGAAATCCACTCGACGGATCAGATCCTCCCGTCCCCTGACAACGGTACCGCTCTCAGCAGGCAGAATGGTCCCCTGAAGACGCAGTCGGTTCACAAGACGTTCGTGAATCCCTCGGTGTCGCAAACCGTCCTGCTTCCCGAGGAGGAGCATCCCGGCCTTACTGACACTTGCTTCGGGGCTTTTCACCGGGCAGAGATAGAACCGCATGCCCGCATGATCCATCGCGAACACTGACGTCCCTTCTTCCAGTCCCTGTTCCTCGAGGGCAAACGCTTCCGCGGAGGGAGTTTCATGCATCCCCACAAGGCCTGCCGCAAGGACATACGCACGTTCTTCGTCGAACTTCACAGTCATTCGGGACGCTGCTGGCCCGACAACCCGGGGCAGAGAATTCGGCGCCGGGGGAGATGGTTGTGGAGGGCTCGGGGATACACTGGCTTGCGCCCGGGCTGGTGCCGGAGGACGGTCAGAACGCGGAGCGCTGGTCACTTCCTGGGCTGGTGTTGCCCGCGGGGGGTCTGCGAGTGGAGTGGAGACGGATTTCTGGGCTTTGGGTGCTTTTGCTGCAACCTGCTCAGGGATAACCGGTCGGGAGGGTTCCCGAACGGGGGCAGGCGTTGATATCGGTTTCGCGGAGGCCAGAACCGTAGGGGTCGCAGAAGGTACTGGCCTGGGGGATGGCGGACCCGCTGGCGCTGGAGACGGTACTGGCCCGGAGGATGCCGGACCCGCTGGCGCTGGAGACGGTACTGGCCTGGGGGATGCCGGACCCGCTGGCGCTGGAGACGGTACTGGCCCGGGGGATGCTGGAACTTCCTCTGCAGAAGGCTGAGGCGGGGAGATCCGAGGGTATCCCGCGGATGGCACCGGGGAGGTTAATTCCTTCGCACTGCGCTCGATCTCTCCCAGAAGCCGGGTCAAGACCCGTTCCGCTTCTTCCGGTTTGACGGACTCAAGAGCGTTCCGGAGGTTGGTGTTACGGGCCAGTTGACTCAGCAACTCGCCCAGCAACGCGGCACCCATCATGTCCTTCATCCGATACGTTCTCTCCCGCATGTCCATATGGCACAGAACAGCCCTTTTCGAAGATACATATTGGCGGAACAAACATCAAACTTGCGGGTCGGGCGAGGTTTTGCTACGTTTAGGGGGGATGACGTGACACTTCCACACACCACCGAGCATCACACCATTGAATCGACGAACCGCCCGGCTGCTGCCGGATGACGAACTGATTTCCAGCGCCAAGGGAGGAGACGGAGATGCGTTTACCGAGCTGGTACGGCGATATGAAGATACCGTCTACAAGTTCTCCTATAAGATTTGCCGTGATCCCCTCAAGGCCGCGGAAACGCTTCAAGACACCTTTATCAACGTGTACCGGAAACTCGGCCACTTCGACGGCAAATCGAAATTCTCGACGTGGCTCTATTCAATCGTCACGAACAATTGTCTGATGAAACGCCGCCGGCGAAAGCTGGCGGAAATCGAGGAGTCCCTCGAAGCGTACGATCACCCGTCGTCGGGCCATGGGCCAGGATCCAGACCTCCGCTCGCTTCCGATGGGGAGACTCCGGCAGATATCATCATCGGCAAAGAACTCAAGGATCTGCTGGATGCTGCCATCAGGAAGCTCCCCGAAGAGTACCGGGCTGTGTTTGTTATGCGCGACATTGAAGGGCGATCGACGGAGGAGACGGCGGGGGCGATCGGTATTTCGATCGAGGCGACCAAATCGCGGTTGCGGCGTGCCCGGGCCTTCTTGCGGGACCAACTGCAGCCGTATATGAGCATCCATCACGAGTCAGTACTATGAAATGTGAGACCGTATATCTGCATATCTGTGACCATCTGGACGAGGATATCGACTCGCCGCGATGCCGGCAGATCAAGCGCCACCTGGACGACTGCCCGGATTGCCGGGAATACCTGGCCTCGATCAAGAGCACCATCGCCCTGTACCGCGCGATGCCTGATCCCCCCGTTCCGGCCGATACACACAGGGATCTCTTTCGGACAATCTCGACGCTGACCGCGGTCCCCGTGCGGAAATCCCCGCAGAAGAGATCGAAAAGGCACAAAGTTTGACCCGGGAATCCGGTCTTCTGCATCACATACACGTACACAGTTTACTTCCACTTCTCCAGAGGACATGAGTACATGAAAAAGAACATGGGAAATGCCGATCGCGTGATCCGGATTCTCGCTGCCGTCATCGTCGTCGTATTGATCGCTACGGACCAGCTTCAGGGAACGCTGGCAATCGTTCTGGGCGCCTTCGCCGCAATCTTCGTGGTGACAAGCTTTGTGAGTTTCTGTCCGTTGTACTTCCCCTTCAAGATTTCCACTCGAAAAAAGGACACAGTCGCCTAGAGGCGCTCCAGGGAGTAATCGATGACAGAGCCAATCAAACGGTATAAAACATTCTCGTATGTGGCCTCAACGACATGGTCACACGATCGCCAGGGAGTTCTTGCATCGGAAGGGAAACCCTCGTTCGGCGTTGCAAGCCCACCCGAATTCAAGGGCGTGGCGGGCGTCTGGACGCCGGAAGATCTGTATGTTGCAGCAATCGACGCCTGTCAGATGACGACCTTTCTCGCGCTCGCGGCGCGGAGCGGGATCTCCCTGCTTTCCTATCGCAGCAAGGCAACGGGTCTCCTGGAATTTGCAGAAGGCGGGTATCAGTTCACCAAAGTGACGTTGGAGCCCGGCATCCGGGTCGCCGCGGGCTCGGACATCGAAACCGTCCAGAGGCTCGTCAACGATGCACATGCGGCGTGCCTGATTGGACGATCCGTGCGTACGGTGATCGACGTTGTGCCCGCGATCAGTGCAGAGTAGTCATGCACGCCGGTACAGCGCCGATCCGATCACCAGAAGGGGGATGCTCATAACCATGGATCGCATTGACCGCATGATGAGCGTCGAAGATCTGATCACGGCGTATCCGGGAAGCGTCAGGTATTTGATCCACCACAATGTCCCCTGTCTCGTGTGCGGCGAGCCGATCTGGGGCACGGTTGAGGAAGCCATGCGCGGTGCGGGAAAGACCGATGAAGAAATCAATGTCCTTCTGACGGACCTCTCGGCAGCATTGATGGAGAGAACATGAAAACGATGCCGGTGTGGATCAAACGCGGCCTTGCCGTGCTCGGGGGCGGGGCCGCGGGATTTGCCTACTACTATTTCATCGGGTGCACGGGGGGGGCATGCCCTATCACGTCCAATCCCTACATCAGCACTGTCTACGGGGCGGCGATCGGCGGCCTTCTGACTCTCGGTAAACGCGCATGAGCACGTTTCTGATCATCCTCGCGCTGTTCATCGGCCTGATGGTGACACTGCAGGTAGTCATCACGGTCAAGACACGGCAACTGCGTGGCAGGAAACTCAAGGGCATCGGGGGTGAACTGGGAGAAGCGATCGCGACGGGGGGCCGTTTCCTGGTGTATTTCTACTCTCCCGCGTGCAGGGCATGCCGCACGCAGACACCGACTATCGATCTCCTCATGAGTGAAGACCTTCCCGTGTTCAAGGTGAATGTGGCTGAAGAGTACGCACTCGCCCGCACATTCGGCGTTACGGCGACACCCACCACGGTTGTCGTTGATCGAGCGACGGTGGCACAGGCTATGGTCGGAACCCGGAGCGAGGCTTTTTTGCGGGAAACCCTGATGTAGCAGCCCGCTTCCCTGCCTGTCCGGATCATGGCTCTCACGCCGCAGGCGTGCGCAGCTTGCTCCGCCTCCATCCGAAGAGAACATACACCACAAGACCAGCAGCAAGCCACGCCCCGAACCGAACCCAGGTCACCCAGGGCAGTCCCCCCATCAAGTACAGGCAACAGAAGATCCCCAGCAACGGTACCAATGGAACGAATGGCGTTCGAAATGCGCGCGGCCGATCGGGGTCCCGATACCGGAGAATGATCACCCCGGCACAGACGAGAACGAACGCGAAAAGTGTACCAATGTTGGTCAACTCCACAATTTCGTTGATGTTAGCCACGGCCGACACCACGGCGACGGCAACGCCGGTCCAGAAGGTTGTGATGTGTGGAGTTTTGTACTTCGGATGGACGCGCGCGAAGTAGGACGGCAGCAGACCGTCGCGGGACATCGCGAAGAAGATTCGTGGCTGACCGTACTGGAAGACAAGCAACACTGCAGTCATGGAAACGACCGCTCCCACCGCCACCACGCCCGCGGACACGTCGGCGTGGACGTACGCGAATGCTGCCGCGAGCGGATCGGCCACACCCAGATGGTTCCACGGCACCATACCCGTCAGCACGAGCGCCACAACGATATAGATCACCGTACAGATCACCAGCGATCCGATGATGCCGATCGGCAGGTCCCGCGCCGGATTGCGGCACTCCTCAGCGGCGGTCGAGATCGCATCAAAGCCGATGTACGCAAAGAAAATCAGACTTGCGCCTACCCAGACGCCACTCATCCCGTTCGGCATAAACGGTGACCAATTTTCGGGTTTGACATACTGAGCGCCCGCGTAAATGAAAAACATCAGGATCATGAGTTTGATGATGACCATGACGTTGTTCACACGGACGGACTCTTTGACGCCGATGATGAGCAGCCATGTGATCACGGCCACGATCCCCACGGCGAGGGAGTTGAAGATCACGGGGATGCCGAAGATCACGGGGTGGTTTTTCCAGGCCTCGAGCGGGAGAGCAAGGGAAGGACCGACCTGCCCCCCCCCGGCCACGGCGGCCTCCGCCGCCTGCATCGCCGATCGGTAGTCCACCGAGAGCCACGCAGGGATATGATATCCGATGCCATCACACAGCTGGTGAAAATACGCCGCCCATGCGATGGCGACCGCCACGTTACCGACCGCATACTCGATGATCAAGTCCCACCCGATGATCCAAGCGACCAGCTCACCGAGCGTCGCGTACGAATAGGTGTAGGCGCTCCCCGAGATCGGCACAAGAGAGGCAAACTCGGCATAGCAGAGGCCACAGAAGGCGCAGGCAACGGCGGTGAGGCCGAAGGAGAGGGTAATTGCAGGGCCGGCACCGGGCCGCAGGGCATCACCGGCTACCGCCGTTCCGATGGTGGCAAAAATGCCCGCACCGATGATGGCCCCGATCCCCAGCATTACGACATCGAATGCGCCAAGCGCCCTGCGCAATTGCCGGGTGGGATCGTCCGCGTCGCTCAGGAGAGCGTCCAGGCTCTTTGTGCGAAAAAGCTGTCGTATCATGCCATCCCTCAGTTGAAACGGTACTTACGGTAGGTGCTGATGCCTTCTTTGAGCACAACTTTGAAGAAGCCGGTCACAGGGACGGCAAGCAGCATGCCGAGAACGCCGAAGAGCTCGCCTCCGACCATGATAGAGATCAAGACCAATACCGGATGCATTTCCACGGTTGAGGCCACAATCCAGGGCTGGACGGCAAAGTCCTCGACAAGCTTGAGGACAAAGTAGCCAATGATAACAGGGACGGCGCTGGCCAGGTTGCCGCTTGCAAGGACCGCGACAAACGCAGCCGGAATAACACCGGCGACTGGTCCGACATATGGAATCAGGTTCGCCAGACCGGCAAACACCCCCAGAAACACGAAGTAGTCGACCCCCAGAATCCAGAGCATTACAATTGCCATCGCTCCAAACGCCATGGCGTCAAAAAACTGTCCGCGGAGATAGTTGCCAAGCTGCAGGTCCATCTTGTAGAGCATGTCCAGCGTAAATTCAAAGTACCGGTTGGGGACCATGCTGACAAACGTCTTCTTCATCTCCCGACCGTCTCTCAGAAAGAAGAAGATCATGAACGGAATCGTTACACCGTTGATGATAAGGGGGAGGGAATCACTGATGAGGAAGTTGATCATGGCTTCCCCGATCCGCTTTTTCAAGAGTTCGATCTCCGCAAGCAGATCGAGATCGGCCATGCCAAGAAAGCCGAGGTATCCGCGCAAGCTTTCCTGAAGTCCGCGTATCGCGTCCGCCGCCTGCGCGCTGGTTGAACCATTCTGCAGGGCCTTGACCTGATCGACCAGGACCGGGACGAGAATATATCCGGCGCCAATCATTGCCACCCCGATCAGAAGAACCACCAGCACCGACCCGATCGTCCGGCTCATCCCCCGTGCCTCCATTGCCGTCGTCAGCGGATCGAGAATGTAGGCGAGGAGGAGGGAGAGGATCACAACCTGTGCTGCTCCCCCCATGAACAACAGGAAGACGGAACCGCCGGCCGCAATGAGTAACGGGAGAAGATCCCGTGAAGGGTGGGGCTGAGGAGTCGTCATTAAAGGGCGGAAGTTGACTGGGGCTGGATCTGCTCGATCCGTTCATTCAAAGCAAGTACCTGCTGGTTGGCCTTGCGTAACCGGTCTCCAATAATCCGGGCGACACGGATCACAATCTTGACACCAAAGCGTGGGTCGTGCTCAATCAACGAGAACAAATCCGACTGGAAGAAGCCCAATACCTTGCACTCCGTTTTGGCGACGACCGTAGCCGAACGCGGGACCTCATCCAGAAGAGACACTTCGCCAAAGAAATCGCCATCGCTGAGAGAAGAGAGCTGGATATTGTCCTTGCCTGAAATGACCACGGCCTGGCCGGCCTGGATAATGTACATGCCAAGCCCGGGTTCATCCTGCCGGATGATTACTTCGTCCGGGAGATACTCGCGTCTATGGATAACGCGTCCGAGGGCCGCAAGCTCGCGACGCGAAAAGCCCTCAAACACCGGAATCCTGGCGAGAACCTCCAGGAGGTTCCCCTCTTCTTTCGGCTTGTTCCGATAGCCAAATACGCGTGCCCGAAAATCTGTCATCGAATCGTTGCCTCGCAGGATAGGTCAGCCGGAATATACATGTTTCGGAAGTCAAAATCACTCAAGACTGCGTACCACGGGAACGGGGGCATGCTTTTCGACCATCATGCGTAAATCTTCCAGACTCACGGGTTTCGCCAGGTAGTCATCCATCCCTGCAGCGAGGCACCGCTCCCGGTCGCCCTGCATCGCATTGGCCGTGACAGCCACGATGCGCGGTCGTTGCTCCGGGGGAGAAGACGAATGATCTGGCGGGTTGCCTCCAGACCGTCCATGACCGGCATCTGTACGTCCATGAAGATCAGGTCGTACGGCTGTCGTTCCAGGGCATCCAGAACCGCCTGCCCGTCCGCGGCAAGATCCGCTTTGTATCCCATTCTCCTGAGAATCGCCAGCGTTAGTGCCTGATTGACCGCATTGTCCTCAGCAAGGAGGATTCGCATCGGAAGCCGCTCTGCCAGTCCGGGATCGAGAATGCGCGCTTTTGGAGCCCGGACAGGGGCCCTGCGACCACCCATCGCAGACGCCATGAGCTTCAACAGCTGGGCGCGCTTGATCGGCTTCATCCCCCAACCGGCAAAGAGAGCACCGAGCTCTTCTCCCCGATTGGCCAGCGTGGTTGCGGGAGCGAGAAGGACCAGCGGGAGAGTGCGTCCCTTTTCATGTGCCCGGACGCGCCGCGCAAATTCGATCCCATCGATCTCCGGCATGTACATATCCACAAGAGCCAGCGCAAACGCTTCACCGCCGCCGATGCGGGCAAGGGCGCGTTCCGCACCGGAGAGAACTTCGACGATCATCCCCTGCTGCTCGCAGATGACACGGAGTGCACCGGCGTGTGTCGCGTTATCGTCGACGACAAGAACCTTCTTTCCAGCAAACCCCTCCTTCAGGGTAGCATCCGGTGGGGACACAGTGTCCGGTAGAAGCGTCTTGAGCGTGAAAAAGAACGTCGTCCCCTCTCCCTCGTTGCTTTCGAGCCAGATGCGACCGCCCATGAGTTCAACGAGACGCTTGGAGATCGCGAGACCGAGCCCGGTTCCCCCGAAACGGCGCGCGATGGAAGACTCTGCCTGGGTGAAGGCCATGAACACGCGCGATTGAGCGACTTCATCCATGCCGATCCCCGTGTCTTTCACCGCCACCAGAATTTCTGCACCACTGTCACCGGTCCCCTGCGCGACGGCCGTAACAAGCACCTCTCCGCGCTCCGTGAACTTGATTGCATTCCCGATGATATTCACGAGCACCTGGCGCACTCGCGCGACATCGCCCACAACGAGTTCGGGCACGCCGGGGTCGACCTGGCAGATCAATTCAAGCCCCTTCTCCCCCGCGCGAGTGGCAAAGAGATCAATAGCTTCTTCGATGCACCCAAGGGGCGAGAACGGTTCCTGTTCCAGGTCAATAATTCCTGATTCGATCTTCGAGAAATCCAGGATTTCATTGAGGATCGCGAGAAGGGCTTCGCCGCTGATACGGATGGTGTCGGCGTATTCCCTCTGCTCGTCAGAAAGGGGGGTCTCGAGGAGCAGGTTCGTCATCCCGATCACCCCGTTCATCGGCGTGCGGATCTCATGGCTCATCGCTGCAAGAAAGTCCGCCTTGGTACGGCTTGCCTGTTCTGCCGCATCTTTGGCTTTACGCAGCTCCTCCGTGTTGCGGCGCAACTCTTCCTCTGCGCGTCTTCGTTCTGTGATATCCTGGATAGCTGACCGGACTCGCGTTATCTGACCGTCGGGATTTCTTTGCACGCTGTCCTCAAGAAGCACGGGCAGGAGAGTCCCGTCCTTGCGAATGAACTCACGCTCATAGGCCTGACGGACCGCCCCGATCCCGAGGAGCTTGGCGGCAACCGCGCGGCGCGACGCTTCGTGGTCGGCCACGAACTCCCATATGGGGTGGCCGAGCATGTCTTCGGCCGCATAACCCAGCATACGGAGCTCCGTCGTGTTGACCCGGACGATCATGCCCCGGGAATCGATTTCATGGTAGCCGACCGGGGCGTCGTCAAAGAGTTCGCGGAACCGTTGTTCGCTTTCCCTGAGAGCCTCCTCCGCACGGTGTCCCTCGGTAATGTCACGGAAGATCCCGAATGTCCCGGTCAAAGTTCCGGCGTCGTCAATCTGAGGCGTTCCCGTAATCAGGATTGTCCTGCACTCGCCGTCGGCGCGCGTAATCTCGACGGTGTACGCGCCTCGGTTCCCCGTCCGGCGGAGGCGGGTCTGAGCCTGAATTGACGAGAACACATCGGGCGTGGTGAATTCATCGATGCAGCGTCCCTGAAGACCTCCCGGCCCCACGCCGAAGATCGCCTCTGCCGTGGGATTTGCAAAGGTGAATCGTTCGTCAAGGTCGGCGAAGACGATCCCTTCACCGGTGTTCTCGATTAACGTCCTGTAGAGATGTTCGCTCCTTCGCAGTTTCTGATCCATAGAGTGACGGAACAACGCCATCTCGACGGTCGCGGCGAGCTCGCGCTCTTCAAAGGGCTTGAGGACGTAGCCGAACGGGCCGGTTTCACGCGCACGGTGGAGCGTTTCCTTGTCCGAAAAGGACGTTACAAAGACTATCGGGACATCCATTTCGGCTTTGATTTTCTGGGCGGCGACGATGCCGTCATACGCTCCTTCCATTCTGATGTCCATCAGAATGAGGTCCGGCCGCAACGTCAGGGCAGCCCGAACGGCATCTTCGCCGGTCCCGACCACAGCCACGACGGTATTGCCCAGCGCCGCCATGCGCCGCTGCAAATCGGCCGCAACGATGCGTTCATCATCAGCGATGATGATGCGCGCGCCTTCCGATGAGGTAGGTTCATTCATCCTTCCAATCTGCCCGCAACTGCTGTACCAAGGGGGTGCCTGGAGGAATCAGGTCAGGATGGGGGAAAATGGGTCATTTCGACCGCAGGGCGGAATCTTCCAAGCCGGATCTTGCTCAAATGGCTGAACTCGGCCAATCCGGAACCGTCCTGGAAGGGGAGAAAATCAACACGGAATCATGAAATACGGGGGCCTTGAGGAAGGGGTGAAACCCGCTATACCAATCAAAGTGAGTGCTGAAAATCGAGCACGAGGGCGCTCCGGATTTCATCACTCCGGCACTCGATAATCCCAAACATCATATTATCGTGTACCACAACGGTGACTGCACCCACGTGAGGGTCGTCAAAGACCTGACTCCCCTCCCCGTCGTCGGCGGGTCGGAGCGTTGCGACAGATGCGAAGGAGGCGAGAATGCGCTGTATGTCCGACGATTGGTCCTCACGAAGAACAAATGCCCGGCACGCTCCGTTCTCTCCGTAGCGGGCAACGAATGCGCGTCGCAGGAACCCGTAGCCAAGGAAGTCCCGAGCAATGTACTGCTCGGAGCGCGCAACCCGGTGGCGGCGTGGCAACAGGGAGAAACCCCCGGGCATACTGGTTGGTCCCCCGAGTGCCACCTCGATTGTCCCTGCCACCGTCGCAAGCGCAGGGGCCACGCTGTCACCCTCCTGGTTACTTGACAGTTTGACGTACACCGGCCCGCAAACATAATTCAGCATTCCACTATCCAGATATCCTTCGCAGCCAAACGGTGCGGGCGGGCTCTCCGGGGATCGCTCCTGCGAGTAGATGCCGTACGCGTCTTCAGAAGAGTCGTGTCGGTAGAGTTCCGCCCTGACTTCGATCCCCTCCCGATTGGTGTAGTAGGCAACGTGGAGGTCGACGAATGCATAACTCAAATAGAGGTCCGCGGCTCCATCGATGAAGTCCCATAGCGTCTCGGGACCATACACCGTGGGCTCCGCCTTTACCACCCAGCCTGCAATGGGGGGAAATGCGTCCCGGGGAAGGTGCGCCGCTGCGGCGACCCATAGTGGACCCGCGCAGAACACAGAGAGGACCCCGTACACCAGGAGTTGCTGTGCAGACGTCAGGAAACGATGGGGATGGGCACGTCTCATGTCAGAAATTCAGCCGGAATATCGAGCACCCTCCGCACATCCGTAATACGCTCGCCAACCGTGAACCCCTTCACGCATGTCGCCGTGCAGGCACCACAGTCAGAACACACGTGGGCCCGGTCAGGAAGCTTGTCGAGGAGCTCCCGGGCAAGCCCCGGGTTCCGATAGCCGTACGTGTACATGTAGGCACGCATATAGTCCGGGATGGGAAGATTGTGAGGACACCCCGTGACGCACTGGCTGCACCCCTGGCAATACAGCCCCCCCTCGAGCTGCGCTGCCGAAAGGGCGTCCTGCTCTTCTTCTGTCAGAACCAGGTCACGATTGACGCTCGCATTCTCCTCAAGTTGCTCATAGGAGGTAATGCCGGGGATCGTGGTGGTGACGTTCTCGTCGCGCAGGACGAACTTCAGAGCGGCCTTGCAGTTGACGGGCTTCGTTTTGGCCTTATCGAGGAATCCGCCCGCCATGGTTTTCATGCCAATGATGCCTACGCCTGCCTTCGCCGCACGGGCAATTGCAGCGCGGACCGATGTGTAGTGGTCCTGCTTGAAGTTGACAGCGGTTAGGACAACATCATACACGCCGCTTTCAATTGCAGCATCGATCACATCAGGCTCATTCCTGTGCGTGGACACGCCGACGAACCGCGCGCGTCCCGATTCTTTGGCTTCCCGCAGGGCATCCAGCATCGCGGGCGCGAGCGTCGCCTCACGCGATGAGAGCGCATGGAGATACAGAATATCAACATACTTCATATTCAGACGACCGAGACTTACGTCCACTTTTGCGAGCCATTCATTCTTCGCCGTCAGGCCGTCCCCGTCTTCGGGCGGGACTTTCGTCCCGATGACGAAGCTCGAGCGCGGATAATCGGCGAGGACCTTCCCGAGCATCTCTTCGTTCCTCCCCTTCTGGTACCCGTACGCCGTGTCGAGATGGACCATCCCTGCCTTGAGGGCAGCCCGCACAAGTCCCGGATTGTCGGCCCGCATCACGCCCATACTGACGACAGGCAGCCGGAGACCGGTCCTTCCCAGAGTCCTGGTGATACGATGATCTGCATGCGGAGTATCCCCCGCCTGCAGGTGCACGACGTTTGCCAGGGCGGCCGGACCGACAACGATTCCTGCTGCCGTAGCCGCTGATGTCTTGAGAAAGCGTCTGCGATCGTAATACGTCATGACTTTTCCTCCGCTGTGACGACGTGCCGCCTGGAGCTTCTGCGCGGCACCGTTCAGGGTGCAGGGATATAGAGATGTCGCTTGATTTTCTGTGTGGGCGTCTTCTGGAACGGCTCCGCCTGCTCGATGATCCGGTGGATCCTGGCATACAGCGGTACGCGGTTGTTGATCTGTTTCTGCATATCCGAGAGCAGTCCGTTGATTTTCTGCCGGATGTCCGCCTCGCCCAGCGACTGCACAGCCCTCTGCAGGCGCTCGTAATCGAGATGGACCAGCGCCACAAGCCGGTTCTGGTGTTCATACACCACCGAATCGGCGACGGTCTCGAACTCATTAATGACGGCCTCTATCTCTTCCGGGTAGATGTTCTTTCCGCTCGGCCCGAGGATCATGTTCTTGGACCGGCCTTTGACAAAGACATACCCATCATCGGCAATCACACCGAGATCACCCGTTTTCAACCAGCCATCGTCCGTGAACGCCTCCCGTGTGCGGTCGGGATCCCGGTAGTATCCCTTCATCACGGTCGGGCCCTTGATCTGGATTTCGCCTTCCCCGGTGACCGGGTTCCTGTCAACGATACGGATCTGCGTTCCCGGCATGGCCGGGCCCGTTGAACGATACCGGGTCCTGTCCGGTCCGGTTCCCGCAACAAGCGGTGCCGTTTCAGTGAGCCCGTAGCCGATTGCATACGGGAACTTCCCTTCCCGCAGAAACAACTCCACGTCCGGAGCCAGCGGCGCGCCGCCGATCGTAAAGACACGGAGCCTGCCACCAAAAATCCTGAGGAGCTTCCGCCCTGCGATCCGATGCAGAAGCTTGCGAAAGATTGAGATCGTATGTGCCCACCGCAAGAGAGACGATTTTGTCAGCTCGGGGAGGATACGTGCTTTGTAGATCTTCTCGATCACCAGCGGGACGGACAGGATGTATGTCGGACGGACCTTCGCCAGCGCCGGAAGCAGCACCGCAGCTGACGGGGGTTTTTCAATGTAGTAGACTCCCGCACCCACCACGATCGGCGCGACCAGCCCGAGCGTGCATTCGTATGTGTGCGGAAGAGGGAGAATCGAGAGCATCCGATCGTCAGCCGTGAAATCGACGATTTGCAGAGTAGATTCGACATCAGCAAGGATATTGCCGTGGGTGAGCATCACTCCCTTCGAGTGACCGGTTGTCCCCGACGTGTACACGATGGCCGCCACATCATCCCGTCCAGGAAGCCGTTCGCCCCCTTTCGGGGACGGCCGTTCACCGGCTCCACGGTGAACAATGGACGTGCGGCTCCCCTCTGTCGCATCGAGTTCTTCGGGAGTACCCCCGGCCGGAAGAAGGGTCATGTCATCTAGAAGGATGAGCATCCCTGTCTCTGCGGGTGGTACTTCGGCCAGTTTATCTATCAACCGGCGCGAGACGAAGACTCCCCGCACCTCCGCATGCCGGATGATTCGCGCAATGTCCCCCGGTGAAAAGTCTGGCAGGATGGGGACCGCGATTACACCCACAGAGGTGATGCCGAAATAGGCGACGCCCCACATGGGAGTGTTTTCGCCGAGGATGGCAACACGATCGCCCGGCTGAACGCCGCTTTCGACGAGAAAGTCAGAGACCGCGCGCACCTTTTCACCGAGGGCGCCATAGGTGAGTTCGACCCCATCAATCATGGAAAGCGCAGTGCGGTCGGCGAATTGAAGGGCGCTGCGCTCAAGCGCAGTGCGCAAGGTGAGCTGTTGTTGTGGCATTGATCATGCACCGGGTGGTTGGACAGGGATGGCATAAGATACCAATTCGCCGGATCAGGATCAAAGGAGTAAATGGGCTGCACAATTCCCTTCGATTGCGGCCGTTTAGCGGGAAAAATGATCAAGAGCGGTCCGGTAGTTGCGGACCCACGCCTCTACGACGCGGGGGGAACACCCTTCATCGATTTTCCGAAGAAGAGCGCTGCCGACGATGACTCCATCAGCCGCCGCCGCGAACTCCACGGCACGATCGGGTGTCGAGATTCCGAATCCCACAAGCATCGGATTCTTCCGGATATCTGAAGCGACCTCTCGGATCCGGCGTACAGCATCCAGGGACGCATCGCCGCCGGTGACTCCCGTCGTCGAAACGCAGTAGACGAAACCGCTGGAGAAATCGTCGATCGCTCGGAGCCGGTCGCCTTCCGTAGTTGGCGTGACGAGCAGAATGTTGCTCAGCCCGGCCACCTGAACCTCGGGCGCAAACCGGGGCCATTCTATCAGCGGAACTTCCGGAAGGATGATCCCGTTGACGCCGGCCGATGCCGCATCGCGGAAAAACCGCCCCGGGCCGTACCGGAGAATGGGGTTGAGGTAGCCCATGAGAACAACAGGCAGATCTGAGACGGATCGGAACGCCGCAACCTGTTCAAGAGTCCATGCAAGCGTTGCCCCATTCTGGAGGGCCCGCTCTGACGCACGCTGGATTACCGGCCCATCCGCAAGCGGATCGGAAAATGGCATGCCTACTTCCACAACATCCGCCCCACCCCCCTCAAGAGACTTCAAGAGGTCAAGCGTGTCCAGTTTCGTAGGGAAACCGGCAGTGAGGAACATTGCGAGAGAAGACCGGTGGGCAGCCCGATTCCCTGCAAGCCGCATGTCGAGAGGATTCTTCATGACTGGGCAAACGTGGAAATGTCTTTGTCTCCCCTGCCGGATATATTCACAACCAGAATCGAATCCGAAGAGGTGCCACGGAGAATCTCTTCGAGGGCGGCAACGGCATGGGCCGTTTCCAGCGCCGGAAGAATTCCTTCGAGACGCGCCAGGAGACGCGCCCCCTCTAATGCCTGTTTGTCGGTCACAGATAGATAGGCGACCCGGCCTGAATCTTTGAGGAAGCTGTGTTCGGGTCCGACACCCGGATAATCGAGCCCTGCCGAAATCGAATGCGCGACCTGCACCTGTCCTTCTCCATCCTGCAACAGGTAGCTCAACGACCCGTGAAGCACACCCGGACTCCCGCACGTCAGCGTAGCAGCATGCTTTCCCGTCGCAATACCGTGCCCTGCAGCTTCGACGCCGATCATGTGAACGGGGAGATTGAGAAACCGGTAAAAGAGACCGATCGCATTACTCCCTCCGCCCACACAGGCAACAAGCACGTCGGGGTCACGTCCTTCTGCTTCCCGGACCTGCACGGAGGTCTCATCGCCGATGACGCTCTGGAAATCTCGCACCATGGCAGGATACGGATGCGGCCCGACCACCGAACCGATCACGTAGAACGTATCGCGCACATTTGTCACCCAATCCCTGATTGCCTCGCTTGTGGCATCCTTCAGCGTTCGGGAGCCGCTATGGACCGGAACCACACTGGCGCCCAGCATTTCCATCCGCCGCACATTCAGCTGCTGGCGTTCCATGTCCTCCGCACCCATATAGACGACGCAGGGTAGCCCAAGCCGCGCGGCAACCGTCGCTGTCGCAACCCCGTGCTGACCCGCGCCCGTCTCGGCAATAATCCGCGATTTCCCTGCCCGTTGTGCCAAGAGAACCTGTCCGATCGTATTGTTGATCTTATGTGCCCCCGTGTGACATAGATCTTCCCGTTTGAGATAGATGCGGGCTTTGCCAAAATGTTCCGACAGGCGAGGTGCCCGCGTCAACGGCGTGGGGCGTCCCGCAAAACTGGCGAGCATCTCTTTCAGGTCCTGTTGAAATCCGGCATCGTTTCGTGCCTCCCCGTAGAGCGTTTCGAGCGCCTCGAGGGCGGGCATCAGGGTTTCCGGCACAAACCTGCCGCCGTACGCACCAAAGTATCCCCTCGCATCGGGCACCGGTACTCGCGTTGACGATATCTGTGATTGTTGTTGCATGCGCGCATCACCTTTCTGAATCCGGGGCGGTCAGGGCTTCTGCGACGCCCTTGGTGCTTCGTGAATATCTCCCAGGCAACGTCTCGCTTCATGGACAAATGCTGCGACGGCCTGCGCGTTCTTGATCCCGGGCGACACTTCGAGTCTGCTGCTGGCATCCACGCCAAACGGATGTGCTGTTCTGACAGCGAGGCCCACGTTTTCCGGCGTCAGCCCGCCACTGACGATGATGCGGCCATAGGGTTTCGCCCGCAAGGCAGCATGCCAATCGAACGTCCGGCCTGTCCCTCCCCGCACATCAGGGACATACGCATCGAGGAGGTGAGCGTACACATCCCATGGTGTCAGATGTCCTGGAGAGAAGCCTGGCGACACTCTGTGGGCTTTGATCACCGGCACGGGAATCCCCAGCACGTCCTCCGGCGTCTCATCGCCATGCATCTGGACCGCCCTGATCCCTGCCTCCTGGACCACGCGCACTATCGCTTCCCGTCCGGCGTTCACGAACACTCCCACCGGAAGGACGGTGGAGGGAAGCGTAGCGATAATCTCCCGCGCTGCTGCAGGGGTCACCCTGCGCGGGCTTTCGGGTGCGAAGATGAAGCCCAGAGTGTCGGCGCCCGCTTCGACTGCAACGTCGGCATCTTGGCGCCGGGTGATACCGCAGACTTTGATCATCCGGTAGCCTCCTTCGCCTGTTGCAGGAGGTCTCGCAATGCCTGCCCGGGGTCATCATGCCGCATAAGCGTTTCACCGATCAAAGCGCCGTCGATGCCACGCGCCCAGAGCATGCGAAGGTCTTCACCCGTCCGTATGCCCGATTCGCTCACCACAAGAACGCCAGGGGGCACGTGAGGACGAAGGCGGAACGAAACGTCCAGCCGCGTTTCAAAAGAGTCCAGGTCGCGATTGTTGATGCCGACAACCGGAGTGTGGAGATCCTGGAGAGCGGCCAGATCTTCTTCAGTGTGTACTTCGATCAGGGATTCAAGTCCGAGTTCGTCCGCTTCGGCTTTCAGATCGATCAGACGCTCCTTCCCCAGAGCCGCCACGATCAGGAGGACCGCATCGGCGCCGTAGGCCCTTGCCTCGTGGAGCTGATAGGGATCGACGATGAAATCCTTCCGGAGGACGGGAAGGTGATGCCCTGTGCGCGCCAGAGGCAGAAACGAAATATGCCCGTTGAAGAAGCGCTCGTCGGTGAGCACGGAAAGTGCGGTTGCACCTGCCGCCGCGTATGAACGCGAGACGGGAAGCACGTCCTGACCTGTCCTGATCCGGCCTTTCGACGGTGAGGCGAATTTGATCTCAGCAATAATGAAAGGGCGTCCTGCTTGCAGAGCATCTGCGAATGGCCGCCGCGGATCCTGGTATCCTTCCCGGGCACGCAATGCATCAACAGGCGCGCGCCGTTTTGTATCAGCCAGTTCGTCCGCCTTGTGCGCAATGATCGTAGAGAGGTAGCTCATGCGCGGTTTGTATGCTCCACAAGTCTGCTCAGAATATCCCGGGCACGACCGGAATCGATCGACTCTCTGGCCTGCGTGGTAGCGGAAAGGAGATTCTCCGCTTTGCCTGCAACATAGATGCCAAGAGCGGCGTTCGCGATCACGACATCCCTCCCCGGCACCATTTCGCCCTCGAGGATCTCCCGCGTGATGGCCGCATTGTGAGCGGGATCCCCTCCCCGTGCAGCATCGGAGGGCGAATGGTTCAGCCCGAAGTCGTCGTGGGTGATTGCATACGCACGGGGCGGCCGGCCGCCATTGACTTCACGCACGTGCGTTTCTCCGGACAGACTCACTTCATCCATCCCTTCCGCTCCCCAGAGCACGCATGCCCTGTTCGTATCCAGCTTCTGCAGCGCACCGGCCAGTTTGTACGCGACCGTGTGGTGGTACGTTCCGACGATCTGCCTTCGAACGCCCGCTGGGTTCGTGATGGGACCGAGCATGTTGAAAATCGTGCGGACACCAAGGTCCTGCCGGGACTTCGCCACGGACTTCATCGCGGGGTGAAACAGAGGGGCGAACAGAAAGCCGATCCCAACCGTGTTGAGGCACGATTCCACCCGGGTCGCAGAGATGTCCACGTTCACGCCGAGGGCGCGGAACACATCGGCACTCCCGCTCCGGCTCGATACGGAACGGTTGCCGTGCTTCGCGACGGTGACCCCCGCGCCCGCTGCGACAAGTGAGGCAACGGTGGAGATGTTGAACGTGCCGAGACCATCGCCACCCGTGCCGCACATGTCTATGGCATCCGGATCGTCTGCAGCGATCTTCACAGCATAGCGCCGCATCGTTCGCGCAAATCCCACAATCTCATCCTCGCACTCCCCCTTCGCCCGCAAGGCGGTCAGGATCGCACCAATCTGCGACTCGGTCGCCTGTCCGGTCATGATCATTTCCAGGACGCTTGAGGCCTCGTCTGAGGTAAGGTCATGACCCTCCAGACACATCTCAAGGTATGCCTTCATGAGCATCTCCTCAACCAGTTCGACAGCATGTGCGCGCCATGTGCAGTCAGAATTGATTCCGGGTGAAATTGGACCCCCTCGACCGGATACTCGGCATGCTGCAGACCCATAATGATCCCATCGTCGGTCTCAGCGGTGATCCGGAGAGTGTTCGGAAGAGTGGACCTCTCCACAATAAGCGAATGGTAGCGGGTCGCGTCGAACAGTGTGGGAATCTCTTCATAGAGAGACGAGCCAGCATGGCGTATGATGGAGGTCCGCCCGTGCATCAGGGCAGGGGCGTAGACAACCTTTCCGCCGTACGCGAGTCCAATGGCCTGATGCCCCAGACACACCCCGAGGATCGGAATCCTCTGCCCGAAGTCCCTGATTATGTCCATGGAAATGCCGGCGTTTTCGGGCCGTCCGGGACCTGGCGAGAGCAGGATTCCCCGGGGTGCGAGAGAGGAGATTTCTGCAACTGTTGTGCAGTCGTTACGCTTCACCACAACGCTGTCGGTGGACGATCCGAGGATCTGAACCAGATTATACGTAAAGGAGTCGTAGTTGTCGATCACGAGAATCACTGCGGTCGCCTCCTGCTCGCGCTGGAGAGCCGGTTGGTGCGGAGACCGTCGGTTGCCATCGCCACAGCCTCCCTCAGAGCCCGCGTTTTGTTTACGGTCTCTTCGTACTCCCGTGCGGGGTCGGAATCCGCGACGATGCCTGCTCCGGCCTGGATCTTCAGGTGATTTCCCTGAAACACCACAGTCCGGATCGTGATACAGGTGTCCAGGGTCCCGTCGAGGCCGACATAGCCCACGGCTCCCGCATACGCGCCCCTGGGGACATCCTCGAGCTCCTGGATAATCTCCATCGCCCTGACTTTGGGTGCGCCCGACACGGTCCCCGCGGGGAAGCATGCCCGGAACGCCCCCACGGTGGAGACATCGTCGCGGAGCCGGCCATGGACCTCCGAGACGATATGCATGACATGTGAATAGCGATCAACCCGTTTGAAGACCGGGACGCGCACAGATCCGAATTGTGCAATGCGTCCCACGTCATTGCGTCCCAGATCGACGAGCATGACGTGCTCGGCAAGTTCCTTCGTATCTTCCAGAAGTTCACGTTCCAGGGCGGCATCTTCCTCGGGAGTCTTCCCCCGAGGCCTGGTGCCGGCAATAGGCAGAACTTCAACATCCCCTCCCAGAGATCGAACCAGCACCTCCGGCGACGAACCTGCTAGCCGGGTTTCTCCGAAGTCAAGGTAAAAAAGATACGGCGACGGATTAATCATCCGCAGTGCGCGATAGACGGCGAACGCATCCCCAGTCCAGGCGTATGTTGCACGACGTGAAAGGACCACCTGAAAGATGTCTCCCTCACGGATAAACTCCTTTGCCTGCGCTACGGACGCCAGGAAGTGGTCGCGCGGGGTTTCATATGCCGCAGTCGTGAGGTCACAGGCAAATGAAGTTGTGGGTGACGACGGAGTACGCAGACATACAGCAAGCTCATCAAACCACTTCTCTGCTGCTTCATACTGAGCGCGGAGCGGCAGACCGATATCCACGAAGACATTCCTGATGAGTGTCATGATCTGACGCCTGTGGTCAAACTGCACGATGGAGGTGAAGAGCCCGAGCAACGCGTCCGGTTCATCCGAATCGCCCGGTGCAGGAATCGGGATCCGCTCGAGTGAACGCACGGTATTGTACCCGATGTAGCCGACGAAACCGCCCGTGAGGCCGTGGGGTTCCGCAAGCGGGGCCGACCGGTATCGGTCTGCCAGAACCCGAATGGTCTCAAAGAGATCACGGTCACTTTCTGTCCGTTCTCCGTTCTCCTCGATGCGCACAGACATGCCGCGCGCGGTCACCAGAAGTCGCGGTCCGGTGCCGATGAATGAGAAGCGCCCGATATGTTCGTCCGGCTCAACGCTCTCGAGAATGAACGACGGTATCCCTGCCTCCCTCATGCGGAGGTACGTGGAAACCGGAGTGAGCGTGTCTGCCAGCATGGTTGTGCTGAGCGGGACAACGGGAAAGGAGGAAGCGAGCAAAGCAAACGCGTCAAAGGAAATCATAGAACTCCCTAAATGAAAAAACCCTTCCCGGGGGTCAGGAAGGGTCATGTGCGCTCGCACACGCTATGCAAGGAACTACATGCCCGCCTGTCTCCGGAAGTTGAGGAAGCGCCACCACCAACCGGTGGTCCGAGGGATAGTATGGAGGGCGTGCGTCTTCATTGTGCTGGATCAATATACGTCCACCAGCAAGTCGTGTCAAGGGAAAAAATCATTCGGGGACGTCTTCGGTCCAACGTGCCAGGAGGTCAGCGAGCAGTGGGGGCTGAACAGGTTTGGAGAGATAATCATTCATGCCGGCATCGAGGCAGCGCTCCCTGTCTCCCTTCATCGCGTGGGCGGTCATGGCGATGACCGGAATCTTGGCGCTGCGCGCACCCGCCTCCCCATCTCGAATTCTGCGCGTTGCTTCAAAACCATCCATTTCGGGCATCTGACAATCCATCAGCACGAGGTCATAGGGAACTTGTTGAAGGGCATTGATGGCTTCAAATCCGTTCGCGACAGCGTCCGCCCTGTAACCGAATTTCTTCAACATTTTCAGGGCGACCATCTGATTGATCTGATTGTCCTCTGCAACTAGCACGCGCAGCCGCGAGAGCGGTGTCCCGTTGGACTCCTCTGAAGCCTCACAGGTCCGCTCCGGTATGGATCGGAATCCGGGGAGACGACTCAGGGCAGTGCGAAGGGCGCTTTGCAACAACGATTGGCGGAGGGGTTTGGTAAGGCGGGCAACGAAGTGATCAGCCGTACCATACATCTCCTTTTCCCGGTCGCCGAGCGACGTGAGCAGTACCAGTGCCGTTTGTGCCAGGAGAGAATCTCGGCGGACGTATTCAGCAAGAGCGCCGCCGTCCATGCCCGGCATGACCATATCCAGCAGAGCGACGTCGAACGGATCTCCATCCCGGACCGCCCGCCTGAGGCATTGCAGGGCCGAAGGGCCATCCCCGGCTTCGACGGTCCGGCATCCCCACTCCCGCAGGAGTGAGTTGACAAGCAAACGGTTCGTTGCGTTATCGTCGACCACGAGGACGTGTTTCCCCTTCAGCAACACCTCCTCCACCGCCGGTTTCGCTCCTGGCGCATCAGCGTGTTCAAAGACCGCGGTAAAGGAGAATGTGGACCCCTTCTTCGGCTGGCTTTCGACACCGATCTGCCCACCCATGAGTTCCACGATTTGCCGAGAGATCGCAAGACCAAGCCCTGTCCCGCCGAATTGTCGGGTCGTTGACCCGTCTGCTTGCGTGAACGGGGTGAAGAGGATTCCCAGCTTCTCCGGAAGGATTCCGATGCCGGTATCAGAAATCGAGAATCGCAGCATTGCTGTCCGACCATCATCCCGAATGCGTTCGACGCGTATGGCCACCTCTCCGGACAGCGTGAACTTCACGGCGTTGCCGCCGAGATTTACGAGGACCTGGCGGAGCCGGCCCGGGTCGCCGCGGAGGGTTGTGGGAACATCGGGCTCGATGAGACAGGCCACCTCGAGTTGCTTCTCTGCCGCGCGGACCGCGAGCATCTCGGCCGTGTCTTCCAGGAGTCCCCGGAGGTCAAAGACAACGCTCTCAAACTCGAGACGCCGCGCTTCAATCTTCGAAAAGTCCAGGATATCATTGATGATGACAAGCAGGTTTTCCCCGCTCGACCGGACGACATCGGCATATTGCTCCTGTTCGGGTGTCAGATCTGTATCCATCAGTAGGCCGGTCATGCCGATGATGCCGTTCATCGGCGTCCGTATTTCATGACTCATGTTCGCAAGGAACTCACTCTTAGCCCGGGTTGCATCTTCGGCGCGTTGACGGGCTACGTCAAGGTCACGCATGAGCCTCGCACGCTCTTCTTCTGCCTTCTTGCGTTCAGTGATATCGCGGATCATGACCAGGTCCGCCCACCCCTCTTCCACGGGAATGAGTCCTGCATTGAGTTCGACATGGACAGCAGTTCCGCCCTTGTGGAGCAGAATAGTCTCGTAGATCGCCGGGACATCTTCTCCGGCGACGCGGCGTTGGTACCGGTCCATCACCTTCTCCCGTTCCAGCGGATGGAGGAAGTTCAGAAGGAGTGAGCCTATGAGATCGTCCACCTGAAAGCCGAGCATGTCGGCGACCGATGAATTGGCGAAGGTGAGTCTGCCTTCACGGATGATGACGATTCCATCATTTGCTCTTTCCACGAGGTTGCGGTATTTCGCTTCACTGTTCCCGAGTGCAGCCGTGCGCAGTTGCACCTCATCCTCGAGGCGCGACCTTCGTGTACTCAGAAATCCGACGAACATAGTGAGGATCGCGGTCAAAACGACACCGACTCCCCCGGCCAGCCAGCCCGCACGATAGGGATGGCCGCTCACGAACGAATCCGTCGTGGTGATGGCGACAACATATGCCCTGCCGAAAATGAACATCGGATTCACGAATCCGAAGTCCTGAATGCCCGCTGCCAGAGGTACCGCCTCGCGCTGCAGCCGTGCGCCACTTTCCCCGACCGATGAAGCCAGCATTGTGTGGTTCCCCCGGGGATCGAGTTCGATCAGATCGACATTGACAACGCGGCCGTACTGGTCGGCCCGGGTCAAAGCTTCCTGAAGTGCCACGGTCGGCCTGAAGACGGCGCATGCAAATCCCCTGACAATGTCCAGCGGATTCCCCCGGTACCGAGAGATCGCAGGGGGGGCGGCATTGTTGTGATAGACCGGTTGAAAGACGAGGAACCCCGGCGCACCTCCGATTTCGTCAAGATGCTGCAGGAGCGGTGTCGCAGTGGGCAACCCGGTGGCCGCAGATTCACGAAGAGCCCGGCGGCGAAGCGGATCAGCGTAGTGATCGAATCCAAGGGCGTTCCCGGTCCCGGGCTCACAATACATGACCGGGAAGACGTCATCGCTGGTTCTCCCCGACCTGTCGCCCGGCTCCCGGGGGTCAGGGTGAATGCGGAAGCCGGCCAGCCCGTCGTTCCGGGCCTGCCGCTCCGCTGCGCTCACGGCCCGGACGCGGAGATGGGGGGCCCAGAGATATGCCTGTGCAGAGCTGTTCCTGCTGAGGGGTCCGGCGTAATGGCGAAATTCAGCGCGCGTCACATCCTGGCTCCCTTCGAAAAAGCGCGCCAAGCCCCCAAGATCACTGGTCACTCCTCTCAACGCTTCTTCAACCATTGCACCATGCACGTCTGCAAGCCTGCTGAAGACAAAATGCACGGACCGGTCCTCCGCCTCGTGCGCAACAAACACCGCTGCGACCGTAAGCGACACTCCCGCCATTGCTGTCAACACCGCCTCCACGTGCCGGTGCCACTTGCGTCGCTGCTGCCAGTGTCTGTTCCGGATTTCGACCAGATAGCTGCCGAAGAGAAGGATGAATGTCACGGCGACAAGAAAAACAATACCAACGAGGCGGCGCATCGCAATGGCCTGTGCCCAGGCATCGGCATTCGCATCGACCCCGATAACCGTCACAACACAATTGGTCGCGGCATCCACGACCGGGGCATATGCGCTCACGAAGGTCCCATACTCGTCTGTGTACGGACCCGCGGTGAGACCGCGGCGCGACTCAAGGACATCAATCACCTCTCCGGGAGGAGACCCATAGATTGTGCCGGGCATCGATCGGGCCGAACCCTCCTCGCGTCCTATCTCGGGTCCGAACCGGAGAACAGAATCCGTTACCGACATACTGTAGATGTCGTGAAGTGCAAATGCCTTCGCATACGCGTGCATCTGCTTGCTGATGCGCGTATACACGGGGTTCAGTGTGTCAGCAGCCGTGAAGGCGAGGCGCGCGTAGTCCGCCGGGTTTATGGTCTGGGCAATCCCGGTCGCATGGACCTGAAGCTGCTCGCGCATGGCCTCATCTGTGCTATCACCCAGCCAGTTGGTTCCCCACCAGGAAAACACCATGACAAAAGCGATAGAGGAGTGGACGAAACCAACCCGCACCAGCGACTCCCGGGCACCCTGGTCGCCAATCTGCCTGAATGCGATCCAGAACCCCATGGACGCGAGCGAACAGAAGGCTGCATTGAAAAACTGAACCGGGATTCCTGTGAGGGCGAGAAACGTCGACGAGTTCAGAAGTACCGCAGGGAAGAATGGCGCCGGCGGACCGACAAGCCCTGCCAGAATGCCGTACAGGCTCAGCGCAAGGCCGCTGCCCCCAACCAGAAACCCCACATTGCTGTGAAGTGTGCGGCCGTATCGCAAGATCAGCCACCCCCCCAGGACCGCACCCGGAAAGACAAATAGGTACCGGACGAGTACCTGCACCGACGTCGGGCCGGCATCCCATACGAGAAGGATTATGGCAGCAAGGGGTATATAGACCCAGAGACCGGGCCCCTGACGGAAAGCGGACCGAAAGCTCTTCCGCGAAAACTCCAAGAGGAGGACCGCTGCCCCGAGAAGCAGGATGGTGCGTACGAGGGATAACGAGGGGGAATCTGTCAGTCTGAGGACGAAGAGCTGCAACCATTCCGCCAGCCCGAACATGAAGCCGAACCCGGCCAGCAGGGGCCAAGCGATGGCCTTTCCATCGACCTGCTTCCGTGCCGTCCAGAGGACCAACGCAAGTATCAGGAACGAGAGCCCCTCAACGGCAAGTGCAAGGTCGATTTGCTCTGACATTTCCAGACTCAACGGTTAGGATTGGTCAAGGGGAATCGTCCTGGCGAATATTAGCCACCCCCCTTTTGATCCAGTGCCGGAGCCCGGTCCCGTTAGACTACTGTAGGGAACGTCAGGCCCTCCAGATTTCATCCCTCTCCTTTCAATACTGCAACCCTCATGCCAATCAGTCGAATCTTGCCGTCATTTACCGACCTTCCACTCCAGAATACCACCGGAAAACCCGGGCTGCAGCTGCACCATGAGCCTCATACCCGTTGTGACGATGCGGGAAAATGTCGTGCTGTTGAAGGCGTCTTTCTCACACCCAAACGGCGTCGCTCGTTCGACCGGAATCCAGGAATCGCCCGCTCGATAGAGGAGGTTCCACGAAGCCGGAACGCGGCATCCGTCCTCTTCCCCTTCGTCAAACCAGTAGATAGAAGCCGATGATATCGTCTGGACTGAAGGAAAGTCGTACTGAATCCACTCGGCGGTCCCTTTGTGTGCCCACCATGTCATCCTCGGCACAGCCTCGTCATTTGAACGTGCCGGTTCGAGTCCGTCGGCCGGAGCCTCAGGATCATCATACCTGTTGACATAGGAATAGCTGATCGCAAAGGGGATCGGTTTGGGTCTCGCGGGGGGCACCCACTCTACTCCTCTGCCGTCCGGGGAGACCGTTGGAAACGAAGATACGCGCAGGCGTGCAGCGCCCATCGGGACAAGGGTCAGGCGTTCTTCCGGCGCGTTTGTACGTGCCGGACTTGATTGAAGGGGACCAATCAGTCCGCGGTAATCCATCTCCCACCCGTCAATGCGCCGTCCTGTCGCCTGGAGTACCAGAGGAACCCATCCGACCGTCCAGGGAAGCGCGCCCGGATCAGGTTTCTTCTTCTCCACGCGCATCGATGCAGTTGAATACGCTGTGTCCAGGAGCAGGCCATAGTTCCATGGTGACGCAGGAAAGACCTCCCATTCCGGCCAACTCGGATTTGTGCCGTATCGCTCCCATCGTTCAGCGATCTTCAGCGAAAACCACAGGGGTCCTCTCCCGACCGATACAGCGTTTTTGTTGCTCGGCCAGGTCGTGACGCGCACAGGCATGTCGAACTGTACTTCAATGCGGTCGTCGTTTCTCCACGTTCTTTCGACGCACAGGTACGAATCACCTGCAAGAGAAGCGCTCGCGGTATCTCCATTGACGGTGACGGATCCACTCTGACACCATCCGGGCACCCTGAGGTACAGGCGGAAGTTGACATCGTTCGGAGACGAGACGTGCAGACGGATCGTTCCATCGAAGGGATACGCGGAATCCTCGGTGATCGTTACGGAGGTTCCATCGCCGACCCGCGCCGTCACCGTCGACGGCGCGTAGAGCGACGCACATAGTCCGCGGTCCCATGTGGCGAGCCAGAGTTCTTCGGCATAGTACGGCCAGCCGTGACTGACATTGTGCTGGCAGCACCGGTACACCTGAAACGGACTGTACGAGAACATCGTGCCTCCGTTCTGAATGCCGGGCGATTTCAATTCCTTGTCGAGCTGAACCTGGTTTGCACAGGTGAGGTAGTGCAGACCGCGCCGGTCCGGGGTCATGGCTGCAGGTAGCGAGTTGAATGCCAGTTCTTCGCATCGGTCAGCCCAGGCCGTTCCGCCGCTGATCTTCGTGAGCATTTCGAAGCTGTGCATGAACTCCACGATCCCGCACGTTTCGAATCCCTGGCGTGGATCGATGAAGCCGGGCCGTGCGTTTTCATCTGCAGCGAACCCTCCTCCCGGAAACCGGCCATAGGTATCCATGACGGTCCGGTAGTTCCGCTCTGCAGACTGCAGGAGAGAGATATCCTTCCCCGCCTGATAGTAGACTGCGGCTGCGCGAAACCCCTGGGCGACATTCACGTTGTGCCAGTTGATGACATCACGGTCCCAGCGGGCCATATTCGCATGCATGGTCGCGGCAAGATCCAGCAGCCACCGGAGCCCCGTCCGGTTGTACAGCCAGAGCGCACTTTCGATGTTGTCTCCCATGCGCATCTTCGGCCAGTAGCCCGCACCGAATGATTCCGCCGGGAGGCGGCGTTGCCAGGCGAAGTACCGTATCATGAACGGCAGGATCCTCCGATCACCCGTGGCCTCATAGAACGACTGCATGACGTTCAGCATCACCATATGCGGCCACAGATCCGGTTTGCCGTTCAACGAGGTCAGGAGATCACGCGGACCGAACCACCCATCCTCCCGTTGCGATGCGAGGGCCATTTCAATCCAGAACCGGGTTGTGTGCATCAGCGTGCTATCGTTCAGCACATAGGCAAGGTCACCCGCCCCTTTCAGCCAGTACGGCAACTCTTCCCATCCACGCGAGCCCTTCCCCCCCGTGTCGGCCCAGGCGCTCGTTTTCGGATCAAGCCAGGGTGAAATCTCCGGTAGTGCACCGACCATGCCGTCACGCTCCAGCTCAAGCATACTCCGGAGCCAGCCGGAGGGTACGATCTGCCCTATGGGAAGCTTCATGAGCGGGCCCGGCACGAGTGGTGCCCTGTTGAACGTATAGAGGCCGTCATGTCTTTCGGCTATGATTCGATTGACCGATCGCACAATTCCCGCTCCCCCCTTCGCACTCACCTGCCGCCTCCCGCTGTTTGCCCGAGAAAAGACTTCCGGCTTCCCCTTGATGACCGCCCGATCATATGTCAGGAGTCCGTTACATTCAACTTCTACGTCGGTCAGTTGCGTGTACACCGCCGCACAGAGTCCGGAGTCGAGCCGAAGAGTGTTCACTGTCTGGAGGTACCGTGCGTACTGTTGCATCAGAGCGCCTGTGTCCGCGACACCCTTGTAGCCCCAGTGTTCCTTCTTCCAGGTGTGTCCGGGAATTGCGAGTCCAAGACCGCCGAACTCGCCAAGGACGGCGACACGGTCGGACTCCGCCAGCGGTGAACGCGGATGTGGATATGAATGGATGTCCACGACGTCACCAACACTCCGGTCCGTCCATCCGCTTGCACTGTTGACGAGGCGCGTTGGGTCAAGCGATCTAACCAGCGCGGAAAGCCGTTCGGTATCGAACTGTCCCCACCCTTCGTTGAATATGACCCACATCATGATGGAGGGATGGTTCTGATGCGTGGTTACAAGGCGGCGGAGCTCTTGTTCGAACTGCTGACGGGATTCCGGCGTGGCATTCCTGCCACTCGGCATATCCTGCCAGACCAGCAACCCGAGGCGGTCAGCCCAGTAGTACCACCTCGACGGCTCTACCTTGACGTGTTTCCGTGTCATGGTGAAACCGAGTTTCTTTGTTACCTCGATGTCGTAGCGGAGGGCTGCGTCTGTCGGTGCTGTTGAGATGCCATCCGGCCAGAACCCCTGATCGAGCGGACCCGTCAGGAATACCTCCTTGCCGTTCAACAGAATGCGCGGCACGCCGTGGTCGTCACGCGCAATTTCCACCTTTCGCATCCCTGTGTAGCTGGTGATCTCGTCGAGCGTACTTCTGTTGCGGAGGAGGCGGACAGTGAGATCATAGAGGAATGGCGCATCGGGCGACCAGAGACGCGGATTGTGCAGCTGCACAGTGATTGCTGACCCCAGTGCTCCCCGTCCGGTGCCTGCGACCTTCGTCCCTTCACGAACGCTGATCAGGACCTCGTCGCCCTGGGCGATTCCTTCGCCGTCGACGGTCACCACAAGCGCCGATCTGTCCACATCCGGTACAATGACGAGATCGGCGATATGCGCGGGAGCGACAGGCTCACACCACACCGTCTGCCAGATCCCCGTGGTGGAGGTGTACCAGATTCCCCGTGGAGCGCGAACCTGCTTTCCGCGCGGTTGGTCTCCGCCGTCCGTCGGATCAATTACCGCAACGATGAGTTCCTGCAAACCGCCGGGCTTCAACGCACCGGTGATATCGAAGGAAAACGCATCATACCCTCCACGGTGTTCACCGACAAGGATTCCGTTGACAAACACCCTGGTCGACCAGTCGACCCCTCCGAAATGAAGGAGGATTTTCTTTCCCCGCCAGGTTGCAGGGACCCGGAATTGCCTGCGGTACCAGAGAGAGTCTGTGTGTTTCATCACCCCGGAGAGCGCGGATTCCACAGGAAACGGGACGAGGATCGTCCCGTCCACCCTGCGTGTGGAGGGAATGGCAGGGTCAGTATACGTTGTGCCATACTCCCACACACCGTTCAGGTTCATCCAATCCCGCCGCACCATCTGCGGTCGCGGGTAATCAGGCAACGGAGCGGTCGGATTCACCGTTTCTGCCCATCGGGTGAGGAGCGGTGCATCCCCCGGGATACGCCATTCCGGACCGGCTTGCGGGAACGAGCGGGAGGTCAGTGTCGCGAACGCTACCACGAACGGGAGAATTGACAGGGCTGAGATGCGCATACGAGTGAGTCCATGAACGATGGTGAGCAATCAGTGAGTAGACAGGCAATCGCAAGAGAACAGGCGTGACGTCAGGCGAGGACATCGCCTTCGATCTGCTCCAAGGTCCTTCCTTTCGTTTCGGGAACGTGAAGCATGATGAAGATGAATCCGGCGGCACACACTCCGGCATACAGCCAGAAAGTCCCGGAGGCCCCGAGCACCGCGTTCAGAGATGGAAAGGAATACGTGAGCGCAAAGCACGCGATCCAGAGCGCTGACACCGCAACAGATACCGCAGCACCACGAATCTTGTTCGGGAAGATCTCTGCGATCAGGACCCAGGTTACGGGGGCGAGTGAGAAGGCATAACTCCCGATTGCGCCAAGGACAAACAGGACCACCACGGGCCCGGTCCAGTGCAGCGCGTATGCGATCCCGATGAGCACATGGAACAACCCGATCCCGGCGCATCCCGTCAGCATCAGGAATCGTCGTCCGAATCTGTCCACCGTCACAATTGCCACTATCGTGAACACGAGATTCACCACACCGGTGATCACGATAGTGAAGAGGATGGAGCTCACGCCATATCCTGCCGCACGGAATACCTCTTCACCATAGTTGAAAATGACATTGATGCCGCTCCATTGCTGCAGAACGGCAAGGGCAATACCGACAAAGAGAATGGGACGAATCGCCGGGGTCATCAGCTCGCGGAATCCCGTATGCGCTCCGTGTTCAACATTCAGTGTCTGCAGGATCGTATGGACTTCGGCCTCCGCGTACTTTTCACCACCGATTCGGGCTAGAATTGACCGGGCCCCGGCTGCAGCGCCGCTCCTGACGAGCCAGCGCGGGCTCTCCGGGATCATCAGAGTTCCCAGAAAGAACAGTGTCGCCGGTGCCGCCACCGCCGCGAACATCCAGCGCCATCCCGTCTGACCGTTCCACGATGCGCGAATGAACTCCGCAGTCGCAGTGTCCGGAACAGGGTGCGCGATGAGCCAGTTCACAACCTGTGCGCCCAGCACCCCGATGACGATCGTGAACTGGTTCAGGGCAACGAGGCGTCCTCGTGCATGGGCAGGCGCGATTTCGGCAATGTACATCGGGGAGAGAACGCTCGCCATGCCGATTGCCACTCCCCCCGCAATCCGCCAGACAACGAATGCAGAGAAACTCCCCGCCCAGCCTGTGAGCACCGATGAAAGCGCAAACAGAAACGCGGCCAGCAGAAGAAGTCGTTTCCGGCCATACCGGTCACTCAGCCAGCCTGTGAAAACCGCTCCGATGAGACAGCCCAGGAGGGCACAGCTGTTCGCCCACCCCCGCACCGATTCATCCGTCAGTCTGAAGTAGGGTTCGAAGAAGGGTTTTGCCCCGCCGATCACCACCCAGTCGTATCCGAATAAGAGCCCACCCATTGCCGCAACCAGAGAGACCGTCCAGACATACCGCATGTTCGGCACGGGAACATCGGTGGGAGTGCTTCTGATCGTGGGGTCGTCGGGCGTCATTGGCTATGGTCTGGTGCTTGGGGTCGGACTCCATGCCCGGCGCATCTTCGGATCGGGAACGGAGCTCCGGGGGCCACGCGTCTCTAACGGAGGCGTTTGTGACGTGCAGGTGGCCTGCGCTTCGACCGAGCGGACCTCCGGCGGGTTGCATTCGTCCTTCGAGAGGGACGGAACCTGTTGCGTGCAAACTCAATCAGTTCGACAGGAGCACCATTGTCGACGATCATGGCGACCCGAACACCCGGCGAAGGCGAACTGACATCGCCCAGGAGTGTCATGCCCTTGATTGCTTCATCGATATCATCGACCTCAAAGGCAACGTGCGGCACCGTGCGGATAAGGTCGGAGATCGTACACCCTTCGTCAAATCTCATCCATTCGATTCCGAACGGACTTGTTGCAAACCCGGACACCGAGAGTTTCAGGTGTTCGAGATGGAGCTCGTCCGGCCGGGAAACGGTGGTCGGAATCCCGAGGTGATGATAGCGCCAGCCGCGCCTGGCGACGGCTTCGGGCGGTTCGTGATCCTGTCGTTTTCTCGCCACAGTGCACTCCGGATGTACCGCTCTGGCCTCACCACTACGCCCTTACATGGAGCGACCGATGGGAGAGTGTGGGTTCTCTAAAAGGTACACCTCCCTCATGCCATTGTCAACGTGACGCATGCGCCACGCTATTCTTGCCTGTGAGAACTCGCGTGTGAGATGCGAGGTTCCACGCCTTGCCTTTGCGAGACTTCTTTCCTATCATGTGCAGCACTTGTGAAAGCGGCACATGAATCCTGATTTACTCACTCTGATGGGAACTGCGGCCACACTCGGATTCCTCCACACGCTTGTGGGGCCAGACCATTATGTCCCCTTCATCGCCATGGCCCGCGCGGGCCGGTGGACACGGGCCAAGACCATCGTGGTGACCATCATGTCAGGACTTGGACATGTGGGCAGTTCCGTGCTCATCGGCTTTCTCGGTATTCTGATTGGGAGCGCGCTGGCACAACTCGAGTGGATCGAAGGAATGCGCGGCCAGGTCGCAGCATGGCTCCTCACCGGGTTCGGCCTTGCCTATCTCGTCTGGGGGCTTCATCGAGCCCTGCGAAAGCGCGAGCACTCTCACACGCACGCGCACGCCGATGGAGAAACGCATATGCATACGCACAGTCACCTGCATGGACACATTCATCCTCACAGCCAGGGTGGCGGAGCGAGCATCACGCCCTGGGTGATCTTCAGCATCTTCGTGTTCGGCCCGTGTGAACCGTTGATCCCGATTCTGATGTACCCTGCGGCGATTCACTCCACAGGAGGGATCGCCCTGGTCGCGGCCGTGTTTGCCATCACGACGATCGCAACGATGCTCGTTATGGTATTTCTGGGACTCGCCGGCATCGAAATACTTCCCCTCCACCGCGTCGAACGCTACATGCACGCCCTCGCAGGCGCCATCATCGCCCTCTCAGGCCTGAGCATCTTGTTTCTGGGCCTCTGACACCTGCAGCAATCTGAAAAATGGAACCGAGAAGAGAGGGTAGGAGGAAGATTCCCGCTCTACAGGCTACTTTCTGGTTCCCTTGTGAAACACCCCGAGATACACCCACTCCACCTTCAGCGGCACCATGGCCTGGATGCCGATCGCGTTGACTTCCGTCAGCAGACCCGGGTCGACCACGTATTCCACCGTCTTTGTAATATCCGGCATGGCGCGCGTCACCTTCTCCGGAAACAGTTGTGAGCTCGCCGGTCGGACGCCCTCCGGCAATACTATACCATTCACCCTGACGCGAAGGTCCCCCGGCACAATGGCCTTGCTGCATTCGACCCTCAGCAGTGCGGATGCAGGCCTGACCGGTTCGGAGATCCGCATCGTTACGGTTTCCATCTGGGCTTTCTTGAGTTCAAGAGGAAGCTGGGACGCCCGGCTGATGCCCGAGATCGGGAACCAGGGGTCGGCGAGCGTGTAGAGTTTGTCTTTGCCCGCCAACGCCTCTGGATCCGCAAGTTCACGGAGGACGTCAAGGTCCGCCTCGAGCCCGGCATCCCAGGCAACAAAGTAATTGAACAGATAGATGCCGTCAGATCCCGCGGCATAGTGCAACGCCGCTGCGGCGCGTTTTTCCGGACGCGTCATCTGCCTGTTCCCGATCGTGAATTCAAGCCCGGTATAGACTGGGACACTCCCGCAAACTGCTTTGAATTCCATCGCATCGATGTCTGTTTCCGTCGAGAGGAACGGTGCAACAGTGAGAAAGTCGATCAGTCCCCCCTTGCACCATGCACCGGGGTCAGCTCCCATGTGGACGCACCCGCCAAGCCATGAAGGGACCCTGGCACCAAGCAGGATCGTATGCCCCCGGACCTGGGCGATGCTGTCCGTCATGCGCCGTACACGACCGACGAAGTCAGTTAGAATGCCTGCGTAGGCGTTCATGGAATCGGCACGATAGGGGAAGTAGTAGGGAAAGCGCATGAAGTCAGAGCTCAAGCCCGGCACAATCGTATCGGCCTACTGTTTCGCGCAGGAGAGCGAAAAAGTACTCACGGACTTCCGGCACGGCATAGTTCAGCGCCTCTTTCCCCCACCCATCGTACCCTCCGACACGCCAACCGGGATGTGCCTTCCAGAAATCGCCGAGAAGCGGACTCTCCGGCTTGTCCACATCGTGGAGTTCATTCATGCGGAATGTCAAAAACGGTTCCATTCCGCGCAGCCGGGCACGTTCCATCACGACTGCAACCGGATCGAGACTATCGCGGACGAACGTCTCTAGATTGTCGCTCATTCGCCGGCCCAGCAGACCCCATCCTTCCGTCGCATTCGGCGGGGGGTCGGTCCAGTGGTACATGGATTCGATGGCACTTGGATAGCCGGGATTCTGACCCGGGTTGACGTTGTGGATGAAGGTCGTCACGCCGCTTCCCGCAAGCGGATCGATCCGCTGGTAGGCTTTCTTCGGCGTCAACGAATCGTACGCCATCAGGATATTCGACCCGTCGTTGTTGTAGAGGAACCTCCTGCGGGGCGGAGGTTCCGACGGGAGGTCGCCCACAGGGACCGGCGAGAGTGCTGCGGAAACATCAAACGCTTCGAAGCCCAGGCCATGAGCCGGCGAGCCATCCTTCAATCGGAAGTCGCCCGCAGCCGGATCCACGAACAGTGGATCCGCCACAAGCGAATGCCTGTCAATCCCGAATGCCTGCCACTGCGTGAAAGTAAGCGAATCCGCGCGGAACTCGCCATGGATCGGCCAGTAGAGATTGCGGTCGAACACGAGGTCACCATCACGGACGTTGCCGTAGAACAACCGACCCCCGTTCCAGAGCACGATGTTGTTCTCAAAGGCAAAGCTTGTATGCGGCTCCACCCTGTCTCTGCGGATCTGATACTCTTCGCCGAAGGCGAGGATGTTGTTCCGGAAGATGTTCTCCCTGCCGTAGTGCTGATGGAATCCACCGTGCAGGGTCCGATACACAAGGTTTTGTTCGGCTACAACGCCTGTGCTCCCCTCATCGAAGTAAATTCCCCATCCGCCGTAGATGCGTGCGGCAATATCATGAAAGACATTCCTGCGGATGAGCGTCCCCCGTTGAAACCCGAGCGTATAGATGCCGCCGAGGTCGCTGAGGATGGGACCGTCTCCGCTGGCCAACTTCCCGATGTGATGGACGTGATTGAGGGCGACGATGTTCCCCTTCGCCTGAGCCGGTCCGTACCCCCATGTCCACCCGATGGAGATGCCGGTGTAATAGAAATCGTGAACATGATTGTGGATGACCCTGTTGTCAGGACTCTGTCCGATCCATATCCCGATGGCACTGTGAAAGATCCGTCCACCGTCGTGAATATGGTTGTCGATGATCCGGTTGCGGCGTGTCAGAAGCAGGGTATCGTCAACAATGGTCTTGATTCCCACAAAGATGCCGCCGGCGCCGAGATCGGAGAACTCCGAGTGGATGACGCCGTTGTCGTTGCACGACGCCCCCAGCGCCAGGGCGTACGTGCCGACATGCGAGACTCTGCAATCGGTAAACAAGCACTGTCGTGTCCCTGAACATGAGACGGCAGCCGGAACTCCCGTAGCGGCCTGGTTGAAACCTCCTGCATCCCCACTCTTCGAATCGGTCGCGTAGCCTTTTGGAAAGAACCATTCCGCATGGCTGAACGTCAGCCCGCGGAAGATCACGTGCTCAACCCATTTCCCCTGCCCCGGCTCACCGGCCAGAATGAGGATCTGTTCAAGACGGGGGACTATCACATCGAAGGAGCCGATGCGTTCACCGGCCAGCGGCAGATAGTACACCAGAGAGGTCCGTTCGTCGAACCACCATTCCCCGGGAGCATCAAATGCGCCGCGAGCATGGAGGATATAGTAGAGGTCCCCCGGCTCAGTGCGGAAGACCGACCTCCGGGCGAAGCGGAAGAGTGACTTTCTGTGATCAAACGACGTGATAGGCAGATGCGACTCAATCCACCGGTTCATCGCGACGACAATGCCCCCGGCCATGTTCAGTCCGGCGCGGATGTCGCCTTCGCCGGCAACAAAGGATGTTTGCCCGTCCATCCAGGTGGTCGCCGGCGTCACATCCGGAACGGATGCAACACTCAGGTATCCGGTATCCGGATACCGCGCAGGCGAACGGCGTTCGCCGTTGACCCAGAGTTCAACGATGCGTGAGTTCTTCTTTCCGATCGACGGAGGAAGCGGGGCTGCCCACACACGCTTTCCGTCAAGAGTTGTGACTTTCCATCCGGAAACGCTCACCCCTCCGCTGAAGACCGGCCGTTCATCCTTAAAGGCGGCGTAGACGGTCGGCGAGTATTTCGTGCCACTGTCTTCGGGTCCGAGGTGGAGATGCGCGCCGAGCACAAAGCGGCCGCCGTGAAAGAACACAAAGACCGTGTCGCGGAGGTCGGGATTCCGGACACGGAGCGCACGGACTGCATCCAGGGCCCGCGCGGGGCTCTGGAACGGACGCGCGGAGGTCCCCGGATTCCGGTCAGAACCTCCGGGCCCGACATGGAACTCATGGACTTGTGCCGCGAGACTTGCATACATCGCGAGAGAGAGCCAGCTCAACAGCAACCGGCGGGGAAAGAGCCCGCTCTGCAGGAGCCGGCGGAGAAGCATGGCTGTCAAAAGACCTCCCTGACTCTGGTGGGTGGATTATTTCGCCGCTGGTGCCAGAAACAGCCCCACATCGCCACGCTCCATATCCAGGGAATGCACGAGCGCGGCCTCTCCCCCTTCCATAGATGCCATTGGTTTCGGGAGTGTGAACGTACGCTTCCCCGCGTCCGTTGCCACGATCATCGCTGCATCTTCAGTGGCGTAGACAATATCGTTCCGGGAACTCCACATGGGTACGCCCGCCCGCTGCGCGAGCAACCGGAGTATTTCTGCGGGCACAGGGGCTGATCCCACATACACGGATGTGTGGCCTTCGTACTCTCTGACCGCAAACGCGGGACCGACACCGTCACTCCACTCGCCGAGCAGTTCCACATCCGTGTCCTTCACGACGAACCTGGGAAAATGATCTTCATTGACCCCAAAGGACTTGTCTATCGTCGCTCCGCCGGAACGAATCGTGCTGTGAATCATCATAGCACCCGGTGTCTCGAGCACATCGAACCGGAACCCGGTCAGCTGCTCCATTTGCAGACGATCAAGCTGGTGGGCATTGATGAATCCCGGTGCATAGTACCAGACCACCGTGGTGCCGCTGTCACGGAATGCCCTCCGCAGGTGGTCTGCCTCCTGGTCTGACAGGTAGTAGGCATTAACCATGAGAAACAATTTGTACCGGCGGGCATCTGCTGCGGTCAGGTCGAACCGGAAGAGCGAATCCATCGGCGCCCCGACACGGTAGAGGGCCCGGGCCTGGGTATTGAGAAACCAGTGATTGAAATAGTCCGTGGATTTGATGCCGTAGTTCGTCCACGGCTCTCCGGCCATCCAGTGCGCTGTCGCGGTGAAACTCTGCTGGTCGTAGACGGTGCAGAAATCGCCGACAGACCGCAGATCGAGGTCGCGCCTCCGTGTGCCGATGTCGATAAACTTCTTGATCTCCGCGATGATCGGATCGCCGGAGTACCATCCTTCGGGAGCATTGTTGAGGGGCCCGAAGTCGAGGAACCATCCCGCAACGCCGTTGGCAATCACCCCGCCGAGGTCACGGCGAAGTATCCGGAGAGATCCTTCAACGCTTCCGCTGCCGAGCCCTCCATGTCCGCCGATTACATTGTCGGCGACCGCGTCCCGGTAGGTACTGGGATCAAGTTCGGCGATGAAGAGTTTTCCGCGGCGGCGCAGAGACTCCATGGGCATTCGATATCCCCCGTCTCCTGCCACTCCGCGGGCGTGGCCCAGCTTATTGCCGGCGCCGTCAACCATCGTCACACGCACACCCCGTTCGTCCGTGGCGTTTCCGGGCTGATAGGAGTACGGCGAGGCAATGTAATCAATCTCCGGAGCGTTCAGAACCTTTTCCGCCGCCAGATACCCCCCCTCCTGGATCCGCGGCTGTTCTTGCACATAGCCGTAGAACACGCCGCACAGGAGGCGTCCGCCGGTTGCCTTCTTGATCGCGCGGCAGATTGTGATGACGGTTTCGGCTATCACGTTGTGATACTCCGTGTAGAAGCGCATCACCGCTTCTTCTTTTGACGGGTCGCGGAGAAGACCGAATGTTGTGGACATCCTGGCGTGGGCATCGGGCACCGTGCCAACCGCGCGTCGCATCGGCGCACTGTAGTCCGGCAGGAAGCTCTCGCCGAAGTAGTTCCATTCTGCTGTCCGGCCGGTCGTGGGGTGATACCCGATCACCCTGCTCTGAAGCGGGGTTTCGTCGATATGTCTGATAAAGGCCCCGAGCATTGTTGCGGTGTCCTGCCTCCAGATCTCCGACGCAAACGATGCTTCGCGCAGCTCCGCACCGAGGCGGAGATAGTGCCCTCCTTCCAGCAGTGCGACATTCCCCTTTTTGACAAGCCCGTACTGTTCCGGTTTCGTGGGAAGGCCATACGTGGTCAGCTCATCCGGATGCGCATCCTTCCACCATTCAGGCGTGTCGAGCTGCAGCCGGGGAAGAAAATAGGCCTCCGGGAAGAGCTCGAGTAATCGTGCAAAGAACTTGTCGAAGAACGTCCAGTCATAGGAGTCCGCGCCTTTCCATCCGGTTTCCAGCCCGATCACCGGATGGATCAACCGAATCCCTGCCGCCCTGTAGTTGCGGATGGTTTCGATCAGATGGAGACTGGACCCCCAGAAGGGGAAGACTTCCCTGTCGTTCAGGAACAGGCGCGCCCCGCCCCGCTCGACGCGGATCTCCGCATGCGCGGGAGGGTCGTTCCGGATCCGGTCGAATTGTTTTTGCACAAGATCATCGGCGGACGACTCGATAAAGAAGGCAGGATCGGCAACCTGCCACGGGTAGACGGCGACTGCGCCTGCGGCCATTCCCATCAGGCGGTTGAAATCACGACGATTCATAAGCACGGTCTCATGGTAATGGGACAAGTCACAACAGCGATCCTGCAAGCACAACGGATGCCACCGAGAAGTAGATTACCAGTCCCGTGACATCCACGAGGGTTGCCACGAACGGGGCCGACGAAGCCGCCGGGTCTGCTCCGAATGCTCTGAGGATAAATGGCAGCATCGAGCCGGAGAGTGTTCCCCAGGTGACGACTCCGACAAGACTGAGTGACACGGTGAAGGCGATCATGAGCCAGTGTTCTCCGTACAGAGGAGAGAACATCGACCAGAGCGCGATGCGGAGGAAGCCGATGGAACCGAGGATGGCACCGAGCGCCAGACCTGACACCAGCTCGCGCCGCATCACCCGCCACCAGTCGCGGAGCTTCAGTTCCTGCAGCGCCATTGCCCTGATAATCAGCGTTGCAGCCTGTGATCCAGAATTCCCCCCGCTCGAGATAATAAGGGGGACGAAGAGCGCAAGGACCACCGCGCGCGCTATTTCATTCTCGAAGTATGCCATCGCAGTCGCCGTCAGCATTTCACCGACGAAGAGAACCACCAGCCACCCTGCCCTTTTCCAGATGAGCGTCAGCAACTTCGTCGATTCGTACGATGTATCGAGCGATTCAAGTCCGCCGAATTTATGAATATCCTCTGTATGCTCCTCCTGCGCAACGGCAAGGATATCATCGACCGTCACAATGCCGAGGAGAATTCCATCCCCATCCACCACGGGCAGGGCGACACGATCGTAGTGATCGAACATCTGGACCGCGCTTTCCCGGTCATCCGTGACATTCAGGGAGACTATCTTGCCGTCCATCAGCGATCCGATCGTCGTCTCGAGCGGGGCCAGGAGAAGCTCGCGCAGCCGGATGTCATCCAGGAGCACGCCTTTGCCATCGACGACGTAGATCACATCAAATGTTTCGCTATCGCGGCCGTGTGTCCGGAGGCTGTCGAGGACTTCGGCGACAGACTTCTCAGGACGTACTGCAAGATAGTCCGGCGTCATCAGCCGGCCGATACTCTTCTCGGGATAGCCGAGCAGGGACTGTGCCACACGGCGCTCTTCCGGCGAAAGCTGCCCCACGAGATCGCGCGCAACGGTGCCGGGGAGATCTTCGAGAAGCGCGGTGCGGTCGTCCGGGTGCATTGACTCGAGGAGACCGGTCACTTCACTGCGCGCGAGGTCCTGCAGGAGTGCATGCTGCGCGGGCACGTCGAGATATTCGAACGTTCCCAGTGCCGCCTGCTTTGGCAGGAGCCGGAAGAGGACCGCCCGGTCATTGGGGCGTATGTCTTCTATGACCTCAGCGATATCGGGAACGAGCATCTCCTTGAACACCTCGCGGAGTTCGGTGAAGTTCCGTTCCGCGAGGAGCGCTTCCAATTCCGGTTGTATGATCTTGCCGATCATGGGTGACTCCACATCTGTGTGTGATGATCAGGAGGCCGGAGCAGGTTCCACTTCAGCGCGCAGACGCCCGGTGATATCCTTCAGCGATGTCCAGCTTTCCATAAGCTCCGGAAGATATTCCGAAGAGGTGACGAACGTCCAGACATAGGCCACGATGGAGTAGATATTCCCTGTGCTGAACGAATCCAGGTCGATGGCGATATACAGGACCATGAGAAAGATGCCAAGGAGGAAGAACCGCATCACGCCGAAGGTCAACGCGCCCCACCGTGCGATTTGTTTCTGCGGGCGGGCGATCCGCTGGTAGTACGCCTCGATCGCGTTGACGTCCGGATGCTGGAACACATCGTAGGCTTCTTCCATGCCGTCGTGGACGATCGACTGCAGGGGAACGACCTTGCGGGCATAGAGGATGGTGATGAGGGTCAGCGGGACCGTGACGATGGCGCACGTGAGGGCGATACGGTAGTCGAAGAACCAGAGGCCGATGAGGGACCCACCGATGGCGATCACCTGTTCCAGGATTTCCGGCATGCGGTATTGCACGAAGGTGATCAGCTCACGGGAAAGTTGGGCCCGCGCGGCCGTGCGCGACGTCGACAGATTCTGATTCCGGGAAAGCGTGACAACGTTCGTGGCGATCTTGGTATAGATCGTCAGATAGATATCCTGATCGTATGCCCGCCGGAGCGATCCCACTGCTGAATTGAGGGCAAAGACCCCGATCCAGATGGCGAGCGGTGTAACCGCAGCTGACCACGCTGTGCCGCCGGCGGTTTCGATCAGCGCATCGAGAACGGGCCCGAAGACGCTGGGTTCGATGATCCAGGCCACGTTTTCGATGACGACGAGTCCGAGGGCGAAAGCGATCCACCAGCGGTACATTTGAAAGACGGCGCGGAGGCGCATGTGCGGTTTGGTTGTGTCGGGTGTACGGGTATGAAAATGTCGGAGAGTCCGGCCGTAAAAGCAAGGCGGGCAGATGTGTTTGTCGTGTTGACATTTTCGGCGGGATTGCGTATGTTGGGATTATCTTCCGCGATAGCTCAATGGTAGAGCATGCGGCTGTGAGCTCTGCATGGGTCGAGATTCTCGGAAATATGCTGATAGGCGTGATAACCTCATTTCGGCTGTGCAGAAGCGCCGAAAGACGATCCGCCAGAAGGCATTAGCCCGCAAAGGAAACAGATGCGAACTTTGTGGGTATGACAAGTGCCCCGATGCTCTTGAGTTTCACCACCTTGAAAACCAGACTAAGGATTTCGGGGTTTCGGCGAAAGGGTACACCAGGAGCTGGGAAAGGACGAGAGAAGAGATAGACAAATGCATTCTTCTCTCCGCAAACTGTCATCGAGAGGTTCATGCAGGAATAGCAGCGCTTCCGGGTAACCGGGAGTGGAAAACCGGGTGAATTCAGGGAACCCTAAACCCTCTAATCTGAGGGCAAGGCAATCCTGAGCGAAGCCCTGCGAAGAGAATAAACGTAGCAGGGAACGTGCAGAGACTAGGGGATGAGGATTCTCACCGATAAGCCCCATCAGCGCCCGGCATCCTCAGTGCCATAGGAGGATGATGAGATAGTCCGGACCGAAGCGAAAGCTTCGGGGAATGCCGTAACCGCAGGGTTGCAGGTTCGAGTCCTGCTCGCGGAGCAAAGCCCCCAGGTGTGTGAACCTGGGGGCTTTTTTTCTGGTCCCGACCGCATCGTGCCCGTGGCCGGAAGACAGGTGGCGATCACAACGGGATGCGGGCCCGCGCTCCGATCGCGGCATATCGCACCGTGTATCCGGAGAAGCCTGCAGATTGATAACTTCCGATCAGCGTCAGGCCGGAGGTAACCGTGTATTCCATGCGGATGCCCCACAGACTCTTTTGTGTTTCGTCCTGGTTGAAGACGGTCAGGAGATCGGAATTGAAGTAGTATGCCCGCTTCCCCACCATCCCAGACATCCGTAGAAGGAGCGTCCTCCACGGCGCATACGACACCTCCCCCCCTACAGAGATCAATGACCGGCCATCCGTCACCCGTGAATACAACGGACGTATCGAAACGCTGAGGGCCGGGTCGAGCAACCAGTCTCCCTGAAGTCCGATCTGGTTCGAGCGTACGTTTGTGTATCCCCTGACGCTCATGAACGTATACGTCGCGCCGACATAGAAGAGGTCCACATTGTAGAGGAAGACGCCGTTCAGAATGTCCGTCTGATCGTTATAGGAATACCGTTGCCCCGCAAGTCTGAATGTCCCATCAATCCGTCCAACATTCACCTTCACATAGAACGGGTAGAGATTCTTCATACCTCCAACGACGAAGAACTGCTGGTCGTAGCTCCACAGTGATGACTGGATCGTCATTCCGTCATAGCCTGCAACAACATAATCAAGACCGCGGAGCGCGACGGTGGCATAGCCGGCATACGAGTTCGAACGGTTCCCGTTCGAATAGAGTCCTGCCGTGTAGTATCCAGCAGGCAGGAATGTTGTCGTTGATGGCTGTGAGAAGACCGGACACACGCCGAGGATCAAAGCGCCAAGGAGAACGGGAGTTTTCATTTGGTCAACCCGTATCCTCTGACGGCACTCGTATCAGCTGGATACACGCTCATCGCATTGATGAAGGCCGCCCGGGCCTTTGCTTTGCTGCCGAGACCGTAATAGGTCCACCCCAGGTAGAGATTGGTCTCGTAGTCACCGGGGTAGTTTTCAGCCAGCAGATCGAGATACCTCCGCGCCATCAGATAGTTCCCCTGGTTCATGTAGATCTGTCCCAGACGGAGGTTCGCTGTGTAGTTGAGTTTGTCTTTGGCGAGGATCGACTTATATGCGTCCTGGACGGCATCCCATCTCCCCTGGGCCGCATACGGAAGGGTGACGCCGAGAAGGGCCTCGATGCTGTTCTCGCTGATGCGCATCGCATCTCTGTAATACTGGGCGGACTTCTCGAACTCCCGTGCGTTGTAGTGGAGCCATCCCAGGCGGAGCGTGGTGAGGTAGTCTGCCTCGCTTCCGGCGGAAAGGTCGAGCATGATCTGAATCGCACGCTTCACGTTGCCGTTGGTCTCTTCCTGGATAGACGTCGTGAACGCACGCGCCTTATCCTCAGCCCTGACGGCACCGTGCATCGGAGCAACAGCAAGAGCCAGCGCCAGCGTGATCAACCATAGAGTTCGAACCGTCATGTGTTGGATTCCTTGTGTGTACGGTGAGCGATGAATGTCGTTGATGGGTCAGTGTAGTCGAACGATGCGATCTCGCCTTCGCCGTCGACAGTGATGCGACCCTCCGCCTGCCGGCGATACCAGGAAAAGATGCCGCGACCGGATACGGTGAAGAGTGCATGGATGGAGAACCCGTTGCCGGGACCGGCCTGCTCGTCAAAGTGAAGTAGCGCCCTGGCCACGAATTGGTCACCGAAGATGAGAAGGAACTCCGAGACGAAGCGCAGACGACCGCCGATCGTGACGGAGACGGGCAACTGATCGCTCCACCGCATATGCCTGTTGTATCCCAGCGGCACGCTGATGGAGTTCAGGAAGAAGAACGAGAGGGCCGAGCGCGCATTGCCCAGGCGATTCGCCATGAAGAACACCTTGTCCCGGGGATAGATGAAGGCAGTGGCGCCACCGGTGGACTCGATATACATGTTATTCAGACTGTCGACCTTGACCTCCCACCGTTCCTCGAAAGCCCGCCCATTCAGCGTGCAGGCAAACGCATATTCCGCGCCGACAGGGAACGAGAATGCGCTGCGCACATCCCCGTGGAGCTCGATGTTATGGACTCGTCTCCCCTGCCGGGGGTAGTCAAACGTGCGGAGTTCGACGGACCCGTTGGTTCTTTCGAGGTATTGAGCCAGAGGGAACGGAAGCGTCTTCTCCCCCAGACGATCGCTCCCCTGGAACTGAAAATGCAAATGGGGGACCGGGGAGCGGCCGCTATTCCCGCAGCGTGCCAGGATCTGGCCCTTCTGGACGTGATCTCCCTTCTGGACCTGAGTCGAACCGGGTTTCAGATGGGAGAGCGCGGAAAACAGGCCCTGGCCATGGTCCAGGATGATGGTATTGCCCCAGTTGTTCTCAACATTGACATCGCCAATCTCGTTGTCCGGGATCGCGTCGATCACACGGACCACATCGCCTTCTAGAGGTGCAACGACCGGGGTGTTGTAGCAGAAGTACTCCCGGACCGAGGTCCCCTGCCCGGAATGTTCTTTTCCTTCATCATCGAGGATCACGAAGTCCCAGGCGTCGCTCCACGCACCCTTGTGAGTGATATCACCGGCGATTCCCTGAGACACACTCCATTCTCCGAAGAAGGGCAACTCGGGGAAGAGATTGCGAAACCGGTCGAACCGTGATTTTCTGTTCTGATGGTAATAGTAGTTCTCCTCAGGCGATCCGGGAGAGAAATAGAGCAGGACCAGGTCACTCTGCTCCTGCCGGAACTTGAGGGAATAGATGGTGGCGAGGGTTACAAGATTGAACGGCAGGACCAGCACCGGAAGATCCGACATCGCAAGGAAGCGCGTGAAGAAACCGGTGAACACGAGCGACATTGCTCCCGCGAAAACCAGCAGAGGCACAGTCTTCCGCGAGAGGATGATCAGGGTCCCGCCCAGAGCAAGAGAGACCAGGATGGCGTTCAGCGAGGACTGCAGGATGAACACATCAGTGGCATCCGGGAAAAGAAGCGCCGCCAGAATCCAGTTCGTGCCGTAGGCGATAACGCTGCCGACGAAAAAGACACGTGAGAAGAGAACCACTCCCGCCGCAAGGACCACGCCAGCCAGCGCATCAGGTTGGAGCAGCACATACCCCAGCGCCTGAAAATAGAAAAGGATAGGCCGTGGCAGGAACGACACCAGCGTCGCTTGCGGCCCGGTCGCATGGAGAACGACCCAATCGAAGTTGCCGAGGAACACCACGAACACATACAGGGTCAGAATAAAGGGCAGGCTCAGGCCGGGCAGGTTGAACGATGAGGCGAAGTAGTGCTCGAGCGTCGCCGTGGCAAAGAACGTGATGACGACGAACATCAACGACAGTGCGAGATACGTCGGCGTCGGCTGGTGGTAGTACATCGCAGCGGCCCCGAACAGGATACCGTTGAAGCCGTAGAAGCCGCTGCGGATCCGCTCTCTGTCAAACCGCAGGCCGAAGGCAAGTCCGTTGACGATGAGGGCCCCGACAAGCCCGCCCGCACCGATCAGCGGCATGGTCGCGGTCGCGACGAGCGCCAGCACGCCGAACCACTTCCTGTTGCTGAAGAAGATCTGCGCATAGCTGTAGAGCAGCGCATCAAGAAACAGGTGCATGCTGGGTTCCCCTAGGCCGGCGTCGAAAGCGTGAGTGAAGACGGGACAGACTCGGGACTCATCACATATGCCAAGTCCTCCGGCTTCCTGATGAGTTCTACCTTCCCGTTCTCCATGATCATCACAACGGCCGGACGCAGCGTGATGAATTGCATCCATTGCGTCATGTTGTATGCCCCGACGTTGAGGACCACCACCCGATCACCCTTTTTGAGACCGGGTACAGTGACGTCCTCACGGATGCAATCGATGTTCATGCAGAGCGGACCGAAGATCGCCGCGTTCTCTTTCATGATCCCGGCCGGCTGGGCGGGGAGGATGGTGTGCTTGTACCAGAAGCTCGTGAAGAGAATATTGACCCCCGCATCAATCACGAGGGCGCGTTTCCCGTCGGAGAGCCGCTTTGCCGCGCGGACGGTACTGACGAGAAAGCCGGCGTTGTCAATCAGTGCCCGACCAGATTCAAGAATCAGCATGGGCATGTCGTCGCGTCGCGCTTCGAGTTCCAGGAATGGAGCTGTGATCGCGTCTGCGTACTGCTCGAGCGACGGCAGCGCGTCCTCGGCCGGCAGATACTGCCCTCTCAGGGTATTCCGGGATGGCAACCCGCCTCCCGCATCAAGGTACTGCACGGCGATGCCATGCTGGCTCTTCAACCAGTTGGCGAGGGTCACGAGCTTCCCCATGGCGATGCGATAGGGTTCAGCACTCATCATGTAGGTACCAATGTGGCAATGCAGACCGACGAGTTTCAGCCGTGACGTCATCACGATGCGCTTCAGCACATCCTGCGCTTCGCCGTTCTCGTAGTTGAACCCGAACCGGTCCCATTTTGGATAGACCCCGACGTCCATGTTCACGCGAATGGCCACATCCGCGGTCAGACCGAGACGTTCAGTGACCTCAATGATCTCATAGAGCTCGTCCATATGATCGATATGGATCTTTGCGCGATCGTGGATTGCCTTTGCGATCGCACCGGAACTCTTGTCGGGACCATTGAAGAGGATGTGCTCCCCCGGGATCCCCAGAGCCCGGGCCCGGTCATATTCAAATTCCGACACCACCTCCGCCCATGATCCTTCCTGATGAAAGACCGAGCACACAGCGTTCAGGTAGTTCGTCTTGTAGGACCATGCGAACTGTACCCGCGGATAGCGGGTACGGAATACGCGCAAGGCAGAGCGCTGAGTCTCACGGATCGTGCGCTCCGAAAAGATGAACAGTGGCGAACCAAAATCCTCGGTCAACTGCTTGATCGGAACGCCATCGATCTCGGTTCTCGGTGTACTCGCCGGAGCGCTACCGAACTTGTTCATCAACCCGGACTGTTGCTTCGTGATGACGGGCCGCTCATACGGTCTCTTAGTCATTGCGCAATTCCCCGCTGACGGTGATTTCTTCAAATCGCTTGATATCGGTGATAAGGTCCCATGAATACCGGATAAACATCTTCCCGATATCGTACGAACTGAACTTCGGGACGGTCTGGCCTAGGGCAAGCTTCGCGGCGGCCAGGGGGAGGTTCTGTCCGGCAGCAGCGGCCAGGTACACCCAGGCCGGAAAGCGGGGGTTGATCTCCAGGAGGACATAGGCATTGGTTGCCTTATCCCTCACGAATTCGAATTCGATCCCACCGTTCCACTGCAGGGCCGCAATCGTCTTTTCGGTTAGCCCGAGCAACGCCGGCTCCCGGATGGTGATGCCCGACCACCCCTTCCCCTTATCCGTGATGTACATCTTCTTCATGGCAACAGCACCAACGGTCGCACCGTTGTCACCGAGAGCACACACATTGTACTCGTCGCCGTGAACAAATTCCTGCACAACAATCGGGAGCCCCCATTTCTCCTGCAACCGGTGGAATGCAGCGAGCGCTTCTTCGAAATTGTTGGCGATCACAGCATCGTAGAAGATGCCTTTCACGGCGACGGGATAGTCAAAATGTGTCTGGATTGCGTACACATCCTGCACGGAGGTTGCCAGGATATTCTCCGGGACGGCGATTCCGTGTTTGCGGCAGAAATCGGCAAGCGTATCCTTCGCCCTCAGGGCCAGCTGCTCCTTTGAGGGTAGAAGCATGCGCACCCCCAGCGTCTTGAGGCGGGGGGCGAGTGCGATGAATCCGTTCAACTCGGAATCGAGCGTGGGAATGATGACGTCGATCTTTTCCCTCTCCAGGATCACGACGAGCCGGCCGTACAGGTGCTCCAGGCCCGCGGAGGGATACGGAATAACGTAGCTCGCATCAGCGACCGACGAAAGGTAGGCGCCCGGCTCCAGCGTGTCATAGAGCAGTCCGATGATGCGCCCGTCAACTTCTCCGGAATCCCGAAGCGCGCGGATCACGGGCACTCCTGGCCCCGGATTATCGACATTGTTCAATCCTGTGACGGCGATGTTCATGATTCAACCGCCATGCGCAGCTGTTTCAGGAGACCAATGAAGTCCACAACGTCCCGTTGCGCATCCACTGGCTCAACATCGAATTCTTCGGTGATGGCCCGGATGATCGCCTCCTGGCTCATCCCATCCTGGAGGGATCTCAGTACCTGTTTCCCCAACTCGTTCACCGTAAAGGTTTCGCCGGTGGACGAAAGGAACAGAAAGCCCGTTTCGCTGATCGCGAGGTCGGGTGTGATCGTCAGGTGATCCACGCTGTTTCCTCTTCGTTGTCTCTAGTTGCTGGGTTCTGGTTCCGGCCTGTCTGGCGGATGCGACCCCTCCGGCAGGTCCCGACGCAATCCGCCCCGCCCCTGCGGAGGAGGGGCTTCAGCCACCTCAATGATGAGCTTGTCGAACTGCCGCTTCTGGTCATCCCTCAGGAGCGAGCGGACCTGCACAAAGTACTCGAACAGGAGCCACTCGAGCCGGTCCTGGTTCGAAGCAATCGTGTGGACGGGGAGTCTCACGCGGGCGGTATCCGGAGCCGGCGCAGCAACCTCCCGGAGTATCGCCCGTTTTGCCTGGTTGATAGCATCCTGGGTCTGCATCACGTTCACGGCATGTTCTGCGCGCAGTGCTCCACAAGGAGGCGAAAAGCCTCCTGATCACCTGCCACCAACCGATCGATGAATTCCCGGTCTTCCATGATCTCCAGTTCAGTGTGCCTCTGGATCATTAGACGGTGAACACAGGGAAAACCTGCGGCGGATACACCTGCAGTTCGAGTTCTGCTCGCGGAGCGAAGGGAACCGGGGAAGCCCATTCTCTGGTTCCCTTTTTTCCTCTCCCCTCTTGCTCATCAGGTATCCCCGTCATCCCTCGGCCAAACTTCACTATAGCACATGGAACGATAATCAGTTACGGGATCAAACTACTCTTCGAAACAGGAGCGCCACATCGGTACGATGTGGCACTCCTGGATGCAGTTCACAACAGATGTCTCTGGATCGCTCATGTGAGGTCGAAGCGGTCAAGGTTCATCACTTTGTTCCACGCCGCGACGAAGTCACGCACGAACTTCTCTTTCGCATCGTCCTGCGCATAGACCTCGGCCAGGGCGCGCAACTGCGAGTTTGAGCCGAATACCAGATCCACGCGGGTCCCCGTCCACTTGAGCGCGTCGGTCTTGCGGTCGTGCCCTTCGAACGTCTCCGCGCCGTCGAACGTCGGCTTCCACACGGTGCTCATGTCGAGCAGGTTGACAAAGAAGTCGTTGGTGAGTGCGCCGACCCGTTTCGTGAACACACCGTGCTTCGATTGGCCCACGTTCGCAGCCCAGCACACGCAGGCCACCGACGAGCACGGTCATCTCAGGCGCGCTCAAGGTCAGGAGCTGTGCCTTGTCCACCAGCATCGCCTCGGCCGACACGGTGATACGTTGTTTTCTGATAGTTGCGGAAACCGTCGGCCTGGGGCTCCAGAACGGCGAATGATTCCACGTCGGTCTGTTCTTGCGAGGCGTCGGTGCGACCAGGCGTGAAGGGAACTGTCACCTTGTAACCGGCAGTCTTGGCAGCCTTCTCGACGCGCCGCGCAACCGGCCAGAACGATCAGGTCAGCCAGCGAGACTTTCTTGCCGCGAGACTTCGCTTTGTTGAACGCGCTCCGAATCCTCTCCAGAGTCTTGAGCACCTTCGCCAGCTGCGCAGGCTGATTGACTTCCCAGTCCTTCTGCGGGGCCAGACGAATGCGCGCACCGTTTGCGCCACCGCGCTTGTCCGAACCGCGGAAGGTGGAGGCTGAAGCCCAGGCGGTGGAGACCAGTTCCGACACCGACAGTCCTGATGCCAGAATCTTGGCCTTGAGATCGGCGATGTCCTTGGCATTGATCAAAGGGTGATCGACCGCGGGGACCGGGTCCTGCCAGATCAGATCTTCGGCCGGAACTTCAGGGCCGAGGTAGCGGACTTTCGGCCCCATGTCGCGATGGGTCAGCTTGAACCAGGCGCGGGCAAAGGCGTCGGCGAACGCCTTCGGATCCTTCTGGAACCGGCGCGAGATTGGTTCGTAGATCGGATCGAAGCGCAGCGACAGATCGGCCGTGGTCATCATTGGCCGATGCTTCTTCGAAGGGTCATGTGCGTCAGGGATCATGTGCTCTTGCTTGACATCCTTGGCCAGCCATTGCCAGGCGCCGGCCGGGCTCTTCACGAGCTCCCACTCGTAGCCGAACAGCATGTCGAAGTACCCATTGTCCCACTGTGTCGGGTTGGGCTTCCATGCCCCTTCGATACCACTGGTGGTGGTGTGCACGCCCTTGCCGGTGCCGAACCGGTTGATCCAGCCCAGACCCTGCTCTTCGATGGGGGCAGCTTCCGGTTCCGGACCTACCATCTGTCGGATCGCCGGCGCCGTGCGCCTTGCCGAAGGTGTGTCCACCGGCGACGAGCGCGACGGTCTCTTCGTCGTTCATCGCCATGCGGGCGAAGGTTTCGCGCACATCGCGGCCTGAGGCCACAGGATCGGGCTTGCCGTTCGGACCTTCGGGGTTCACATAGATCAGCCCCATCTGCACTGCGGCCAGGGGATTTTCAAGTTCGCGGTCACCGCTGTAGCGCTTGTCGCCCAGCCAGGTACTTTCGTTGCCCCAGTAGATGTCCTCTTCGGGCTGCCAGATGTCCTCGCGGCCACCGCCGAAACCGAATGTCTTGAAGCCCATCGACTCCAGCGCGCAGTTGCCGGCCAGGATCATGAGATCGGCCCAGGAGATCTTGTTCCCGTACTTCTGCTTGATGGGCCAGAGCAGGCGGCGCGCCTTGTCCAGGTTGCCGTTGTCGGGCCAGCTGTTGACCGGCGCAAAACGCTGGTTGCCAGTGCCGCCGCCGCCACGGCCGTCAGCAGTGCGGTAGGTGCCGGCACTGTGCCAGGCCATGCGAATGAACAGGCCGCCGTAGTGGCCCCAGTCGGCAGGCCACCACTCCTGCGAGTCGGTCATCAGCGCGTACAGGTCCTTCTTCAGGGCGGCGCAGATCAAGCTTCTTGAATTCTTCGGCGTAGTTGAAGTCGGGGCCCATCGGATTGGAGGCCGGCGCGTGCTGGTGAAGAATGCCCAGGTTCAGCTGGTTGGGCCACCAGTCGCGATTCGATGTGCCTCTGCCGGCAGAGGCCATGCCTGCGTGTCCCGTCACGGGGCACTTGCTTTCCTCATTCATCATGGTTCTCCTTTACGTTGGGGGGTCTGTGACATTGTCTCTCGAGTGGATGGGTGCCCGCCGAAGCAGGCCCCAGCATTAGATACAATATACTTTTAGAATGCGTCTAATTCAAGGGGAAAAAAGCTATCTCTTCCGCTTCCCCCTGTACTATGACCTGAACGTCCGTGATGACCACACCTTTCACATTCTGCTGGCCTCGGATCGAAAGATCCTCCCACGGAATATCGGTAATCTCGCCCGTCTCTTCATCAACGAAATGATGGTGGGGCCGCGTATTGGTGTCAAAAACGGTCGTTTCCTCCAACAAGACCTGTGCTTTCAGGACGTGCTTTTCAACAAGTAGATTGAGGGTGTTGTAAACCGTGGCTCGTGAGACAGAATGGCAAATACGTCGTGCGCGTTTGTAGACAGCATCTGCGCTGAGATGCTTGTGTGCATCCATCAATGACTTTACTACAGCAACACGCTGCGGTGTTGGAGTAACGGAGCATCTCTCGAGTAACGCAATAGCGTGATTCATATTCCAATATGCATGGAAGGAGAGAGAAAAACAAGATTCGTCGACTTTGACCGGCAGGGATGTACTTCACCTCGATTTTTGATGTGACAACGCGATATCTTGCTTCTCTGGCCAACCGTGCGTAAATTCATTCATCGCTGGCTCTCTGCCGGCTTGCACTCATCCGCTGATACCTATCGATTATGGCGAGCACTGCTGTTCCCGGTCTCCCTTCCCACCGCACGCGCAACGCATTTGAAGCTGTGGGGCGCCTGACAGTGCGTTCTCTCGAGCACTTTGGAGGGTATGTAACGCTCAACTGGTCGGTACTCCGGAATCTCCGGAATTTGCGTGAGCATCCCCGTGTCATTCTCACACAGATGGTGCAGATCGGATATGAATCCATCCCCATCGTCATGTTCGTTTCGGTCTTCGTCGGGATGGTGACGGCGGTCCAGTCCGCATATCAACTCTACGCATGGATCCCGCGAACGGTGGTGGGAGCACTGGTGATCAAATCCGTTCTCCTCGAACTGACCCCCCTGCTGACAGCGCTTGTTCTCGCAGGGAAAGTCGGCGCGACCATCACGGCAGAAATCGGGTCAATGCGCGTCACGCAACAGGTGGACGCCCTGGAAGCGATGGGGTATGATTCGATCTCGTACCTGGTCACTCCTCGGGTTCTCGGCGGAATCGTGATGTTTCCGGTGCTGCTGGTGTTCGGCGATCTGCTGGCTGTCCTCGGAGGGCTCTTTGGCGCCGTGGTTCTGGCGGACGTTCCTCCGGGGGCTTTCATCAACGGCATGAAATCTACATTTGCGGTCTGGGACGTGTTCTTCGGGCTTATCAAAGCGACGTTCTTCGGCTATGCCATCACGTCAATCGCCTGCTATCGCGGCTTTACGGTCAGGGGAGGATCGAGTGGTGTAGGAAGGGCCACAATGGCAACGGTGGTCACGACCTGCCTGACCGTCGTTGTCCTCGATCTCATTCTTGCATCGGTTCTCCTGTAGATGATACAGGTCCGGGACATCCATAAGAGCTTTGACGGGAAGGTGGTCCTGCGTGGCGCGAGTTTCGACGTCAAGGACAAGGAAACACTTGTCATACTCGGGAAAAGCGGTGGGGGAAAGAGCGTCCTGCTGAAGACAATTATCGGACTTGTAGAGCCGGACGCAGGGTCCATCCTGGTGGATGAGCGTGAGGTCGTGGGGATGGCCTACCCCCAGTTGCGAAAACTGCGGTACGAGTTCGGATTCCTCTTCCAGGGTGCGGCGCTGTTCGATTCTCTGAGCGTGAAGGAGAATATCGCTCTCGCACTCCGGAGGCGCCTCCCGGTCGATGAACGGGAAATCGAGGACCAGGTCAGACATGCACTGGAATTGGTAGGATTGGGCGCGGTTGCTGAAGCCATGCCCGCACACCTGAGCGGGGGGATGCGGAAGCGGGTGGGCCTTGCACGGGCTATAGCGCCGCGTCCCAGGTACATCCTCTATGACGAACCCACGACCGGTCTCGACGTGGAAACGGCTGACGGGATCAACGTACTGTTGAATGTCCTCCGTGGCAAGCTCGGGGTCACGTCAATTGTGGTAACACACGATATCCGCAGCGCGTTTTTTGTCGGCGACCGATTCGCGGTTCTCGATCGCGGGACGATGGTCTTGACCGGCACGCGTGATGAACTTGAGAGATCAACGGACGAGGACGTGCGGAAGTACATCAGCAGTTCACTTTCACCCTGAAGGACCTGCCAGAAATGAAATGGAGCAATGAAGCCCGGATTGGCCTTGCAGTTGTCACGGCAGCGGTGATTCTGCTCAGCGGCATCATTTTCCTTCGCGGAATAGACCTCCGTTCGAAGCAGTACTCCCTGCGACTCTTTTATACGAATGTCAACGGGCTGAACACGGGAGATGTCGTGACGGTAGCGGGCCTTGCCATCGGAAATGTGGAGTCGATGTCCCTGGCTGGGCGCCGGATCGAGGTGAATCTCTCGATTCAATCGAAGGCTCAACTACCCCGCGATTCCCGAGCAACGATCAAAAGCGAAACCATCATGGGAGGCAAGTTCATCGCGATTGCACCGGGCGTCGACACCCTCATGCTGGCCGATGGCGATTCAATCAGCGGCGATTACGAAGCTGATCTTTCAGAGCTGACTGCCACACTCTCTCCGATATCGAGCAATGTCCTGGGAATCCTCGAGAATGTCAATGCGACGTTTGATGAGGCAACGCGCAATCGCATCCAGGCCAGCATTGCGGATCTGGCGCGTTCCTCGTCCCGCCTGCAGGCCTTCATCAGCTCGGGAGGAGACCATGCGGACCAATCACTGGCGGACTTTGCGCTGTTTGCTCGCGATCTTGCGCGATTCTCCAGGACGCTGGATACGGTGGCCATGAACCAACGCGGAAACCTCGACACGGGGATCACATCATTGCGTCGCACATCGCAGAATCTGGAACAAGTCTCGCGCAGAATGCAGTCTATTGCCGAGGACCTCGGCGATGTCATCGCGAGGGTGCGCAGGGGAGAAGGAACCCTCGGCAAATTTGTGGGCGAAGAAAGATTATACAACAATCTGGACAGTCTTACCCGCAATCTCAACGGACTTGTGACCGATATCCGGGAAAACCCTCACCGATACGTCAGAGTGAGCCTGTTCTGAATCTTCTCTCCTTTGCTCCTCGTTCGATTCTTGGGGGATACGCCTCGCAGCCCTCTCAGGGCGATCCAGGTCCACTGGTCCATTGCGTCTGAGAGCACCTCCTTGGGGGACTAACGAAGGTCGCCGTCGTGACCGATGAGGCACAGCGCTGATCTGACGGAGACGTTCAGCCAGTTCGGTTCCGGGAGGACTTTGCGGAGGTGGGTGGGATACTCCCGCCCCCCCCAGAATCGCTGCGCCTCCACGAGTGAAAGTGCGAGACTGCGCGCCTTCAACCTGTTCTCCTCTTTCCCCGTTGCCCGAAATGCAGCACAATATGCCTCGATGAAACCCGCGCTTGTCCCTGCAATCGGCGTGTAGAATGCGTACTGCTCCAGGCCGCTCGGGACGAACCAGTCGCTCCCGAAATACGGGTCATTTCCGTTCCACCGCGAACCCGGCTTGAACCATTCACCGCGAACCACTGCATCTGAGCGATCCCACACCACAAACTGGTCCTCCGCAAAGCGCAGAATCTCCTCCGCGACAGGTATGGATGCCGGGTCTTCCGACCCGCGCTTGAAGAGGAGAATCGCAGTCCGCACTGCCTCCCGGTGTGAAAGATTCTTGTATGCGCGGCGCGGACGCGTGTCTTCGAACTGCGCTTCCCAGTTGTACGTCTTCACCGGGTTCTCCAGAATCCACCGGAATGCACGGGCGCAGGGGGCCGCGAATTCATAGTACCCGTACCGTGAATCGAGCGCATCGAGGAACTCCACCACCGACACGGGAATGAGCCGGTGCGGGGTGACCGGACTGCCGTCCTTCGCACTCAGGAGTTGAGGCCATGTGCCGTCTCCTCCCTGCGTCGAGACATATGTCCGGGCGATCTGAACAGCCGCGTCACGATAGCGGGCGTCTTGTGTCAGGTCGAACAACTCGAGAAATGCCAGACCGGCTTCGGCGGGCGCGAGCGTCATGTGTTCCCCCGAATACACCGGGTGGATGTCGCGATCGACTCCATCCCAGAAGGTCGGCGTCCAGAATTGCAACGGTGATCCGGCCGGTTCACGGAGCGAGAGAAGGAAATCCGCGGCTCCCCGTGCAGCTGCAACCGCCCGCACCGAATCGCCGCGCGATGCTGCCGTGCGCGCATACGCAGCCATGCCCCTCACAACTCCGCTCATGAGCTTGGACGGATGAACCCAGAGAGGATAGTACGGATACGGCCGGCCGGAATCGGCCCAGAACCCCACGACAGGCTGTTGGAGAAGGTCTGCAAGGCACTGGCGCCCACTTTCGGCAAAATCAGTGGCTACGGCGCTCTCTTTCGTGGAGTAAGGAGGGCTCTTGATGAACGAGCGCCCCGCGACGAGCTTTCTCCCGCCCTCGATTCCGGCCCCGAGCGCCTCCACGTCCAGACGAGCCTCACCGTACGGAAGACGCTCCCAAATCTGGGTGAGCGGCTCCCATGGGACTGCCGCGGTGAATGAGTGTCGAACCGAATCGGTGAGTGAGTATGCTGAGAACCGGTACGCAGTTGCAGCCGGGGTCTCAGGAATGTCAAAGGCGGGGGGATAGATGTAACGACGCGCAAACTGGTTCCAGAAGGGAATCTCTCCGGGAACTCCGGCGTGCACAGGTTGAAGGGTATGGGGCCCCGCCACACCCTGCGACTCCATTGGAGGCTGGCCGAGAACGCGCGAGGACGAACCGCAGCAAAGAAGCAATCCGAA